>NZ_CP047173.1:0-1431583 GCF_009834185.1 Rathayibacter sp. VKM Ac-2760
ATGCCTGACGACACGTCGATGATCGACGCGTGGAACGTGATCCGCGGCGCCCTCTCGCAGGACGAGCGCATCACCGCCCCGATGTACGGCTTCGTCTCGCTCGTCGAGCCGAAGGGCATCATGGCCGGCACCTTCTATCTGGAGGTCCCGAACGAGTTCACCCGCGGCATGCTCGAGCACCGCGTCCGCGTCCCCCTGCTCAGCGCGATCGGCGCGCTCGACGACTCCTTCGGCGTCACGACGTTCGCCTTCGTGGTGAACCCGGACATCGAGCACGAGCCGATGAGCTCGCCGTCGTCCGACTCGATGAACCCGTTCGAGCCCGTCACCGGTTCCTCCGCCACGGTGGCCCCGCCGGTGCGCGTCGTCGAGGAGCTGCGCACGGTGCCGGCCACCGACACCCGGCTGAACCCGAAGTACAGCTTCGACAACTTCGTCATCGGCGGTTCGAACCGCTTCGCGCACGCGGCCGCGGTCGCCGTGGCCGAGGCGCCGGCCAAGGCCTACAACCCGCTCTTCGTCTACGGCGACTCCGGGCTCGGCAAGACCCACCTCCTGCACGCCATCGGCCACTACGCGATGAGCCTCTACCCGGGCATCCGCGTCCGCTACGTGTCGAGCGAGGAGTTCACGAACGACTTCATCAACTCGATCGCGAACAACCGCGGCAATGCGTTCCACGGCCGGTACCGCAACGTCGACATCCTCCTGATCGACGACATCCAGTTCCTGCAGGGCAAGGCGGAGACGCAGGAGGCGTTCTTCCACACCTTCAACCAGCTGCACGATCACAACAAGCAGGTCGTCATCACGTCCGACCTGCCGCCGAAGGCACTGACGGGCTTCGAGGACCGGATGCGCTCGCGCTTCGAGTGGGGCCTGATCACCGATGTGCAGGCGCCCGACCTCGAGACCCGCATCGCGATCCTGCGCAAGAAGGCCGTCAGCGAGAAGCTGCTGGTCCCCGACGACATCCTCGAGTTCATGGCGTCGAAGGTGTCGAGCAACATCCGCGAACTGGAGGGGACGCTGATCCGCGTCACCGCCTTCGCGAGCCTCAACCGCACGCCGGTCGACATGGCCCTGGTGCAGACGGTGCTGAAGGACCTGATCACGCTCGACGAGGACAACGTCATCTCGCCGGTCGACATCATCAATCACACCGCGGACTACTTCAAGCTGACGGTCGACGACCTCTACGGCTCGTCGCGCTCGCAGGCGGTGGCCACAGCCCGCCAGATCGCGATGTACCTCTGCCGCGAGCTGACGAACCTCTCGCTGCCCAAGATCGGCCAGCTGTTCGGCAACCGCGACCACACCACCGTCATGTACGCGAACAAGAAGATCTCGGAGCTCATGAAGGAGCGCCGCAGCATCTACAACCAGGTCACCGAGCTGACCACCCGCATCAAGACCAACCGCTGACCCCGAGGCCGCCGGCTGCTCCCTCCCTCCGGTCGAGCAGCCGCACAGCGGCCCTTCCATGCTGGTCGAGCAGCCGCACAGCGGCCCTTCCATGCTGGTCGAGCAGCCGCGCAGCGGCGTATCGAGACCCACCCCTCCCGGTGACGCCAGATCCCGATGCACCCCGGCCGACACCCCGCCACGCCCGCCCTCGTTCGCCACATCGAACGATCTCGGTCGATTTCCACACGTGTGAGCAACCTGTGGATAACTGTGGACAACCGCCCTCGAACTGTGCGCTCCGGATAGCCGCCTGTGCACTCGCGACCACCCGGCCGGATCCCTCCACAGCCCGTCCACGAGCGCGCTCACACTCCCTCCACACCCCGACCCGGTCCGCATCGCAGTCGGCAGTAGGGGCCCCGGACGTTTTCCACAGTTTCCACACGTGTTAACACTGTTAACGCAGTTCTCTCTTTAATCAGGGGCGGACCGGCAACCTCTCCACAGGGCTCGGCGGTGCCGGGCGGGCGTCGTGCTTCCGGGCACGCCGGAGCTGACGAGTACGATGGGCGTCGGTCTTCGTCCACGACTCGTCAGGGGTGTTCTCGTGAGGTTCCAAGCCAACCGCGATGTCTTCAGCGAGGCGGTGTCGTTCGCGGTCAAGCTGCTGCCGCAGCGCACGACTCTGCCGATCCTCTCGGGCATCCTCATCGAGGCGACGGCCGAGGGCCTCACGCTCTCCTCGTTCGACTACGAGGTCTCCGCGCAGACGCAGATCGCCGCCGACGTCGAGGAGACCGGAACGGTCCTCGTCTCGGGCCGCCTGCTCGCGGACATCGCGAACCGCCTGCCCAACGCGCCCGTGCGCGTGGCGACGGAGGAGTCGCGCGTCTCGGTCTCGGCCGGCTCCGCGCACTTCACCCTGCTCCAGATGCCCGTGGAGGAGTACCCGAGCATCCCCGAGATCGACGCGTCCACCGGACTCGTCCCCGCTGACGCCTTCTCCGCTGCGATCTCGCAGGTCGCCGTCGCCGCCTCGCGCGACGACGTCACCCCCGTCATCACCGGTGTGCAGCTCGAGATCACCGAGAACACGATCGGCCTCGTCGCCACGGACCGCTACCGCGTGGCCGTCCGCGAGATCGACTGGGACAACGGCGACAACGCCGCCCCCAGCCAGCCGCTCACCGCGCTCGTGCCCGCGCGGACGCTCCAGGAGGTCGGCAAGACCTTCAGCCACTCCGGCACCGTCTCCGTCGCGATCACGCAGCGCGACGAGCGCGAGCTGATCGCCTTCACGGCCGACCGCAAGACCGTCACCTCGCTCCTGATCAAGGGCAACTTCCCGCCCGTCAAGCGGCTCTTCCCCGCCGCCGTCGAGAACTACGCGGTGATGGCGACGAGCGACCTCATCGAGGCGACCCGCCGCGTCTCCCTCGTCCTCGAGCGCGAGGCAGCGCTGCGCTTCAGCTTCAGCAGCGACGGGCTGACCCTCGAGGCCATCGGCTCCGAGCAGGCGCAGGCCTCCGAGTCGATCGACGCCATCGTCACCGGCACCGACGTCGTCGTCTCCCTCAAGCCGCAGTTCCTGCTCGACGGGCTCGCCGCCGTGCACTCGGAGTTCGTGCGGATCGCCTTCACCAAGACCGAGAACCCGAACAAGCCGGGGCCGGTCCTGATCACGGCGCAGACCTCCCGTGAGCAGCCGGGCAACGACAGCTACCGCTACCTGCTGCAGCCCAACCTGCTCCTGCGCTGACTCCCCACCCGCTGACACCCCGATCGCAGCGCCGCGACCGCCCTGCTCCCGGCGAGCACCCGCCCGCCGGACATCGAATCCCAGGAAGGTTCACCATGCACATCGGACTCGTCGGACTCGGCAAGATGGGCGACAACATGCGCTCCCGCCTCCGGGAGAAGGGCGTCGAGGTCACCGGCTACGACCGCAACCCCGACGTCTCGGACGCCGCCTCGCTCGACGAGATGATCGCCGCCCTTCCCGCGCCGCGCATCGTCTGGGTGATGGTTCCCGCCGGCGCGATCACGGACGCGGTCGTCACCGACCTCTCCGAGAAGCTCAGCGAGGGCGACCTCGTCATCGACGGCGGCAACTCCCGCTTCACCGAGGACTTCAAGCACGATGCGCTGCTGAAGCCCAAGGGCATCCACTACATCGACGCCGGCGTCTCCGGCGGCGTCTGGGGCCTCGAGAACGGGTACGGCCTGATGGTCGGCGGCCCGAAGGAGCTCGTCGACTACGCGATGCCCGTCTTCGACGCGCTGCGCCCCGAGGGCCCCCGCGAGGAGGGCTTCGTCCACGTCGGCGAGGTCGGCGCCGGCCACTACGCGAAGATGGTGCACAACGGCATCGAGTACGCGCTGATGCAGGCGTTCGCCGAGGGCTACGAGCTCCTCGACACCCGCAAGGACATCATCAAGGACGTCACCGGCACCTTCAAGGCCTGGCAGCGCGGCACGGTCGTCCGGTCCTGGCTCCTCGAGCTGCTCGTCCGCGCGCTCGAGCAGGACCCGGAGTTCGAGCACATCGAGGGCTACGTCCAGGACTCCGGCGAGGGCCGCTGGACCATCGAGGAGGCCATCAACAACGCCGTCCCCGTCCCCACGATCAGCGCCTCGATCTTCGCCCGCTTCGTCTCCCGCCAGGAGGACTCCCCCGCGATGAAGGCCGTCGCGGCGCTCCGCAACCAGTTCGGCGGGCACTCCGTCAAAGCCGTCGACTGAGTCGACGGGTTGAGGACCGCCGAGGCGGTCCTCAACGGCGGTCGGCTTCTCGAAGCCGTGGCGTCCCGCAGAGCCGGTCGCGGACGGCGATCTGCGGCCCGCCGCCACCATGACGCAGGCATGCTGTCATGGTCGCGGCGGGCCTCCGGCCGCCTGCACCTTGCACGGGGCGCGCCCTCTGCATGCTGGTCGAGTAGCCGCGGAGCGGCGTATCGAGACCCACGTCGCAAAGACGTCGGTCGCCGGGTCGTCGTCCCCTGCGTGCTGGTCGAGTAGCCGCGGGGCGGCGTATCGAGACCCGGCGCCACGGCCGGCGGCATCGGGCAGAGTGGAGGAGGAGGTGAGCGCGTGCAGGTGACGCAGCTGGCGTTGAGCGACTTCCGCAACTACGCCTCCGTCGACGTCGCGCTCGCGCCCGGCCCCAACCTGTTCGTCGGACGCAACGGCCAGGGCAAGACGAACCTGGTCGAGTCGCTCGGCTACCTCTCCACCCTCGGCTCGCACCGCGTGTCCACCGACCAGGCTCTGATCCGCGCGGGTCAGGACAGTGCGGTGATCCGCGCCCGCCTCCGCAACGGCGAGCGCGACCTCCTCGCCGAGGTGCAGATCAACCGCTCCTCCCCCAACCGAGCGCAGATCAACCGCGGCGGCATCAAGCCGCGAGAGCTCCGCCGCTTCTTCTCGAGCGTCCTCTTCGCGCCGGAGGACCTCCTCCTCATCCGCGGCGACCCGTCCGCGCGCCGCCGCTTCCTCGATCAGCTGGTCGTCCTCCGCTCCCCGCGGATGAGCGCCGTGCAGGCCGACTACGAGCGGGTGCTCCGCCAGCGCAACTCCCTCCTCAAGTCCGCGCGCGCGAGCGGCGTCCGCGATCCCGCGAAGCTCGGCACGCTCGACATCTGGGACGAGCGGCTGGTCGCCCTCGGCACCGAGATCATGCAGTCGCGCCTGACCCTCGTCGAGGAGCTGAGCGGACCGGTCCGCTCGGCCTACGAGTCGGTCGCCGGCGCGGATCAGCGTCCGCTGCTGCGCTCGCGCCTGAGCATCGCCGGCGCGGTCGACGACGAGGACGAGCCGGTCGACCCGTCCGCGTCCTCCTCCCCCGTCGCATCGGCGGAGCTCGCCGGAACGTTCTCGGCCGCGCTCCTCTCCGGGCGGCGGCGCGAGCTCGACCGCGGGATCTCGCTCGTCGGCCCGCACCGCGACGACGTGCAGTTCGAGCTGAACGACCTGCCGGCCAGGGGCTACGCCAGCCACGGCGAGAGCTGGTCGTTCGCGCTCGCGCTCAAGCTCGGGGCGGCC
Organism: Rathayibacter sp. VKM Ac-2760; assembly: GCF_009834185.1. Taxonomy (GTDB): domain Bacteria; phylum Actinomycetota; class Actinomycetes; order Actinomycetales; family Microbacteriaceae; genus Rathayibacter. Next base: position 5,449 of record NZ_CP047173.1, read on the forward strand.
GAGCTGCTCCGCCGGGACTCGCCGATGGGCGACCCGGTCCTGATGCTCGACGACGTCTTCGCCGAGCTGGACGCCCGCCGTCGCGAGCGGCTCGCCGCCGTGGTCGCCGACTACGAGCAGGTGCTGATCACCGCCGCGGTCTTCGACGACGTGCCTCCGGCTCTGGCGGCGCACACGGTCCGGATCGAGGCGGGACGCATCGTCGAGTCCGACGCCGTCCCGGACGCCGCTCCCGCACCCGTCCCCGATCCCGACGGGGAGCCGAACGATGGCTGACTCCCCCCGCCGCGCCGCCCCGGCCCCCGACTCCGAGGCCGCACGCGTCTACCAGCACCTCAAGGAGGTCTTCGGCGGCGACGCCCCTCGGCGCATCCGGAAGACCGTCGACCGGGCCGAGCCGAAGGGCGACGCCGCCCCGTTCGGCGGCGGCCGAGATCCGCACGACCTCGGCGACGTGCTCTCCTCTCTCACGGTGAAGCTCGGCTGGACCGCCCCGCTCGCGCAGGGCGACCTCATCTCCTCGTGGACGGCGATCGCCGGCGAGGAGACCGCCAAGCACTCCGCTCCGGTCGGCGTGGTCGACGGCGTCCTCACGGTGGCGTGCGAGTCGACGGCCTGGTCGACGCAGCTCCGGCTGATGCGGATCGAGATCATGAACCACATCGCGGTGAACCACCCCGACGCGGGCATCACCGCGATCCGTTTCCAGGGGCCCGACGTCCCGAACTGGAAAAAGGGCCCCAGGTCGATTCCAGGGCGTGGTCCGCGCGATACCTACGGCTGAGGACGCATTTTCGGTCGACCCCGCGGAAAACGTTCGTCAGATCGCCACTGAGCGCCGCGTCACCGCCTCCCGCGCGATAGAATGGAGGGCCGCCGAACCGCAGCGTCGACACCGCGCGCGTGATCTCCAGATCCGCGGGCGCGCCGCGACGGACCGTCAGAGGAGAACTCCACAGCTATGACACCCGAGCCGACCGACTCCACGTCACCCGCAGCGAACGACCTGGACGCGAACGGCTCCACCGGCCCCTCCGCTCCCGTCGACGCCCCGCACGAGAGCATGTCGACGAAGTCGTCCGGCGACTACGGCGCGAACCAGATCCAGGTGCTCGAGGGCCTGGAGGCGGTCCGCAAGCGCCCCGGCATGTACATCGGCTCGACCGGCCCGCGCGGTCTGCACCACCTGGTCTACGAGATCGTCGACAACGCCGTCGACGAGGCGCTCGCGGGCCACTGCGACAACATCGAGGTCGTCGTGCGCGCCGACGGCGGTCTCACCGTCGTCGACAACGGCCGCGGCATCCCGGTCGACATGCACCCCACCGAGGGCATCTCGACGGTCGAGCTCGTCCTCACCGTGCTGCACGCCGGCGGCAAGTTCGGCGGCGGCGGCTACGCGGTCTCCGGCGGTCTGCACGGCGTCGGCTCCTCCGTCGTCAACGCCCTCTCCACCCGCCTCGAGGTCGAGGTGAAGCGCCAGGGCGCCGTCTACCGGATGACCTTCGCCGACGGCGTGCCCGAGGCACCGCTCGCGAAGGGCGAGGCCAGCGACGAGACCGGCACCACCATCACCTTCTGGCCCAACGCCGACATCTTCGAGACCGTCGAGTTCGACTACGAGACGCTCCGCGCGCGCTTCCAGCAGATGGCGTTCCTCAACAAGGGCCTCCGCATCGCGCTGACGGACGAGAAGGAGGTCGAGTTCGAGGGCGTGGGCGAGGACGAGACCTCCGGTCCGCGCACCGACGTCTTCCTCTACGAGAAGGGCCTCGTCGACTACGTCGAGTACATCAACTCGCTGAAGAAGTCGGACCTCGTGCACTCGGAGATCATCGACTTCGAGTCGGAGGACACCGAGCGCCGCATCTCCCTCGAGGTCGCGATGCAGTGGACCACCGCGTACACCGAGAGCGTGCACACCTACGCGAACACGATCAACACGCACGAGGGCGGCACACACGAGGAGGGATTCCGCGCCGCGCTGACGACCCTCGTCAACAAGTACGCGCGCGCGAACAACCTGCTCAAGGAGAAGGACGAGAACCTCTCCGGCGACGACATCCGCGAGGGCCTCACCGCCGTCGTGTCGATCAAGCTCGGCGAGCCGCAGTTCGAGGGCCAGACCAAGACCAAGCTCGGCAACACCGAGGCCAAGGCGTTCGTGCAGCGGGTCGCCGGCGAGCAGCTCGCCGACTGGTTCGACCGCAACCCCAACCAGGCCAAGGACATCATCCGGAAGGCGATCCAGGCGGCCTCCGCGCGGATGGCCGCGCGCAAGGCCCGCGAGACCGCGCGCCGCAAGGGGCTCCTCGAGGGCGGCGGCATGCCCGGCAAGCTCAAGGACTGCCAGTCGAAGGACCCGTCGATCTCCGAGATCTTCATCGTCGAGGGCGACTCGGCCGGCGGCTCCGCCGTCCAGGGCCGCAACCCCGAGACGCAGGCGATCCTCCCCCTGCGCGGCAAGATCCTCAACGTGGAGAAGGCGCGGCTCGACCGCGCCCTCGGCAACAACGAGGTCCAGGCGATGATCACGGCGTTCGGCGCGGGCATCGGCGAGGACTTCAACCCCGATAAGGCGCGGTACCACAAGATCATCCTGATGGCCGACGCCGACGTCGACGGCCAGCACATCACGACGCTGCTGCTGACCCTGCTGTTCCGCTACATGCGGCCGCTGATCGACCTCGGCTACGTCTACCTCGCCCAGCCGCCGCTGTACCGCCTCAAGTGGTCGAACTCGCCGCACGAGTACGTCTACAGCGACCGCGAGCGCGACGCGCTGATCGCGCACGGCTCCGCCTCGAACAAGCGCATGCCCAAGGAGAACGGCATCCAGCGCTACAAGGGCCTCGGCGAGATGGACTACAAGGAGCTGTGGGAGACCACGATGGACCCCGCGACGCGGACCCTCCTCCAGGTCACCCTCGACGACGCGGCCGCGGCCGACGAGATCTTCTCGACCCTGATGGGCGAGGACGTCGAGTCCCGCCGCTCCTTCATCCAGAAAAATGCGAAGGACGTGAGATTCCTCGACATCTAAAGGATGGCGAGGAATCTCACGTCCTTCGAAAGGCGGCAGCCCGGCGGTCCAGTGGACCGCCGCCGCGACCACCTCGAAGACGTGACGGCGACACTCAACGGGTCGCATTCCCGGCAAGCACCACACAGCGGCCTCAGCGGCCGGCGACGAGAACACTGACACCCGGCGCGACCCGCCCCCCGTCACGACCCGGGGCCCGGACCCACCTGAGAAGACAGAGATCATGGCAGACGAATCAGACACCCCCACCGGACCGGCCGACGGCGAGGACATCGTCACCGAGACCGGTGTGGTGATCCACGGGCACGACAAGATCGAGCCGGTCGACCTGCAGCTCGAGATGCAGCGCTCCTATCTCGACTACGCGATGAGCGTCATCGTCGGGCGTGCGCTGCCCGAGGTGCGCGACGGGCTCAAGCCCGTCCACCGCCGGGTGATCTACGCGATGTACGACGGCGGCTACCGCCCCGACAAGGCGTTCTCGAAGTGCTCCCGCGTCGTCGGCGACGTGATGGGCCAGTTCCACCCGCACGGCGACTCCGCCATCTACGACGCGCTCGTGCGCCTCGTGCAGCCGTGGAGCCTCCGCTACCCGCTCGCGCTCGGCCAGGGCAACTTCGGCTCTCCCGGCAACGACGGCGCGGCGGCCCCCCGCTACACCGAGACCAAGATGGCCCCGCTGGCACTCGAGATGGTCCGCGACATCGACAAGAACACCGTCGACTTCCAGGACAACTACGACGGCCGCACGCGCGAGCCGGCGATCCTCCCCGCGCGCTTCCCGAACCTGCTGGTCAACGGCTCCGTCGGCATCGCGGTCGGCATGGCCACCAACATCCCGCCGCACAACCTCCGCGAGGTCGCGTCGGGTGCCAAGTGGGCGCTCGAGAACCCGGAGGCGTCGCGCGAGGAGCTGCTCGAGGCGCTCCTGCAGCGGATCAAGGGCCCCGACTTCCCCACCGGCGCGCAGATCCTCGGTGTCCGCGGCATCCAGGACGCGTACCGCACGGGCCGCGGCTCGATCACGATGCGCGCGGTCGTCTCGATCGAGGAGATCCAGGGCCGCACCTGTCTCGTCGTCACCGAGCTGCCGTACCAGGTGAACCCCGACAACCTCGCGATCAAGATCGCCGAGCTGGTCAAGGACGGCCGGGTCTCCGGCATCGCCGACATCCGCGACGAGACCTCGGGTCGCACCGGTCAGCGCCTCGTCGTGGTGCTCAAGCGCGACGCGGTCGCGAAGGTCGTCCTGAACAACCTCTACAAGCACACCCCGCTGCAGGAGAACTTCGGCGCGAACATGCTCGCGATCGTCGACGGCATCCCGCGCACGCTCTCGCTCGACGGCTTCATCCGCGCGTGGGTCGACCACCAGGTCGAGGTCATCGTCCGCCGCACGCAGTACCTGCTCGACGAGGCCGAGGCGCGGATCCACATCCTGCGCGGCTACCTCAAGGCGCTCGACGCGCTCGACGAGGTCATCGCCCTCATCCGCCGCTCCCCCACCGTCGAGGAGGCCCGCGACGGCCTGATGGAGCTCCTCGACATCGACGAGGTGCAGTCGCGCGCCATCCTCGACATGCAGCTGCGCCGCCTCGCCGCTCTCGAGCGCCAGAAGATCATCGATGAGCACGACAGGATCCAGGCCGAGATCGAGGACTACAAGTCGATCCTCGCGAGCCCCGAGCGCCAGCGCACGATCATCTCCGACGAGCTGGACGAGATCGTCGACCGCTTCGGCGACGACCGCCGCACCGAGATCCTCTTCGGCTTCGACGGCGACATGAGCGTCGAGGACCTGATCCCCGAGGAGGAGATGGTCGTCACCGTCACCCGCGGCGGCTACCTCAAGCGCACCCGCAGCGACTCCTACCGCGCGCAGCACCGCGGCGGCCGCGGCGTGCGCGGCGCCCAGCTCAAGGCCGACGACATCGTCGAGCACTTCTTCGTCACCACGACGCACCACTGGCTGCTGTTCTTCACGAACACCGGCCGCGTGTACCGCGCCAAGACGTACGAGCTGCAGGAGGTGAGCCGCGACGCGAAGGGCCAGCACATCGCGAACCTGCTCGCGCTCGAGCCGGGCGAGCAGATCGCGCAGATCCTCGACATCCGCGACTACGAGGCGGCCCGCTACCTCGTCCTCGCCACCCGCGACGGCCTGGTCAAGAAGACCGCGCTGGCCGAGTACGACACCAACCGCTCCGGCGGCATCATCGCGATCAAGCTGCGCGAGGGCGACGAGCTCGTCTCCGCTCTGCTGGTCGACGAGGACAGCGACGTGCTGCTGGTCTCCCGCAAGGGCATGTCGATCCGCTTCACCGCCTCCGATCAGGCGCTGCGCCCGATGGGCCGCTCCACCTCCGGAGTGATGGGCATGTCGTTCCGCGGCGACGACCGACTGCTGGACGCCAACGTCGTCAGCGACGAGGGCTACGTCTTCGTGGTGACCGAGGGCGGCTACGCCAAGCGCACCGCCGTCGACCAGTACCGGCTCCAGGGCCGCGGCGGCCTGGGCATCAAGGTGGCCAAGCTGGAGGAGAAGCGCGGCGACCTCGTCGGCGCCATCATCACCGGCGAGGACGACGAGGTGCTCGTCGTTCTCGCGAGTGGCAAGGTGGTACGCTCTGCGGTGGCCGAGGTCCCGGCCAAGGGTCGCGACACCATGGGAGTCGTCTTCGCACGATTCGCAGAGGACGACCGCATCATCGCACTCGCCAAGAACACCGAACGCAATATCGACGCCCCGGACGAGGATCCCGACGCCGCTGCGGCTACGGCCGAGTCCGATGCGGTGTCGGAGGAGGATGGGTCCGTCGATGAGTAGCACGGTCGCCGAGAAGCTCGCCAGGAAGTCCGCGAAGAGCCCGGCGGCGAAGCAGGTCAGACTCAAGCTCGTGTACGTCGACTTCTGGTCGGCGGTCAAGCTGTCGTTCCTGCTGGGGCTGACGCTGGCGATCATCACGATCGTCGTCGTCTACCTCGTCTACACGGTCCTCGCGCAGACGGGCGTCTTCGACGAGGTCAACGGCCTCGTCCAGGACATCGCCGGCGCCGAGGCCTTCGACCTCAACACGATCATCTCGCTGCCCCAGATCATGGGCTTCGCGATCGTCGTGGCCGTGCTCAACACGATCGTCACCACCGCCCTCGGTGCGATCGTGGCGCTGCTGTACAACCTCAGCGTCAAGATCACGGGTGGCCTGCTGGTCGGCTTCACCAACCAGTAGGGACGCGGAGCGGCCGATTGGGATTCTGACGCGTCGTCGGGTAGAGTCTCATCTGGCCATTTCGGGGGTATAGCTCAGGCGGTTAGAGCGCTTCACTGATAATGAAGAGGTCCCAGGTTCAAGTCCTGGTACCCCCACGTGCCGAACGGCCCGTCACCGCGAGGTGACGGGCCGTTCCACTCTCGCCGGCGCCTCACCGCCGGTCCGGGGCCTTAGCTCAGTTGGTAGAGCGCCTGCTTTGCAAGCAGGATGTCAGGAGTTCGAATCTCCTAGGCTCCACACCCTTCTTCTCTCTCATCCCGCGCTCCGCGTGCCGAACCGCGGGCGTCGTGCCCTCGCGGCGAAGGCGTCGAGAGCCGCCAGGACCTCCACGGCCTCGAACGAGCGGTTCCTGCGTCCCGCTCGCGACTGCGTGAGGACTCCGGCCTCGACGAGCTTCTGCACGAAGGCCTCAGCTCTCGGCGTCCCACTGCGCCCCGATCGCCGCGATCTCCGTGGCGAGGCGCCGCCCGTTCTCCACCGCGGCGAAGGAGGCGCCGGCGAGTGTCTCGATGATCGGGTGGACGTCCCCGGAGCGATAGGCGGTCAGCGCGTCGAAGCAGCGCCTCAGATCGCCGAGCAGCTCGGCGCAGACGGGGACGGTGACGTTCTCTGTGACGCCGGCAGCGCGGAGCATGCCAGAGCCCGCTGGATCATGAGCGACTCGTTGTGGCGAGGGCCGGCGGCGGATCAGCGGGGCTGGCAGGCCAGGCCGAGGAAGTTCTCGACGGAGAGGGTCTCGGAGGTGCCGTCGCGGATGTCGCCGACGATGATCTCGCCGACGGACAGGGTGTCGAACTGCTCGGCGGTGAAGACCACCGGACGGCCGACGACCGAGCCGCCGACGGCGTAGGCGCCCAGGGTGAGATCGACGCCGAGGGGGAAGCGCTCGATCTCCCGGTCGGCCGGCCAGACGGTGCGGCCGGAGAGGTCGGTGGCGCCGATGTCGTCCACAGGCTCGGGGGCGACCCAGCGGGTGATCCGCCGCTCGCGGTCGCCGATCAGCAGGGGGGCGGTGTCCTCGATCGCGAGGTCGAGACCGTCGACGGCTCCCGAGCAGACGACGACCACGCCCAGCACCTCGGCGCGCTGGCCACCGCGGCCGATGCCGACCGTCGCCTCCGAGACGGGCTGCGTCGAGCAGCCGGCCAGCGCCAGCGAGGCCGTGGCCGCCAGCACGACGGCGACGCTGGCGACTCGACGACGATGCGGCACGAGGTCACCCTACGGCGAGAGCGAGCGCCGAGAGCGCCTGGGGGAGCGACGGGGCACCCTCCGCGCGGAACACTGCGCGACCCGTCTCGTCGCGGACGACGACGGTGGGGGTGGAGCGGACGTCCGCCGCCTCGGCCGCGGCGGGCGCGAAGGCGACGTCGAACTCGCGGATCTCGGCCGCCGGGACGAGCTCGGCGGCGCGCTCGAGGACCGAGCGGGCCGCATGGCAGGCCCCGCAGAAGGCGGACGTGTAGAGCTCGACGATCACAGAAACGACAACACCGGCCGGCACCGCACGATTCCTGGGGAGCCGGGATCTCGATACGCCCGCTGCGCGGGCTACTCGATCAGCATGACCGCCGTCGTGCGGCGCTGCGGGCTGGTCGTGGACGCCGTCGTGCGGCGCTGCGGGCTGGTCGTGGACGCCGTCGTGCGGCGCTGCATGCTCGTGATGGACCCCGCTGGGTGTCGCTGCATGTCGGTCGCCGCCGCGGGCGCACTGCATGCTGGTCGAGTAGTCGCCGGAGGCGGCGTATCGAGACCTGCCGTGGCAAGGCCTCTCAGCGCAGCGACCAGGCCTCGTTCATGGTCAGGGCGACGTCGATCAGCTCGACGCGCTCGAGGCCCTCGACCTCGGCGAGCGGGAACCACGCGGCGGCGTCGGTCGAGCCGTCGACCTCGTGGGTCAGCTCCCCACCGACGACGCGGGCGCGGTAGACGACGCGGATGGCGTGCAGCGGCCCGGCCTCCGGGTCGCTGCGGCGGTGTGCGGGGATCACGTGCGAGTCGACGCCGATCAGTCCCTCGAGCTCCGCGTGGTAGCCGGTCTCCTCGAAGATCTCGCGCACGGCCGCGTCGGCGGGCGACTCGCCCTCGTCGATGCCGCCGCCGGGCAGCGTCCACGCTTCCCACGGGCCCTGGCTCCAGTGGGCGAGGAGCATGCGCTCGCCGTCGATGATCACGCCGTACGCGGCGACCCGGATGTCCACCTCAGCAGCCTAATCGCGCCGTGCGGGAAGCCCGGACACGGCGAAGGCCCGGATCCGCGGTGCGGGATCCGGGCCTCGGGCCGTGCGTCAGGAAGCGGTCGACGCCGGCGACTGCGCGGCGCTGGCCGGCTCGTCCTCGGCGACCCACAGCTCGTCGTCGGCACGGAAGGTCTGCCAGACGGCGTAGCCGATGCCGCCGACCGCGACGAGGGCGGCGCCGATCGCGAAGACCGTGCCGACCTTGTTCTTCTTCTTCGGGGGAGTGGTGAGCTCCTCCCAGCGCGCCTTCGAGATCTCGGCGAGCTTCGCGCGGTTCTTCGAGTCCTTCGCGGCCTCGAACGCGGCCGCAGCGGTCCCGCCGACGGCGGCGAAGGTCGGGAGGACCTTGTGCTTGTAGGCGTCGCGAGCGGACGAGTACGTGCCCTCGACCGCGGACACACCGTTGTCGTAGACGGGCTTCACCCGGCTCGAGTAGGCGTCCTTGACGGCCGGCACGACCTCCTTCTTCGCGTACTTGGTCGCGTGGCGGCGGCTCTTCTCGAGAACGGAGGCGGCGTGCGCCAGCACCTCCTGCTGCTCACTCCAGACCGCCTCGGCGTTCTTGCGGAGGCGCTTGAGATCCTTCTTGTGCTTACGTGACAGACCCACTTGGTCCTCCATCGGCTACGAGCGGCGAACAACGCCTCAATACTGCCACTCATCCCGCGGCCCGCGCATCGCGCACCCAGCGCATTGACACCGGGTGTTGCGGAGCCCTACAGACCCGCTGTGCGAGAATCCACCCATGCCTTTGCACACCGCAGTTGCGACGTTCCACACCACCAAGGGCGACATCGTCGTCAACCTCTACGGCAATCACGCGCCGAAGACGGTCCGCAACTTCGTCGGTCTCGCGACCGGCGACATCGAGTGGACCCACCCGGCGACGGGTGCGAAGACGAAGGAGCCGCTCTACAACGGCACCGTCTTCCACCGCATCATCCCCGACTTCATGCTTCAGGGCGGCGACCCGCTCGGCCAGGGGATCGGCGGCCCCGGCTACCAGTTCGACGACGAGATCAACTCCGAGCTCGACTTCACGCAGCCCTACATCCTCGCGATGGCCAACGCCGGCAAGCAGGCGGGTCGCGGCACCAACGGCTCGCAGTTCTTCATCACCGTGGCGCCGACCACCTGGCTCCAGGGCAAGCACACCATCTTCGGCGCCGTCGCCGACGACGAGTCCAAGAAGGTCGTCGACGCGCTGTCCGCCGTGGCGACCGACGGCCGCGACAAGCCCCTCGAGGACGTCGTGATCGAGAGCGTCGAGATCACCGAGGTCTGATCGCCTCACCACCACTCAGTCGAGGGTCGGGTCCTGATGGACCCGGCCCTCGTTCTCTCTCCCGGAGGAACGTCCGTGACCCAGGTCCCGCCGAGCAGCACGTACACCTGCTACCGCCACCCCGATCGCCAGAGCTTCGTGCGCTGCCAGCGGTGCGGTCGCACGATCTGCGGCGAGTGCCAGACCCCGGCCCCGGTCGGCGTGATCTGCCCCGACGACATGGCGCAGCAGCGCAGTGAGGCGCCCCGCGTGCGCGGACCGCTGGTCTCGCGCGTCCGGGCGATGACGCGGGCCGACCAGCCGACGGTGACCTACGCGATCATCGCGCTCTGCGTGCTGGTCTGGATCCTCGAGGTGCTGCCGTTCATCGGCGACACGGTGCTGAACGCGATCGCCTACTTCCCCGCCTACACGCTCCCCGGCTTCGGCGCCGGCTTCGAGCCGTGGCGGATGATCACCTCGATCTTCGCGCACAGCACCTCCCTCTTCTTCGTGGTGCCGTTCCATCTGCTGCTGAACATGTACACGCTGTGGGTGTTCGGCATGGCGCTCGAGCGGATGCTCGGCCGAGGCCGCTACCTGACGCTGTTCCTGGTCAGCGGCTTCGCCGGCTCGGTCGGCGTCCTCCTGCTGTCGAGCCCGCTGACCCCGGTGATCGGCGCCTCTGGCGCGATCTTCGGGCTGATGGGCGCCTACCTCGTGATCCTGCGCCACCTCGGCGGGCAGGCCTCGCAGCTGCTCGTGCTGGTCGGCCTCAACCTCGTGATCGGATTCCTGCCCGGGATGAATGTGGCGTGGCAGGCGCACGTGGGCGGTCTCGTCGCCGGCGCGCTGATCGGGCTGGTCTACACCCGCACCCGGCAGCGGTCGCAGCGGCGGACGCAGAACCTGCTGGTCGGGCTGATCGGCGTCGGTCTCGTCGCGGTCACCGCCGGCGCGTACGTCCTGGCCTGAGGCTTCGCGACAGGGGCCCGGGGGCTGTCCACAGGGCGTTCACCACTGTCCACAGCAGCTGTCCACAGCTGGGGACGAAGTTATCCACAGAGTTGTTAACACTGGGGAGAACTACGCCGTTGTGATTCCGAGCGGCGCCGAAGGCGGCGACCGGAACGGCGATCCCGCCCCGTCCCGCCGCCGATCCGCGTCCGATCGCCCTCCGCATCCGCGGCCTGGCGCGGTGAGCGGAGTTCTCCACAGGAGTTTCAACACCTGGGGATAATTACACGCGTGTAGTTCGGTGTCGTGGGGCCGAGACGACCGTGGCGTCGAGCTCGTCGTCGAGGAGGATCGACGGGTTGAATCCCGCCGCCGCGAAGAGCGCCGCCGTCCGCTCCGCCTGCTCTCGGCTGGTCTCGATCACGACCGCGCCGTCACCGCTCAGCCACGGGAGGACCTCCGCTGCGATCCGTCGGTGCAGCCCCAGACCGTCGCTCCCGCCGTCGAGGGTCGACGCCGGCTCGTGCAGGCGCGCCTCCGGCGGCATCAGGACGATCGCGGCGGTCGGCACGTAGGGCGCGTTGACGACCACCAGGTCGATCCGGCCCCGGAGCCCCTCGGGGAGGGCGGCGAGCAGGTCGCCCTGGTGGACCGACGCGAGTCCCGCCAGAGTCCGCCGGGCGCAGGCGACGGCAGCGGGGGAGAGGTCGGCCGCGTGGAGGGTGAGGCCGTCGCGCTCCTCGATCAGGGCGCGCCCGATCGCTCCGACACCGCAGCAGAGGTCGAGGACGGTCGAGGGCCCGCGTCCGGCCAGGAGCGCGAGGGCGGCGTCGACGACGGCCTCGGTGCGCCGCCGGGGGACGAAGACGCCGGGGGAGACCGGGATGCGCAGCCCGCGGAAGGCGACCCAGCCGAGGATCTGCTCGAGCGGCTCGCCCGCCTCCCGTCGCCGCAGGAGCTGCTCCAGCGCTCGGCCGTCGCCGGCCGCTTCGTGCAGCAGCGCGGCCTCCTCCTCGGCGAAGACGCAGCCCGCGGCGCGCAGGCGCGCGACGGAGGACGTGAGGGGCGGCAGCGGCCGACTCGGCGGCGGTGCCACCGACGACGAACGCCCCGTCGGCGGACCGGACGGGGCGTCGTTCATGCGGGGAGGGTCAGCGCCAGCGCGTGGTCATCAGGAAGCCGATGAAGGCGATGCCGAACCCGATGAGGATGTTCGCGTTGCCCAGATCGGGGACCGGCAGGGTGCCCTGGCTGACATAGAAGACGATGATCCAGGCCAGACCCAGCAGCATGAACCCGAACATCACGGGCTTGAACCACACCGGGTTGGGTGCGTCCTCACCGGTCCGGGCCTCGTCGCGCTCGGGCTTCGGGCTCTTCGTCGCTCGTGCCATGCTCTCCACTGTACCGGGAGACAGGAGTCCACCGGGAGCGCGGGACCGGTCCGACGTTCGCGTGGGCGATCGGGGAGCCGTCGAGAACGCGCCAGAGCGCCGTCCGCCCCGGTCGCGCTCCTCGACCCGCGCCTAGACTCTCCGCATGACTGCCCCGTCGTCCGCCGTGCCCCCGCTGCGATCGCGCGCACGACGACCCCGCCGGCGCCTCACGTTCTTCGGCGTCCTGGGGGAGCTGCTCCTCACTGCGGGAGCGCTCGTCCTCCTCTACCTCGGCTGGCAGCTGTATTGGAACGACGCGGTGATCGCCGGCCAGCAGACCTCCGAGGCCGCCGAGCTCCGCCAGACCTGGAGCGACGCCGCTCCGGCGCCCGAGCCGTCGGCGGCTCCGAGCGACGCTCCCGCCGGGTTCGGCGACCCGGTGATCGCCCCGGTCGCGGCGCTCGACACCTCGTTCGGCAATCTCTACATCCCGCGCTACGGCGAGGGCTGGGTGCGGACGATCGCCGAGGGCGTCGACGCGGAGAACGTGCTCGACGAGGGCAGCATCGGCCACTACCCCGGCACGCAGATGCCGGGCGAGACGGGCAACTTCGCGCTTGCGGCGCATCGGAGCGCGTACGGCGGCGGCATGCATCTGATCGACCAGCTGCAGCTCGGCGACGCCATCTACATCGAGACGGCGGACGGCTGGTACACCTACCGCTTCCGCAACCTCGAGTACGTGCAGCCCTCGGAGGTGCAGGTGATCGATCCGGTGCCCTGGACGACCGGCGCCGTGCCTGGTGACCGGCTGATCACCCTGACGAGCTGCAACCCGCTGTACTCGACCGCCGAGCGGATCATCGCCTACGGCGTCTTCGAATCGTGGCAGCCGCGCTCCGCGGGAGCGCCGGCCGAGATCGCGGCGTCGCTCGCCGAGGAGGGCTGACCGTGTACGCAGCACTGTGGCGGGTCCTGCCCGGACCCTGGTGGCTCCGCCTGCTCATCGTCGTCGTGCTGGCCGTCGCGGTGCTCGCGGCGCTCGCCGAGTGGGTCTTCCCCTGGGTGCAGTCGCTCGTCCTCGACCAGAACGTCACCGTCGGCTCATGACGCCGGGGAGGTCGTCGGCCCGATGACTCGGCTTCTGGTGGTGGACAACTACGACAGTTTCGTCTTCACGCTCGTCGCCCACCTCCGAGAGGCGGGGGCGGAGGTCGAGGTCGTCGAGGGGGCGGAGCTCTCCCCGCAGGCGGCGATCGAGCGCGCCACGGGGAGCGAGGCGATCGTGCTGTCGCCGGGACCGGGACGGCCGGAGGACGTGCCGACCTCGGTCGCCCTCGTCCGGCATGCGATCGCGACGCACCAGCCGCTCCTCGGAGTCTGCCTCGGCCACCAGGTGATCGCGCACGCCCTCGGTGCCCGGGTGAGCGAGGCACCCGAGTTGATGCACGGCCGGACGTCGTCGATCGAGCACGACGGCGACGCGCTGTTCGCCGGGATCGCCTCGGGTTTCACAGCGATGCGCTACCACTCGCTCGCCGTCCAGCGCTCGACCCTGCCGCCGGAGCTCGCCGTGATCGCCGGCACGGCCGAGGGCGTCGTCATGGCGCTGCGGCACCGGACGGCGCCCGTGGTGGGGGTGCAGTTCCATCCCGAGTCGGTCCTCACCGAGGGGGGTCGCCTGCTGCTCGCGAACTGGCTCATCGAGGCGGCGCGCGTCCCGGCGGCTTCGTCCGTGCGCTGAGGTGTCCATTACGCGACCGGAGCACCCGGCCGGAACTTCGTGTCCGCGACTAGTCGTCGTCCTGGGCAATCGCGAAGACCGTCTTATCGGTTTCTTGCGCTGCGCCATTCGATCGGTCTTATCGGCCGGCTTTTCTCGCACCCGCCACACCGGCTCCTCCGCCCGTTTGCCACCCTGACGGGGGGTGGTCCTTCCCGTCATTGTGGCTGCGATCCACGACGGCGACGCGCTATGAGAGCGCGCACTTTCGCCCCGATCGGCACCAGGGCGCGGAGTCGGTCTCGGTATGTCGTGTCAGGTCCCCCGTGCAGGTGGCGTGATTTGACGGAACTGCGGCGGAAGATGCACGCCGCTCTCCAGGCATAATCGGAAGGCGCCGGTTAGGGGACCGGCGACGTGGAAAAGAGAACTCCGAGGCATCGCATGGTGGAATCGATATCCTGGGCTTATTCCGGAATCCGGGAGCTCGAGGCACTCGGCCCGAGGATCGTGGTCAAGCCGGGCACGATGCCGCGCATGACCGGGTCCGGCTTCACCGCGGGTGATCTCAGCGTCGTCCTCCTCACGACGTCCCCGCTGCGAGTCCTCCGGGGGACCTGGGGAGCGGACGACACGTCGGTCCTCAACTTCAGCTTCCTGATCGAGGGGGTGGTCCGGCTCGTGGGGCCCGATCGCACTGCGCTGCTGCGCCCCGGGTCGATCGCCTACCAGCCGGGCACCACGACCTTCACCACCGAGTCGACGACCCCGGTCACCTCGCTGCAGGTCTCGATCCGGGCGGACGAGATGCGGCGCTACGGCTTCGACCTCGGCGCGAGCGTCTACTCCCTGGATCCGGACGCACGGTCGACGCGTGCGGCCTTCGCCTTCACCACCGCGTTCGCGCTCGCGGCGGAGTCGGGGACGGGGCTGCCGGCGGAGGGGGAGATCGACAGCTTCGCGCACGTCGTCAAGCAGCTGCTCGTCAGCGCGTTCCTCGCATCGGCCGGCTCCCAGCCCGGGACGACCAGCGTGCGCGCGGCGACCCTCGGCCGGGCCCGCACGGTGATCGACCGGACGCACCGCACACCGCGGTGCACGCCGGAGGCGGTCGCGGACGCGGTCAACGTGTCGACCCGCTCGCTCCAGCGGCTCTTCGAGGACGCGGGGACGACGGTGGCGAGCGAGATCGAGCGTGCCCGCGTGGCGAGCGCGGTGGAGTTGCTCCGGCGGCGCCCCCGGGAGGTGCCGCTCGAGACCATCGCGGCGGCATCCGGCTTCTCGTCGGCCGACCACCTCCGCCGGGCGCTCAAGCGCCGCGAGGGGCTCACTCCGAGCGACATCCGCGGCCGGGTCGGCGCGCCGGTGGAGGCGGGAGCGCAGGACGACGGTGTGCTGCGGCTCGCGCCGCCGCTCGCCGGGGTCGTGCGGCGGGCTTAGGCATCGTCATCCGGCTGTCCGTCAGCCGGCTCTCCGTCAGCCGGCGCAGAAGCCGAGCGCGACGGTCGAGCCCTGCGGCACGTCGCCGGGCGCGAGGGATTGCGTGGTGATCGGCGGGTTCGCCCGGACCGACTCGCAGGTCTCGTCCGGCGCCTCGACTCCGACGAGCTGGAGCTGCTCAGCGGCGAGCGTCGCCAGGGCGGTGCTCAGTGTCTGGCCGACGAGGTCGGGGAGGGTGACCTGACCGGAGGAGACGACGAGGTCGATCTTGGTCCCCGGCGTCTGCTCCTGGCCGCCGGCGGGGGTGCTCGAGAGCACGACGTCAGCCGGAACGGTCGGTGAGTTCTGCCGGGTCTGCGACCCCTCCGCGAAGCCGGCGCTGGTCAGAGCGCCGATCGCCTCCTCCAGCGTCGTCCCCGCAGTCTCGGGGACGGCCACCGGTTGGGCGCCCTGCGAGACGTAGACGCGGATGACGGTCTCGGGGGCGACGATCGTCCCCGAGCCGGGGTCGGTGCGGATGACCTCGCCCGCTGCGACGGTGTCGCTGTACTCGGCGAGCTGGCTGGCGACCAGATCGAGTTCGGTGAGCGTGGACTGGGCGCTGTCGTAGGTGGTGTTCGCGAGTGCCGGGACCTCCCGTGACTGCGAGGGCAGCGTGGTGGTCGGCTGGAGGGTGAGCACCCAGATCACCAGCGCGGCGACGATGACGGCGAGCACGACGATCGATGACCAGATCCAGAGCACCGGCGGGCGGCGCTGGGTGCGCACGATCGAGTTGTCCTCGGCGAGCTGGCGCAGGGCGAGCTCCGAGTCGTTCATCCCGCCGCCGCTCCGAGCGGCGAAGAGCGAGGTGGTCAGCTCGTCGATCGGCCGGTGGTCGGGCAGGCGGCCGGCGGCGGCGTCGCGCAGGTCGTCGCGGAACTCCGCTGCGCCCTGGAAACGCTCGTAGCGGTCCTTCGACAGCGCCCTGGCGACGACGCCGTCGAGCGCGGGCGAGACGGCGGGGTTGATCGAGCTGGGTGCCGGCGGCGTCTCGCTGACGTGCTGGTAGGCGACGGCGACCGGGGTGTCGCCGCGGAAGGGGGCGCGTCCGGTGAGCAGCTCGAAGAGGACGATGCCGGCGGAGTAGAGGTCGCTGCGCGCGTCGACCTGCTCGCCCTTCGCCTGCTCGGGCGAGAAGTAGGCGGCGGTGCCGAGGATCGCGGTCGTCTGCGCCACGGTCGCGGCGGAGTCGGAGACGGCGCGGGCGATCCCGAAGTCCATCACCTTCACCTGGCCCGACGGGGTCAGCATGATGTTGCCCGGCTTGATGTCGCGGTGGACGACGCCGGCGCGGTGCGAGTACTCGAGCGCGGTGAGGATGCCCTCGGTGATGCGGACGGCCTCGTCGACGTCGACGGGGCCCTCGGCGATGACGTCCTTGAGCAGGCGCCCCTCGATGTGCTCCATGACGATGAAGGGGCGTCGCGACTCGGCGCCGTTGTCGTCGAGCGAGACCTCCTCGCCGGCGTCGAAGACGCGGACGATGGTCGGGTGCGACATGCGCGAGGCGGACTGCGCCTCCTGCCGGAAGCGCAGCCGGAAGGCGGAGTCGGAGGACAGCGAGAGCTTGAGCTCCTTGATCGCGACCGTGCGGCCGAGACGGGTGTCGGTGCCGAGGTAGACCTCGGACATCCCGCCGCGTCCGAGCCGGGGCCCGACCTGATACCGTCCTGCGATCAGGCGTCCCTCATCCGTCACGCGCACGCTCCCGCCCTGTACTTCCGTGTCACGGCCCGCGCAGGAGCCACGGCAAGTGTACCCGGGCGCCTCCCGGCAGCCCGGCGCTCGGCGTCCGCCGGGTGGCGCGTCGCCCAGCCGCAGCACTGCGGATCAGTGCGTCGCTCCCCTGCTGCGGGTCCACGCCTGCCTGGTCGTGCGCGCCGAGGAGCGATGTCTCGTGACGGAATCGAGGGATGCTCGCCTACCCGTATTGGCATCGCCCCACTGCCGAGCAGCAGGCTCGGGCAGCCGCACAAGTCCGACCGAAGGAGCACCATGGCATCGTCGTCCCGGCTCACCCCTCAGGCGCTCGCCTCCATCGTCCTCGTCGTCACGATCGCCGTCGTCAGCGTCGCGCTCGTGGTGGGGACGGATCTGCACCCGGCGGCGCGGGTCGCGATCTCGGCCGGCGCGGGGGTGATCGCGGCGGCGATCACCTTCGTCGTCGGCGCACGGCGCGGCACCCGCCGCTGAACGACGGGGGCCGCCCTCCGTCACCGCGAGCGGTGCGGGGGCGGCTCCTGCGCGGAGGGTCAGCCCTCCGTGGGCTCGCGGGTGGCCGTCGCTGACGGGGTGGGCGACGGAGACGGGGTCTGCGTCGGGGCCGGGGCCTCGACCGGGACCGAGAGGGTGGGCGAGGCGGGCGACTCGGGCTCGCCGCAGAGCACCGTGTAGGTGATGTCGATCGTTCCCGCGGCCGAGCCGGCCTGGATCGTGGCGGTGGTCGACGTGGACGGGTTGGTGCTCGTCACGGTCGCGCCCTCACCGGAGGCGGTCACCCGGTAACCGGTCACGGAGGTTCCGCTGGGGCACTGGTTGTAGTTGCTCCACGTCACGTTGAAGGTCTCGCCGGGCTCGACGCTCGACGCCGCGGGAGTCACCGTCGGGACGGCGGTCGGTGCACCGGGGACCGCGACCTCGGTGTAGGTGGTGACGACGATCGTGGTGCCCTTGACCACGTTCGCGGTCGGGTTCACCTCCTCGACCGTTCCGACCTGGTCGGAGCTGGGAGCGCTCGATCCCTCCTCGCGCTGCACGCCCATGCCCAGCGCGGTCAGCTCGGCCTCGACCTCGTCGAACGGACGGCCGACGTAGTCGGCGGAGTTGATCACCGCGGTGTTCGAGCTCGGCGTGGCCGAGGGGGTCGGCGAGGGAGACGGTGTCTGGGACGGGGTCTGGCTCTGCGTCTGGCTGGGGGTCGGCTCGGCCTCGCTGCTGTCGCCGGTGGTGAGCGCGAAGATCGTGCCGGCGATCACCACGGCGAGGATGACGATCAGCGCGACGAGCGGCCAGGTCCAGGGGCTGCGCTTGCGCGGCTCCTCGGTCTCGACGGGGGCGTCGACGGCTCCGGTCGGCGGGTTCGCCGCGAGGGCGGTCGTCGCTCCGGCGCCGAGGATCGTCGTCGCCTGTGTGCCGGCGCCGCCGGACGGGAGCACGGTGGTGGCCTGGGTGGTCGGCAGGTCGCCGGCGACGGCCGGGACCGCGATCGCTGCACCGCGGACGTCGCCCGAGCGCAGGGCCTGGGCGGCGCGGGCGAGGTGCGCGGCGGTCGCCGGGCGGTCGACCGGCTTCTTGGCGATGCAGGAGTAGACGAGGTTGCGCACCGGCTCGGCGACCGTGACCGGCAGCTCCGGCGGGGTGTCGTTGATCTGGGCCATCGCGATGGCCACCTGCGACTCGCCGGTGAACGGCCGGCGCCCCGCGAGGCACTCGTACGCGACGATGCCGAGCGAGTAGATGTCGGTCGCCGGCGAGGCGGGCTGGCCGCTCGCCTGCTCCGGTGAGAGGTACTGCACCGTGCCCATGACCTGGCCGGTCGCGGTGAGCGGCACCTGGTCGGCGATGCGGGCGATGCCGAAGTCGGTGATCTTGACCCGGCCGTCGGGTGTGATCAGGAGATTCCCAGGCTTGACGTCGCGGTGCACCAGGCCGGCGGCGTGCGCCGCGTGCAGTGCCAGCGCGGTCTGGGCGACGATGTCGAGCACCTTGTCGGTCGACAGCACGCGCTCGCGCTCGAGGACCGTGGACAGCGCCTCGCCGGGGACGAGCTCCATCACGAGGTAGGCGGAGCCGTCCTCCTCGCCGTAGTCGTAGACGTTGGCGATGCCCTCGTGGTTGACGAGCGCGGCGTGCCGGGCCTCGGCGCGGAAGCGCTCGAGGAACCCGGGGTCGCCGAGGTACTCGTCCTTGAGGATCTTGATCGCGATGGTGCGGCCGATGACGAGGTCCGTCGCCTGCCACACCTCTCCCATGCCGCCGATGGCGATCCGGGACTGCAGTTCGTAGCGTCCCCCGAAGGTGAGGCCTGATGTGGGTCTCATTTGTTCAGCACCGCCTCTAGTACCTGTTGCGCGATGGGTGCGGCGATCAGGTTGCCGTACCCGGTCTGGCCGAGCCCTCCGCCGTCCTCCACGAGGACGGTGATGGCGTACTGCGGATCGTCCGCAGGAGCGAATCCGGTGAACCAGAGGGTGTACGGGTCGTCCCCGCCGTTCTCAGCGGTGCCGGTCTTACCGGCCACCGTGACGCCTCCTATTGTTGCATTCGTCGCCGCGCCGCCCTCGACGCTGGCGACCATCATCGCCTTCACCGCGTCCGCCGTCTCCTTGCTCACGGCCCGCCCGAGCGACTTCTCCTCGAAGCGCTGGAGGACGCTGAGGTCCTGCGAGCGGATGACGTCGACCAGGTTCGGCTGCATCACCTCGCCGCCGTTCGCGATCGCTGCGGAGACCATCGCGATCTGCAGCGGAGTCGCCCGCACCTCGTACTGCCCGAACGCCGTCAGGGCGGTCTGGGCGTCGTCCGTGGTCTGCGGGTAGGTGCTCGCCTCGACCGACATCGGGATCTCGAGCTCCGTGTCGAAGCCGAACTTCTCGGCCTGCGCGCGGATCGCCGCGGCGCCGAGCTGCACGCCCATCTCGGCCATCGGCACGTTGCAGGAGAGCGAGACCGCGGTCGCGAGCGTGACGGTGTCTCCGGAGCCGCAGAGACCGCCGCCGGAGTTGGTCACCTGCGAGCTCGAGCCGGGCAGCGTGTACGCCTGCACGTTGGGGAAGCTCGAGTCGGGCGTGAACCGGCCGGACTCGAGGGCGGCGGAGGCGACGACGAGCTTGAAGACGGAGCCGGGCGGGTTGAGCGAGCCGCCGATGGCGCGGTTGACCAGCGGCTCCGTCGGGTCGTCGTTCAGCGCCCGGTACGCCGCGAGGACGTCGTCGGTGTCGTGCGACGCGAGGGCGGTCGGGTCGAAGGTGGGCTTGGAGACCATCGCGAGGATGCGGCCGGTGGCCGGCTCGGTGACGACGACCGCGCCGGTGTCGTCGCCGAGCGCGTCGAACGCGGCCTGCTGCGCGACGGGGTCGATCGAGAGCTCGACCGAGGCGCCCTTCGGGTCCTGGCCCGAGACGAGGTTGTCGATCTCGTTGAAGAACTGCGAGTTCGAGGTGCCGGAGAGGTAGTCGTTGAGCGAGCGCTCGATGCCGGTGGTGCCCTGGTTGAGTGTGAAGTAGCCGGTCACGGCCGAGTAGAGCGGGCCGTTCGCGTACTGGCGCTGGAACTTGTAGAGGTCGTCCGACGGTGTCGAGGAGGCGATCGGCTCCCCGCCGGCGAGGATGACCCCGCGCTCGGTCGAGAAGCTCTCGTAGAGCGTCCGGGTGTTCCGCGAGTCCTCGGAGAGGGTGTCGGCCTGGAGGACCTGGATGGTGGAGGTGGACACGAAGAGCGCCACGAACATCGCCAGGACGACGAAGCTCACGCGCTTGAGTTCTCGGTTCATCGGGGAGTCACACCACCAGACGCGGCTGATTGCGCACTGTGTCGGACAGGCGGAGCAGGACGGCGACGATCATCCAGTTCGCCACGAGCGACGAGCCGCCGGCCGCGAGGAACGGAGTCGTCAGGCCGGTGAGCGGGATGACGCGGGTGACGCCGCCGATGACGATGAAGCACTGCAGGGCGATGACGAACGAGAGCCCGACGCCGAGGAGCCGGCCGAAGTCGTCCTGGCCGGCGAAGCCGATCCGGAAGCCGCGCGAGACCATCAGCAGGTAGAGGCCGAAGATCGCGAAGAGGCCGGCCAGGCCGAGCTCCTCGCCGAGGCTCGCGATGATGTAGTCCGACTGCGGGACCGGCGTGATGTCGGGCATCCCCTGGCCGAGGCCGGTGCCGAGCAGGCCGCCGTGGGCGAGGCCGAACAGGCCCTGCACGAGCTGGTAGCTGCCTCCCGGGTCGGCGCCATAGCGGTCGGGGCTGAAGGCGTCGAGCCAGTTGGCGAAGCGGTTGCCGACGTAGCCGAGGGTCTGGCTCGCCAGGATCGCGCCGCCCAGGAAGAGCCCGACGCCGATCAGCACCCAGCCGGTGCGGCCGGTCGCCACGTAGAGCATGACGAGGAAGAGGCCGAAGTAGAGCAGCGCGGTGCCGAGGTCGCGCTGGAAGACGATGACGCCCATCGTGACGGCCCAGACCACGAGGATCGGCCCGAGGTCGCGCAGGCGCGGGAAGCGGACCCTGAGGAAGGTCTTGCCGACCATCGAGAGCGAGTCGCGATTGCGGACGAGGTAGCCCGCGAAGAAGACCGCGAGCGCGATCTTGGCGATCTCACCGGGCTGGAAGCTGAAGAAGTCGCCGATGCCGATCCAGACGCGCGCTCCGCTGACCTCGCGGCCGATGAAGGGCAGCAGGGGCAGCAGGAGCAGCACGATCGCCGCGAAGCCGGCGACGTAGGTGTAGCGGAAGAGCACGCGGTGGTTGCGGATCACCAGCAGGACGACGACCGCGGCGACGATCGCGAGTCCGCTCCAGATGATCTGCCGGACCGCGACCGACTCCCAGCCGGTCGCGCCGTCGGCGATGTCGATCCGGTAGATCTCGGCGACGCCGAGCCCGTTGAGCACGGTGGCGATCGGCAGGAGGAAGGGGTCGGCCTCCGGTGCCGCGAAGCGCAGCACCACATGCACGACCAGCACGAGGCCCGAGAGGCCGGCGCCGAGCGAGACGAGGGTGGTGTCGACCGCGCCGAGGGCGCCGAGCTGGACGAGCAGGATCGCCGACGCGTCGATCAGGCACGCGCCGAGCAGCAGCAGGAGCTCGAGGTTGCGCAGCCGCTGCCGGAGGAAGCGCGGGCGCTCCCGTGCGGCGGTGGGGGTCGTCGCGGTGGCGGTCACGGTGCTCCCTCCGCGTCGGTCAGGCGCTCGACGATGTCGACGGCGCCGGCGTAGGAGTCGGCGCTGATCGTCTGCTCGAGCTGCTCGACGTCGTAGGCGCGGAGCGAGTCGAGGGGGATGCCCGTGTCCTCCTTGACGCTCGAGAGCGAGAGCGGGCCGACCGACTGCTGGATGCCCTGGTAGATGATCACGGTGTCGCCGTCGGTCCCGACGTAGAAGCGCGACTGGGTCCAGTCGTAGGCGAGCAGCACGCCGAGGAAGCCGGCGATCAGCACGAGGGAGAGGCCGACGAGCCAGGTGATCCTCCGGCGCAGGTGCCGGCGCCGGTCCTCCTCGATCAGCTCGTCGAGGTAGTCCTCGGAGGCGGGCTCGAAGTGGGTGGGGCCCTGCGCAGCGGGGGCGCGGGTGTGCAGGCGGAGGCCGGGGATCCGGATCCGGTTCTGCGAGTCGTCCGTGCTGATCGGGGTCGGCGCGGCCGCGGAGCCGACGATCACGGGTTCGGCGGTCGGCGCGAGGATCTGCGCGGTGTCGCCGGCGTCGGGCACGTCGAGGATGACGACCGTCACGTTGTCCGGAGCACCGTGAGACAGGCTGTCTCGGATCAGGCGGTCGGCGACCTGCTGCGCCGTCTCGTCGCGCGAGAGCTCCTTCTGGATCTCGTCGTGCGGAACGACGCCGGAGAGGCCGTCGGAGCAGATCAGCCAGCGGTCGCCCGGCTCGGTCTCGAGGGTGAGGGTGTCGATCTCGGGGTTCGTGTGGACGTCGCCGAGGACCCGCATCAGGACGGAGCGGCGCGGGTGCGTCATCGCCTCCTCCTCGGTGATGCGGCCCGAGTCGACGAGGCGCTGCACGAAGGTGTGGTCGGTGGTGACCTGCTCGAGCTTGCCGTCGCGCAGCACGTAGATGCGGGAGTCGCCGATGTGCGCGATCGCCACCGATTCGCCGACGCGCACGATGGCGCTGACGGTGGTGCCCATCCCGGTCAGCTCCGGATGGTCGACGACGGCGTCGGCGAGCATCGTGTTCGCCGCGAGGAGGGTGCGCTTGAGCTCGTCCTCGGCCTCGTAGGTCGACGCGTAGGTGCGGTCGGCCTGCGCGATGCGCTTGATCGCGATGGAGGAGGCGACGTCGCCGCCCGCGTGACCGCCCATGCCGTCGGCGACCACGAAGAGCTGCCGGCCCGCGTAGCCGGAGTCCTGGTTGTTCGAGCGGATCCGTCCGACGTGCGAGACGGCGGCGCTCTCCCGCGTGGCGCCCGAGTCCGCGGCGCTGTCCGGTTCGACTGCCACGCGCTACGACCGCCGCAGCTCGAAGGTGGTGGTGCCGACCTTGACCGGGGTGTTCAGCGGCACCTTGGTCGGTGCGCCGACCCGGCGGCCGTCGAGGAACGTGCCGTTCGTGGAGTCGAGGTCCTGGATCATCCACTCGTCGTTCCAGATCAGCAGGCGCGCGTGGTGCGTCGACGTGTAGTCGTCGCGGATCACCAGCGCCGACTCCGAGGAGCGGCCGATCGTGAGTGGCTCGCCGTTGAGCTCGAGCTCGGTGCCGCGCTTCGGGCCCGAGGTGATGACGAGGCGCTGCGCGGTGTGCACCGTGGCGACGCCCCCCGAGTCGGTCCGCTCCTCGCGGGAGCGGCGGGCGGAGGGGGCCGACGGCTGCGGGGCGGCTGCGGCTGGGGCCGCGGCGGCGACCACCGGCTGGGCCGCGGTGACGAACGGGGCCGCCTCCTGTGCCGACGCGGGTTGCTGGCCGGCCGGCAGCTTGCGCACCCGCTGCCCGAACAGGTCGGAGCGCAGCGCGTAGACGATGCCGAACACGAAGAACCAGAGCAGCGCCAGGAAGGCGATGCGCAGGAGGAAGAGAGTGAGCTCGCTCATAGCCTGTCGTCCCAGAATCCGTCGGAGGCGCGACCGGACGAGCCGGACGGCGAGCGGTCGGAGCGCGCGGGTGCGGCGCCCTGGACGACGCGGAAGACGATCCGCGTGCGCCCGATCGAGATGGTCTGCCCGGCGGCGAGCGGGGCCTGGGTGACAGGCCTGCCGTCGAGCTTCGAGCCGTTGGTGGAGCCGAGGTCGTGCACCTGGGCGCGCACCCCGTCCCAGAGGATCTCGACGTGCTTGCGCGAGGTGCCGGAGTCGTCGACCGTGATGTCGGCGTCGCTGCCGCGGCCGATGACGGTCCGCGACTTCGTGACCGGGTAGCGCTTGCCGTCGATCTCGAGCACCGGGTTGGACGAGACGACGCCCTTGACGCTCCGTGAGTCGACCTCGACCATGCCGTCGCTGAGCGACTCGTCCGCCGCGAGCGAGATGTCGACCGGGCCGGAGAAGCGGAAGCCCTGCTTCTTCGCGTGCTCGGTCGCGACGGTGGTGAGCTCGTCGATCAGCGTCGCGCCCATCCGCTCCATCCGGTCGAGGTCGGCGGCCGACATGCGCAGCGTCAACCGGTTGGGGACGAGGATGCGGTCGCGGGTGACGACGGCCGCGGTGGTGTCCAGCTCGCGGCGGAGGGCGGAAGCGAGCTCGACCGGCTGCAGACCCGACTTGAAGGTCCGAGCGAAGGCGCCGTTGACGACGCGCTCGAGTCCCTTCTCGAAGTTGTCCAGAATGCCCACAGTCTTCCGATCTTCCGTTTCTTCGCCTCTCGGCGGTCGCGTTGGGATCGAGGTGTCTGCGCGCCCGGTCCGCTTCCGATCTCGTGTCTGCGCCGCGCACGGCTACGGGCATGTTACTGGGATGCTCTGGATACGGCCTCCCCGAGCCTGATTCGGCGTGCTGGCCGCGCCGGGGACGCCGCGTGCGGGACGGCGGATCGGGGGGCGCGGTTTCGGGCCGCGGCGGAGGGGTGCTAGTCTTTCTCGTCGGTGCTTCGGTGCCGTTGGTGAGCGCGAGTGGCGGAATAGGCAGACGCGCACGGTTCAGGTCCGTGTGCCCGAAAGGGCGTGGGGGTTCAACTCCCCCCTCGCGCACCAGCATGAGACCCCCGATCGGAATCCGGTCGGGGGTCTCATCGTCTCCGGGCGGCTGTGCTCCAGGCGGTTGTGCTCCGGGCGGCTGCGGTTCTCACTCCACCGCCGGTCCCGCGACACCGGCGGAGGGGCGGGTGTTCACCGGGCGGATGCCGGCGGCGGGCACTGTCGGCGCATGATCGCTCTCCGTGCCGACGTCGGTGCCCTCGACTCGCGGGTCCTGCCCGAGCTGCTCCGTCGACTCCGCGCGCACCGGCACGTGCAGGTGGGTGGGCGTCAGTGGATCGTGGTGCTGCCCGAGGTGGGCTCGGTGCTCGTCACGGACGGCTCCGAGGTAGCGCTCGACGTTCTGGTGGAGCGGCGCGCGCTGCTGCCGATCGTCATCGCCGCGCTCGAGGGGGAGCTGCGCCGCGACGGCTTCCGCGAGCGGCTCGCCCTGCGCTGGTCGACCCCCGACGCGGTTCCCGTCCCGTTCCGCTGACGTGCACCCGGGCCGGCGCCCGCCGCGAGATGCCACTTGTGCACGTTTTTCACGGCGTGTCGCGTGCACAAGTGGCATCTCGCGGGAGGGGTCAGCGGCGGGTGAGTTCGATGACGGGGATGGTGCGGGTGGTCTTCTGCTCGTAGCCCTTGAAGCCGTCGGAGGCGCTGGTGAAGCGGGCCCAGCCGGCGTCGCGCTCGGCGCCCTCGAGGATGCGGGCGCGGACGGGGACGGTGCCGTCGTCGGGGGTCTCGATCTCGGTGTCGGGGTGAGCCTCGAGATTGTGGAACCAGGCCGGGTGCTTCGGGGCGCCGGCGGCGGAGGCGGCGATCAGCCAGACGTCGGGGGAGGGGTGCAGGCCCATCAGCGGGGCGATGCGCTCCTCGCCCGAGCGCGCGCCGGTGTGGTGCACGAGGACCAGGCTCCGGCCGAAGCCGGCGGTCGTCACCGTGCCACCGTTGGCGCGGAACTCCGCGATGATCTGCTCGTTGAAGTCGACCACGGTTCTCCTCCTCCTCGACCGCTCGGCGAGCGGACTCCGCCAGGGTAGACCCGGTGCGTCGGCCGCCTCCAGTGCGCTCGGCAGGACGCGGTCGAGCAGCCCCGCCTCCGTCGGACACGGCTGCGGGGGCTCGCGAGGAGATGTGGTCCTCACGAGCCCCCGCACGCGGTCCGCCGGGGTCAGAGCCAGCGGCGCAGACCCGGGCGTTCGAGCACGGCGACGACGGCGCTGTGCCGGGCACGCAGGAGACGGATCAGGGCACCGGTGGCGCCGATCCGCGAGCAGCTCGCGGCGAACGCGAGGACGAGGCCGGAGAGCAGCGCCATCACCGGGTACTCCTCGACCAGCTGATCGGACGACCAGTACATCAGCAGGGTCGCCAGGGAGGCGAGTGCGGCGGGTGCGGTGAGGATCCCCGCGACCAGTGCCACGCCCAGGCCGACCTCGACCAGCGGGGTGACGACGCCGAAGAGCCCGGCCTGGCCGTGCAGGATCGTCGAGGCGAAGACCTGGAAGTACTCCGGCACCCGCGGGTTGGCCGCGGCTCCGTCGGCGACGAGCAGGATGTCCGCGCCGCCGAACCCTGCGCGGAGCTTGATCACTCCCTCGTTGATCCACAGGGCGCCCAGGACGACGCGGACCACGAGTCCGAGCGTCCCGGCCGCCCAGCGCCGTCCGGACGGACTCACGACAGCTTCGCCGCGCCGAAGACGGCCTTCGCCTTGTCGCAGTGGACGACGACGTAGCTGTAGCCGGCGGCGTCGTCGA
Source organism: Rathayibacter sp. VKM Ac-2760 (assembly GCF_009834185.1). GTDB lineage: Bacteria > Actinomycetota > Actinomycetes > Actinomycetales > Microbacteriaceae > Rathayibacter. Next base: position 32,403 of record NZ_CP047173.1, read on the forward strand.
CCGTGAAGGTCTGCTTGGCGGAGTCGTAGGCCACCGCGCCGAGCTCGACGCCGGCGCTCACGGCCTTCTCGTCGGTCCCGTTCGTGAGGTAGAGGTGCAGATCGGGGCCCTCGTCGGAGGCGAAGCCGCTCAGGTCGAGCGTCGCGCCCTCGAGCGTCGCGGTGCCCGAGACCTTCTTGCCGTTGAGGCCCTCGAAAGTGCCCGCGAGGCTCGCGCCGGCCGGCGCGAGCGTCGACGGTGCGGCTGCGCCCGCCGGGGTGCTGGAGCTGGTCGAGTCCGAGGACTGCGTGGTGGTGATCGACGGCGCGCAGCCGGTCAGCACGCCGGCGATCAGGACGACTCCGGCGACGGCCTTGGGGAGGAGGTAGCGGGACATGACGGTTCCTTTCATCGGGGATTCCCCGGGGACGGTTGTCCGGGGAGGAGTGAGGGCTCGATCCGGGTGGACCTCGTGCGGGCCGCGGGGAGAGGGGGCAGGGGCGACCCGCACGAGGAGTGCGGAGGGCAGCGAGCGGTCAGTTCACCGTCGAGATCGCGCAGGACTTGAATCCCGAGTCGGCGTTGACCTGGACGTTGTAGGCGTGGCCGGCCTCGAAGGTGAAGCCCGCCCCGGCCGAGCAGACGTACTGCCTGTCCGGTCCGGCGACGTCGCGCTGCGAGGAGTAGCCGTTGATCAGCACCTGCGAGGCGGTGAACGACGTCTTCCCGCCGCTGAAGATCGCGTCGAGGTTGCTGCTGTCGACGACGAAGGGCGTGGCCGGGTTCGCGGCGGACGTCGCGGTGCCGAACGACTCGTTCGCGCCCGGGGCGAGCGCCGACCCCCAGCGGTTGCCGAACAGCCAGTACTGCGAGTCGACCACCAGGGTCGCCGACGCGTAGGCGCCGGAGTCCGGCCGGTCGGGGCCGGTGTTGCTCACCTGGAGGATGAAGTAGGGGGCCGCCGCCGGAGGGGTCGCGCCGAAGAGCGCGACGCTGAACGCGCCCGGCTTCGCCGAGGTGTCGCCCCAGGCGCTCGGCGCGTAGTCGTTGTTCAGCGACCACTGCATGATGCCGTCGATGTGGCCGAAGTGCTCGGGGTCGGCCTTCATCGCGGCCCACTGCGACGCGAGGCCGGTGAGGACCGCGGCCTGATCGTAGGCGGTGGCACCCGAGCCGCCGAAGACGTTGTTCGCGGTGCCGCTCGCGCCGGCGTTGCTGACCTGGCCGATCACGACCTTCGTCCGGGCGGGGATGCACAGGCCGGAGGCCGCGGAGCAGTCCGTGCGGACCGAGCTGTTCAGTGCGTGCGAGATCGCGGTGAAGAAGGCGGGGTCCTTCTCCTCGACGCCGCCGACGGTCCAGCCGCCGGTGTTGTAGGTCTGGGCGAGCAGGTAGTCGACCGTGCCGCTCTTCAGCAGCGGGGCGTACTGATCGTTCACGCCGTCGTGGACGCCGGAGGTGAGGGTGAGGGTGGTGGGGGAGGCGGGGTCCACCTCGGTCCCGCTGCTCAGGTAGACCTGCGGCGCGACGGCCAGGGACAGGCCCGCGCCGTCGACGGCCGCGCCGAGTGCGCTGATCGTCTCGGCATCGATGCCGTTCTCGAGATCGAGATCGACACCGGTGATCCTGCCGCCGGTGATCTTCGCGTTGCAGTCCGCGATCTGCTGGACCACTCGAGTGCCGACGGCGCTCGCTGTGGCGGCGTTCACCGTGTCGCGCGTGACGGTCTGCCCGCCGAGGCTGAGGAGGTTGACCGTGCCCTTCGACTCCTGGTCCACGATCTTCTGGATCGCAGCGAGGGTGGCGGGATCGGCGGTGCTGCTCGTGGCGTCGGCGAACGCGAAGACGATCACGTTCGACGCGGCGACGCCCGCCGGGTCGATCTGCGCCAGCGAGCCCGTCGCGCCGACCTGGAGGTAGGAGACGCGGAGGTCGGGAGTGCTCGGCGCCGCCTGTGCGCTCGCGGGGAGGGCCGTGCTTCCCGCGATGATCGCGCCGGTGGCAGCGACTGCCGCCGTCATCACGGCCGTGGCCGCGAGGAGGCGTCTTCTCCGTGTCGATCTTCTCCGTGTCGTCGAGGTGTGGTGTGTCGTCATGATGTGGTCCTTGTTCCTTGCTCGAGGGTCTCGATGAAGAGTGAGGAAAGAAACGTCTCTCACCCTCGTCGCGTCATCCGATGTCGCGCGATGGAAAAGGCGCCGCGGGAGTCCGTGGACTCGTGCCGCAGGACGGAAGCTCGAAACGGGATCGGGGTGGCAGGACCTCGCCGAGTGAGGTGAGGAGACCCTTGTCACACTTCAGCGCTGTAACTCTTCAGCGCTGTCGCTTTTCAGCGCTGACACTCTCAGGCGCTTCTGTCGCGGTCGGAAAGAAGGGGGGTCGGACGGTGATCTCGCGGGTCGTCGATACCGGGTCGGCAGTCACCGTCGCGGGGACGGCGCTCAGCTGGAGGATCCGGGGGAGGTCCCGTCTCGCGTTCTGCTCGATCTACGTCATCGGTCCGCTGCTCCTCGGTGTCGTTGCGCGGGAAGGCCGGGGGGCGACCCGGTACTGAAGATCGAGTGTTCCCGCGGACGAGGTGGTCCGAGGAATCGCTGGCAGGAATCATTGCGAGTGGCAGAGAGCGCTATTGGAACCTGAAGGAGGGTGACCGGTTTCTGAAAGCCTTCGATATACATGAAGACGCATAGAGTGCTCGCTCATTCGGTAGCGCGGAGCTCCTGAGAGCAGGAAGAAGCCCGATGGAGAGGCCCTTATCAGGCGGCCGGTGGAAAGAATGGCGGAAATGCTGGCATTGGCGGAGTTCATCCTGTTACACTCACCGCTCGGTCATCGAGAAGATGCCTTCGATCCAGCGGTGGACGGGGCGTCGATGGCTTTGAGAATTCACATGTTCTGACGATGCGAGCAAGTGGAGAGCGGCCCTATGGGGGGGGTGTGCTGAGACGATCCTCGAGATAGATGAGTACGAATGAAAGACACAGTGCAGACCAAAGACGCAGTGCTGACGATGGATGCTTCTCCCGAGACGGGTTCGCGATGCCGCATCGATCGGCAGCGGTTCAGCGGCCCCGGTGCCGAGAAGGCGATGAGCGAGTGGCTGGGCATCGGCGAGGTCCATCCGCGCAGTCGCGAGCCGTTCGAGGCGGAGGTCGAGCGCCTCATCCTGGACGAGGTGGGAGTGCAGCGCCTCCGGGCTCGGGCCAACTACTTCACGTCGCCCGACTCGACGTCCACCGGATTCCCGAGAAGCGACCGAGTGGAGATCGCGGCGCTCATCGAGGGCGAGTGCTTCGTCTCCGTCGGCACTCAGCGCTATCGACTCACCCGCGGATCCATCGCGATCGCCGGCCGCGGCGAGGCCCTGTCGTCGGAGACCTACGACAGGACGGAGTGCGTCTTCGTCAGCATCCCGATCGACCAGCTGAGCGAGCGGTTCAAGGCCTCGATCCCGCTCTCCGGGGTCGAGGTGATCTCTCCGCCCCGACTCATGCGGCACTTCCAGAGCCTCGCGCACGAGCTCGCGTCCCGGGACTCGATGCCGGTCGATGCCGTGCGCTCCCTCCTCGCGCAGATGACCGGTCTGATCGAGGCGTCGCTGGCGAACCGGTCGCACCTCGCCGTCGGCGATCTCGAGCGGATCAAGCTCTCCCGCGAGCACGTCGAGGGCTACGTGCGCGACCACCTCACCCAGCGGGAGCTGAGCGCGGCCACGCTCGCCGAGGTCTTCCACACCAGCCCGCGGACGATCCACCGGCTGTTCGCCAGCAACGGGCCGACCCTCTCCGAGTACATCCGGGTCTGCCGGCTGATGGCGCTCGCTGCGGAGATCAGCGCGGCGGACAGCCCCGACGGCTTCGAGGCGCTGGCCGCGCGATGCGGACTCTGCGAGTACGTCACCGCCGCCCGGCTGTTCCGCAAGGAGTACGGACTGACGATGCGCCAGTTCTGGAAGGCGTACCGCCTGGAGAGGTGAGCGTGGCTGCTCACGGCACCGCCGCCGTGAGGAGAGCGTGAGGGTCGACCGCGCAGGCGTAGGGAAGTCGTGAGGAGCGCCGATCGGGCGCCTCGCCGGGTGTTGCATCGGGATCCGTGCCGGTTCCGCGCTCTCTGCGGTGCCGGCCGGGCAGCTCCGCACTCGGGGCGCCTCGGCCCCCGAATGGAGTTCCCGTGCTCGACCTTCTCTTCGTGATCGGCGTCCTCGCCGTCTTCGCGCTCCTCGGCCTCGTCGCGAGGGGGGTCGAGTCGCTCGCGCCCCGCCCCGCCGGCTCCGGCCCCCGCGCGGCGGAGGACGAGGCCGGCCCGCGTGCCGCCGGCAGCGGGGCGGCCGGACGATGATCGTGTTCGACGTCGTCGCCGCGGTCCTCGCGATCGCCGCGATCGGCTACCTGGTCGTCGCGCTCGTGAAGCCGGAGCGGTTCTGATGAGCGCGCTGCCCGCGATCCTCCAGGTCGCCGCGGTCGCCCTCGTCCTGGTGCTGCTGTACCGCCCGCTGGGCGACTACACGGCGCACGTCTACTCCTCGCCGAAGGACCTCGCCGTCGAGCGCGGCTTCTACCGCCTGATCGGCGTGGATCCGCGCGGCGAGCAGAGCTGGCGGGCGTACCTCCGCGGCGTCCTCGCGTTCTCGGTGGTCGGGATCCTGCTGGTCTACGCGCTGCAGCGGGCGCAGGCCCTGCTGCCCTACTCGCTCGGCTTCCCGGCGATCCCGGAGGGGCTGTCGTTCAACACGGCCGTCTCGTTCGTCACCAACACGAACTGGCAGTCGTACTCGCCGGACGTGACCATGGGGTATTCCGTGCAGCTGCTCGGCCTCGCCGTGCAGAACTTCGTCTCGGCCGGGGTCGGCATCGCGGTGGCGATCGCCCTGGTCCGCGGCTTCGCGCGCCGCGGCAGCGACTCGATCGGCAACTTCTGGGTCGACCTCACTCGCGGCGTGCTCCGCCTGCTGCTGCCGCTCTCGGTGGTCGCGGCGGTGCTGCTGCTGGCGGGCGGGGTCATCCAGAACCTCACCGGCTTCACGGACGTCACGACCGTCACGGGCGGGACGCAGAGCATCCCCGGCGGGCCGGTCGCGTCGCAGGAGGCGATCAAGCTGCTCGGCACGAACGGTGGCGGCTTCTTCAACGCGAACTCGGCGCACCCGTTCGAGAACCCGTCGGCGGCGATCAGCGCGCTGCAGATCGTGCTCATGCTCGCGCTCCCGTTCTCGCTCCCGCGCACGTTCGGCCGGATGGTCGGCAGCCCGAGGCAGGGGCTCGCGATCGTCGGGGCGATGGCGGCGATCTTCGTCGTGTCACTGACGGCGCTGACCCTGCTCGAGCTCGCGGGTGGCGGTGCGGCCCCGCAGGCCGCGGGCGGCGCGATGGAGGGCAAGGAGGTGCGCTTCGGCATCGCCGGCTCGACGCTGTTCGGGGCGACGAGCACCCTGACCTCGACCGGCGCGGTGAACTCGATGCACGACTCCTACACCGCGCTCGGCGGGATGCTGCCGATGCTCAATATGATGCTCGGCGAGGTCGCGCCCGGCGGCGTCGGCTCCGGGCTCTACGGGATGCTCGTGCTCGCGATCCTCGCCGTGTTCATCGGCGGGCTGCTCGTCGGGCGGACACCGGAGTACCTGGGCAAGAAGCTCGGACCGTACGAGATCACGCTGGCGAGCCTGTTCATCCTGATCACGCCGACGCTCGTGCTCGCCGGGACGGCGCTGAGCTTCGCGATCCCCGCGGTGCGGGCGGACGTGGAGAGCACGTCGATCTGGAATCCCGGGCTGCACGGACTCTCGGAGGTGCTCTACGCCTTCACCTCGGCGGCGAACAACAACGGCTCGGCCTTCGCCGGCCTCACCGCGAACACGCCCTGGTTCAACACGGCTCTCGGCGTCGCGATGCTGCTCGGCCGGTTCCTGCCGATCGTGATGGTGCTGGCGCTGGCCGGCTCGCTCGCGAGGCAGGGCAGCACCCCGTCGACGGCGGGGACGCTGCCGACCCACCGGCCGCAGTTCGTCGGCCTGCTCGTGGGCGTCACCGTCATCGTGACCGCCCTCACCTACTTCCCGGTGCTCGCACTGGGACCCCTCGCAGAAGGACTGCAGTAACGCCATGACCAGCACACTCGACACCCCGGCACCCTCGACCGCCGAGGAGCGGCCGACGCGCGGCGGCTCGGCCTTCAGCCTCGAGCAGATCGGCGCGGCCGTGCCCGGCGCGCTGCGCAAGCTCGACCCGCGCCTGATGGTGCGGAACCCCGTGATGTTCCTCGTCGAGGTCGGCGCCGCGCTGACCACGGTGCTCGCCGTCGCCGAGCCGTTCCTCGGCGGGGCGCAGGAGTCGGGAGGCACGCCCGTTCCCGCATCCTTCACCGGCGGCATCGCGATCTGGCTCTGGCTGACCGTGCTCTTCGCGAATCTGGCCGAGTCGGTCGCGGAGGGGCGGGGCAAGGCGCAGGCGGACAGCCTGCGGAGGACCCGCACCAGCACCAGCGCCCGGCGGCTCACCGAGTACCGCGAGGGCGACGGATCGGCCGCGCACGCGCGGATCGAGGAGGTCTCCTCCGCGGATCTGCGGCTCGGCGACCACGTCGTCGTCGAGGCGGGCGAGCTGGTGCCGGGTGACGGCGACATCGTCTGGGGCATCGCCTCCGTCGACGAGTCGGCGATCACCGGGGAGTCCGCGCCCGTCGTCCGCGAGTCCGGCGGCGACCGCAGCGCCGTCACCGGCGGCACCCGCGTGCTCTCGGACCGCATCGTCGTGCGGATCACCTCGAAGCCCGGCGAGACCTTCGTCGACCGGATGATCGGCCTGGTCGAGGGGGCGTCGCGGCAGAAGACGCCGAACGAGATCGCGCTGAACATCCTGCTCGCGAGCCTCTCGATCGTGTTCGTCGTCGTCACGCTGACGCTCAGCCCGATCGCCTCCGCGGTGTCGGCTCCCGTCAGCGTGCCCGTGCTGGTCGCGCTGCTGGTGTGCCTGATCCCGACCACGATCGGCGCCCTGCTCTCGGCGATCGGCATCGCGGGGATGGACCGGCTCGTGCAGCGCAACGTGCTCGCGATGTCCGGCCGCGCGGTCGAGGCCGCGGGCGACGTGACCACGCTGCTGCTCGACAAGACGGGCACCATCACCTACGGCAACCGGCGCGCGACCGAGTTCGTGGCCGTCGGGGGAGCCGGTGGCGACGAGCTGCTGCGAGCCGCGGCGTCGTCCTCGCTCAGCGATCCGACCCCGGAGGGGAAGTCGATCGTGGACCTCGCCGCCGCCAGGGGAGTCGACCGGGAGGACCTCGCCGGACCGGTGTCCTCGGCCGGGATCGTGCCGTTCACCGCCCAGACGCGGATGAGCGGGCTCGACCTCGCCGACGGCTCGATGATCCGCAAGGGCGCCGGCTCGGCCGTGACCGCGTGGCTGGCGGACGGCCGCCTCGACGGCGCCGTCGTCGCCGAGCTGGACCAGCAGGTCGAGCGCATCTCGGCGAGCGGAGGGACTCCGCTGGTCGTCGCCGTGAAGGACGCCGGCGGGACCGGGCGGATCCTCGGCGTCGTGCACCTGAAGGACGTGGTGAAGGAGGGGCTCAAGGAGCGCTTCGCGGACCTGCGCGCGATGGGCATCCGCACGGTGATGATCACCGGCGACAACCCGCTGACCGCGCGAGCGATCGCGGCGGAGGCCGGCGTCGACGACTACCTCGCCGAGGCGACACCCGAGCAGAAGCTCGCCTACATCCGCCGTGAGCAGGAGGGCGGGAACCTCGTCGCGATGACCGGGGACGGCACCAACGACGCTCCGGCGCTCGCGCAGGCGGACGTGGGCGTGGCGATGAACACGGGCACGTCGGCCGCGAAGGAGGCCGGCAACATGGTCGACCTCGACTCGGACCCGACCAAGCTCATCGACATCGTGCGGATCGGCAAGCAGCTGCTGATCACCCGGGGGGCGCTCACGACGTTCTCGATCGCGAACGACCTGGCGAAGTACTTCGCGATCATCCCGGCGATGTTCGCCGGCGCCTTCCCCGGGCTCGCGGTGCTGAACGTGATGCAGCTGCACTCGCCGGCCTCGGCGATCCTCTCGGCCGTGGTCTTCAACGCGCTGGTGATCGTGGTGCTGATCCCGCTCGCACTGCGCGGGGTCGCCTACCGGGCGCTCAGCGCCTCGCGGATCCTCAGCCGCAACCTCCTCGTCTACGGGCTCGGCGGCGTGATCGCGCCGTTCCTCGGCATCAAGCTCGTCGACCTCCTCGTCTCCCTCCTCCCCGGCTTCTAGAAAGCAGACCTCGCATGAACTCCACCCGCACCGGACTCCGGCAGTACGGCGTCGCGCTCCGCGCGCTGCTCGTGCTCACGATCGCCCTCGGCGTCGTCTATCCGCTCGTCATCACCGGGATCGGCCAGGTCGCCTTCGCGCGGCAGGCGAACGGGTCGCTGATCGGGGCCGACGGGCAGCCCTCCTCCGGCGGCGCGGTCGTCGGCTCGAGCCTGATCGGCCAGTCGTTCACGGACGCCGACGGGAATCCGCTCCCGGAGTGGTTCCAGTCGCGGCCGTCGGCCGCCGGCGACGGCTACGACGCGAGCGCCTCCAGCGGCTCGAACCTCGGGCCGACCAATGCGGACCTCGTCGCCTCGATCGAGGAGCGACGCGCCGCGATCGCCGCGTTCGACGGGGTCGACCCGAGCGAGGTGCCGGCCGACGCGCTCACCGCCTCCGCCTCGGGGCTCGATCCGCAGATCAGCCCGGCCTTCGCCGAGCTGCAGGTCGCGAGGGTCGCCGCGGCGCGCGGGCTGCCCGAGGAGAGCGTGCGCGGGCTCGTCGACTCCGCGGTGCAGGAGCGCGATCTCGGCTTCCTCGGCGAGGAGACGGTGAACGTGCTCGAGCTCAATCTCGCGCTCGCGCGCCTGTGACCGCGGCCGTGGGCGCACCTCCGGCTCGTAGAATCACCCTCGGCTCGGCGGAACGCCGCGATCGCGCGAGCCGGAGCCGATCTCGCGAGCCGAGGGTGGGGGCCGGAGCATGACCAAGGGCCGCCTGCGCGTGCTGCTCGGGGCCGCGCCCGGCGTCGGCAAGACGTACACGATGCTGGAGGAGGGCCGACGGCTCGCCGCCGAGGGTCGCGACGTCGTGGTCGCCGTCGTCGAGACGCACGGACGCGCCGAGACCGCCGCGATGGTCGCGGGACTCGAGGTGGTGCCGCGGCGCGCGGTCGAGCACCGGGGCGTCCGGCTGGACGAGCTGGATCTGGAGGCGGTGCTCGCCCGCCGCCCCGACGTCGCACTGGTCGACGAGCTCGCGCACACCAACGCGCCCGGCTCGCGGCACGAGAAGCGCTGGGAGGACGTGACGGCGCTCCTCGACGCCGGGATCACGGTGTTCTCCACCGTCAACATCCAGCACATCGAGTCGCTGAACGACGTGGTGCAGGCGATCACCGGGGCGCCGCAGCGCGAGACGATCCCGGACGCCGTGCTCCGCGCCGCCGACCAGATCGAGGTCGTCGATCTCGCGCCGCATGCCCTGCGCGACCGCCTCGCCGACGGCCGGGTCTACCCGCCGGAGCGGATCGATGCGGCGCTCTCCAACTACTTCCGGCTCGGAAACCTCACCGCGCTGCGCGAGCTCGCGCTGCTCTGGCTGGCGGACGAGGTGGACAGCGCGCTCCGCGACTACCGCGGCGAGCACGGCATCGACAGCACCTGGGCGGCGCGCGAGCGCGTGGTGGTGACGCTCACCGGCGGGTCGGAGGGCGAGACCCTGCTGCGGCGCGGGGCGCGGATCGCCGCGCGCGCCTCCGGGGGCGACCTGCTCGCCGTGCACGTGGTGACACCCGACGGCCTGCGCACACCGCGGCCGCAGGTGCTCGAGTCGCAGCGGGCGCTCGTCGAGACGCTCGGCGGGAGCTACCACCAGGTGGTCGGCGAGGACGTGCCGCGCACCCTCGTCGAGTTCGCCCGCTCGGTGAACGCGACGCAGCTGGTGCTGGGCGTGAGCCGCCGCAGCCGGCTGGCCGCGGCGCTGACGCCGGGGATCGGCGCGACCGTGATCCGCGAGTCCGGCAACATCGACGTGCACATCGTCAACCACGCGGCGGCCGGCCGGGCGGCGGTGCTGCCGCGGCTCGACGGGGCGCTGACGGTGCGGCGCCGGGTGCTCGGGATGCTGCTCGCGCTGGTCGGCGGGCCGCTGGTGACCTGGCTGCTGTCGAGCCTGCGCAGCGACGAGTCGATCACGAGCGACGTGCTCTCGTACCAGCTGCTCGTCGTGCTGGTGGCGCTGGTCGGCGGGCTCTGGCCGGCGCTCTTCGCGGCCGTGCTCTCCGGGCTCACGCTCGACTACTTCTTCGTCGATCCGCTCTACACGATCACCGTCGACGAGCCGCTGCACGCGCTCGCCCTCGTGCTCTACGTGCTCAACGCGGTGCTGGTGAGCGCCGTGGTCGATCGCGCGGCCCGGCGCTCGCGGGCGGCGAAGCGCTCGGGGGCGGAGGCGGAGCTGCTCGCGACCATCGCAGGCGGGGTCATCCGCGGGCAGGGGGCGCTGCAGGCGATCCTCGAGCGCTCGCGCGAGGCGTTCGGCCTGACCGGGGTGCGGCTGGTGCGCGACGGCGCGGTCGTCGCCTCGGACGGCGAGCCGATCCCGGGCGGCGAGCCCGTACGCATCGCGGTGGGTGCGCACGCGGAGCTGGAGCTGCACGGCCGCGAGCTGGAGGGCAGCGAGCGGCGGCTGCTGCAGGTGGTCGCCGCGCAGCTCGACTCGGTGCTCGAGAACGCGGCGCTGAGCGAGACGGCGAGCTCGCTGGCCCCGCTGGCCGAGACCGACCGGGTGCGCAGCGCCCTGCTGTCGGCGGTGAGCCACGACCTCCGGCGCCCGCTGGCGGCCGCGACCGCCGCGGTCTCCGGGCTGCGCTCGCACGACGTGGAGTGGAGCGACCGCGACCGGGCGGAGCTGCTCGCGACCGCGGACGAGAGCCTCACCACCCTCGGCGCACTGGTCACCGATCTGCTCGACGTGACGCGGCTCGAGGCGGGGGCGCTCGCCGTGTCGCTGGCGCCGCTGGACGCGGCCGACGTGGTGCTGCCCGCGCTCGACGAGCTGGGGCTGGGGCCGGCGGAGGTCGACCTCGACCTGGACCTGGACGGGCCCGAGCTGCTCGCCGACGGCGTGCTGCTGCAGCGGGTCGTCGTGAACCTGCTGGCGAACGCGGTCCGCTACGCGCCCGAGGGCACCCGCGTGCGCGTCTCGACCAGCGTCTTCGGGCGGACGGCGCAGATCCGGATCGTCGACCACGGCCCCGGGATCGCGCCCGAGCGCCGGGCCGAGGTCTTCGTGCCGTTCCAGCGGCTCGGCGACGACGACAACACGACCGGGCTGGGGCTCGGGCTCGCGCTGTCGAAGGGGTTCACGGAGGGGATGGGCGGGACGCTCGAGACCGAGGACACCCCGGGCGGCGGGTTGACGATGGTGGTCACGCTGCCGGTCGCGACCGCGTCCACCGCCGAGACCGATGCTTCCGGAGGAGCCGCATGAAGATCCTGATCGCCGACGACGACCCGCAGATCCTGCGCGCCCTGCGGATCACGCTGACCGCGCGCGGGTACGACGTGGTCACCGCGGGCGATGGGACCGAGGCGATCAACCGCGCGATCGACGAGCGGCCCGACCTCTACATGATCGACCTCGGCATGCCGCGAGTGGACGGGGTCGAGGTGATCCACGCCCTGCGCGGCTGGACGAGCGCGCCCGTCCTCGTGGTGTCGGGGCGGACGGGATCGGCGGACAAGGTCGGCGCCCTCGACGCCGGCGCGGACGACTACGTGACCAAGCCGTTCTCGATGGACGAGGTGCTGGCGCGGATCCGGGCGCTGTCGCGGCGCGTGCAGCCCGCGGAGGGCGAGCCGCTGGTGGTCATCGGAGAGGTGACCGTCGACCTGGCGGCGAAGAGCGCGACGCGCGAGGGCGCCTCGGTGCGGCTGACGCCGACCGAGTGGCAGGTGCTCGAGATCCTGGTGCGCAACGCGGGCAAGCTGGTCACCCGGCGCTCGCTGCTCGACGAGATCTGGGGACCGGCGCACGTGACGGACACCGGGTACCTCCGCCTGTACCTGGCGCAGCTGCGGAAGAAGCTCGAGCCCGACCCCGCGCACCCGCGCTTCCTGCTGACGGAGGCGGGGATGGGCTACCGCTTCGTGCCGGGCGAGGAGGCGCCGGCGCGCTAGGTGGGCTCCGACGCGGACTCGGTGCGGGGGTGCCGGCAGAACATCAGCTGAGAGGGCACCTCATCGGCGATGGGCGATGAGAGGCCCGCTCGGCTGATGATGCGCTGCGGTCGGTCGGCTCGACTACTGATGTCGGGGGATCTCGATGCGCCCGCTGCGGGGGCTGCTCGGTCGGCGTGCGGGGGCTCGCGGTCCTGCCCGGGCGCGGGGGGAGAATGGGGGGACCCCAGGACAAGGAGACCACCGTGGATCAGCCGCGCATGAACGTCGAGTCGTTCAACCTCGATCACCGCACCGTCGCCGCGCCCTACGTGCGCCTGGCCGATGCGAAGACGCTCCCGGCCGGAGACCACCTCGTCAAGTACGACGTGCGCTTCACCCAGCCCAACCACGGGCACCTCGAGATGCCGACCGTGCACTCGCTCGAGCACCTGTTCGCCGAGAAGTCGCGCAACCACTCCGACCGGGTCGTCGACTTCTCGCCGATGGGCTGCCAGACCGGCTTCTACCTGATCCTGCAGGGCGAGCCCGAGCTCGCCGAGGTGCTCGACCTGGTCGAGTCCGCCCTCCGCGACATCACCGAGGCGACCGAGGTCCCCGCGGCGAACGAGACGCAGTGCGGCTGGGGAGCGAACCACTCGCTCGAGGGCGCTCAGGACGCGGCGCGCACGTTCCTCGCGCAGCGCGACCAGTGGGAGCAGGTCACCGCGTGAGCGCGGTCGAGGCGATCGTCCTCGTCGCGATGGACGAGGAGGCCGAGCCGTTCCTCGCGGCGGCGGGCGGCGCTCCGGAGCCGGTCGCGGTGGGCAACGCGCTGCAGTGGTCGCTCGAGTTCGGCGGCCACCCGGTGCTGCTCGTGCGCACCGGCGTCGGACTCGTGAACGCGGCCGGCGGGCTGACGGCGGCGATCCTCCGCGTCGGCGGTGCGCCGCTCGTGATCAGCGCCGGGTCGGCGGGCGGACTCGGAGCCGAGGTGCGCGTCGGCGACGTCGTCGTCGGCGACGAGTACGTCCAGACCGACGCGGACGCGCAGGCGTTCGGCTACGCGATGGGGCAGGTGCCGGGGATGCCGGCGCGCTACTCGGGGCACGGGCCGGCGCTCGCCGCGGAGCTCACGGCGTCGCTGCCGGACGGCGGCGGGATCACGGTGCGGCGCGGGCTGATCGTCTCCGGGGACGTCTTCGTGTCCGGTGACCACGTCGCGCGGGTGCGCGGCCTCTACGACGGGGCGCTGGCGACCGACATGGAGTCGGTGTCGCTCGCGCAGACCGCCTTCGTGCACGGGCTGCCGTTCGTCTCGGTGCGCGGCATCTCGGATCTCTGCGAGCCCGGGTCGTTCGAGGCGCACGTGGACGACGCGGCCGACCGCTCTGCCGCGGTGGTGCGGGCGCTGCTCGACGCTGTGGGGTGATCCGCGGCGCGGGGTGGTCTGCGGAGCCGGGGTGCTGGGGAGGGTGGGTCTCGATACGCCCCTTCGGGGCTACTCGACCAGCAAGATTCCGATACGCCCCTGCGGGGCTACTCGACCAGCAAGATTCCGATACGCCCCTGCGGGGCTACTCGACCAGCAAGATTCCGACACGTCCCTGCGGGGCTGCTCGACCAGCAAGGGGGCAGACAGGATCTCGATTCTTTTCGACGGGGATGTCGATATCGGTGGGCGCCGTTCGACGCGATAGTAGGAGGGCGCAGACAGCGCCCGCGACTCTCGAGGAGAACACCGTGAAGTACATGCTGATCATGCGCGCGACCGATGCTGCCAAGGCCGCGTACGAGGCGATCCCGTTCGACGAGATCATCACCCGGATGGGGCAGTACAACGAGGCGATGATCACCGCGGGCGTGCTGCTCGCAGGCGAGGGCCTCTCCGACGACGTCGCGACCAGCGGGTTCGTCGTCGACTTCTCCTCCGAGCCGGCCGCGATCACCGACGGCCCCTACGGCGAGACGCACGAGCTGTTCAACGGCTTCTGGATCATCCAGGTCTCCTCGAAGGAGGAGGCGAAGGAGTGGGCGCTGCGCTGCCCGCTCGTCCCCGGCAACAAGCTCGAGGTGCGCCGCGTGACCGACGAGAGCGACTTCGCGGACTTCGCCGACAACGAGTACCTCCAGAAGGAGGCCGGCTGGCGCGAGGACGAGAAGGCCCGCGCCGAGAAGGGCTGACATGACGCCGCCGGCTCCCGGGGAGGAGACCAGGGCGGGGGTCGACGCGGTCTGGCGGATCGAGAGCGCGCGCATCGTCGCGACGCTCGCGCGGGTCACCGGCGACGTCGGCCTCGCCGAGGATCTGGCGCAGGAGGCGCTCGTCGAGGCGCTCGAGCAGTGGCCGGTGACGGGGATCCCGCGCAACGCCGGCGCCTGGCTGACGGCCGTGGCGAAGCGCCGCGCGATCGACGGCTGGCGGCGCCGCACGGCGCTCGACGAGCGCTACCGCCTGCTCGCGCGCACCCTGGAGGAGACCGTCGAGGACGAGTGGCGGCCGATCGAGGACGACGTTCTCCGGCTGGTCTTCACGGCCTGTCACCCCGTGCTCTCGCGGGAGGCGAGCATCGCGCTGACCCTCCGGCTCGTCGGCGGGCTCGGGACGGAGGCGATCGCGCGGCTGTTCCTGGTGCCGGTTGCGACCGTGCAGCAGCGCATCGTCCGGGCGAAGAAGTCGCTCGCCGCGTCGGGTGTGCCGTTCGAGGTCCCGGAGCCGACGGAGTGGAAGGCGCGGCTCGACGCGGTGCTCGGGGTGGTCTACCTGATCTTCACCGAGGGCTACTCCGCGACCTCGGGCGACCGCTGGCTGCGCGCGGAGGTGGCGGGGGAGGCGCTGCGGCTCGGCCGGGTGCTCGCCGCGCAGCTCCCGCGCGAGCCCGAGGTGCTGGGGCTGCTCGCGCTGATGGAGCTGCAGGCGTCGCGATTCGCGGCGCGGACGGCGCCCGATGGCGCTCCGGTGCTGCTCGAGGACCAGGACCGCACCCGCTGGGACCGCGGCCAGATCGAGCGCGGTCGCGAGGCGCTCCGGCGCGCCGACCGGGTCGGCAGGGGGCGCGGCGCCTACGGACTCCAGGCCGCGATCGCCGAGTGCCACGCGGTCGCACCGAGCGTGGCGGCGACGGACTGGGAGCGCATCGTGCTGCTCTACGAGATCCTCGGGCGGGTCTCGCCGAGCCCGGTGGTCGAGCTCAACCGCGCCGTGGCGGTGTCGATGGCGACGGGGCCGGCCTCCGCACTGCTGGTCGTCGACCGGCTCGCGACCGAGGGCCTGCTGCGCGGCTCGCACCTGCTGCCGAGCGTGCGCGGCGAGCTGCTCGCGCGCCTCGGCCGGCGGGAGGAGGCGCGCGCCGAGTTCGCGACGGCCGCCGCGCTGGCCGGCAACGAGCGCACCCGCGCGCTGCTGCTGGCGCGTTCCGCGTCGCTCTGACGCCTCGCGCCGGGGTCAGCGCTCCGTGACGACGCCCGCGTCGACGTGCCAGTGGCGGGTGAGCTGCACGGTCTCGAGCATGCGCCGGTCGTGGGTGACCAGCAGCAGGGTGCCCTCGTAGGCCTCGAGCGCCTGCTCCAGCTGCTCGATCGCGGCGAGGTCGAGGTGGTTGGTCGGCTCGTCGAGCACCAGGAGGTTCGTTCCCCGGGCCTGCAGCAGCGCGAGGGCCGCGCGGGTGCGCTCGCCGGGCGAGAGCTCGCCGACGGGTCGCGAGACGTGGTCGGCCTTCAGCCCGAACTTCGCGAGCAGCGTGCGCACCTCGGCGGTCGGCCACTCCGGCACCAGGGCCTCGAAGGCGTCGGCGAGCGGCACGTCGGCGGCGAGCATCGCGCGCGCCTGGTCGATCTCGCCGATGGCGACGCTGGCGCCGAGCGAGGCGCCGCCCTCCTCCGGTGCGGAGCGGCCCAGCAGCAGCGACAGCAGCGTCGACTTGCCCGCGCCGTTGGGGCCGGTGATCCCGATCCGGTCGCCCGCGTCGACCTGGAGCGAGACCGGGCCGAGGGTGAATGTGCCGCGGCGGGCGACTGCGCCGTTCAGCGTGGAGACGACCGAGCTCGAGCGCGGGGCGCTGCCGATGGTGAAGGCGAGCTGCCACTCCTTGCGCGGCTCCTCCACCTCCTCCAGCCGGGCGATGCGGCTCTCCATCTGCCGGACCTTCTGCGCCTGCTTCTCGCTCGACTCGACGGAGGCCTTGCGGCGGATCTTGTCGTTGTCGGGCGCCTTCTTCATCGCGTTGCGGACGCCCTGGCTCGACCACTCGCGCTGGGTGCGGGCGCGCGAGACGAGGTCGTCCTTCTTCTCGGCGAAGTCCTCGTACTTCTCGCGGCGCTGGCGGCGCGCGGTCTCGCGCTCCTCCAGGAACGCGTCGTAGCCGCCGCCGTAGACCGTGTTCGTGCCCTGCGCGAGGTCGAGCTCGAGCACGCGGGTGACGCTGCGGGCGAGGAACTCGCGGTCGTGGCTGACCAGCACGACGCCGCCGCGCAGCCCGCGGACGAACGCCTCGAGCCGCTCGAGGCCGTCGAGGTCGAGGTCGTTGGTGGGCTCGTCGAGCAGCACGATGTCGAAGCGCGAGAGCAGGAGGGCGGCGAGGCCGACGCGCGCCGCCTGCCCGCCGGAGAGCGAGGTCATCAGGGAGTCGGCGGTCACGCCGCCGGTGCGGCCGGTCGCGTCGAGCGCGAGGCCGAGATCGGCGAGGACGACCGGGGTCCGCTCGTCGAGGTCGGCCGCGCCGCTCGCGAGCCAGCGGTCGAGGGCGAGCGCGTAGCGGTCGGCGATCCGGCCGTCCGGGTCGGGGTCCGCGAGCGCCGAGGCGGCCGCGTCGAGCTCGGCCGACGTCTCCGCGGCGCCGGTGCGGCGGGCGATGTAGCCGGCGACCGTCTCGCCCTCGCGGCGCTCGTGCTCCTGCGGCAGCCAGCCGACGAAGGCGTCGCCGGGCGCGAGCACGACGCCGCCCTCCAGCGGGGCGGTCTCGCCGGCGAGGATGCGCAGGAGGGTGGACTTGCCCGCTCCGTTCGCGCCGACGACGCCGACCACGTCGCCCGGGGCGACCGTGAGGTCGAGGCGGTCGAACAGGGTGCGGTGCGCGTAGCCTCCGGAGAGGCCCTTGGCGACGAGGGTGGCGGTCACCGGTCCAGCGTAGGCGGCGAGGCGGCCCGCACCTGGCTAGAGGGCCTGGTAGCACGTCCGTCTAGGATGGCCGGATGAGCGAGACGACGGTCCGGGGTGGCGCCGGCTACTGGTATCCGGACGAGTCCTCCACGCGTCGCGCCGTCGAGGTGCTGAGCGCTATGCGCGGCTATCGCGTCTCCGAGGTGGCGATGCGCCGGCGCACCCGCGAGAAGATGGCGATGGGCGAGACCGACCTGATCGCGATCCAGTTCCTGCTGCGCCGCCAGCGCGAGGCCGGGCTGGTCAGCGCGAAGGACCTCGCCGCGCACCTCTCCATCTCGTCCGCGTCGACGACCGTGCTGATCGACCGGCTGGTCCGCAGCGGGCACCTGGTGCGGAAGCCGCACCCGACCGACCGCCGCGGCATCGTGGTGGAGGCGACGGTCGACAGCGACCAGGAGGTCCGCGAGACGCTGCAGCAGATGCATCGCCGGATGCTCGAGATCGCCGAGGACCTCGACGCGGGCGAGGCCGAGGTGGTCGTCAACTTCCTCCGCCGGATGGGGGCCGCGGTCGACGAGATCGACGCGGAGATCGACGCCGAGACCGATCCCGGCGAGGACGCCGAGAATTAGCTAGACCTTCTAGTAAAGAGTCGGACTAGAGATAGGCTGGCGGCATGGGTCAATTCCTCTACGGCACCCCGCCGGCTGTGATCGAGATCGAGGACAGGACCCTCGCGCACCTGCAGATCGTCGTGTACGCGAAGTTCCGGCGCGACGAGCGCTTCAGTCTCACCCTCGACTCGATGCCGGAGGGGGCGCGCGGTCGCCACTCGTTCTGGATGAATCCGAACATCGCGCTGCAGTTCCACTTCGCCGGCAGCCGCCAGCCCACCATCAATCCCGCCTGGGTCGAGGTGCTGATGGATGCGGCGAACGGCGGCGGCGGGCTGCGCCTGCTGTCCGAGCCGCACGGCTGAGTCGGACCCGCGGCGCGATCCGCGCCGTCGGTCGGCTCGCCTCCCGCCGGTCTTCTAGGGTGGGAGCGTGCGCCCGGGGGAGGGCGCGTCGAGGGGGAGCACATGCGGGCACGAGTACTCGGAGGCGTGCTGGTCGCGCTCACGCTGCCGGTGATGCTCGCGGGGTGCGCGGCGCCGGCCCCGGCACCCACCGTCACGGTCTTCGCCACCGCGACGCCGACTCCCGATCCGACCGTCACGGCCGCGCTCCCGCAGTCGACCGCCACGGTCTTCGTGCCGGTGCCGGAGGCGACCGTCACCTTCACCCCGAACGACGTCCCCGTGATCCCCGAGACGGCCTTCGCCGTCGACAACGGCGCGATCCCGGGAGCGGTCGGCGAGCCGACCCGCGACGGTGCGGGAGACATCGTGACCTACACCGTCGTCTCGGGAGACACGTTCTTCGACATCGCCCAGCGCTTCGGCATCCCGGTGCAGCAGCTGCTGCGGATGAACCCGGGGGTCGCGGGAGCGGGCGAGGCGGTCTACATCGGCAATGTGATCAACCTCGACGCGAACTCCCTGGGCTGAGCCGCTGCTCCGCCTCCGGCAGAGGTGCTGCCTAGTCCGCCTTCGGCAGAGGTGCTGCCTAGTCCGCCTTCGGCAGGACGTGGAACGCGAGCGCGAGCGAGGCCGAGATCATCAGGATCCCGCCGAAGAAGAGGAAGCCGGCGAGGTCGGGCAGCAGGAAGGAGTTGCCGAGGACGAGGATCCCGCCGAGGAAGAGCACGAAAGAGAGGATGACGCCCAGACCAGTCATGCCCTCATCGTAGGGCCCGCGACCGGGCGGGCGCGCACGGCTCAGGGCAGCAGCAGCGCTTGCAGCTCGTCGGCGCCGGTCGCCAGCGCGATCGTGCCGACCGCCTCGAGCGGCGAGCCGTAGCCCCACTCGACCATGATCGTCGGCACCCCGTGCGCCGCGGCACCGTGCACGTCGTGCTCCCGGTCGCCGACCATGACGGGCGACGAGAGGTCGACGCCGATCTCGCGGAGCCGGCGCAGCGCCTCCTCGACCACGTCGGCCTTCGCGCTGCGGACCTCGTCCTCGGACGCGCCGCAGATGATGGTGAAGTACTGCGCGAGGCCGTAGTGCTCGAGCACCCGCGTCGCGGCCGACTCCGGCTTCGAGGTCGCCAGCGAGAGCGGGATGCCGGCGGCGGCGATGCTCGCGAGCACGCCGGGCAGTCCGGGGTAGACGCTGGAGTCGAACAGTCCGCCGGCGTTGTAGCGGCGGCGATAGACGACGAGGGCCGCCTGCGCCTCGTCGACGCTCATGCCGCCGAGCTCGCGGAACGCGTCGAGCAGGGGCGGCCCGACATAGGCGAGCAGCTCGGCGGGAGTCGGCACGGGCCGGCCGAGCTCGACGAAGGTGTCGACGAGGGTGCCGGTGATGCCGGGCGCCGAGTCGGTGATGGTGCCGTCGAGATCGAAGAGGATGCAGCTCCAGGTGGCGGAGCGCCCGTCGGTGCCGGTCGGAGCGAGGGTGGTGTCGGACATGGCGGGCTCCTGCCCTCGGGGGACGTCGCGATCCTGGGGATCCGTCCCGGCGATCTGACCCGGCGGTGTGCCCCGTCGGGGGGAACACTCTACGGGGCGACGGCGTCGAGGGCGTGCTCGATGAACGACCGGGCGACGACCTGCGCGATCGAGCCCGCATCGAGCTGCACGGCCACGAAGTCCGCGGTGCGGATGAGCGCGAACGCCTCGCGACCGGGCAGGACCAGCATCTGCACGCGCGGGTGCTGCTGCCGCGGGACGGCGGCGCGCAGCTCGTCGGTCGAGGTGAACAGCGGGAGCACCTGCTCGCCGGTGGTGGTCGCGACGACGCGCACGTGCGGCACTCCGCCGGGCTGCGAGCCGGTGACGTCGACGACGAGTGAGCCGTCGAGACAGGCGGCGAGGAGGCGCTGCACCCCCTCGGCGGTCGCGTCGGCGACGAGCGCCTCGAGCGCCTCGCGGGCCGCCGCATTGCGGTACGGGCCGGGTCTGCGCGGGCGGGCGGGGGGTCCGTTCCTCGGCGACATGGCTTCACGCTATCCGGCTCCGCGCCATCTCTCGAATCAGTCGCGACAATCGGGCCAATGGCGGGTGCTCCCGGGATATACGACGGATGACGGGGAGATGAGCCGATTCTCAGGCCGATTCCGCGACTTATCTGAGTATCGCCGCAGATCGCGCCACAGAATCGTGCGAATGGCGCCGATAAGTGGTCGTCATCCGGAGAAGAAGGAGTATCGTCTTCATCTGTCAGTGACACCCAGGAGGAAAAGTGGCCCAGAAGATCACGCTTGTCGACGATATCGACGGAACGCCTATCGATTCCGGTGACGGCGGCACCGTCCGCTTCAGCATCGACGGCGCCAACTACGAGATCGACCTCGGACCGGACAACATCGCCGAGCTCCACTCCGCGCTGGAGAAGTTCGTCTCCAACGGCCGCCGGGTCGGATCCCGTCCCGCCGCCGCCGCTTCCGTGGCCTCGGCCTCGAAGAGCGACCCGAAGCAGCTGAAGGCGGTCCGCGAGTGGGCGAACGCCAACGGACACCAGGTGTCCGACCGCGGACGCATCCCGGCCGAGGTCCAGGCGGCCTACGCCGCCGCGCACAAGTAGAGCGCACCTCGACGTCGAAAGGCCCCCGCGATCCGTCGCGGGGGCCTTTCGCGTGCCGGCCGCGGAACACCACCGACGGCAGAAGCCGCGAGAAGCGCGCAAGCCCCCTAGAACGCAAGCCCCCTAGAACGCAAGGCCCCTAGAAGAGGCGCGTGTGCGAATCGTCGACGCCGCGCATCGACTCGTAGTCGAGGACGACGCAGCGGATTCCGCGGTCCTGCGCGAGGGTTCTGGCCTGCGGTTTGATCTCCTGCGCGGCGAACACTCCGGTGACCGGCGAGAGGTGCGGATCGCGATTCATCAGCTCGAGATAGCGGGTGAGCTGCTCGACTCCGTCGATCTCTCCGCGGCGCTTGATCTCGACCGCCACGGCCGCTCCCGAGGAATCCCGGGCGAGGATGTCGACCGGCCCGATCGCCGTCATGTACTCGCGGCGGACGAGGGTGTGACCCTCGCCGAGCAGATCGATCTGCTCGGCCAGGAGGCGCTGCAGATGCGCCTCGACGCCGTCCTTGATCAGGCCCGGGTCGACGCCGAGCTCGTGCGCCGAGTCGTGCAGGACCTCGTGGATCGAGACGACGAGGGCGTCGCCGGTCTTGCGGTGCGAGACGGTCCACTGCTCGAGCACGCCGGCCGCCCGGGCGTCCTCATCGGGTGCGCCGGTGCTGAGGGTGCAGGGCGGGCTCATCCAGTTCAGCGGCTTGTAGGAGCCGCCGTCCGAGTGCACGAGGACGCTGCCGTCGGCCTTGACCAGCAGCAGTCGGGTGGCGAGGGGGAGGTGGGCGCTGAGACGGCCGGTGTAGTCGACGGAGCAGCGCGCGATGACGAGACGCACCCGTCGAGGATACGGCGCGGCAGGACGCGGCTCCCGAGGAGGGGCGGGGCGCGGTGGCTCAGGCGGTCGCGGAGGGCCGGCGACGGCGCCCGATCGGCGGGGCGGGCGGGGCCGAGGCGAGGAAGGCGCGGAGGGCGATCGCGAACTCGGCCGGCGCCTCCCTCCACGGATAGTGCCCGCAGTCCTCGATCGCGGCCAGGCTGCCCTGCGGGAGGAGGTCGGTGAGCACGCTGAGGGGGCGGAAGCCGACGAACGGGTCGTCCTCGCCGCCGACGAGCACGACCGGGCAGGTGATCGCGGGGAGCGCCGCGCGCAGCGGCTCCGGGTCGAAGGGCGCGAAGAAGGCCTCGATGGCGTCCGGGTACCAGACGGCGGCGCTCTCGTAGGCGAGCGCCCGGTCGTCCCAGGTCGACCAGGCGAGCGGCGCGGCCCGCGGGTAGAGGGCGATCCGCCGCTCCGGGTCGCGCTCGTCGACGAGGAGCAGCGCGGCCTCGAGGGCGGAGTCGAACCAGGACTCGTGCCGGTGGCGCTCGGCGATGGTCGCGCGGTCGTCGTCGTGGATGCCGAGCCAGGCGGTGGCGGGGGCGACCAGCAGGAGGTGCGCGACCCGCTCCGGGGCGCTCGCGGCGAAGACGAGGGCGGTGCGGCAGCCGGTGGCGTGGGCGAGGAGGTCGAGGGCGGCGACGCCGAGGTGGACGCGGAGGTCCTCGATGTCCTCGGCGGCGTCGGCGAAGGAGCGCGGTGCGGCCGCCGCGGAGCCGCCGACGCCGCGGGGGTGCAGGACGAGCACGCGGTGCGTGCCGGCGACGGGCTCGAAGGCGCCGAGGTAGGCGGGGTGGCGGCCCGGACCGCCGGGGACGACGACGAGGGGCGGATGGTCGGGAGAGCCGAACTCGTCGGCGTGGAGCACGGCTCCGTCGCGCGCGGTGAACTGCACGGTGCACCCCTCTCCTGCCCCGGTGCCGATGGCGGGGCGGTCGTGATCGACTCCGGGTGCAGGGGAGTTCGGATCGCTTCAAGCCTAGGGGCGGGGGTCTCGATACGCCCCTTCGGGGCTGCTCGACCAGCGAGGGGGTCAGGCCATGCGGATCGTGTTGCCGGTGACGCGGCGGCCGGCGGGGGAGACGAGGAACGAGACGAGGTCGGCGACCTCGTCGGGGCGGGCGACGTCGAAGAAGGCGTCGTTCGCGGCGACGGCCTCGCGCACCTCGTCGGTGACCCAGCCGGTGTCGGTGACCGGGGGGTGCACGGCGTTGGCGGTCACTCCGAGCGGGCTGAGCTCGAGCGAGGCCGAGACGGTCCAGTTCACCAGGGCGGCCTTCGCGGCGCCGTAGGAGACCTCGCCGGGGAAGCCGCGCTCGCCGCCCGAGGTGAGGGTGACGATGCGGCCGCCGTGCCCGCCGCGGCGCTCCATCCGCTCGGCGAGCTCGGCGATCAGCAGGGCGCCGGCCCGGGCGTCGATGTCGAGCACGCGGTCGATGCTCGCCGCGTCGACCCGGCGCTGCGGGCGGCCCATCCAGTCGTTCTCGCGGGCACGGAAGGTGTCGATGACCGAGCCGGTGGCGTTGTGGACGAGGACGTCGACGGGACCGAGCGACTCCTCCGCCGCGTCGAAGAGCAGGACCGCGGACGCGGCGTCGCGCAGGTCGGCGGAGACGGCGCGGGCGCGCCCGCCGGCGGCGCGGATCCGCTCGGCCACCTGCTCGCCGTCGGTGCGGTGGGCGAGGCGCTGGCGCTCGGGTTCGTGCTCGGGCAGCTCCTCGGCGAGGAAGGCGACCAGCACGGCGAGGCCGTCGGCCGCGAGCCGCTCGGCGATCGCGGCGCCGATGCCGTGGTTGGCGCCGGTGACCAGGGCGACCCGGCGCTGCTCGACGCTCGGGGCGGTCACGCCGATGCTCCGTCGCGGGCCCGCTCGACGGCGGCCTTCTGCGGGCGGGCGGCGGGGGAGGCGAGTCCTGCGACCACGACGAGGGCGAGCACCAGGAAGAGCGCGTTGAGCAGCCCGAAGCTCTGGCCGAGGAAGCCGATCGCGGGCGGGCCGACCAGGAAGGCGACGTAGCCGAGCATCGCCACGGCGCTGACGCGGGCGGCGGAGTGCGGGCCCTCGGCGGCGGCGGACATGCCGACTGGGAAGCCGAGCGAGCAGCCCAGACCCCAGGCGACCGCTCCGACGATCACGAGGGCGTCGACCGGGGCGAGGATGAAGAGCAGGATGCCGGCGATGGCGAGGCCCGCCGAGACGCGCAGCACGGGCACGCGGCCGAAGCGGTCGAGCACCGGGCCGCCGAGCACGCGGCCGACGGTCATCGCCGCGACGAAGACGCCGAAGACGACGGCGGCGGTGGTCTTGTCGGTGCCGTGGCCGTCGACCATCGCGAGGGTCAGCCAGTCGTTCGCCGATCCCTCCGCGAAGGCCATGCCCAGCATGATCAGGCCGATCAGCACCAGCCGGCCGTCGCGCCAGACGCCGAGCGAGGCGGCGACGCGCTCGCGGACCGGGGCCTTCACGACGGTCGCGACGCCCGCGGTGTCGAGCTCGTCGCGGACGGGGACGAAGCGGATCGCGACGGAGACGGTCGCCACCACGACGACGGCGACACCGCAGAGGTGCGCGGCGACCGGGACGGCGAGCGCGGAGGCGGCGGCGCCGAGGATCGCGCCGAGGACGGTGCCGAGGCTGAAGAAGGCGTGGAAGAGCGGGAGCAGGGTCTTGCCGAAGGCCTTCTCGTTCGCGGCGCCCTCGACGTTCATCATCACGTCGACCGCGCCGTTACCGAAGCCCAGCAGCACCATGCCCGCGAACGCGAGCGGGAGGGCGCCGAACGCGTCGGCCGCGAGACCGAGGATCGCCAGACCGGAGGAGCAGACGATCAGCCCGGCGACCATGCCGCGGCGGGCGCCGAGGATCGACATGATCGCGGTGGAGAGGCTGAGGCCGACGATCGCGCCGATCGACATCGACAGGATCAGCAGGCCGACGCCCGAGGTCTCGAGCCGCAGCTCGTCGCGGATGGCGGGGGTGCGCGACACCCAGGTCGCGATGGAGAGGCCGCTCAGGACGAAGATCGTGAAGACGGCGTTCCGCCAGGCGACGAGCTGCGGGCGGGTGAGGGCGGAGGTCGAGGTCATGCGGTGTCCTGGCTGATCACGGTGGTCGGACGCTGTCGAATCGATTCGATCCGGGCCGGTCTAAGCTATCCGGAACGCCCGGACCGGTCAAGGACGGGTCGCCGCGCGCCGGCCCGGGCCGACGGCCCGGGGAAGCAGGAGGAGCACCGTGGAGTCCAGCAGCACCGGAACGCGGACGCCGCGCCCGACCCTCGCGCGGGTCGCGAGCCGGGCGGGGGTGTCGCCCTCGACCGCCTCCCTCGTCTTCAGCGGCGCCGGGCCGGTCTCGAGCGCGACGCGGGAGCGCGTGCTGCTCGCCGCCGCCGAGCTCGACTACGCGGGTCCGGATCCGCGGGCGCAGTCGCTGCGGCGCGGGCGCTCGGGCATCGTCGGCGTGGTCGTCGACGAGCGGGTGCTGCACGCTTTCCGCGACCCGATCAAGATCGCGATGCTCGACGGCATCGCGGACGTCCTCGGCGGGGCCGACGCGGGCATCCTGCTGCTGACCGAGACCGAGGGCGGCTCGGGGCTGCTGGCGACGGCGCCGGTGGACGCGATGATCCTGGTGGGCTGCAGTCCCTCCGTCGACGACTCGGTGGCGCTGCTGCGGCGGCGCGGAGTGCCGGTCGTGGTGGTCGAGGGCGTCTCCGATCTCGGCACGGCCGTGGTCTCGCTGGACAACCGCGAGGCGACGCGCACCCTCGCCGAGCATCTGCGCGAGCTGGGGCACGAGCGCGTCGCGGCGGTCTCGCTCCCGTTCGCGAAGGATCGCCGCCGCGGGCCGATCCCGGCGGACTGGCGCTCGAGCCCGAGCATCACGGCGGTCGAGCGGCTGCTCGGCGCGCAGGACGTGTTCGGCGACCTGGCGGTCGTGGCGGCCGGCGCGAGCACGGTCGACGAGGGCGTCGCGGCCGGGCGGGCGCTGCTGGCGGTGGAGGAGCCGCCGACGGCCGTGATCGCGCAGAGCGACCTGCTGGCGGCCGGCGTGATCCTCGCCGCCGAGCAGCTCGGGCTGCGGGTGCCGGCCGACGTGTCGGTGGTCGGCTTCGACGGCGTCCAGGTGCCGGGTCTCGCGGCCGAGTACGACCTGACGACGATGGCCCAGCCGGCGGTGGAGAAGGGGCGCGCGGCGGCCCGCGCCGTGCTCGCGCTGATCGCCGGCGACGAGGCGGAGGCGGTGCGCTTCACCTCGGTCTTCCACCGCGGCACCACGAGCGCGCCGCCTCGCTGACGCCCTCCGCGAGATGCCACTTGTGCGTGACTTTCGCGGCGTGTCGCGCTCATATGTGGCATCTCGCGGGAGGGAGTTGTCCACAGGGTTGTGCACAGGATGTTCGAAACTTCGTTCGAGGGTCAGCGGAGCCAGGCGTCGCTGCGGAAGCGGAGGCCGAGGGTCAGTGCGCGGGCGCCGAGGTAGCCCAGCGCATAGGCGATCCACAGGGCCAGGAGGCGCCAGTCCTCCGGGGCGAGCGGTGCCAGCAGGGCCAGCGGGGCGAAGACGGCGAGGTTGACGAAGCCGCTGAGCGCGAGGTAGCGGCCGTCGCCGGCGCCGATCAGCACCCCGTCGAGCACGAAGACGTACCCGCCGAGCGGGGCGGTGAGACCGACCACGGCGAGGGCCGCGGGGAGCAGGCGCAGCACCTCGGGATCGCTGGAGAAGACGAACGGGAGCGCTCCGCTGGTCGCCGCGATCACCGCTCCTAGCGCGACGCCGGCGCCGATTCCCCAGGTCAGGCAGCGTTTCGCTACGGCTCGGGCCCGCACGGGATCGCCCTCGCCGAGGAGGCGGCCGAGCAGCGCCTGCGCGGCGATGGCCACCGCGTCCAGCGCGAACGCGACAGTGGAGAACAGGGTCATCGCCACCTGGAAGGCGCCGAGCTCCTCCGCGCCGAGCGAGCCGGCGACCGCGACGGCGAGGAGGATGGCGGCGCGCAGGGAGACCGTGCGCAGCAGCATCCAGCCGCCCGACCCCGCGGAGGCGCGCAGCCCGGCCGCGTGCGGGCGCACCGGGGCGCCGACCCGCCGGGCGAGGCGCAGCGCGATCAGCGCGTAGGCGCCGAACATCGCCCACTGCGCGAGGACCGTCCCCAGGGCGGACCCGGTTATCCCCAGGCCGACCGGGTAGATCAGCACGGCGTTCAGGGCCGCGTTCACCGCGAATCCGCCGCCCGCGATGAGTAGTGGAGTGCGGGTGTCCTGGAAGCCGCGGAGCAGTCCGGTGAGCGCGAACACGCCGAGCATCGCGGGGATCCCGGCCATGCTGACCGAGAGGTAGCGGACGCCGGCCTCGGCGACCTCCGGCTCCGCTCCGAAGAGGCCGATGAGGGCGGGCGCGGCGACGGCGCAGGCGACGGCGATGACCGCGCCGAGCCCGAGCGCGAGCCAGCCGCCGTCGATCCCGGCGGCCACCGCTCGGCGCGGATCGCCCTCGCCGAGCGCGCGGCCGACGCGGGGCGTCGTGCTGTAGGCGAGGAACACCATCAGGCCGACGATCGTCTGCAGCACCGCACCGCCGAGCGCGAGGCCGGCGAGCGGCACGGCGCCGAGGTGGCCGACGAGCGCCGAGTCGGTGAGGAGGAACAGCGGCTCGGCGACGAGCGCCCCGAGCGCGGGCACCGCGAGCCTCAGGATGCTGCGGTCGAGCGTGCGTCGGGCGGCGAGGGTCACCGCTCGACGGTAGCGGGAGGGTCAGCGGCCGTCGCGCGCCTCACGGGCACGGTTGCCCAGCTCGCCGGCCTGCTGAGCCGCCTTGTTCACGAGGTCCCAGTCGCTGCGGCTCGCCGTCGCCGGTGAGTTCTTGACCCGCGCGATCGCTGCTCGGTACTCGGATTCGTTCGCCATGGTGTCTCGCTCTCGTCGATGTGTGCCGCCGAGAGTACGGGCAGGGCCGGCCGGCGCCGTGTCCCCGGTTAATGCGACGGTCGCCGTCTCCGCAGCCGCACTAGCGTCGGGACCGCCGAGCGGGGAGGTGCCGTGGCAGGAGACGCTCGAGCGCCGTCCGGGCCGGCGGGGGAGTCCGAGGCGGCCTCGCGGGTCCTCCGCTGGATCGCGATCCAGGTCAGCCTCGTCTACACGGTCGTGGTCGCTCTGGACGGCATCGTGCGGGACGCTCCGGCGACCGTCGTCTGCGCCGTGCTGACCGCGGTCGTCATCGTGCTCGCGCACTGGCTGTGGTCGCCCGCCTGGCTCTGCGTCGTCGCGCTCGCAGCGCTCGCCACCTGGTGGACGTCGGCGACCGCTCCGCTGAGCCCCTCCGCGGACGGCCTCGTCGATCTGCTCGAGCCCGGGCGGCCGCTCGCCGTCGGCACCGCTCTGACCGTCGTCGCCCTCGGACTCGCCCGGCTGCGCAGCGCTCTGCTCGCCTCCGCCGCCGTCACGGTGATCGCTCTCACCGGAGCGGCCCTGCTCGGGGCTCCGGCCCCCCGGCTGATCGCCGCGGGCCTCTGGTCGATCAATGTCATCGCGGTCTGCGCGCTCGGCGGCTGGGGGATGCGCAGGGGAGCCGTGCTGGCGGCGGAGGCGCTCGCGAGGGTGGCCGCTGCCCGGAGAGACCGCGCCTACGGCGAGGAGCTCGCCCGCCGACGCCGGGAGCACGACATCACGGTCCACGACAACGTCCTGGCGACCCTGACCATGCTCGGCCACGGAGGCGTCGGGATCGATCCGCACGACCTGCGCGAGCGCTGCCGGGACGACCTCGTGGACTTCGCCGACGATCGGCCCGCACCGGTCGTCGACCCGCGAGTCGACGACCTGATCGTCGGCTGGCGGCGGCTGGCGTCCACCCTCCGGCAGACCCTCGACGTCCGCTCCTCGACGGATCTCGCCGATCGGCTGGAGCCCGGGCCGTCTCTCGCCCTCGACGGTGCGGTCCGGGAGTCGCTCCGCAACGTCGGCAGGCACGCGGGGACGGACGCGGTCGAGATCCGACTGGAGGCAGCGGCCGGGCACCTCGTCGTCGAGGTCGTCGACGCCGGTCGGGGTTTCGATCCCCAGGGGGTAGAGCCCCTCCGGCTCGGGATCGCCCGCTCCATCGTCCGCCGGATCGAAGCGGTAGGGGGACGGGCGCGGGTGCGGTCGGTCCGCGGCGAGGGCACGTCCGTGCGGATCGAGCTGCCGGTCGCCGTCGAGTCGCGGGCGGAGACCACTCCACCGCCGCGTGTGCCGGCGAGCGTGCCGGCGGCGGAACGGCTCCGGCGGACCTCCAGGACGGCGCCGACGGTCATCGGCTGGGTCGGAGTGCTGGACGCCGCGCTCATGGTCGCCGTCTTCTGGCAGGACTACCTCGTTCCCGCCGTCGCGGGCGGCTGCATCGCGGTCCTGCTCGCGACCGGCGTCCTCGTCGGTCGTCCCACTCCCTCGCGCGGACGATTCGCGAGGGGCGCGACGGTCGCCGCCTTCCTCGTGCTGGTGATCGCCGTGACCGTGGCCGCGACGCTGACGACTCCCGCGTCCATCCGCTTCACGGGCGCGAACATCGGCGTGACGGGCGTGTCGCTCGCGCTGGTCTGGTTCTACCGCTCTCAGCCCAGTGCGCACGTGCTGCTGCTCGCCGGCGCGCACACCTCGGCGCTGATCGCTCTCGCGCTGCTGCTGGGGGCGGCCGACCCGCAGCAGCCGTGGGCGCTCGCCGCCCTGGTGGCGCGGCTGGGCGCGGAGGCGATGGTGACGCCGGTGGGAGTCGCGATCTACCTCCGCTCGGCGGGACGCGCCGTGGTCGGGCTGAACGGGCTCGATCGCGAGGTGGCCCGTGTGGAGTCGACCCGGGCGGCGGAGGACGCGGCGGAGGACGCGGTCGCCGACCGCCGGCGCAGGCTGCGAGAGCTGGCGGCGCCGCTCCTCGAGGACGTGGCGACCGGGAGGGCCGCGCTCCCGCTGACGTCGGAGGCGTCGGCCGAGGCGGCGGGCGTGGCCCGAGCGGTGCGGAGCCTGCTCTCGAGCGGCCCGGACGTCGGCTGGCTCGCGCTCGCGCTGGGTGCGCAGACGGCGGCAGGGCCCCGGCAGTCCGCGGAGGTGACGGTCCTGGACGGCGAGGGAGCGGCCGACGACATCCCCGACCATGCGCGCACGCCCCTTCTCGAGGTGATCGGCTGCCTGAGCGCGCTGGCGGCCCGGCGTTCCGCCGCCCTCGCGGTGGTCGCGACGCGGTACGGCGACTCGGTCGGCATCGTGCTCACCGCCGGACCGGGTGCGCTCCGCGAGCGGGACGCCTCGTCCGGCGCGCTGACCGAGGCGCTCGGTCGGCTCGGAGTGCCGGCCAGCGAGGTCGGGGGCTTCATCGTGGTCGAAGCCGTCTGGGAGCGGTTCCGCTGACGACGCTCCGCTGACGACGCTCCGCTGACGACGCCCCGCTGACGACGCTCCGCTGACGACGCTCCGCGGTCGGCGCGGGTTCGACCGCTCCGTTGAGACGTGATGTCGCCAACAGGTGACCGTCAGTGGCGGACTGCCCTATGGTCGGCGCGAGCGACCCGGACAGCGCTCGCTAGGACGGCCCGCTCATGACCCCCTCTGGTCTCATCCGCGTCGCGATCGTCGATGATCAGCGCATGTTCCTCGACGGCCTCGAGTCGTGGCTCACCGCCGCGGACCCGAAGATCCGCGTCGTGCTTAAGTCGCAGAGCTATCTCGGCTTCCTCGACGAGATCACCGGCCCCATCGACGTCGTCATCGTCGACGTCGACCTGAAGGACGACAGCACGATCGAGACCAGGGTCGCCGAGATCACGGCGCGCGGCATGCGGGTGATCGTCGTGAGCACCTTCGCCGACGCGACAGTGGTCCGGCGCGCTCTCGGAGCAGGAGCTCTGGGGTACGCCTCGAAGAGCGAGAGCGCCTCCGAGATCGGTCTCGCCATCGAGGCGGCGACCTCGGGCAGGGACTACCTCACGCCGCACGTCACCGCCCTGCTCCTCCAGGAGACCCAGATCCGCCGGCCCGCGCTCAGCGTGCAGGAGAAGCGGGTGATGAGCCTCTATGCGACGGGGCTCCCGGTGAAGAACGTGGCGTTCCAGATGGGGCTCTCGCAGGACACGGTCCGCACCTATCTCAAGCGGATCAAGGCCAAGTACGTCGAGTGCGGGATCCGCCTCGACACCAAGATCGACTTCTTCAAGCATTCGCAATAGCGCGGCGGGTGGAACGTGTCACTGGTTGATGTGACACGCCGCTCCTGTCCCCGATCCGTGTGACGTGACCGCGATCGCTCCCGTTGCCATCCTGACTCGCACTGCCGCACAGCGCGGAGGACGGGGGCACGGATGAGCGATCCGACGAGCGGGTGGGACTTCAGCCGCTACAGCGGCACGGGTTCCGGCGCGACAGCGCCCACGGGGACGCCGGCACCCGGCGCGGCCGCCCCCGACGGGGCGGGCGCCTTCGGCGGCTCGGCCTTGACCGGAGGGTTCGGCGAGTCCTCGACCGTGTCCGGCTCCGCCGGCGGATTCGGCGGCGCCGTCGACACGGCGAGCGCGTCGGTGGCGACGTCCGCCCGCAGTCCTCTCGGGTGGCTGATCGGCGGAGTCGTCGTCGCCGTGCTCGCGGGTGCCGCCGCGCTGCTCCTCGGCGAGGAGCCCGTCCCGGCCTTCGTCGCCTGGGCTCTCGCCGGCCCCGTCGCCATCGGCCTCTTCGCGGTGTACCTGCTGCTCGACACCCGGCGCCGGACGCAGCTGATGTACTCGCCGCCCACGTGGGCGCCGTGGCTGTACCGAGGGGGGCTGGTCGTCGTGCTGCTCGCCGTGATCGCCTGCGCCGCGCGGATCGCCCTGTGGGCGGGGCGGGTGCTGCAGCCGTGAGCGCCCGCGGACTGCGGATCCTCGCCGCGATCGCGCTCTGCGCGCCGCTGGTCGCCGCCGCGGTGGGCCAGGCGCCGGCGGCTCGGGCCGCCGAGTCCGATCCCGCGCTGGGCTCGTTCGGAGCCTGCATCGCGGGGGGCGGGGCGGCGGACGTGCTCCTGCTCGTCGACGAGTCCAGCAGCCTGACGTCGAGCGACGCGGCACTGGGCCGGGTGACGTCCGCGACCTACTTCGTCGACCAGCTCGCCGACTTCGCAACGGAGGCCGGCACTCCCGTCGACGTGCAGCTGAGCGTGTTCGGCGACTCCTACTCGACCCTGCTCCCGTGGACGCCGCTCGGCGCGGACTCCGTGGCCGGAGTCCGCGGGAGCATCGCGGCGCTGGCGGAGCGGGTCGACGGCTTCGACACGGACTACTGGACCGCCCTGGACGGAGCGCGGACGGATCTCGCGGCGCGGGCCGCGGGGCGCACGGGGACGGCCAGCTGCCAGGCGATCGTCTGGTTCACCGACGGGAAGCTCGACTTCTTCCCGCGGGAGACATCCGCCGAGCGCGACGCCTACGGCACGGAGAAGCGCTTCGCCCCCGGCGTCGAGCTGACCAGCGCCGGCGCCGCGGCCGACGTGAGGAGCGCCGCCGCCGCCGACCTCTGCCGGGGCGGCGGCCTCGCGGACCAGCTCCGGTCGTCGGGGATCACCGTCTTCGGAGTCGGCCTCACCGGTCCCGGCTCGACGGACGCCGACTTCGACTTCCTCCGCTCGGTGACCACCGGGACCGATCTCGCCGGCACGCGCTGCGGCGACATCACCGAGCCCGTTCCCGGCTCGTTCGGGCTCGCGTCCGACATCGACGGCCTGCTCTTCGCCTTCGACGCGATCTCGACCCCGGGAGGGGCGCCTCTCTCGCAGGAGGCGGGCATCTGCCAGGTCGTCGCCTGCGCCGATGAGGCGCACAACTTCGTCCTCGACGCCTCGACGCCGCGCGTGAAGATCCTGGGCTCGGCCGACGCCTCGGGACTCGCGGCGAGCATGAGCCTGCCGGGCGGCGCCCGAGTCGACCTCGCTCGCGACGGCGACGGGGGTCCGAGCGCCCCCGTCGTCCTCGACGCGAGCGGCACCTCGATCGACTACGAGTGGATCACCGACAAGACGGTGTCGATCACCGTCGACCGAGCGTCCGCGGACGACGCGGCCTGGGTGGGGCAGTGGGCCTTCACCTTCACCGATCCGCAGGGGGCGTCCGCCGACCGGCGCTCGAAGACGAACCTGCACATCAGCGGCGACCTCGTGCCGGCCTGGTCGAACGGCGCCGGAGTGGTCCTGCACACGGGCGAGGACGTCGAGGGTGCCGTCTTCGCTCTGACGGGCCGAGGCGGAGCCGCCGTGGATCCCTCCTCGATCCTGGGGACGCTGCGGTACACCGTGTCGCTGCAGGATGCCGAGGGTGCTGTCACCACCGTCCTCGACACCGAGGACAAGGCCGCGATCGGGCAGCCGGTCGCGCTGCCCCTGACCGATGCGGCGGTGGGGCTGGGGCTGCTCACCCTCCGCCTGGAGGTGACCACCGCGTCCGCGACCTCGCCGGCGGGCGAGGTCGTCCCGGGGACCGCGCTCGACCCGGCCGTCGTGGCTCAGCGCATCTCCGTCGGGGCTCCCGCCGCCTACCCGACCGCCGGAGAGCGGATCGACTTCGGCCGGATCGAGGGCGCGGCGGACGCGACCTCGGCCCTCGCGCTGAGCGGGGACGGCTGCGCCTGGCTCGCACCGGGGTCAGCGGCGGTCGTCGCCTCGCCCGAGGGTCTCGGAGCGGTCCGCGTGGAGTCGGCCGCCGCGTCGCCGGACTCGTGCGTCGAGCCGGGCGACTCCGGTCTGCCGGTGCGCCTCAGCACGGAGGAGGGCGGCAACGGCGCCATCAACGGCACCGTCACGGTGATGCTCGCGTCCTCCGACGGCGGCGGCCCGCCGCTCGAGGTCGAGGTGCCGTTCACCGCCGGCCTCGAGCTGCCGCTGGACGTCGGGACGGCCTGGGCGGTCTTCGCCGTCACCCTCCTGATCGGCATCGCCGTGCCGGTCGGAGTGCTCTACCTCGCGAAGCGGCTGGTCTCGGTCATCCCGGCGCGACCGCTCGTCGCGGCGACGATCCCGGTGGAGGTCTCCGGCGGCGGTGTGCTGCGGGCCGGCAGCCGGTTCGCGATCGGCCCGGAGGATCTGCGGCACCTGGTGCCGCTGGGATCGCGCGGCTCCCGTCGGGCCGCGGTGGGCGAGACGGAGCTGAGGGCCCGCACCGGTGCGGCGCCCACCGAGGCCGGCTTCGTCAGCGTGGAGCGCGAGGGGTGGTCGAGCGCCTCGGGGGCGTCGCCGTCCACGTCCGCGAAGGGCACGACGGCGCGGCTCCCGCTCGCCGTGCACAACAACTGGGTGGTCCTCCACCAGCCGGGACGGCCGGCGAGCTCGGCCGAGGTCCTCCTGCTCATCGGCGGGACGTCGACTCCCGCGCAGCGCACCGCTCTCGCGGACGACGTGAACTCGCGGCTCCCGGAGGTCCTCTCGCGGCTGATCGCGGCCGAGCCGGACTCCGCGGAGCCGGCGCCCGAGGAGACGGCCTCGGGGTTCGGCGCGGGGGGATCCGCTGCCGAGACCGGCGGCTTCGGCGGCTTCGGCGGCGGCTTCGGCGCCGGATCGACGACGCTCGCCTCCCCTCCGGCCGCGCCCGTGCGATCGCAGCCCGAGCCGTCCGCCGAGGACACCCCGCGGCCGTCTCCCGACGCGAACCCCTGGGGGACCGTCTGATGCCCTCCTCCGCCCCACTCGACCGCACTCCGAAAGAGGTCTGATCCATGCAGAAGTTCCTGGTCGTCGGTTGCGGCGGCTCCGGGGGTTCGACCCTCGCCTACATGATGGATCAGCTGCACTCGGAGCTGGCTCCCCTCGGGATCGACCGGATCCCCGCCGGCTGGCAGTTCGTGCACATCGACGTCCCCAACGCGCCCGACACCCGGATCAACGGGATCGGCAACGTGCGCGATCAGGGCGGCAGCTACATCGGCACCGCCCCGTCGACCGGCAGCTACACCGTCCTGGACAACGCTCTGAGCACGCGCCTGCGGCAGGGCGGTGCGCTCGGCGAGTTCGGCACCTGGGCGCCGCGCGATCCGGCGGACATCACCGTGCCGATCGGCAACGGAGCCGGGCAGATGCGCGCCGTCGGGCGGGCGATCACCCTGCAGCGCGCCTCCGACGTCTTCGAGGGGCTCTCCCGCGCCTTCCAGAGCATCAACACCGTCGAGGCGAACACGGAGATGAGCCGCGTCTCGCGGATCCTGCCCGGCGCCGGCGCGTTCGATCCGGCGTCGAGGCCGGTCGTCCTCGTCGTCTCCTCGATGGCCGGCGGGGCGGGCGCGAGCATGGCGCTCGACGTCTGCCGCCTCCTCACCCTCGTGCAGGGGGTCGACCCCGGGCTCGTCGGCGTCTTCATGGTGACCCCGGACGTGTTCGATGGACTGCCCGCGTCCGCGCGGGGCGGAGTCCGGCCCAACGCGCTGGCCATGCTGGGCGAGATCGTCGCGACCCAGACCGCGGCGGCGGAGGACCACGACGTGGCGATCCTCAGTGCTCTGGGGCAGAAGGTCAACCGCACGAGCGCGGCGCCCTTCGCCCGCGTGTTCCCGGTCGGCCGCTTCGTCGGCGCCGAGAAGACGCAGTTCGGCGACGGCTCGCAGTCGGCGGTGTACCGGGGCCTGGGCCGCGGGCTCGCCGCCCTGATCTCGAGCGGGAAGGCCTCGGGCGACTTCGTCGAGTTCGACATCGTGAACGTCGCCGATCCGACGCCCGCCGACCTCGACTTCCTCGGCTGGGGCGAGAGCGCGAACTCCATCCCCTGGGGCGCCTTCGGCTACGCGAGCCTCTCGATGGGGCGCGACCGCTACCGGCACTACTCGGCGCAGCGCCTGGCCCGGACCGCGGCGGACCGCCTGCGCGAGGGGCACCTGCAGCCGGGCAGCGTCGCCTCCAGCGTCGATCAGCTCCGCGCTCTCGCCGACTCGCAGTGGACCCGCGTCGCGAGCGGGATGGGGCTGCCGTACTCGGACGCGCCGGGCCCGCTCTCGACCGAGCAGGTGGTCGGCTGGTTCACCGGCACGGCCTTCGCCCGCACCGACGCCGACGGCGCGGCGCGGCGGATCCTCGACGAGCAGTTCGTCCCCTACGTGCCGCCGCCCGCGACCACCGTCGCGCTGTGGCTGCCGACGCTGCGCCAGTTCCTCGCCGAGAGGCGGGCCGTGCTCGTCAGCGCCGCGTCGGAGGCGGCGTACCGCTGGGGGTTCCAGTGGAGCGACCAGCTGCACGAGCGGATCCTCGCCCAGGTCGCCGAGGCGATCGAGCTCTTCGGCCTGCCCTACGCCCGCGAGATCCTCGACCGCGTGGAGCGGCTCGTCCAGGATCAGCTGCTGACGCACCTGCAGACGATGGCGGGCTTCCAGAGCGGCGACCTCGGTCAGGTGCCCGAGGCGTTCGCGACGCAGCTCGCCTCGATGCGCGGCACCATCGCGAACGGGTCGGGCGTGGTCGATCGACTGGTGGACCTC
The DNA here is from genome assembly GCF_009834185.1 of Rathayibacter sp. VKM Ac-2760. Taxonomy (GTDB): domain Bacteria; phylum Actinomycetota; class Actinomycetes; order Actinomycetales; family Microbacteriaceae; genus Rathayibacter. The sequence continues at coordinate 68,615 of NZ_CP047173.1, forward strand.
TTCCGGGGGCAGACCACGAACACGGTCTACGCGCGGAGCGCGGACGTCGCGCGCACCATCCTGCAGGCGCTCGTCACGGACGTCCTCGCGCCGCTGCGCCTCGCGCTGACCGAGGGCATCCAGGTCCTCGAGAACGCGGTGCACGCGGCGCCGACCGCGGTCGGGCTCGCGAACGTGGCGACCACCGACTACACGGCGTGGCCGTCCGAGGAGGACCGGTTCGTCCCGGCGCGCTTCGACGTCGCCGACAACGACATCCTGCTCACCCCCTCCGCCGGCTTCGATCAGCAGTACGAGGGCGACCTGCGGGCCGCCGTGGCCGAGGGGACGACGGCCGTCATGTTCTCGGACGCGCGGGTGCTCGGCGCCCGCGCGGTCATCAGCGGTCTCTGGCCGGTGGCCAGCGGTGCTGAGGCGCCCGGCGGGCTGGTCGAGCGGCTCGCCCAGTGGCGGCCGGGGCTGTTCAACCGCGACCCGATGAGCGGTGCGCCGCTCACGCCGTCGCAGGGGCGCTACCGGTTCACCGTCGCGCCGGCCGAGCTCGTCGAGCGCGCGCTGGCCTTCGTCCGGCGGCCGGGCGAGTCCTTCGAGATGTTCTGCGCCCTCTCCCTCCGCGACTTCGCCGAGGGCAAGGACCTCCCGCCGTCGGGTCTCCCCGGCCGCCACGCCGACCTGGTCGCCAAGTTCGGCGAGGCGCTCTCCCGCGCCCTGCCCCTGATCAGCATCGACTCGGACGCGGTCAACGCGGTCCACGGCACCCCGACCCAGTACCGCTACAAGTTCTCGGGAGTGCCGTTCAAGGACTCGCCGGTCGTCGCGGCGCTCGAGCAGGTCATCGCCTCGCGCCAGAACATGGCCGACGAGGTGGCGCAGATCTTCGGGCGGTCGATCAACGCGGAGAGCACGCTGACGCGGATCGACATCTTCGGCTCCTACCGGAACTACGCACCCCTCGTCTTCGACTCCCTCCTCGTGCCCGTCGCGAAGCAGTGGGCGGGCACCTCGCAGCAGGGACGACTCGCGTTCTGGGCGAACCGGCGCAGCCGCCCGCTGCCGGCCTCGCTGCCGATGGGCGACCGCGAGCGCCGCGCGATGATCGCCGGCTGGTACATCGGCCAGATGACGGGCCAGATCCGCATCCCGGACGCGCCGTACGACACGCCGGTCGAGATCTGGGACCCGGAGGACGGGCGCTGGTTGGCCTTCCCGCACCCGCTGCTCACGCCGCCCTCGGAGTTCCTCGGCCGCCTGATCGACTGGCTGCCCGCCGTGCTGGAGTCGTACCTCCTGGCGATCTCGCAGGCGCTCGACGCGCCGGTGATGTCGTCGCTGCGGCCGTACCGCCAGCTGCGCCGGCTCTCGGACGCCAACCCCGGCGGCCCCGCGCGCGGCCTGATCGAGCGGTCCTCCGAGCGCGAGCTCGCCACCTGGCTCGCGACGGGGAGCACGCAGAGCGGCATGCCGTCGCGGATCGTCGGGGAGACCCTCGACGCCCGCTACGCGAACGCGCTGGCCTGGCTGGAGTCGATCCACACCTTCACCTCGACCGGCTTCGCGCCGGGCGCCCCCGGCGTCGCGGCCGGACCGTACGCGACCATCACCACCCGGCGGACCGCCTCGAGCACGCCGATCTTCCGCGACCTGGCGCCGGACATCATCCTCGCCACGGAGGAGCTGCGGCAGACGCTCGACGCGGCCCGGACCCTGGCGGCCCGCCCGGCCGCCGCGGTGGGCACGGCCCGCGCCGACAGCGGCTTCGCCCCCGCCGGCGCCCTGACGGCGGTCCCCGAGCCCGAGTTCGGAGCCTTCTGATGTCGACGATCACCATCCTCCTCGCGCCGGTCGGCCCGCTCGCCGGAGTCCGCGACGCGCTGACCGACTGGTCGGCGGCCGGCCTGATCGACCCGTTCCTCTGGGTCGAGCCGCCGATGATCGGGCGGTCGAGCATCTCGGCCCTCGCGGTGCGCGACGGCGTGCTCGAGGGCACCACCCTCAACGCCCTCGCCGGAGCGGGCCGGACGGAGCGGATCCGGGTGGTCTCCCTGGTCCCGGCGCTCACCGGCGTCGGGGTGGCGGGCAGCGCCGTGGAGCAGGAGCTCGCGCAGTTCCTCGAGAGCTCGTTCGGGCAGGCCGAGGTGCTCCGCGTCCGGGCGATCGTCGCGCGCGCCGGGGACACCGCCACGCTGGCCGATCTCGCCGTGGACGGCTGGCACAACGTGCTGCTGTCGCCGGAGGACTCCAGCGGACCGGCGATGGGGCAGACCCGCCTCGCGGCGACCACGGATCCGTTCGAGCTCGGGATCCCGGCGGCGGCGGCGCTCGCCGGGCTCGTCGGGCTGTGGACGGGGGTCGAGGGATCGCCGCTCGACGACGAGAACCTGACCTACGGCAGGCAGGCGAGGCTCTCGCGCTCCTACTACCGGCGCCTCGGCACCGCCGAGCTCGAGGGCGCGCTCCGCCGGGACGTGCTCTCGATGGATCGCGGGCTCCCTCTGCCGACGCAGTTCGGCGCCTCGGCGAGCTACGTCGACGACGCCGCCCTCGCCACCCAGACCATGGCGGGACAGCTCTGGGCCCGTCACCCGGGCGTCCTGCGCGGGCCCCGCGACCCCGCGCCGACGAGCAAGGCCACGGCGATCGGGGCGTGGCAGGCGCTGAAGATGTTCTTCGGCTTCCTGCTCGCCGCTCTCCGCAACGCGCCGAGGGCGTGGCTGGCCCGGGTGGTGAACCGGATGCGCGCGGATGCGGCGGCCGCGGTGCACGGCCTGGTCTTCGGCAGCGCCCCGTCCGCCTACGCGGTCGTGGTGAAGGGGGTGACGGCGGACGGCATGCCGGCGAGCTGGCTCGACTACGGCGCTGCGGCGGCCGCCATCGACAAGATCCTCGACGAGCAGGGCGGCGCCCCGCGCGACCACGAGGCGCACGCCGACCTCTCCTCCCTGTGGCAGGACTACGCGGCCGCGTCGCTGACGCTCGCGGACGGCGGCGAGCGCATCACCGGGCTCACCCCTGTGCAGATCGGAGCGCAGCGCGGCGTGCTGCGCCGGCCGGGCAGCATCGTCCCCGGGGTCGACCGGGCCTTCGACGGCGTGCCGCCGCACCTGGCCGCGACGGTGGGCCTGCCGCCGATCGAGCCGTTCGACGTGCTCGGCGCCCACACGCTCGAGCAGCGGCTCCGGATCCTCGCCGAGCAGCCGACGGTCGGCGTCGCCGCGGCGACGGCCCTGCAGGCCTTCGCGAGCTGGAAGTCCGAGCACGGCGACAGCTTCGCGGCCCGGGTGGGCACGCGGATCGGCGAGAGCATCGTCGCGGTGACCGGCGAGATCCGGGAGCTGCTCGAGGACATCCGCCGGGCCGCGAGCGCCGACGACATCCTCACCGCCTCGCAGGCTCAGCAGAAGCGCCTGGCGCGGACCGTGCGCACGGTGCTCATCGTCTTCGCCGCCCTCCTGGTGATCACCGGAGTGCTCCTGGCGACCGGCGTCGTCGGACTGGCGATCGGCCTGAGCGTTCTCGGCGTGCTCGTCCTGACCGGGTTCGCGACGACCCTGATCGTGTTCCTCCGCGGACAGCGGGAGCTCTTCCGGCTCGTGAACGCGCGCAACGAACTGCTCGCCCGGGAGGAGCTGGCACGGCGCAACCTGCGGCACGCCGTCCGCGACGCCCGCCGCCTCACCGACGCCTACGGCCAGTTCGTGGCCTGGTCGCGCGTGGTCGGCACCGTTCTCGGGGCCCCCTTCGGCCGCGTCGAGGAGACGGCGCTCGCCCCGGACGTCGACGTCGCCGATCTGCCTCAGTCGGTGCGCCTCGGCTCCGGAGTCGTCGATCCCGCGGCGGTCGGCAGCGCGGCGATCGAGCTGCGCCGCGACATCTTCGCGATCGGCTGGCTGGACCAGTGCTGGACCTCCGCGCTCGCCGGGGCGCCGCGGCAGATCGGGCCCCGCGGCGTGGAGATCGAGGCGAACCCGCGCGCGCTCTACCGTCAGGCGGGGTCGGGCGAGGACAGCCTCCTCCCGATCTGGACGGACGCGCTCCTCGCGCAGGGAGTGGACGCCGCCGTCGGCGACGCGACCTGGTCTCGAGTGCTCGAGGATCTGGACGGCCCGCGAGCGCCGATCGCCGACCGCCTGCTGACCTCCGTCGCCGATGCGCGGCTCGCCGGCGGGGCTCCCGTGCCGTACGCGGTCTTCCTGGCCGGCACCGACGACCCGTCCCGGCTGCACGGCGACCGGCTGGACGACGCTCTGCTGACCGACTCGGCCCGCGCCTCGGGTGCGAGCGTCGTCGAGCGCCCGGACTCGAGGGTCGGCCGGCGGGGCCTCAGCCGCATCGTCGTGCTGACCGAGCTCACCGCGTCGATCCCGGCCTACGAGTTCCTCCTCCACCGCGAGCCCGTCGGCGGCGGCGGCCGCGACGGCGGCCTCCAGGACGACCCGCCGTGGGCCGCCGCGCCGGTGCGCGCCACGGCGCCCGAGCCGGTGTCGGCCGAGCCGGCGGCCCTCGAGGTCCCGGATCTGTTCGACGGGATGCCGTTCTGATGGCCGGCCGCCGACCGATCGACCGAGCAGGAGTGCAGGGTGCCTGACGAGCACGAGGAGAGACGACTGCGCTTCCTCAGCGCCTGGGCGGAGGACGTCACGCGCCGCGGTCACCGCGCGCCGTCCGCCGACGAGCTCCGGCGCCTCGCGACGGCGGGCGCCGTTCCCCCCGATGCGAGCGCCGCCGTCCGCGAGTGGCAGGCGGCCGTCGAGTACCTCCTGAAGCAGGAGCGCATGGGCGCGAACGATCCGCAGGACTCCCTGCCGAGCCGGCTGCTCGCGCCGGTGCCGGTCGGTGGCGGCCCGGCGACGCCTCCGGTTTCGACCCCGCCGCGGAGCACCTTCCCGCCGCCGGCCGCCGCCGCTGCGCCGGTCGCGCCCGCGCCGCAGGTCCAGCGGACACCGCCAACCGCGCCGGCCCTGCAGCCGACCGCGCAGCCGACCGCGCAGCCGACCGCGCAGCCGACCCCGCAGCCGACCCCGCAGCAGTCCCCGGAGGACGCCGTGCTCGTCGCGCTCAAGCAGTGGCGCGAGCAGGCGATCGCCCGGGAGGTGCCCGGGATCGCCCAGCTGACCGAGACCCACCTCCGCCTCGTGGCGCGCTCGCGCAAGAGCGAGGCGGACGAGCTGAGGGCCACCTTCGCCCCCGTCGTGCGCCAGTTCGCCGACGACATCGCGGCGGTCGTCGCCCGCACGCTCGGGAGCGGCTCCGCGGCGGCCCCGGCGGCCGGTGCTCCCGCCCCGGCGGCCCCCGCTGCGACGCACGCGCGGCCCTCGACCGCCGCCACCGCGCGCAGCACCCCCCGCCGCCGCCGGCGCCCCTGGCCGCCGCCCCCGCCGCCGCTCCCGCCCCGGCGCCCGGCATCGACCCCGCCTCCTTCGCCCCCTACGCCTTCGGCGACTCGGAGGGGGTGCCCGCCCCGCTGCGGCTCTCGCCCGGCCCCGGGGGCTCCCTCCGCGCGGTCTGGCCGGCGCCGGAGGGCGGCGGCACGGCCGTCTTCCGCGTCGTCACGGCCGACGAGCACGCTCCCTACTCGCCGGACGACGGCCACCTGGTCGCCGCGACGGTCGCGGTCGACGCGCTCGACGAGCGGCCGTTCGTCACCGCCGTGCGGCACTACCAGGTCTGGCGCAACGTCGGACGCGACGTGCAGGACGCCGTCCTCGGGCAGCCCTCGCTGCACGCCTTCGGCGCGGTCGTCGCCCCGGTCGTCGACATCGACGTCCAGGAGGACGAGGGCCGGGTGATCGGCCGCTGGCGCGCCCACTCCGGGACCACTCGGGTCCAGGTCTTCCGGGTGCCCCGATCCCGGGGCGCCCTGTCCGTCGGCGACCCCGGCTTCCGGATCCTCGCGGACGAGGCGAACCTCGGCGGCTTCGTCGACCGGGGCGCGGTGCGCGGCGAGAAGTACCTCTACCAGGTGTTCGCGGAGGCGGTGATCGACGGCGTCCCGCGCCTGTCGGCGCCCACCTCGCTGCCGATCGACATCCCCACCGTGCACGAGCCCGTCCTCGATCTCGCCTTCGAGCTGCACGACGACGCCGACGCCCCCTTCTTCGACCTCTCCTGGACGGTGCCGCCGGGCGGCGACGTCGTCATCCACCGCACGACGGCGCCGCCGAGTGCCGGGATCGAGCGCGAGATCGTGCCGGAGTCGGTCCTCCCGCAGGCGAACCTGCCGGCGGAGACGCGCCTGGCGCACCCGATCACGACGGACGGTCCGCGCGCCTCGATGCGCGACGTGCCGTGGCCGCGCGGCTGGACCCGGGCCTACTTCACGGTCGTCGTGCTGATGGACGGTCAGGCGTTCGTCGGCAGGACGGTCCGCGGTGTCCGCGTCCCCCCGGTCGCGCAGCTCCGGATCGTCGAGCGCGTGCACAACCAGCGGATCACCTTCGAGTGGCCGGACGGCGCGGACGTCGTGATGGCGTACCGGTCGCCCGTCGGGCTCGACTCGGCGCTCGCCGTCCAGGGCGAGCCGCGGGAGATCTCGAAGTCGGAGTACTTCGACCGCGGATCGCTGGAGTTCCGCACCGGCGAGCTCGACACGCTCGGCTGCGAGGTGCACCTGGTCGCCGTCGCGTTCGACGGCGGACGGCGCGTGCTCAGCACGGCGCGCAGCATCGTCTACGCCGGGCTGCTGCGGCTGAGCTACCGGTGCGTGATCAAGCGGAGCCTGATGGGCCGCTACTCGGCGACGCTCACCCTCTCCTCCGAGCGGGCGCTCGAGGGGTCGCCGCCGTTCGTGCTGGTGCACAACCCCGAGCGGTTCCCCCTGACGATCGCCGACGGCACGCCGCTCGCCGTCGTCCCGGACGTGGACGACGTCGTCGCTCCGACCCGGCGCTTCGTCCCCGGGGCGATGGCGCCCGGCTCCGAGCAGACCGGCTGGCGCACCGATGCGGAGGCGTGGCAGCAGGACGTACCGCGGCCGACGGGGTACGTCCGCCTGTTCGTCGACCTGCCGAGCGCGATCCTGCGCCGCGTCGCCCTGCTCGACCCTCCGATCGAGACCCTGCGCGTGCAGAGCCTCAAGGAGAAGGTCGGCGGCTTCCAGAACCGAGGACGCGGTGCCTGACCGGGACGCGGCGGACGGCTCCCGCTGGAGCCAGGTGACCTACACGCTCGACCAGGGCTGGCGGATCCAGCTGCGGTCCGGCGAGCCCACGGCGGCGGAGATCGAGCTGGTGACCGCCGCGGCCGTCACGAGCTTCGGCGCGCACGCGAAGCTCTCGGACTTCCCCGCCGCCGCCGAGCTCGAGGCGCGCCCGCTCCGGCTCGTGCACCTCGCTCACGAGGACGGCTCGGCGGTCTACCTCCAGGCCGCGGAGGCCGGAGCCGACAGCACCGGCCGCCCCGACAACGTCTACAACCACGTCGTCTTCGACCGTCGGCCCGAGGAGCCGACGCCGCCGCTGCGCCCGATCGAGCTCTGGCGCTCCCCCGACCTCCTCGCGCCGTTCGCCCACCTCGAGGTCGCGGCCGCTCGGCTGCGGGCGGAGGGGATGCCGCAGCGGGGCGGGATCGTCACGCTCGACTCGGTCGTCTCCTTCGTCTGCGATCCGAGCACCTGGCGCGCCGGGGTCCTCTCCGTCCTGATGGACGCCGCCGCCGCCGCCCTGCGCGGCGGCCCCCCGGTCGTCCTCCTCGCGGACTCGCAGGACACCGGGGCGCTGTGGCTGGGAGCGGTGCAGCGCCTGATGGCGCCGTCGACCGCCCGCACGCTGTCCTGGTCGCTCTACGAGCGCGCGAGCGGTCTCGCGGGAGCGTGGGCCAGGGGAGTGCACATCGCCGTCGTTCCGCGGGTCGACGCCGCCGAGAGCGCGGCCTTCGCGGGCGCCGTCGTGATCGACGAGGCCGAGATGCCGGCGGTCGGCCAGCCGGGAGGCGAGCCGCACAGCACCGCCGCCGGCAGCGAGGTGACCGCCTCCGACTGGTCGGCGGCGGCGCAGATGGTCCTCGTCGACGACGAGATCGCGCGCAGGGTGCTCGTCGTGCTCGACGAGGTCGTCCTCCGGGTGGGCGATCGCTCGCTCGACCCGGAGTGGCCGCTGGCGATGGCCGTGGTCGTCCTGGGCGAGGAGACGAGGGACGCCCTCGACGCGGCCTCCCGGGTGCTGCTCGACGCGTCGCCCGACGGCATCCGCCGGGACGCCGACCTCTACGAGCGGACGGTCGCGGTCGTCTCCGCGCAGATCGGCTCGACCACCTGGGGCGTCTGGCGGGAGCTCGAGTCGCGCGACCCGCGCTCGTCGCTCCTGGTCCGGGAGCTGATGGGCTCGGCCTACCTCGAGCGCTGCCTGAGCGACGAGGAGTGGCTGCTCCGGGACGAGGGCGTCCCGCTGCCCGAGCTCGCCCTCCTCGATGCGGACCGCGAGCGGCTGGCGGCGCTCGCCGATGCCGCGATCGCGGATATCGTGCGGCGGGCCGATCAGCGGGAGCCCGCGAACTCCGCCGTCCACGCCCTGCGCCTGCTCGACGTCGTCAGCCGAGCGGGCCTGCTCGGCTCGGGCATCGCCCGGACCGGACCGGAGGCGGACGACCTCCTGCGCGGGGCCGCCGCGCTCCTGGTCGAGGAGCGCGGCGTCCCCGTCGCCGCGCGGGCCGGCGCGATGAGCCTCCCCGTGCGGGAGCGGCTGGTCGTCGAGCTCGAGGCGGTGGCGGCCGGGCGGGATCCGGTCCCCGGCGCAGCCGCTCCGGAGGAGGTCCTGCGCTGGCTGGCCGGCGACGGGCACCTCCTGCCCTCGATCGCGGAGCGGCTGAGCGTCCCGGTCGAGGCGCTCCCGCCGGTCCGGCTGTCCCTCGCGATGCTCGTCCTGCGCGAGGGCGTCCCGGTCGCGGGAGCGACCGCGACCGTCGCCTACTCCCTCCTCTCCGACTACGCGGTCTGGGAGCAGATCCCCGCCGTCGACCGCCGTCCGCTCGAGCGGGCGGCGGCGCTGCCCGGCGCGGTGCTGCCGGCCGAGTCCGCGCAACTCGAGGAGGAGTTCGGAGGCCAGCTCCCCGAGGCCCTCGTCGCCTCGGCGCTCGCCTCGGCGCCGATGGGGGACCACCTCCGCGCTCTGGCCCGGCGGGTGCAGGTCTCCCGGCCCGGGAGCTCCTGCGCCCGGTTCGGGCTCGTGCGGCTCGCGATGGCGCCCTCCGGGGAGCTCGTGGCCGACCAGACCGCGCTGGAGCTGCGCGACACGGTCCTCGCCATGCGCGCCGCGGCCGATCCGGCCCCGGTCGCTGCCGAGATCGGCCCGCGCTACCTCGTCGCCCTGCTGTCCACCCTCGGACAGCTGCCCTTCGAGCGGGAGTGGCGGGCGTCCGTCGAGAAGGCCCTCCGCACGGAGGCCGCGTCGGGCGAACGACGGCGGGCCGACGCCGCCGCGACCACGCTCGCGCTGCTGGCGCGCGAGGACTCGCTCGAGCGCGCGCAGGCGGAGGTCGGCCTGATCCGCCGGTTCCGCGACGCGTCCGAGGGAGCGGAGGAGCGTCTGCGACAGAAGCTCACGGCCGGCGAGCACGCGCCCCGGTACGCCCTCGGCCTCGCCCGGCTCGCCTTCCTCACCTCCGAGGACTTCCCCGATCCCTCGCTCGTCGATCCGCGCGCGCGGGCCCTCGCCGAGCTGCGCGTGCCGGACCCGGCCGGCGGCACGGTCCGCCTGCTCGATCGGCCGCTCCGCGAGCTCGTCGCGGCCGGCGACCTCGATCCGGAGGCGATCGCCGCCGTCCTGGTCGATCAGCTCGGCGCGATCGTCACCCTCCGCGGCGCGGCGGGCGGCGAGAAGCTCCTGACCGCGATCGAGCGCTCCGCCAAGAGCTGGCAGCGGGATCTCCGTGGCACCCGTGCGCGCGGCTCGTTCCGCGACGGGCTCGCCTCCTTCCTCACCGATCGAAAGGACCGCTGATGCCCAGCTACATGATCACGGACGGCGCCGTCGTCACCCTCAGCGACCGGCCGCTCACCGTCCGCCTCCAGATGCAGGCGGGAGCGGCCCGCCTGGACGCCGCTGTCGCGAGCGGGCTGCTGGCAGCGGCCGTGCGCCCGCGGCCGGACCTGCTCATCGTCCCGCGCGTGACGGAGCGGACGGTCATCCGCCTGGTGCCGGTCGGCTCCGAGCTCTTCCCCGCGGGCGCCGTCGCCCACGTCAGCGTCGGGATCGACGACACCCGGTCGGCGGACCCGGAGCGGGCGGTCGTCCCGCCGCTGGATCTCGCGGGGCTCGCCGAGCGGGAGGTGCTCATCCTCGAGCCGGGCGAGGACGGAGTGCAGGTGCGCGGCGCCGGGCTCGTCCCGCCGCCGCCCCGGCTCGGTGCGACGGCGGAGGAGGCGCGGGTCACCACCGTCGGGATCCTCGGGGCGCAGTCGGTGGCGCCCACCAGCGCCCTCCACGTCGTGATCGCGGTCGACGGCTCGGCGTCGTTCCGGCGACTCGCCGAGGACGAGCGGGGCGAGGACGCGTCGACCGCGGAGACCGTGGTCGCCGTCCTGGACGGCCTCTCCTCCGTGCTGACGACGGGCATGCGCCGCGGCGCGGCGGTCGTCGGCTCCTCCGTCGCCCCCGTCGTCCTCCCGCTCGACGAGCCCGCCGAGCGCGCCGTGATGTCGGCACTGCACCGCTCTCGCCGGTCGAGCGGAGTGCGGTCGGGCGCGCCCGGTCTGAGCGGCTTCGCGGACGGGAACACGATGACCTTCGTCGTCACCGACGCGGTCCCCGCCGACATCGGCGCCTTCGAGGCCGCGGACGAGATCGACGGCGAGGCCCGCCACCTCGTCGTCATCGGCTCGAGGGCAGCCTGGACCCTGCAGACGCCGCCGTCGACCCCGCACACCTTCATCGAGACCGATCCGGCCGGCCGGAGCCTCGCCGAAGCCCTCCGCAGCGATCCGGAGCTGCTGCGCCGGCTCGTCCGCTCCCTCCTCGCCGGCTGCTTCGCTCCCGGCACCGAGGCGTTCGCGAGGGTCGGCCGATGACCAAGTGCCCGAGCTGCTTCTCGCTGATCGGCGACGCCGCCTTCGCCTGGGTCTGCACGACCGGACGCTGCACGCAGACGCTGGATCCGGACGCGACCCGCTACGCCAACCAGGACGTCCTCACCGGCACCCGCTACGCGCTCGACCGGCCCGCCGACGCCCGGAACTGGACGCCGCCCGCCGGACTCGAGTGCCCCGAGTGCAAGGAGCCGATGGTCGACGCGTGCCCGAGCTGCCACTTCGATCTGCCGCAGGGCTACCGCAGCGGTCACGCGACCTGCATCGCGATGAACGGAGCGCGCGCGACCGGCAAGAGCCTCTACATCGCCATCGTCGTGAAGCAGCTCGGCGAGCTGGCGCAGCGGCTCGGGACCGTGCTGCAGGCCGCGAACGACGAGACGCGTCGAACCTACGCGCGAGTGTACGAAGCCCCCCTCTTCGAGGAGCGGGGCCTGATGCCTCCGACTCCTCGTTCACAGAGCGCCGACTCCTACCAGAGAACGCCTCTCGTCTACAGTCTCGGGACGATCCGCGGGGTGCGGCGCTTCGTCGTCCTCCGCGACGTTGCAGGGGAGGAGATGGAGGAGCCGCCCACCCGGGCCGGGCATCTCGCCTTCCTCCGCAACGCCGACAGCATCTTCTTCATGTTCGACCCGCTGGCGGTCCCCTCGGTGCGAGACAAGCTCGTCGACGTCATCCCGGCGCAGCAGGGCTCGGAAGTGAACCCGCTCACCGTCCTCAACAACCTGATCACGATGAACGGCGGCCGGCTCAGCCGCCTCGCCGTCGTCCTCTCGAAGTTCGACGCGGTCCAGCGCCTCAGCGAGGTCGAGGACGTCGCCTGGTCCTCGGTGATGTCGAACGCGGGATCCACGATGCTGCGCGAGCCCGACCAGTCCGACGCCGGCTACGACGCGGTCGACGGCGGCCTGCTGCACGAGGAGGTCAAGAGCCTGCTCTACGCGATGAACGCGGGCCCGATCGTCCTCACGCTCGAGAACCCGCACGAGGGCGGCCCGATCGACCACCGCTTCTTCGCGGTCTCCGCCCTCGGCGAATCGCCCGACGGCCAGCAGCTCAACCCGCGGGGCATCGCGCCCTTCCGCTGCCTCGACCCGCTCAAGTGGACCCTCGCCCGCACCGGCGTCCTCGCCTGAGCGGTCCCCGCTCCGCCCCCGCACCGCATCACCTCGACACGCCGCATCACCTCGACAAGCCGCATCACCTCGACAGGGAGAACACCATGACCATCAGCCTCAGCAAGGGACAGCGCGTCTCGCTCCTCAAGCGGGAGGGCGGGACGTTGACCCGGGCGCACATGGGCCTCGGCTGGGACGCCAAGACCGTCCGCGGCTTCTTCGGCCGCGAGAAGGAGCAGGAGATCGACCTCGACGCCTCGTGCCTGGTCTACGACGGCTCCGGACTCCTGATCGACCAGGTCTGGTTCCAGCAGCTCGTCAGCGTCGACGGCTCGATCCGCCACACGGGCGACAACACCACCGGGGCCGGCGACGGCGACGACGAGAGCATCGTCGTCGACCTGCTCGGCGTCGACGCGCGGGCGCAGACGCTGGTCTTCGTCGTCAACAGCTACTCCGGCGAGAACTTCAGCCAGATCGAGAACGCCTTCTGCCGGCTCGTCGACGCCACGAACGGCGTCGAGATCGCCCGCTACGCCCTCTCCGGCTCCGGGTCGCACACGGCCCAGATCATGGCGAAGCTCGTCCGCGACGGTAGCGGCTGGAGCATGCAGGCGATCGGCGAGCGCGCGCAGGGCCGCACGATCCGCGACCTGCTGCCCGCCGTCGCGCGCATCCTCTGACCTCACTTCCACACCACCACCGCACGAAGACTCGACAAGGAGAACCACACTCATGGCCATCAGCCTCAGCAAGGGCGGGACCATCTCGCTCACCAAGGAAGCAGGACCCCGCGGACTGACCGCGATCACCGTCGGCCTCGGCTGGGACCCGGCGCCGCAGGGCTTCGGCGGGACGACCGACCTCGACGCCTCCGCGCTCCTCCTGGACGCGTCCGGCCGGGTCGCCCAGGACTCCGACTTCGTCTACTTCGGGAACCTCGTGCACGCGAGCGGAGCGGTCAGCCACCTGGGCGACAACCTGACCGGCGAGGGCGAGGGGGACGACGAGCAGATCGTCATCGACCTGCTCGCCGTGCCCGCGGGCGTCGAGTCGGTCACGTTCCTCGTCAGCATCTACGAGGCCGAGAAGAAGGGGCAGACCTTCTCCTCCATCGCGAGCTCCTTCATCCGCGTGGTCAACAACGACGGCGGCAGCGAGCTCGCCCGCTTCGACCTCGGGGCGGGAGCCGGATCGACGAGCACCCTCGTCTTCGGCGAGGTCTACCGCGACGGCGCGGAGTGGAAGTTCCGCGCGCTCGGCGACACCTACGACGGCGGCTTCGAGGGCACCCTGCGCCAGTTCGGCGTCAACGTCTGACCCCCGTGCCGCGGGCCCCGGGACTCCGGGGCCCGCGGCCCCCTCCGGCGCGACTCCGCCGCCGCGAGCCAGCAACCGCACGACAGGACGGGAAGAACATGCTCAAGACATTCGGGTGGTCGTACGCGGTCACACTGGCGGGCATCGCGCTCGGCTTCCTCTACGGCGGGGTCGAGGGGCTCGTCCTGGTCCTCATCCTCTGCGTGCTGGAGGTGTCGCTGTCCTTCGACAACGCCGTCGTCAACGCCGGGATCCTCGACCGCATGACCGCCTTCTGGCAGCGGATCTTCCTCACCATCGGCGTCCTGATCGCCGTGTTCGGGATGCGCCTGGTCTTCCCCTTCGTCGTCGTCGCCGCGACCGCGGGCCTGGGCCCGATCGAGGCGATCAGCCTGGCGATGGAGCAGGGCGATCCGGAGGAGCCCGGCAGCTACGGCTACATCCTGCACGAGGCGCACCCCGCCATCGCCGCGTTCGGCGGCATGTTCCTGCTGATGCTCTTCCTCAACTTCCTCTTCGACCCCCGCGAGCGCCTCTGGATCCGCTGGATCGAGCGCCCGCTGCAGAGCATCGGCCGGGTGCAGAACATCCACGTCGTCGTCGCGCTCGCCGTGCTCGTGTCGGTCGCGGAGTTCCTCGCGCCGGAGCCGGCCGTGGTGCTGATCTCCGGCGCGATCGGCACGGGGACCTACCTGCTCGTGAACGCCCTCGGGAACCTGTTCGAGGGGCAGGTCGAGGGGATGCCGGAGGCCGGCACGACGAGCGGGACGGTGAAGGTCGCCGGGCGCGCCGCGTTCTTCCTCTTCCTCTACCTCGAGGTGCTCGATGCGAGCTTCTCCTTCGACGGCGTCATCGGGGCGTTCGCGATCACGTCCGACCCGATCCTGATCGCGATCGGGCTCGGCGTCGGAGCGATGTACATCCGCTCCCTCACCATCCACTTCGTCCACCGCGGCACGCTCCGCGAGTTCGTGTTCCTCGAGCACGGCGCGCTCTGGGCGGTCGGCGCGCTCGCCGTGATCATGCTGCTGACCGTCTCGCTCGAGATCCCCGAGCTGGTGACCGGCCTCATCGGCGTGCTGTTCATCAGCGCCGGCTGGCTGAGCAGCATCGTCTCGAACCGCCGGTCCGCCGCCGCCGAGTCCGAGGCCCCCGGGGTCCGAGAGGTGGTCTGAGCCCGTGCCGCTGAAGCACTTCGACACTCTGTCGCCCGACCAGCTCGACGAGCTGTTCGACGTCCAGCCCGGCCCGATCCCGCTGGACTCCGTCACCGGGGAGCTCGGGCTCGCCCTCGGCGCCACGCTCTACATCCCCGCCGACCGGCCCTCGCTCGTCGAGGACGTCCTCTCCCGCCGCCGCAACGGCGTGCAGTCGGTCGTCGTCGATCTCGAGGACGCCGTCCGTCCCGACGCCCGCGCGGCGGCCGAGCGCGCGGTCGTCGCCGCGCTCGCCCGGCTCGCCGCCTGCGAGGACGGACGCGCCGACGGATCGCTCCACTCGCTCCCCGCGGTGTTCGTGCGCGTCGCCGACGTCGGCGGCATCGTGCGCATCGTCGCGGCCCTCGGCCGCGACCGCTGCGCCGCCCTCACCGGGTTCGTCCTGCCGAAGTTCGAGGCGGGCGCCCACGGCGAGGCCTGCTTCTCGGCGCTCGCGGAGGCCGAGCGCGTGGCGGAGCGGCCGCTCTTCGTGATGCCGGTGATCGAGGCGGTGTCGGCGGCGCACCGGGAGACGCGCTTCGCGCAGCTGATCGCCGCCCGCGCCCTCCTCGACGCGCACCGCGCCTCGGTGCTCTGCGTCCGGATCGGAGCGACCGACCTGGCCTCGGCCTTCGGCCTGCGTCGCGACGGCGAGTCGACCATCTACGACGTCCGCGTCGTCGCCGACGCCATCGGCGACGTCATCAACGTCTTCGCCCGCGAGACGCCGTGGGCCTATCCCGTCTCGGGCGCCGTCTGGGAGCACTTCTCCAAGCAGACCCGCATCCAGAAGCCGCGCCTGCGCGAATCGCCCTTCCTCGACCGGGACGCCCCGCACTACCGGCGGGCGCTCCTCGACAAGGGACTCGACGGCCTGATCAACGAGATCGAGCTCGACAAGATCAACGGGCTCTCGGGCAAGACCGTGATCCACCCCTCGCACGTCGCGGTGGTGCACGCCCTCAGCGCCGTGCGGCACGAGGAGTTCTGCGACGCGGTCGCGGTGTCCGCGGCTCGCGAGCGGGGCGGCGTGCTCCGCAGCCAGGCCCGCAACAAGATGAACGAGGTGCGTCCGCACTCGGCCTGGGCCGACCGCGTCCTCCTGCGCGCCGCGGCCTTCGGGGTGCTCCGCCCCGACCTCGGCTACGTCGACCTGCTGATGCAGCTCGACCGGGTGAAGCGATGACCGCCGGCCTCGCGGAGCTCGCGCCGATCGTCCTCGCCGTCCGCGACAATCCGCTCCGGCGCCAGCTGCTGGTCAGCTCCCTCCTCGGCAAGCACGTGCCGGTCGCTCCGTCCGTCGTCCGCGACGCCGCGGACCGGCTCGCCGCCCTCGTGGCCGGGACTCTCCGCTCGGCCGGAGCCGATCCGGCGGAGTCCGTCGTCATCGGCTTCGCCGAGACGGCCACCGGGCTGTCGGCGGCCGTCGCCGAGAGCCTCGGCGCCCGCCGCGACGCCCACTCGACCCGCTACCTGCTCCCGGGCGACGTGGTCGACGGCGACTTCGAGGAGGCGCACTCGCACGCGCCCGGCCACCTCGTCCTCACCGGAGCGCTGCCCCCCGGACCCGTCACCGCACTCGTGCTGGTCGACGACGAGGTCACCTCGGGGCGGACCGTGCTCGCTCTCGCGCGGCTCCTGCTGGCGCGGCATCCGGCGCAGGTCGTCGTCGTCGCCGCACTGCACGACTCGCGCTCGGCCGAGCAGCGGGCGGACTGGGCGGAGGCGGCGGCCGGTCTCGACGCGGCCGTCCACCTGGTCGCGGTCCACGAGGTCGACGCGGTCGCGGTGGCCGAGGCGGTGGCCGCCCTGGAGTCCAGCGGCGCGGCGCTCGCCCGCGTCCTCCCGCGGCCGAGGGCCGGGTCCGCCGGCTGCGCGCGGCGCTGCTGCCGACCCGCACCGCGGCCGGCTCCGGCCGCGAGGACCGGTCGCGCTCGCGCGCGGCGGTCGCCGCTCTCGGCCGCCGGCTGCTCGAGGAGGAGGGGCTCGCCGCCCTGGGCGCCGGCGACGAGATCGTGGTCCTCGGGACGGAGGAGTTCCTCCGCATCCCCCAGCTGCTCGCGGAGTTCCTGGCGGAGCACGCGGCGGCGCGAGTGCTCACCAGCTCGACGACCCGGTCGCCCGCCCTGGTCCTGGACCGACCGGACTACGGGCTGCGCTCGGGCGTCGCCGTGCGCATGGACGTCGCGGGCGAGGAGGGAGCGCTCCGCTTCGCCTACAACCTCGCCGCGAGCGACGCCGGCGTCCGGGTGGCGATCGTCTGCCACGACGAGACGGTCTCCCCGGACGGCGACGGCCCGGAGGATCTGCCCGCGCGCCTCGGCGAGTGGTTCCGCGTCATCGACGTGCTCGCGACGCCGCTGACCGCGCCGGCGCCGGCCCCGCTGCCGCTCACCGGTCCGGAGTTCTCCAGCTACGCCGCCGAGGACGTCTCCTGGCTGCTCAGCGACCTGTCGAGCCACGCCCTCGAGCGGCCGCGGGAGGAGCGCGAAGGACCGATCCAGGACGGCACCCGCCACTACTCCGAGTCGCTGCCGATCGAGTACGAGCCGACCGCGCAGTACCTCGACGCGTACGAGCGCGCGCTGGAGCGCGGCGCGGAGTCGGTCGCCGCCGGCATCGCCGCCCTCGGCGCGCGGATCGAGCGCCGCCACGGGCCGGCCCCGGTGCTGGTCTCCCTCGCGCGGGCCGGAGTGCCGATCGGGGTGCTGCTGCGGCGCTGGTTCCTGCGGGAGCGCGGCCGGAGCGTCCCGCACCTCGCCCTGTCGATCGTGCGCGGCCGCGGGATCGACGCCGTCGCGCTCGACCACGTGCTCGCGCTCGCGCCGCCGGAGTCGATCGTCTTCGTCGACGGCTGGACGGGCAAGGGGGTCATCGCCGACACGCTGCGGACCGCGGTCGCGGCGCACCGCTTCGCACCGGGCGTCTGGCTGCGTCCCTCGCTCGCCGTCCTGAGCGATCCGCTCGGCGTCGCCGACCTGCGCGCGACCCGCGACGACGTCCTCGTGCCCTCCGCCTGCCTGAACTCCACCGTCTCGGGCCTGGTGTCGCGCACGGTGCTCTCGAGCGACCTCATCCGCCCCGGGATGTTCCACGGCGCGAAGTTCTACCGCCATCTCGCCGCGGCGGACCGGTCGGCGCAGTTCCTCGCGGCCGTCGAGGCGCACTCCGGGACCGTTCCCGGCCCTCCGCCCGGCCCTCTGCCCGAGCCGGAGCCGCCGCAGCCGGCGCGGGCCGCGGCCGAGATCGACGCCCTCCTGCTCCGCCACGGGGTGCGGCACCGCGATCTCCTCAAGCCCGGGATCGGCGAGACGACGCGGGTCCTCCTGCGCCGGGTGCCGCGCGGGATCGTCGTGCGCTCGGACGCGGCCGGCGAGGTGGAGCACCTCCGGGTGCTCGCGGCGGACCGCGGCGTCCCGGTGACCGTCGACGACGAGATGCCCTTCGTCGCGCTCGGGATCATCGAGGACAGGGGCGCCTCGTGATCGCCGCCTTCCTCGACCTGGACCGCACGCTGATCCACTCCGCGCGCTCCGTCGGCGCCCACCGGGAGGGACTGGCGGTGGTCGAGCACATCGACGGCAGCGCGTCCGCCTTCGCGCCGGCGGGTCTCGCCGCCGATCTCACCGCGCTCGCGACCGGCAGCGCGGTGGTGCCCACCACGACCCGCTCCGTCGCGCAGCTGCGCCGGGTGACGCTCTTCGACGACGTCCCGCACCGCTTCGAGATCGCCGCGAACGGCGGAGTGATCCTCGAGCACGGTGCGCCCGACCCCGAGTGGTCGGCCCGCGTCGCCGAGGCCGTCCGGGACACGGGAGTGAGCGTCCCCCACGTCCGGGACCTCGCCGCGGGCCTGGTCCCCGGTGCGACCGCGCGCGTCGTCGACGACGTCTTCGTCTACCTCGTCTCCCCGGACGCGGAGTCGGCGGAGGAGGCGACCGTGCTGCTCGGCCCCGTCGCCGTCGGCCTCGGCTGGCGGTGCAGCCGTCAGGGTCGCAAGGTCTATCTCGTCCCCGAGGTCGTCGAGAAGGCCGTCGCCGTGGCCGAGGTCGCGCGGCGACTCGGTGCGCGGATCGTGCTCGCCGCGGGGGACGCCGAGCTCGACCGGAGGATGCTCCGCGAGGCCGACCACGCCGTCGTCCCCGCGCACGCCGAGGTGCTCCGGCCCCCGGGAGTGCACACGACCGCCGCCGCCGGCCCCCTCGCGTCGACGGAGATCGTCCGCTGGCTGCGGGACGTCGTCGAGCAGTGTCACCAGCGCTCCGCACCCGCGGGGCCGGAACCGAAGGAGACCCCGTGGACATCGGTGGCTGGCTGAACTTCCTCGCCCAGAGCACGGTCCTGCTCGTGGGCTGCCACCTGATCGTCGCGCTCGTGACCGGGCTCGCTCTGGCGCCCCCGGCCGGCGTGCCGAAGTGGGCGGCGCTCGTGATCTGCGCGCTCGTCCCCGTGCTGGGACCGCTGGTGCTGGCCGTCGTCGTGCTGGTGCGGACGCTGCGCAGGCCCGACCGGGCGAGCGCGCGGCCGGCCGTGGCGGATGCGGCGGCGATCCCGACCGGCGCGGCCGGTGCCGGGACACCGCCGGCCGAGCCGACCGCGTTCCCGGGGTTCGGGACGCCGCCTCCGCCGTCGTTCGGGGCGGGATCGTTCGGGGCGTCGTCGTTCGGCACGGGGTCGTTCGGGACGGCGTCGCCGCCGGCCTCGTCGTTCGGAGCGTCGTCGTTCGAGCCCGCGTTCGGCGCCCCGTCCTCCGCGTCCACGGCCTGGACCGCGGGATCCGAGGCGGTCGCCGCCGCCGTCGTGCCCCCGGCGCGGGGGCTCCGCGCCCGCGCGGTCGCGGTGCGCGCGACGCATCAGCCCCTCTCGACGGTCCGCCTGGCCCTCCTCGCCGTCCTGGTCGTGGCGGTCGCCGCGACGGCGTCGATGCTGCTCGTCGGCTGGTTCACCTTCGACTCGCGGATCGTCCCGCCGCTCAGCGTGGTCGCCTGGGGGACCGGGATCGACGTCGCCGTGCTCACCTCCGCGGGTCTGCTCGCCGTCGTCCTGGTGCTGGCGTGGTGGCGGCCCTCGAGGACCGCCGCCGTCGCCGCGGTGACGCTGGGCGGAGTCTGGACCTTCGTGGCCGGTTCGGTGCTGGCGCTGGCGGCGCCGGTGACGGAGCTGCTGAGCGACATCGGCGCGCTGTCCTACGACGTCGGAGACGTGCTCGGCTCGTTCGGGCTCCGGGGCGAGGTCGGAGTGGTGACCCTCCCCGAGGGTGTGGACCTGAGCGCGGTCGGGCTCCCCGGACGCACCGTCGACCTCAGCGCGGTCGACCTCGCCGCCCCGATCCCCGCGGCCACGCTCGAGCTCGGACCTGGGTGGTTCATCGCTCTCGCGGTCGGCATCGTCGTCATGCTGTGGGCCCTGGTCGAGGTCGCGGCCGTCAACAGGGTCTCGGCTCGCCGCTGATCCCGACCGGGGTGGGGCGTCGGCGAGACAGTGGGACGGGCGGCGGCCGCGGGTCGCGTCTACGGTGGAGGCGACCCCGAACGGAACGAGCAGCATGGCCTCCCTCTCCGCGCGCCTCGGCCTCGGCCTCGCCGCCGTCGGCCGCCCCGCCTACATCACCGCGGGCCGCGACGGCGACCTCGGGCCGCCCGAGCGGCGCAGCGTCGACGCCCTCCGCGCGCGCACGCACGAGCTGCTCGACACCGCGTGGGACCTCGGGGTGCGCTTCCTCGACGTCGCCCGCTCCTACGGGCGGGCCGAGGAGTTCCTCGGCGGCTGGCTCGCGGAGCACCCCGAGCGGCGGGCGGAGCTGACCGTCGAGTCGAAGTGGGGCTACGAGTACGTCGGCGACTGGGCGATGGACGCCGCGGTGCACGAGCGCAAGGAGCACTCGGTCGCGATGCTCGAGCGCCAGTGGTCCGCGACGCTCGCGGCGCTCGGCAGCGCGCCCGACCGCTACCTCGTGCACTCGATCACCCCGGAGAGCCCGGCACTGACCGACCGGACGCTGCTCGACCGGCTGCGCGGGCTCGCCGGCTCGGGGGTCGTCGTCGGCCTCTCGACCAGCGGAGCGGAGCAGGCCCGCGTGATCCGGCTCGCTCAGGCGATCCCGGACTCGCCGTTCCGCGTCGTGCAGTCCACCTGGAACCTGCTCGAGCGCTCGGCCGGAACGGCGCTCGCCGAGGTGCACGACGCGGGCTGGACGGTCGTGGTCAAGGAGGCGCTCGCGAACGGGCGGCTGGTGGGCGAGCGCGCGTCGGCCGCGCTGCGGCGGCTGCCGGGGGCGCCGGAGGACCTCGCGCTCGGCGCGGCGCTCGCGCAGCCGTGGGCGGACGTCGTGCTGAGCGGCGCGGCGACCCCCGGGCAGCTGCGGGAGAACCTGCGAGCACGAGCGGCGGCGCTGCCGGCGGCGCTGCCGGCGCTGGAGCTGCCGACACAGGACGCCGCGGAGTACTGGGCCGAGCGCTCGGCGCTGCCCTGGCGCTGACGCGCGCGACGGCGGCCGGTGCGCCGGAGCGCCTCCGGCTCGTGGAACGACCTCCGGCTCGCGGTTTCGCGTGGTTCTGACGTGCCGGGGGTGATTTCGCGTGCTGGAGCTCGGGTAGTGAGCACCTCCGGCTCGTGGAATGACCCCCGGCTCGTGGTTTTGCGTCATTCTGGCGTGCCGGAGGTGGTTTCGCGTGCCCGAGGTGGGCGGAGTCGGGTTCGGCTCGCGGGATGACGTTCGGCTCGCGGATTCGTGCGGATTTCGCGTGCCCGAGGTGGTTTCGCGTGCCGGAACTCGGGAGTGAGCACCTCCGGCTCGTGAAATGAGGTTCGGCTCGTGGTTTCGCGTGGTTCTGGCGTGCCGGAGGTGGTTTCGCGTGCCGAAGGTGGGGCGGAGCCGGGTTCGGCTCGCGGAATGAGGTTCGGCTCGTCGTTTCGTGCAGTTCTGGCGTGCCGGAGGTGGTTTCGCGTGCCGAAGGTGGGGCGGAGTCGGGTTCGGCTCGCGGAATGAGGTTCGGCTCGTCGTTTCGTGCAGTTCTGGCGTGCCGGAGGTGGTTTCGCGTGCCGAAGGTGGGGCGGAGCCGGGTTCGGCTCGCGAAATGAGGTTCGGCTCGTGGTTTCGCGCGTTTCTGGCGTGCCGGAGCCGGTTTCGCGTGCCCGAGCTCGGCGGCGGCCGCCGCGTCCTCGCGCGGAGGACGCGCCTGTCACCAGACCCGACCCGCGACGCGCCGCGCGCCCCGCGACGGATCGACGCCCGAGGGGTTAGTCTGGAGCCAACGTCCGTCGAATCGCGCCACAGCAAGCCCTGGCGCTCCGGACTTCCGCACTGTAGTGCGGAAGAAGAGTGCGGCACCGCCCCTCCCGTCGGGCTGACCCCTCTCAGAGTGCTCTCAGACTGAGTCTTCCTCCGCCGCCTTGACGGCGCTCCTCCGCGGCTTAGCGTGTCGTCCACGTCGCCCCTGCGACGCGTCCGCTCGCTCTCCCCCGGCGAGGGACCGGCTCTTCTGACGCTCTCTGCGGAGTACCCCATGTCGCGTGCCCGAACAGTCCTCGCTCTCTCGATCGCCCTGATCGCGGGCACGCTCGTCGTGCCGGCCTGGGCGGTGGCGGACCCCGCCCCGACGACGCAGGTCGACGGCTTCGAGCGCGCCGATCCGGGCCTCTCGGCCGTCACCGGAACGGTGCAGGCGACCGCCTCCGCGGACTCCTCGGAGGGCGGCTCGGCGCTGGCCGTCGACTACGACGTGACCGCCGGGCTGGCCGAGCTGGCCTACGACCCGGTCGACGCCCCGGTCGTCCCGACGCCGGTCACGGCGCTCACGGTCGACCTCCAGGGCGACGGCTCGTACAACACGGTCTACCTGAGGGTGCGCGACGCGAGCGGCGAGACCTTCGTCCACCGCATCGACGCGATGCGGGCGACCGACTACCAGACCCTCACCGTCGACCTCACCGCCGAGCCGGCCGCGCGCGAGGGCGGCAACGCCGACGGCATCCTCGACGCCCCGCTGACCCTGGCCGGCGTGCTCGTGGTGCGCAACGGCGAGCAGCCGCCGACCGGCGCGTTCGTGCTCGACGACGTCCGCGCGGTGACCACGGGCTGGAGCCTCCCCGTCGCGGCGGCGCCGTTCGTCTCGCCGCAGGCCGGCGAGCAGGCGTCGTTCTCGTTCGAGGCCGCGACCGCGGGCGACTGGGAGCTGCGGCTGACCGGCGCCGACGGCCGCTCGCGCCTGCTCTCGGGCACCGCCGCCTCCGCCGGCACGACGACCGTGGACTGGGACGGCGAGGACGACCAGGGCGCCGCGATGTCCGGCGAGGTGCGCGGCGTCTTCCGCCAGGACTCCACGGCCGACGGCGTGCTCGGCGCCGGATCGACCACCGGGATCCCGCTGCTCGTCACGCTGGCCGGCGCCGACGACGCCGCGCTCACCGACCTCGTCGAGAGCTTCGACGCCGGCCCCGACGGCTGGGGCGTCGCCTCCGGCTCGGCGGTGCTGCGCCGCGCGACCGCGACCGGCCCCGCCGCCGCCGCGCGCACGCAGGGCTCGGACGCGCTCGCCGTGGACTACGACCTCGGCGCCGGGATGACCGAGATCTCCCGCACCGCCCCGCTCACCGCCGCCGACGGCCCGGTGACCGGGCTCAAGGTCGATCTGCGCGGCGACGGCAGCTACAACACCGTCTACGTCCGCCTCGCCGACGCGACGGGCGAGGTCTTCACCTACCGCCTCGACGCGATGCGGCACTCGACCTGGGCGACGATCCCGGTCGACCTCACCCAGGACCCCGTGCTCGCGGAGGGCGGCGACGCCGACTCCGTGCTCGATCTGCCGCTGACGCTCGCCGGCTTCTCGGTCGTGCGGAACGGCCAGCAGCCGGCGACCGGCACCTTCCTGCTCGACAATCTGCGGGTCGTCAGCAGCCGGTGGACGCTGCCCGTCTCGGACACCGAGTTCCTCGAGCCCGGCGCGGAGGCGACCCTCGGCTTCACCGCGGCCGGCGGCGGCGACTGGCGGATCGAGCTGCGCGACGGCCAGGGCCGCGCCCGCGACCTCACCGGCACCGCGACCGCGGCCGGCGACGTCTCGGCGGTCTTCGACGGCACGGCCGGCGACGGCACGGCGATGCAGGGGCCGATCAGCAGCACCTTCCTGCAGGACTCGACGCCCGACGGCACGATCGACCAGCCGCGCACCCGCTCGGCGACGCCGATCCTGTTGACCGCCGCGGCCGCGGATCCGATCACGGCGACCCTGGTCGAGGGCTTCGAGACCGCGGCCTCCGGCTGGCGGGTCGCGCTCGGCAGCGGCACGGTCTCGACCACGACGCAGCGCACCGAGGGCGCGCAGGCGCAGCGGATCGACTACGACCTCTCGAACGGACTGCTCGAGACCGTGCAGGGCACCCCGGCGACGGTGCTGACCGCGCCGGCCCGCGGACTGCGGATCGACCTGCGCGGCGACGCGAGCTACAACACGGTCTACGCCCGGCTGCACGACGCGACCGGCGAGACCTACACCTACCGGCTCGACGCGATGCGCTCGACGTCCTGGGCGACGGTCGACGTCGATCTCACGGGGGCCCCGGCGGCGGTCGAGGGCGGCGACGGGAACCAGGTGCTCGACCTGCCGGTCACGCTCAGCGGCTTCCTGGTGGTGCGCAACGGCAACCAGCCGGCCGTCGGCTCGGTGACGCTCGACAACCTGCGCGTCCTGACCTCCGGCTGGTCGATGCCCGTCTCCTCCACCGACTTCTTCACCCCGGCCTCCTCGGAGACCATGACGGTCGACTTCACGGCGAGCGGCCCCGGCGACTACGAGCTCCGGCTCGGCGACGCCGACGGGCGCACGCGGACCGTCACCGGCGAGGCCGCGGCGGCGGGCCCCGTCTCGGTGCCGCTGGACGGCTCCGACGACGCGGGAGCGATGATGCGCGGCGACATCGACGCGGTCTTCGCGCACGACGACTCGGCCGACGGCACGATGGCGGCCAACCCCGCGCGCAGCGGCACGGCGGTGCTGCTCACCGTCGCCGACACCGACTCCGACGCCGCGGTCGCCGAGTCGTTCGACACCGGTGGCGCCGACTGGGTCCGCGCCGCGGGCACCGTCACGCCGACCACCTCGACCACGCGGACGGAGGGCTCGGGCGCGCTGAAGCTCAGCTACGACCTGACCCGGGGCGACGCCGAGACGGAGGCGAAGACGACTCCGGAGGCGCTGCTCACCCAGCCCGCCTCCGCGCTCAAGCTCGACGTGCTCGGCGACGGCAGCTGGAACACCGTCTTCCTCAAGCTGCGCGACGCGACGGGCGAGATGTTCCTCTACCGCGTGGACGCGCTGAGCCTCTCGCGCTGGACGACGGCGACGATCGACCTCCGGGCGCCGGCCGCGGACACGCACCTCGGCAACGAGGACGGCGTGCTCGACTACCCGGTCTCGCTGGTGCGGGTCAACATCGTCCGCAACGGCGCATCGGCCCCGGCCACCGGCTCCGTGACGCTCGACAACCTGCGGATCGTGGACAAGGACTGGACGCTGCCGACGGCGAGCAGCGAGCGGTTCTCGCGGGAGAACGCGGCCACGACGACGGTCCGCTTCTCGGCGGGAGCACCGGGCGACTACGCGCTGACGCTCGCCGACAACGGCGGCCGCACCCGCAGCTACACCGGCACCGCGAGGGCGGCCGGACCGGTGAGCGTGGTCTGGGACGGCACCGACGGCTCCGGAGCGGGCATGGCCGGCAGCGTCTCGGCGCGGCTGGCCTGGGACTCCACCCCGGACGGAGCGCTCACGGGCGCCGCGACCGCCGCGCAGCCCTACCTGACCGGCGTCAGCGCGAAGGCGACCGAGGCGTCGCCGACCTCGATCAGCGGCATCAACAGCTTCCTCACCGAGCAGGACTCGCCCGTCGAGGCGGACCGCCAGGCGGCGCTGCTCGAGGACGCCTCGGTGCGCTGGGCCCGCGAGGAGTTCGAGTGGAAGCGCATCGAGCCGCGGCGCGGCTTCTACGACTGGGCGAAGTTCGACCAGGCCGTGGCGATCAGCCGGGCGCGCAACGTCGACATGATCGGCAAGCTCGCCTACTCGGCGCCGTGGGCCTCCTCGGCTCCCGCCGGGACCGCGGCCGACGTCGCCCAGTACTACCCGCCGTCGGACACCGCGGCCTTCGCGGCCTACGCGGCGGCGACCGTCGAGCGCTACAAGGACCGCGTGCACGTCTGGGAGGTCTGGAACGAGCCGAACACCGACTACTACTGGCGCGGCGGGACCGCCCAGCAGTACGGCGCGCTGCTGAAGGCCGCGTACACCGCGATCAAGGCGGCGGACCCCACGGCGACCGTGCTCGTGGGCGGGCTGGACCAGTTCAGCGACCCGTTCATGCAGGGTGTGCTGGACGCCGGGGCCGGCGACTCCTACGACGGGCTCGCCATCCACACCTACGCCGTCTCGGGCGCCCCCGAGGTCAGCGCGATCCCCACCTACCTCGACGCGGCGGAGGCGTTCCTCGCCCGGACCTCGCCGGAGCGGAGCCTGTGGATCACCGAGGTCAGCTGGGCGACCTGCGGGAGCTGCGCGCACGCGACGAGCGAGGCCGACCAGGCCGCGTTCCTCTCGCGCTCGTACCTCGACGCGGCGGCCAGGGGGATCCGGGCGATCGCCTGGTACAACCTCGTCGGTGGGTCCGATCAGGAGAACTTCCTCGACACCTACGCGGTGACGGAGAAGTCGGGCCGGCTGAAGCCGGCGTACACCGCGCTCAAGGACGTCGGCGCGATCCTCGCCGAGGGCACGGCGGTCGGCCGGGCGGGAGCGACGGCGGCCTCGGCGCCGGTCAGGGCGGACGACTTCGGCACCCTGTCGAAGTTCGCGGTGGCGCCGATCGGCGGCGGCAGCGCGACCCTCGCCACGACGTCGACCAACTACTCCGGAGCCGCCTCGCTGAAGCTCGACTACGCCTTCTCCGGCTCGTCGAAGGGGGCGCAGATC
Organism: Rathayibacter sp. VKM Ac-2760; assembly: GCF_009834185.1. Taxonomy (GTDB): domain Bacteria; phylum Actinomycetota; class Actinomycetes; order Actinomycetales; family Microbacteriaceae; genus Rathayibacter. The sequence goes on from NZ_CP047173.1 coordinate 95,235, forward strand.
CAGACCAGCCGGCCGCTGACCGGCTCGCCGACCGCGGTCTCGGTCTGGGTGAACGGCGACGCGAGCGCCAGCCCGGTCTACCTCAAGATCACGGACGCCACCGGCGAGACCTTCCAGGGCCTGGTCGGCAACGCCGGGGCGCCGGGCTGGGAGAAGATGACCCTCTTCTCCGACGGGCTCAACCCGAACTACAGCCACTCGGGCGGCGACGACGACGGAGTGTGGGACTACCCGGTCAAGCTCACCGACATGTTCGTCTACAAGAGCACCTCGGGCGTCACCGCCGGCACGATCCTGATCGACGACCTGACAGCCGACTACGGGGTGAACCTCCACGGCACGGTCTTCCACACGCCGACCGAGACGATCCAGGCGGTCTACACCGCGGGCCCCTCGACCGCCTCGATGCAGGTCTCGGGGACGCAGGCCTCGGTGCTCACCGCGGGCGGCCGCTCGGCGCTCGCCGTCTCGGACGCGCACTCGAGCGTGACGCTCGGGAAGCTCCCGACCTTCGTCGCCTCGGGCTTCGGGGTGTCGCCGCAGAGCGGGCCGCGGGGCAGCACCGTCACCCTCGACTGGCTGACCCCCGACGCCGCGATCAGCACCGTCGTGGCGCAGAAGGCGAACGGCTCCTCGGTCAAGACGCTCGCCTCGAACAAGGAGTACCTGTCGGGCCGGCAGACGATCAGCTGGGACGGCAAGCTCTCGAACGGGACGGTCGCGCCGGCCGGCGGCTACCTGATGCGGATCACCACCGTCACGCTCGACGGGCGCACGGTGGTGACGAAGGTGCCGTTCACGCTCACCTGATCCGCGCTCACCTGATCCACGCTCACCTGAGCGGGCCGCCGCGGCGGCCGGGAGCCTCACCTCGGCAGGAGGAGGGGCTCCCGGTCGCGGGTGAGCGGGGCGGCCCGGAGCGCGGCCGCGTAGACCCGGAAGCGGTGGATCTGCGCGGCCGCGCTCTCCGCTCGCCCGGGCCGGCGGCCGGCGACGGTGAACCAGAGCATCCGGCCGCGCATCCCGGCGAGGACCACCGCGCGCCAGAGCCGCTGCTGGACGTCGCCGCGGGCCATCCGCCAGCCGTAGAGATCGAACAGGTTGACGATCCAGGCGGTGCCGACCCGGCCGTCGACGCCGCTGGACGAGCCGCCCATCGCGTGCAGCGCGTGCAGCCGCGGATCGAGGACGACCCGCAGCCCCTCGGCACGGATGCGCAGGCAGAACTCGACGTCCTCGGCGTACATGAACCAGCGGTCGCTCAGCCCGCCGATCCGCCGCCAGAGCGCGAGCGGCACCATCAGGCAGCCGCCGCTCACCCAGTCGACGTCGCGCGGGCCGCCCGGCAGATCGGCGGCGAAGAGGTAGTGGCCCTCGAGCGAGCGGACGCGGCGGCCCAGGCGCGACAGCCCGGACTGGTGCAGGAACATCTTCGCGATGCTGGGCGCGTGACCGGCCGCGACGATCACGACCTCCTCGCCCTCGTTCTCGAGCAGCGGGGAGACCGCGCCGACCGACGGGTCCTCGTCCAGGAGCGCCGACAGGGCCGTCACCGCGGTGGCGGAGATCTGCGCGTCGGGATTGAGCAGCAGCAGGTTGCGGCCCTTCGCGTGCGCGGCGCCGAGGTTGACGGCGCGGGAGAAGCCGGCGTTCTCGGTGTTCTCGATCAGGCGCACCCAGGGGTACTCGGCGCGGAGCACGGCGACGGTGTCGTCCCGGGAGAGGTTGTCGACGACGAGGACCTCGAGGCCGGCGGGCGCCCCGCCGCCCACGGCCAGGGCGTCGAGGCAGGAGCGGATCACGCCGACGCTGTCGTAGGTGACGACGACGACGGAGACGGCGGGCGCTGCGGTCACGGCAGGACCTCCAGGACGGCGGAGCGCAGGCGGTGCACGACGCCCTCCCAGGTGTAGCGCTCGAGCACCGACGCGGGGTCGGTGGCCGGCTCCGGCCGGTCGACGAGCTCGCGCATCGCCGCGGCGATCGCCCGCCGGTCGAGCGGATCGACGAGGCGCGCCTGGTCGCCGAGGATCTCGCGGAAGACGGGGATGTCGCTCGCCAGGATCGGCGCTCCGGCCGCGAGGGCCTCGAGCGTCGGCATGCCGAAGCCCTCGTCGAGGGTGAGGAACACGAACAGCGCGGCGCTCTCGTAGAGCCAGCGCAGCTCCTCCGTCGAGACGCGGCCGAGCAGGCGGACCGAGCCGTCCCGGCGGGCCGCCTCGGCGGCGGGGCTCAGCGTCGGGCCGAGGCCGGACGCCTCGCCGACGACGAGCAGCGGGAAGGAGGGGGAGAGGACGCCGGAGTCCAGGGCCGCCTCGATCGTGGTCACGAGGTTCTTCCGGGCGTTGAGGCGCCCGACCGCGAGCAGGAAGCCGTCGAGGTCGCCGAGACCGGCCGGGGCGAGGGGTCCCGCGGCCGCGAAGCCGCGGTTGAGGCCGAGCCCGATCGGGACCGCCGCGCGGGCCGCGGAGGTGCGGACGATCCGCCGCGCCTCGGAGGCGCTGCTCGTCACGACCAGGTCCGCGCGCCGGACGCTCGCCGGCATCAGCGCGAAGTAGGCGCGCTCCTTCGCGGTGAACCACTGCGGGTCGCTCCGGAAGAGGAAGTCGTGCACGAAGACCGCCGAGCGCCCGAGCAGCGGGGTGAAGTTGTGGCTGATCGTGATGTCGGGCCGGAACCGGGCGGCCAGCAGGCCGAGCTCGAGGATCGCGCTGACGCCGTGCGGGCGCAGCCGGGTGCCGACGACGGGGATCGAGGAGCCGAGCTCCGCGCGGGCCGCGGACACCCCTCTCAGAGGGACGGCGAGGGCGAGGGAGTCGTCGGGGAACTCCTTCTGCCAGGTGAGCACTATCTCGCGCTGCACCTCTCGGTTCGAGATCGGCCCCTCTGTCCACCAATTGCCGTCGAACAGGACGCGGACGCCTCTCCCGGCATTCGACTCCGGCATCCGGCTCCTTATCGGCGACGTCCTTCTCGCCCGCTTAGCGCGAATCGACGGGAATGGTTGCGTGATCATCCGGACGACCTTCGGCTGAAATCGGGGAATGGTTGCGCGATCATGGCGATGAAGCATTCCGCCGGACCGGCGCCCATGACTCGAGAAGAGACTCGAGAAGACGATTCGCGCAGTCGACGTGATTCAGACTGTAGCGAAGACGACGACACGCGGCGATTCCCTCGGGTGGGCGCTGGAACCGAGAGACGGAGAGGCCGATGAGAGCACATCGCGTCATCGCACTGCTGCGCTGGGCGACAGCACTGCTGGGGGCGGTGGTCGTGCTGGACGCCGTCGTCGTCGCCTGGGCGGTGGCCGGAACGGCCGCGGCCGTCGACTTCCTGAGCTCGGTGACGGCGCTCGCGAACATCCTCTCGATCGTCACCCTGATCCTCTCCGGGCGCAGCGCCTGGACGGCGATCGCCCCGCAGGGCCGGCGCAGCGCGGCGCGGCCGGTGACGCAGCGGCGGAGTCTCACGCTCCTCCGAGGCGTGAACGCGGCGATCCTGACGAGCATGTCGGCGCTCTTCTTCACCATCTACGGGCCGACCGTGCTCGGGGATCCGTCGCAGCTGAACGTGAACACGATCGTGCTGCACCTCGTGGTCCCGGTGCTCGGGCTGCTCGACTGGCTGCTGCTGCCCGGGCCGACGCCGTTCCCGCGCAACGCGTTCTGGCTGGTGCTGGTCTTCCCGGTGGTCTGGTTCGTCTACAGCTTCATCCGGGGCGCACTCACGTCGCGCTATGTCTACGAATTCCTCGATCCGGCGGGAGAGGGCAGTGGTGGAACAGCGATCAGCATGACCGCCTTCATCGTGTCGATGTTCTTCCTCATCGGCGTCGCGGTCCTCTCTCTGCAGCGGTGGCGTGTCCCCCGGACGGGGACGGTAGTGTGATCGCCAATACCCTTTTTCGGCGGTCTCGGACCACTGATGATTGCCATGCGCCGTTGCATAGCGAGGTATTGCAGCGGCGGTGACCGGCGGGCCTTCTCAGGTAGCGGCGCCCACTCGAAGAGGGGAAGTACCGGGTCATGGGCAGAAGTGTCGCCATCATCGGCACACGCGGTTATCCGAGCTATTACGGCGGCTTCGAGACGGCGATCCGTCGACTGGCGCCCTTCCTCGCGGAGCAGGGCTGGGACGTCCTGGTCTACGGCCGTCCGGGGACGACGATGCTCGAGGATCCGGAGCGCGACGTCCGCGTCCGCACCCGCATCACGCACGGGGTCGAGTCGCGCTCGCTGAGCACCCTCTCCTACGGGCTGACCTCGAGCCTGGACGCGGTGCTGCGCAAGCCCGACGTCGCCCTGGTGCTCAACTGCGCCAACGGCTTCTGGCTGCCGCTGCTCAGGGCGCGCGGGATCCCGACCGTCGTCAACGTCGACGGCATCGAGTGGGACCGCGCCAAGTGGGGCGCCTTCGCGAAGTCCGTCTTCCACCAGGGCGCGGTCTGGACCGCCCGCCACGCGGACCGGATCATCTACGACGCCGAGGCGATCGAGACGCGCTGGCGCGACGAGTTCGACCGCGACGGCGACGTCATCCCCTACGGCGGCGACGTGCCGCCGGAGCACCCGGTCGAGCCCGGGCTGACCCACCGCGGCTACGCGCTGCTCGTGGCGCGGTTCGTGCCCGAGAACACGGTCCCCGAGTTCGTCGAGGCCGCCGCCCGCATCTCGCTCAGCCACGACGTCGTGATCGTCGGCTCCTCCGGCTACGGCGGGCCGATCGAGGACGCGGTGCGCGCGCTCGCAGCCGCAAACCCGCGCGTGCACTGGTTCGGCCACGTGAACGACGACGTCCGGCTGCACTCGCTCTGGCAGCACGCCGGCGCCTACTTCCACGGGCACAGCGTCGGCGGCACCAACCCCGCGCTGGTGCAGGCGATGGCCTGCGGAGCGCCGGTCGTGGCCCGCGACACCGTCTTCAACCGGGAGGTGCTGCGCCAGGCGGGCGGCTTCGTGGCTCCCGACGCCGAGTCCATCGCCGACGGCGTGCTGGCGCTGCTCCAGGACCCGGAGGAGCAGGAGCGCCGCTCGCGCCTGGGCCTCGAGCGCGCGATCACCAGCTACGCCTGGGACGAGGTGAACGCGGCGTACGAGCGCTCGCTGCTCGGCGCCATCGCCGGCCGCTCCTCCGCGGTCGAGAGCGCGAGGCGCGCGTGACCCGGCTGCGCGACCTCGGCTACGACCCGCTGCTGATCAGCTACCTCGTCGGTCCGCTGACCGGACTGACGCCGGAGAAGGTGCGCACGGCCCTGCGCGACGTTCTCTCCTCGCCGCGCGGCCGGCCGCTGCTGCGCCTGCGCACCCGCGCGAAGGGCTGGCGCCGCGTCGACCGCGCCACGGCGCTCGCCGCCGTCGACCGCGCGGTCGAGGTGGTCGCCGACGGGCCGCTCGAGCGCGCCGACCTGATCGGGCGGCTGCTCGCCGAGGGCTTCGCGCCGGGCCGGCTCCCGATCCGCCTCCTGGTCGACGGGCCGGTGCTGGGCTTCTGCCTCCCGCACGGGCTGTTCGACGGGACCGGGGCGACCGAGGCCATCCGGCTGGTGGTGGAGAAGCTCGGCGCACCCGGCCCCGACGAGGAGCCGGAGCGGCCGCGACCGGCCCGGCCGCTGCTCGACCTGATGCGCCGCTTCGAGCTCACCGGTCTCGCCGGCGTGCGGACGGCGCGCGACACCTTCCGCTCGATGACGGCGGAGACCGAGACCGGCTACCAGCTCGAGCGCACGCTCTCGAAGGCGGAGTCGGTCGAGCGGACCCGGATCGTGTCGGCCGTGCTGACGGCCGAGACGCTCCGGAGCATCGCCGCGACCCCCGAGCAGGCCCGCGACGGTCGGCGCCCCGCGCGCCCGCCGCTCTCGCTGAAGACGGCGAGCGTCGTGCTGCGCTGCCTGCGCGACAGCTCGCGCGACGGGATGGACCTGCGCGTCGTGATCCCGGTGGACGCGCGGCGCTGGCTGCCGAAGGGCCAGGACGTCGACGGCAACTTCTCGCCGTCGCTGCCGATGGGGCGGCTGCTCACGGACGACCTCTCGGCGACCGCGCTCGCCGAGCGCATCGCCTCGGCGACGAAGACGGGTCTGCCGGTCACCTGGCTGTTCGCGAGCCTGCTGATCTCGGTGAAGAACACCGTGCGCCATCCGCTGTCCGCGCTCCGCACGCCGAAGGAGACCCCGCGGGTCCCGTTCGAGGTGCACGTCTCGCTGCCGACCGGCGAGGTCGCGGTGTCGGAGGAGCTGCTGCCGCGGATCGAGCCGGACACGATCATCGGCGGGGCGCCCACGCACCTGCACCTGCCGCTCGGGGTCTGGGTCGAGCTCGCCCCGATGCGCGACTGCCTGCACCTGATCGTGCAGGACGAGACCGGCGCCTTCGATCTCGACGGCTTCGAGGAGCGGCTGCTCGCCGCCGTCGAGTCGGCTGCCGCGGCGGAGCGCTCGTGAGCGGGCTGCTGCGCCTGCTGAACTCCCCGATCGCGATGCTCGCGAGCCGCCTCTCGGTCGCGGCGCTGGGGCTGGTCAGCGCGCCGATCATCGCGCAGTCGCTCGGCCCGAGCGGTCGCGGCGAGACGGCGGCGTCGCTCGCCGCGATGTACCTGATCCCGATCGTGCTCGCTTTCGGCATGCCGCTCGAGATCCGCCGGCGCGTGCTCGTCGCGGGCGATCTGGGCGCCGTCCGCACCGCCCGCCGGCTCGCGCTGCTCACCGCCGTGCCGGCCGCGCTGGTGGCCTGGCTGGTCACCTCCACCTTCCTCTCCTCGCTCGACGAGGCGGCGACGATCGCCGTCTTCGTCGCGATCACCGGCACGCCGCTGATGGTGAGCTGGATGGTCGACATCGGCGTGGTCGGGGCGCAGCGCCGCTTCGGCGCGGTGGCGCTGCTGCAGGCGACCCAGCCGGTGGTCTACGTCGGCGGGATCCTGCTGCTCTTCCTCCTCGACTCGATCAGCGTCGCCGGGGTGATCTGGGCGAACTTCGCCGGCTCGCTGATGACCGCGGTGATCGGCGCCCTGCTCAACCGCCCCCGCAGCGCGCGGCCGGTGCCGTGGCGGCCGCTGCTGCGCGGCAGCGCCACCTTCTACGGCGCGCAGGCCTCCGACGCGGCGTACCAGCGGCTCGATCAGGTGATCATGCTGCCGCTGATCGGCGCGCACCAGGCCGGGCTCTACTCCGTCGCGGTCACGATCGGCACGCTGCCGGTCTTCCTCGCCCACGCGGTCGCGGCGCCGGTGTTCTCGGACATCACGCGCACGGAGGGCCGGGCGCGGATCACCGCCACCGGCGACGCGCTCCGCTCGGCCTTCGTGGTCGGGCTGGCCTCGGCGGTGTTCCTCGCGGTGATCTCGCCCTGGGGCGTGCCGTTCCTCTTCGGCTCGGCCTTCGAGGAGGCGCTGCCCGCGGTGATGTTCGCGATCGTCGGCTCGATCTTCGTGGTGGTGACCGTGAGCGCCGGCGAGGTGCTCTCGGCGCGCAACAGCGGGCTCCGGCTGACGCTCGCCCAGGGGGCTGGCCTGATCACCTGCCTGGTGCTGCTGCTGACCTTCGGGCCGGCGAACGGGGCGGTCGCCGCGGCGATCGCGAACGCGAGCGGGATCCTGATGGCGCTGATCGTGATGCTGCTGGCGATCCGGCCGCCGGCGCGGACCATCGTGCCGCGGCCCTCCGACGTGCCGCTCGTCGTCCGCCGCCTGACCACCCGGGGCGGAGCGGCGTGACGCGCACGGCGCCGTCCGGGAGCCGGGCGCGCCGGCCGGGGTCGACCGCGCCGGCCGCGGGCCACTCCGCTGCTGATCGCTCCGCCGCCGGCCACTCAGCGGCCGGCCGGCCGGCCCCGACCCCGCCGAGCGCCCGCCGCGAGCGGGACATCGAGCGCCCCGGACTTCCCGGCCTGCTCCGGCGGATCCTCGGCCGCAGCGACGGCCGCGGATTCGACCTGCCCTGGCTCGGGATCCTGCTCCTGGTGGCCGTGCTGCCCGCGAACGGCGTCACCTCCGCGTTCCTCGACGGCGTGGTGGCGACGGCCTTCGGCGCGATCAAGGACGCGGTGATCCTCGGCCTCTTCCTCCTCGTCGTGGTCACCGGGCGGATCCGGCGCGTGCCGGTGCCGGTCGTGATCCTGGTGCTGATGATCGTCTCGCTCGGAGCGGTCTCGGCGGTGTGGACGCCGAACCCGATCCAGGCCGCTTACGGCTGGCGCAACGACTTCCTGCCCTTCCTGGCGCTGATCGTGACCCCCGCGGTGCTGGAGCGGAGGCACCTCGCGATCGTGGCGACCGCCTTCGTCGTCGTCTCGCAGGCGGCGTCGATCACGACGATCCTCACCTGGAACCAGGGGCTCGACTGGCTGTTCACCCTCGGGGTCTTCCCGCTCGCGCCCGACGCGCCCTTCCCCTCCTCGCTCTTCGTCGCCGGCAGCATCGTGCCCCGCGGCTTCAGCCCCTACAGCGCCCCGAACGAGAGCGCCGTCGCGACCACGATCGCGCTCGCGGTGCTCTGGACTCGGCCGCGCTGGCCGATCTGGCTGAAGGGCGCGCTGACCCTCCTGCCGCTCGTGGCGATCTACCTGACGCAGTCGCGCAGCGGCTACATCGGCCTGGCGATCCTGGCGGTCGTGCTCGTCGCCTGGGCGCTGTTCCGGAGCCGGCCGATGCTGGTCTGGGCGATGCTGACCGTCTCGACGGCCGCGGCGATCGGCGGAGTGACGCTCTACCTCTACATCGACAAGGTGATCTCGCACGTCGCGGACCCGTCGCTGATCGGTCACAGCGACAGCCTGCTCGAGAACCTGCCGTTCCTGATCTCGCACCCGTTCGGCTTCGGCCTGGGCAAGGTGGGGCCGCGGGCGCAGCTGTACTCGACCGACGCGGTGCTGGTCGAGAGCTTCTTCCTGGTGCTCGCGATCGAGTCCGGGATCATCGTGATGCTGCTGTTCGCGGCGCTGCTGGTCTACCTGTTCGTCCGCGGGCTGCGCGCGCGCACGCTCGACGGCTTCCTGGTCACCGCGGCGGTGGCGGGCACGCTCGTCAGCTACACGGTGCTGCCGACGCTGCAGGAGGGCCCTGTGGCGTACACGCTCTGGATCGTCTGCGGGATGGGGCTCGTCGCTGCGCGCGAGGCCGGGACGGCGGCGGCGCGGCCGGAGCGCGCGGCGGACGCCGGCTCCGCGGTCGCGGGCCCCGCGGTCGGTGCCTCCGCGACCCCGGTCGAGGAGGTCGCGCAGGCGTCGGACGCGCCGGGCGCGGTCGAGCGCGACGTCGCTCCGCCGGCACGGCCGTCACCGCCCCGGAGGCCGGCCGTCGCGCCGCGACGCCGGCCGCCGGAGCGACGCCGACCGCCGGATCACGCGGGCGTCGAGACCGGCGCGCTGCTCGGCGCGCGGGTGACGACGGCGCCGAGCACGTCCCCTCCCACATCGCGTAGCCGGTCGGCCGCCGAGGCGAGGTCGGCCGAGGAGGACACTCCGGCTCCCGCCACCAGCACGGTCGTGCCGACCAGCGTGCTGAGCAGCACGGCATCGGTCGCGGTGAGGATCGCGGGGGCGTCGACGATCACGTGGTCGAAGCGGCGGGAGAGGTAGCGGACGACGCGCTCCATCGCCGGGGTGCCGATCAGGTCGCTCGGGTTCGCGGTGGTGTCGCCCGCGGGCAGCACCGTCACTCCCTCGGCGCTGACCGAGAGCGCGGAGTCGACGGGGAGGCCGCCGGTGCGCAGCAGCTCGCCGAGGGTCGGCCCGCCGTCGGGGATGCCGAAGAGGGCGGCCTGACCGGGCTTCCGCAGGTCGGCGTCGATCACGACGACCGTGCGGCCGACCTGGGCGATCGAGGCGGCGAGGTTGGCCGCCACGGTGCTCTTGCCGTCGCCGTCGCGCGCCGAGGTGACGAGCAGCGTGCGCTCGCGGGTGCCGGAGCCGAACAGGATCGTGGTCCGCAGCATCCGGAACGACTCCGCGACCGTGCTGCGCCCGTCGACGACGAGTGCCGTGCGGCGGAGGGCGGCGTCGTAGGGGATCGACTCGAGCACCGGGAGCGTGGTGCCGCTCGCCACGTCCTTCGCCGAGCGGATGCGGCCGTCGCCGAGCGAGCGGAGGACGACGATGCCGACGCCGAGGATGAGGCCGGTGGCGCCGCCGAGGACGAGGTAGACCAGCAGGTCGGGGCTGAGCGGCGAGCTCGGCGCCACGGCCGACTCGAGGACCTTGACGTCCACGCGGCTGGGCCCGCCGTCGGCCGGCGCCTCGATCTGCGAGACGTAGGCGCTGAGGCTCTGCGCGACCGCGTCGGCGATGTCGGCCGCGCGCTGGGCGTCGCCGTCGACGACGTCGATGCTCATGATGACCGTGCCGGGCAGTGCCGCGGCGGTCACCTCGTCGCCGAGATCGCCGACCGACAGGTCGAGCTGCAGGCGGTCGATCACGGGCTGCAGCACCGAGCTCGAGTCGACGAGGGCGACGTACGAGGCGACGCGCGCCTCCGCGCTGGTGAAGGAGGCGCCGACCTCGGCGCTGGACTGGTTGGTGACCGTCGCGACCGAGACGAACACGGTCGTCTGGGCGCGGTACTCCGCCTCGGACGCGACGGTCGCCGCGGAGGCGATCGCGAGGCCCAGGGCGACGCAGACCGAGATGACCAGCCAGCCCCGGCGGAGGAGGCGTCCGTATTCGCGAATTCCCACTGGTGCCGATCCTGTCGAGTCGTGCGTCCGCGCGGAGCGGACCGTGCCGATGAGCGTGAGCACTCCGATCTTGACAGAACCCGACGCCTGTCGGCCCGCCCGCGGCCCCCGAACGGGCGGTCCGGACGACGCAGGGGCCCCTTCGCCCCCGAACGGGGTGCGCGCGACCGGGCGCCGTCGACGCTCCTCCCGTCGATCCGCGTCAAACGGACTCCGCGTCAGGCGGACTCCGCGCGACGAGTCCGCTACGAGGTGGACCCGCGCCGCAGCCGCAGCCGCGTCTCCTCCAGGTCGAGCAGCGCCTGCGCCTGCCCGAGGATCCGCTGCGGGTACGCCCGACGCGACCGCGCGTCGAGCAGCGCGTCGCGCTCGGCGGCGACGACCGCGAGCCGCAGCGCCCGGTAGAGCCGGTGCGGAGTGTCCGCCGCGGACCGCTGCGAGCCGCGCGCCCGCTCCCACGCCGCTTCCGACCGGAGGAACGAGGTCTGCCGCACGCGCTCGAGCACGTCCGGGTCCACGTGCTGCACGCCCTCCACCACCTCGCCCGGCCGCTCGAGGACGGAGAGCCCCTTCTCGGTGATCTCGTCGAGCAGCCCCGCCAGCTCGCGCTGGTCCTCCGGCACGTCGACCCCGCGGATGCCCGTCGCGCGGATGAGCAGCGGCAGCGTGCTCCCCTGGACCAGCAGCGTCGTCACCGCCACGGTGAACGCGATCAGCACGAGCTGCGGACGGTAGGGGATGTCCTCGGGCAGCGACTGCGCCGCGGCGAGCGTCACCACGCCGCGCATGCCGGACCAGCCGAGCACGAGTCCGCCGCGCCAGCCCAGGTCGTTCGTGCTGAAGTGCCGGTAGTCCGAGCGGCGCAGCTGGTACCGGCGCTTCGCCCGGCTCCGCTCGGCGCGGGGGAGCCGCACGCCGCCCGTCGACTCGAGCAGCTCCTTCTGCTCCCGCGCCCGCCGCTCGGCCCGCCGGGTCTGCCAGCGCTCGCCGAGCAGCACCGGGCCGACCCAGGCGAAGCGCACGACGATCAGCCCGGCCGTGGCGACGAGTCCGATGCCGACGGCCGCGGGGATCGTCAGCTCGGCGCGGTCCGCGTCCTGGATGAGGCTGCGGATCTCGAGCCCGATCAGGAGGAACACGCCGTTCTCGAGCAGGAACTGCACCGTGCGCCAGTTGATGCGGTCGTTCACCCGCGACTGCGCGGTGAAGGCGCGGGAGGAGGCGTGCCCGGTGTGCAGGCCGGCCACGACGACCGCGAGCACGCCCGAAGCGCCCAGGGCCTCGGCCGGGATGAACGCGACGAACGGCACCACGAACGAGACGACGGTGTTGAGCACCGGGTCCTCGAGGCGCGAGCGCACGAACACGGTGACGACGCTCGCGACGAGGCCGACGATCACGGCCACCACCACGGCGTAGAGGAAGTCGCCGACCGCCGCCCACGGCGTCGCGAGAGTGCCGGCCGCCGCGGCGAGGGCCGAGCGGAGGAGCACCAGCGCCGTCGCGTCGTTGATCAGCCCCTCGCCCTCGAGCAGGGTCAGCAGTCGCGGCGGCAGGCCGAGCCGGCGCCCGACACTGGTGGCGGCGACCGCGTCCGGCGGGCTGATGATCGCTCCCACGGCGATGGCGAGCGGGAGACCCAGCTCGGGCAGCAGCGCGAAGAGCAGCGCGCCGACCCCGGCGGCCGAGATCAGCACGAGCACCACCGAGAGGCCGCTGATGGTGGCGATGTTGCGGCGGAAGTCGATGAACGGCACGCTGATCGCCGCGGCGTAGAGCAGCGGCGGCAGCACGCCGTCGAGCACCCACTCGTGCGGCACGACCACCTCGGGCACCCCGGGGAGGAACGACAGGCCCACGCCCGCGAGCACCAGCGCGATGGGTGCCGCGACACCGAGGCGGCGGGCGAACGCGGCGACGGCGACCAGGACGGCGACACCGATGACGGCGGCGATGGCCAGCTCCATCAGGGCGTCCTGCGGGCGGGGTCGGGCATGCGGCGGACTCGATTCGGGGAGGGGGAGCGCCTGTCCGCGGGCGGGCCGGAGCCCGGGCACGCAGCGGAGGCCGGACTGCGAGTCTGCGCTCGTGTCCGGCCTCGGCCCAGGGGGTTGCGGCCGGGGGAGTGCGTCACTCCGGCCGAGGTGCGTGCACGGACGTCAGCCAGGAAGCGGTCTCATCGCTGATGGGCGATGAGGCGCACTCCTGGCTGACGTCCTGTCGCGGGTCGGCCCGCCCTCAGCGCCGGTCGAGCACCCGGACGAGGCCGATCAGGAGCGCGATCGTGCCGAGGGCGGCGATCGCGATCGCCGCGGCGCCGGCCGGCCCGAGCGAGAGCGCCCAGTCGACGACGGTGGTCCGCAGGCCGGCGTCGGCGGCGAGGAGGAGCAGGAGGACCGCGACGACGGCCTGCACCAGGCCCCAGACGATCGCTCCGGCGCGGATCCTGGGCCGCCTCGCCGTCTCGGTGGCGGTGCTGGTCTGCGTGGCGGTGGTGCTCTGCGCGGTCATCGTCCTGCCTCCGTCGGGGTCGTGGTGTCGGTCGTCGTGCTGCCGTCGGGGTCCGTGCCGGCGGTCGCTCCAGGAGTCGGCTCCGCCGCGGCGGTGCCGTCCGGGTCGAGCGCGGCGCCGCTGGTCGAGTCCTCGGCCGATCGGTCGTAGACGGTGACCCCGCCCCGGCCCTGCGCGATCCGGACGACGAACGGCTCGGCGTCCGGATCGCCGAAGGTCTGCGTCCAGGTCGCTCCGTCACGGCTGTACTCGACGTTCTCCGGCTCGGACCCCACGTCGCCGTCGGTGTAGGCGGTGGTGAGCCAGTAGTAGCCGTTCGCCGTGGACGCCTCGAGGCGCACGGCCGCGCCCTCCAGCGGAACGACGGTGATGTTCCCGGCGCCCTGCCAGACGTCGATCACGTCGCCCGGGTTCCCCAGCGCGGGGTCGATGGAGATCTGCAGGTCTCCCGCCGGCATCGCGAAGCTGCCCGGCCTCGCGTTCGAGAGGCCGTAGGAGGTCAGCGAGGGGAGCAGCTGGCGCTCGGGCGGCACGAGCGACGCCGTCGAGGCGGTGAGCACCGTGACCACCGAGACCGCGATCAGGAGGACCGCGCGGCGTCGGAGCAGCCCTGCGGCGATGATGGCCAGGGCGAGGACGAGCGTCGCGACGGCGAAGCCGACGACGGTCGCGGTCGCCCCGGTGGCGGTGAGGGACGCGATCGCGCCGGCGACGGCCGCCAGGCCGAGCACGAGCAGGGTGACGCTCCTGCGCAGCCGCGGGTTCGCCTCGCGGTGCAGCCGTCGCCGCTCGAGCCGCGCGGCGGTGATCGCGTGGGCCCGGAGGCGCGACTCCTCCGCTCTCGCCCGGGCGGTCTCGCGGGCGGTCGCGCTCTCCTGCGCGCGGAACGCCTCGCGCTCGGCCTTCCACTCCTCCTGGCGCTCGCGCCACAGCGCGACGTCCTCCGGGGTGCTCGGCCGCGCCTCGGTCGGGCGCTGCGGGGGGAGGAGGGGAGCGGCGCTCGCCGGGTCGCCGGTGGGAGCGGGGTGGGCGGCGCCGCCGGGAGCGGGGTGGGCGGGCGGCGTCCGGTCGGCGCGGCCGGCCCGGCGGGCGATCCAGACCACGAAGAGCACGATGAGCACCAGGACGACGACGGTCCAGAGGGCGCGGCCGGTGGCGGGCGCCCAGGGCGCCGCTCCCGTGTAGGCGCCGCCGAGCGACCAGAAGCCCTGCGCGACCGGCAGCATCGAGGCGAGCACGAGGGCGCCGATGCCGGCGTGCACGCGGGTCAGCCGGCCGCGGAGCAGCTCCTCGACCGGCAGCACGCCGTCCTCGTCGGGCAGCAGCAGCCATGCGGCGGCGTAGAAGAGGAAGGCCGGGCCGCCCAGGACGGCGACGACGACGAAGACGCCGCGCACGATCAGCGGGTCGATGCCGAGGCGGTCGGCGACGCCGGCGCAGACGCCGCCGACCCAGCCGGGGCGGCGCGCGAGATCGAGCGAGCGCAGCCAGAGGAGGAAGCGGTTGTCGGAGGGGGCGCCGGGCGCGGTGGCCTCGGGTGCACCGGGTCCGGCGGCGCCGTGTCCGGGGGCGGTCGGGTCCGGCGGCGGCGGATCGCCCGCCGTCTGCTGCGCCGGGTCCGGCGGGGTCGTGCTCGCTGCTGTCATGGCACGAGTGTGACGCTCCTCCACAGCCCCCGACCATCGGGGGAACCCCTGATCCGACCCCGACTCCCGCCCCGGTGACCCCGACGACCTGTTTGGATGCAGGGGTGAGCACCCCCACCCTCCCGAGCAGCGCGGCCCCGTCGTCGCCGCAGCGAGCGCAGTCGCGTCGTCCGCCGCTGCGCCCGCCGCTGCGCCGGCCGCGCCGGGTCGTCCTCGGTGGCGTGTGCGCGGCGCTCGCCGAGCACCTCGGCGTCCGCGTCGGGTCGATCCGCTTCCTCACGGTCCTCGCGACGCTGCTGGCTGGCGGCGGCGCGCTGCTCTACCTCTGGCTGTGGGCGCTCGTGCCCCTGCGCGACTCCGGCGGTGAGGGCGAGGAGGGCGGAGTGCGCCGCTCCGTCCCGGTCGCCGTGCTGCTCGTCGGGGTCGCCGGAGCCGCGACGCTCGCGGTCGTCGTCGCGCTCCGCGGGGGCGACGACGCCGACGTCACCCGGGCGCTCGCCGCGGCCGCCCTGCTCGCGGGCGGCGCCGTCGCCTGGAGCCTCGGCTTCGACCGGAGCGACCCCTCGCGCTCGGCGCGCTCCTCCGCCCTGGTGCGCCTCGCGTCCTGCGCCGTGCTCGTCGTCGCCGGCGCCGCCGTGCTCAGCGCGCGCCCGAGCGCGGTCAACGCGGTGCTGGCCGTCGGGGTCCTGCTCGTCGCCGCCGGGGTGCTCGCCGCGCCCCGCGTCGTCACGCTCTGGGCCGAGCTGATGGGCGAGCGCGCCGCCCGGGTGCGCGAGGAGCAGCGCGCCGAGATCGCCGCGCACCTGCACGACTCCGTGCTGCAGACGCTGGCCCTCATCCAGAACCGCGCGGGCGCCTCGAGCGAGGTCGCCCGCATCGCCCGCGCGCAGGAGCGCGAGCTGCGCGACTGGCTGTTCGAGCGCGACGTGCCGGTCGCGAACGACCTCGCGGCCGAGGTGCGCGCCATCGCCGCCGCGATCGAGCTCGACTACCCGGCGCAGCTCGAGGTCGTCGCGGTGGGCGCCTCGGTGCCGGGCGCCGCCTCGCTGCTCGCCGCCACCCGCGAGGCGATGCTCAACGCGGCCCGGCACGCCGGCGGCGCGGTGTCGGTCTACCTCGAGTCGGCGGCCGACGGGGTCGACGTCTTCGTGCGCGACCGCGGCCCGGGCGTCGACCTCGGCGCCCTGCCCGGCGACCGCCTCGGCATCCGCGAGTCGATCATCGGGCGGATGGCGCGCGCCGGCGGCAGCGCGACCGTCCGGCCCGGAGCGGGCGGCACCGGCACCGAGGTGCACCTGCGCCTGCCCGCGGGGGCCGAGCGGTGACCCGGGTCGTGCTGGTCGACGACCACTCGATCTTCCGCTCCGGCCTGCGCGCCGACCTGGCCCCGGAGCTCGACGTGGTGGGCGAGGCGGCCGACGTCGACTCCGCCGTCGCGCTGGTCGCCGCCGAGCGGCCGGAGGTGGTCCTGCTCGACGTGCACCTGCCGGGCGGAGCGGGCGGCGGCGGCGCCGAGGTCCTGCGCCGCAGCGCCGCGCACCTCGACGCGGTCCGCTTCCTCGCGCTCAGCGTCTCGGACGCGGCGGAGGACGTCGTCGGCGTCATCCGCGCCGGCGCCCGCGGCTACATCACCAAGGCGAGCTCGGGTGCCGAGGTCAGCCGCGCGGTGCTCGCCGTGGCGGGCGGCGACGCGGTCTTCTCCCCGCGTCTGGCCGGCTTCGTGCTCGACGCCTTCGGCGCCCTCGCCGGCGAGCAGGCCGAGTCGGTCGACGAGCTCGACCGCCTCTCCGCCCGCGAGCGCGAGGTGATGCGCCTGATCGCCCGCGGCTACGCCTACAAGGAGGCGGCCGCCGAGCTCTTCATCTCGGTCAAGACGGTCGAGTCCCACGTCTCCGCCGTCCTCCGCAAGCTCCAGCTCTCCTCCCGCTACGAGCTCACGGCCTGGGCCTCGGCCCGCCGCCTGCTCTGAGCCTGCCGCCCCAGGTGCTCGTCTGTCGGTGCTCGTCCGTTGTGCAGGAGATCCTGCCTCGGTGAGCCCGTTCCGCCGCAGGAGCAGCGGTCGCGGCCTCCGGTTGGCCTGCGAATCGAACACGAGCCACCGGCAGGGCGTCGGAGGAGACGAGCCCCCCGACGCCCGCCGGATCAGGCCTCCGGCTCGGCGTCCGGTGCCGCGGCACGGCGGCGCGCGCCGAGGCCGAGGGCGGCCGCACCCGCGGTGAGCAGCGCCGCGGCTCCCGCGACGAGGCCGACGCCCTCGACACCGGTCGAGGCGAGGCCGCCGCCGCCGCCGACGGGCAGGGGAACCGGCGTCCCGGTCGCGGTCGGCACCGCGGTCGGCGACACCGTGGGCGACGCGGTCGGCGCCGTCGTCGGAGCGGCGGTCGGCCCGGCGGTGGGAGCGGTCGTGGGAGTCCCGGTGGGCACGGCCGTCGGAGTCGCGGTCGGCGCCGTGGTCGGCCCCGCCGTCGGGGTGGGCGTCGGCTCGACGAGCTGCGAGGCCGGCAGGATCTGCACGATCGTCGGTCGCGGCGCCGCGACGGCACCCGCGGGCACCGCGCCGGCCGAGGCGAAGTCCGGGAAGTACGAGCTGGGCTCCTCGAAGGTGCCCTCCTCGCCCGGGTGCTGCACCGCGACGAACACGTGCTGGTCCTGGTCGTGCACGATCGGCCCGCAGGTCTCCGCGTCGCGCGGCACGGAGAGGAACTGCTCCACCCGGCCGCGGTCGGCGCCCTCGAGCGCCACCTTGAACAGGCCGTCGTTGTAGCCGATGCCGCTCGGCGCGCCGTCGGTCGAGATCCAGAGGTTCCCGACCGAGTCGAAGGCCAGGTTGTCCGGGCAGGAGATCGGCGAGACCTGGTCCGCCGGGAAGCCGGAGAAGTAGACCGCGTCGCCCTGCGCCACGTCGCCGCACAGCATCAGCAGGTTCCAGGTGAAGGTGCGGCCGGTCTGGTCGCCGCCGTCCTCGATGATCTCGACGATGTGGCCGTCGCGGTTCTCCGAGCGCGGGTTGACCTCGGTCGGCCCCTCCTTGCCGGTGGCGGTGCCGCGGTTGGAGTTGTTGGTGCAGGCCACGTAGATCCGGCCGCTGACCAGGCTCGGCTGGACGTCCTCGCAGCGGTCCATCTTCGTCGCGCCGGCGATGTCGGCGGCCATGCGGGTGTGCACGAGCACCTCCTCGACGCTCATGCCGGCGATCTTCGACACTCCGTCGACGACCAGCGGCAGCCAGGCGCCGATGCCGTCGAAGCCGCCGTCGGAGGGGACGGCGCCGGTGCCGGTGATCTCGGCGACGGGGGAGTCGCCGGTGAAGCTCGCGACGAAGAGGTCGCCCTCCTCCAGCAGCGTCTTGTTGTGCGCGCGGTCGCCCTCGAGGTAGCGCTTCTTCGAGACGAACTTGTAGAGGTAGTCGAAGCGCTCGTCGTCGCCCTGGTAGGCGACCACGCGGCCGTCCTTCGCGACGATGACGTTCGCGCCCTCGTGCTTGAGGCGGCCGAGCGCGGTGTGCTTCTTCGGGGTCGACTCCGGCTCGAAGGGGTCGAACTCGACGATCCAGCCGAAGCGGTTCGGCTCGTTCTCGTAGCCGGGCGTGCGGGCGTCGAAGCGGGGGTCGTCCAGCTCCCAGAGGCGGGAGGTCTCGGCGTCCGCGAGTCCGTAGCGCTTCTCGGCGTCGCTGGTCGCGGTCGCGCGGAAGTAGCCGTTGAAGTTCTCCTCGCCGGAGAGGATCGTCCCCCACGGCGTGGTCCCGCCGGAGCAGTTGCCGAGCGTGCCGAGCACCGTGCGGCCCTCGGGGTCGGCGACCGTCGTCAGCAGCGCGGAGCCGGCGGCGGCGCCGGTCACCTCGTAGGGCGTGTCCAGCAGGTAGCGGCGGTTGTGCTCGCCGCCGCGGACGTAGGCCCACGGGCGGTCGACGGCGGTGCGGACCAGCTCGACGACGCTGAGGCCGTGGGCGGCGCGGCCGACGGCGCGCACGCGCTCGGGCTCGGACTCGAGCTGCGCGGCGGGGAACATGATCCCCTCGTTCGTGTACTCGTGGTTCACGACCAGCAGGGCGCGCAGGCGCTTCGAGCCGGGGATCTCGACGATGTCGGTGTAGTCGTTGTTGTAGCCGAACTGCGCGGCCTGGGCCGCCTCCGTCTGGTTCCGGATGTCGAACTCGGGGCTGTCGGCGAAGAGCGGGTCGCCCCAGCGGATGATCGGCTGCCAGGCGAAGCCCTCGGGCACGGTGAACTCGTCGACGGTGTACGGCACCGGCGCGATCGGCGTGAAGGCGAGCGGGGAGGAGCCGAGGGCGACTCCCGCGGCGGCCTGCGCGGTGGGCGCTGCGCCGGCCGAGGAGACGGCGACGGTGACCGCTCCGGCGAGGCCGAGGCCGAGGGCGCTGCGGCGCGAGATCTGCCGCGCGACGATGTCGCGGAACGAGCTGTTGTGCGAGGTGTTGCAGGTGGCGGTCGAGCACGCGTTGGCGCACTTCAGGGCGCAGGTGACGGGGCTGCGCTTGCCGCGCACGTGCCCCGCCATCGGGAGGAGGAGCGGGCGACGGGCGGTGTCGGTCATGAGGGTCCTTCGATCGCAGACGGGAGGTGCGATCGAGTCGACCAGGGCGAGGGGACGCCGGCGTCGCTCAGCGGAGACCTGTCCCTGAACAAAATATGAACGTTCTCACAAGAAGGTGAGGCTAACCTTCGTCGCTCCGGCGGGCGTCCCGGGCGGCCAGCACGGCGCCGACGTTGTCCGCGATCCACTCGACGACCGGCAGCAGCCGCTCAGCGAGCTCCGCCCCGAGCGGAGTCAGCGCGTAGTCGACCCGCGGCGGGATCACGGCGTGCGCCTCGCGGTGCACGAAGCCGTCCTCCTCGAGCGTGCGGAGGGTCTGCGCCAGCATCTTCTCGCTGATGCCGCCGATCCGGCGCCGCAGCTCGCCCCAGCGCAGGCCCCGCTCCGCCAGGGCGGCGAGCACGAGCACACCCCACTTGCTCGTGACGTGGCCGAAGACCTCGCGGCTCGGGCAGTCGGCGGAGTAGACGTCGCCGGTGAGGAGGGGGCTCTCGATGATGGTCACAGGAGTACTAACCAAATAGTGGGTACTGCATTCCGGGAAGTTCTGACGGCGGAGCCCGGTTCCTCTTCTCCGACGGCGCCCCACCCGCCGTCTCACGAACGGAAGGACCAACCCATGACCCTCGTCGTCACCGGAGCCACCGGCCACCTCGGCCGCCTCGCAGTCGAGCACCTGATCGCCCGCGGCACCGCCGCCTCCGACATCGTCGCCACCGGCCGCGACGCCGCCAAGCTCGAGGCGCTCGCCGCCGACCTCGGCGTCCGCACCGCCGTCGCCGACTTCGAGGACCCGGCCTCGCTCGACGCCGCCTTCGCAGGCGCCGAGGCCGTGCTGCTCGTCTCCGGCTCCGAGGTGGGCAAGCGGGTCGCGCAGCACACCGCCGCGATCGAGGCCGCCGCCCGCGCCGGCGCGCGCCTGGTCTACACGAGCGCGCCGAAGGCGACGACCAGCCCGCTGATCCTGGCCCCCGAGCACAAGGCGACGGAGGAGGCGATCGCCGCCGCCGGGATCCCCGCCGTGATCCTCCGCAACGGCTGGTACAACGAGAACTACGAGCAGACGGTCTCCGAGCTCGCCTCGACCGGCAGCACCCTCTCCAGCGCCGGCGACGGCCGCGTCTCCAGCGCCGCCCGCACCGACTACGCGGAGGCGGCCGCGGTCGCCCTGGTCGACGCCTCCCTCGTCGGCTCGGTGCACGAGCTCTCCGGCGACACCGCCTGGAGCTTCGACGAGCTCGCGGCCCTCGTCGGCGAGATCGCCGGCCGCGACGCCGCGATCACCCACGTCGACTCCGCCGAGCACGCCCGCATCCTCACCGACGCCGGCGTCCCCGAGGGCGGCGTCGGCTTCGTCGTCGGCCTCGACGCGAACATCGCCGACGGCCTCCTCGGCGAGACCGACGGCTCGCTCGCCCGCCTGATCGGCCGCCCGACCACCCCGATCCGCGCGTTCGTCGAGGAGCAGCTCGCCGGCTGACCCGCGGCCCGCTGCCGGCGCTGCCCCTCCGGCTCGCGGTCTGCGCTGCACGTCCGGCTCGCGGTTTCACCTCCGGCTCGTGGTTTCACCTCCGGCTCGTGGTCTCGGCCGGTTCCGGCGTGCCGGAGACGTTTCCGCGTGCCGAGTCCGGCGTCTGCCCACCTCCGGCTCGCAGTTCCACCTCCGGCTCGTGGTTTCGCGCGGTTCCGGCGTGCCGGAGGTGTTTCCGCGTGCCGAACGTGCCGTCCGCCCACCTCGGGCTCGCGGTTCGACCTCCGGCTCGCGGTTTCGCCCGGTTCCGGCGTGCCGGAGGTGTTTCCGCGTGCCGAACGTGCCGTCCGCCCACCTTGGGCTCGCGGTTTCACCTCCGGCTCGTGGTTTCGCCCGGTTCCGGCGTGCCGGAGGTGTTTCCGCGTGCCGAACCCGCCGTCCGCCCACCTCCGGCTCACAGAATCGCGTCCGGCACGCGGAATCCCCCGATTCCAGCGAGCCGAGCGCGGTTCCGCGAGCCGGGGCCACGACCCGGGCCCCCGCGGTCAGACCCCCGACGTAGGCTTACCGCCATGACCTCGACGACGCCTCGCTCCGGTATCGACCTCCCCGAACTCGACCCGGCGACGCGCCCGCAGGACGACCTCTACCGCCACGTCAACGGGCTGTGGATCGACCGCACCGAGATCCCGAGCGACAAGGCGCGCTACGGCTCCTTCCACGTGCTCCAGGAGGAGGCGGAGAAGGCGGTGCGCGACATCATCGTCGAGGCGCAGTCGGCCGCGAGCGGCACCGAGGCGCGGATGTTCGGCGACCTCTACACCTCCTTCCTCGACGAGGCGCGCGCCGACGAGCTCGGCGCCGCGCCGATCGCCGACGACCTCGCGGCCGTGCAGCGCGTCGACTCGATCGCCGGGCTGCTGCGGGCGGTGGGCGACTTCGAGCGCGCAGGCGTCCCCGGCCTCTTCGGCCTCTTCGTCGACAACGACCCGGGTGACCCCGAGCGCTACCTCGTCTTCGTGAACCAGGGCGGCCTCGGGCTGCCCGACGAGAGCTACTACCGCGAGGAGGAGTTCGGCGCCGTCCGCGAGGCCTACCTCCCCTTCGTCGCGCGCATGCTCGGATTCGCCGGCCTCGACGCCCCCGAGGCGCGCGCCGAGCGCATCGTCGCGCTCGAGACCGAGCTCGCCGCCGCGCACTGGGACAAGGTGCGCAGCCGCGACAGCCAGGCCACCTACAACCTCCGCTCCTGGGCCGAGGTCACCGAGCTCGCCGCCGGCATCGACCTCGACGTCTGGCTCACCGCGATGGGCGCTCCGGAGGGGGCGCTCGCCGAGGTCGTCGTGCGCCAGCCGAGCTTCCTCGAGGGCCTCGCCGGCCTGCTGACCGACGAGCGCCTCCCCGCCTGGCGCGACTGGCTGTCCTGGCAGGTGATCCGCGGCGCCGCGGCCTACCTCTCCAGCGACTTCGTCGACGCCAACTTCGACTTCTACGGCCGCACCCTCACCGGCACCCCGCAGAAGCGCGAGCGCTGGAAGCGCGCGGTCTCGCTCGTCGAGGGCTCGCTGGGCGAGGCCGTCGGCCGCATCTACGTCGAGCGGCACTTCCCCGAGACGGCGAAGGCCGCGATGGACGTCCTCGTCGCGAACCTGATCGAGGCCTACCGCCGCTCCATCGTCGACCTGGAGTGGATGGGGGCCGAGACCCGCGAGCGCGCGCTGGAGAAGCTCGCGAAGTTCACGCCCAAGATCGGCTACCCGGTCCGCTGGCGCGACTACTCCGCCCTCTCGATCGACCCGGCCGACCTGGTCGGCAACGCCCGCCGCGTCGCCGCGTTCGAGTTCGACCGCGAGCTCGGCAAGATCGGCAAGCCGCTGGACCGCGACGAGTGGTTCATGACCCCGCAGACCATCAACGCGTACTACAACCCCGGCTTCAACGAGATCGTCTTCCCCGCCGCGATCCTGCAGTTCCCGTTCTTCGACGAGTCGCGCGACTCCGCCGCCAACTACGGCGCGATCGGCGCGGTCATCGGTCACGAGATCGGCCACGGCTTCGACGACCAGGGCTCGCGCTTCGACGGCGACGGCCGCCTGACCGACTGGTGGACCGAGGACGACCGCGCGGCGTTCGAGGAGCGGACGAAGGCGCTGATCGCGCAGTACGACGCCCTCGCCCCCGCGACGACGCCCGGCCACCACGTCAACGGCGCCCTCACCATCGGCGAGAACATCGGCGACCTCGGCGGGCTCGGCATCGCCTGGAAGGCCTACCTGCTCTCGCTCGACGGCGAGGAGTCGCCGGTGATCGACGGCCTGACCGGCGCGCAGCGCTTCTTCCTCTCCTGGGCGCAGGCCTGGCAGCAGAAGTCCCGTGACGAGGAGACGATCCGCCTGCTCGCGATCGATCCGCACTCCCCGTCGGAGTTCCGCTGCAACCAGATCGTCCGCAACCTGGACGAGTTCTACGCTACTTTTGACGTCTCCGAAGGCGACGCCCTCTGGCTCGCGCCGAGCGAGCGCGTCGCCATCTGGTAGCCGTCGACCGAGCCGTAGGGGGGGCCGAATCCGTGGTGATCCCCACCCACGAGACCCGCCGGGAGAGTCGCCGCGCCCGCCGCGGCCGGCACAAGGGCGAGCACGACCACGACGACTTCCAGCGCGGCTTCGACGCCCTTGGCCGGCTCGCGCTCGACGGCGTCGTGGTGTCGGCCTGCGCGGTCGATCTCGGCACCGGCCGCACACTGTTCGCCGTCGACGACTCCGTCTCGATGCCCACCGCCTCCGTCGGCACGATCGTGCTGCTGATCGAGGTCGCGGCCCGGCTCGCCACCGACCCGCAGGAGAACCTGCGGCTCGTCGATCGCACCGCCGCCGACGCCGTCACCGGGACGGGCATCTGGCAGCACCTGCAGATCCCGTCGATGCCGATCGCCGACCTGGCCGCCCTCGTCGGCGCGACCAGCGACAACCTGGCGACGAACGTGCTCCTGCGCCGCGTCGGTCTCGACGCCGTCCGCGAGCGGGCCGAGGCCCTCGGCCTCTCCCGCACCGCGCTCCTCGACGTCGTCCGCGATGAGCGCGGCCCCGATGACGCCCCGCAGCTCTCGATCGGCTCGGCCCGCGAGCTGACCTGGCTGCTCGCGACGCTCGCGAACGGCGAGATCGTCGACTCCGCCGTCTCCTCCCGCGTGATCGGCTGGCTCTCGCTCAACACCGACCTCTCGATGGTCGCCTCCGCCTTCGGCCTCGACGTGCTCTCGCACCGCCAGCCCGACCACGGCGTGCTGCTGGTCAACCGGACCGGCACGGACGTCGGCGTCCGCGCCGAGGTGGGCGTGCTCCGCGGCCCGCGCGCCGGCGTCTCCTACGCCGTGATCACGCAGTTCGACGACACGACCCTGCAGTACCGCCTCGCCGTCCTCGAGGGCATGCGCACCCTCGGCGTCGACCTCCTGGAGTACGTGCACTGACCGGTCCGCGGCGACGCGGCCGGCGCCCTGGGCGTCCGGCGCCGCGTCAAGGGTGTGACCGCGCTCGTACCCGCGACCTAGGCTGCCGGCAGCGGCGCCGCCTCCCGGGGTGCTGCGGAGAGGTCATCATGAGCAGCTTCGGCTTCGACGCCCCCGAGGACGTCACCGACACCACCCACGCGGACGTCGACTCCCTGCCCGTCCCGCCGGAGGACCCGGCCGAGGTCGACGACGCGGAGGCGCCCGGCGAGGCCACCGGCGAGACACTCGACGAGGGCGCCGACGCCCGGCTCGCCGAGGACGCCCGCCTCGACGACGACCAGGACCCGCCGGAGCACCCCTTCGTCCCCTCGCCGAGCTGAGTCAGGGCCGGTCGCGGCCCGATCGCGTGCACAACTGAGGTCAGATCCGTCAGATTCGGCGATTCTGCCCCGATCCGCCCCATCCAGCCTCAGTTGTGCACGCCGACCCCGCGTCAGTCCCGGAACGCGCCGCGGTAGCGCGCCGCCGGGTGCCGCGGATTCAGCCGCGCCGAGCCGGTCAACCGCTCGCGCAGGCCGCCCGCCGCGTACTCCGAGCGCGCCAGGCCGCGCGCCCGCAGCACCGGCATCACCTGGTCCACGAACTCGACGTAGCTGTCGGGCAGCGTCCAGTTCGCCAGATTGATGCCGTCCACGCCCGCGTCGCGCAGCTCCGAGAGCCGGTCGGCGATCTGCTCGGGCGTGCCGACGACGCGCTGGTGCCGGCCGACGGCCAGGCGGGCCAGGTCGGCGACGGTCGCGTCGCGGTCGGGCAGGAGCCGGATCATCGACTCGAGCGTGCTGCGGTTGCCGTTGGTGACGATGTCGCGGAGCCGGGTCTCGGGCGGGAAGGGCTTCCCGTCCGCCTGGTCGACGCTGAGCCCCGCGTGCAGCAGGTGCGCGTCGACGCTCGTCGCCGCATCGATCTCGGCCTCGCGCTCGCGGGCCTCGCGCTCGGTGCTGCCGACGATCACGGAGAGCGGCGAGAAGAACACGACGTCGTCGCCGCGGCGCCCGGCCGCCTCGGTGAGGGCGCGGGTCGAGGCGATCAGCTCGCGGGTCTGCTCCGTCGTCGAGCCGCCGACGAACTGCGCCTCCGCGTGCCGGGCCGCGAAGGCGCGCCCGGCGGGGGAGGATCCGGCCTGGAACAGGAACGGCGTGCGCTGCGGCGACGGCGCCGAGAGGTGCGGCCCCTCCACCCGGTAGGTCTCCCCGACGTGGTCGATGCGGTGCACCGACTCCGGCCGCGAGTACGCGCCGCCCTTGTCGCGCACCGAGGCGTCGTCGTCCCACGACCCCTCCCACAGCTTGTAGACCACGTCGAGGTACTCCTCGGCCTGCGCGTAGCGGGCGTCGTGCTCGGTCAGGCGGTCGAGGCCGAAGTTGCGGGCCGCGTTCTCCTGGTAGCTGGTGACGATGTTCCAGGCGACCCGCCCCTTCGAGAGGTGGTCGAGCGTCGACATCCGCCGGGCGAACTCGAACGGGTGCGCCTGCAGGATCGAGCTGGTCATCGCGAGGCCGAGGTGCTCGGTCGAGCCGATCAGAGCGGCGAGCAGGATCGACGGGTCGTTGTTCGGCAGCTGCAGGCCCTCGCGCGCGTTCACCTCGAGCGAGGCGCCGACCGCGCCGTAGGTGCCGACGACGTCGGCGAAGAAGATCGCGTCGAACACCCCGCGCTCGAGCGTCTGCGCGACGTCGACCCAGAAGTCGAGGTCCTCGAACGAGCCCTGCCGCGCCTCCGGCCGCCGCCACTGCCCGTGGTGGATGTGCGAGGGCGTGTTCATCACGAACGCGTTGAAGAGCAGGGGGCGGGGGTCGGTCATGCGGGCTGCTCCTGGGGTCGGGCGCGGTGCGGGTCGGCAGTGACGGGGTCGTGCGAGGCGATCGTACGGGCTCGCGTCGGGTGCGCGGCGCTCGATGACGGGGGTCTCGATACGCCGCCTGCGGCGCCTACTCGACCAGCATGCTTCCGCCCCTGCTGATCGAGTAGCCCGGCGCAGCCGGGCGTATCGAGATCCAGCGCCGCCCTACTCCCGCCGCACCGCCCCCGGCCGCAGTCGCTGCGCCAGCCGCTTCAGCGGGTGCGCCGGCTCGCGCTCGGCCGGCTCCTCCACTTCCAGCCCGTAGAACGACCCGATGTCGCCGACGAAGGCGGCGCGGCGCGCGCGGTCGTACGCGCGGATCTCCCGCCGGAACGCGATCACCGTCGCGATGCACATCAGGATCATCACCACGCTGAACGGCAGCGCCGAGAGGATCGCGGCCGTCTGCAGCGCGTCGAGCCCGCCCGCGATCAGCAGCGAGAGCGCGAGCAGCGCCGTCGCGAGCGCGAAGAAGATGCGGGTGCGGTTGCGCGGCTCCGCGTCG
Source organism: Rathayibacter sp. VKM Ac-2760 (assembly GCF_009834185.1). Classification (GTDB taxonomy): domain Bacteria; phylum Actinomycetota; class Actinomycetes; order Actinomycetales; family Microbacteriaceae; genus Rathayibacter. The sequence goes on from NZ_CP047173.1 coordinate 121,945, forward strand.
CCGCCGGTGGCGATCATCGACATCACCAGGGCGCCGGAGTCGGCGGAGGTGACGAAGAAGATGCCGATCAGGATGATCGCGCCGACCGTGAGCACCGAGCCCGCTGGCAGGCCCTGCAGCATCGAGAAGAGCGCCGCGTCGGTGCTGACCGAGCCGTCGGCGCCGACGAGCCCGCCGTCGCCGTAGAGCTCGCGGTAGAGGGCGGTGCCGCCGAGCACGCTGAACCAGAGGAACGTCATGATCGTCGGCACCAGGAGCACCCCGCCGACGAACTCGCGGACCGTGCGGCCCTTCGACACCCGGGCGATGAAGATGCCGACGAACGGCGCCCACGACATCCACCAGCCCCAGTAGAACGTCGTCCAGGTCGCCTGCCAGGCCTCGCCCTCCTGGCCGGCGTAGGCGCTGACCGTGAAGGTGAGGCCGATGAAGTTCTGCAGGTAGTTGCCGAGCGACTGCACGAACTCGCGCAGCAGGAACTGGGTCGGCCCCGCGACGAGCACGAACACCAGGAGCGCCGCGGCGAGCAGCAGGTTGCCGGTCGACAGCCACTTCATCCCCTTGCCCACGCCCGAGACGAGCGAGAACACGGTGAGGGCGGTCACGATCGCGATCACGACGATCTGCACCGTGAGCGAGGAGTCGACGATGCCGCTCGACTCCAGGCCCGCCGAGATCTGCGTCACGCCGAGACCGAGCGAGGTCGCGACTCCGAACATCGTGCCCACGAGGGCGACGACGTCGATCGCGTTGCCCCAGCCGCCGCGCACGCGCCGGCCCAGCAGCGGCTCGAGCGCCCACCGGATCGACACCGGGCGCTTCCGCCGGTGGATCGCGTAGGCGAGGGCGAGCCCGACCACCACGTAGATCGACCAGGCGTGCACGCCCCAGTGCAGGTAGGTCTGCGAGATCGCGCTCTGCGCGAGCTCCGTCGGCGTGCCGGTGACGCCGGGGCGCGGGGTGGCGAAGTGGGTGAGCGGCTCCGCGACGCCGTAGAAGACGAGGCCGATGCCCATCCCGGCCGCGAAGAGCAGCGAGATCCAGGAGAGCATCGAGAACTCCGGCTCGTCGTCGTCGGCGCCGAGCTTGATGTCGCCGAAGCGGCTGACGCCCATCCAGATCGCGAAGGCGACGAAGACCGCGGCGATCAGCACGTAGTACCAGCTGAAGGTGTTCACGACCGTGGTCTGCAGCGAGGCGAAGACCGCGGTCGCGACATCGGGGGCGAGGATCGCGAACGCGGCGATGGACAGGGTGAGGCCCGCGGCGGGCCAGAACACCCAGCGGGCGAGCGGCTGCGCCGTCTTCTCGGTGGTCTTCTGCTCGGGCATGGGGGCCTCTCGTCGACGGCAAAAGCTCCACCGTACACGGGCGGTGCGGCGCGGCGCGGCGGCGGAGCGGGCTCCCGGCTCCGTGCGGCAGGCTGGAGCCGTGCAGTTCAGAGTCTTCACCGAACCCCAGCAGGGCGCCAGCTACGAGGAGCTCCTCGCGGTCGCGCAGGCCACGCAAGCCCTCGGCTTCGACGGCTTCTTCCGCTCCGACCACTACCTCCGGATGGGTGACGGCGACCCCGGCCCCGGCCCGACCGACGCGTGGACGACCCTCGCGGGCCTCGCGCGCGAGACGGAGCGGATCGCGCTCGGCACCCTGGTCTCCTCCGTCACCTACCGCCCGCCGGGGATCCTCGCGATCCAGGTCGCGCAGGTCGACGCGATGTCGGGCGGGCGCGTGGAGCTCGGCCTCGGCACCGGCTGGTTCGAGGAGGAGCACGCCGCCTACGGCATCGACTTCCCGCCGCGCCGCTTCGACCTGCTCGAGGAGCAGCTCGAGATCGTCACCGGCCTCTGGTCGACCCCGGTCGGCGAGCGCTACTCCTTCGCCGGCGAGCACTACACGCTGACCGATTCGCCGGCGCTGCCGAAGCCCGCGCGACTGCCGGTGCCGGTGATCGTCGGCGGAGGCGGGCAGAAGCGCACCCCGCGCCTCGCGGCCCGCTTCGCCAGCGAGTTCAACCTGCCGTTCGCGGAGTTCGACGCGATCCCCGGCGCGTTCGAGCGCGTCGACGAGGCGTGCCGGGCGATCGGCCGCGAGCCGTCCTCGCTCGTGCACTCGGTCGCGCTGATCGCGGTCGGCGGAGCGGACGAGGCGGAGTTCACCCGCCGCGCCGCCGCCATCGGCCGCGAGCCGGCCGAGCTGCGCGAGCACGGCATCGCCGGCGGCGTCGACGAGACCGTCGACCGCCTCGAGTCCCTCCGCGCGGCCGGCGCCGAGCGCGTCTACCTCCAGTTCATGGACCTGCGCGACCTCGACCACCTCGACCACTTCGCCCGCGAGGTCCTGCCCCGCCTGTCGTCCTGAGCCTGCCGATCGAGGAGCCCGCGGAGCGGGTCCTCCCTGCTGATCGTCAAGCTCGCGCGGCGCCCCCCATGCTGATCGAGTAGCCCGCGCAGCGGGCGTATCGAGATCCACCGTTCTGCCGACGCCGGGTCTCGATACGCCGCCTCCGGCGGCTACTCGACCAGCGAGGAGGGCCGCTCCGCGGCCACTCGCCCGACATGACGGCACCCGTCGCGACCTAGGCTGGAACGATGGTGGACACGATCGAGCGCGCCGACGAGCGGCTGGACACCCGCTCGGCCGCCGAGGTGCCGTGGATCGTCCTCGTCTGGGACGACCCGGTGAACCTGATGTCGTACGTCTCCTACGTCTTCCGCAGCTACTTCGGCTTCGGCCGCGCCGAGGCCGAGCGCCTGATGCTGCAGGTGCACACGGAGGGGCGCGCCGTGGTCGCGACCGGCAACCGCGAGGAGATGGAGCGGCACGTGGAGGCGATGCACGGCTACGGCCTGTGGGCGACGCTGCAGAAGGCCGACGCGTGAGCGGCCGGGGGCGCCGCTGATGCGCGCCTTCCGCCGCGACTCCTCCGGTGCCGCCGTCGCCCGCTTCGACCGCGAGGAGGCGGGCATCCTCCGTCACCTCGCCGGCGAGATGCTCGAGCTGCTCGACCGCGGCACCGCGGAGGAGGCGCGCAACGATCCCGCCCTCGCCCGCCTGCTCCCGGACGCCTACCGCGACGACGCCGACGCCGCCGCGGAGTTCCGCCGCTTCACCGCCCCCGATCTGGCCGGCCGCAAGATGGACGACGCCCGCGCGATCACCGCCGCGCTCGACGCCGGCGAGGGCACCGGCCACGACCGCGTCTTCGCCGGTCTCGGCGAGGTGACCGTCCGGCTCGAGCCGCCGCAGGCGCTGTCCTGGCTCCGCGGCCTCACCGACATGCGCCTCGCCCTCGCCGCCCGGCTCGGCATCGTCGACACCGACGACGTCGAGCCGGCGGACGAGACGGGTCAGGCGATCCGCGCCGTCTACGACTGGCTCGGCAGCGTCCAGGACGGCCTCGTCCGCGCGATCGACGTGTGACCCCTCCCGCGAGATGCCAATTCTGACGTCGTTCCTCGGCGTGTCGCGGTCATAAGTGGCATCTCGCGGGAGGGGGTTCCCTAGAGGATCGAGAGATCTCCACAGCTGTGGACAACCCTGTGGAGAGATGTGGAGAACGGTCGTCCTCGCGGGGGAGGAGAGCGGGGAGAAGCCCGTCCTGCACCGGATCCGCGGCCGCTCGGTTCGACGCGGGGTGTGGAAACGCGTACCGTCCGGGCTGTGAACACTCCCTCAGGAACCCAGGCCAAGCGCGCAGCCGACGACGCGCAGGACTCGACCGCGGTGCGCACCCTCGCCCGCGGGGGCTACGCCGCGAACGGCCTCGTCCACGTCCTCATCGGCGTCATCGCCCTGCAGATCGCGACCGGCGGCCAGGGCGAGGCCGACCAGACCGGAGCGCTCAGCTCGCTCGCCGCGCAGCCCGGGGGAGTGGTCGTGCTCTGGGTCTGCGCGATCGGGCTCTTCGGGCTCGCGCTGTGGGGTGCGCTCGAGGCGTTCCTCGTGGTGAGCGGCGACAGCGCCGCGTCCCGCTGGGGCAGCCGGCTCAAGGAGGCGGCGAAGGCCGTCGTCTATCTCGCGCTCGGCATCACGACCCTGCGCTTCGCGCTGGGCGGCAGCTCCGACTCGTCCGAGACGTCCGAGAGCGCGAGCGCGCAGGTCCTCGCCGCGCCCGGCGGAGTGGTGCTGCTCGTGATCGCCGGACTCGCGATCCTCGCGGTCGGCGCCGTGTTCGTCTACCGCGGCGCCTCGAAGAAGTTCCTGAAGAACGTCGCCCAGCCGGGCGGCACGGCCGGCCGCGTCGTCACCGGGCTCGGCATCGCGGGCTACGTCGCCAAGGGCGTCGTGCTCGGCGTGCTCGGGGTCCTGGTGATCATCGCCGCGGTCACGCACGATCCGGAGCAGGCGGGCGGCCTCGACGAGGCGCTGAAGACGCTGACCGAGCTGCCGTTCGGCGTGGTGCTGCTCGGCGTCGTCGCGGTCGGCCTGATCGCCTACGGCGCCTTCTGCTTCGCCCGCGCCCGCTGGCCCAAGCTCTGAGAACGCGCGTTCCCTACCCCCTGACGGGTGTGATCGCAAGCGGTCCCCCCTGGTCCATTCCGGTGAGACGCTGGGCACATGCAGGCACCAGGCGATGACGCGAGCGCGGAGCGAGTCCGCCCTGCCCTCGCGCAGACCGCCGCCCGGCTCCTCCCCGCCGTCGCGGCCGGTGACCGTGCCGCGTTCGCCGAGCTGTTCGACCGCTTCGGCGGCCTCTTCGCCGCGTCGATCGCGACCGTGCAGGCCGATGCCGCCGCCCGCGACCGGATCTGCGCCGAGGCCTTCACCGCCGTCTGGCGCCGCGCCCGCGAGGGTGCCCGCGCACCGGAGCCGGTGCTGTGGCTCCTCGAGGTGCTCTGCGAGACCCTCGGCTCCTCGCGCGAGGCGGGTCGCCGCCCGCTCGGCGACGGGGTGCTCGCCATGGCCTGCCCGGACCGGGAGCTGCTGCTGCTCGCCGTCGCCGGCCACTACTCCCAGCCCGAGATCGCCGCGCTGACCGGCGTGCGCGAGTCGCGACTGCGCTCGATCCTGCGCGACGCTCTCGGCTCGCTCCGCGGCGGGCTCGGCGGGAGCGCGCTCACCGCCTGAGCCGCGATCGCCCCGGGCGCCGTGCGCGCCGGGGCGGCGATCTGCGCACGACCCTGCGGGAACAGATCGCGCGGGCGTAAAGTTGAGTCATTCGAACTCAACTTTCGAACCGCAAGGAGGAGATGCAGATGCAGGCCGGTCGGACACCCCAGCAGGACGAGTCGTCCGCTCTCGCGCAGTACGGCGTCGATCTGACCGCGATCGCGGCGAGCGGCAAGCTCGACCCGGTCATCGGCCGGGACGCCGAGATCCGCCGGGTGAGCCAGGTGCTGACGCGCCGCACCAAGAACAACCCCGTGCTCATCGGCGAGCCGGGCGTCGGCAAGACGGCGGTCGTCGAGGGGCTCGCCCAGCGGATCGTCGCGGGCGACGTCGCCGACAGCCTCAAGGGCAAGCGCCTGGTCAGCCTCGACCTCTCCGCGCTGATCGCGGGCGCCAAGTACCGCGGAGAGTTCGAGGAGCGCCTCAAGGCCGTCCTCGCCGAGATCAACGACTCCGGCGGCCGCATCATCACCTTCATCGACGAGCTGCACACTCTGATGGGGGCGGGCGGCGGCGAGGGCTCGGTCGCGGCCGCGAACATGCTCAAGCCCATGCTGGCCCGCGGCGAGCTGCGGATGATCGGCGCCACGACGCTCGACGAGTACCGCCAGTACATCGAGAAGGACGCGGCCCTCGAGCGCCGCTTCCAGCAGGTGTTCGTCGGCGAGCCGACCGTCGAGGACACGGTCGCCATCCTCCGCGGGCTGAAGGAGCGCTACGAGGCGCACCACAAGGTCGCCATCGCCGACTCGGCGCTGATCGCCGCCGCCTCGCTGTCCAACCGCTACATCACCGCCCGGCAGCTGCCCGACAAGGCCATCGACCTCATCGACGAGGCCGCGTCGCGCCTGCGGATGGAGATCGACTCCGCGCCCGTCGAGATCGACGAGCTGCGCCGCTCCGTCGACCGGCTGAAGCTCGAGGAGCTGGCGCTGAAGAAGGAGAAGGACGACGCCTCGAAGGCGCGGCTGGAGAAGCTGCGCGAGGACCTCGCCCGCCGCGGCGCCCAGCTCGCCGAGCTGCAGGAGCGCTGGGAGCGCGAGCGCGCCTCCCTCAACCGCATCGGCGACCTCAAGAACACGCTCGACGCGCTGCGGATCGCGGCCGAGCGCGCCCAGCGCGAGGGCAACCTCGAGCGCGCGTCGCGCCTGCTCTACGGCGACATCCCGGCGGCCGAGCGCGAGCTCGCGGCGGCGGAGCAGGAGGAGGAGCCGACCGAGGGCCGCATGGTCAACGAGCAGGTCACCTCGGACGACATCGCCGCGGTCATCGCCGCCTGGACGGGGATCCCCGTCGGCCGGCTGATGCAGGGCGAGACCGAGAAGCTGCTGCACCTCGAGACCGAGCTGCACCGGCGCCTGATCGGCCAGAACGAGGCCGTCTCGGCCGTCGCCGGCGCCGTCCGCCGCACCCGCGCGGGCGTCTCCGACCCCGACCGGCCGACCGGCTCGTTCCTCTTCCTCGGGCCGACCGGCGTCGGCAAGACCGAGCTCGCGAAGGCGCTGGCCGACTTCCTGTTCGACGACGAGAAGGCGATGGTGCGCATCGACATGTCGGAGTACGGCGAGAAGTTCGCCGTGTCGCGGCTGGTCGGCGCCCCTCCCGGCTACATCGGCTACGAGCAGGGCGGCCAGCTCACGGAGGCGGTGCGCCGCCGGCCGTACTCGGTCGTGCTGCTCGACGAGATCGAGAAGGCGCACCCCGAGGTCTTCGACGTGCTGCTGCAGGTGCTCGACGACGGCCGGCTCACCGACGGCCAGGGGCGGACGGTCGACTTCCGCAACACGATCCTCATCCTCACCTCGAACCTCGGCTCGCAGTTCCTGATCGACCCGTCGCTGACCCGCCCGCAGAAGGTCGAGGCCGTGCAGCAGATGGTGCGGCAGGCGTTCAAGCCGGAGTTCGTCAACCGGCTCGACGACATCGTCGTGTTCGAGGCGCTCGACCGCACCGAGCTCGGCGAGATCGTCTCGCTCTACGTCGACCGGCTCTCGCGCCGGCTGGCGGAGCGGCGCCTCGACCTCGCGGTCACCCCCGCCGCTCGCGGCTGGCTGGCCGAGCGCGGCTACGACCCGCAGTACGGCGCCCGCCCGCTGCGCCGTCTGATGCAGCAGGAGATCGACGACCGCCTGGCGACGGCCCTCCTCGACGGCTCGATCCGCGACGGCGACGTGGTGCTCGTCGACGCGGGCCCCGACGGCCTGCTGGTCTCGGCAGGCCTCGCGACGCCGTAGGCCGGCCTCTCCCCGCGCCCCTCTCCTCTCCAGAAGTTGTCGTACTCGAGTGCCGAGTACGACAACTTCTGCGAAGGAGGAGAGCGGGGAGCAGAAGGACGCTCCTCCACAGGACGCAGAGGGACGCGGTTCGTCCACAGTGCGGGGGAGGGCGTCCCGCGGCGGCGGTCCGCGCGGGTACCGTGCCGGGCATGGACTCCCCGACCCGCGTCCCCGGTGCGCGCATCGCCGACCTCGCGCCCGAGGAGCGGCCGCGCGAGCGGCTCCGCGCCCGGGGTCCCGAGGCGCTCACGGATGCGGAGACGCTCGCCGTCCTGATCGGCAGCGGGGTCCGCGGTGCCAACGCGACCGTCGTGGCGCAGCGGCTCCTGGCGCGCTTCGGCGGGATCGACGCGGTGTCGCGCGCGGGAGTGGCCGATCTCGCCCGCCAGCGCGGGGTCGGCGAGGTCGCCGCCTGCCGCATCGTCGCCTCCTTCGAGCTGCGCCGGAGGATGAACCGCGCCGGGCGGGCGGCGCGCGTCCTCGACGCGGCCGGCCTCGCCGAGCTGGTGCTGCCCCTCCTCGCCGGCCGCCCGAGCGAGACCGTCCTCGCGGTCGCGCTGACCGCCTCCGGAGCCGTGCGCGACGTCATCGCGCTCGCCGACGGAGCGCCCACCCACGCCGAGCTGCCGGTCGCCGAGATCCTCGCCGAGGTCCTGGCCCGCGGCGCCACCGGGGTCGCTCTCGCGCACAGCCACGCGGGCGCGGCGGACGTCCTCCCCTCCGACCGCGACGCCACGCGGACGCTCGCCGAGGCGTGCGCCGCCTGCGGGGTGCGCTTCGTCGCGCACGTCGTCGTCGGCGCGGACGGCTGGCGGGAGGCGCCGCCGTAGCGCCGGCGGACGTCCGTGCAAGCCCCCGGCTCCCCACCTCACCGGCCCGCGACACCGGCGTACCGTGGACGACGCCCCCCTCCCCTTCTCGAGCAGGAGTCCCCATGCGAGCAACGATCATCCACGGCGAGCGCGACGTCCGACTCGAGGAGGTGCCCGACCCCGTCCTCTCCACCGGTCGCGACGCGATCGTCCGGGTCACCGCCGCCTGCGTCTGCGGCTCGGACCTCTGGCCCTACCGCGGTGTCACCCCGACGAAGGAGGCGCACCGCATCGGCCACGAGTTCGTCGGCGTCGTCGAGGAGATCGGCGACGACGTGCACGACATCGCCGTCGGCGACTTCGTGATCGCCCCCTTCTACGTCTGCGACGGCACCTGCGCCAACTGCGCGAACGGCGTCTCGACCTCCTGCCTCACCGGCGGCTGGTGGGGCGCCGAGGTCGGCGAGCAGGGCTTCGCCGACGGCGCGCAGGGCGAGAAGGTCCGCGTGCCGCTCGCCGACGGCACGCTCTTCCGCGTCGGCACCGACCCGGACCCGGCGCTCATCCCGAGCCTGCTCACCCTCGCCGACGTGATGGGCACCGGCCACCACGCGGCGGTCTCGGCCGGGGTCACGGCCGGCTCGACGGTCGCGGTCGTCGGCGACGGAGCGGTCGGCCTCTGCGCCGTGCTCGCCGCCAAGCGCCTCGGCGCGACGACGATCATCGCGATGTCGCGGCACGAGTCCCGCCAGGCGCTCGCCACCCGCTTCGGCGCCACCCACATCGTGGACACCCGCGGCGACGAGGGCGTGGCCCGCGTCCGCGAGCTCACCGACGGCATCGGCGCGGACTGCGTCCTCGAGTGCGTCGGCACCAAGGAGTCGATGCAGCAGGCGCTCGACTCGGCCCGCCCCGGCGGCATGGTCGGCTACGTCGGCGTGCCCAACGGCGGCCCCGAGCTGCCGGTGCGCCAGATGTTCGGCTCGAACGTCGGCGTCAACGGCGGCGTCGCGCCCGTCCGCGGCTACATGGCGGAGCTCCTGCCGGACGTGCTCAGCGGCGCGATCGAGCCCGGCCTCGTCTTCGACCTGGAGCTGCCGCTCGAGGAGATCGCGGAGGCGTACGCCGCGATGGACGAGCGCCGCGCGATCAAGACCCTCGTGCGGCCGTAGCGGGAGCCGGTCGTGCGCATCGAGATCGAGACGCCCCGCGGCGTCGTCGCCGGAGTCGCGGAGGGCGGCGTCGCCCGGTTCCTCGGCATCCCGTTCGCCGAGGCGCCGGTCGGCGACCTCCGGTTCCGGCCCCCCGAGCCGCGGGCGCCGTTCGACGGCGTCGTCGAGGCCGACGCGTTCGGGGCGACCCCGCAGCGCGGTCGCCCCTTCGAGTTCACGACCATCCCCGAGCACTCGATCCCGGGCGACGACACGCTGACGCTCAATCTCTTCGCCCCCGCCGAGCGGGCCGGCTCGCTCCCCGTCCTCGTCTACCTGCACGGCGGCGGCTATGTCACGGGAGCGGCGTCGAGCGACTGGCACGACGGCTCGGCGTTCGCGCGCGACGGCGTGATCGTCGTGACGGCCGCCTACCGGCTGGGCGTCGACGGCTTCGGCGCGATCGAGGGGGACGCGAACCGCGGAGTGCGCGACTGGCTGGCGGCGCTCGAGTGGGTCCGCGAGAGCATCGGCGCGTTCGGCGGCGACCACGGCCGGGTCACCGTCGCCGGGCAGTCCGCGGGCGGTGGGGCCGTGCTGACCCTGCTCGGCTGCGCCCGGGCGCAGCCGCTGTTCGCGCGCGCCGTCGCGATCTCGCCGACCGACCGCAGCGTCCCGATCGAGGAGGCGGAGGAGCAGCTCGCCGCCTTCGCGCACGCCCTCGGCGTCGCGCCGACCCGCGCCGGGCTCGCCTCGCTCGATCAGGACGGGCTCTTCGAGACCGTCGCCCTCACGATGATGCCCGGCTCGGGCCACGCGATCGTCCTCGCGCCGGTCTCGGGCGACGAGCTCCTCCCGAGCCCGGTCGCCGAGGCGACCGCGACGATCGGTCTCGACAAGCCGCTCCTGATCGGGGCGACCGCGGACGAGTTCGACAGCCCCCGTCTCGCCCGCGAGCCGGGGGCGCCGCCCCGCACGACCGACCGGCTCTTCCGCCGCGCGGTGCTGCAGGCGGCGCGGAACCGGGCGGTCGGACCGGCCCCGACCTGGCTCTACGCGTTCGACTGGCTCTCGCCGGAGACGGGCGGAGCATCGCACTGCCTCGACCTGCCGTTCTTCTTCGACCACCTCGACGCCGAGGCGACCACGCGCGTCCTGGGCGAGACCCCTCCCGCCGGACTCGCCGCGGTGATGCACCGCGAGCTGGTCGCCTTCGTCCGCGGCGAGGAGCTGCCCTGGGCGCCGGCGCGCGGCGTCGAAGGGGACGCGGTGCGCGTCTACGACGTCGAGCCGAGGACGGTGCCGGGCCACTACGACGACGTGCTGCCGCTCGTCTCGGACCCGCGGGCATGAGCGCGTCGCCGCATGCGGCCGCACCGCGCTTCCACCCCGATCTCGCGCTCGGCCGCCTCGTCCCGCCGATCGTCCTCGGCCCGCGGCTGCTCCGCCTGGCGACCCGTCGCGCGGCAACCGGCGGGGAGGCACCGCCCGACCTCGTCGTCGAGGACCTCGTGATCCCGGGCCCGGACGGCACCACGGTCCCGGCGCGCAGCTACCGCCCGCGCACGCTCCGCGGAGCCGCGCCCGCGCTGGTCTGGGTGCACGGCGGCGGCATGGTGCTCGGCAGCCGCTTCGACGACGAGGCGTCGAACATCGCCTTCGCTCGCACCCTCGGCATCACCGTCCTCTCCGTCGGCTACCGGCTCGCACCCGCTCACCCGGCCCCGGCCGCCCTCGAGGACGTGCTGGCCGCGTTCCACTGGCTCGCCGAGCACGCCGACGAGCGCGGCGTCGATCCGGAGCGGATCGCGCTGGGCGGCGCGAGCGCGGGCGCCGGCCTGGCCGCCGGGGCGACCCTCCTCGCCCACGACCGCGGGGGAGCGCAGCCCGCCTTCCAGCTGCTGGTCTACCCGATGCTCGACGATCGCACCGTCACCCGTCCGGCGCCCCGCGGCGTCCGGGTCTGGACGCCGGGCAGCAACCGCTTCGGCTGGACGGCCTACCTCGGCGTCGAACCCGGCAGCGCAGGGGTGTCGCCGTACGCCGCGCCCGCCCGCCGCGACGACCTCTCGGGCCTCCCGCCGGCCTGGATCGGGGTCGGCACGCTCGATCTCTTCCACGACGAGGACGTCCGCTACGCCGAGCGCCTGCGCGCGGTCGGCGTGCCCTGCGAGCTCGAGATCGTCGAGGGCGCGTTCCACGGCTTCGACGCGGTCTTCTCCCGTACCCCGGTCGCGAAGCGGTTCTGGGCGGCGAAGGCGGCCGCCCTCGGGAGGGCTCTGGCGGAGTGAGGCGCGGCGGTGCCGGATGCGACGATGGAGGCATGGACATCGACCGCCTCGCCACCCGCTACGAGATCGCCCTGCCCGCCTGGATCGAGGACGCCGTTCGCGACGTCCCCGAGTTCCTCCCCGAGCGCGAGGACCGCATGGCCCTCGTGCACGCCCTGGCCGACCGGAACTTCCGCGAGGGCAACGGCGGCCCGTTCGCCGCGATCGTCGTCGAGCGCGACTCCGGCCGCGTGGTCTCGGTGGGCGTGAACGTCGTCCTCGGCAGCGGGGTCTCCTCCGGCCACGCCGAGGTCACCGCCCTCGGCCTCGCGCAGACCGCGGTCGGCAGCTGGGACCTCGGCGGCGAGGGCCTGCCCGCGCACGAGCTGGTCGTCAACTGGCGGCCCTGCGTGCAGTGCTACGGAGCGACGCTGTGGTCGGGCGTGCGCCGCCTGGTGGTCGCCGGCTCCGGTCCGGAGCTCGAGGAGATCTCCACGTTCGACGAGGGTCCGATGCGCGAGGACTGGGCCGCCCAGTTCGAGGCCCGCGGCATCGAGGTGGTCGACGGCGTGCTGCGTGACGAGGCGCTGGCCGTCTTCCGCGCCTACCGCGAGCACGTCGACGCCGGCGAGGTCCTCGTCTACAACGCGCGCGCCGCGGACTGAGCCCCGCCTCCGCCGAACGAGCGAGCCGCCCCGAGGGATCCCCGGGGCGGCTCGCTCGTGCCGTCAGTGGTTGCCGGGCGTGTACACGGCGGAGGCGCGCCACCAGTCGTCGAACATCGACAGCGGCACCTGCCGCTTGTGCTCGGTCGCCTGATACCTCGCCTCGATGGCCTCGGCGACCTCGGGAGCGACGTCGCCGCCCTCGAGGTAGGCGTCGAGGTCGGCGTAGACCAGGCCGAGGTTCGACTCGTCGGTCTGGCCGGGGTTCTCGTCGAGCAGGTCGGCCGTCGGCGCCTTCTCGTAGAGGCGGGCCGGTGCGTCGAGGTGCACCAGCAGCGAGCGGCCCTGGCGCTTGGTCAGGCCGGTGAGCGGCAGGACGTCGGCGCCGCCGTCGCCGAACTTCGTGAAGAAGCCGGTCACCGCCTCCGCCGCGTGATCGGTGCCGACGACGAGCATGCCCGCCTGGCCGGCGATCGCGTACTGCGCGACCATCCGGGCGCGCGCCTTGACGTTGCCCTTGACGAAGTCCGAGATCGGCTCGCCGACGGCGTCGCCGAAGGCCGAGGCGATGCCGTCGACACCCGCGTGGATGTCGAAGGTCACCTGCCGATCGGGCCGGATGAAGGTCAGCGCGAGCTGCGCGTCCTCCTCGTCCGCCTGCACCCGGTAGGGCAGCCGCACCGCGATGAAGGAGGCGTCGCCGCCGTCGGCGCGCACCTGCTCGACCGCGAGCTGGCAGAGCCGCCCGGCCAGGCTCGAGTCCTGCCCGCCGCTGATGCCGAGCACGAGGCCCTTGGCGCCGGTGTGCCGGAGGTAGTCGGCGAGGAAGCCGCTGCGCCGCTCGACCTCGGCGGCCGGGTCGACGGTGGGGGAGACGTGGAGCTCGGAGATGATTCGCTGCTGGACATCGCGCACGCGTCAACGCTACTCCCGATGCCGCCGCTCCGCCCCGGTTCGGAGGCGACCGGAAGCCCCGGCGGCGCGCAGCACCATGCCGGTCGAGCAGCCCCGCAAGGGCGTCCCTTGCCGGTCGAGCAGCCCCGGAGGGGCGTCCCTCGCTGGTCGAGCAGCCCCGCAGGGGCGTCCCTTGCTGGTCGAGCAGCCCCGCAGGGGCGTATCGAGACCCGCCGTCCCCAGCACGGCGGGTCTGCAGACTCCACTTCCGACGCCGGCGGATCTCGATACGCCCGCTGCGCGGGCTACTCGATCAGCATGTTCCTCCTGGTCCGCGAGCTACTCGACCGGCAGGTTCCGCCCGCTGCGCGAGCGGCACGGGCCGCCCTCTGAACGAGCCCGACCGTCTCAGCCGCGCGCGGCGACGATGCGGGCGATCCGCTCCGGGACCGTGTCGTCCTGGAGGCTCGTGACGTCGCCGAGGGTGCGGCCGTCGCGGATGTCGCCGAGGAGGCGGCGCATGATCTTGCCGGAGCGGGTCTTGGGCAGGTCGGGGACGACGACCACGTCGCGCGGCTTGGCGATCGGGCCGATCGCGGTCGCGACGTGCTCGCGCAGCACCGACGCCAGCGTCGCCTCGAGCGCGGTCCAGTAGGCCGGGTCCTCCTCGGCGCGGTCGATCGTCTCGTCGGAGGGGATCACGAACGCCGCGATCGCCTGGCCGGTGGTCGCGTCCTCGACGCCCACCACGCCGGCCTCGCCGACCGCCGGGTGCGCGACGAGCGCCGACTCGATCTCGATCGTCGAGAGCCGGTGACCCGAGACGTTGATGACGTCGTCCACCCGGCCGAGCACCCAGATGTCGCCGTCGGCGTCGTACTTCGCGCCGTCGCCGGAGAAGAAGTAGCCGCGGTCGGCGTAGCGGGCCCAGTAGGAGTCGCGGTAGCGCTCCGGGTTCCCCCAGATCGTCCGCGCGAGGGCCGGGCCGGTGCGGTCGACCACGAGGTAGCCGCCCGAGCCGTTCGGCACCCGCTCGCCCGCCTCGTCGACGACCAGAGCGCCGAGACCGGGCAGGGCTCCGAGGGAGGAGCCCGGCTTGAGCGTCGAGACGCCGGGCAGCGGGCACATCACGGCCGCCCCCGTCTCGGACTGCCACCAGGTGTCGACGATCGGGCAGCGCCCACCGCCGATCCGCTCATGGAACCAGACCCACGCCTCGGGATTGATCGACTCGCCGACCGTGCCGAGCAGGCGCAGGCTGGAGAGGTCGTACTCGGACGGGACGCCCTCGGGGAACCACGTCATCAGCGTCCGGATCAGCGTGGGCGCCGTGTAGTAGACGGTGACGCCGTAGCGCTCGATGATCTCGAAGTGCCGGGAGGTGTGCGGGGTGCTGGGCGTGCCCTCGTAGATCACCTGGGTGAGCCCGTTCGACAGCGGCCCGTAGATCTCGTAGGTGTGCGCCGTGACCCAGGCCAGGTCGGCGGTGCACCAGTGCACGTCGTCGGGCTTCGCATCGAACACGGCCCAGTGCGTCCAGGACGCCTGGGTGAGGTAGCCGCCGCTGGTGTGCACCAGGCCCTTCGGCTTCCCGGTCGTGCCCGAGGTGTAGATGATGAACAGCGGCGTCTCGGCATCGAACGCCTCGGCCTGGTGCGCGTCGCTCTGCGCGTCGACGACGTCGTGCCACCAGACGTCGCGGCCCTCGGTCCACGGGAGCTCCGGCGTCTCGTCGCCGGTGCGGCGGACGACGAGCACGTGCTCGATCGACTCGACGCCGGCGACCGCGTGGTCGGCGTTCGCCTTGACGGGGACGGCCTTGCCGCGGCGGAACTGGCCGTCGGTGGTGACGAGGAGCTTCGCGCCCGTGTCCTCGACGCGGAAGCGCACGGCCTCGGCCGAGAACCCGCCGAAGACGAGCGAGTGGATCGCGCCGATCCGCGCGATCGCGAGCGTGATGACGACGGTCTCGGGGATCACCGGGAGGTAGACGACGACGCGGTCGCCCTTCCCGACGCCGAGCGCGACGAGCGCGTGCGCGGCGCGGGCGACGTCGCGCTGCAGCTCGGCGTAGCTGATCGAGCGGCGGTCGCCGCGCTCGCCCTCGAAGTGCAGGGCGGTCTTGTCACCGCGGCCGGCGTCGACGTGCCGGTCGACGCAGTTGACGGCGACGTTGAGCGTGCCGCCCTCGAACCAGGTCGCGCGGGGCACGGAGAGCGTCCCGTCGTCCTGCGGGAGGGCCGGCTCCCAGCGGTGCGCGGTGTGCCAGGGCTCGACCCAGTCGAGCCGGCGAGCGGCCTCCTCCCAGAAGGCGACCGGGTCGGCGGCGGCCCGCGCGTACTCGTCCGGGCCCACGTTCGCCTGCGCGGCGAACGCCTCGGGCGCCGGGAAGCGGCGGGACTCCTCGAGCAGGTTGGCGATCGTCTCGCTCATCGTCGCGGTCCTTCCGTGGTGGTCGTGGTGGGCCGGGGCATCGTCAGGCCCAGCGCTTGACGGCGTAGCGCTGGAAGACGCCGACCACCGAGTCGGTGAGCTTGCCCAGCACGGCGAGCAGGATGATCGCGAGGAACACCCGGTCGATCCGGCCGTTGTTCTGGCTGTCGGTCAGGCGGAAGCCGAGGCCCATCGACGAGGCGATCAGCTCGGAGGCGACCAGGAACAGCCACGACTGCGCCAGCGCGAGCCGCAGCCCCGCGATCACCGACGGGATCACCGCCGGCAGCTGCACGGTCGTGAACAGGCGCACGCCCGAGAGCCCGAACGCCCGGCCCGCCTCGACGAGCTGACGGTCGACGTGGCCGAGGGCCGTCGCGACGGTGGTGAAGACGGGGAAGAACGCGCCGATCGTGATCAGCGTGATCTTGGACTCCTCGCCGATCCCCATCCAGAGCAGCAGCAGCGGCACCCAGGCCAGCGACGGAACCGCGCGGATCGCGCCGAGGGTGGGCGCGAGCACGACCTCCCAGACCCGGGAGAGCCCGAACAGCGCGCCGACCAGCAGGCCGAGCGCGGAGCCGAGGGCGAAGCCGATCAGCACCCGCTGGGTCGAGATCGCCACGTCCTGCCCGAGGTCGCCGCGCTGCGCGAGATCGACCGCCGCCGCCCAGACCATCGCCGGCGAGGGGAAGACCGCGACCGACACCATCCCCGTGGTGGTGACGATCTGCCAGGCCGCGAGCAGCAGCACCGGCAGGATCGCCCCGCCCGCGAGCAGGAACCAGCGCCGCGAGGTGAGCGGCCGGGCGCGCGCCGCCTCGTCGTCGCGGAGGCGCTTCTGCGACGCCTCGACGCTCGGTCCGACCACGGCGGTGCCGACCGCGCCCGGCGCCTGCACGAGTCCGGTGCTCCGGCGCACGAGGTCGGCGTCGGTCACGGTCTCGTCGTCGCGTGTCGCCATCGTCGTCTCCTCGTGCTCAGCTGCGGTCGGGTGCGGGGTGGTCGGGTGCGCTCGGGCGTCGGGAGCGCGGTCAGCCGATCGCCGACGGGTCCGCTGCCGTCGCGTAGCTGTCGTCGATCAGCGAGTCGAGGGCCGCGTCGACCTGGTCCTGCGAGGCGACGTCGCCGTTCGCGACGAAGATCGGGCCGATCACGGAGAGCACGTCGGTCTGCGCCGAGCCGGGGACGTTGTCGACGTCGAGGTTGCTGCGCTCGGTGATCACCGTGGTCGCCACGGCGACGTCGAGACCGGCGACCGCGGCGAGGATGCTCGCGGTCTCCTCCTGGTTCTCCAGTGCCCAGGCGCGGGCGTGCTCGTAGGCGTTCACCACGGTCTGCGCGAGGTCGGGCTTGGCCGCGAGGAAGCTCTCGGTGGCGTTGAGCAGCCCGTAGGAGTTGAAGTCGACGTTGCGGTAGAGCAGCGTCGCTCCGGCCGCCTGCGCGCCCGCCATGATCGGGTCGAGCCCGGCCCAGGCGTCGACCGAGCCGCTCTGCAATGCGGCCCAGCCGTCGGCGTGCTGGAGGTTCTGCACGGTGACGTCGTCGATGCTCAGACCGGCTTCCTCGAGCGCCTGCACCAGGAAGAAGTAGGGGTCGGTCCCGCTGGTGGCCGCGATCTGCTTGCCGGCGAGCTGCTCGACGCTCGTGATGGCGGAGCCGGCGGGCACGACGAGGGCGGACCACTCCGGCTGCGAGAAGATGTCGATCGTCCTGATCGGCGAGCCGTTCGAGCGCGCGAGCAGCGCGGCCGAGCCGGCGGTGGAGCCGACGTCGATCGCGCCGGCGCGCAGCGCCTCGTTGGCCTTGTTCGAGCCGGCCGACTGCACCCAGGTGACGGTGACGTCCTGCTCGGCGAGGGCGGCCTCGAGCCAGCCCTTCTCCTTGATGACCAGGCTCAGCGGGTTGTAGGTGGCGAAGTCGAGGGTCAGCGTGCCGCCCTGGGTCTGCGCGGTCGAGCCGTCGGAGGCGGCGGGTGCCGCCGCCGCGCCGCCGCCGCCCTCGCCCTGGACGCAGCCCGCGAGGAGCGGGACCGCGGCGGCGGTGAGCAGCCCGGCGAGCGCCGTGCGGCGGGTGAGCGGGGAGGTGCTGAACGACTGGAGCGACATGAGGGGCCTCGACTTCGGTGCGGTTCCGGGAGTGGAACGAGTGTGCGGGAGCAGGGGGGAGCGATGTCCGCGAGCGGCGGCATCCGTGGACGCACGGCGGGATCACCGCCTAGGGAGGAGTGGGGGGGCGGCCTAGTGCCGCTCGATGCCGAGCCCCTCGAGCAGCTCGACCCGCCGCTCCGCGAGCTCCGCGGAGCCTCGGTCGCGCGGCCGCTCGCCGGGGACGGTCATGATCTGCCGGATGCGCGAGACGCCGCCCGGTTCGTCGCGGCCGAGCAGCACGATGCGGTCGGCCAGCTGCAGCGCCTCGTCCACGTCGTGCGTGACGAGCAGGATCGTCGCGGGCGCGGCGGCGTGCACCTCGAGCAGCAGGTCCTGCATCCGCAGCCGCGTCAGCGCGTCGAGCGCGCCGAACGGCTCGTCCAGCAGCAGCACGCCCGGGTTGCGGGCGAGGGCGCGGGCGAGCGAGGCCCGCTGCGCCATCCCGCCGGAGACCTCGCGCGGCCGGGAGCCGGCGTGCGCGGTCAGCCCGACCAGCGAGAGCAGCTCGTCGACCGCGGTGCGCGCCGCCTCACGAGCGGTCCCGCGGGGGAGGCCGAGCGCGACGTTCGCCGCGAGGGAGCGCCAGGGCAGCAGCCGCGGCTCCTGGAACGCGACCGCGCAGCGCGGGTCGATGCCCGACACCGGCGACTCGTCGATCAGCACGGAGCCGGCGCTCGCCGTGTCGAGGCCGGCGGCGATCCGCAGCAGCGTCGACTTGCCGCAGCCGCTCGGGCCGAGGATCGCGATCACCTCGCCGGCGCGGACGTCGAGCGAGACGTCGGTGAGCACGGGCGAGCCCGGCGCGAAGGTGCGGCCGACCCCGTCGAAGCGCACCGGGAACGCCGACTGGCCGAGCGCGGCGTCGAAGGCCAGGCTCGTGCGGGCGGGTGTTCCGGTCATGAGGGCTCCGAGGCGGGGCGAGCGGGCGGACCGTCCGATCGTACGGACGCGCGCCGATCCATCCGATTCCGTGATGAAACGCGGAGTAACACAGACCCGGAACGACGAAGGGCCCCGCCGGCGCCGCGGTGCGGCGGCCGACGGGGCCCTGCGGAGTGACGCTACGCCTGGACGAGCACGAGCTCCTCGAGCGGGAGGCGGGTGCGGGGAGCGGTCTCGCGCTCGCGGAGCACGTCGTTCTCGAGCGCCTCGGGGCTCGCGAGCACGCCCACGGCGGCGACGGTCACCGGGTCGAAGCGCTCGTCGACGCCGAACGCCGCGCGGACGCCGTCCTTGTCGAATCCGGCCATCTGGTGCACGTGCAGGCCCTCGTGGTGCGCCTGGACGCTGAGGTGCGCGACGGCCTGGCCGAGGTCGTAGACGGCCCACGGGCGCGCCTCGCCCTTCTCGTCCACGGTCTCGGCGAGGGCGACGATCAGCGCGGCGGCCGAGCCGGCCCACGCGGCGTTGAAGCCGACGAGGGTGCCGACGATGCTGTCGAACTCGGGCGTGCCGCGGCGCGCGACGATGAAGCGCGACGGCTGCGAGTTGCCGGCGGACGGCGACCAGCGGGCGGCCTCGAGCAGCGCGGTCAGCGTCTCGTCCGCGATCGCGGCCGTGGCGTCGTAGGAGCGGGGGCTCCAGCGCTCGGCCAGGACGTCGAGGATCGGGGCGCTGGTCGAGGCGGTGCGGGTGGCGGTGTCGGTCATGGGGTGCTTCTCTCCGGGGATGGTGCCGATCAGGGAGGGCCTCGTCGCCCCACGCACACAACCGCGGACCGACCGCCCGCATTCCCGGTCGGCCCGTTCGCCCACGGAGGAGCACGGGGTCCTGTCGGTGCGGAACGGTACCCTGGGAGACGGCGTGGTTCCCCGCGCGCGACAACTCACCACTCTGGAGGAACATCCATGGCCCAGCACTTCGACGTCGTCGTCCTGGGGGCAGGCCCCGGTGGATACGTGGCCGCGATCCGTGCCGCTCAGCTCGGCAAGTCCGTCGCCATCGTCGAGAAGAAGTACTGGGGCGGTGTCTGCCTCAACGTGGGCTGCATCCCCTCCAAGGCCCTCCTGCGCAACGCGGAGCTCGCCCACATCTTCCACGCGCAGGCGAAGCAGTTCGGCATCTCCGGCGACGTCTCCTTCGACTTCGGCGTGGCCTTCGACCGCAGCCGCACCGTCGCGGACGGACGCACCAAGGGCGTCCACTTCCTGATGAAGAAGAACAAGATCACCGAGTTCGACGGCACCGGCTCCTTCACCGGCCCGCAGGGCCTCGACGTCCAGCTCACCAAGGGCGGCTCGGAGTCGCTCACCTTCGACGACGCGATCATCGCGACCGGCGCGAGCGTCCGCCTGCTCCCCGGCGTCGAGCTCTCCGAGAACGTCGTCACCTACGAGACCCAGATCATGACCCGCGAGCTGCCCGACACGATGGCGATCGTGGGCGCCGGCGCGATCGGCATGGAGTTCGCCTACGTCCTGAAGAACTACGGCGTCGACGTCACGATCATCGAGTTCATGGACCGCGCCCTCCCCAACGAGGACCCGGACGTCTCCAAGGAGATCCAGAAGCAGTACAAGAAGCTCGGCGTCGAGATCCTCACCTCCACCAAGGTCGAGTCCGTCGTCGACAAGGACGGCTACGTCACCGTCACCTACACCGGCAAGGACGGCACGCAGTCGACCCTCGAGGTCGACAAGGTGCTCATGTCGATCGGCTGGGTCCCCCGCGTCGAGGGCTTCGGCCTCGAGAAGACGGGCGTCGAGGTCACCGAGCGCGGCGCCATCGGCATCGACGAGTACATGCGCACGAACGTCCCGCACTTCTACGCCATCGGCGACGTCACCGCCAAGCTGCAGCTCGCGCACGTCGCGGAGGCGCAGGGCGTCGTCGCCGCGGAGACCATCGCCGGAGCCGAGACCCAGACCCTCGGCGACTACCGGATGATGCCGCGCGCCACGTTCTGCCAGCCGCAGATCGCCTCCTTCGGCCTCACCGAGAAGCAGGCGACCGACGAGGGCCACGAGATCACCGTCTCGACCTTCCCGTTCATGGCCAACGGCAAGGCGCACGGCCTCGGCGAGCCGACCGGCTTCGTCAAGCTCATCGCGAGCAAGCAGTACGGCGAGCTCCTCGGCGCCCACATGATCGGCCCGGACGTGTCCGAGCTGCTCCCCGAGCTGACCCTCGCGCAGAAGTGGGACCTCACCGCGACCGAGCTGGCCCGCAACGTGCACACCCACCCGACGCTGTCGGAGGCGCTGCAGGAGGGCTTCCACGGCCTCAAGGGCCACATGATCAACATGTAGCTCCGGAACCACCCGCACGGCCACCTCCGGCTCGCGGAATCGACCTCGGCTCGTCCGATCGCCTCGATTCCGCGAGCCGGAGCTGTTCTCGCGAGCCGGAGGCGGCGCTCCCGCAGCCCTGACCGGCCACTACCGTGGTCCGATGGACCCGCGCCTCCTCGACCGACTCGCCGCCGACGCCTGGCCGCCCCTCGAGAGCCGCGCGCTCGACGGCTGGCGGCTGCGCGCCTCCCACGGCGTGACGAAGCGCGCGAACTCGGTGCTCACCTCCGGCCCCGTGGCCGACCCGGAGCGCGCGATCACCGCCGCGGAGGAGTTCGCCCGCGAGCAGGGCATCCCGCCGCTCTTCCAGCTCGGCCCCGCGACCCTCCCCGCCGATCTGCCCGAGCGACTGTCCCGCCGCGGCTACGCCCCGCACGAGCGCACCCGCGTCCTGACCGGCTCCGTGACGGAGGCGCTCGCCGCACTCGGTCCCGGGAGCGCCGTCGTCGAGACGGCCGAGGCGCCCGGGGACGACTGGCTGTCGCTCTGGTGGTCCGTCGACGGGCGCGGCGGCGACGCCGAACTCGAGATCGCCCGCCGGATCCTCGAGGGCTGCGACTCCTCCTACGCCCTGCTGCGCGACGGGAGCGGCCCCGCCGCCTGCGGCCGGCTCGCCCGGGCGACCGCCGAGGACGGCGAGCCCTGGGTCGGCCTCTTCGCGCTGGCGACCCGCCCCGACGCCCGCCGCCGCGGCCACGCCGCCACCGTCCTGCGCGCCCTGCTCGAGCAGGCCGCCGCCCGAGGCGTCGACCGCCTCTGGATCCAGGTCCTCGCCGACAACGCCCCCGCCGCCCGCCTCTACGCGTCGCTCGGCTGCCGCGAGTCCTCCCACTACGACTACTGGCGCCCCTGACCGTCCCCCTCCCCGCCGCGAGATGCCACTTGTGCACGCGACACGCCGTGAAATGCGAGCACAAGTGGCATCTCGCGGAGAAGGATCAGCCCGCGATGACCGCGCGCGCCACGGCCTCGGTGCGGGCCGCGTCGCCCGTCACCACCACCCGCCACCACACGTCGCCGGCCAGCACGTCGATCTCGCAGGAGCCGCCGCCGCAGCCCGAGAGCGCCCGGTCGCCGAGGCCGTCGAGCGGAGTGAGCGCGACCGCGAGCCCGGTGGTCAGCGAGAGGTTCCGCCAGCCGTCCTCGCCGTTCGGCAGGGCGTCGACGCTCACTCCGGAGTAGCTGCTGCTGGTCGCGTCGGTCCAGGTGCACGAGGCGTAGCCCGCGCGCGCGGCGGCCGCGGCGGAGGCGGTCGTCGCAGCGACGCCCTCCGTGCCGGAACCGGGGGTGGCCTCGACGAGCCCGGCGGTCGTCGCCAGCTGCTCGGCGGTCAGCACCTCGGCGCAGACCGGTGCGGTCGCCGTCACCGGCTCCTCGAGCCGGCCCCCGGCCGCCGCGGCGGTGGCGGTGGCGAGCCCGGCGAGATCCGCGTCGGCCGGCGCTCCCGTCAGCGCGAGCGTCACCCAGGTCGAGCCGGCGAGCAGGTCGACGGCGCAGATCTCGACGGAGCAGGCGCTGTAGGCCTCGGCCTCGGTCGCGAGGCGTGAGCCCGAGCGCACCGCGGCGAACTCCTCCTCGGCGTCCTCGGTCGCGGCGGCGGTGATCGACGCGGTGCCGTCCTCGTCGTACCAGGAGCAGGTCAGCAGCCCGCCGTTCTCCTCCGCGGACTCGCGGATCAGCTCGGCGGAGGAGCGCACCGCTTCGTCGCGCGTGCCCGTGAGCGAGTCGCTCGGGATCCCGAGGGCGGTCGAGGCGCGCGAGACGGGCAGCAGGGCGTCGCAGTCGAGCGGAGCGGCCGAGGATCGCGTCGGAGTCGGCGAGGCGGAGGAGGAGCCGGTCGCAGTCGCGGTCGCGGACGCGCTCGCCCCCGCGTCCGGCTCGGCCGCCGTGCAGCCGGCCAGCGCGACCAGCAGCGCGAGTCCCGCCGCCGCGGCCCGCGCCCTCACGCGGCCAGCTCGCGCTCGATCGCCGCCGTGAACGCGTCGATGTCGTCCTCGGTGGTGTCGAAGGAGCAGACCCAGCGCACCTCGCCGGTCGCCGGGTTCCAGTCGTAGAAGCGGTAGGCCGCGCGCAGCCGGTCCGCGACCCCCGCGGGCAGCGTCGCGAACACCGCGTTCGCCTGCGTCGGCTGGGTGAAGGCGAGGCCGGCGATCCGTCCCGCGGCGACGGCGTCGTCGAGCCGCGAGCGCAGCCGAGCCGCCATCGCGTTCGCGTGCCGGGCCGAGCGCAGCCACAGCGGCTCCGCCTCGCCGTCCTCGCCGAGCATCGCGAGCAGCTGGGCCGAGAGGAAGCGCATCTTCGACGACAGCTGCATGTTGGTCTTGCGGAGGAAGGTCAGGCCGCTCGACGCCTCCGGGTCGAGCACGACGATCGCCTCGCCGAGCAGCATCCCGTTCTTGGTGCCGCCGAACGACAGCACGTCGACGCCGGCGTCGCTCGTGAAGGCGCGCAGCGGCAGTCCGAGGGCCGCTCCGGCGTTCGCGATGCGCGCTCCGTCCATGTGGAGCCGCATCCCCCGTCCGTGGGCCTGATCGGCCAGCGCGCGCACCTCGTCCGGCGTGTAGACGGTGCCGAGCTCGGTCGACTGCGTGATCGACACGACGAGCGGCTGAGCCCGGTGCTCGTCGCCGAATCCCCAGGCCTGCTCGTCGACGAGCGCGGGGGTGAGCTTGCCGTCCGGGCTCTCCACGGTGAGGATCTTGATCCCGCCGACCTTCTCCGGCGCCCCTCCCTCGTCGCTGTTGATGTGCGCCGTGCCGGCCGAGACGACCGCGCCCCAGCGGGGCAGCATCGACTGCAGACCGGTCACGTTCGCCCCGGTTCCATTGAAGACGGGGAAGGCCTGGGCCTGCTCGCCGAACTCCCGGCGGAAGGCGTGCTGCAGCTTCTCGGTGTAGACGTCCTCGCCGTAGGCCACCTGGTGGGCGCCGTTGGCGGCGGCGATCGCGGCGAGCACCTCCTCGTGCACACCGGAGTAGTTGTCGGACGCGAAACCGCGCAGGTCCGGATCGTGCAGAGCGCTCATGACCTCCATCCTCGCAGCCCGGTGCGGTCCGATCCTGGGGGCGGGCGCGTCCGAACGCCGTGTTTCGGGCGTGTGAACGTCACCATCCCCAGAAAGCCGATTGCCGTCAAGAAGTTGGTATCGGGTGGGAGGCAGGCCACTCTTGTCCTATGCGCATGGACACTTCGGGGGCGGTCCGCGACATGCCCGCCCCTCCCGGGGTGGACGAGATCGCGGCGCGCTTCGGCGACCCCGTCCTCGCGTTCGCCCCGCAGCCCCGTCTCGAGGAGTTCGCGGCGGCCCAGACCATGGCGCTCGGACGCTTCGTCGAGATCTCCCTCTCCTACTCCTTCTTCAAGAATCCGCGCAATCGCGCCGACCCCGTCAACCACGTCCCGCTCACCCCGGAGCAGAAGCGCGCGATCGAGCGCGCCGAGAACGACCACCTCCCGCCGTGGATGGTCGACCAGGTCACCCGGATGCGGTACCCCGTGCTGTGGGAGGCGGTGCGCACCTCCGTGCCGATCCCCGCCGAGCGCAGCCGGCCGCTCGAGTCGCGCCTCGCCGCGCACATGGGCGACGTGCTCCGCAACACCTTCCCGGGCCGCGTGCGCACCCGCCGCGGCGGCATGCCGGTGGTCGCCGCCGCGCTCCGCGACGAGGACGTCGTCCGCGGCGTCCCGGTCGTCGTCGACGGCGAGGCCCTCCGCGGCTACCGCGTCGACACCGACCCCGACGTGGTCGCCATCGGCGCCCGCGTCGACGGCCGCTACATGACCGTCGTGCTCGACCGGAAGATCGCCCCCGACATCCGCATGGAGTTCGTCCGTCGTATCCCGCCACGTCCGGCCGCGACGCAGCAGCGCCGCTGACGCCCGAACGGGCGCGATCGGGCTCGGCAGCGGGCACGGTCGGACGCCGTCTCCGGGCCTGAACGGTCACGCTCCGTTCGCCCGGCGAGCCTTCGTCACGCTCCGAGGTCGGCTCCGCCGCTGCTCGTCGCGGCCGCCGTGCTGATCGCGCTCGCCCGCTCCTGACGCGATGCCCTCGGGCGTCAGGACCGCCCCGGCACCGCGATCCCGTGCTCGTAGGCGAAGACGACGGCCTGGATGCGGTCGCGGACGCGCAGCTTCATCAGGATCTTCGACACGTGCGTCTTGATCGTGGCCTCGCCGACGAAGAGCTCGGCGGCGATCTCGGCGTTGGACCAGCCGCGCGCCAGGTGCACGAGCACCTCGCGCTCGCGGTCGGTGAGCTCGTCGATGCCGGGGTGCGCCTCGGGCCGCGCGGGAGCCGCGGCGAAGCGCTCGAGCACGCGGCGCGTCACGTCCGGTGCGAGCATCGCATCGCCGCGCGCGACGACCTGGACCGCCTCGACCAGCTCCTCCGGCGACGCGTTCTTGAGCAGGAAGCCGCTGGCCCCGGAGGACAGCGCCTCGAAGAGGTAGTCGTCGCGGTCGAAGGTCGTGAGGATGAGCACGCTCGAGCAGAGCCGCGGATCCTTGACGATCTCGCGGGTCGCGGCGAGCCCGTCCATCCCGGGCATCTGCACGTCCATGCAGATCACGTCCGGGCACAGCTGCGCGGCGCGGTCCACGGCCTCGATCCCCGTGCGCGCCTCGCCGACGACGACGATGCCCGGCTCCGACTCGAGGATGGTGCGGAAGCCGGCGCGGACCAGCTCCTGGTCGTCGACGAGCAGCACGCGGATGTCGGCCGTCATGCGCGCCCCCCGCTCGCTCGCTCCCGGCGCCCCCACGACACCTCGGACGACGCTACCGGCTCCTCGGCGCCCGCGCGCGCGCTCGTCAGGGGGACGCGGGCGCGCACCAGGTAGCCGTCGCCGCTCGGGCCCACCTCGACGGTGCCGCCGACGGCCGCCGCGCGCTCGCTCATGCCGGTGTGCCCGAGTCCGCAGGACGTCGCGGCCACGGGGTGCGATCCCTCCCCGCCGTCGTCGGCGACCTCGAGCTCGACCGCGTCGTCGAGGTAGCGCAGGCGGACCTCGACGCTCGCGCCGCGGCCGGCGTGCTTGCGGACGTTGGTGAGCGACTCCTGCGCGATCCGGTAGAGGCTGAGCCCCACGGTCGCGGGGATGTCGCGGGGTGCGCCGATCGCGACGAGCACCGCCGGCAGGCCGGAGCCGGTCGCGGCGGCCACCAGCTCCTCGAGCTGGGCGACGCCGCGGGTCGAGGCCGCGTCGGTGAGCGCGTTCGGCACCGCGTCCTCGGCGCGGAGGGCGATCAGGATGCGATGCAGCTCCTCGATCGCCGAGCGCGCGTCGTTCTCGATCGCGCTCAGCGCCGTCGCGGCGCGCTCCGGGTCGCGGGCGAGCACCCGCCGCGCGGCGCCCGCCTGCACCCCCATCACGCTGACGTGGTGCGCGACCACGTCGTGCAGCTCGCGGGCGATGCGCAGCCGCTCCGACGACACCGCCTGGCGGGACGAGCGCTCGCGCTCGTCGTCGAGCTCGGCGGTGCGCGCCTCGAGCGCCTCCAGCCGGCGCGCCGACTGCCAGGACGCGTCGCCGAAGACGTAGGCGCTGCCGAAGTAGAGCAGGTTCGCGACGACGGCCAGCGCCGACTCGGCGACGTAGGGCGGCAGCATCCCCGCGGACTCCTCCGCCGGCAGCGGACTGCTCAGCGGCGCACCGGTGGCGAGCGTGACCAGCAGCCAGGTGAGCATGCCCACCGCGATGACGGTGCGCACGACGAGCGCGCGCCGTCGGTCCCGGCTCCAGGCCCCGACCGTGTAGAGCGCGAGGAAGAGGCAGATCTGGTTGAACAGCGACTCCGGCACCTGCAGGATCAGGCCCAGGGCGTAGACCCCGGTGAGCGCGACCGCCGTGACCGACGGGAACCGCCGCCGCAGCGCGAGCGGGAGGGTCATCGCGCCCGCCCAGAGCGTGCTCACGGCGGGGTGCGCGGCATCGGTGAAGCCGGCCGACGTGTAGAGCGCGACGGAGACGAGGGTCGCCACCAGCAGCACTCCGGCGATCACGGCATCGCGGACGTAGCCGGCCCGCGTCGGCGCTCGCCGCATCCAGCCCGCGTCGAGCGGGTCCGGAGCGACGGCGCCAGGAGGCATGCTCACCACGCTAATCGACGACGGTCGGGCAGGCCGCCCCACGAGTCCCCGCATGACGCCCCCCCTGGTGGTCGCGCAGCCGCCGTCGGCGACGTAGCGAGCAACGAAGCCGCGTCTCCTCTCGCCCATGCCTGCTGGTCGAGTAGCCCCGCAGGGGCGTATCGAGACCCGCTGTCACCGGCACTCCAGGGGACGTGGATCTCCATACGCCCGCTCCGCGGGCTACTCGATCAGCAAGGTTCGGGCCGGTGTGCGGCCCGCTCGATCAGCAGCATGCCCGCGGGCCGGCCGCTCGTCAGTCGCGCCCGGTGATGCCCGCGGTCGACGCGATCACGTCGCCCATCTTCTTGCCGAGCGCCTCGTAGAACATCGACAGCGGGAACTCGTCGTCCAGCACCGCGTCGGTCAGCCCGCGCGGAGCACCGAGCAGCACCTCGTCCGGCAGCCCGCGCGCCCAGGCCGAGGCGGGATGCGGCGTGACGGTCGCCGCGACGAGCGCGTAGGCGGCGAGCCAGTGCGCGGTCTTCGGCCGGTCGATCGAGCGCCAGTAGAGCTCGTCGATCGCGTCGGAGAGGGCGACGACCACGTCCGCGACGCTGTCCCACTCGAAGGCGAGGCGGGTGTCGGTCCAGTGCAGCACGCCGTGCTGGTGCAGCCAGGCGAAGAGCAGCTGCCCGCCGAGCCCGTCGTAGTTGCGCACGCGCGAGCCGGTCAGCGGGAAGCGGAACAGGCGGTCGAAGAGGATCGCGTACTGCACCGAGCGCGAGCGCGCCGCGAGCGCCTCCTCGTCGTCGTCGCGCCGCTCCTGCCCCGCCAGGCGCCGCTCGATCGCGACCGCCTCGCGGAACGCGGTCAGGTCGCAGCGCAGCTCCTCCAGGGAGTAGAGGAAGAACGGCATCCGCTGCTTGATCATGAACGGGTCGAAGGGGAGGTCGCCGCGCATGTGCGTGCGGTCGTGGATGAGGTCCCACATCACGAAGGCCTCCTCCGTGGCGCGCTGATCGGCGAGCATCCGGCGCGCGTCCTCCGGCAGCTCCAGCCGGGTGATCGCGGCGGCGGCCGAGACGACGCGGCGGAAGCGGGCGGCCTCGCGGTCGGCGAAGATCGCGCCCCAGGTGAAGGTCGGGATGCTCCGCATCGCGACGGTCTCCGGGAAGAGCACGGCGCTGTCGGTGTCGTAGCCGGCGGTGAAGTCGACGAAGCGCACCGGCACGAACAGCGCGTTCGAGTAGTCGCCCGCCTCCAGCTCGGCGACGAACCGCGGCCAGACCACCTCGACCAGCACGGCCTCGACGTGCCGGTCGCGGCTGCCGTTCTGCGTGAGCATCGGGAAGACGACGAGGTGCCGCAGGCCGTCGATCCGGTCGAGCTGCGGCTGGAAGGCCTGCAGCGAGTCGAGGAAGTCGGGGACGCCGACGCCCTCCGCGCTCCAGCGCTCGAAGTCGACGACGAGCGCCGCGAGGTAGGCGGCGTCGTGCGGGAAGGCGGGGGCGAGGGCGCGGATCGCGTCGACGATGCACTCGATCTCGGCGCGCGCGTCTCCGAGGCGGTCGGGGTCGGCGAGGGAGCCGTCCTTCGCCTGCAGTGGCTGGAGCGCCGTGGCGGCGGCCTTGAGGCGGAGCCAGTCGCGGGAGGTCTCGATCCGGTCCTCGACGACCTCGGGTTCTCCGACGACGGTGCTCCGCCCGACTGGGGCGCTCTGCACGAATTGCGACATGGTGATCCTCCTCACGCTCGAATATCCAAGGGATCGGGCTCGACTCGGCCCGACTTCGAGCGTAGGCGGGGGATCGCGCGCTTTTCTTGCGTGAGGCCGGAGCGAATCCGCGAGCTCGGCGATCCTCGCGCAGGACTCCGCCGCAATCGGCGACCCGCACGCTTCCCGCGCGTCGTATCAGCGCGACACCAGCCTTTTCGCAGCTAGGACCCCCCTTCCGGGGCTACATTCTCCAAGGTTCTGCCAAGGCTCCTCACGGGGGTCGAAGATAGGTCGGACATCACGGCCGCACTCACCCAGCGGCCATCCGATCGATACGACGCTCCGAACACCTGGCGGAGCGGCGAGGACGTCGGTCCATCCTGAGAGAGAGGATCGGATCGCGTGACGGGACCCGAACCCGGAAGCGACCACAGAACAGTCAGCATCGATCAGCAGTCCGAGACCGTCCGCCTCCTGCCCTGGCCGCAGGCGGATCCCGCCGAACTCCGCAGTGCTCTCGCGGAGTCGGACGACGGTCTCGAGACCGAAGGCGAGTTCCTCGACCGGCACCACCGCTACCTGCGCGGCTGGGCCGAGGGGAGCGCGTTCTTCTACGCGATCGAGCTCGACGGGCACTGCGTCGGCTCCATCGGCTATTGGTACGGCCATTCCCGCGGCGGCGTCGCGTACGAGACGGGCTGGAGCATCGCTCCCGAGGCCCGCGACCGCCGCATCGTCGCGCGCTCGGTGCGCCTGCTCCTCGAGGAGGCGGCGGTGTTCCCGATGCCGCGCTTCGTGCACGCGTTCGTCCCCGCGGACGACGCCGAGGACAGCGCGATCTGCGTGGAGGCCGGCTTCGACCGCATCGACGTCGTGGAGGCGGGTGACCCGCCCGCCCTCTACGCCGACTGGGCCTTCGACCTGGCCGACGTGGCGTAGTCCTCAGCACCGAAGCTCCCTCCTACCGCGGCGCCGGGCCGATTCGTGCTGATCGAGTAGCCCGCGGAGCGGGCGTATCGAGATCCACCTCCGCCGGACGTGCCGGTGACAGCGGGTCTCGATACGCCCCTGCGGGGCTACTCGACCAGCAGGAGGGGACGGAACGTCAGCTGATCGTGCCCCTCATCGCCCATCAGCGATGAGACCCTCGCGCAGCTGATGTTCTGTCATCGGGACCGCTCAGCGACGATCGCGGGAGGTCCTTGCTGATCGAGTAGCCCGCGGAGCGGGCGTATCGAGATCCACCTCCGCCGGGCGTGCCGGTGACAGCGGGTCTCGATACGCCCCTGCGGGGCTACTCGACCAGCGAGGGCGTCGTCGCGGGAGCCGGTGCGGTTCCCGCTGACGGCGGCCCGCGTCAGAGGCGGTGCGCCGCCAGCCACGGGCGCAGCACGTCGAGGAACTCGCCCGGGTGCTCGAGGCTCGGGAGGTGGGCCGCGGTCTCGAAGACGTGGCCGGCCGCGTCCGGGACGGTCTCGACGAGGTGCTCGAAGACGGGGAACGACTCCGAGATGTCGTGTGCGCCGACCATCACCAGCGTCGGCGCCGTGAGATCGACGAGACGGTCGTAGGCGGGGGGCTCGATCGCGATCGGCCGCGGCTTCTCGGTCTCGTGGCCGCTCCGGCCGCGGGCCAGCTCGCGCACCGTCTCGACGAACGCGGGATCGAGCGAGGCGGGGTCGCGCTCGGGCCCGAACGCCCACAGCTCCGCCTCCATCCGGGCGACGCGCTCAGGGTCGCCGGTGGTCAGCGCCGTGTCGATCTCGTCGAAGCGGCGGTCCTCCTCCGCGGTCAGCTCGGGGTAGGGGAAGCCGCCCACTCCGGCGCAGATCAGCACCAGACCGGTGACCCGGTCGGGGTGCTCGAGGGTCAGGTCGAGCACGAGGGATCCGCCGCGGGAGCAGCCGATCGCGGTCGCGCGCTCGACACCGAGGTGCTCGAGCACGTCCAGGGCGTCCTGCCGCTCGTCGTAGTCGACGTCCTCGGTCCGGCTCTCGCCGAAGCCGCGGGAGTCGTAGCGGACGACGAGGTGGTCCTCCGCGAGCGCGGGGACGACCGGGTCCCACATCCGCAGGTCGGCGACGCCCGCGTGCACGAGCAGGAGGGCGGGAGCGGAGGCGCGGCCGTCGGCCTCCCAGTGGAGGCTCCCGCCGGGAACGTCGAGATGCGGCATGCGCCCACGGTAGGCGCGCCTCCGCGGTGGTGCAACGACCGGCGCCTCCTAGGCTGGAGGCGGTGCGCCCGATCCGCGGCGACGATCCCCGCCAGCGAGCCGCCCGGCTCCGCCCGATCAGACGGAGGACGCCGTGGAGGGAGTGCTCACCGGCTTCGCCATCATCGGCACGGTCATCGCGGTCGGCTACCTGATCGCGCGGTTCGGCCTGGTGCCGCCCGAGGGCCGCGCCGTCCTCACGCGGATCGCCTTCTTCGTCACCACGCCGGCGCTGCTGTTCACGGTGCTCGCGCGGGCCGACGTGACGGTGCTGTTCTCCTCCTTCCTCCTGGTGTCGCTGATCGCGGTCGCGGTGGTCGCCCTGCTCTACGTGCTCGCCTCGCGGCTCTTCTTCCGTCGATCGCTGCCGGAGACGGTCATCGGCACCGCCGCCTCGTCGTACGTGAACGCCAACAACATCGGCCTCCCGGTGGCTATCTACGTGCTCGGCGACCCGCAGTGGGTCGCGCCGACGCTGCTGCTGCAGCTGCTCCTGCTCGCGCCGACGATCCTGACGCTGCTCGACGTGTCGACGAGCGGGCGCGCCTCGGTGCGCGGGATCCTCACCCAGCCGCTTCGGAACCCGATGATCATCGCCTCGGCGCTCGGCCTGGTCGTCTCCGTGACCGGAGTGCAGCTGCCGGCGCCGGTGCTCGAGCCGTTCTCGATCATCGGCAACGCGTCGATCCCGCTCGTGCTGATGGCGTTCGGCATGTCGTTGCGCGGGCAGCGCCCCCTCGAGCCCGGCCCCGGCCGCGTCGAGGTGGCCGTCGCCTCGCTGCTCAAGACGCTGGTGATGCCCGCGACCGCCTACCTGCTCGGCCGCTTCGCCTTCGC
Source organism: Rathayibacter sp. VKM Ac-2760 (assembly GCF_009834185.1). Taxonomy (GTDB): domain Bacteria; phylum Actinomycetota; class Actinomycetes; order Actinomycetales; family Microbacteriaceae; genus Rathayibacter. The sequence continues at coordinate 153,834 of NZ_CP047173.1, forward strand.
GCTCGACGCGGAGCACCTCTTCGCGGTGACGGTCACGGCCGCGCTGCCGACCGCGCAGAACATCTTCAACTTCGCCTCGCGCTACGACCGCGGCGTCGCCGTGGCGCGGGACACGGCCCTGGTGACCACCGTCACGGCGGTCCCGGTCCTCATCGCCGTGTCCCTCCTCCTGGGTTGACGACGGCGCCGGTCGACCGCCGCGCCCGGGCGGGCGTCGCTTAGGCTCTCCGGATGAGCACCACGACGACCTCCTCTCGCCGCGCCTCCGGCACCCCTCGCCGCCGCCGACGGGGCCTCTGGATCACCCTGACCGTCCTCCTGGTCCTCGTGATCGGCGCGGTCGTCGCCGTGTTCCTCGCGGTGCTGACCTACGACAAGGCCATGACGGTGCGTGCCAAGCTCACCTCCGCGATCCCGCTGGTCTCGCAGGTCGCCGACCAGCTCACCGGCTTCGACACGGCGGGCGCCGAGTCGACCGCCGGCCAGATCGCGACCCTCACCGGCGAGGCGCGCGACGAGACCGACGACGGAGTGTGGCGCGTGATGGAGATCGTGCCGTTCCTCGGCCCGAACCTCTCGGCCGTGCGCGCCGCGACCGAGATCGCCGACGACGTCTCCGCGAAGATCGTCACCCCGCTCTCCTCCACCTCGCTCGACGTGCTCAAGCCGGTCGACGGCCGGATCGACATCGCCGCGATCACCGACCTCTCCGACAAGATCACCGTCGCCAAGGGCGTCGTCGACGAGGCTCAGGCACGCGTCGAGGGGATCGACCGGGGCGCCCTCGTGCCGCAGGTCGCCTCCGCGCTCGACGCGTTCGCCCCGCAGCTCGAGACGGCGACCAGCGCGATGGACCAGGTGCAGCCGATCACCGCGATCCTCCCGGATGCGCTCGGCGCCAGCGGACCGCGCAGCTACCTCGTGCTCTTCCAGAACCTGGCCGAGGCGCAGGCCCTGGGCGGCGGCGCCTCCTCGGTGATGCAGCTGAACGTCGACGGCGGGGCGATCTCGGTCGGCACCCAGCAGTCGAGCCAGGACTTCCGCGATCTTCAGCCGGTCACCGTCGACCAGAGCGCGCTCGACACCTTCGGCGGCAACCTCGCCACCACGTTCAACGTGTCGACCAGCCGACCCGACTTCCCCACCGCCTCCTCGATCGCGACGCAGTTCTGGGCGCAGAAGTTCCCCGGGCAGAAGATCGACGGCGTGCTCGCGATCGACCCGGTCGCGCTGCAGTACCTGCTCGCCTCGACCGGTCCGGTGACGCTCGCCGACGGCACCGAGCTGACCAGCGAGAACACCGTCTCGACGCTGCTCAACAAGGTCTACTTCCGCTACTCGGCGGCGACGGTGGCGGACGAGACCGACGCGTTCTTCTCGGAGGCCAGCGCGACCATCCTCGGCAAGATCCTCGGCGGCGACATGGAGCCCTCGAAGATGCTGCCGGCCGTCGTGAAGGCCGTCGGCGAGAGCCGGATCCTGGCCTTCAGCACCGATCCGGAGGAGCAGGCGCTGATCGCGCCGACCCCGATCGCGGGTGTCCTGCCGACGGACAACGCGGACACGACGACCACCGGCGTCTTCTTCCAGGACGCCTCGATCGGCTCGAAGATGGACTACTACCTCGACACCGCGGTCACCCAGTCGAGCACGAACCGCTGCGCCGCGGGCGGCACGAGCTTCTCCACGCAGGTCACGCTGACCAACACCACCACCGAGAAGGTGGCGCGCACGCTGCCGAAGTACGTGGCGGCGAACGGCGGCAACCGCTTCCCGCTCGGCGACTTCGTCACCAACGTCTACGTCTACGGCCCTCCCGGCACGACGACCTCGCAGGCGCAGGCCTCCTGGTCCGACCCGCTCGGCGATTCGGCCCGCGTGTCCGACCCGACCGACGACCTCGGCCGGCCGGTCGCGCGCGTCTCGGTGCAGCTCGCTCCCGGCGAGTCCACGACGGTCACGGTCGGCTTCACGGCCGCCGACCCCGCGGCGACCTTCGGCGAGCAGGCGCTCCGCGTCACGCCGATGATCAACAAGACCGAGGTGACGCTCGCGGAGGACCCGACCTGCGCCGGCTGACGCGCGGCCCGATCCCCGGCTACGCCAGCGCGGAGCCGGGGATCGAGCTCGTGACGAGCCAGGAGGCGAGGAACGCCGCGCCGACGCAGAGCACGAAGCCGACGATCGGGATCCAGAACACCCGACGGCCGACGAGGTAGCGGACGACCGTCACACCCACGGCGATCAGCGTCAGGATCGGCGGGCCGAGCAGGGCGAGCGAGACGCCCCAGTCGATCCGGTCGTAGTCGCAGGCGATGTTCTGCCCCTCGCACTGCGCGGGGAAGACGGCGAGGATCGCGGCGAGGTACCCGAGCACCACGCAGAGCAGCCCGAGCGCGAGGGAGCCGAGGATCGAGAGCACGAGGTCCCAGCGGCGGCGCAGCGGCTTGCCGGCCGCGAAGGTCTCGCGGACCGAGCGGTACGCCTCGGTGCGGAACTCGTCGTGCGCGCGCGCCACGGCCGGCCGGCTCGCGGCGGCGCGCTGCGCGGTGGGGCCGGCCGGGGCGTCGGCGCGGGCGCGCTTCTTCTTCGAGGAGGCCACGGTCAGAAGATCATCGGTCGGTCGTCGTCGAGCGAGGTGTCGAGATCGAGGTCGACCACCACGGGCACGTGGTCGCTCGGGGCGTCGCCCTTGCGCTCGTTCCGGTGGATCGACGCGCCCGTCACCAGGTCGCCGAAGGCGCGCGAGCCGAGCACGAAGTCGATCCGCAGCCCCTCGTTGCGCGGGAAGCGCAGCTGCTTGTAGTCCCAGTAGGTGTAGCCCTCGGGCACGAGCGGGCGCACCACGTCGTGCAGGCCGGCGGCGGTGAAGGCCTCGAAGGCGGCGCGCTCCTCGGGCGAGACGTGCGTGGATCCGGGGCCGAGCGTCGGGTCGCCGACGTCGCTGTCGAGCGGAGCGACGTTCCAGTCGCCGACCAGCGCGAGCGGCAGGTCGGGCTCGGCCGCGAGCCAGGCGCGGGTGCTCGCCTCGAGCGCGGCGAACCACTCGAGCTTGTAGTGCCAGTGCGGGTCGCCGACCGCGCGGCCGTTGGGCACGTAGAGGCTCCAGACGCGTACGCCGTCGACCGTCGCGCCGATCGCGCGGGCCTCGAGCGGGAAGGAGCCGTCGGCGGCGGGCTCCTTGGCGAAGCCGGGCATGCCGGGGAAGCCGACCCGGACGTCCTCCATCGGCAGACGGGAGGCGATGCCGACGCCGTTCCACTGGCTGAGCCCGACCATCTCGACGTGGTAGCCCGCCTGGGCGAAGGCCTCGTGCGGGAACTGCTCGGGCTTGCACTTGAGCTCCTGCATGGCGAGGACGTCGACGTCCTCGCGCACCAGCCAGTCGACGACGCGGCCGGTGCGGGCCCGGATGGAGTTCACGTTCCAGGTGGCGATGCGCATTCCGGAAGTCTAGGAGCCGCCGCCGACACGACTCCTGCACGCGCCTCAGGCGGCCCCCTCCCCCCGAAGACGGATTGCGGAACCGGTGTCGGTGGTCGATGGTTGTCTTGCGCCGTCCCAGAAGCGGCCGCTCCTCCGCGCCGCTCGGTCCGAGCCCCGAAGCCCCGGCCGTCCCCGCTCCAGCCCGTTCCGGCTGGGCCCCCGCTCCGCTCCCGTCCGGAGGACCCATGATCCTGCTCCGTCTCGCGTCCTCGTACGCGAAGCCCTACTCGCGGTCGATCGCGGCCGTCGTGGTGCTCCAGCTGATCGCGACCCTGGCCGCGCTCTACCTGCCGAGCCTCAACGCCGAGATCATCGACCAGGGCATCGGCCGCGGCGACACCGACTTCATCTGGGCCACCGGCATGACGATGCTCACGGTCTGCCTCGTCCAGGTCGCCGCGGCCATCGGCGGCGTCTACTTCGGCGCCCGCACCGCCATGGCCGTCGGCCGCGACCTGCGCCGCGACGTCTACCGCCGCGTCGACTCGCTGAGCGGGCTCGAGGTCGGCCGCTTCGGCACCGCCACGCTGATCACCCGCGGCACCAACGACGTGCAGCAGGTGCAGATGCTCGTGCTGATGACGCTCAACTTCATGGTGTCGACGCCGATCATGTGCATCGGCGGGATCGTCTTCGCCCTGCGCGAGGACGCAGGACTGTCCTGGCTGGTCTGGGTGTCGGTGCCCGTGCTGTTCGTCGTCGTCGGCGTGCTGGTCTTCCTCCTGCTGCCGCTGTTCCGCCTGATGCAGGACCGGATCGACGGGATCAACGGGGTGCTGCGCGAGCAGATCACCGGCATCCGGGTGGTCCGCGCCTTCGTCCGCGAGCCGTTCGAGTCCGAGCGCTACCGCCGCTCGAACGAGGCGATCACCGAGGTGTCGATCAAGGTCGGCAACATCTTCGTGCTGATGTTCCCGGCGATCATGATGATCCTGCACCTCGCCACGGCCGCCGTGCTCTGGTTCGGCGGGCAGCGGGTGGATGCCGGGCAGATGCAGATCGGCTCGCTGACCGCCTTCCTGCAGTACCTGCTGCAGATCCTCACCGCCGTGATGATGGGCGTGTTCATGGTGATGATGATCCCGCGCGCGGTCGTCTGCTCCGAGCGGATCCAGGAGGTCCTCGACACGCGGACCAGCCTGACCACGCCGACCGGCGGGGTCGAGGCGCCCACCGTCGGCCGCGTCGAGTTCTCCGGCGTCGTCTTCGGCTACCCCGGCGCCGAGCGGCCCGTCCTCTCGGACGTCGACCTCGTCGCCGAGCCCGGCCGCACCACCGCCATCGTCGGCTCGACCGGCGCCGGCAAGACGACCCTGCTCGGGCTCGTGCCCCGGCTGTTCGACCCGCAGCAGGGCACCGTCGCGATCGACGGCGTGCCGGTGGCCTCGCTCGACCGCGCGCAGCTCGCGAAGGTCGTCGGGCTCGTCCCGCAGCGGCCGTACCTCTTCTCCGGCACGATCGCATCGAACCTCCGCTTCGGCCGGCCCGACGCGACCGACGCCGAGCTGTGGGAGGCGCTGCGCATCGCCCAGGGCGAGGACTTCGTCCGCGCGAAGGAGCGCGGGCTCGACGAGCCGGTCTCGCAGGGCGGCACCAACGTCTCCGGCGGGCAGCGCCAGCGGCTCTGCATCGCACGGGCGCTCGTGGCGAAGCCCCGCGTCTACCTCTTCGACGACTCGTTCTCGGCGCTCGACGTCGCGACCGACGCCCGGCTGCGCGAGTCGCTCGCCGAGGCGACCACCGACGCGACCGTGATCATCGTCGCCCAGCGGGTGTCGACGATCCGGCACGCCGACCAGATCGTCGTGCTCGACGCGGGCCGCATCGTCGGCCGCGGGACGCACGACGAGCTCCTCGAGACGAACGCGACCTACCGCGAGATCGTCGAATCCCAGCTGAGCGTGGAAGGGGTGGCCTGAGATGGCACGCGCACGCGACACCGAGGCGGAGATGCCGGTCGCCGACGAGACGACCGCCCTCGAGCCCGAGTTCGAGCCCGGCGAGGCCGACGGCGGGATGTTCGGCGACGGTCCGCCCGCGCGGAAGGCGCAGAACTTCTGGCCCTCCGCCAAGCGGCTCTTCAGCCTGCTCGGCCCGGAGCGCGCCCGGATGATCCTCGTGGTCGCCCTCGTGTCGGCCTCGGTCGTGCTCACCGTCATCGCGCCAAAGATCCTCGGCCAGGCGATGGACACCATCTTCAACGGGGTGATCGGCTCGCAGCTGCCGGCCGGCGTCCCGCTCGAGCAGATCATCGAGCAGCAGCGGGCGGAGGGCAACGACACCTTCGCCGACATGCTCTCCAAGACCGCGATCGTGCCCGGCGAGGGCATCGACTTCACGGTGCTCGGCCGCCTGATCATCATCGTGCTGCTGATGTACGTCGTCGCCTCCGTGCTGATGTGGGCGCAGGGCTACATCCTCAACGGGCTCGTGATGCGGGTGGTCTTCGGACTCCGTCAGGACATCGAGGCGAAGATCAACCGCCTGCCGCTGCGCTACTTCGACACCCGCCAGCGCGGTGACGTGATGTCGCGCGTGACGAACGACGTGGACAACATCCAGACCGCGCTGCAGCAGGCCTTCTCGCAGCTCGTGCAGTCGGTGCTCACGATCATCGGCATCGCCGTGATGATGTTCATCGTCTCCTGGCAGCTCGCGCTGATCGCGCTCGTCTCGATCCCGCTGTCGGCGGTGATCGCGGGCGTGATCGGCGCCCGCTCGCAGAAGCTGTTCGCCGCGCAGTGGAAGAACACCGGCGGGCTGAACGGCCACATCGAGGAGACCTTCTCCGGACTCGAGATCGTCCGCACCTTCGGCCGCGACCGCGAGATGCTCGAGGAGTTCGACCGCCGGAACGACGCGCTCTACTCGGCCTCGTTCGGCGCCCAGTTCGTCTCGGGCATGATCATGCCGGCGATGACCTTCGTGTCCTACCTGTCCTACGTGCTGATCGCGGTCGTCGGCGGCCTGCGCGTCGCCTCCGGCCAGCTCACGCTCGGCGACGCGACCGCGTTCATCCAGTACTCGCGCGAGTTCACCCAGCCCGTGACGCAGCTCGCGAGCATGGCGAACATGCTGCAGTCGGGCGTCGCCTCGGCCGAGCGCACCTTCGAGCTGCTCGACGCCGACGAGCAGGAGCCCGAGACCGCGGTCGACTCGCTCCCCGAGCGCACCGACGGCCACGTCGAGTTCCAGGACGTCTCCTTCTCCTACGATCCGGAGCAGCCGCTGATCGAGGGGCTGAGCTTCTCGGCTCAGCCGGGTCAGACGGTCGCGATCGTCGGTCCGACCGGCGCCGGCAAGACCACGCTGGTCAACCTGGTGATGCGCTTCTACGAGCTCACCGGCGGCCGCATCCTGCTCGACGGCGTCGACATCACCCGGATCGGACGGGGCGACCTCCGCTCGCGCGTCGGCATGGTGCTGCAGGACGCCTGGCTCTTCCAGGGCACGATCCGCGAGAACATCCGCTACGGCCGCCTCGACGCCACCGACGACGAGATCGTCGACGCCGCCCGGGCGACGATGGTCGACCGCTTCGTGCAGCAGCTGCCCGACGGCTACGACACGGTGCTCGACGCCGACGGCGGCAGCGTCTCGGCCGGTGAGCGCCAGCTCGTCACGATCGCCCGCGCGTTCCTCGCCAATCCGTCGCTGCTGATCCTCGACGAGGCGACCTCCTCGGTCGACACCCGCACCGAGCTGCTCGTCCAGCACGCGATGGCCGCGCTGCGCACCGACCGCACCTCGTTCGTCATCGCGCACCGCCTGTCGACGATCCGCGACGCCGACACGATCCTGGTGATGGAGTCCGGCCGCATCGTCGAGCAGGGCGCGCACGAGGCGCTGCTCGAGCGGCGCGGTGCGTACTACGACCTCTACATGACTCAGTTCCGCGGCGGAGCCGAGGAGGGGCGGGGCGAGAAGGCCGGCGCGACGCGCTCGGGCGGGGTCGAGTCCGCGCCGTGAGGCCGCCCCGTAGAGTAGGCCCGTGACCGACGCACGCCAGCAGCTCATCGAGTACATCGGCTCCGACGCCGTCTTCCACGGGGACTTCACCCTCACGAGTGGCAAGAAGGCGAGCTACTACGTCGATCTGCGCCGCGTCAGCCTCGATCACCGGGTCGCGCCGCTGATCGGCGACGTCATGCTCGACCTCATCGCCCCGATCGAGCGGGTCGACGCGGTCGGCGGCCTCACCATGGGCGCCGACCCGATCGCCTCCGCGATCCTGCACCGCGGCGTCCTCCGCGGGCTCGAGTACGACGCCTTCGTCGTGCGCAAGGCGCCCAAGGACCACGGCCGCGGCCGCCAGGTCGAGGGCCCGGATCTCGCCGGCAAGCGCGTCGTCGTCGTCGAGGACACCTCCACCACCGGCGGCTCCCCGCTCGCCGCGATCGAGGCGCTGCTGAAGGTCGGCGCCGAGATCGCCGGAGTCGCGGTCGTCGTCGACCGCGCGACCGGGGCCCGCGAGATCATCGAGGGCGCCGGCTACCCCTACTTCGCCGCGATCGGGCTGGCCGACCTCGGCCTGAGCTGATGGTGGACGACGGCGGCCGCACGCGCGGCGACGAGCCCGGCGACGACGCCCGGCCCGCGGAGGACGCACGCTCCGGCGGCGGCGGCGACGCCCGCCCCGAGCTCGAGCGCCGTCTCGGCGGCAGCGACTGGCTCCTCGAGCAGCTGAGCGGCGGCCGCCTGAAGAGCATCTTCGACGCGCCCCGCGAGCCGGCGCCGGAGGAGCGGCTGGCGCCCACGGCGGAGGCCGAGCCCGAGGATGAGGCCGCGCCCGAGGAGGCAGCGCCCGAGCAGGCGGCGCCCGAGGAGGCCCTGCCCGAGGAGGCCGCGCTCGAGGAGCACGCCGCGCCGACGCACGAGCCCGCGTCCGAGGAGCAGGCAGCGCCCGCCGACGAGACAGCACCTGCCGAGGGGGCAGCGGACACCGACGAGCTCGACCCGGCGCCGGCGTCGCCCGAGGAGAGCGCCGATGCTCGCGGCAGCGACACCGCCGATGCTCCGCCCGCTGCCCCAGCCTCGCGCGGCATCTGGGGTGCCTTCTCCTCCCCGGCGGAGCCTGCGGAGCCTGCCGAGCCGACCACCCGACCTGATCGGACGGATCAGCCCGACCAGCCGGAGGAGTTGGACCAGCCGGACCAGTCGGAGAAGCTCGACCAGCCCGCGGAGCCCGACCAGCCCGCCGATCAGCCCGTGGAGCCCGCTCCCGAGCGCCCGGCGGCGCCCTCGCCGCGCTTCCCGCTCGGCCCCGTGCTCCCGCAGACCCCTGCCGAGCGCCCCTCCGCCGTCCGGCCCTCCGCCGTCCGCCCCGCTGCCCAGGAGCCGCCCGCCCCGACGCCCCCGGTCGTGCCGCCCGCGCCGACCTCCGTCGCTCCCGTCCTGCCCGTCGCGCCGCCGGTCGATCTCCCGACCGCGCCGCCCGCTCTGCGCGGGCAGCAGCCGGAGCAGCCCGGCCCCCGCGGCGACCGCCCCGAGGGCGCGACCGAGCCCGAGCCGCGCGAGCCCGTCGCTCCCGCCGTCTACCAGTGGCCCGACCCCCGCGGGGGCTGGGACCAGCCTCCGGTCTGGGAGGACGTCGTCGCCCCGCGCGACGAGCCCGAGGACGACGGCGGCGACGAGGAGCTCTGGCGCGAGACCGCCGGCGTCTACGCCTGGAACCTCGAGCCGGAAGCCGGCCCCGACGGCGATCCCGAGTCGTCCACCGCCGCATCCCACGACGACGTCGCGCCGAGCGCCGAGCAGCCCGCCGCCGCGGACGGCGCCTCCGCCCCGCCCAGCACCCCTGCCGGCGCGCACGTCAACGCCGCCCGCGCCAAGCGCACGCCCGTGCGCACGCCCCGCCCCAAGCCCGAGAAGCCCCCGAAGCCCCCGAGGGACCCGAAGCCGCCGAGGGACACCAGGCCCCCGAAGCCGCGGAGCGCTCCGAACCCCGCGCCCGCCCCGGTCCCGTCCGTCACGAGCGTCGGCGCACCCTCCCCGGCCCGGGTGCGGAGCAGGCGGCGCCTCCTGATCGGCCTGATCGCCGTCGGCGTCGTGCTGCTGCTCGGCGCGATCCTCGCGATCGGCATCGCCGTCGGCTCGGCCGGCGACCGTGGCGAGCCGGCCGCCGCCCCCGCGGCGACCACCGCCGCTCCGTCCGAGCCGAGCGCGACGCCGAGCACCGCTCCCACCGCGGCGCTGCCCACCGTCGGCCCGCTGCCCGCCGGCACCTACGCCTGGACGGCGCTGCTCGGCGGGGAGTGCCTCCAGCCGTTCGACACCGTCTGGGCCGAGGACTTCACCGTCGTCGACTGCGCCACTGCGCACACCGGCGAGATGGTCGCCGCCGGCGAGCTGACCGATGCCGCGTTCCCGGGTCAGGACGCCCTCGCCGTCTCCGTCGCCTCGCTCTGCCAGGCGCAGGGCGTCGTCGACGTCGTGAGCGCCGAGGCGTACGGCGACGTGCAGGTCTCCGGCTCGTTCCCGGTCACGCAGGAGCAGTGGGACGCGGGCGAGCGCAGCTACTACTGCTTCGTCGACCGCGCCGGCGGCGGCGAGATGCTCGGCACGCTCGCCGGCACGCCGTCGGCCTGAGCCGGGGGCCGTGCGACGTGGACGAGCCCGGTCCCTCCGCCTCCCTCGAGGCGACGACGAACGGCGTCGGCCCGTGGGTCGGCGCCCGCCCCGACGACGACCGACTCGACCCCGAGCTGCTCGAGCAGGGCGACTCGCGCAACGTGATCGACCGATTCCGCTACTGGCGGATGGAGGCGATCGTCGCCGAGCTCGACCGGTCGCGGCACCCCTTCCACGTCGCCATCGAGAACTGGCAGCACGACATGAACATCGGCTCGATCGTCCGCAGCGCGAACGCGTTCGGCGCCGAGAGCGTGCACATCGTCGGCCGGCGCCGCTGGAACAAGCGCGGGGCGATGGTGACCGACCGCTACCAGCACGTGCAGCACCACGAGACGGTCGCCGATCTGGCGCGCTGGGCCGCCGCGGAGGACGTGCCGATCCTCGCGATCGACAACGTGCCCGGCTGCGTGCCGATCGAGACGTTCGCGCTGCCGGAGCGCTGCGTGCTGCTCTTCGGGCAGGAGGGGCCCGGCCTCTCGGAGGAGGCGATCGCCGCCTCCGTCGCCGTGCTCGAGATCTCGCAGTTCGGCTCGACCCGCTCGATCAACGCCTCCGCCGCCGCGGCCGTCGCGATGCACGTCTGGGTCCTCCAGCACGTCCGCTTCTGAGCGGCGGGGCGCCCCCCTCCCACTCTCCAGAAGTTGCGGTACTCGCGCTCGACTACCGCAACTTCGGAGGAGTGGCAGGGTCAGGCCGAGGAACGGCGTCGCCGGAGCGCTGCGTCAGAGGATCGCGTCGTCCGGCGGGAACTCCGACTCGTACGGGTCGGCCGAGAGCAGCTCGTGCACGCCGGTCAGGACCTCGTCGGGGCGGAACGGGTAGCGGTCCATCTCGGCGCGGTCGCTGATGCCGGTGAGGACGAGGACGGTGTGCAGCCCGGCCTCGATGCCGGCGACGATGTCGGTGTCCATCCGGTCGCCGATCATGCCGGTGTTCTCGCTGTGCGCGCCGATCTTGTTCATCGCCGAGCGGAACATCATCGGGTTCGGCTTGCCGACGACGTACGGGTCCTTGCCGGTCGCCTTCGTAATCAGCGCGGCGATCGCGCCGGTCGCGGGCATGACGCCCTCGGCGCTCGGGCCGGTCGCGTCCGGGTTGGTGACGATGAAGCGGGCGCCGCCGACGATCAGGCGGATCGCCTTGGTGATCGCCTCGAAGCTGTAGTTGCGGGTCTCGCCGACGACGACGTAGTCGGGCGCCGTCTCGGTCATGATGAAGCCGGCCTCGTGCAGGGCGGTCGTGATGCCGGCCTCGCCGATCACGAACGCGCTGCCGCCCGGCATCTGCGAGGCGCAGAAGTCGGCCGTCGCGAGCGCGCTCGTCCAGATCCGCTCCTCCGGCACGTGCAGCCCCGACGCCCGCAGCCGCGCCGCGAGGTCGCGCGGCGTGAAGATCGAGTTGTTCGTGAGCACCAGGAACGGGGTCCCGGCGTCCGTCCACTCCTGGATCAGCTCGGGCGCGCCGGGGAGCGCCTGGTTCTCGTGCACCAGCACGCCGTCCATGTCCGTGAGCCAGGCCTCGACCTCGCTGCGCTTCGTCGCCATGGGGTCGATGCTATCGGCGGCGGGCCTCCGGGGAGCCCGCGAGGGCTCCCCGGAGGGGGCACAGCGGGAGCGGGTTACCCTGAGGGCATGAATGGCGAGAACCTGCTGGGCCCCGAACCGACCCTCCTCCCGGACGAGCCCGCGGTCACCGCGGCCGTCGCCAAGCACGCGAACCCGGGAGCCGTCGAGTTCGCCGCGCTCGCCGCCGCGCACCCGCGCTCCCCGCTCGCGTGGGCGCTGCTCGCCGACAGCGTGTGGGGCATCGATGCGGCCCTCCCCTCCTACGCCTACGCTCGCGTCGGCTACCACCGCGGCCTGGACCTCCTCCGCACCGCCGGCTGGCGCGGCCAGGGCCCGATCCCGTGGCGCCACGGCCCGAACCGCGGCTTCCTGCTCGCGCTCTACGCGCTCCGCCGCGCCGCCGAGTCCATCGGCGAGACCGACGAGGTCGCCCGCCTCACCGGCTTCCTCGAGCAGGCCGACCCCGCCGCCATTCCCGAGATCGAGCGCTACCACGAGGATGCGCTGCCCCCTACCGCCGCCATCGTCATCCTGGGCGCGGACTGATCCGTCACCTGCTGGTCGAGTAGCCCGCAGGGGCGTATCGAGACCCACTCTTCTGAGGACGGTGGATCTCGATACGCCCGCTGCGCGGGCTACTCGATCAGCAGGGAACGCTGCTGCGCAGGTTGTTCGATCAGCAGATTCGGGCGGGCCGCTCGGTCAGCGAGTCGAGCCGGCGTCCGCGGAAGCGGCGCGGCCGCGGAGGAACAGCACCGTCGCGAGGGTCAGCACCGCGCCGAGGGCGGCCGAGCCGGCCGTGACCAGGAAGCCGGACTGCGGCCCCAGCGCCTCGACCGCGAGGCCGCTCAGGGTGGAGCCGGCGGTGGCGCCGAGCGCGACGCCGGTCGGCGGCCAGGCGAGCGCCTCCGTGAGGCGGCGGCGCGGGGCGATCGACTCGACGAGGCTCGAGCCGGTGATCAGCAGCGGTGACGTCGCGAGTCCGGCGACGAACGCCAGCGCGATCAGCACGGGCAGCGAGCCGGCGAGGACGAGCACCGGCACGACCACCCCGAAGACGGCGCCCGCCACCAGGAACCGCGAGCGCGGGCCGCCGGGCAGGCGCGCGGCCCCCACGACGACCCCGGTCAGCACGCTGCCGATGCTGTACGCCGAGAGCAGCAGCCCCGACGCGGCACCGGCGCCGGAAGCCTCCGCCGTCGCGATCGCCGCGACGTTGAACGAGCCGAAGACCCCGCCGATGGTCGCGAACACCGCGACGATCCCGACCAGGCCGAGCGGCAGGCGCTCCCGGGCCGGCGACGCTGCCGAGCGCGCGGGTGCGAGTGGCGGCTGCGTCCCCGTCTGCACGAGCAGCGCGACTCCGCCGGCCACGCCGATCCCGAGCCCGACGAGGACGCCCGCCGCAGGATGCACGAGCGAGGCGAGCAGGGTCACGATCGGCGGCGCGACCACGAAGGCCGCCTCGTCCGCCACCGACTCGACCGAGTACGCGGTGTGCCGCAGCCCGGGGTCGGTCGTCGCCGCGCTCCAGCGCGAGCGGACCGCCGAGCCGACGTCGAGCACGGCTGCCCCGGCGAGCACGCCGAGCACGAACCAACTCCAGACCGGCGCGCCGAGCAGCACGGCCGCGACGAGCCCGAGCGAGGCGGCGACGAGCAGCGGCAGCGACAGCGCGAGCGCGCGGCGCTGCCCCCAGCGGTCCATCACCCGGGACCAGAGCGGCCCCGTCACGGCGAGGGCGAGCGTCAGCGCGCCCGAGACGGCGCCGCCGAGGGCGTAGCTGCCCGACTGCGCGCTGACGAGCACGAGCACACCGATGGCGAGGCTGCCCTTGGGGAAGCGCCCGAACCAGCCGGAGGAGGAGAAGGCGAGCGACCCCGGGACGGCGAACGCCTGCGCGTACCGGCCGGTCGCGCGGCTCAGGGTCGAGGTGGTCGAGGGGTCTGGCATGGTCGGATCCGATTCCGGTCGTCCGACGGCGGAGACTGCTCCACTGGCTGGACGGACGACAGGACGAGCCTACGCGTGCAGAATGGGGCCGTGGATGCCGCCGCCCTCGAGTCCCTCCTCGCCGACCTGCCCGGCTCCGGTGCGAGCTTCCCGTTCGGTCCCGAGACGCGGGTGTGGAAGGTCGAGGGCAAGGTCTTCGCGCTCGAGATGGAGCGGTTCGGCCGGCCGGTGATCAGCGTGAAGGCGCTGCCCGAGAACGTCGTGCACCTCGTCGCGGGCGTCGACGGCATCGAGCCGGGCTACCACCTCAACAAGAAGCACTGGGTGACCGTCGACGCGGCCGGCCGGGTCGAGGACGGGCTGCTCGCCGAGCTGGTGGCGGAGTCGCACGCGATCATCGTCGCGAAGCTGCCGCGCCGCCTCCGCCTCGCCCTCGACGGCACCGCCGCCGGCTCGCTCACCGAGGACGCCTGACCCGACCCCGACCCCGGCGCCTCTCGCGAGATGCCACTTGTGACCGACTTTCGCGGCGTGTCGCGCTCACAAGTGGCATCTCGCGGGGGAGGACCGGGCTCGCAGGTCAGAGGCCGTAGGAGCGGAGGTAGGCGGCGGTGTCGTGCCAGCCCTCGACCGCGAAGCACTCGACGCCCATCGCCTTGACGGGGTAGTCGTTGCCGTCCGGGTCGAGGCGGTCGCCGACGAAGATCATCTCGTCGAGGGGGATGCCGGTGAGCTCGGTGAGCTTGTTCATCCCGTAGGCCTTGTCGATGCCCTTGCGGGTGATGTCGACCGAGGTGGAGCCGCCGGAGCGCACCTCGAGGTCGGGCAGCACGGCCTGAACGGCCTCGCGGAGGGTGTTCTTCTTCTCGCCGGTCGGGTCCCAGGCCTGCTTGACCGGCACGGGAGCGGCCTGGCCGAGGGCGGAGAACGTGATCTGCGAGTCGCGGTCCTCGAGGATCGGACCCCAGGTCTCGGACTCCCAGTAGCCGAGCTCCTTGGCCTTCTCCTCGACGGCGGCGAGGGCGCGCGACTTCTCGTCGTCGGTGAGGTTCTCGGCGTAGATCTGCGCCCAGTCGCCGTTCTCGTAGCGGTAGTACTGCGTGCCGCAGGTGGGCATCAGGTGCAGCTTCGCCAGCACGGCGGGGTCGGCGCCCTCGAGGCGGTCCAGCACCTGCATCCGGAACTGGCCGATCTGGCCGCCGGAGATGATGCACACCTCGGTCGCCTGGAGCAGCTTGACGAAGAGGTCGGCCATCGCCGGGTCGACGGGGGACTTCGAGGCGGCGAGGGTGTCGTCGAGGTCGAAGGCCATCAGGCGGGGCAGGGTGCTCATGGAACTCGTTTCACGGTCTGCGGACAGGGCGGTGCGAAGGGCGCGGCGGGGCGCGCGCGGTATCGAGGATACGGGGCGGGCGCGCCGGGTTCGAGGCCGAGCGCGCGGGAGCCTCAGCCCGCCGTGGTCCGCCGCGCCAGGTAGGCGGCCTCGGTGCGCGTCGTCGCTCCGAGCTTGCGCAGGATGTTCGAGACGTGCACGCTCGCCGTCTTGATGCTGATGAACAGCTCCTCGGCGATGGCGCGGTTGCCGAGGCCCTGCTCGACCAGCGCGAGGACCTGGCGCTCGCGCTCGGTCAGCAGCTCACCGCCGGGGACGGCGTCGCCGTGCCCGAGGCGGCGCTCGAAGCGGCCGACGGCGTCGATGAGCAGCCCGAGTCCGGCGCGCTCGGCGACGACGCACGCCGCGCGCGCCTCCCGTTCCGCCTCCTCGCGACGGCCCGACCCGGCCAGCGCCTCAGCGAGACGGAGCCGCGAGTAGGGGAGCAGGTGCACGAGCGCGGTGGGCGCCTCGTTGGCGGTGGCGGCGGCCGCCCAGAGGGCGGGGTCGTCGCCCGTTCCGGAGGCGCCGCCGAGCTCGGCCTCGATCACCGCGACGAACGCGGGTGCCGTGGGCCAGTCGGACGCCGTGGCGAGGATAGCGCGCAGGCGCTCCTCCGCCTCGACAGGGACCCCCTCGGGATCGACCAGCGGGAGGCCCTCGCGCCGGGCCGCCGCGACGATGCGCGCCACGACGACGAGCAGGAGGAGATCGGCGGAGGGGAGCGGACGGTGCTCGGGACCGATCGCGTCGCGGACCTCGGCCCACGCGGCTCCGACATCGCCGTTCTCGAGCGCGATCGCGCCGGCGACCTTCGCGAGACCGACGAGCGAGTGCCGCTCCGTGCGCAGCTGACGACTCAGGGGCTGCCGCCACCGCGCGAGGAGCGCCGCCGCCGCCTGCGGGTCGCCGCGCCACAGCATGGTCCAGAGCTTGCGGCGCTGCAGGTGCGCGGCGAAGCCCAGCGGGGCGTCGAGCTCGAGCGCGCGATCGAGCAGCTCCTCGGCACGGCGCCACTCGCCGATCGAGGCGAGGGCGTCGGCCGCGTTGGCCATCAGCATCGCGCCGAGAGTGCGCGCGACCCCGTGCCGACGGGCGTGCTCTGCGCCTTCCTCGGCCGCGGCGACGGCCTCGCGGAAGCGGCCGAGGAGCGCGAGGGCGTCGGAGAGGTTGAGCCAGTAGCGGAGGCGGGCGGAGTCGTCGTCGCCCGCGAGCACCCCGGCGAGCTCGAGCCCCGCGAGGCCCTCGTCGACGCGGCCCAGCTCGACCAGCGCCATGCCGCGGATGTTCACGGCGACACTCCGCCGGCCCTGCGAGCCGACCGACTCGGCCTCGGCGGCCGCCGCGTCGGCGACGGCCACGGCCTCGTCGAGGTCGGCCTCGAGCATCAGCCGCGCGGCGAGCTCGCCGAGGATCCGGGCACGCAGCACGCTCGGCTCCGCGCCCTCGAGGAGGGCGAGCGCCTCGCGCAGCAGCACGACGGAGCCGACCTGCCCGAGGTTCGCGAAATAGGACGCCTTGTCGCGCAGGAGCGTCGCCCGGCGCGGCGCGTCGAGAGGCTCGATCGCGAGCGCCTCGTCGACGAGGGCGATCGCCCGCTCGCTCTCGCCCGCGTCGCGGAAGTGGTGGGCGGTCGAGCCCAGAAGGTCGGCCCGGTCGCGACCGCGGGCCCCGGCCGGCGCCTGCTCCCACAGTTCGAGGGCCCGCTCGCCCATGCGCGCGGCGAGGGCGTGGGCGAAGGAGGCGCGGGCGTGCGCCATCGCGGTCAGCGACGCGGTGAACGCCCGCTCGGAGTGGTGGGCGGCCATCCAGTGGTACGAGATCTCGGAGGCGGCGGACGGCCCGCGCGACTCGAGCGCCTCGGCGTAGCAGGTGTGCGCGCGCACCCGCTCGCCCGGCAGGAGCTCGTCGTGGATCGCGTCGCGGACGAGGGCGTGCCGGAAGGTGTAGCTGCTGCCCTCGACGACGAGCACCCCGCCGGCGATCGCCTCGCGCGCGGCCGCCTCGACGGCCTCGGCCTCGCCGTGCACCACCGTGATCAGGTCGTGCTCGACGCAGGTTCCGCCGGCCGAGAGCGTGCGCAGGATCTTCTGCGTCGGCTCGCTGAGCCCGTCGTACCGGGCGAGGAGGACGTCGTGCAACGACTCCGGATAGCACTCGGGGACCGTCGCGGCCTCGGCGCGCGCGAACTCCTCGACGAAGAACGGCACCCCCTCCGTGCGCTCGACCACGAGGGCGAGGTCGCGCGGAGCGACGGCCGTGCCGCGGACGGAGGCGACCATCGCCTCTACGCCGCGGCGATCGAGTCGCGCGAGCTCGAGCCGCTGCACCCGGTCGCTCCGCTCGAGCTCGGGGAGCCAGGCGCGCAGCGGATCGCCCCGGCGCAGCTGATCGCTCCGGAAGGTGAGGACCACGAGGATCCGCCCGGCGGTCGCGACGCGCACGAGGAACCGCAGCACGCCGATCGTCGCCGGGTCGACCCAGTGCAGATCCTCGACGACCAGCACGATCGGCCGGAGCGTCGACGCCGCCTCGAGCGCGACCGTGACCGCCTCGAGCACGGGAGGAGCGGCGGCCGCGGGCTCCCCGCTCGCGGGCAGCTCGGGCAGGAGGATGCGCAGCCCCTCGGCCGACGGGCCCGCGAGCGCCGCGAGCTCGTCGGAGCCGAGGACGCGCGCCAGCTCGCGCAGCGGCGCCGTGATCGGGGCGTACGGCGGCGCGTCGCGATCGAGATCGACGCACTGGCCGCGGAGCACGAGCGCCTCGGGCGGCAGCCGCTGCACGAACTCGGCCACGAGCCGGCTCTTGCCGATCCCGGCCTCGCCGCCGACCACGACCGTGCGCGGTCCGCCGACGAGCACCCGCTCGTAGGCCCGCTGCAGCGCTGCCAGGTCGTCGTCGCGCCCCACGAGGGCGGTCGGGGCGAGCAGCAGGGGCATGGCCACCATGCTCCCACCGACCTCCGACGCGAACGGCGGCCCGGCGACGATCGTGTCGGTTTCCCGCGGGTCGACGGCCGGATCGGCTCGCGGCGGGTCAGGCGTGAGCGCGGGCGGCGCGGCGGAGAGAGCGGAGGCGTGCCAGTGGTCGGAGCGCGGCCCGGCGAGGCGCGCGTTCGCGGCGCAGGCGCTCGATCTCCGCGGCCCGGTCGAGGCGGCGCTCCCGATCCTCCAGAAGGGCGGGGAAGGAGTACTCGCTGAGCATCATGTCGGTCCTCTCGTCGATGCGATGAGGAGAGGCTCGCGCGGCGGCCGGGCCGGGGGCATCGGGCGGTCGCCCTACTTCCGGAGCGGCGGCGGCGGCCGGTTCCGAGCCGGCGGGCGCGTCCGGTCGGATCGACGCTCCGCGGTCGCCGCTGCCGAGCCGATCGGGGGCCTGGAT
This sequence comes from Rathayibacter sp. VKM Ac-2760, assembly GCF_009834185.1. GTDB lineage: Bacteria > Actinomycetota > Actinomycetes > Actinomycetales > Microbacteriaceae > Rathayibacter. Next base: position 172,224 of record NZ_CP047173.1, read on the forward strand.
CCGCGCCAGCAGGCGGATCGGGAGGGATAGGGCGATCGCCCGATGCGGCTCAGGGGGTCTTACGCGGATCGTCGTACTCGGCGCAGACAGCGCCCGGGTCCCCAGGAGTTCACCATGGTCTTCCTCATCGTCATCGCCGCCCTGATCGTCTGGGCCGTCGCCGCTGCCGTCCTTCTCGTCGTGCGGGACGGCTACGGTCCCCTCCCCGCGCGGGCGGGGACCGAGCGGGTCGCGCGCCGCTCCTGACGCACCTCCGGCGACGGCGCACGAGGAGCAGCGCGGCACCCGACACGGGGCGGGCGCAGACTGGGGCGATGACCCTCCCGCGCACGATCTCCCGCGTCCTCCTCGGGCTCGTGCTCGTCCTCGCCGGGACCGGGCACCTGACCTTCGCTCGGCAGTCCTTCCAGGCGCAGGTGCCGCCGTGGCTGCCGTTCGACGCGGACTTCGTCGTCCTGGCTTCCGGCGTGGTCGAGATCGCGCTCGGGCTCGCCCTCCTGCTGGTCCGGCGCCGGCGGGTGCTGGTGGGGATCGTGGTCGCCGCGTTCTTCGTGGCGGTGTTCCCCGGCAACGTCTCGCAGCTCGTCACCCGCACGCCGGCCTTCGGTCTCGAGACCGACGCCGCGCGGGCGATCCGGCTGCTCTTCCAGCCGCTGCTCGTGCTCTGGGCGCTGTGGTCCACCGGCGTGCTCGCCGCCTGGAACGCGAGACGGCGCCGCCCACGGGAGTGAGGGCGGCGCCGTCCGGTCGGGCGCGTGGTGCGGTCGGCTACTCCGAGTGCGAGGCGGAGCGGCGGCGGCGGAGCACCGTCAGCGCGATGCCGGCGAGCAGCAGCAGGGCCGCGCCTCCGGCGTACGAGGCCGCGTCGACGCCCGTGTTCGCGAGCGGCCCGGAGTGCGAGCCCCCGGCGACGGGGACGGGCGTGGCGGACGGCAGCGGCACCGGAGTCGCGGTGGGCTGCTCGGTCGGCTCGGGCGTTCCGGGCTCATCGGGCGTCCCGGGCTGGCCGGGAGTGCCGGGCTCGGCCGGGACCTCCGCCGCGACCGACGTCAGCGACCAGTTCTGATCGAAGAAGTCCGCCTGGTCGATCACGCCGCGCGCGCTCGCCCAGTCGATCAGCAGCTGCCGGATCTCGAGCCGCTCGTCGTAGACGAGGGGGGCCGCGGCTACCGCCGGATAGGCGCCGCCCCCGCTCTGCCGGTAGTTGTTGACGGCCATCACGAAGCGGTCGTCGTCGGCGACGGGGGTGCCGTCGAGCTGCGTCAGGTCGCGGATCCGCGAGCCGGCCGGCTGCGAGATGTCGATGACGTAGTCGAGTCCGGAGAGCGCGTCGTAGTTGTAGTCCGGGATGCCCGTGGGCCGGTCCGCGGTGATCGCGTTCGTGCCCGTGGCCGGGTCGAACGCGGCGCCCGGGGCCACCTGGTTGAAGTAGCGCGCCGAGTACTCGAGGTAGTCGCGCACCTCCGCGCCCGTCATCTCGACGCCCCGGAGGGTGTTCTCGTAGATGTAGAGCCCCGCGATGTCGCGGATCGTGACCTGCCCCTTCGGGAAGACCGCGGTGCGCGAGAACGGCGACGCCTGCGAGATCACCGGGACGTCGGCCCACTCCGTGCCCTCGAGCGCGGCGTCGACCGTCTCGGCCTGGACGTTGTTGATGAAGTCGATGATCGGGGTGTCCTCGTAGCGCGAGGTCGCGGCCGAGAGCTCCTCGAGCGACTCCGCCACGGGGGTGTTCACGTACTCGATCGTGGTCGCGTGCTGCTCGGCGAGGGCGTCGACCACGGCGGTCGACTCCTCGGCGATGTCGCGCGCGTAGACCGGAGTGACGACCGGGGCGCTGCCCTCGGTCCAGTCGACCTGCAGATCGCCCGCTGCGTCCTTCACCAGGTTCAGGGTCACCTCGGTGAGGCCCTGCGCCCAGAAGGACGGCTGCGTGACGAGGACCTGCTCGCCGGCGACGTTCGTGTAGAGCGTCTCGGGGACGTCCTGGTGGCTGTGGCCGGCGACGACCACGTCGATGCCGGGGACCTGCGTCGCGATGTTGTTGACGACGTCCTCATTGAGGTCGGCCGGGTCGTACTCGGCGTCCGGGACGGTGCCCTGGCCGGTGTGCGCGAGGACGACGACCACGTCGGCCTCGGCCTGGACCCGCGGCACCCACTCCTTCGCGGTCTCGACCATGTCGCGGAACTCGAGCACGCCGTCGACGTACTGCTTGTCCCAGACGCGGACGCCCGGGGTGACCAGGCCGAGCACGCCGACCCGCACGGTCTCGCCGTCGATCTCGCGCTCGATCACGGTGAACGGCTTCTGGTAGGGGTCGCCGGTGGCGACGTCGATCACGTTGGCGCCGAGCAGCGGGGCGTTCAGATCGCCCTCGTAGGCGCTGAGCATGTCGAGGCCGTAGTTGAACTCGTGGTTGCCGACGACCTGCGCGTCGTAGCCGATGGTGTTGAACGCGGTGGCCATCGGGTGCGTCGTCTCGCCCGAGAGCACGCCCGCGGCGCCGTCGCCGAGGCCGTAGTAGTAGGTGAGCGGCGTGCCCTGGATCGCGTCCCCGTTGTCGAAGACGAGGACGGAGTCGTCGCCCTTCTCGGCGCGGAGGCGGTCGACCTCGGTCGCGACGCGGGTGAGGCCCAGCGTGTCCTCGCCCTCGTAGGGCGCGTTCGCGAAGTAGTCCCAGTTGTAGACGTGCCCGTGCGTGTCGGTCGTCGACACCAGGGTGAGCTCGACGCCGTCGTCGAGGGCGGCCGCGCTCGCGAGGGGAGCGGCGGTGGCCGCCCCGAGCGCGACGACGGCGAGGAGGCTTGCGGCGCGGAGTGTGCGCATCGGTTTCCTGTTCGCGTGATCGGTGGAGTGTGAACGAGTTCGAATCTATGCGCCGGTTGTGAACGCATCGTTACGGGTTCGAGAGCATCGCTCGGCTATCGGTCGGCGCCCCGCAGCAGGGCCCGTGCGCACGAGCCGCTGGAGGGCCCCCTCCGCTAGAATTGATCGGCTGGTCGCGCTGCTGCGCCAACGGATGCCCCGCCGGCCGCCGAGGCTCGCCCTCGAGATCGAGTGCACGCCCCCGACTCCGCTCCCACCCGCGAAGGACACGCCATGCCAGCAATCGTCATCACCGGCGCCCAGTGGGGCGACGAGGGCAAGGGACGCGCGACCGACCTGCTCGGCAGCCGCGTCGACTACGTCGTGAAGTTCAACGGCGGCAACAACGCCGGCCACACCGTCGTCGTCGGCGACGAGAAGTACGCGCTGCACCTGCTGCCCTCGGGAATCCTCACGCCGGGCGTCGTGCCCGTCATCGCGAACGGCGTCGTCGTCGACATCGAGGTGCTCTTCCACGAGCTCGAGGCGCTGAGCGCCCGCGGCGTCGACGTGTCGAAGCTGCTGGTCAGCGCCAACGCGCACGTCATCACCAGCTACCACCGCACGCTCGACAAGGTGACGGAGCGCTTCCTCGGCAAGCGTCAGATCGGCACCACCGGCCGCGGCATCGGCCCGGCCTACGCCGACAAGATCAACCGCGTCGGCATCCGGATCCAGGACCTCTTCGACGAGAACATCCTGCGCCAGAAGGTCGAGGGCGCCCTCGACCAGAAGAACCACCTGCTGGTGAAGGTCTACAACCGCCGCGCGATCCTGGTCGAGCAGGTCATGGAGGACCTGCTGCAGTACACCGAGCGCCTGCGCCCGATGGTCGCCGACACCTCGCTCGTGCTCGCCCGCGCGCTCGACGCCGGCAAGACCGTGCTCTTCGAGGCCGGCCAGGCCACGATGCTCGACGTCGACCACGGCACCTACCCGTTCGTCACCTCCTCGAACGCCACGTCGGGCGGCGCGGCGACCGGCTCCGGAGTGGCACCGAACCGCATCGAGCGCGTCATCGCGGTCATCAAGGCCTACACGACCCGCGTCGGCGCCGGCCCGTTCCCGACCGAGCTCTTCGACGAGTGGGGCGAGTACCTGCGCAAGCAGGGCTTCGAATTCGGCACCACCACCGGCCGCCCGCGCCGCTGCGGCTGGTACGACGCCCCGATCGCCCGCTACTCCGCGCGGATCAACGGCGTCACCGACTTCGTGCTGACCAAGCTCGACGTGCTCTCGGGCCTGGAGACCATCCCGGTCTGCGTCGCCTACGAGGTCGACGGCGTCCGCCACGACGAGGTCCCCGTCTCGCAGAGCGACTTCCACCACGCGAAGCCGATCTACGAGGAGTTCCCCGGCTGGCAGGAGGACATCACCGGCTGCCGGACGTTCGCCGACCTGCCGCAGACCGCGCAGGACTACGTCCGCGCCCTCGAGGCGATGAGCGGCGCCCGCTTCTCCGCGATCGGCGTCGGCCCGGAGCGCGAGCAGGTCGTCGTCCTGCACGACCTCCTCGACTGAGCGGCGCCTTCCCGGCGATCCCGGGGGATGATCGGCGCATGCAGATCTACGCCGACCTCCCCGCCGTGCGCGCCCGGCAGATCGTCGCCGACGCCCTCGCCCTGGCCCTCGCGGCGGTCGCCGTCGCGGCCGGGATCGCGGTCGGCTCGCTGATCGCGGGGCTCGCCGAGATCGGCCGACGCCTCGAGAGCGCCGGCAGCGGCTTCGGCACGACGATGAGCGACGCCGGATCGACGCTCGGCGGCATCCCGCTGCTCGGCGACGCCGTGCGCGCGCCGTTCGACGAGGCGAGCGGAGCCGGATCGGTGCTGGCCGCGGCGGGTCGCGACCAGCAGCAGCTGGCGGGCGCGCTCGCCCTGGTGGCGGGCCTCGCGGTGGGCGGGCTGCCGCTGCTCCTGCTCGCCGTGGTCTGGCTCCGCCCGCGCCTGCGCTTCGCCCGCCGCACCGCCGAGCTGCGCGCGCTCGGCGCGACCCCCGGCGGCTCCGAGCTGCTGGCCCTCCGCGCCCTCACCGAGGCGCCCCCGCGCGAGATCCTCGCCGCCCACCCCGCGGCGGTCCCCGCCTGGCGCGCCGGCGACCCTGCTGCGACCGCCGCCCTCTCCGCCCTGACCCTCCGCCGAGCCGGCCTCCGCCCCCGCCCCCCGCGCTGATCCCCCGCCGCGAGATGCCACTTGAGTACGCGACACGCCGTGGATCCCGCGCACAAGTGGCATCTCGCGGGGGGCCGCAGGGACTAGCACGGGTGGGTCGGAGGGATGAGGCGACGGGCCACGCCGGGCGATGAGCGCGACGGGGGCGGCTCCGTAGCGTCGGAGGCATGCAGAATCAGACCTCCTCCGTCGTGGCGCGCGTCGAGGGCGTGCGCAAGCTCTACGGCAGCACGCCGCCCGTCGTCGCCCTCGACGACGTCTCCCTCTCGATCGAGCGCGGCGAGTTCACCGCGGTGATGGGCCCCAGCGGCTCAGGCAAGTCCACGCTGATGCACGTGCTCGCCGGCCTCGACACCGCCTCGGCCGGCCGCGTCTTCCTCGGCGACGTCGAGATCACCGCGATGGGCGACGCCGAGCTCACCGTGCTCCGTCGCCGCAGCGTCGGCTTCGTCTTCCAGGCCTTCAACCTCGTGCCGACCCTCGACGTGCGCGGCAACATCCGCCTCCCGTTCGAGCTCGACGGCCGCCGCGTCACCGCGGAGGAGGAGCAGTGGATCGCGCGCCTGATCGAGTCGCTCGGTCTCCGCGAGCGCCTCACCCACCGCCCGCACGAGCTCTCCGGCGGCCAGCAGCAGCGCGTCGCCATCGCCCGAGCCCTGGCCACCCGGCCGCAGCTCATCTTCGCCGACGAGCCCACCGGCAACCTCGACTCCCGCACCGGCCGCGAGGTGCTGAGCCTGCTCCGCGCCTCGACGCGCGAGTACGGCCAGTCGATCGCGATGGTGACCCACGACCCGATCGCCGCGGCCTTCGCCGACCGCATCGTCTTCCTCCGCGACGGGGCCGTCGTCGACGACCGCCGCGGGATGAGCGCCGAGGAGATCTCGCGCGCGATGCTCTCGATGGAGGGAGCGTCGTGAGCGCCCGCACGGGCCTGCGGGCCGCCTCCGGTCAGGGCGGCGGCGCGATCATCACGGTCGCCGCGCTCTCCGCCGCGTTCGGCGGGGTCCTGGTGATGGTCATCGCCGACATGGTGGCGGCGTTCGAGGCCGCCGGTCTCGACGGCATCGCGCAGGCCGCGACGACCCTGGGCGTGGTCGGCGGCGTCTTCTTCGGCATCGCCGTGTTCGTCGGCGCGATCGTCACCTCCAACGCGGTGTCGACCGTGATCGCCGGCCGCACCCGCGAGATCGCGCTGCTGCGCCTGCTGGGCGCCTCCGGCCGCTCGCTCCGCGCCGAGGTGGTGCGGACCGGTCTCGTGCAGGGGCTGATCGGCGCGGCCCTCGGCCTCGTCGCCGCCGTCGTCCTGGTGGCCGTGGGCGCCGAGATCGCCTTCAGCACCGGGACCTTCACGCGCATCGCCGTGCCGCTCGCCTCGCCCGGGCTGCTGCTGCCGGCGCTCGCCGTGATCGTCTCGACCGTCGTCGCCTCCTGGGCCGGTTCCCGCCGAGTGCTCTCGGTCGCTCCGTCGCAGGCCGCCGGTTCGGCCGCCGAGCCCCGCTACGACGAGCTCCGCGGACGCACCGGCCGGAACGTCCTGGCGATCGTCCTCCTCGTCGTCGGTGTGCTGCTCCTGCTGATCGGCGTCGCCGTCGGGCTCGCCAGCCCGCTCGGCGTCCTGATCGGGCTGGCCGGCGGCATGCTCTCCTTCACCGGGGTCGTCCTCGGCGCTCCCGTGCTGCTCCCGCCGCTGATCGCGCTGGTCGGCCGAGCCTTCGGCGGCGGCCCCGTCGCCCGCCTCGCCTCGGCGAACGCCACCCGCAACCCGGCCCGGAGCGCGCGTGCCGTCATCGGCCTCGTGATCGGAGTGACGCTCGTCACGATGTTCGCGGTGGCCGCCGCGACCTTCTCCTCGATCATGCGCGCCTCGAGCGAGATGAGCCCGGAGATCTTCGCGGCGCTCGACCAGTTCGTCGCGGTCAGCACGGCGATCATGAGCGTCCTGCTCGGCTTCTCGGTGCTGCTCGCGGCGGTGGGCATGGTCAACACGCTCTCGCTGAGCGTGCTGCAGCGCCGCCGCGAGCTGGGCCTGCTCCGCGCGCTCGGCTTCACGGGCTCGCAGGTGCGCTGGATGGTCGTGGTCGAGGCGGCGCAGATGGTGATCGCCGCCGCGCTGCTGGGTCTCGTCCTCGGCGCCTTCTACGGCTGGGCCGGGGCGGTCGCGATCTTCGGCTCGCTGCCGGGCATCGGACTGGTGCCGCCGACGATCCCGGTCGGGATCCTGGTCGCCGTGATCCTGGTCAGCATCGTCCTCACCGCGGTGTCGGCGCTCCTGCCCGCCCGCCGCGCGACCCGGGTGTCGCCGGTGGAGGCGCTCGCGGTCGCCTGAGCGCCGCTCACAGCACCGTGAAGCCGTCCGCGAGCCGCTCCCGCCCGCTCAGCGCGAGCAGGAGCTCCTCACCCCGTCCCGCCCGAGCGGCGAGTGCCCCCGCCAGCGCGGAGCAGGCCTCGACCGCCTCGGGCGGGATCTCGTGCGCGAGGCCCGTCGCCCGCGACAGGTCGAGCGTGTGCACGACCAGCTCGAGCACGCGGGTCCGCAGGTACTCGTCCAGCGCCAGGGCGTGCTCCCCGATCGCGACGAGGCGCCCGGGGGGCTGCTGCGCGAGCAGCGCGAGGGTCCGTTCGAGTGACGCCGCGATCACCGCCGCCGGACGCTCGCCCAGCAGCGCGCCGGTCTCGACGCCCCGCTGCGCCACGGCCGCCGGGTCGGCGCGTCCGCCGGCCAGGGCCGCGTAGTAGCCGAGCGCGTCGGGCACGGTCGCGGCGGCCGGCTCCTCCGCGAGCAAGTACGTCTCGACCGTCGTGATCGCCCGCGAGGCGTGCCCGGTCAGGCCGCGGACGTCCCAGACGCCCAGCCCCGGGAGCGCCCACTGCTCGTCCCCGATCCGCTCGACCAGGCGGAGCAGGGCGCCGGCCGACGCGGCGAACATCGCGGTGCTGTCCATGGACCTCATGCTGGCACGCGTCCTGGACCTCCCGGCCGGCGCCCGCGACCCCCAGAATGTCCGGATGAGCAGCCCCGCCTCCCCCGATCGTCCCGGCCGCGCCGTCCGCCCGGCCCCTGCCGTGCTCACCGGCCGCCTCGTCGTCCTCGAGCCGCTGACCGAGGAGCACCTGGAGCCGCTCCGGGCCGCGATCGGCCGCCCCGAGGTGTTCGCCGCGGGCTACGGCGGCGGGCCCTCGGGCCTCCCCGACGGCGCCGAGGAGTTCCGTGCCTTCGCCCGCCGCTACTACCCGTGGGAGGCAGGCAACCCCTACGCCGTTCTCGTCGACGGCCGGGTCGTCGGCACGTCCTCGCTGACCGACTTCGACGAGCGGCGGGAGGCGGCGCACCTCGGCTGGACCGCCTACGCCCCCGAGGTCTGGGGCACCGCGGTCAACCCGGAGACGAAGCTCCTCCTGCTCGACCTCGCCTTCCGCAGCGGCTTCTCGCGGGTGAAGCTGCAGGCCGACGCGGTGAACGCACGCTCGCGGGCCGCGATCCTCCGGCTCGGCGCGGTCTTCGAGGGCCTGCTCCGGCACGACCAGCGGCGCGCGGACGGCTCGTGGCGCGACACGGCGGTGCACTCGATCCTGGTCGAGGAGTGGCCCGCGGTCCGCGAGGGCCTCGAGCAGCGGATCGCGGCCGTAGCAAGGCGCTGAGGGCGGCGCAACCCCGATGACCCCGCGAGGGTCCGAGGGGTAGGAAAGGACGATGGAACGCATCCACTACGCGGGCAGCTCGGTGCTCACCGGCAGCCGCATCGCGCGATCCCTGGTCGGCTACGCCGAGGCGCTCGCGCTGCGGAAGGGCTCGATGGTCGTGGACATCCCGATCCGCCGCGCCTCGGGCGGCCTCGGCCGCGCCACCCTGCTGATCGGACCCGCCAGCCAGCTGTTCTCGGAGACGGAGGACGACGACGGCGAGGAGATCGTCGACGTCGCGCTCGTCGACCGGCTCACGGAGGAGGCGGCGCGGCTCGGGATCTCGCAGCCCCTGACCGAGGCGGAATCCGGTGAGATCGCTCTCCAGCTCTCCGATCTGGACATCCCCCGCTTCCACTCGGATGACGACGGACGCTGAGAATCACCCGGTGGCGGATAAGATCAGCCCGTATCGTCCGGCCGTGAATCCGCTGGAAGGACCGCAGCGCGAACGGAGAGTGCCCTCATGGGCAGATTGATCTACGACTCCACCCTCGAAGCCGACTTCGACGACCGACTGCTCGCACACCTGCAGATCGTCATCGGGTCGAAGCTGTCGAGGAACGAATCCTTCTACCTGTCGTGGAAGGACTCGCAGTCGGTCGGTGACGGCCGGACCTCGATCTGGCTCCACCCCGCGATCCCGCTGCGCTTCAAGTACCACGGCGGTCGCGCTCCGGCGATCAACCCCGATTGGATCCGGCAGCTCCTGGCCGACTCGCACAGTGCGCACGGCCTGCGCATCAGCGAGGAGCCGCACGGGGGTGCCCGCCAGAGCGAGGAGGCGATGCTGTGAAGCGCGTCGAGATCATCTACGGCGGAACGTCGTACAGCCTGCACGACACCACGGCCGAGATCGTCCGTGAGAAGGTCGAGAAGGCGCTCGACGGTTCCGCGTCGCTCTGGCTGACCGTCAACCAGGGCGAGGGCAAGCCGCGCGAGACGTCGATCCTGATCACGCCCGGAGTGGCGTTCTCGGTCGCCGACGTCGCGCTCTGAGGCACGCGTGAGGACGACGCGGCTCCGCCCCGCCCGAGCGACCAGAACGGGACCGGCGCTCGCCGCGACCCTGGCGGTGCTCGTCCTCGCGGGCTGCACGGCTCCCGCGCCCACTCCCGCGGTGGACACCTCGAGCGACGTGGCGGCCCGCGAGGATTCGCGCGACCGCGTGGTCGCGCTGGTCTCCTCCCTCGCCGGCCCGCAGGACGACGCCTTCGGCTTCGCCCGGCTCGCGAGCGATCAGGCCGTCGAGGGCGTGGACCTGATCGGGATCGAGTCGTACGAGGCGCAGGGCGAGGACGGCGAGTTCGGCTCGCTGTCGTTCCGCACGCCGGTCGACGCCGCGTCCTTCCCGGACGCCGTCGACCTGCCCGAGGCCTACTGCTTCCGCGCGCCGTTCGCGCAGGCGGGCGCGGTGCTCGACGACGCCGAGGGCGGTGTCGCCGTGATCGACTGCCCGGCCGACGCCGAGACGATCACTCCTCCCGCCGCGTAGGGGCGTCCACCGCGGCGACGACCGCGGCGAGCGTCTCCGTGTCGCTGAGGATGCGGAAGTGGCCGCCCGTCTCGATCCGCACGTTCACCGCGCCCGCGAGCACGCTGCCCTCGGGGATGTGCGGGTCGAAGAGTCCGAAGACCGAGGTGATCCGCGCGTTCGCTCCGGCCCGGCTCGAGAGCAGCAGCGTCGTCGCGTCGCGCGGCGAGAACGAGCGGAGGCTCTTCAGCAGCAGGTAGGGCGCGTAGCGCGAGCCGCCGAACGGCGTGGCCACGGCGACCATCCGGTCCACGCGGCCGTCGGGGTCGAGCTCGGTCATCACGTACTTGCCGATCAGGCCGCCCTTGCTGTGCGCGACGATCACGACGTCGCGGAGGTCGTGCTCGGCCAGGTAGGCGGCCACGTCCTCCGCGGTCCGCGCGACCGGACGGCCGTTCCAGCCGAGGCTGGTCAGCACGTGCATCGGGTGGCCGCGCCGGTGCAGCGGGTCGATGATCGGGCGGAGGAACGCCCAGGTCTCCCAGATGCCGGGGAGCACCACGATCGGCCGCTCGTCGCCGTCGAGGTAGTCGTCGGGAGCGCGGCGGGAGACGAGGGCGCGCACCTGCCAGGCGATCGCGTAGGCGTAGTCGCGGATCCACCAGACGGCGTCGCGGAGGACGTGGGTCACGCGGGTACCGGCGCCGAGCTGCTGGTCGTGGCTGCGGCGAAGCCCGCGAGCGCGCGCGCGAGCGCCTCGGTGCCGGTGCGGGGCACGACGTGCCGTGAGCCGGGGAACTCCTCGAGACTCCCGTCGGCGGCGTGCTCGAGCAGGCGCTCGCACCAGTCGCGGGTGGCGATCGGATCGTCCTCCCCGCGGACGACGAGGACGGGCCGGGTCACCGCGGCCAGCCGCCGCTGGATCGGGTAGTGCAGCATCTCGGGCAGCTGACGCAGGTACCAGCCGAGGCCGCCGCGGACGTAGTCGGCGAAGAGCAGCGCGTCGACGCCGAGCGGCTCGCCGAGGCAGTCGCGGGCGAGCGCGAGGGCCTGCCGAACGGCGCCGGGGCGCTCCGGATCGACGACCGGGCCGATCAGGACGAGGCCGTCGACGAGGTGCGGCGCCCGCGCGGCGAGCTCGACGGCGACCTGGCTGCCCATCGAGTGGCCGACGACGACCGCGCGGGTGACGCCCCGCTCGGCCAGCACTCGCTCGACGAGCCGGGCGTGGTCGGCGATCCCGACGCGGCGGCGGGGCGCGGTGTTCGCACCGAAGCCGGCGAGGTCGACCGCGACGACGCGGCCGTGCGGGCGGAGGGCGACGGCGAGCGGCGAGAAGGTGTGGTGCGACATCCCGATGCCGTGGATCAGGACGAAGGTGCGCGGAGCGTCGGCGGCGCCCGTCGCGAAGGAGCGGAGCTCGATCCCGTCGACCCGGTGGCGCAGGGCGGGCGAGGGGCGGGGCATGCCCTCCAGGCTAGGCAGGCGGGCGCCCGAGCGCGCGGGGGTGCGCCGCGCCGGTCGGGTGGGCTAGGGGTGTCAAGCGGCTGATGCGGCGGGGGAGCGCTGCCTAGCCTCGGAGCAGGGCGGCAGGCGCTGCCCGCGGAGGGACATCATGCGGATCGCGATCGTCGGAGCGACGGGCAACCTGGGCACGGCCCTGCTGAGGCGCCTCCACCGGGAGTCGTCGGTGACGGAGATCGTCGGGATCGCGCGCCGCGCGCCGCGGCCGGGCGCGGACGAGTACCGCGACGTGCGCTGGCACGAGGTGGACGTGGCGTCGAGCGATGCGGGGCGGCAGCTGCGCGAGGCGTTCGCCGGGATCGACGCGGTCGTGCACCTGGCCTGGGCCCTGCAGCCGAGCCACGACGAGCCGTTCCAGCGGCTGGTCGACGTCGGCGGCACCGCGGCGGTGCTGGCGGCCGCGGCGGCGAGCGGGGTCGAGCAGGTGGCCGTCGCCTCCTCCGTCGGCGCGTACAGCGCGGCGCCGAAGAGCCTCCGCGTGGACGAGAGCTGGCCGACCGGCGGACTGCACACCTCGACCTACAGCCGGCACAAGGCTGCGAACGAGCGGGCGATGGACGCCTTCGAGACCGAGCACCCGGAGGTGGTCCTCACCCGGCTGCGCCCGGGACTCGTCTTCCAGCGCGGCGCGGCGACGGAGATCGCCGGGCTCTTCGCCGGCCCGCACTTCCCGACCCGCTGGCTGAAGGCGGTGCGGCCGCCGATCCTGCCGCTCCCGCGGACGCTGATCTTCCAGGGTGTGCACGCGGACGACGTCGCCGACGCGTTCTGGCGCGCGCTCGACCGGCGGGCGGGCGGCGCCTTCAACATCGCCGCGGAGCCCGTGCTCACGCCGCAGCGCATCGCGGACGTCGTCGGCGCGCGCCTCGTGACGGTGCCGGAGGGGCTGCTCCGCTCGATCGTCTCGGCGACCTGGCGCCTCCGCCTCCAGCGCACCGATGCCGGCTGGCTCGACATCGCGACGCACACCCCGGTGATGTCGACCGAGCGCGCCCGCTCCGTCCTCGGCTGGGAGCCGGCGACGACGGCGGAGGAGGCGCTGCGCGAGCTGCTCGACGGCCTCGGCGACCGCGCGACGGTCGCCGGCTCCCCGCCGCTGCGCGGCTGAGCGCCTGCGGCCGAAATTCCGATGCGCCCGTTGCGCCCCTGCTGGTCGAGTAGCGCGCAGCGCGTATCGAGACCCGCCCACCGAACGACGGTGGATCTCGATACGCCCTCTGCGAGGGCTACTCGATCAGCATGAATCGCGAGGGCTGCCCGCTCGGCATCGGCGCCCCTACTCCGCGGCGACGCGGATGAGCACCTTGCCGGTGGCGCCGTTCTCGACGGCGTCGTGGGCGGCCGCGGTCTCCTCGAGCGGGAACCAGGTCAGCGGGAGGCCCGCCTCCTCGCCCACGGGGAGGGCGCCGTCGCGCAGGGCGGCGGTGATGTCCTCGGCCGCGGCCTGGAGCGCCTCCTCGCCGACCGTGTAGAGCAGCAGGCCCTGCCAGCGCGCGTTCTTGGCGAAGCTCGGGACGATCGGGACGGAGAAGTCGTCGCCGTTGTTGTTCGCGTAGTAGCCGATGCTGCCGTGGTTGGCGAGCACCTCGATGTCGAGGGCGGCGTTCTGCGCGGGCGCGACCTCGACGATCTGCTCGACGCCGTCGGGGGCGAGCTCGAGGATGCGCTCGGCGAGCCGCTCGTCCGGGTACTGCAGCACGTGCTGCGCGCCGGCGGCCGTGGCGAGCTGCGCCTTCGCGTCGCTGCTGACCGTGGCGATGACGCTCGCCCCGGCCCAGACCGCGAGCTGGATCGCTGCATGGCCGACCGCTCCCGCGCCGCCCTGGACCAGCACGGTGCGGCCGGAGAGAGCGCCGGGCGCGAGGTGCGCGGGGCCGTGCTCGTGCACGGTCAGCGCGCGGTGCGCGGTCATCGCGGGGACGCCGAGGCTCGCTCCGAGCTCGGCGTCGACGCCCTCGGGCAGGAGCACCACGTGCTCGGCGGCGAGGACGGTCGACTCCTGCGCGGAGCCGGTGGGCCGCTGGTGCGCGGCGAGGTAGAACCAGACGCGGTCGCCGACCGCGAGGCCCTCGACACCCTCGCCGACGGCGTCGATCACGCCGGCGCCGTCCTGGTTCGGCACGACCTCGGCGAAGGGCGGCTCGCCGCCGGCGCGCGCCTTCCAGTCGGTCGGGTTGACGCCCGAGACGAGGACGCGCACGCGCACCTCGCCGGCGCCCGGGGTGCCGGGCTCGCGGTCGACGAGCGAGAGGACGGAGGAGGAACCGGACCGGGAGTAGACGATGGATCGCATACGACTACGAAGCCCCCGCAGCCGCCCGCTATTCCCGCCCGCCCCCGTCCCGACAGCGAGATGCCACTTGTGCGCGCGACACGCCGAGGCGGGCGCGCACAAGTGGCATCTCGCGGAGAGGGGAGTTACGAGCGGTCGCTGTCCTGCGTCACGTTCTCCTGCACCGCGTGCTTGGCCTCGCGGGCCGAGTCCTTCACGTCCTCGGCGGCGGATCCACCCGCCTCCTTGACGTTCTGCGCGGCGTCGGTCGCGGTGTCCTTCACCGAGGCGAAGGCCTGCTGGGCGGGTTCGCGGAGCTCGTCGGCGACGTTCTTCGCCGCGCCGGTCACGGAGTCGACGACGGGCTGCGCCTGCTCCTTGACCTTGACGGCCGCGTCCTTCTCGGCGCTCGACGCCGGGATCAGCGAGGCGACCAGCAGGCCGGCGCCGAAGGCGATCAGGCCGACCGCGAACGGGTTGCCGTCGGCCTTGCCCTTCACCGAGCCGGCGGTGTCCGCGAGCGTGTCGCCGGCGTCGTGCGCCGAGCCCATCACGCGGTCGCGCACCGAGCCCATCGCCGACTTCACCTTGTCGGTCTGCCGCTCCACGATCGCGCTCGGGCTGACCTTCTCGGCCAGCGCGTCGACGTCGCCGCCCAGCTCCAGCCGCGTGCGCTCGATGTCGGCCCGGATCTGCTCCGGAGTCTTGCTCTGTCCTGCGTCGTACGTCATCGTCCTGCCCCGTTCGGCTTGAGGGTGTCGGGAATCTGCTTGAGGGTGTCGACCGTCTCGGGGACGCCGTCGACCTGCTGGAGGCTCTTGCGCCCGACGACGAAGAGGATCGCCGCGACGACGCCCCAGATCACGGCGACGATCACGCCGGACCAGCCGTTGCCGATCAGCGTGCCGAGCGCCCACCAGAGGGCGATCGAGAGGAAGAGCACGGCCATCAGCGCCGCGTAGCCCGCGCCGCCGAGGAGTCCGGCGCCCTTGCCGGCCTTGCCGGCCGACTCCTTGATCTCGGCCTTGGCGAGCGCCATCTCCTGGCGGATCAGCGTCGAGAGGTCGCGGGAGACCTCGCCGAGCAGATCGCCCAGCGAGGTCGAGCCCGCGCGCTCACCGGGCGTCGGCTCCGCGGCGGCGCGATGCGCGCCCGACGGGTCCGTCACGGCCGGGTCCCGTTCGGGAAGGAGTCGTAGCCGGGCGTGAGCGGCGTGCTCAGCGGGTCGGCGACGGGCTCCGTGGGCGCGTAGGCGTCGCGCTCGTCGAACGGGGTCGTGGTGGTCGCGCCACCGGAGTAGTCGGCGGCGGCCGGAGCGGCGAACTCGGGACCGGAGGTGTCCGCGGTCGCGGCCTTCTCGTCCTTCGCCTCAGCGGTCAGCGCGCGCACGAGGCGGCCGGCGACCAGGCCGGTGGCGGCGGCGATCAGGATGAATGCTCCCGGGCGGCGGCGCGCGAACGAGCGGACGTCGTCGAGCAGCTCGGACGGGTCGCGGCTCTCCAGCCACGACGCCACGCCCTGGGCGCGCTCGGCGGCCTGCGAGACGAGCTTCGCGGCGGCGTTGCCCTCTCCGCCCTCGCCGTTCGCGAGTGCGGTGAGGTCGTCGCTGAAGGCGCGAGCGCCCTTGGCGGCGTTCTCCTTCTGCGCGTGCGCCTGCTCGGTCAGCTGGGTGCGGCTCTGGTCGATCAGATCCTTGACCTGGACCTTCGCCTCCTGCGCGACGTTCGCGGCCTCCTCCTTGCCGGTCGCGAGCACGTCGCCCGCGGCCTGCTTGGCGTCACCGGCGACGGCGCCGGCCTGCTCCTTCGCCGCTCCTGCGGCCTCGGAGGCCTTCTCCTTGGCGGAGTCGGCGGCGTCGGAGGCGCTGCCGCCGGTGAGACTGCCGCCGCCGGTCACGCTGTGCGCGGTCGTGGTCGACTCGGAGTCGCGGTCGTCCGACGTCAGCGGCTCGGCGGTGAGCGGCGCGTCGTAGGTGCTGCCGTAGGCGGGGTCGGCGGCGCGGGCGTTCGCCGCGCCGTCTCCGAACGGAGGTGAAGCGGGATCGATGTTCGACATCGTCTGTCCCTTCCAGGATCGAGGAGTGATGGTCTGCGTGCCGGCCTCGTCAGTCTGAGCAGTGCGCACCACCCGCAGGTAGGGCGTAGCGGGCGAGGCGTGCGGGGCGTACGATCACGCGCTCCCGGGCGCGTCGGACGGCGGCCCGCCTGAGTGCCGGCTGCGGATCGGCGTCGCGACGTCGTCAAGCCCCTACTGGGCGGTGCGCGGCGCCGCCTAGCGTCGAAGACGACGTCGGTCCGCTCGGCCGACCCCGCATCAGGAAGGGCACCCCATGCTCAGCACTCGACCCTCCCGCACCGTGCGCGTCCTCGGCGCGCTCGGCGCCTCCGCCCTGATGGTCGGCCTGCTCGCCGGCTGCTCCGGCGACGCGCAGACCCCGAACCAGTCCGGCAGCGCGGTCCCCACCAGCGCCGACGACGGCTCGACCCGCACGCCCACGATGGAGCCGACGCAGACCGCGCCGTCGGACACCGCGACGCCCGTCATGTGACCCGCCCCGGTCTGCGCACGAGCGCAACCGTCGAGAATGGCACTTCAGCGCGCACCCGGGCAAGCCCCTCCTCGCACTCAGGCGACGAGCAGGCTCGGCTCCTACGGTCGACTCATCGATCAGCGAAGGAGGCACCACTATGGGGCTCGATGACAAGATCAAGAACGCCGCTCAGGACATCGCCGGCAAGGCGAAGGAAGCCCTGGGCGACCACAAGAACGACGACAGCCTGAAGGCCGAGGGCCAGAAGGACCAGGCCTCGGCCTCGGCGAAGAAGACCGGTGAGGACATCAAGGACGTCTTCAAGTAGGACTTCTCCGCACACGACGAAGGCGGCGCCCCCTCGGGGACGCCGCCTTCCGTCGTTCCCGGGGGCGGGATCTCGATACGCCGCGTGCCGCGGCTACTCGATCAGCAAGGGAGACCCGTCGCCGCTACGGCTGCAGGACGACCTTGATGCAGCCGTCCTCCTTCTTCTGGAAGGTCTCGTAGAGATCGGGCGCGTCCTCGAGCGGAGCGCGGTGGGTGACGAGGTCGTTCACGCCGAGCGGGTCGCTCGAGTCCTCGACCAGCGGCAGCAGCTCGTCGATCCAGCGCTTCACGTTGCACTGCCCCATCGTCAGGGTGATCTGCTTGTCGAACATCGACTTCAGCGGCAGCGGGTCGGCCTCGCCGCCGTACACGCCGCTGAGCGAGACGGTCCCGCCCCGGCGCACCAGGTCGAGCGAGGCGGTGACGGCCGCGAGGCGGTCGACTCCGACCGTGTCCATCGCCTTCCGGGCGATCGGGTCGGGCAGCAGCCCGGCCACCGTCTGGGCGAACGAGCCCATCGGCGAGCCGTGCGCCTCCATGCCGACCGCGTCGACGACGGAGTCGGGGCCGCGGCCCTCGGTGAGGTCGCGCAGCTGATCGGCGATGTCGTCCGAGAGATCGAACACCTCGACGCCGTGGCGGGCCGCCATCGCGCGGCGCTCCGCGACCGGGTCGACCGCGAGCACGCGGTAGCCCTTGTGCACGCCGATGCGGGCGGCGAACTGGCCGACCGGGCCGAGGCCGAAGACGACGAGCGAGCCGCCGTCGGGCACGTTCGCGTACTCGACGCCCTGCCAGGCGGTCGGCACGATGTCGCTGAGGAAGAGGTAGTTCTCGTCCGGCAGATCGGTGCCGACGACGACGGTGTTGTAGTCGGCGAGCGGCACGCGGAGGAACTCCGCCTGGCCGCCGGGCACCTGGCCGTACATCTTCGTGTAGCCGAAGAGCGAGGCTCCCGAGCCGTACTCGGTCACCTGGGTCGTCTCGCACTGCGACTGCAGGCCGCGGCGGCACATGAAGCACTCGCCGCAGGAGATGTTGAACGGCACGACGACGCGGTCGCCGACCTTGAGCTTCGTGATGCCGGCGCCGATCTCCTCGACGATGCCCATCGGCTCGTGGCCGAGCACGTCGCCCTTGTCGAGGTACGGGCCGAGCAGGCGGTACAGGTGCAGATCGGAGCCGCAGATGGCCGTCGAGGTGATCCGGACGATGGCGTCCGTCGGCTGCTGGATGCGGGGATCGGGGACCGTCTCGACCGAGACCTTCTCGACGCCCTGCCACGTGAGTGCGCGCATGCTTCCTCCTTCTCCCGGCGGTGACGCCGGTGGTTCTCCGGCTGACGCCGGTGCATGGGATCCACGCCACACCCGCGGCGCCGGCATCGGGAGGGGGTTGACGGCCGCGTGTGTGCGGTTCGGAGGGGATTCCCGGACCGGAGCGACGGCGGCCGCCGATCCCGGGAGGACGTGCACCCGGCGCTCACCCCGCACTCGGCCGCGCAGTGGTGTGATGGGGGGATGGATGCTCTCTACACCGCCATCGCCCACGCCTCCGGTGGAGGACGCGACGGCCACGTCCGCACCGAGGACGACCGACTCGATCTCGACACCCGCCCGCCCCAGGAGCTCGGCGGCTCCGGAGAGGGCACGAACCCGGAGCAGCTCTTCGCCGCCGGCTTCGCCGCGTGCTTCCTGAGCGCGCTGCACGGCTCCGGCAAGGCGCTCTCGATCGACACCACCGACGCGCAGGTGTCGGCGAGCGTCTCGATCGGCAAGAACGACGACGGCGGCTTCGGCCTCGCGGTCGAGCTGGACATCCACGTGCCGAAAGCGAGCTCGGAGGACGCGCACGCGGTAGCCGAGAAGGCGCACACGATGTGCCCGTACTCGAACGCGACCCGCGGCAACGTGGACGTCGTGCTCAACATCGTCGACTGACGCTCGCTCCCTCCGAAGGCCCCTTCCCGGTGACGGGTGGGGGCCTTCGTCGTGCCGCCGCCGCCTTCGGCTTCGGCTCGTGATTCCGGCCTGGGCTCGTGGGAATCGCGAGGTTCCGCGTGCCGGGGGTGTTTTCGCGTGCCGGAGGTGAGTGGGGGTCGAGCTTCGGCTCGTGGTTCCGGTTCGGGCTCGCGGGAATCGCGGGATTCCGCGTGCCGGAGGTGTTTTCACGTGCCGGAGGTCGGTGGGGTCGGGCTTGCGCTCGTGGTTCCGCCCTCGGCTCGCTGGAATCGCGGGGTTCCGTGTGCCGGGGGTGTTTTCGCGTGCCGGAGGTGAGTGGGGTCGGGCTTGGGCTCGTTGTTTCGGCTCGGGCTCGTGGGAATCGCGAGATTCCGCGTGCCGGAGATGTTTCTGCGTGCCGGAGGTGGGTGGGGGTCGGGCTCGGGCTCGTGGTTCCGGTTCGGGCTCGTGGGGATCGCGGGATTCCGCGTGCCGGAGGCGCCTTCGCGTGCCGGAGATCTGCCGCGGCGGGGGTGCGCCACGACCGTCCGTTAGGGTCGGAGGCATGATCGAGGAAGAGTCGCGCGCCGGGGCCGACGCCGATGCGCTGGCCGAGCTGGAGCAGATCCGCCAGAGCATCGACAACATCGATGCGGCGCTGATCCACCTGCTCGCCGAGCGCTTCAAGTTCACTCAGAAGGTCGGACGGTTGAAGGCGGCCCACGGCCTGCCGCCCGCCGACCTCGAGCGCGAGTCGCGCCAGATCTCGCGGCTGCGGGCGCTCGCGGAGGACGCGCACCTCGACCCGGCCTTCGCGGAGAAGTTCCTCGGCTTCATCGTCGCCGAGGTCATCCACCACCACGAGCAGATCGCTAACGGCGCCGAGGGCTGATCCCCCTCCCGCGAGATGCCACTTGTGCACGCTCGACACGGCGTGTCGCGCGCACAAGTGGCATCTCGCGGAGGGGAGGGGGCTAGACGGCCGGGCGGGTCAGGGCTCGGACCGACGTGACGCGGCGGCGGGCGATCGCGGCGACCGTCAGCAGCAGGCCGAAGAGCAGCCAGATCAGCAGGCCGACGACCGCGGCCGCGACGCCTCCGGTGCCCTCGACCACGCCGGCCAGGGCGTTCTGCGCGGCGGAGAGCGGCAGGAAGCCGAGGGCGTCGTCGAAGACGCCCGGCACGGTCGAGATGATGCCGGCACCGAGGCCGACGACCGCGGCGACCATCGAGAGGAACCGCCCGAGTCCGCCGAGCAGCGCCACGAGGCCCTGGTTCACGGCGGCGAACGACGCCCCCGCCAGCATCGCCAGGGCGGCGAAGCCGAACCAGGTCACGAGGTCGAGGCTCGCGACCGCGCTCATCACGATCGCGACGGCGAGGCCCTGCACGAGCCCGATCACGAGGGCCGGAACGTAGGAGGACAGCGCGAGCGCCGCGGACGAGCGGGTCGAGGAGAGCGCGCGGTGCGAGAACGCGGCGAGCACGAGGAAGGTCGCCAGGGCGCCGAGCCAGAGGGCGATCGTTGCGAAGAACGGCACGCTCGACGCTCCGAACAGGTCGGTGCTGTTGCTCGAGTTCTCGACCGGGTCGGCGACGACGTCGGCGAGGTTCTTCGACTCCGACTCCGTGTAGGTCGGCAGCTGGGCGACGGCCGCGTCGAGGCCGGTGGCGAGCGAGCGGGTGCCGTCGGCGAGCTGGAGCGCGCCGTCCGAGACTCCGCCGGCGCCGTCCGCGAGCTGGTCCGCGCCGTCGGCGGCCGAGGCGGCGCCGGTCGAGAGCTGTGCGGCGCCGTCGGCGGCGGAGGCGGCCCCGGTCGCGAGCTGACGGGCGCCGTCGGCGGCGGAGCTCGCGCCGGTGGCGAGCTGGGAGGCTCCGCCGGCCGCGGTGGTGGCGCCGGTCGAGAGCTGGGTCAGGCCGCCCGCGAGTGAGGCGGCGCCGTCGGCCACGCCGCGCGCGCCGGTCGCGGCGGAGGCCGTCCCCGAGACGAGAGAGGGCTGGTCGGCGGTCCCGACGCGGATCCCGGCGTCGAGCTGCGCGGTGGCTCCCGCGGCAGTCGTCGTCAGCGTCACCGGTCCGGTGTCGGAGGTCTGCGCATCGGCGATGACGCCCAGGGCGGTGAGGCACTCGGCGGTCTGGCAGGTGGCGAGGACCTGCTGGAGGCCCTGCAGCGTCCCCGCCGTCGACGCCGCGGCACCCGCGCTGAGGGCCGCGATCTGCTGCGTGCTCGCGCCGATCTCGACCGTGCTGGAGCTGAGCGCGTCGAGGCCGTCGGCGAGCGAGCCGGCGCCGGTCGCGAGCTGCGTCGCTCCGTCCGCGGACTGCTGCGCGCCGGTCGCCAGCTGCGAGACGCCGCCCGAGAGGTCGGAGGCGCCGGTGCCGAGCTGCGCGACGCCGTCGGCGAGCGACGAGGCGCCCGTGCCGACCTGAGCGACGCCGCCGGACAGAGCCGAGGCGCCGGTCGCGAGCTCGTCGATGCCGTCCGCGAGCGTGCTGGTGCCGTCGGCGAGCGTCGAGGCGCCACTGCCGAGCTGGTCCGCGCCGTCGGCGAGCGTGCCCGCGCCGTCGGCGGCCTGGCCGATCTGCTCGTTGAGGGTGTTGAAGCCGACGTAGACGTTCTCGAGGTAGGCCGTCGTCAGCTGGGTGTTGAGCAGCGCGGTCGCGGTGCTGGTGACGGTCGCCGAGATGGCGTCGTCGACGAGCTTCGCCTTCTCGCTCGTGGCGATGTCGATCGTGGCCTTCGTCGCGTCGGCGGCGTCTCCGGAGTAGGAGGTGGCGGCGGCCGAGAAGGACGAGGGGATCGTCACCACGGTCGCGTAGCTGCCGTCGGCGAGGCCCTTCGCGGCGTCGTCCTTGTCGGTGAGGACCCAGGTGAAGTTGCCGGTCGAGTCCGAGCCGGAGACGTTCGCGGCGGGAGAGGCCGAGGCGGAGGGCGTGGCCGACGCGGACGGTGGGGCGGACGCGGACGGCGCGGGAGTCGCCGAGTCGCTCGTCTCTCCGCCGGTCACGAGCCCCGCCGCGAGCTGGCGCCCGAGCGGCACCGTCTGCCCGTTGATCTCGACGGGGGTGTCCTCGTTCACGACCGCGGCCGTGATGGTGTCCAGGCGCTCGGTGGGGTTCCACAGCGCCCAGACGAGCAGGCCGCCGATGACGAGGGGGACGAGGACGATGCCGAGGAGCGTCACCCAGGACACCTTCTTGACGCCGCGCGGGCGTTCGAGGGAGAAGAGAGCCATCTGTCAGCCGACCTTCGCGATAGCGCGGCGCTCGGCCGCGGGGGAGACCGCGAGCGTGCCGCGATCGGTGGGGAGGAGGTCGTCGAGCGCGTCCGCGTCGACGGAGGAGGCGATCACCGTGAAGGAGTGCTGCTTCTGCGCGGCCTTCGCTCGCGCCCGGTCGAGCTCGGCGCGGAGGGCGTCGCGCAGCAGCGGGTCGGTGACGGTGTCGAGGTCGTCGAGCACCAGGAGCGGCGGAGCCGTCTCGAGCGCCGCGCGCACCTCGGCCACCGGGTCGCTCGCGCCGGCCAGCCGGACGAGTCCGACCCGGCCGCGGACGGCGGCGGAGCGGATCGGCACGACCAGGCCGTCGACCTTCAGCCGCCCGGCATCCGGGGCGAGGCGCCCCGCGATCGTCAGCAGCAGCGCGGTGCGACCCGAGCGGTGCGGCCCGTGCACGACGAGCGCTCCGCCGGCGGGGACCCGCAGGTCGACGTCGTGGTAGACCGGGCCGTCGGGCCCGTCGAGGCACAGTCCCTCGGCCACGACCGCGTCGGTGGCGCCGGGCTCGGGCCAGTCGGCCAGCGCGAGCTCCTTGGTCAGGCCCTCGCCCTCCACGTCGAACGACGGCAGGATCCGGTCGAGCCAGCGCGGCATGTGCCACGCGCGGTCGCCGAGCAGGTGCAGCACCGCGGGCACGAGCGTCATCCGGACGATGAAGGCGTCGACGAAGACGCCCACCGCCAGGCCGAGCGCGATCGGCTTGATGTTGGTGTCGCCCTCGGGCACGAACGCCGCGAAGACGGAGAACATGATGATCGCCGCCGCAGTGACGACCTTGGCCGAGCCGACGAAGCCCGACTCGACCGCCGCTCGCGCCGGCCGGCCGTGCACGTAGTCCTCGCGCATCCGCGAGACGAGGAACACCTCGTAGTCCATCGCGAGGCCGAAGAGCACGCCCATCAGGATGATCGGCATGAAGCTGATGATCGGGCCGGTCTTGTCCACGTGCAGGGCGTCGGCGAACCAGCCCCACTCGAAGACCGCGGCGACGGCGCCGAAGGACGCGCCGACCGAGAGCAGGTAGCCCAGCGTCGCCTTGAGCGGCACCCAGAGCGAGCGGAAGACCATCGTCAGCAGCACCAGCGAGAGCCCCACCACCAGCAGGCCGAACGGCAGCAGCGCCTTCGCGAGGGTGTCGGAGATGTCGATGCCGACCGCGGTCTGGCCCGTCACCGCGAGGTCGACCCCGTAGGTCTCCTGGAAGTAGTCGTGCCTGTCGCGGATCTCGGCGACGAGCGCCTTGGTCGCCTCGGAGTCCGGGCCGCCCTCGGGGATCACCTGGATGATGCCGGTGTCGGCGGTCTCGTTCGGGGTGGCGAGCGGCACGGAGGCGACGCCGTCCAGGCCCTCGATCTCGGTCTTGAGGTCGGCCATCAGGCCGAGCGGGTCGGTCGAGCCGATGATCGTGCCGGTGACGATGAGCGGGCCGTTGTAGCCGGGTCCGAAGTTCTCGGCGAGCAGGTCGTAGGTGTCGCGCGCGGGCGTGCCCTCGGCCTGGTAGCCGGCGTCGGGCAGGGCCAGGCGGAGGCTGAGTGCCGGGATCGACGCCATGCCCAGCACGCCGACCACCGCGACGATCGTGAGGATCGGGAAGCGGGTGACGACCCGGACCCAGCCGCGGAAGAAGCCGCGCGGCACCTCGGCGTGCGGGTGCGCGCCGGGGGAGGGGGCGGTCGCGTCCTCGGTGGCGTCGGGGTCGGCGTGGGCGCCGGTCGACGCGGCCTTCTCGGCGCCGGCCTGCTTCGCGGCGGCCTTCTCGGCCTTGCGCTCCTTCGGACGGAGGCGCTCGCCGGCGAAGCCGAGCAGTGCGGGGGTGAGCGTGAGCGCGATGACCACGGCGATCGCCACTCCGCCCGCCGCCGCGATGCCCATCGTGGTGAGGAACGGGATGCCGGCGACCGAGAGGCCGGCCAGCGCGATGATGACCGTCAGGCCGGCGAAGACGACCGCGGAGCCGGCGGTCGCGGTGGCGCGGGCGGCCGACTCCTCCGGCGCCATGCCCTGCTTCAGCTGGTCCTGGTGGCGGCTGATGATGAAGAGCGCGTAGTCGATGCCGACCGCGAGGCCGAGCATCAGCGCCAGGAGCGGTGTTGTGGAGGAGATCGAGGCGAAGCGGGTGGCGATGAAGATCGCGGACATCGAGAGCGCGACGCCGAGCAGTGCGGTCACCAGCGGCATGCCGGCGGCGAGGAACGAGCCGAAGGTGAGCACCAGGACGACGAGCGCCACGACGAGGCCGATCGCCTCCGTGACGGTGACGCCGGGCAGGCTCTGCGAGAAGAGGTCGCCGCCGAGCGAGACCACGGTGCCGGCGGGCAGCGCGTCCTGGAGGGTGGTCGCCTCGGCCTTGAGGGCGTCGCGCGACTCGACCGAGGTGGTGGTGGCGGAGCCGTCCATCTGCGTGGTGATCACCAGCGCATTGCCGGCCTCGGAGATCGTGCCCTCGACGGTGTCGGAGTAGGGGTCGGTGACCGCGGCGACGCCGTCGATCGCCTCGAGCGCGGTGACGGCCTCGCCGACCGGTCCGCTGATGTCGGCGTCCTGGACGCTGCCGCCGTCCGGCGCGACGACGACGTAGCGCGCGGAGGTGCCGCTGACCTGCGGGAAGGTGCGCTCGAGCTGGTCGAGGGCGGTCTGCGACTGCGTGCCGGGGATCGAGAACGTGTTGTCCGTGCCCTGGTTGAGCAGCAGCGCGCCACCGCCCGCGAGGACGACGACGGCGAGCCAGAGGACGGCGACCAGCCGGTGGGCGCGGAACACCCAGCGACCGAGTCGGTAGAGCATCGACGACACGCGTGTCTCCTGACGACGAGGGGAGTGGAGGACGACACGACAGTGCGGATGCGCGGACGTGCCCGATACACCGACGTATCCGATACGGAAATGTATCCGATACAGTGGTGTATCTCAACACCGCCGACGCCCGCCCGGGAAGGACTCAGGATGACCGACTCCGTCGAGACCTCGCGTCGCGGCCGGACGCGGGAGCGGCTCCTCGACGCCGCCTACGACGTCTTCGCCGAGACCGGCGTGCACACGGCCTCCGTCGAGCAGATCTGCGAGCGGGCCGGCTTCAGCCGCGGCGCGTTCTACTCCAACTTCTCCTCGAAGGAGGAGCTGTTCTTCGCCCTGATGGAGCGGGAGAACGGCGCCCGGCTGAGCGGACTGGTCGATCAGATGGGGCGGTCGATCCCCAAGCTGGTCGAGTCGGACGAGCCGCTGACCGCCGAGACGCTCGCCGTCGTCATCCTCGACGTGCTGCAGGGGCCCTTCACCGACAACCGGCGCTGGTGCGTGGTGCAGTCCGAGTTCGAGCTGCTCGCGCTGCGCGATCCGGCGATCGCGCCGCAGTACCGCGACTTCCGCGCCGGCTTCGACGAGACCCTGGTCGGCATCGTCCGCGGGGCTCTGCAGCAGGTGCAGCGCGACTTCGGCCTCGAGCCGACCACGGCCGTCCGGCTGCTGATCGCGAGCTACGACGACGCGGTGAAGACGTCGATCCTCGAGGACGACTCCGAGGACGCGGCGCTGGAGCGGCTGCGCTCGACGCTCACGGACGTGGTGCTGGCGATCTCCACCGCGCGCTGAGCCGCCACGGGGTGATCCGCCCCGGCTCGATGTGCCGAGCCCGATCCGCCCGGCCTGATCCGCCGGTGCGCAACCGCTCCCAGTGCCGCCCGCGCGCGACGAGGATGGACCCATGGAACTGCGCCAGCTCGAACACTTCCTCGCCGTGGCGAAGGAGCAGCACTTCACCCGCGCGGCGAGCGCGCTGCAGATCTCGCAGTCGGGGCTGTCGGCGTCGATCCGCGCGCTGGAGAGCGAACTGGGGAGTGCGCTGTTCACCCGGAGCACCCGCCGGGTCGAGCTGACGCCGGCCGGGCGCGCGATGCTGGCGGAGTCCGAGCAGTCGGTCGCCAGCGCCCTCGCCGCGCGCGACGCGGTCCTGGCGGTGCAGGGCGTGCTGCGGGGGAGCCTCGCGGTCGGCACGGAGGAGTGCCTGGGCGGGGTGCACCTGCCGCGGGAGCTGGCGACGTTCCGCGAGCAGCACCCGGGCATCGGGCTGCGGCTGACGCACGACGGCTCGGGCACGCTGCTCGAGGCGGTGGGCAGCGGGCGGCTCGATCTCGCGCTGGTCGCGGACATCGGCGCGACGCCGGCGGGAGTGGTCACGCGGCCGCTCGCGAGCGAGGGCTTCGCGGTGCTGACGCATCCCGATCATCCGCTCGCCGACCGCGAGGCGTGCCGCATACCGGACCTGGAGGGCTGCACGATCGTCGGCCTGCAGGAGCACTGGGGCGCGAGTCACCTGGCGGCGCGGGCGTTCGCCGCGCACGGGCTGGCCTTCGAGGTCGAGCTCGAGGTGAACGACGTGCACACGCTGCTCGACCTGGTCGAGTACGGCATGGGCGTCGCGGTGGTGCCGGCGCACTTCGCCGAGAAGCGGCCGGCCGGGCTGCGCGCGGTGCCGCTGGAGGATCCGCTGCTCGTCTGGCGGACCATGGTCGCGCTGCCGGAGCGGCCGAGCGCGGCGGCGCGCGCCTTCGTCGCGGCGCTGCCGCTCGCCTGCTGATCGAGTAGCCCTCCGAGAGGGCGCATCGAGATCCGCCGTCGTCCGGAGCGTGGGTCTCGATACGCGCTGCGCGCTACTCGACCAGCAAGAACCGCCGCGTGATCGAGCAGCCCGCGGAGCGGGTCCTTTCCTGCTGATCGAGTAGCCCGCGCAGCGGGCGTATCGAGATCCGACGCGCTCAGTCGAGCGAGGCGAGCTCCTCCGGCGTCAGCTCGAGGTCGGCCGCCGTGGCCGAGTCGCGGATGCTCTCCGGCCGCGAGGAGCCGGGGATCGGGATGACGGTGGGCGACTTCGCCAGCTCCCAGGCCAGGCAGACCACCTGCGGCGAGACGTCGTGTGCCTCGGCGACGGTGGCGAACGCCGCGAACGACGTGCCCAGCTCGGCGGCCGAGGTGATGCCGCCCAGCGGGCTCCACGGCAGGAAGGCGAGGCCCAGCTCCGCGCAGAGCTCGAGCTCCGCCTCGCTGGAGCGGAACTTCGGCGAGAACTGGTTCTGCACCGAGACCAGCCGGTCGCCGAGGATCCCGTGCGCCTCGCGGATCTGGTCCGGATCGGCGTTGGAGAGGCCGGCGCGGAGGATCACGCCCTCGTCGAGCAGCTCGGCGAGCGCGCCGATCGAGTCGGCGTAGGGCACCTCGGGGTCGGGGCGGTGGTACTGGTAGAGGCCGATCGCCTCGACGCCGAGGCGCTGCGCGGAGGCGCGGGCCGCCTCCTTGAGGTACTCGGGACGGCCGTCCTGCGTCCAGACTCCCGGCTCGGGGCGGAGGTGCCCGCCCTTGGTGGCGACGAGCACCCCGGAGGTGTCGCCGCCGTAGCTGCGGAGCGCCTCCGCGATGAGCAGCTCGTTGTGACCGAGGTCGGCGTCGCCGCCCTGGTGGTACGCGTCCGCCGTGTCGATGAGGGTGACGCCGGCGTCGAGGGCGGCGTGGATGGTCGCGATGGACCGCTCGCGGTCCGGGCGGCCCTCGATCGACATCGGCATGCCGCCGAGTCCGATGCTGCCGACGCTGATGTCGCCGATGCTGCGCTGCTTCATGGGGTCTCTTTCCGGGTAGGGGATGTCCGGGTGATGGGACGGGGGATCGTCATGCTGGTCGAGTAGCCCCGCAGGGGCGTATCGAGACCCACCGTGGTCAGCAAGGCGGGTCTGCAGACTCGGCGTCTGACGCAAGTGGATCTCGATACGCCCGCTGCGCGGGCTACTCGATCAGCAAGGGGTGCGGCTCACCAGGCGTAGTCCTCCGGGGCCGTGCGGTGGCCGGGGAAGATCTCGTCGAGGCGGGCCAGGTCGGCGGGCTCGAGGGCGATGTCGACGGCGGCCACAGCGCTCTCGAGCTGCTCCATGGTGCGCGGGCCGGTGATCGGGCCGGTGACGCCCGGCTGATGCAGCAGCCAGGCGAGGGCGAGCTCGCCCGGCGCGATGCCGCGCTCGCGGGCGAAGGCCTCGTACTGCTCCAGCGCCGGGCGGTTCTTCTCGATCGCCTCGAGCGAGCGGGCGGAGGCCCGGCGGCTTCCCGACTCCGTCTTCTCGATCACGCCGCCGAGCAGGCCGCCCTGCAGCGGCGACCAGGGGATGACGCCGAGTCCGTAGTGCTGCGCGGCGGGCAGGACCTCGCGCTCGATGTCGCGGACGAGCAGGTTGTAGATGGACTGCTCGGAGGAGAGGCCGGTGAAGCGGCGGTCGCGCGCGGCCTCCTGGGCCTGGGCGATGTGCCAGCCGGCGAAGTTGCTCGAGCCGACGTAGAGCACCTTGCCCTGCTGGACGGCGACCTCCATCGCCTGCCAGATCTCGTCCCACGGCGTCGTGCGGTCGACGTGGTGGAACTGGTAGAGGTCGATGTGGTCGGTCTGCAGGCGGCGCAGGCTCTCGTCGAGGGCGCGGCGGATGTTCAGCGCCGAGAGCCGACCGCCGTTGGGCCACGAGTCGCGGCCGCGCTCGGCGCCGGGAGCGGCGTGCTGCTCCATGTCGCCGTAGAGCTTGGTCGCGAGGACGGTGCGCTCGCGGCGCTCGCCGCCCTGCGCGAACCAGCGCCCGACGATCTCCTCCGTCGCGCCCCGGCCGCCCTCGCCGCCGTAGACGTTCGCGGTGTCGAAGAAGTTGACGCCCAGCTCGTGGGCGCGGTCCATGATCGCGAACGAGTCGGGCTCGCTCGTCTCCGGGCCGAAGTTCATGGTGCCGAGGACGGCGCGGGAGACGGACAGACCGGTGCGGCCGAGGTGCGTGTACTGCATGCCTCCAGTTGACGCCTCCGCGAGCGCGCTGTCCAACAGGGCGGTGCGATGGGATTCAGCGGCCCCAGCGGTCAATGCAGGGCGGGCGGATGCGGCGGGTCGCTCACTGGGTGGCTGCGAGAAGAGTGATCCACGCGGTGAAAATCACCTCGAGAGCGTCCGGAGGCGCAGTGGTCGGCGTGGGCGGCATCCGGCGTCGCAGTTCCGAGAGGTACTCCGGCGCCCGAAGAGGATCGATCACGGTCGCATTCGCCTCGAGGAGGATCTCCGCGAGATCGACCCGCCACTCCCGGAGATCTGGAAGTCCCTCGACCGCTTCCGGATCGACGGTCCAGATCGTCGTGATCAGGCTGGCGGCAGCGACGAGTCTCGCGAGCTCGGTCCGGGTGACGCCGAGGTCCGCGGCCGCCGGCTCGCCGTTCGTGATCGCGGCGAGTCCGAGCGGTGTGGCGAACCCCTTCCCCACGAACGCGTGACGGTGCGCGCAGAAGAGCGGCAGGTCCCAGAGCCGCTCGCGCGAGCCGCCGCCGACGACCTCGGCGATCACCGGGTCGTTCCGGTACCGGACGGCGTCCGGATCGCGCCGGATCCACCGCCGAAGCTCGAGCGAGGTCATGGCGGCACGGAATCGGAAGGCGGCGGTCGCGCTCTCACCGCTCTGACGGGCGTGGAGTGCGGAGTTGTAGGAGTCGTAGGGGTCGAGCGGCTCGGCGTCCTCCGCGGCGGGCGGGGCGGCCGCTGCCCCGACCGGGGCGGCGGGGACGAGAGAGTACTCGACGTCCACGGCGCGCCGCAGGGTCCGGAAGCGTCGCTCTGTCGCCAGGAGGAGCGGATCCTGCTCCTGCCTCCTGTCCGCCTTCCTCGTCTCCTCGATCAGCTTCTCCATCAGTGCGTATCGGGCGGAGTGCAGCTCGGGAGGGAGTTCGGACGTGGCGGCCGCGTGCAGATTGACGAGCACGGAGAAGTACGTGATCAGGACGCGCTGCGCGAGCAGCCGCTGTCCGGCCGCCAGGACGTCGGCCCGTGCCGCCAGGCTGTCGCGGTAGGCGCGCAGTGCGGCCGGGTCGGTCGCCCGCCGATGGAGGATGTTCTGCAGAGCGATGTCGGCGGCCCAGTTGCCCGGGTCGATCCGCAGAGCGCGCCCCAGAAGCTGGGCGGCCCGCTCCGGGTCGTCGGCGAAGGTGGTCGTCGCCACGAACTGGAGGCCGACACTCCGACCGTCGGTGGCGCCGCCGAGGCCCTCGAAGCCGGGGTGCGCGCGACTGAGCGCGACGATGACCACGCCCGCCGCCTGCGCGCAGAGCATCGTGCGCTTGCCGGCGGTGTCGGTGACTCCGAAGAGCTCGCCGGCCGACAGCCCTTCGTTCGTCGTCAGCACCGCCGACTGCACGTTCCGGCCGTTGCGCGTGACGACGACAGAGGCGGTGTCCTCGTCGAGGTAGTCCAGCGCGACCTTCCACGGAGTGGTCCCGATCACGGCCCCGAGGATCGCGAGGGCGGCCTTCGCGACAGCGTTCGCGGGTGCCGGCAGGAGCGTCGACTCGCTCAGCGAGGTCACGTCGCTCCCCCTGGGAATCTCGACGCCGGCCGGGGGACTGCCGCCGACGCGTCCGAGCAGGGCGATCAGCTGGGTCGTCCGCTCCTCTGAGAAGTCGGTCTGGCCCTGCTTGTCCCGCGCCAGAAGTGTGATCCGCAGCCTGCCGAGAAGATGGGCGGCGGCGAGGGCGGCGGCGACGGCGAGGAGGACGGCGGGAAGGATCCAGAACGGGAGTGGCGCCTGCGCCGGACCGCCGTCCACGGAGCCGTCAGCGGTGAAACGAGTTCCACGGCCGCGCTCGCGGAGGAGCCCCAGGAGGAGGACGACCGCGATCAGGGCGGCGACGATCGCTCCCACCGCGAGTGCCGCCTGCGCTCCGGCCGATCGCAGTCGCGCGTGCGGCCAGGGGAGGGCCGTCAGCAGGCGGACGGCGAGGACGAACCAGAGGGCGACCCAGGCGAGTGCGATGAGCAGTCCGCCGAGGAACGGCGCGACCCAGGTCGCCGCGAACGCCGTCCACGCGCGGTCCACGTCTCCGACCGGGCCGGCCGGACCGGTCGCCTGCTCCAGGAGCGCGGCCTCCCGCTCGGCCGCGCACCGCTGCGCGGTGTCGTCACCCACGGCGTCTCGAGCATCGTCGATCAGAGTCAGCGCAGCACCGGGGCGTCCTTGCCTCGTCAGGGAGGCGGCCGCCGCGCAGACGGCGTCCGCCGGCGCTGTCACCGCCGTGGTCGAGGGCGTCGGGGTCGGCGACGACGTCGTCGTCCGAGTCGTGGTGACGGTCGTTCCGGGTTCCGTCGTCGTCACCGTCTCCTCCGTGGTGACGGTCGATGCGCTCGCGTCGCCGGGGAGGAGCAGCGAGGCGAGCACGACGGCCAGGAGTGTCGCCGCGAGCCGTGCCCGCGTCCTCCGCTCGCGTCCCGCGCTGCGCGCGAAGTGACGTGCATCGGCCTCAGCCCGGCCGGTGGTCGTGCAGTGCGGAACAGGCATCGTCGCCTCCTGCGCACAGTGTGATCCTCAGGGAGATCGGAGGCAATACTCGAGCGCATCACAGTTCGGGCAGTCTCTCCGCCGGGGCCGCGCCGAGGCGCCCGCTACGACGCGGGTTAGAGTCTGGGAGTGGCATCGAAGACGACTCAGCGCATCGTGATCGTGCTCGCGAGCACCCTCCTGCTCGCCGGCTGCACGTCGGCGGCCGACATCCCGGAGTCGACGGCCGGCGGCTCCTCCGCGGGCGGCTCGGCGACAGGGGACTCGGGCGCCTCCGCTCCGGCGACCGAGGCCGCCGTCGACGCGGGCCCGCGCCCGGTGCCGACCGCCACGCTCGCCCCGGTGCCCGTCGCCGCGACCGGCGAGTGCACGATCACCACCGTCGGCGCTGTCGGTGCGGGCGGTCTCGGCGGAGTCGACCTCGAGGTCGTCCGCGACCGCGGCAGCCGCGAGGGCGCGACCGGCACCGTGCGCACCGCGACCGACGGCGCGCCCGAGGCGTACGTGGTCGCGTCCGGCGACAACCCCGCGCGGATCGCGGACCGCTTCTGCGTCAGCGCCGACTACCTCGACGCCCTGAACTCGGTGCGCCGCGACGGCGTCACCCTCGACAGCCTCTACGGCGGCGACACCCTCAACCTCGACCCCGCGACGGTCCTGACCGTCGGCGACCAGAACGGCCGCGTCCTCGACAACGACGAGCCGGAGCCGCTGCCCGTTCAGGAGGGGTGACGGGGGAGCCGCCCGCTGATCGAGTAGCCCGCGGAGCGGGGCGTCCCTGCTGATCGAGTAGCCCGCGGAGCGGGCGTATCGAGATCCGGCCCCGCCGGACGTGCTGGTGACGGTGGGTCTCGATACGCCCCTTCGGGGCTACTCGACCAGCAAGACTCCGTCCCTGCCGCCCGGGTGAGCCGAGGAGCGGGCATCCCTGTTGATCGAGTAGTCCGCGGAGCGGGCGTATCGAGATCCGGCTCCGCCGGACGTGCTGGCGACGGCGGGTCTCGATACGCCCCTTCGGGGCTACTCGACCAGCATGAGCGCGCCCCTTCGGGGCTGCTCGAGGACCCGGGCGGGCGGGTCAGAGGCCGACGACGCCGACGAACAGGGCCGAGAGCGCGACGGTGCCGGCGAAGCCGAGGGTGCGGCCGCGGCGCTTCGCCGGGTCCTCGAGCCAGGGCAGGCGGTGCCAGCGGGCGACGGCGCCGGCGGCTCCCGCGGCGGTCAGCGCGACGAGGGCGAACCACGGCACGAGGGTCAGCAGCGTCCAGTCGGCGAAGAGGCGTACCAGCAGCAGCAGGGCGATCGCCTCGACGAGGTGCGAGAGCATCCGGAGGCGGTCGCGGTGCAGGAAGCGCTCGGTGCGCCGCAGCGGCACGGTGCCGAGGGCGAGGCGGCCCGCGGTGTAGGCGGCCACCACCAGGGCGATCAGGGTGGCGATGATCACGACTCCTCCTCCAGGACGTGCGCGAGCAGGCGCAGGCCGAGCCCGTCGACCGAGGTCGCGGTGTTCGAGTTGACGAAGACGGCGACGCCGCGCTCGCGGTCCATCGCGAGCATGGTCGCGTAGCCCGCGGTGCCGCCGTTGTGCCAGGTCGCCGAGCCGCCGCCGACCGCGTCCGAGGTGTACCAGGCGAGCCCGATGCGATCGCCGTCGCCGGCGTCGAAGCGGGGGTCGAGCACGGTCGCGGCGGGGACGCCGAGCGCGGGGTCGTCGGTGAGCAGGGCGCGCGCGTACCGTGCCATGTCCGCGGCGGTCGAGCGGACGCCTCCGGCCGGTGCGTACCCCTCGAGCGTCCACGGGCCGACGGGCCGGCCGCTCTCCGAGGAGCCCGTCGGCGCGTCCGGCCCGAGCGCGTCGGCCGAGACGGGGACGGAGCTGCCGGTCATGCCGAGCGGCGCGAAGACGCGCTCGCGGACGAGGTCGGCGTAGTCCGCTCCCTCGGCGTGCGCGAGGGTCTGCCCGAGGACCGCGGCGCCGAGGTTGGACTACGAGACGTCGCCTCCGCTCCCGCCGGCGCTCGCCGCCTGGGCCAGCACGTCCTCCGCCGAGAACGTGGCGTACGGATCGACGCCGCGCAGCTGGGCGAGCAGCGTCACCGCGGTGTCGAGCGGGGCGGACGAGAGCCGGGGGAGCCCGGAGCGATGACTCGCGAGCTCCTCGAGGGTGCCGTCGAAGCCGCCCAGCTCGGCGTGGTCGGCGGCGCGGTCGTCGAGCGCGACCGTCCCCGCCTCCGCGCTCTGCGCGAGCAGCAGTGCCGTCATCGTCTTGGTGACGGAGCCGATCTCCACCTCCGTGCCCTCGTCGGCGCCGAGGCCGGCGAAGCGGACGCCGTCGGGCGTGACGACCGCGGCGACGAGCTGGTCGCGGGCACCGCTCCCGCCGGACCACTGCCCGCTCAGCCACTCGGCGATCGCGGCGTCGCCGGTGCGGTCGGCCGAGACGCGGGGCGCGGCCGGGCGCAGCAGCACGCCTCCGGCGAGCACTGCGACGGCCGCGGCGGCGGCGAGCAGGCGGGTGCGGACTCTCATCGGGGACCTCCGGCGGCGAGGAGGATCGCGAGCAGGGGGACGAGGCGGGCGGGCGGGATGCCGTAGCGTCCCCGTCCGCGGGCCTCGAGCCATCCGGCGGCGACCAGCTGATTGACGTGGTGGTAGATCTGACCGGTGGTGCCCGCGCCCTCGCTCTCGGCGAGCTGCGCCACCGTCTCGACTCCGCCCGCGACGGACTGGAGGAAGCGCAGACGCACCGGGCTGCCGAGCGCGGCGAGCGCGGCCGGGCCCGGGCTCGAGCCCCAGTCGCGCTCGAAGAACGCGTCGGTGCTGAGGCCGTACTGCCACTCGACCGGGCCGGCCGGCGTGGCGACGGCGCCGGCGAAGACGACTCCGCCGGGCGCGGGCAGCCGCTCCTTGAGCGCGGTCAGCGCCCAGAACGGGTCGTCGTGCGTCGGGGTGACGGCGTCGGGGGACGCCGCGACGACGGTGGCACCCTCGAGCCGCTCCAGCCGCGCGCGCAGCTCGTCGAGCTCGGCGGCGAGATCGCGTCTGGAGTCCATACCTCCACTATTGCAAACATTCCGTAATCCCGGAACCCGAGCGCCCCGCCCGCCCCGCCCACTCCACTCCTCCGAAGTTGCGGTAGTGGCGCGCGACTACCGCAACTTTTGGGGACTCGCGGGGGTCCGGGGACCGGACGGCCCCGGGTCAGGCGAAGCGGGAGGGCAGCACGGCGCCGTTGACGGCGCGCAGCTCCTCGAGCGGCACGGTGAAGAGGCCCTGGACCTCGACGACCGGCGACTCGGCGTCGGTCACGCCGATCCGGAGCACGGGGTAGCCCCGGCCCTCGCAGAGCCCGCGGAACTTCACGTCGTCCTCCCGCGGCACCGACACGAGCACGCGGCCCGTCGACTCCGAGAAGAGGGCGGCCGTCGCGTCGACGCCGTCGCGCTCCATCAGCTCGTCGAGCCAGATCCGCACGCCGACGCCGAAGCGCAGCGCCGACTCGGCCAGCGCGACGACGAGGCCGCCGTCGGCGAGGTCGTGCGCGGAGGCGATCAGCGACTCCCTCGAGCCCGCCGCGATCAGCTCGGCCAGCGACTTCTCGGCCGCGAGGTCGAGTTGCGGCGGACGGCCGCCGAGGTGCTCGTGCACGGTGCCGGCCCAGGCCGAGCCGTCGAGCTCGTCGCGGGTGACGCCGAGCAGGTAGACGTTGTCGCCCTCGTCCTGCCAGCCGGAGGGGATGCGGCGGCCGACGTCGTCGATCACGCCGAGCACGCCGACGACGGGGGTCGGGAAGATCGGCACGTCGCCGGTCTGGTTGTAGAACGAGACGTTGCCGCCGGTGACGGGGATCTCCAGCTCGAGGCAGGCGTCGGCGAGGGCGCCGACCGCCTCGCGGAACTGCCACATCACCTCGGGGTTCTCGGGGCTGCCGAAGTTGAGGCAGTCGGAGACGGCGACGGGCGTCGCTCCGGTGACGGCGACGTTGCGGAACGCCTCGGCGAGTGCGAGACGCGCGCCCTGCGCCGGGTCGAGCTGGCACCAGCGGCCGTTGGCATCGGTGGCGACGGCGAAGCCCAGTCCGGACTCCTCGTCGACGCGGACCATGCCGCCGTCGTCGGGGTAGCTCAGCGCGGTGTTGCCGAGCACGTAGCGGTCGTACTGCGAGGTGATCCAGCTCTTGTCGGCGAGGTTCGCCGAGCCGAGCAGCGCGAGGGTCTCGGCGCGCAGCGCGTCGCCCTCGGTCGAGCGAGGCAGGCGCGAGGAGGAGTCGGCCTGCAGCGCGTCGAGCCAGGCGGGGTAGGCGATCGGGCGCTCGTAGACCGGGCCGTCGACCGCGACCGTGCGCGGATCGACGTTGACGATCTCCTCGCCGTGCCAGTTGATGACGAGGCGGCCGGAGTCGGTGACCTCACCGAGCACGCTCGTCTCGACGTCCCACTTGCGGACGACCCCGAGGAACGCGTCGAGCTTGTCCGGGCGGACGACCGCCATCATCCGCTCCTGCGACTCCGACATCAGGATCTCCTCGGCCGTGAGCGAGGGGTCGCGCAGCAGCACCGAGTCGAGCTCGATGAACATGCCGCCGTCGCCGTTGGAGGCCAGCTCCGAGGTGGCGCAGGAGATGCCGGCCGCGCCGAGGTCCTGGATGCCCTCGACCAGGTCCTTGCGGAACAGCTCGAGGCAGCACTCGATGAGCACCTTCTCCGCGAACGGGTCGCCGACCTGCACGGCCGGGCGCTTGGTCGGGCCGCCGTCGGCGAAGCTGTCGGAGGCGAGGATCGACGCGCCGCCGATGCCGTCGCCGCCGGTGCGCGCCCCGAAGAGCACGACCCTGTTGCCGACGCCGCGGGCGTTGGCGAGGTGCAGGTCCTCGTGGCGGAGGACGCCGACCGCGAGCGCGTTGACGAGCGGGTTGCCCTGGTAGACGGAGTCGAAGTACGTCTCGCCGCCGATGTTGGGCAGGCCGAGGCAGTTGGCGTAGAAGGAGATGCCGGCGACCACGCCGTGCACGACGCGGGCGGTGTCCGGGTCGTCGATGTCGCCGAAGCGCAGGGCGTCCATCACGGCGACCGGGCGGGCGCCCATCGAGATGATGTCGCGGACGATGCCCCCGACGCCGGTCGCCGCACCCTGGAACGGCTCGATGTAGCTCGGGTGGTTGTGGCTCTCGATCTTGAAGGTGACGGCCCAGCCCTCGCCGACGTCGACGACTCCGGCGTTCTCGCCCATGCCGACCATGAGGTTCTTCTTCATGGCGGGCGAGACCTTCTGCCCGAACTGGCGGAGGTACATCTTCGACGACTTGTACGAGCAGTGCTCGCTCCACATCACCGAGTACATCGCCAGCTCGCCGCTCGTGGGGCGCCGGCCGAGGATCTCGCGGATGCTCGCGTACTCGTCGGGCTTCAGCCCGAGTGCCGCGTAGGGCTGCTCCTTCTCGGGAGTGGCCTCCGCGTTCGCGGTGGTGTCGGGAACGGCTGCGGTGCGGCTGTCTGCCATGTGCTGGAGGCTCCAGGAGAGAGGGTGGGGATGCCGCTCGATCCTACCGGGGCGGGCGGGCGGCCCCCGGGGGTCGCTCCGCCGGGTCCGACCGGGCACCGCCTAGGATCGGCCGGGTGACGCGGGGGATCGGCTGGGCGAGGGCGGCGGCCGTGCTCGGCACCCTGCTCTGGGCGCTCCACCAGTGCTTCGGGAACCTGGGCGCCGCGAACATCTCCTCCGACGAGCCGGTCTACCTCTCCGCCGGCTGGAGCTATCTGCACGGCGACGTGACTCCCAACCTCGAGCACCCGCCGACCGCGAAATACCTCATCGGTCTCGCGCAGGTGCTGCTCGGCGAGGGGCTGCTCGCCGGGCGGATCGCCGCCGGGGCCGCGACGCTCCTCACCGGCGTGATCCTCTGGTTCTGGCTGAAGCGCGAGCTCGGCGCGCTCCTCGCGCTGATCCCCGCCGGGCTGTTCCTGCTCTTCCCGCGCACCACCGCCACCGGCGGCACCCGGATCGACCGGCTCGCGCTCCTCGAGCCGTTCATGGTGCTGTTCGCGGTCGCCGCGATGGCCGCCGCCTGGGCCTGGGCGCGGCGCGGCGCGGCGGGGGAGCGCGGCGGCCGGCTGATCGGATTCGCCGGCGTCCTCTTCGCGCTGTCGGTCACCTCGAAGCTGACGACGCTCGCGCTCGCGCCGGTCTTCCTCCTGCCGCTGCTGATGATCGGCGACCGCCGCCGGGCGCTCCGGGGCTTCGCGGCCTTCGCGCTCGCGTTCCTGGTGACGGCGGTGCTCGCCTATCTGCCGGTGCACCCGGTCGAGGCGATCCGCTACCTGCTCGAGTTCCAGAGCGAGCACAACGCGAGCGGGCACCTGATCGACGTCGCGGGGGCGCCCTACCGCTTCCCGCCGTGGTGGGCGAACCTCTGGTTCATGCTGTCGGGCGTCGGTCCGGCGGCGCTCGCGGTGCTCGTGCTGGGCGGGCTGCTCGCACTGCTCGCGCCGCGGCGGCGGGCGCTCGTGCTGTACCTCGCGGGCGCGACGCTGCTCTTGCTCGTCTTCCACCTGCTGATCAGCTCGGTCGCGCTGCCGCACTACTACGTGGCGTGGGCGTGGCTGCTCTGCGTGCTCGCGGGCGTGGGCATCGCGGAGGCGCTGCGCGACGGGCTCGTGCTGTCGCGGCGGATCGCGCGGCCGGTCGGCGTCGTGCTGCTGGCGGCCTCGCTGGTGATCGCGGCGGCGACCTCGATCGGCATCGCGCAGGAGCGTGCCACCGGGATCGCGCGGGTGGCGGGCGTGCTGCACGAGCGCGGACTCGACGGCGGGCTGGTGCTGGTGCAGGGGATGTCGTCGGGGGTCTACGCGCCCTACATCGGCGATCGGTATAGGACGGATCCGGCGTCGGAGGGGATCGTCGCGATCGCGATCGAGGAGTCGGCGCGCTTCCCGCTGGACCCGCGGGTCGAGGAGTACCTGGCCACCGATCCGACCGTGGTGCAGCTGGACGAGCTGCGACTGGTGCTGACGGACGGGCCGCTGCCGGCCGAGTGACCGGGGGTGCGCGCGGGTGCGCTGCAGAACATCAGCTGAGAAGAGGGTGCCTCCGCTGTGGGGCGAGGGACCCCCTTCTCAGCTGATGTCGTGCGCGGGAGTGCGGGATCAGGCCGATCGGCAGGGCCCGGAGTCGACCGTGTCGGTCAGCGACGGCGCCTCGGCGGCGACCGGCCCGAGCACCGAGAGCGGGATCGCGTAGCCGACGTTGGCGACCGACGCCGCCTTGCCGAAGACGACGCCCGAGACGGTGCCGTCGAGGGAGAGCAGCGGGCCCCCGGAGTTGCCCTGGTTCACGAGGGCGGCGAGGGTCAGCACCTCGCGCGAGGTGGGCGCGCCGTCGACCATCAGCGAGACGGTCGCGTCCGAGGAGACCTGCGCGGCGCCGAGGGTCAGCGGGCCGCCGAACGGGTAGCCCGCCACCACGGCGTCGTCGCCGGCGGAGACCGCGTCGTCGAGTGCGAGCGGTGCCGCGGAGAGCCCGTCGACCGCGATGACCGCGAGATCGGCGGCGGCGTCCACGTAGACGACGCGGCCCGTGCGCGGCGGCTCGTTCGGCGCCTCGACCACGGGCTCCGACACTCCGGCCACCACGTGCGCGTTCGTGATCACGCGGTCGTCCGAGACGACGAAGCCGCTGCCGGTGACGCCGACGTCGCAGGCCCAGGCGGTGCCGGAGACGCGGACGACAGAGTCGGCGGCGGTCGCGACCTCGGGGTCGTCGGTCGCGACGCTCGGGATGACCGGCGCCTCGGTCGGCGCGTCCATGGCCTCGACGATCCACGAGGTGCCCTCGTCGACGACGGTCGACTGCAGCTGGGCGAGGAAGCCGCGGACCGGGTCCGGCGTCAGATCGTCCATGGTGCGGATGACGGTGGAGCCGGCCACCGAGGTCGTCACGAGCGGCACGCCGAGCAGGGACACCGCCGAGGTCACCGCGATCCAGACCAGGCCGGTGATCGCGACTCCCGCGACTCCGCCGGCCAGACGGTCGAGCAGACCGAGCTTGACCTTGTCCGCGCCGCGGCCGAAGACGGCGCCGATGGTCGCGCCGATCGCGTAGCCGACGCCGAGCAGCAGCACCGCCGTGCCGATCACGGCGAGGAGCCGCCACTCGCTGCCCGCGGCCCAGGCGGAGACGGCGGGCACGGCGAAGGAGGCGGCGATCGCGCCGGCCACCACACCCGCGAGGCCGCCGAGCGTGCGGAGGAAACCGCGCCGCAGGCCGTCGACGAGCGCGCCGATGAGGCTCAGCACGACGATGACGTCGACGATCACGGATGCGCCCATGCGGAACTCCTCGCGGTCGGGATCCTCCAGCATGACCGACGGCGGATGCGGGGACACCCGGAGGAGCCTGCGAGTCCCGGGCTCGGCCTGCCGGTCGAGCAGCTCCGCGGGGGCGCAGGGCTTCCCCGCGCGCGGTCTAGAAGAAGGAGATGCAGTACGGCGCCGCGATCGGCGCGAAGAAGCGGTCGACGCTCTCGTGGTCCTCGGCCGCCAGCGTCACTGCGCCGGCGCGGGCCAGCGTGGACGGGCGGGCGGAGCCGAGCAGCAGCGTGCCGAGGTCGGCGACGTCGAGCTCCAGCGTCGGCGCGTCGTCGGTCCGCTCCACGCGGCCCTCGCCGCCCTCGACCGTGATCCGGTAGCCGCCGTCGACGAGCCCGAGCTCGTCGCGGACCGCGAGCACCAGAGTGCCGTCGCTCGTCCACGGCCGCGCCCCGAAGGCCGCCGCCACGTCGAGCACGCGGGTCCAGATCAGGTCGGAGACGGTGGTCACCGAGACGACGCGCGCGTCGCGCAGCGCCCAGGTCAGCGGATCGTCGAGGGGCGCCATGTCCCAGGTGACGGTCGACGCGAGGTCGACGGCACCGAGGAAGCCCCAGAGTGCGAGGTACGCGTCGGCGGTCGCGGCGACCAGATCGACGACCTCGAGCGTGCGGTCGTCCTCGTCCGGCCCGACGGCCTTGTAGGTCACGTAGCCGTCGAGCTGTCCGTCGGCGTCGAGGTGCACCGCCGAGCGGACGGAGCGGCCCGGCGCGGTCTCGCCGGGCTCGGTGCCGACCGCGTTCGCCGCGTAGCGCGACTGCCGGGTCAGCGAGCCGGGGGTGCGCGCGTGGAAGGCGCGGAAGACCTCCTCCACCCGCGACTGCAGCCAGCTCGTCGCGACGACCTCGACGCGGCCGGCCGGCTCGACCTGCAGGGCGAAGCGCGGCCCGGTGTCCACGCGGATCGAGCGGGTGAACGCGGAGCGGCCGAAGCCGAACCGGCGGTAGATGGAGGCCTCGCTCGCGGTGAGCACGGCGACCGCGGCGCCGGCCTCGCGGGCCAGGCGCAGGTCGTCGGTGATCATGGCGCGGAGGATGCCGCGGCGGCGGTGCGTCGCGCGCACCGTGACCTGCGAGACGAGGTGCGCGGCCAGCTCCCGGCCGCGGCCGACCTGCAGCGACCCCGGGAACGCGGCGTAGGTGGCGACGGGGACGGCCTCGCCGTCGATGCCCTCGGGGGAGGCGGAGTCGTGCACCGCGGTCAGCTCGCGCTGGTCGGCGACCATGTGCTCGGCCCAGTCGCGCCACTGCTCCGGCGTGTACTCCTTCTCGTGGAACCCCGCGTTGATCGCGGTGCCCCAGGCGGCCGTGGCGGCGTCGGGACCGCCCTCCGCGGTGAGGGCGGCGGGGAAGCGACGGAATTCGAGACCGGGGAGGGACATCCGTCCAGCTTAGGCACCCGGTCCGCGCGGCCGCTCGGTGGGTCGACCTCCGGCTCGTGGAATCGGGTCGGGCTCGCTGGATCGGGCTGTTTCGGCGAGCCGAGAGTGTTTCCGAGTGCCGGAGATATGGCGTGGGCACCTCCGGCTCGTGGGATCGCGTCGGGCTCGCCGGATCGCGCCGTTTCGGCGAGCCGACGGTGTTTCCGCGTGCCGGAGGTACGGCGCGGGCACCTCCGGCTCGTGGAATCGCGTCGGGCTCGCCGGATCGGGCCGTTTCGGCGAGCCGAGGGTGTTTCCGCGTGCCGGAGGTGATCCCCACCCCCGGAGCAGGTCAGAGCGCGCGCCAGCGCTTCTCGAGGGCGTCGTCGACAGCCTCCGCCAGCGCCGCGACCGCCGCGGAGTCCGGCGCCGCCGCCACGACCCGCGCGCACGCCGCCGCGATCACCGCGCGCCGCCGCGGCAGCGTCGCCGTGAAAGCGCAGTCGCGCAGCAGCAGCAGCACCCGCTCGGCCGGCGCCTCCACCGCCGGCGCGAGCAGCAGCCGCCGCTCGAACGGCGCCTCCGGCACCAGCACCCGCCAGAACCCCGCCGCGTCCTGGAACGCGGCCGGCGGATCCGGCACCCGCGCGAGCAGTGCGAGCGCCGCGGCGAGCGCGTCCACCTCCCCGCGCGCGACGAGCCCGCGCAGCCGCGACTCCACGTCCGCCCCCGGACCGGGCCCGAGCGTCACCGCGGCGAGCGCACGCGCGTCGAGCCGTCGCTCCGTCTCCTCGTCCGGCACGGTCTCGTCCGCCGACCACCACGAGAGCAGCGGAGTCGCGGCGACCGCGAACTCGCCCGCCCGCCGCTCGAGCGCGATCAGCAGGTCCTCCTCCGCGGCGAGCGCCACGAGCGCGTCGACGTCGACGGCCAGCACGGTCCCCGACGACGGCGGCAGCACGAGGTGCCGACCCGACGGCGGCACGATCTCGGCCCGGGTCCGCGCACCCGGCCCGCGGGTGCTCGCGCGCAGGATCGCCGCCTCGAGCGACTCGGACCCCGCCCCGCTCCCGAAGATCCGTCCACCGCGCGCCATCCCGCCACGCTACCGTCGGCCGCATGACCCGTCTCGTCGCCCTCCTGCGCGGAGTGAACGTCAACGGCCGCACCGTCCGCAGCGCGGACCTCGCCGCCACCGTCGAGAGCGTCGGCGGCACGGCCGTCCGCACCGTGCTCGCCAGCGGCAACGCCGCCTTCGACTCCGGCCGCGACCCCGCCGAGCTGAAGTCCGCGCTCGAGGCGGCCCTAGGCGAGCGCTTCGGGTACGACGCCTGGATCGTCCTCGTCACGCAGGAGGCGCTCGCCGCGGCCGCCGCCGCCTACCCGTTCGAGCGGATCGACGAGACGGCGCACCCCTACGTCGTCTTCGGCTCCGACCCCGCCGCCCTCGACGCGGCCGAGGCGGCGATCGGCGCGACCGACCCGGCTGTCGAGCTGCTCGCCCGCGGCGACGGCGTCCTCTACTGGCGCTGCCCGAAGGGCTCCTCCACCGACACTCCGGCCGCGAAGATCCTGGCCCGCGCCGTCTTCCGCTCGACGACGACGACCCGCAACCTCCGCACCGTGGAGAAGCTCGTCTCGGCCTGAGATGGGGACCGCGCAGCCCTTTCCGGCTGAGAAGTCGCACATTCTTTGGTTAGGCTGTCCTTAGTGCTCGGTGTCCACCGCCCGATGCGCGCCACGACCACAGCCTTCCGAAAGGGAACAATGCCCCGCGCCACCAAGTCGCTCGCCCTCGTCGCGACCGCCCTGCTCACCGTCGGCCTCGCCGGCTGCTCGTCCGCCGCGACGGGCGCCGACTCCGCCGCCGGCGACGGCTTCGAGCCGATCACCATCGAGCACGCGCTCGGCACCACGACCATCGAGTCGCAGCCGGAGCGCGTCGCGACCGTCAACTGGGCCAACCACGAGGTCCCGCTCGCGCTCGGTGTGGTCCCGGTCGGCATGGCCGCCGCCAACTTCGGCGACGACGACGGCGACGGACTCCTCCCCTGGGTCTCCGAGAAGCTCGAGGAGCTCGGCGGCGAGACCCCCGTCCTCTTCGACGAGACCGACGGCATCGACTTCGAGGCCGTCGCGGACACGCAGCCCGACGTGATCCTCGCCGCCTACTCCGGCCTCACCCAGGAGGACTACGACACGCTGTCCGAGATCGCGCCCGTCGTCGCCTACCCCGAGACCGCCTGGGGCACCTCCTGGCGCGACACCATCACCTTCAACAGCGAGGCGATGGGCATGGCCGACGAGGGCGCCGCGCTGATCGGCGACCTCGAGACCGAGATCGAGGAGAAGGTCGCCGCGCACCCGCAGCTCGCCGGCGCCTCCGCGATGTTCCTCACCCACGTCGACCCGACCGACCTGAGCCAGGTCAGCTTCTACACGACGCACGACACCCGCCCCGCCTTCTTCGAGGACCTCGGCCTGACGACGCCGGAGAGCATCGCGACCGCCTCGGCCACCACCGACGCGTTCTCGCTCACCCAGAGCGCCGAGCAGGCCGACGCGTTCAGCGACGTCGACGTGATCGTCACCTACGGCGACGACGAGCTCGTGAACACCCTCAAGGCCGACCCGCTGCTCTCGCAGATCCCGGCCGTCGCGAACGACGCCATCGTGCGCCTGCCCTCCACGCCGCTCGGCACCGCCGCGAACCCGACCCCGCTGTCGATCTCGTACGTCCTCGACGACTACCTCGCCATGCTGGCCGAAGCCGCCGACAAGGCCGCGTGATCCGCGTCACAGCCCGCTCCGCGTGACCCTCACCGCCCCGCCCGCCGCGGGCGTCGCCGCCGTGCGACGCCCGCGGCGGCTGCGCGCCCTCTGGCTCCTCGTCGCCCTCGCCGTGCTGGCCGGAGTCGGCGTGCTCTCGGTGCTGGTCGGTTCGCGCGACGTGTCGTGGAGCGACGTGGTCGCCGCGTTCGGCGGCTCCACCGACGGCTTCGCGCAGGCCGCGGTCGCCAAGCGCATCCCGCGCACGGTGCTCGCCGCGGTCGCCGGCGCCGCACTCGGCGTCGCGGGCGTGCTGATGCAGGGCGTCACCCGCAATCCGCTCGCCGACCCCGGGATCCTCGGCGTCAACACCGGCGCCTCGCTCGCGGTCGTCACCGGCATCGTCTTCTTCGGCCTCTCCACCGCGACCGGCTTCATCTGGGTCGCGATCGGCGGCGCGGCCGTCGCCGCCGTCTTCGTCTACGTCGTCGGCTCGCTCGGCCGCGGGGGAGCGACTCCGCTCAAGCTCGCGCTCGCCGGCGCGGCCACCTCCGCCGCTCTCGTCTCGGTGATCAGCGCGATCGTCCTGCCGCGCGCCGATCTCTCCGGCGGCATCCGCTCCTGGCAGATCGGCGGCGTCGGCGGCGCGACCGCCGCGAGCATCGGCCAGGTCGTGCCGTTCCTCCTCGCCGGTCTCGTGCTCTGCGTGCTCTCGGCGAAGAGCCTGAACACCCTCGCGCTCGGCGACGAGCTGGCCGCCGGTCTCGGCGAGCGCGTGGCCCTCGCGCGCGGCGCCGCGGCGCTCGGGGCCGTGATTCTCTGCGGAGCGACCACCGCGGTCACCGGGCCGATCGGCTTCGTCGGCCTGGTCGTCCCGCACGCCTGCCGCCTCCTCGTCGGCGTCGACCACCGCTGGCTGCTCCCCTTCTCCGCGGTCGCCGGAGCGGTCCTCCT
This sequence comes from Rathayibacter sp. VKM Ac-2760, assembly GCF_009834185.1. Classification (GTDB taxonomy): domain Bacteria; phylum Actinomycetota; class Actinomycetes; order Actinomycetales; family Microbacteriaceae; genus Rathayibacter. Next base: position 217,073 of record NZ_CP047173.1, read on the forward strand.
CACCGGCGCCGACATCGTCGGCCGCATCGTCGCGCGGCCGAGCGAGATCGACGTCGGCATCATCACCGCGCTGATCGGCGCCCCCGTCTTCATCGCGATCGTGCGCCGGCAGAAGGTGCGCGAACTGTGACCGCCGTCCAGTCCCGGCCCGCTCCCTCCGCCACCGCGCTTGCGGTCGCGGCCGGCCGCCGCCGCCGCGGGGTCCGGCGCCGGGTCGTCGTGGCCGTGCTCGTCGCGCTCCTCGTCGTCGTCTTCGCCGTCTCGCTGATCGTCGGGCAGACGATCTACTCGCCGGCGGAGGTCGTCCGGGTGATCCTCGGCGAGCAGGTGCCCGGCGCCTCCTTCACCGTGGGGCGACTGCGCCTGCCGCGCGCGATCCTCGGCGTGCTGGTCGGCCTCTGCTTCGGCCTGGGCGGCGTCGCCTTCCAGACCATGCTGCGCAATCCGCTGGCCAGCCCCGACATCATCGGGATCAGCGCCGGGGCGAGCGCCGCCGCGGCCTTCGCGATCGTCACGCTGTCGCTCGGAGCGACGCAGGTCTCGGTCCTCGCGATCGTCGCCGGCCTGCTGGTCGCCCTCGTCGTCTACGCCCTCTCCTACCGCAGCGGCGTGGCCGGCACCCGGCTGATCCTGATCGGCATCGGCGTCGCCGCGATGCTCGACAGCGTCACCGCCTACGTCCTCTCCCGCGCCGCCGCCTTCGACTTCCAGGAGGCCAGCCGCTGGCTCACCGGCAGCCTGAACGGCGCGCGCTGGGGCGAGGTCGTCCCGGTGCTGATCGCGATGGTGGTGCTCACCCCCGTCCTGCTCGCCCGGTCGCGCGACCTCTCGGGCACGCAGCTGGGAGACGACACGGCCGCCGCGCTGGGCATCCGGGTGAACCGCACCCGCCTGGTCGTCATCGTCGCCGCCGTCGGCCTGATCGCCTTCGCGACCGCGGCGGCCGGCCCGATCGCGTTCGTCGCCTTCCTCTCCGGCCCCATCGCCGCGCGCCTGGTCGGCCCCGGCCGCTCGCTGCTGATCCCGTCGGCCCTGGTCGGCGCGCTGCTCGTGCTCGTCGCCGACTTCGTCGGGCAGTACGGGCTCGGCCTGCGCTACCCGGTCGGCGTCGTCACCGGCGTGCTCGGTGCGCCGTACCTGATCTACCTCATCGTCCGCAGCAACCGATCGGGAGGGTCCCTGTGACCGCCGAGCACACCCTCACCGTCGAGTCCCTCACCCTGGGCTACGGCGACCGGACCGTGGTCGACGGCCTCGACCTCGTCGTCCCGCCCGGCCGGATCACCGCGATCGTCGGCGCGAACGCCTGCGGCAAGTCGACCCTCCTCCGCTCGATGTCGCGCCTGCTCGCCCCGCGCGCGGGCACCGTGCTGCTCGACGGCAAGGCGGTGCATAGGACGCCCGCCAAGCAGCTCGCCCGCACCCTGGGCCTCCTGCCGCAGTCGCCGATCGCTCCGGAGGGGATCACCGTCGCCGATCTCGTCGGCCGCGGCCGCCACCCGCACCAGGGCATCCTCAGCCGCTGGAACGCGCACGACGACGAGGCCGTCGCGACCGCGCTCGACGCGACCGACACCGCGAGCCTCGCCGATCGCGCCGTCGACGAGCTCAGCGGCGGGCAGCGCCAGCGGGTCTGGATCGCGATGGCCCTCGCCCAGGAGACCGACCTGCTGCTGCTGGACGAGCCGACCACCTTCCTCGACGTCAGTCACCAGGTCGAGGTGCTCGACCTCCTCGTCGACCTCAACCGCCACCGCGGGACGACCGTCGTGATGGTCCTGCACGACCTCAACCTCGCGGCCCGCTACGCCGACCACCTCGTCGCCCTCGCCGGGGGCACCGTGCACGCCGCCGGCACCCCCGCCGAGGTCCTGACCGAGGACACCGTCCGCGCCGTCTTCGGCCTGGACAGCCGCATCATCACCGACCCCACCTCGGGAACTCCCCTGATGCTCCCGCTCGGCCGCCACCGCCTGACCGCCGGCGCCGCCGAGTCCGACCTGCGGCCCCTCGGCTGACCGCCCTGGCCCGGGTCTCCTCCCCAAGCGCGAGGTCTCCGCGCTCTCCACGAAGTTCAAGCCCACCCTGGCTCTTGAGCAGCAGGGTGGACTGGAATACCCTGATGACCAGGCCGCAGAAGTACCGCGACGTCACGAGATTCCTCCGCTCGCGCGGGTGGGAGCGCACCCGGCAGCGAGGGAGCCACGAGACGTGGAGCCCCGCCGAGGGCGGGGCGACCATCACCCTCGTGCAGCACCGGGGCGAGGTCTCACCCGGCGTCGTCCGCCAGCTGCAAGCGGTCTTCGCGGACACCCCGAGCGATTGGAACCGACCATGACGAGCGGACCCCGGGTCCTCGCGGCCCGCGCCTACCGGGACGGCACCCCCTGGTGGACGATCGAGATCCCCGAGCTGACGTCGACCGCGCCGAACGGCGCGGAGATCGTCGCGACCGGAGGCGCGGTCTCGACCCGCGGCATCCCGGCCGCCGCCCGCGAGCTCGCCGCCGTGCACCTCGACGTCGGCGTCGACGAGGTGGACGTGCGGGTGATCGTCGAGGCGCCGCCCGAGGTCCTCGCGATCTGGGACGAGGGCGCTCGCGCCGAGGAGGCGGCCCGCGCGGCCCTCCGGCACGCCGGCGAGCTCCGCCGCGAGGCCGTGCGCGCCCTCCGCACCGACGGCTACACCGTCGAGGCCGTCGCGGCCGCCCTGCGGATCAGCCCCGCGCGCGTCTCGCAGCTCGCGGCGTCCCCCGGAGCGGGGGGCGCGCTGGAGAAGACCGCCTGACGAGCCGCGCGACGAAGGCCGAGCGCCCAGAACTGCCCGGGATTCCGCGGATCCGGTTGTCCGGCCTTCGTTCCGCGGGCGACTCCGAGGCCACCGGCGCGCTGGAGCCGCGCGGACCCGCTGCGGCGCGCAGATGTCGGACGTGTAAACGGTTCCAGGCGGCGACCGGGGGGCGTATACGATACCCGGTGTCCGTGCGGACGGCCTGTCGCCGGCGGAGCCCGCCGCACTCGAGCCCCGATCAGAGGTCCTCCCCGCTGTGACTGCATCACCGACGCGCCCCGACGCCTCCGCCCTCCGCGAGACCCGGGCGCTCCTCTTCGACCTCGACGGCGTCCTCACGCCGACCGCCGACGTGCACATGCAGGCCTGGGCCCGCCTCTTCGCGCCGTACCTCGAGTCGCGCGGCATCGCCGAGGGCTACACGGACGCCGACTACTTCCGGTACATCGACGGCCGCCCGCGCTACGACGGCGTCCGCGCCCTGCTCGCCTCCCGCGGGATCACCCTCCCCGAGGGATCGCCGAGCGACGACCCCGCGCTCGAGACCGTCTGCGGACTCGGCAATCGCAAGAACGACGCGTTCAACCAGACCCTGGCCGAGGAGGGCGTCGCGCCCTACCCCGGCTCGCGCGCCCTGGTCGACGCCGCGATCGCCGCGGGCGTCGAGGTCGCCGTCGTCACCTCCTCCCGCAACGGCGTGCCCGTGCTCGAGGCCGCCGGGATCCGCGACCGCTTCGAGGTCGTCGTCGACGGGCTCCTCGCCGCCCGGGAGTCGATCGCCGGCAAGCCCGCGCCCGACACCTACCTGCACGCCGCGCAGCTGCTCGGCCTCACCGCCGCCGAGTGCGTGGTCGTGGAGGACGCGCACTCCGGAGTCGCCGCCGGCCGCGCGGGCGCCTTCGGCCTCGTCGTCGGCGTCGACCGGGGCGTCGGCCGCGACACCCTCCTCGAGCACGGCGCCGACATCGTCGTCGACGACCTCGCCGAGCTGCTCCCCTTCCTCCCCACCGCCCCCGCCCCCGAGGACGCCGCATGAACCCCATCACCTCCGACCCGCTCGACCGCAACCGGTTCCCCGTCGACGAGTGGGCCCTGGTCGAGACCGAGTTCGCCACCGAGCTGCAGGGCCGCACCGAGACGCTCTTCGCGACCGGCAACGGCTACCTGGGCCTGCGCGGCAACGTCGAGGAGGGCCGCGACGGCTACGCCTACGGCACCTTCATCAACGGCTTCCACGAGACCTGGCCCATCCGCCACGCGGAGGAGGCGTTCGGCTTCGCCCGCGTCGGCCAGACCATCGTCAACGTGCCGGACGCGAAGATCATCCGCCTCTACGTCGACGACGAGCCGTTCGTGCTGAGCGAGGCCGACGTCCTCGCCTACTCGCGCCGCCTCGACTTCGCGAACGGCGTGCTCACCCGCGAGCTGGAGTGGCGCACCCCCTCGGGCAAGCGCGTGCTGATCCGCTCCCGCCGCCTGGTCTCCTTCACCGACCGGCACCTCGCGATCCTCGACTACGAGGTCGAGATGCTCGACCACGACGCCTCGGTCCTGATCTCGAGCCAGATCCTCAACCGCCAGGACGGCGTCGACGAGTACCACGCGCCCTCGGGCAGCGAGGCCGCCGGCTTCGACCCGCGGAAGGCCGAGTCCTTCGAGGATCGGGTGCTCCAGCCGGGCCTCAAGCGGGTCAGCGGCACGCGCTACCTGCTCGGCTACCGCACCACCAACTCGCGGATGACCGTGGCCTGCGGTGCCGAGCACGTCCTCGAGACCGAGAACGAGTGGGACCAGACCTCCCAGATCGACGACGACCTCGCCAAGCACGTCTACCGCGTGAAGGCGAAGGCCGGCGTCCCGGTGCGCCTGGTGAAGACGCTGACCTACCACACCTCGCGCGGCGTCCCCGTGCGCGAGCTCGCCGACCGCTGCGACCGCACGCTCGACCGCGCCCGCGAGACCCCGGTGGAGGAGCAGTTCACCAAGCAGCGCGAGTGGCTCGACGACTTCTGGGTCCGCTCCGACGTGCAGATCGACGGCCAGCCGGCGATCCAGCAGGCCACCCGCTGGAACCTCTTCCAGCTCGCGCAGTCGACCGCCCGCACGGACGGCGGCGGTGTCGCGGCCAAGGGCGTCTCGGGCTCCGGCTACGGCGGCCACTACTTCTGGGACACCGAGGTCTACGTCCTCCCGTTCCTCAGCTACACGGCTCCGCTCGTGGCGCGCAACGCCCTGCGCTTCCGCCAGAACATGCTCGAGGCGGCCCGCTCGCGCGCGGCCGAGCTCAACCAGCGCGGCGCGCTCTTCCCCTGGCGCACCATCAACGGCCAGGAGTCGTCGGCGTACTACGCCGCCGGCACTGCGCAGTACCACATCGACGCCGACATCTCCTATGCGCTCATGCAGTACGTCGGCGCGACCGGCGACGACGACTTCCTCGCCCGCGGCGCGATCGACATCCTGGTCGAGACCGCGCGGATGTGGGCCGACCTGGGCTTCTGGCGCAGCAACGGCGACGACCACTTCCACATCCACGGCGTCACCGGCCCGGACGAGTACACGACCGTCGTCAACGACAACCTCTACACGAACGTGATGGCCCGCTCGAACCTGCGGGCAGCCGCCCGCGCCGTCGAGCTGCTGAAGGCCGTCGAGCCGTCGGCCTACGAGCGGATGGTCGCCCGCCTGCTGCTCGACGAGGACGAGGTCATCGAGTGGGCCCGCGCGGCCGACAAGATGCACATCCCCTTCGACGAGCGCGCCGGCATCCACCCGCAGGACGCGGCGTTCCTCGAGAAGGAGCTGTGGGACCTGGAGAACACCCCGGCGTCCAAGCGGCCGCTGCTGCTGCACTTCCACCCGCTGGTGATCTACCGCTTCCAGGTGCTCAAGCAGGCCGACGTGGTGCTCGCCCTGCTGCTGCAGGGCAACGAGTTCACCGCGGAGCAGAAGCGCGCCGACTTCGAGTACTACGACGCGCTGACCACCGGCGATTCGACGCTCTCCGCGGTCGTGCAGTCGATCATCGCGGCGGAGGTGGGCTACAGCGAGCTGTCCCGCCACTACTTCCTCTCCGCGCTGTTCGTCGATCTGGCCGATCTGCACCGCAACACCGCCGACGGCATCCACGTCGCCTCCACCGGCGGCGTCTGGAGCGCCCTGGTCTACGGCTTCGGCGGGATGCGCGACCACGGCGGCCGCATCACGCTCGATCCGCGCCTCCCCGACGACTGGGACCGCCTGACCTTCCGCATCAGCCTGCACGGCACGCGGGTTCGGGTCGAGGTGACCCAGGAGGCCGTGCTGCTGACCGTCGAGTCCGGCGACGCCGCGGCGATCACCGTCCGCGGCGAGCGCGTGCACGTCGAGGCCGGCAACCCGGTCCGCGTCGGCCTCGGCCACCAGGGCCCGCGCCTGATCGGCGCGCCCACCACGTCCGACATCGAGGGCACCCGCCGCTCCGACGGCACCGTCATCACGGCATCCATCCCGACCATCTCGATGACGCCCGAGCCCGAGGTCCTGACCGGCCCGTAGCCCCGGCCCCTGCGGGGTCTCGATACGCCCCTCCGGGCCCACTCGACCAGCAGGCAGAAGCCTTGCTGATCGAGTAGCCCGCGCAGCGGGCGTATCGAGATCCGCCCACCGCAGGCTCGGGAGTCTCGACACGCCCGTCCAGGGCTCCTCGACCGCCGATCCCCGGCCGCCGGCCGCGCAGCCGGCGCCGGAACACGCGCCCGCGCAGCGAGACGGCCCGCCGTCGCTGCTAGCGTCGCCCGATGGTCATGAGCAGCTCTCGGTTTCCGCCCGGTCCGCGTCCCACCGTCGCGGTCGTCAGCGATTACGCGCTCGACTACACCGGCGGCGCGCAGACGGCGATGGTCGCGGAGTGCCGGAGCCTCGTGCAGGCCGGCGTCCGCGTCCTGCTGGTCGTCCCCCGCTCCGCCACGCCGTTGCCGCTGGACGGCATCGAGCTGCACCCCCTCCCGGCGCCGCGCATCCCCGTCGTCCAGCTGCCGATCGTCCGCAACTCCCGGCGCACCCGGGCGCTGCTGACGGCGCTCTTCCGCGACGAGCAGGTCGGGACGGTCCACGTCCACTCCGAGTTCGGCCTCGCGGTCGCCGCCCTGGAGGTCGCCGCACGCCTCGGCATCCCCTCCGTCGCCACGGTGCACACCTTCTTCTGGCGCGGCGCCCCCGGTCTCGTCGGCCGCCTGGTGGCTCCGATCGCCGCGGCCCACGTCGCCGCCGTCACCGGCCGTCGCCCGCGTCTCCCGCGCGGCGGCGACGACCGCCTCGGCGAGCTCCTCCGCGACGTCACCCGGAGCGCCGCCGGCCGGGCCGACCTCGTGATCTCCCCGTCGGCCCACCAGGCCGAGGCCCTCCGGCGCACCGGACTGGCGCGGGTGGCGGTGCTGCCCAACACCGTGATCCCCCGGGCGGCCGGTGCCGACGAGGAGGCGGGCCGCGCGGGCGAGACCCCCGGCCCGCTGCGCCTGCTCTGGGTCGGCCGGTGCGCGCCGGAGAAGCGGCTCGTCCCCTTCCTCGAGGGCTGCCTCGCCGTCCTCGCGCGCGAACCCGGCGCCCTCACCGTCGAGGTGATCGGCTCCGGCCCCTCGCTCGCCCGCGCCGTCCGGCTCGCGGCGGGCTGCCCGGCCGTCGTGTTCCGCGGCTTCGTCGAGAACGGCCGGATCGGGGACGCGGTCCGCCGGTCCGATCTCGTCGCCCTCACCTCGTTCGGCTTCGACAACCAGCCGATGGTCGTGGTCGAGGCGCTGCAGGGCGGTCGCGGGATCCTCTACGTCGACCCGGCCCTGACGGAGGGTCTCGACGGCCCGGGACTGCTCGCGCCCGTGGAGCCCGCCGCCTTCGCCGCGTACCTCGAGCGGCTCTGCCGCGATCGCGCTCCGGCCCGCGCGGCGTCGGCCGCGGCGCGGGAGGCCTTCGCGGACTTCGCGCCCGAGGCGCACGCGTCGGCCCTCCTCGCGCTGCACGCGGCGGCACGCGAGCACGCGGGTCTGCGCTCCGCGGGCGAGTAGCTCCTCGGAGCGTCAGGCCGTGGCGACCAGCGCGCGCACCGCGGAGGTGAAGAACGCGAGCCCGTCCACACCCGAGCGCATCGCCGCCGGGGTGTCCGGGCCGAAGCCGGGCTCCACCGCGTGCTCGGGGTGCGGCATCAGACCGACGACGTTGCCGCGCGCGTTCGCGACTCCGGCGATGTCGTTCATCGAGCCGTTCGGGTTCGCGCCGAGGTAGCGGAAGACCACGCGCCCCTCGCCCTCGAGCTCCGCGAGCGTCTCGGCCGAGGCGATGTAGCCGCCCTCGCCGTTCTTCAGCGGGATGGTGATCTCCTGGCCGGCCTCGAAGTCGCTCGTCCAGACCGTGGACGCGTTCTCGACGACGAGCCGCTGGTCGCGGCAGACGAAGGAGCCGATGTCGTTGCGGATCAGGCCGCCGGGCAGCAGGTGCGCCTCGGTCAGCATCTGGAAGCCGTTGCAGATGCCGAGCACGGGAGTGCCGGCGTTCGCCGCGTCGATCACCTCGCGCATGATCGGCGAGTGCGAGGCGATGGCGCCGCAGCGCAGGTAGTCGCCGTAGGAGAAGCCGCCGGGCAGCACGATCGCGTCGACGCCGTCGAGGTCGTGGTCGCCGTGCCAGAGCGCGACCGGCTCCGCGCCGGCGAAGCGGACCGCGCGCTGCGCGTCCCGGTCGTCGAGCGAGCCGGGGAAGGTGATGACGCCGATGCGCATGCTCACGCCTCCGGGTAGTGGATGCCGACGACGTCCTCGATCACCGAGTTCGACAGCATCTCGTCGGCCAGCGCCGTGATCGAGGCGCGGACCTCGTCGGTGACCTCGTCGACCGTGATCTCGAAGCGCTTGCCCACGCGCACGCCCTGCACCGCGGAGTGGCCGAGTCGCGCGAGCGCGCCGGCGACGGCCTTCCCCTGCGGGTCGAGCAGCTCGGCCTTGGGCATGACTTCAACGACGATCGTGGGCACCGGGTTCTCCGAAGGTGTCGAGGGGCTGTGCGGATCTCCGCGCGCCCATCGTACCCGCCCGCGTCCCCGGCGATCCGGCGCGGGGAGCGGCGGCCGGGGCCGCGGTCAGGCCGCCGCGGTCACCCGCAGCGTGTTCGCCCACGGGTCCTCGAACGAGAGCGTCCGCCCGTCGTCCGCGGTCGCGACCCGGGCCGCGCGCAGCCGCTCCTCGAGCGCGCCGAGGTCGTCCGCTCCCGGCACCACGATCTCGACCTGGCCGAGTCCGAGCGCGAGCTGCCTGCGCCCGGCGCCGAGCGAGTTCCAGGTGTTCATCGCCATGTGGTGGTGGTAGCCGCCGGCCGAGACGAACAGCGCCTGCCCGCCGTAGGCGATCGTGGTCTCGAAGCCGAGCCGGTCGACGTAGAACTCCTTCGCCGTCGCGACGTCGCCGACGCTCAGGTGCACGTGGCCGACGGAGGCGCCGCCGAGCCGCGGCTGCGCGATCGCCTCCTCGGTGAGGTGCTCGCGGAGGAACGCGTTCGGGTCGAGGAAGAGCGTCGACATCTCGATCCGCCCGTGCGTCCAGGACCACTGGGTGCGATCGCGGTCCCAGTAGAGCTCGACGCCGTTGTGCTCCGGGTCGTCGAAGTAGAACGCCTTGCTGACCAGGTGGTCGGAGCTGCCGGTGAAGGAGCCGGGGCGCCGCGTCGCGACGCTGTGCACGGCGGCCGCGAGGGCCGCCTCCGACTCGAAGAGGATCGCGGTGTGGAACAGCCCGGCGCTGCGCGGTGCGGCGTGCCGCAGCTCGGGCGCGTGCTGCAGGATCACGGCCGGGACGCCGTCGCGGCCGAGCACCGCGACGGACCCGTCCTGCGAGAGCAGATCGAGCGTCACCGCGTCGCGGTAGTAGGCGACCATGCCGTCGAGGTCGGCGACACGCAGGGTGACCGCCCCCATCACGGTGTCGGGGGCGAGCAGGTCGGGGGAGGAGGTGGTCATGCCGGTCATGCTAGGTCCAACTCAGTTGTAGCCACAACTATTTCCTTCCGGCGCGAAGTCGTCGACCGGGGGTCGTCGACCGAGGGTCCGCCGGACGATCCAGGGTTCATAGGATCGGCATAGGGATCGTCCAGCCCACGCCGGGCGCGGGGTCGTCGAATGGACTCCGGTCGCCGTCAGGGGCGGCCCCGGCCACGAGGACGCATCATGAACGAGTCACCCGAATCCCACGGCGCCGAGCGCGAGCCCGGCACCGACGCCACCGCGACGGACCCCACCGGGGCCGAGGAGCGCCAGGCGCTCCGGACCGACGACCGCCGCCGTCGCCGCCGCGCCCTGATCGCCGGCGGCGCCGGCCTCGCGCTGCTGATCGGCGTCACCGCGGGCGGTGTCTCGCTCGCCGGCAGTGCGGAGCCGACCTCGTCCGCCTCGTCGAGCACCGCCAGCACCGCCGTGTACCCGGGCGGCTCCCGCGGCTCCTTCGGCGGCGGCATCATCGTGCTGCCGTACTCGGGCGGATCCTCGTCGGGGTACGGCTCCGGCAGCGGGTCGGCCTCCGGGTACGGCTCGGGCTCCGGCTCCACCTCGACGTCCACGGCGACCGACGCCGTCCCCGCGAGCACCGCGCAGACCGCCGGCGTCGTCACCATCACCTCCGACCTCACCTACGAGGGCGCGACCTCCGCCGGCACCGGCGTCATCCTCACCTCCGACGGCATGATCCTCACCAACAACCACGTCGTCGAGGGCTCCACCAGCATCACCGTCACGGTCGAGAGCACTGGGCAGGCCTACACGGCCCGCGTCGTCGGCACCGACAAGACCAACGACATCGCCGTCCTCCAGCTCGAGAACGCCTCCGGCCTCACCCCGGTGACGCTCGACACCGACGGGGTCGCGGTCGGCGACGCCGTCACCGCGGTCGGCAACGCGAAGGGCACCGGCAACCTGGTCGCCGCGGCCGGCACCGTCGAGGCCCTCGGCCAGAGCATCACGACGCAGTCCGAGACCGGCATCTCGGGCGAGAAGCTCACCGGCCTGATCCAGGTCGACGCCGACATCGTCGCGGGCGACTCCGGCGGCCCGCTCGTCGACGCGGCCGGGAAGGTCGTCGGCATCGACACCGCGGCCTCCAGCGGCACCGCCGACATCACCGGCTTCGCCATCCCGATCTCGAAGGCCCTGGACATCGTCGCGACGATCGAGGCGGGAGCCGACACGGCGACCGTCGCGATCGGCTACCCGGCCTTCCTCGGCGTCTCGCTGCCCTCCGGCACCACCGCCGGCACCACCGCGGGCACCGTCTCGGGCGCCGTCATCGCCGGAGTGATCGAGGGCACCCCCGCCGCGGCGGCCGGCCTGGCGGCGGGCGACGTCGTCACCGCGGTCGACGGCACCGCGGTCGCCTCGGGCGACGCCCTCTCGGCCGACCTCGCGGCCCGCGAGCCCGGCGAGTCGGTCACCCTCACCTGGACCACGACCGCCGGAGCGTCGCAGTCGGCGACGGTCACCCTGGTCGAGGGCCCGGTCGCGTAGGTCCTTCGCTGGTCGAGCAGCCGCGCATCGGCGTATCGAGACCCGCCGCTCTGCAGCCCCGGGTGCTGACGAAGGTGGATCTCGATACGCGGCCTTCGGCCGCTCCTCGATCAGCAGGAGCGTCGACGCTCTCAGCGCCTTGCTGGTCGAGTAGTCGCGCAGCGGCGTATCGAGACCCGCCCCACCGGCCCGCGGTTTCCGCGCCACCACCCGACGCGGGGCGCCGTTGTTTTGAACTATTCAACACAACTCGCTAGCCTTGTCACCATGACGATGACGGACGACCGGCTGCGAGCCTCCGGGCTCAAGGCCACCGCCACCCGGCGGGCCGTCCTGCTGGCGCTCGAGGGGCATCCGCACTCCGATGTCGATCAGATCCTCGCGCGCGTGCGCGTCGAGCTGCCCGAAGCCTCGGCCCAGGCCGTGTACGGAGTGCTCGCCGCCTTCACCGAGGCCGGCCTCGCCCGCCGCATCGAGCCGGAGGGCCACGCCCGCCGCTTCGAGCTGCGGGTGGGCGACAACCATCACCACGTCGTCTGCCGCAGCTGCGGCGCCGTGGCCGATGTCGACTGCGTCGTCGGGCAGGCACCCTGCCTGCACCCGTCGTCGTCGAGCGGCTTCGTCGTCGACACCGCCGACATCACGTTCTGGGGCACCTGCCCCGACTGCCTCGCGCAGGCCGAGACCCGGCCCACGCCCGCCATCACCGCCGCGGAGGGCTCGACCGCCCGCCGCCGACAGGAGGACTCATGACCGAGGAACGATTCACGACGACCGACTCCGGAGCCCCCGTCGCCAGCGACGAGCACTCGCTGAGCGTCGGAGCCGACGGCCCCATCGCGCTCCACGACCACTACCTCCTCGAGAAGCTCGCCCAGTTCAACCGCGAGCGCATCCCGGAGCGCGTCGTCCACGCCAAGGGCGGCGGCGCCTTCGGCCGCTTCGTCACCACCGGCGACGTCAGCGCCTACACCCGTGCCGCGCTCTTCCAGCCCGGCGTCGAGACCGAGATGCTCGCCCGCTTCTCCACCGTCGCCGGCGAGCAGGGCTCGCCCGACACCTGGCGCGACCCGCGCGGCTTCGCGCTGAAGTTCTACACGAGCGAGGGCAACTACGACCTCGTCGGCAACAACACCCCGGTGTTCTTCCTCCGCGACGGCATCAAGTTCCCGGACTTCATCCGCTCGCAGAAGCGCCTGCCCGGCACCCACCTGCGCGACCACGACATGCAGTGGGACTTCTGGACCCTCTCGCCCGAGTCGGCGCACCAGGTCACCTGGCTGATGGGCGACCGCGGGCTTCCGAGCTCGTGGCGGCACATGGACGGCTTCGGCTCGCACACCTACCAGTGGGTCAACGCCGCCGGTGAGCGCTTCTGGGTCAAGTACCACTTCAAGACCGACCAGGGCATCGAGATCCTCAGCCAGGAGCAGGCCGACCAGATCGCCGGAGAGGACGCCGACTTCCACATCCGCGACCTGTCCTCGGCGATCGACCGCGGCGACCACCCCTCCTGGACGCTCTCGGTCCAGGTGATGCCCTACGCCGACGCGGAGTCGTACCGGTTCAACCCGTTCGACCTCACCAAGGTCTGGCCGCACGCGGACTACCCGCTGATCGAGGTCGGCACGATGACCCTCGACCGCAACCCGGAGAACTACTTCGCGCAGATCGAGCAGGCGACCTTCGCCCCCTCGAACTTCGTGCCCGGCATCGAGGCCAGCCCCGACAAGATGCTCCTCGCGCGCATCTTCAGCTACGCCGACGCGCACCGCTACCGCGTGGGCACCAATCACGCGCAGCTGCCGGTCAACGCGGCGAAGTCGCCGGTGCACTCGTACTCGAAGGACGGCGCGATGCGCTTCGACTTCCAGCGCTCCGAGCTGCCGGTCTACGCCCCCAACACGACCGGTGGCGCGCACGCCGACCCGGCCCGTGCCGCGGAGGGCCCCGGCTGGGAGACCGACGGTGCGCTGACCCGCGCCGCGGCGACCCTGCACCCCGAGGACGACGACTTCGGCCAGGCCGGCACGCTCTACCGCGACGTCCTGGACGACGACGCCAAGGCGCGGCTGGTCGCGAACATCGCCGGCCACGTCTCCAAGGTGACCCGCCCGGAGCTGCGCCAGCGCGTGCTCCAGTACTGGGCGAACGTGGACAGCTCGCTGTCGCAGCGTGTCGCCGAGGCCCTCGAGCCGTCCGCGCCCGGCGCCGACGTCTCGGCCGAAGAGGTCGGCATCAACGCCTGACCTCCCTCGGTGCGCGGTGCCGGCTGACCCCGGTGCCGCGCACCTCCGCCCGGTCCCCCCGGACCGAGCGCCCCCGAGCAGCGGGCGGCGCGGGCTGTCGCATGCGGCCCCGCGCCGTCCGCTTCCCCCTCCGCGGGAGTCACCCCCTCCTCGCGACGGCATCAGCCCGGGAACCCGAGGCGCCGCCGCCAGTCGGCGAGCACCTCCCCGCTGACGTCGAAGAGCTCCGTGCCCCGGTGCGGGGCATCGACCTCGGTGCTCGTCACCCGCACCCCGGTCGGCAGGATCTCGACGATCGCGGCTCCCGACGCGGCGATCGACCGCTCGTGCTCCGGCCCGGCGAGGACATCGGTGCGATTCGCGGCACCGGGAGCGACCACCACCGGCGCGGCTCCGGTGGTGTCGACGAAGGCGTGGTGCCAGTGCCCGGCGAGCACCGCGAGGAGCCGCGCGCCGGCGGCGGCCTCCCAGAAGTCGTGCGGGTTCGCGAGTCCCATCCGCCGGTGCAGCGGGGTGACCGCCTCGATCGGCGGATGGTGCAGCACCACGACGGTCGGTGTCCCCGGGTCCTCGGCCACTCGACTCCGCAGCCAGGCCAGGGTCGGCTCGGCGAGGAGTCCCCAGGACGCTCCGCCCGGAACGGAGGAGTCGAGCACGAGGATCCGCACCCCGCGCACGACGACCTCGGTGTTCCACGGCCCGTCGGAGCCGAAGCCCTCGCGGTCGTCGTGATTGCCGAGGGCGAGCACCGGCACAGCGCCGCGTTCCGCGCACCACTCCTCGAGCCGAGCGCGCAGAACCCGGTAGGACTCCGGATCGCCGTCATCGCTCAGATCGCCGGACACCACGACGGCGTCGAGGTCGGCGACGGCGGAGTGGGCGGCGAGCACCGCGTCGAGAGCGGCGCGCGGATCGACGATGCGGTTGTAGCGGGCAGCGGGGTCCGCGAGCAGGTGCGTGTCCGAGAGATGCAGGATCCGCAAGGCGCGGGGAGCGGACTCCTGGAGGATCGCGTCGGCCCGTGCACCCGCCGCCTCGATCCGCTCTGCGTTCCGCTCGTCGGGCCCATCGGTCCAGGCGATCGCCTGCTCGAGGGTCTTGCCGAAGCGGAGGTGCCGCGCCACCAGTCGCCGTCGGCGGAGGGTCGGCTCGACTCGCACGTGCAGCGTCACATCGAGGAGGCCGGCGACCTCGCCCCAGCCGTCGTCGTCGAGCAGCAGGTAGTTGCCCTCCACCAGGACGACGGTCCGCTCGCCCATGGGGAGGGCGAGCGAGTCCGGCGCCGGCTCCTCGATCGAGCGGTCGAAGGAGGAGACCCGCACGGTGTCGCCCGGCCGCGCGGACCGCAGACTCCGCAAGGCTCCGACGAACCCGTCGACGTCGAAGGTGTCCGGCGCGCCTATCCGCTCGCGGCGGCCGAGGTCGCGCAGACGCTGCTGAGGCAGGTGGTATCCGTCGAGCGGGAGGACGAGCGCTCCGGGGAGGCGAGCACGCAGCCGCTCGGCGATCGTGGACTTGCCGGCACCCGGCGATCCGGTGACTCCCACCAGGAGGAGCCGCCTGTCCGACGCCGCCGTGCGGATCGCATCGACCGCCTCCTCGAGGGAGGCGAGCACGGGACGGGGCTGGTCGGGGAGAGGCATGCGCCCATTGTGGCCAGCAGTACCGGAGCGGAGGAGGGGCGACCGGGCGATCGGTGGAGAGCTCCGGCATCCGCGCCCTGGGGAGGACCCCCAGCTCGACACGCCCGGGATGAGCGGTTTCGGGGGCCCGGTTTGACAGTGCCGGGATCGGGCCGTAACTTATTCCAAGTCGCCACACAGGCCGCAGGGAAACGGAAGAACGGGGCTCCTCACGGAGCACGGTTCAACGTCCCGGCCTCACTCGGCACCATCCACTCGGCAAGACAGTCCTTCGGGTCACGTCTGCCGCACGGATGTAAAGCCTTCGCAGGATCCTTCGGGTCCAGCAACTTCGCCGCCCGGCGATGGACTCCGGTCCGGAACCGAGCAACGTCGGAGCGCCTACGAGCGCAACGGCATGGCGAAAGAGCCGGATTTGACACAGCCTGCGGATGTGCTAAGTTAGTCAAGTTGCCACGGCGGCTGAGAGAACAACTTCTCCAGCTTAGCGAAGTCTTCCGACTAAGGCAACATCTTCGATCACTTCCGTTGTGAAGCACCTCTTGTGGTGTGGAGGCGGGATGTGTCCGATTCTTGAGAACTCAACAGCGTGCACTATGTTCAATGCCAAATTTATAACCCCGTCCAGGTCTTGTGGCCTGGTTGGGTTCCTTTGGAAATTGATGTCAGTAATGATGTCTTATTTGCTAGAGGTCAAACTTGAGCGTCTTCTCTTCGGGGTTGATGTTCGTAATTTTTTTACGGAGAGTTTGATCCTGGCTCAGGACGAACGCTGGCGGCGTGCTTAACACATGCAAGTCGAACGATGAAGCCCAGCTTGCTGGGTGGATTAGTGGCGAACGGGTGAGTAACACGTGAGTAACCTGCCCTTGACTCTGGGATAAGCGCTGGAAACGGCGTCTAATACCGGATACGACCTGCCCCGGCATCGGGTGTGGGTGGAAAGTTTTTCGGTCAAGGATGGACTCGCGGCCTATCAGGTAGTTGGTGAGGTAATGGCTCACCAAGCCGACGACGGGTAGCCGGCCTGAGAGGGTGACCGGCCACACTGGGACTGAGACACGGCCCAGACTCCTACGGGAGGCAGCAGTGGGGAATATTGCACAATGGGCGAAAGCCTGATGCAGCAACGCCGCGTGGGGGATGACGGCCTTCGGGTTGTAAACCTCTTTTAGTAGGGAAGAAGGGCTTCGGCTTGACGGTACCTGCAGAAAAAGCACCGGCTAACTACGTGCCAGCAGCCGCGGTAATACGTAGGGTGCAAGCGTTGTCCGGAATTATTGGGCGTAAAGAGCTCGTAGGCGGTTTGTCGCGTCTGCTGTGAAAACCCGAGGCTCAACCTCGGGCCTGCAGTGGGTACGGGCAGACTAGAGTGCGGTAGGGGAGAATGGAATTCCTGGTGTAGCGGTGGAATGCGCAGATATCAGGAGGAACACCGATGGCGAAGGCAGTTCTCTGGGCCGTTACTGACGCTGAGGAGCGAAAGCGTGGGGAGCGAACAGGATTAGATACCCTGGTAGTCCACGCCGTAAACGTTGGGAACTAGATGTGGGGACCTTTCCACGGTCTCCGTGTCGCAGCTAACGCATTAAGTTCCCCGCCTGGGGAGTACGGCCGCAAGGCTAAAACTCAAAGGAATTGACGGGGGCCCGCACAAGCGGCGGAGCATGCGGATTAATTCGATGCAACGCGAAGAACCTTACCAAGGCTTGACATATACCGGAAACTTCCAGAAATGGTTGCCCCGCAAGGTCGGTATACAGGTGGTGCATGGTTGTCGTCAGCTCGTGTCGTGAGATGTTGGGTTAAGTCCCGCAACGAGCGCAACCCTCGTTCTATGTTGCCAGCACGTCATGGTGGGAACTCATAGGAGACTGCCGGGGTCAACTCGGAGGAAGGTGGGGATGACGTCAAATCATCATGCCCCTTATGTCTTGGGCTTCACGCATGCTACAATGGCCGGTACAAAGGGCTGCGATACCGTAAGGTGGAGCGAATCCCAAAAAGCCGGTCTCAGTTCGGATTGAGGTCTGCAACTCGACCTCATGAAGTCGGAGTCGCTAGTAATCGCAGATCAGCAACGCTGCGGTGAATACGTTCCCGGGCCTTGTACACACCGCCCGTCAAGTCATGAAAGTCGGTAACACCCGAAGCCAGTGGCCTAACCGCAAGGAGGGAGCTGTCGAAGGTGGGATCGGTGATTAGGACTAAGTCGTAACAAGGTAGCCGTACCGGAAGGTGCGGCTGGATCACCTCCTTTCTAAGGAGCATCTGGGCACCATGCGCTTTTAGCGTAGAGGTTGTTCCAGGCGCCAGATCAAAGCGAATGTCTTTGCTGGTAGCTCATGGGTGGAACATTGAACTGGGTGCAGGAAGAGATTCGTCTCGTGTCAGTACAGCCTTCGGGTTGGGAACGCACGAGCGGGTGGGCTACTGCACATGCACGCTGTTGGGTCCTGAGGGACCGGGCCGGCTGCTCCTTCGGGGGTGGTTGGGTCTCGACTCTCCTGGATCCTTTTTCCACGCCTGGGTGTGTGGGGGAGGGATACCGCCCGTATTTTGAGAACTACACAGTGGACGCGAGCATCTTAGACTCGGGCAGCCTTTGCGGGTTGTTCGGGTCGACAAGATTCGCAAGGAGCAGCCTTCGGGTTGTGTTCTTGCCAATCATTGGATCTGCAACTTTTCGAGTTGTGGTTTCTTAAACTCATGTGATTTTCAAGTTTTTAAGAGCAAACGGTGAATGCCTTGGCATCTGGAGCCGAAGAAGGACGTCGTAATCTGCGATAAGCCTCGGGGAGCTGATAAACGAGCTGTGATCCGAGGATTTCCGAATGGGGAAACCCCGCCAGGCCCCTTGTGGTGACCTGGTGACTCCCGCCTGAATATATAGGGCGGGTAGAGGGAACGTGGGGAAGTGAAACATCTCAGTACCCACAGGAAGAGAAAACAACAGTGATTCCGTCAGTAGTGGCGAGCGAACGCGGAAGAGGCTAAACCGAATCATGTGTGATACCCGGCAGGGGTTGCATGGTCGGGGTTGTGGGACTTTTCGTTGTGTTCTGCCGAGCACTGAACGTTACAGCGCATCATAGACGAACAGGTTTGAATGCCTGGCCAGAGCGGGTGCGAGCCCCGTAGTCGAAATGGTGTTATGGCGTGAAGAGTATCCCAAGTAGCACGGGGCCCGAGAAATCCCGTGTGAATCTGTCAGGACCACCTGATAAGCCTAAATACTCCCAGATGACCGATAGCGGACAAGTACCGTGAGGGAAAGGTGAAAAGTACCCCGGGAGGGGAGTGAAATAGTACCTGAAACCGTTTGCTTACAAACCGTCGGAGCTCCCATGTTGGGGTGACGGCGTGCCTTTTGAAGAATGAGCCTGCGAGTTAGTGCTCTGTGGCGAGGTTAACCCGTGTGGGGCAGCCGTAGCGAAAGCGAGTCCGAATAGGGCGATTCAGTCGCAGGGTCTAGACCCGAAGCGAAGTGATCTATCCATGGCCAGGTTGAAGCGACGGTAAGACGTCGTGGAGGACCGAACCCACTTCAGTTGAAAATGGAGGGGATGAGCTGTGGATAGGGGTGAAAGGCCAATCAAACTTCGTGATAGCTGGTTCTCTCCGAAATGCATTTAGGTGCAGCGTTGCGTGTTTCTTGCCGGAGGTAGAGCTACTGGATGGCCGATGGGGCCCAAAAGCTTACTGACGTCAGCCAAACTCCGAATGCCGGTAAGTGAGAGCGCAGCAGTGAGACTGTGGGGGATAAGCTTCATAGTCGAGAGGGAAACAACCCAGACCACCAACTAAGGTCCCTAAGCGCGTGCTAAGTGGGAAAGGATGTGGAGTTGCACAGACAACCAGGAGGTTGGCTTAGAAGCAGCCACCCTTGAAAGAGTGCGTAATAGCTCACTGGTCAAGTGATTCCGCGCCGACAATGTAACGGGGCTCAAGCACGCCACCGAAGTTGTGGCATTGACATTAGTGGTAGGCCTTCGTGGTCCAGCCGTGTTGATGGGTAGGAGAGCGTCGTGTGGCGAGTGAAGCGGCGGTGTGAACCAGCCGTGGACGCCACACGAGTGAGAATGCAGGCATGAGTAGCGAAAGACGGGTGAGAAACCCGTCCTCCGGAAGACCAAGGGTTCCAGGGTCAAGCTAATCTTCCCTGGGTAAGTCGGGACCTAAGGCGAGGCCGACAGGCGTAGTCGATGGACAACGGGTTGATATTCCCGTACCGGCGAAGAACCGCCCAAGACAATCCAGTAGTGCTAAGCATCTGAATCCCTGTGATGGATCCCTTCGGGGTGAAGCGTTGGGCCTAGCGTGCGACCCCGTGCTGGTGCGTTTAGCGTATTAACAGGTGTGACGCAGGAAGGTAGCCGAGCCGGGCGATGGTTGTCCCGGTCTAAGGATGTAGGGCGAACGATAGGCAAATCCGTCGTTCACACAGCCTGAGATCTGATGGGTAGACGCAAGTCGAAATCGGTGATCCTATGCTGCCAAGAAAAGCATCGACGCGAGGTTCTAGCTGCCCGTACCCCAAACCGACTCAGGTGGTCAGGTAGAGAATACTAAGGAGATCGAGAGAATCGTGGTTAAGGAACTCGGCAAAATGCCCCCGTAACTTCGGGAGAAGGGGGGCCTGAGGCGTGAACGGACTTGCTCCGGGAGCGTTCGATGGCCGCAGAGACCAGTGGGAAGCGACTGTTTACTAAAAACACAGGTCCGTGCTAAGTCGCAAGACGATGTATACGGACTGACGCCTGCCCGGTGCTGGAAGGTTAAGAGGAACGGTTAGCCGCAAGGCGAAGCTGAGAATTTAAGCCCCAGTAAACGGCGGTGGTAACTATAACCATCCTAAGGTAGCGAAATTCCTTGTCGGGTAAGTTCCGACCTGCACGAATGGCGTAACGACTTCCCAGCTGTCTCAACCGCGAACTCGGCGAAATTGCATTACGAGTAAAGATGCTCGTTACGCGCAGCAGGACGGAAAGACCCCGTGACCTTTACTATAGTTTGGTATTGGTGTTCGGTGTGGCTTGTGTAGGATAGGTGGGAGACTGTGAAGCGGGCACGCTAGTGTTCGTGGAGTCATTGTTGAAATACCACTCTGGTCACTCTGGATATCTAACTTCGGACCCTAATCGGGTTCAGGGACAGTGCCTGATGGGTAGTTTAACTGGGGCGGTTGCCTCCTAAAGAGTAACGGAGGCGCCCAAAGGTTCCCTCAACCTGGTTGGCAATCAGGTGTCGAGTGTAAGTGCACAAGGGAGCTTGACTGTGAGACTGACAAGTCGAGCAGGGACGAAAGTCGGGACTAGTGATCCGGCAGTGGCTTGTGGAAGCGCTGTCGCTCAACGGATAAAAGGTACCTCGGGGATAACAGGCTGATCTTGCCCAAGAGTCCATATCGACGGCATGGTTTGGCACCTCGATGTCGGCTCGTCGCATCCTGGGGCTGGAGTAGGTCCCAAGGGTTGGGCTGTTCGCCCATTAAAGCGGTACGCGAGCTGGGTTTAGAACGTCGTGAGACAGTTCGGTCCCTATCCGCTGCGCGCGCAGGAAATTTGAGAAGATCTATCCCTAGTACGAGAGGACCGGGATGGACGAACCTCTGGTGTGTCAGTTGTTCCGCCAGGAGCACCGCTGATTAGCTACGTTCGGAACGGATAACCGCTGAAAGCATCTAAGCGGGAAGCCGGCTTCGAGATGAGATTTCCATCCCTTCGGGGGAGAGGCTCCCAGCCAGACGACTGGGTTGATAGGCCGGATGTGGAAGACAGGACTAAAGACTGTCGGAGCTGACCGGTACTAATAAGCCGATAACTTGATAATCACTACACTCATACCGTTGTAAAGGCTGGTAGGAGTGGTCAGAGATTGCTTGCGTCCACTTTGTGGTTCCCAGAATACGGGCTCCATAGCGCGGGTCGTGTTCGCAAAGACACGATCCGCACACCGCACCCGACGCTGTTCGGGGCGGACAACAGAACACACGCATGACGTGTGACCCAGATTTGACCACCACCACGCCGGAAGGCTGGCGGTTGCGTCTAGAAGGGTTACGGCGGCCATAGCGAGAGGGAAACGCCCGGTCACATTCCGAACCCGGAAGCTAAGACTCTCAGCGCCGATGGTACTGCAGGGGGGACCCTGTGGGAGAGTAGGACACCGCCGGACACCAATTCACGATGGCCACCCAGAGATGGGTGGCCATCGCTGTTTAACCAGAGGTTCCGCAGAAGGAACCGGAAGACCCAGCACCTCGACCCCCGTGGCATCCGCCATGGTGCGGGTTAGGGTGGTGGCTGGCGGCTCACGGGTCGCCGATCCCCGTCCTCACGGGCGGGTCAACTCCACAGAGCTCCACCACGACAGGCGAGGAACGCATGGACGACGCAGCATCCGACCGCAACGACCGCGGACAGGACCGGCGCGACGAGCGCCCGCCCCGCGCCGCCGGCGGCGACCGCTCCTCCTCCCCGCGGGGCGGAGCTCGAGACGGCGACCGGCCCGCTCGCGGTGGAGACTCCCGTCCGTACCGCTCGAACGACGCCGGATCGCGCTCGGACGCTCCGCGTCGCGACGGAGCCGGACGCCCGGACCGTGGCGGAGACTCTCGGCCCCGTCGCGACGGCGACTCGCGTCCCTACTCCGGTGGCGACTCCCGTCCGCGCCGCGACGGTGACGCCCGCCCGCCTCGGGCCGGCGACTCCCGTCCTTCTCGTGACGGTGATTCCCGTCCGCGTCGTGAGGGCGACTTCCATCCCTCTCGTGACGCCGACTCCCGCCCTCGCCGTGACGGCGATGCGCGTCCTTCTCGTGAGGGTGAGTCCCGTCCGCGTCGCGAGGGCGACTTCCGTCCCTCTCGTGATGGGGACTCTCGTCCGCGCCGTGATGGTGACTCCCGTCCCTCGCGGGATGGTGATTCCCGTCCTCGTCGTGAGGGTGACTCCCGTCCTTCTCGTGATGGCGACTTTCGTCCCCGGTACGGTGATGCGCGTCCCTCCCGTGACGGTGACTCTCGTCCGCGTCGTGAAGGTGACTCCCGTCCTTCTCGTGATGGCGATTCCCGTCCTCGCCGTGACGGCGATTCCCGTCCTTCCCGTGACGGTGACTCTCGGCCGCGTCGTGAGGGCGACTTCCGTCCTTCTCGTGATGGCGATTCCCGTCCTCGCCGTGACGGCGATTCGCGTCCCTCTCGCGACGGTGATTCCCGTCCGCGTCGTGACGGCGATGCGCGTCCTTCCCGTGACGGCGACTCCCGCCCGCGTCGTGAGGGCGACTTCCGTCCCTCCCGTGACGGCGACTCCCGGCCCCGTCGGGACGGCGACTCGCGCGGCGGGCGCTTCGACGACCGTCGGGGCGGCGGCGATCGCGCGGGTGGTCGCGGTGGGTTCGGCGGCGGGTACGCCGGCCGCGGTGCTCCGCGCGAGGAGCCGGAGCTCACCGAGGAGGAGCGTGAGCGCCGCTCGCTGCAGTCGGTCCGCCCGCGGCACGACGACCCGGATCTGCCGGACGACGTCCAGGCGAAGGATCTCGACAAGGTGGCGCGCAACGAGCTGCGCACCCTGTCCAAGGACAATGCGGAGTGGGTCGCGCGTCACCTCGTGATGGCCGGCCGCCTCCTCGAGGAGGACCCGGAGCTCGCGCACCGGCACGTCCTCTCGGCCGCGCGCCGCGCGGGGCGCATCGCCGTTGTCCGCGAGTCGCTGGCGATCTCGGCGTACGCGATCGGCGACTTCGCGCTCGCGCTGCGGGAGTTGCGCACCTACCGCCGCATCTCGGGGTCGGACGAGCAGGTTCCGCTGATGGTGGACAGCGAGCGCGGGGTCGGGCGGCCGGACAAGGCGCTCGAGCTCGGCCGCTCCGTCGACCGCGGCACGCTGAGCCCGGGCGCGCAGGTGTCGCTGGCGATCGCGATGTCCGGGGCGCGCCTCGACCTCGGGCAGTCCGAGCTGGCGCTGATGGAGCTCGAGATCCCGCAGTTGGACCCCGACCGCGCCTTCTCCTACAGCCCCGACCTGTTCGCGGCGTACGCGCTCGTCCTCGACGAGGTCGGCCGCGCGGACGAGGCGGCCGAGTGGCAGCGCCGCGCGGACATCGCTGCGCGCGCGGTCTTCGCGGCCGAGGGCGGCGGAGACGACGAGACGATCGAGGTCGTCGAGGAGGAGCAGGAGCACCTCCCCGCGGCGCGCGCGCTGCCGGCGCAGCCGCTCGCGGAGGACGACCCGGACGAGGAGGACGACTTCCTCGATCCCGACGGGACCGAGCTCGCGGAGCAGGACGCGTCCGACGAGGCGCCGGCGACGGACGAGCTCTCTGCCGAGACGACCGCCGCGGACGCCGTCGAGCACCAGGCCGCGATCGCCGAGCCCGCCGAGGACTCCGAGCCGGATGTCGCGGGAGAGGACGGGGAGCGCTCGGCCGACGCCGACTTCGAGGACGCCCTCGCCGGCGCGACCCCGGAGGCGGGCCCGGTCGAGCAGTCGAGCACCGAGCCCGAGACCACGGAGCCCGAGACCACGGAGCCCGAGCCCGACACCACCGAGCCCGACTCCGACACCACTGCCACCACCACCGACCCCGAGGAGGACGGCGCCGATGTTCCGAAGCCCGAAGCCTGAGCCCACCCCGCTCGACGGGCGCGACTGCGTCCTCGCCGATCTCGACGGCGTCGTCTACAAGGGTGCGGACGCGATCCCGTTCGCGGTGGACAGTCTCAACCGGGCGGCCGAGTCGCTCCGGGTCGGCTACATCACCAACAACGCCTCTCGCACCGATGTCTCGGTGGCCGGCCATCTCTCCGACCTCGGCCTGGCCGTGCAGCCGGCGGACGTCGTCACCTCCCCGCAGGCCGCCGTCGTGCTGCTCGCCGGGCTGATCCCGGCCGGCTCGACCGTGCTGGTCGTCGGCGGGGAGGGCCTCACCTCCGAGGTCGAGCGGGCCGGCTTCACCGTCACCCGCAGCGCGGAGGAGTCGCCCGCCGCGGTCATCCAGGGCTTCGCGCAGACGGTCGGCTGGGCGGAGCTCGCCGAGGCGTCGTTCGCCCTGCACACCGGCATCCCGTGGGTCGCGACCAACACCGACTGGACCATCCCCGTCGCCCGCGGCATCGCCCCGGGCAACGGCACCCTCGTCTCGGCGGTGCACACCGCGGTCGGGCGTCTGCCGGTCGTCGCCGGCAAGCCGGAGCGCGCCATCTTCGACGCGGCGACCGAGCGCTTCGGCTCGACGAATCCGCTGTTCATCGGCGACCGGCTCGACACCGACATCGCCGGCGCGAACGCGGCCGGCATGGAGAGCGCCCACGTGCTCACCGGGATCGACCGGGCCAAGCAGCTGCTGGCCGCCGAGCCGAAGCTGCGGCCGACGTACATCCTCGGCGACCTGCGCGAGCTGCACGAGCCGTACCCGGCGACGAGCGTCGCGAAGAACGGCACCCACGCGGTCCGCTCCGCGAAGGTGCGGCTCGACGGCGACTCCGTCGTGATCGTCGACGCCGGCTCGGACGAGACCGATCTGCTGCGCGCCGCGTGCTCGGTGATCTGGAGCTCGGGCCGCGCGATCTACGGCCTGGACGTGCCGGAGTCGCTCTACAGCTGATCCTGCGCGGCGGGCTGCTCCGCGCCCTCGCGGCGGAGGAGCCCGCCGAGCCGGACGGCCAGCGCCACCGCGCCGAGGGCGACGAGCGCTCCGTAGGCGAAGGTCGCGGTGAAGGCGGCGCTCCCGCTCCCGAGCAGACCGGTGACCGCCGCCGCCAGCAGCCCGGTGAGGGCGAGCGAGACCGACCCGCCGGTCGAGTCCGCGATCTGCAGCGCCGAGCTGTTGAATCCCTCGCGTCCCGGCGCCGACCGGCCGAGGGTCAGCGTGCCCATCCGCGGGTACATCGTGCCCATCCCGCCGCCCGCGAGGAACCAGCCGACCGCGGCGACGACCGGGGACAGCGCGAGCAGGACGGTCAGCAGCACCACGGCGATGCCGGCCAGCAGGAGTCCCGTGCCGAGCCGCATCGCGCCGCCGTGCGTGAGCCGCGTCCCGGGCCGGCCCTGGAGCTGCGAGCCGAGCGCCCAGGAGACGGCGCCGGCCGTCAGCGTCACTCCGGACAGCCACGGCGGCAGGCCGTACTGCTCGCTGAGCAGCAGCCGCAGGTACACCTCGGTGCCGAAGAAGGCGGCCGCGACGAGCGCGCGCAGCAGCATCGTCGACGGGAGGACGCCCCGGGCGCGCAGGGTGCCCGCGGGCAGCAGGGCGCGGACCGCGACGACGATCACGACCACGGCGACGATCGCGACGACGCCGGCCGCCTCCGGGACCACCTCGGCGCTCGTGCTGAGCGCGACGACGGCGGCGGCCACGATCACCGCGCGCACGACGCGCCCGATCGCTCCGCGGTCGAACGGGCGCAGCTCCTGCGGCTCGAGGGAGCGGAGGGTCGGCGCGATGACGGCGCTCGCGATCGCGACCAGCACGACCACGCCGAGGAAGACCCAGTGCCAGCTCGCCAGCTCGGCGACCAGACCCGCGGCGAGCGGCCCCACCAGAGAGGGCACCACCCAGGCCGCGGCGAAGGCGCCGAAGATCCGCGGGTGCAGCTCGGCGGGGAAGACCCGCGCGACGAGGACGTAGAGCGTGACGGTGATGCCTCCGCTGCCCAGCCCCTGCAGGAGCCGCGCCGCGACGAAGACCTCCATCGAGGTCGCCGTGCCCGCCGCGATCAGGCCCAGCGTGAACAGCGCGATCGCCGTGATCAGTGCTGGCGTCGGTCCTCGGCGATCGGCGGAGGAGCCGGCGGCCACCATGCCGACGACGGAGGCCGCGAGGGTCGCCGCGAAGGCGAGTGGATACAGCGCCCGGCCGTCCAGGTCGGCGCTGATGATCGGCATGACCGTCGTGACGGCGAGCGACTCGAACGCGCAGAGGAAGACGAGCCCCGTCGTCCCGGCGGTGGTGAGGAGGAACGGGGCGGAGAGGAGACCGCGGCGGTCGGCGGAACGCACTCGTGTCACCCTACGCGGCGCGGTCGGCGGCGATGCGGGGTCGACGGCGCGGCGGTTCAGCGGTAGACGGCCCAGTCGTCCTTCGCGAGCAGGGTCGGGGTCCCCTCGACGTCGACGAGCCAGCCCGCGTCGTCGCGCTCGAGGTAGCGGCCCTGGACGATCTCGGGAGCCCAGCCGCCGTCGCGGGAGGAGACCCAGCGGACGAAGCGGACCGTGCCGCCTCGCCGGAAGAGGGTGCCGTTGTGGTCGCTCATGCGGGGGTCCTCCGCTCTCGGGGGTCGGCGGTGCTGTCGGGCTCGGGGACGATGTGCAGACCCAGGCGGCCGTGCGACGCGGCGGTGAGGGCGCGCAGCCAGTGCGGATCGAGCTCCTGCTCGCTCGTCCCGTCGTACTCGTAGCGGAGGGCGATGGCGGGGTGCAGCCACAGCTCGGACCGGCGCCCGTCGTCGTCGAGGGTGAGCAGGAAGCCCTCGCCGCGGCGGAACCGGGAGGTGATCACGCTCTGCAGGTGCGCGAGGACCCTGTCCTCGAAGGGGTGCGCGCTCGGCGGCGCTCCGTACAGCAGGCGACCCATCGCGCGGACCTCCTCGGCCGTCTCCCGGCACGCTCCGCCGAGCGCGCCACGGACTCAGCCTAGGCAGTGGCTAAATCGGTTAGCTAATGCATCCGGCGAACAGTGCGTTTCCGGGACAGCGTCCGGCGTGCTCCGAGAAGTGGTTGCATGGTCGGAGCGAGTTCCCGGCCGGGGCGCCTGCCACTCAGGAAGGTGCGACCCGTGGACGATCGACCCGACCTGTTCGGACTGCTCACCCGGCTGCGGACCGAGGAGCGCAGCTACGACGCCCGCGTCGAGCGGCGGCTGGGCATCGGCGTGACCGACCTGGCCGCCCTCCGGCTGATCGGCGCCGGCGCGGAGCGCGACGAGATGGTGCGCGCGGTCGATCTCGCGGGGGCGCTCGGGCTGACGACGGCGGCCGTGTCGATCCTCGTCGACCGGCTCGCGCGGGCGGGGTACGTGGACCGGGTCGTCGACCCCTCCGACGGCCGCGGCCGCATCCTCTGCCCGACCGACCGCGCCCGGACGGCGATCCGCGAGACGGACGAGCCGGTGTACGGAGCGATCCGCGCGCTGACCGACGCCGTCTCGGACGCCGAGGCGGCGCGCTTCGCCGAGATGCTGGACGGGCTGTCGCGGATCCTCGAGGGCGGTCCGCCGCCGCGCTGAGGACGGCCGCGCGCTCGGCTCGGTGCTCGGCTCGGTGCTCGGCGCAGCGCCCGGCTCAGTGCGTGAGGCGCTCGATCAGCTCGCGGTAGCGGCCGGCCGTGCGGACGACGATCTCGTGCGGGAGGCGGGGCGGCTCGCCCTGGCCGTCCCAGTTGTCGCCGATCCAGTCGCGCACGATCTGCTTGTCGAACGACTGCCCGCGGACGCCAGCGTCGTACTCGACCGCGTCCCAGTAGCGCGAGGAGTCGCTGGTGAGCACCTCGTCGCCGAGGGTGACGACGCCGGTCGCGCGGTCGACGCCGAACTCGAACTTGGTGTCCGCGAGGATGACGCCGCTGCGCAGGGCGATCGCCGCGGCCTCGCGGTAGACGTGCAGCGAGAGGGTGCGCAGCGCCTCCGCCGCGTCCTCGCCGACGAGCTCGACGGTGCGCTCGAAGGAGATGTTCTCGTCGTGCTCGCCCTGCGGCGCCTTCCAGGCGGGGGTGTAGATCGGCTCGGGCAGCACGTCGCCGTCGTTCAGGCCCTCGGGCAGGGCGACGCCGGAGACCGCGCCCGTCGCCCGGTACTCCTTGAGACCGCTGCCGGAGAGGTAGCCGCGGACGACGCACTCGATCGGGAACATGTCCAGCGTCTGCACGAGCATCGCGCGACCGCGCACCGGCTCCGGGATCTCGCCCGCGACGAGGTGGTTGGGCACGTCGGCCAGCTGGCCGAACCACCACAGCGACAGCTCGGTCAGCAGCTCGCCCTTGCCGGGGATGCCGGGCTCGAGGACGGTGTCGAAGGCGCTGACCCGGTCGCTGGCGACGACGAGCATCCGGTCGGCGCCGAGCACCGGGTCCGCGTCGTCGGGGGTGTAGAGGTCGCGCACCTTGCCGGAGTAGGCGTGCTGCCAGCCGGGCAGGGGGGCGCTGGGGTCGTAGGCCGGGGAGTCGTCGCGAGTCACCCGGCCATTGTCCCGGAATCGGAGTGTGCGGCGAGGCGGAGTCCGCTCAAAGCTGAGTCCCGGCTGGGCATCGCCTCTGTCGCGCGGATCCCGAGCTGTCAACCACGCGCGCCGACGCGGTGCCCGCGCCTACCGTCGAAGACATGACTTCCGAGAACACGACCGACCAGTACACGTTCCAGGACCCCGCGAAGATGTTCTCCGACATCGACACCGAGGCGCAGTACCAGGAGGGCTCCGGCCTCGATTCGAAGATGGACGACCTCGCCGACCGCGGCGAGAAGACCTACCGCGGCTCCGGCCGGCTCGAGGGCCGCAAGGCTCTCGTCACCGGCGGTGACTCGGGCATCGGCGCGGCCGTCGCCATCGCCTACGCCCGCGAGGGTGCCGACGTCGCGATCGTCTACCTGCCCGAGGAGGAGTCCGACGCGAAGAAGGTCGTCGCCCTCATCGAGGAGGCCGGCCGCGTCGCCGTCGCCATCCCCGGCGACATCACCGACCACGACTTCGCCGTCGGCGCCGTCGCGAAGGCCGTCGAGGGTCTCGGCGGACTCGACATCCTCGTGAACAACGCGGGCAAGCAGCAGCACGTCGAGGACTTCCTCGAGCTCTCGGACGAGCAGTTCGACGAGACCTTCAAGACCAACGTCTACGCGATGTTCTGGATGACGAAGGCGGCCGTGCCGCACCTCGCCCCGGGCTCCGCGATCATCAGCACCTCGTCGATCCAGGCCTACTCGCCCTCGCCGATGCTGGTCGACTACGCCTCGACGAAGGCCACGATCAACACGTTCTCGAAGGCGCTCTCGCAGCAGCTGGCGCCCAAGGGCATCCGCGTGAACGTCGTCGCGCCGGGCCCCATCTGGACCCCGCTGCAGACCGCCGGCGGACAGCCGTCGGACAAGCTGCCCGAGGTCGGCTCGCAGACGCCGCTCGGCCGCTGGGGCCAGCCCGCGGAGCTCGCTCCGGCCTACGTCTTCCTCGCCTCGCCCGAGTCGAGCTACGTGATCGGCGAGACGCTGCACGTCAACGGCGGCATGCCCACGCCGTAACACTCGGCGGCATCGGCGGGCCCGGCCTGCGCTCGGAGACCTCGGTCCCGTGCGCAGGCTGGGTCTTCGCATTTAGTTGTCGTAACAATGGCCGTGTCGATGCCGAACTGCGCAAGGCTTTCCGCATGACCGATTCTCTGCCGATCCTCGACCTGTCCCGCCTCGACCAGGGGGAGGAGGAGGCCGCCGCCTTCCGCCGCGACCTCCGCGAGACCACGCACGACGTGGGCTTCTTCTACCTGGTCGGCCACGGCGTGCCGCAGGACCTCCTCGACGACGTGGTCGCCGTCTCCCGCCGCTTCTTCGACCTGTCCGAGGAGGAGAAGCTGGCCATCGAGAACACGGCCAGCCCGCAGTTCCGCGGCTACACCCGCTTCGGCGCCGAGCTGACCAACGGCGACGTCGACTACCGCGAGCAGGTCGACATCGGCATCGACCGCGAGACGGTGCCGGCCGGGCCGGACGTGCCCGACTACCAGCGCCTCGAGGGACCGAACCTCTGGCCCGAGGCGCTGCCCGAGTTCCGCGACGTGTTCGAGCGCTGGCACGAGGAGCTCGCCGCGGTCGCGATCCGCCTGCTGCGCACCTGGGCCGTCGCGCTCGACGCCCCCGCCGACGTCTTCGACGAGGCGTTCGCCGAGAAGCCGTTCTCGCTCGTCAAGGTCGTCCGCTACCCCGGCACCTCCGACCCCGAGCCCAAGCAGGGCGTCGGTGCGCACCGCGACGGCGGCGTGCTGACCCTGCTGCTGGTCGAGCCGGGCAAGGGCGGCCTGCAGGTCGAGCACGACGGCTCGTGGATCGAGGCGCCCGCGCTCGACGGCGCCTTCGTCGTCAACATCGGCGAGATGCTCGAGCTGGCCACCGGCGGCTACCTGAAGGCGACGCTGCACCGCGTGATCTCGCCGCTGATCGGCACGGACCGGATCTCGATCCCGTTCTTCTTCAACCCCTCCCTCGACGCCACGATGCCCTCGCTGCCGCTGCCGGAGGAGCTCAAGTCGGGTCTCTCGGTCGACCCGACCAACAGCCCGATCCTCGAGACCTACGGCGAGAACGCGCTGCGCTACCGCCTCCGCGCGCACCCGAACGTGGCGGCCGCGCACCACGCCGACCTGCTGACCCCGGCGAGCTGACCCCCGGCCCCCCTCCGCGAGATGCCGCTTATGCACGCCTTTCACGGCGTGTCGCGTGTACAAGTGGCATCTCGCGGAGGGGAGGGGACCCGGGCTACTCGATGAGGTTCGCGGTAGGGAGCGAGTGGGTTCCCAGGTGCAGCGAGCGCGTTCCGAGCGTCCAGCTGATGCGGGGGCGGAAGACGGCCAGGCCGGTGAAGGACACCGCCTTCATCTTCTTCAGCGCGGCGCTGGTCTTCGTCCTCAGGGAGGAGACCTGCTCGGCGGAGTGCGCGGAGGCGGCCGGGGGCGGACCCACCTCCCACAGTTCCACTCCGGACTGCGGCGGCGGGACATCGGCCGGGAGGTCGGTGACGCGTCCCGCCGGTCGCGTGGCCTTGTACTCCACGGAGAGCGGCACGGCGACGGAGGCGTTGGAGGTCAGGAAGGTGGTGAGCCGCCCGTCCGACGCCTCCGCCGCGGTCTCGATCCCCTCGAGGAGATCGGACCCGACGTGGCAGCCCGTGATCGGGTCCTGCTCCGCGACGATCGCGAAGACGAACCCGCCGGCGCAGCCGACCAGCGCGGACGAGACGTCGAGAGCGAGCCAGCGATCCAGCGCCGACTTCTCCCGGGTGGCGATCTCCACGACGTAGCTGCCCTCGACGGTCGCCTTCCCGGCGACGTCGAGCCGGTGCGGGGCCGGCATCCGCTTGCCGGCGAACGTGTCGAGCATCTTCGTGCCGTCGACCTTGCCGTCGGCGGCCAGGGTGAACTCCTTGAAGTAGATCGTGTGGCCGGGCAGGAAGCGCCACGCGTCGGGTTCTCCGGCCTTCGGCTGGAAGTAGAGCCGGACGCCGTGCTTCCGGACGATCGCCGGAGAGAGATTGACGCCCGCCTTCGCGAACGCCGTGTCCTTCACCTTCGGCGCGCCCAGGACCGAGTAGTTGATCGAGTCGCGGAAGGAGAAGGCGATCGACATCGTGGGGACGTTGCAGTCCTCCTTGAGAGCGAGCTGCCGGACCTCGCACGGCCCGTTCGGGGAGGTGACCCACGGATTGCCGCTCCTCGTCATCGTCGGAGCGCCGACCGACATCTCCAGGTCGAACTCGTCGCTCACCCCGGGGTACTCGGAGGAGAGCTCGATCCCCGCCCGCAGGAGGAAGCTGAAGCGGCCCTTACCGGCGATGTGCGAGTTGAGGGAGCTGTAGGAGTTCCAGCCCTCCAGATGCGCGGTCGTGCCGCCGGAGAACAGGACCGTCGCCGAGCTGCTCTGGTCGTGGGCCGGAAGGCTCGCGATCGCGGCGCTGAACCCGGGGTCGGTCGACGGCGTGCTCAGCATGACGGCATCGCGGAAGCGGGCGCCGACATCGCCCTGTCCGCTGCATCGCTTCACGTCGACGTCGAAGATCCTGCAGCGCCACCAGTTCAGCGAGTGACCGAGCTCCTCGAGGTAGAACTTGGCGAACTCCGGGTTCGCGGAGCCGTCGGTGACGCTCACGCGGTCCTCGTTGAGCAGGATCGCGCTCTGATCGTCGTCGTAGACGAAGGCGGCGGGCCGGTCGCCCAGGGTGTCGGAGGCGACCCAGATCGGACTGATCTGCTCGAGGTACGCGGAATCCGTCAGGACCTTCAGCAGCTCCGCCGTGATCGACCGACTCTCCGCGCTCGCCCACGCGGGGTTCTCCCGCGCGACCTGCTCGTAGTCCGGGCCGAACGCGTGCGTGAAGACCGTCTCCACCCCGCGCTCGAAGGCGACCTGCGCGGCGGCGTGGCGCAGATCGGCACTGGTGGCGCCGACCACGGGGAAGGTGTTGCTGCCGTCGAGCCCCAGCTCGTCGCGGAGCGACTCGTTCGCGAGAAGCCACTTCAGAGTCGCGTCAGGCATCATCCGCGGAGCCCGAGCGAAGAGCTGCCCGAAGTCCTCGTAGTGCGACTCGGGCGGAGCGTCGGACCCGGGCGCGTCGCTCCAGAGGCCGCTCTCGCGGACCCCCTCCACCGCCTCGTCGCCGAGGTCCTTCGAGAAGTCGGCCGCGAGGCCCTCGAGCGTGGTCCCGAAGTCGTCCTGCCCTCCCATCTCGTGCAGCGCGTCCGAGAGGAACCGCTGCTCGCCCGACTTGAGCGCGGTCTTGGCGGAGAGCTCCAGCCCGCCCTCGACGGCCTCGCCCGCCGGGCCGAGTGCACCGAGGAGCACGCGGCGGAGGTTGGTCCCGTTCGGGTTCTGCTCGTACTCCTCGACGTGCCGGATCAGCGGCCCGATCAGCGGGATCTGCTCCGCCTCCCCGATCGCGCTGTGCTCGTGGAGCCATTGCTTCTGCAGCTCGCGGAACGCCTGCTCGTCACTCTCGGCGGCGCGCCGGTACTCCTCCTCCGACGCCTTCAACTCGGACAGCTCCTTGCTCTCGACCCGGATCAGAGCCGCGAAGCCGGTGGGGTCTTCGCCCGCCCACGTGCGGTGCAGCTCGTGCCAGTCCTCCGCCATCCGAGCCCGGAGTGCCGCCTGCGCCTCGGCGACCCGGGCGTCGTGCTCCTTCCGGACGTCGTTCAGCTCCGCCTCGAGCGTCTCCACATCACGACCGGCGGCTTTGCAGGGAACGCTGGTGATCCCGAGACTGAGGACCATCCAGAGCGGATTGCACACGCTCCTCTGCTCGGCGATCGCACGGTGGATCCGCGTCTCCAAGGCGGCGATCCTCTCGTGGAGCGCCGCCTCCGCTCGGAGCTTGGCGTCGTTCAGCCCGAGGGAGAAAAGCCGGTCCATCCGTGCGTACTGACGCTCGTGCGCTTGCTGCGCGATCCGGTGCCCGGAGTCGGCGAGAGCGCGGCCGAGAAGATCACAGGTCTGCTGCAGGGGAGAGCCCGCCGTCGCGGAACTGCACCGAGCGGCTGACACGCGCCAGCGATCGGCACCCGACGCCGGATCGACTCCGGGATCGCTCGTGAGGCATTCCGTTCCCGTCCCCGTGATGCAGACCAGACCCCCGTCGAGGTCGCGGGCGTACCAGATCGGCACCCCGAGCGAGCTGCCGTCCTTCCAGGTCGTCTCGGCGGCGCTCGCCGCCCGGCAGAGGGACGCGAACACGGCCGGGATCGAGTCCGGGGTGGCGTCCACCTGCGAGCAGCGCACGAGTGCGGTCCTGCCGCGGACGACGTCGGCGACCGCGGCGAGCGGCGTCGCCGTCCGCAGGTCGTACGCCGACCCCTCGGCACCCGTCCACGGCGTCGCCGCCGCCGGGAACGCGATGTCCCGCTCGTCGACGATCGTGTACACGGCGGCGGGACGTGCCACCTGCGGATCCGCCGGCAGGACGCGCAGCTCCTCCATCCTGACCCCGACGAGCGGATCGTTGAGAGGGGAGGGGCCGGTCGTCGCGGCGTGCGCGGGAAGGACGGTGCTGACGGCGAGAAGAGCCGCGAGGACGGCGATCGGGCCGGTGAGGCGTCGAGGCATGGCTGCTCCTGGGGTGGGAGGGGCGGGATGCTCCGGGCGGGCCGAGCCCGGTGAGGGCCGGCGGCAGCGTCTCGCGCTATCGATCGGGTGGCCACACCGTAGTGAGGTCGAGTTCCGCCTCTGTGTCGTTGCGCGTCCTGCGGCACCGGAGGCGCGGGATCCCTCGCCCTCCTCGGGGCCGACGCCGCCGAGCGGCGAGAGGGAATCGTGACGCGCGCATGATGCAGGGGTGACGGGGCGCTGACGGGGCGGAGCGGAGGGTGGGGTGCCGGCGTCGCCGGACCGCCGCTCCTCTCGTCGTCAAGGGAACCCATGTCGTCTCGTCGTGCTCGTCCGTCCCGCCGTCTCGCCGCTGTGCTCGCACCGCCGGCCGCGTTGCTCCTGGTGCTCGCCGGGTGCAGCGCCGCTCCCGCGCCGGCCGCGACCACGGCGATGTCCGGTCGGGCTGTCGCGCCCACCGACGCCGAGGTCCGGGGGCTGTTCGACGAGTGGAACGCGGCGCTCGCCACCGGCGACCCCGCGGCCGTCGACGCGCTCTACACCGCCGACGCGGTGCTCCTGCCGACCGTCGCACCCGGCGTCCTCGACACCTCCGCGGAGCGCACCGCCTACTTCGGCGCCTTCCTCGCGAACCGGCCGACCGGCGTGATCGACGAGAGCGTCGTCCGCGATCTCGGCGACGGATTCGCGTCGAACACGGGCCTCTACACCTTCACCCTCGGCGCGACCGGCGATGTGGTGCACGCCCGGTTCACCTTCGTCTACGAGGAGATCGGCGGGGAGTGGAAGATCATCGAGCACCACTCGTCGCGGGAGCCCGTCGCGCCGTGACAGCGGCCCGCTCGCCCTGCGGGACGTGGCACAGTGAGACGTGCTCATCTTGCTGGTGGAGGACGATCCCGAGATCGCCGACTGCGTGACCGCGGCGCTCGAGCAGTACGGCTACGCCGTCGCCCGGGCGCGGACGGGCAGGGAGGCGCTCGACTCCGGTCCCCCGGACCTCGTCCTGCTCGACCTCGGACTGCCGGACATGGACGGGCTGGACGTCTGCCGGATGCTCCGCCGCAGATCCGACGTTCCGATCATCGTGATCACCGCGAGGAGCGACGAGGCCGACACCGTCGCCGCGCTCGAGGTGGGCGCGGACGACTGCGTGATCACGCCGGTGGGCGTCCGCGGGCTGATCGCGCGGATCCGGGCGGTGAGCAGGAGGGTCGGCGCGGTCGGGGCGCGGTCGGCGGGCGCCCTCCCGCCGCCCCTGCGGCTCGGCGGGGTCGTCGTCGATCCCGCGTCCCGTCGTGTGCACCTCGGCGGGACGGAGCTCGCGCTCACGCCGAAGGAGTTCGACCTGCTGGTCGCGCTGGCCCGGCGCCCGGGCGTCGCCCTCACCCGCGAGGCTCTGATCGACGAGGTCTGGGACTGCAACTGGTTCGGCTCCACCCGCACCCTCGACGTCCACGTCTTCGCCCTCCGGCGCAAGCTCGGCGCGGCGCTGACGATCACGACCCTCCGCGGCGTCGGCTTCCGCCTCGAGGTCCCCTGACCCGGGTCCGCCCCCCCTCCGCGAGATGCCACTTGTGCTCGCCTTTCACGGCGTGTCGTGTGCACAAGTGGCATCTCGCGGAGGGGAGTCGGGAGGTCAGGGAGTCAGGGGGTCAGCAGGTGGCCGCCTGGTAGGGGAGGGTGGCGGTGAAGGGCGGCTGGCCGGGGGAGGTGCCGGTGACGGTGACCGTGCCGGCGGGGGTCGACTTCAGGCGCGTGGTGAACGCGGCCGAGGCCGAGGAGCCCGGAGCGACCGAGGGGAACGACTTCGTGCCGTAGGCGGACTCGACGGTGATGTCGGCCGCCGCGGTGTCGGTGTTCTTCACGGTCGCGGTGAGCACGACCTTGCCGGCGACGCAGCGCGTCGAGACGGCGGGGGCGAGCTCGAGCGTGTCGAGCGAGACCGCGGCCGAGGCCGAGGTGCGCACGAGCGCGTCGGCGTAGCCGTTGTAGGAGGCGGTGACGCCGCTCACTCCGGCCGGGACGACGGCGCTCGCCGAGCCGCCGGAGAGGGCGACGGTCGAGCTCCAGGTGCCGCCGGTGAAGGTGACGGTTCCGGCGACGTCGCCCTTGTCGGCCGCAGCGACCTTCGCCGTGACCGTGCGGCCGTCGGCGGTGAGGGTCGTGCTGGAGTCGACGGCGGTGACGCCGGTCCAGTTCTTCATCGCGGTGAGCACCGTCTGCGGGACGCTCACGAACGCGCCGTGCCGCGGGCTGGCCGGGAGGCCGCCCTTGGTCGAGACGTTCCAGTCGGTCGACTTGGACAGGCGCGCGGACTGCGAGCTGGCCGCGATGGCCGCGCCGCTCGTCACGAAGGCCTTGTAGCCGCCCTGGCCGTAGTTGTCGACGAGGAAGGCGTAGCCGTCGCCGTTCGCGGTGGTGTCGTTGGGGTCGCCCGCGTTCAGCTTGATGATCTCGGGGCCCTCGCCGTCCTGACCGGTCTCGAGCTTGGTCATGTTCGTGTCGGTGAGCTGCCAGGTCGTGCTCGGATCGGCGTTCCAGTTCGACGAGGTCGTCGGCGCGGTGAGCACCTTCGACTTCTCCAGGAAGATGTCCTTGCCGGCCTCGAGGGTGCCGGCGGCGCCGCCCTCCTCGTTCTTGGTGAAGCGGTAGTAGTAGTCGCCGATCTTGGTGATCGTCGAGTCGATCCGCGCGTAGCCGGTGTCCTGCCAGGTGGCGGGCGGCTGGGTGAAGGTGCGGAAGTCGCGGGTGATCACCGAGAAGACGCGGGAGTAGAGCTTGTCGCTGTTGGTCTTGGTCGCGTCGGAGTAGAGGCGCGAGGAGAAGAAGACGACGTAGGACTGCAGCGCGTCGTCCCAGTACGCCTCCGGCGCCCAGGTCATGCCGGCGGCGGGCTGGTTGACCGTGATGCCGGTGTCGACGCCGTTGGTGCGGGTCCACTTCACCAGGTCGGTCGACTCCCAGACCTCGATCTTGAGGCTGCCCTTGGACTGCGCGTCGCCCCAGCTCGTGCCGCAGGAGATGCAGAGGTCGGTGGCGACCATGTAGTACTTGTCGCCGTTGTGCGAGCGGAGGATGAACGGGTCGCGCAGGCCCCTGGTGTCGGTCGTCGAGGTGATGACGGCCTTGCCGTCGTTGACCGGCGAGAAGGTGAAGAAGTCGTTGCCCGAGGTCGCCGCCTGGTAGATCTTCTCGTCGCCGTCGGACTTGAAGTACGCCGAGGCGTAGCCCGCGTCGGGGGCGGTGCGGCCGAGCTCCGCCACCGCGAGGGTGAAGGTGCGCGACTCCGAGACGCCGTTGAGCGTCGCGTTCGCGGTGAGGGTGACCGTCTTGTCGCCGGTGCCGTAGGCCGGGCGGGTGACGATGCCGCCGCCGCGGTACGGGTCGGCCGCGCCGACCGCGGGGGCGGTGTAGCCGGTGTTCGTCGGGGTGACGAGCGCGGGGTCGGAGGAGGTCCAGGTGATCGCGGTCCCGTTCTTCGGGCCGGTGACCACCAGGGGCAGGTTCTCGGTGGTGCGGGTGGCGAGGGCCAGCGCGTCGAGGTCGTCGTTGATCCTCGGGGCGAGGACGACGACGTCGAAGGTCAGCGTCGTGCCGAGGCCGGTGGTCGCGGTGAGGGTGACCGGGGTGTTCTGCGCGATGCTGCGCGAGACGACTCCGGTGCTCGAGACGACCGCGGGGTTCGACGACGACCAGGTGAGCGCGACTCCGCTGCTCGTCGCGGGCAGGGTGAGGTTCGAGGAGACCGCGTCGAGCGAGGGGTTGCCGGCCAGGAGGACGGGCAGGACGTCGGAGCGCAGGAGCGCCGAGGTGGCGGCCGACTTCGCGGCGGCGGTGGGCATGCTGGCGGTGACCTGGTCGGCGGTGAGCGCGGTGTCCCAGAACTTCACGTCGGTGACGTCGCCGGTGAAGAGCGCGTCGCCGTTGTAGAGGGAGCGGCCGAGGTAGCCGAGGGTGCTGCCTGCGGGGACGATGCTCGCCATCGACTTGGCGGCCGTGACGGTGGAGATCTGCGTGCCGTCGCGGTAGAGGGTGAGCGTGGTGCTCGAGCCGGTGCCCGAGCCGACGAGCGTCAGCGTGGTGAAGCCGGGGTTGAGGCCGCCGCCCGCGGGGAGGCGGGTCTCGCCGTTGCCGCTGTCCTTCACGCGGATGCCGGAGAGGACCTGGTTGCTGTAGCCGCCCTCCGAGCTGCGCGGGTTCACGAAGACGTGGTTGCCGAGCTGGGTGGTGTTCCAGTTGCCGATGCCGTCGCCGATGACCCAGCCGAACTGGTTGGCGGCGGTCTGCGTCTTCACCGTGTACTCGACGGCGAAGGCGTTGTCGGTGCCGGTGACGAGGTTCTTGGGGAGGGCGGCGTAGCCGTTGTTCTTGAAGCGGGCGACCTGGTCGCCGCCGGCATCGGCGAAGGACGCGTCGGTGAGGCCGGTCAGCGTCGCGTTGCGGCCGTTGCCCGAGATGTCGAGCAGGGCGGACCCGGCGTGCGACATGTCGTAGTGCGCGGTGGGTGCGGGCACGTCGGCGGCCTGGGCCGTGACGGGGACGAGGGCGCCTCCGAGGGCGACGCTCGTGCACGCGAGTGCGGAGAGGAAGAGGGACCGGGCACGGCGCCTGGGCGCGGTGGCAGGGGGCTCCGGGGAGCGTCGTCTCATCGTCGAGACCTTTCGAGTAGGGGGAGGAGCGGGCCGCCGGATGGGAGCCGGCGGGGTGGTGTTCACGTTAACATGCGCGCTGGTCCGGGGGCTAGCGGCAGCGCGAGAGAAGCGAGGCGACGGCTCCGCGAGATGCCACTTGTGAGCGCGACACGCCGAGGAATGCGTGCACAAGTGGCATCTCGCGGAGGGTGGGGCGTCAGTGCCAGAGGACGAGGCGGCGGCCTGCGATCTGCTCGACGGTGGCGGGGGTGTCGTAGAGGGCCCCGAGGTTCGCGGCGGTCAGGACGTCGGCGACGGGGCCGTGGTGGGCGATGCGGCCGGCGCGGACGGCGACGATGCGGTCGGCGAACTGGGCGGCGACGTTGATGTCGTGCAGGACGACGACGATCGTCATGCCGCGCTCGTCGACGAGGCGGCGCAGCAGCTTCATCAGGACGACGCCGTGGCGCGGGTCGAGATTGTTCAGCGGCTCGTCGAGGAGGAGGTGGTCGGTGTCCTGCGCCAGGGCCATCGCGACGAACGCGCGCTGGCGCTGGCCGCCGGAGAGCTCGTCGAGGAAGCGGCCGCGGACCGCCGACAGATCGAGGGCGGCGATCGCGGCGTCGACGTGGGCGCGGTCCTCCGGGGAGGTGCCGCGGCCGCCGTGCGGGAAGCGCCCGTAGGCGACGAGGTCCTCGACGCTCAGGCGGATCGCGAAGTGGTTGTCCTGGCGGAGGATCGCCAGGCGGCGCGCGATGTCGCGGGAGCGGGTGGTCGCGACGTCGAGGCCGTCGACGGTGACGCCGCCGCTGCTCGCCTTCACCAGGCGGCCGATGGTGGCGAGGAGGGTCGACTTGCCGGAGCCGTTCGGGCCGATGATCGCGGTGAGGCCGGCGTCGAGGGCGAGGGTGACGTCGTCGACGGCGACGACGCTCCCGTGCCGGGTGGTGACGGAGGTGGTCTGGATCATGTCAGCGGGCCCTTCCGGTGAGCACGAGGAGGAGGAAGAGGAGGCCGCCGGCGAACTCGATGACGACCGGCAGCTCGGTGCCGAAGCCGAGCACCCGGTCGAGCACGAGCTGCCCGCCGACGAGGGCGACGACTGCGACCGCGATCGCCGCCGGGATGCTGCGCAGGTGCCGGTGGCCGACGACGGTGTACGCGACGTTCGCGACGATCAGGCCGAAGAAGGCGACCGGGCCGACGAGCGCGGTCGAGGCCGCCACCATCACGGCGACGGCGACGATCACGTGCAGCACGGTGCGGCGGTGCTCGACGCCGAGCGAGACGGCGGTCGCCTCGCCGAGGGCGAGCACGTCGAGGGCGCGGCGGATCGGCCAGAGCGAGGCGATCGCGGCGGCGACGAGCACGCCGGTGGGCAGCAGCAGCTCGCGGTCGACGGAGGTGAAGCTCGCGAAGGTCAGATTCTGCACGACGGCGAAGGTGTCCGGGTCGAGGAGGCGCTGCAGGAAGCCGGTCACGGAGCGCAGCAGCACGCCGAGGACCAGGCCCGCGAGCACGATCACGTGCAGGTCGAGCCTCCGGCGCACGAACAGCCAGGAGTAGAGGCCGACGACGACGCCGACCATCAGCACCAGCTCGACCAGCCAGGAGACGAGCGGCGGCGCGGCGACGAGCAGGGCCGGGCCGATCGCGAACGCGGTGACCACCTGCAGCAGCAGGAAGACGGCGTCGAAGCCCATGATGCCGGGGGTCAGGATGCGGTTCGCGGTGACGGTCTGGAAGAGGACGGTGCCGACTCCGATCGCCGCCGCCGCGATCACCATGCCGAGGACGGTGCGGGTGCGCAGGCCCAGCGCGTACTCCCAGCGGCCGGGCAGGTCGGTGAGGAGGTAGAGGGCGACGACGGCGACGGCGAGTGCTGCCAGGAGCGCGAGGCGCGGGGCGGGGGTGCGCAGGGCGGAGCGGCGCGGGGAGAGGGTGGGCGCGGGTGCGGTCATGAGGCGGCCCTCCTGCGGGCGGGGCCGATCAGGAGGCGCAGGAAGACGAGGCCGCCGATGATCCCCATCACGAGCGAGATCGGCAGCTCGAACGGGAAGCGGACGGTGCGGGCGACGAGGTCGCAGGCGAGGACCAGGGCGGCGCCGAGCAGCGCGACGAGGGGCACCGAGCGGCGCATCGTGTCGCCGACGAGGCGGCTGACGAGGTTGGGCACGATCAGGCCGAGGAAGGGGAGGGCGCCGGTGACGACGGTCATCACTCCGGTGACCGCGGCGATGATCACGACGCCGGTGAGCATCACGGCGCGGGTGTCGAGGCCGAGGCCGCGCGCCGTGTCCTCGCCGAGGGCGGCGACCGTGAAGCGGTCGGCGGCGATCCAGGCGACGGCGGCGGCCGCGGCGGCGACGTAGAGCATCTCGTAGCGACCGCGGAGGATGCCGGAGAAGTCGCCGATGCCCCAGTTGAGCAGCTCCTGCTGCGTGTCGGTGCGGTAGGCGACGAAGGTGGTGGCGGCGCCGATGACGCCGGAGTAGAGGAGCCCGACGACCGGCACGAGCACGCTCGAGCGCGCCGGGATGCGGCGGGCGAGCGCGAGGAAGCCGAGGACGCCGGCCAGGGCGCCGAGCGACGCGAGCGCCGCCTTCGCGCCCATCGGCAGCGCGGGGGCGAGGAGGAGGACGGCGAGCAGGGCGAGGGTCGCGGCGTCCGTCGCCCCGGTGGTGCCGGGCTCGACGAGGCGGTTGCGGGTGAGCAGCTGCAGGATCAGGCCGGTGACGGCGAAGGCGGAACCGGCGAGCAGCAGGGCGAGGGTGCGGGGGAGGCGGCTCTCGACGAGGACGAACGCGTCGAGCTCGGCGACGCCGAGGAGCAGCGAGGCCGTCGCGAGGGCGGCGACGAGCGCCACCCCCGCGACGGTCAGCGCGCGGACGGGAGGGGGAGCCACGCGGGGAGTGCTCAGCTCTGCATCGCGTCGTGCACGCTCTCGAGCACGTTCTGCACGGCGGTGAGGCCGTTGATCACG
This sequence comes from Rathayibacter sp. VKM Ac-2760, assembly GCF_009834185.1. GTDB lineage: Bacteria > Actinomycetota > Actinomycetes > Actinomycetales > Microbacteriaceae > Rathayibacter. The sequence goes on from NZ_CP047173.1 coordinate 258,670, forward strand.
ATGTAGAGCTCGCCGGCGGGCAGCTGGACGATGCGGTCGTTCTGCGCGGCGGGGGTCTGCGCGACGAGGGCGTTGTCGAGGGTCGCCTCGGCGGTGCTGCCGGCGCCGGTGGCCGCGCCGCGGTCGAAGGCGAAGATCCACTCGGGGGCGGCGGTGAGGATGAACTCGTTGGTGACGGTGTCGCCGTGCGGGGATCCCTCCGCGCCGGGGAGTTCGGCGGCGGCGACCGCCGGGGTGAAGCCCAGCGAGTCGAAGAAGTAGCCGAAGCGGGAGCCCTCGCCGAAGGCGCCGTACTCGCCGCCCGAGACGGAGAGGACGAGGGCGCTGCCGGTGGCCTCGTCCTGGATCGACGCGGCGAGCTCCTCCGTGGCGGTCGCCGCCTCGGCGACCTCGTCCTCGCGGTCGAAGATCTCGCCGAGCTGCGTCGCGCGCTCGAGAGCGGCGGCGGGGTCGAAGGTGCCGGCGTAGCTGCCGGTGAGGTCGATCGTGGTGGCGATCTCGGACAGCTCGTCGTACTGGCCGGTGCTGCGCGCGGCGGTGACGATGAGGTCGGGGTCGAGCTCGGCGACGGCCTCGAAGTCGGGCTCGAACAGTGTGCCGACCTTGGGCAGGTCGGCGTACTCGGCGAGGTACTCGGGCAGGGTCGCGTCGGGGATCGCGACGACCGCGTCGCCGGCGCCGATGGTGTGCAGGGTGTCGAGCGTGGCGATGTCGAAGGTGACGACGGCGGAGGGGGAGGCGGGTACCTCGACGGAGGTGCGGGCGACGGCCGTGTCCTCCTGGTAGGACTGCTCGCCGTCCTCGTCGACGAGGGTCAGGGTCGGCTTGGCGTTCTCGACGACGACGGTGGCGGCGGCGGCTTCCGACGGGGCGGCTCCGGAGGCTCCGGACGAGCAGCCCGCGAGGGCGAGCGAGGCGGCGGCGAGGCCGACGGCGAACAGGGGGATGCGAGGGCTGGCTGTGCGATGCATGAGGCTAGGCTAGCCTAACTCTCAGTAAGGGTGGCCTCAGTTCTGGGTCGCGAGATGCCACTTGTGAGCGCTTCTGTCGGCGTGTCGGGCGCACAAGTGGCATCTCGCGGGAGGTCATCGGTCTCGGCGTGTGCCTCGGGGTGGGGTCGGGCGGGTGGTCAGGTTCGAGCCGACGGAGAAAGCTAGGAGACCGATCAAGAGGGAGGTGGCATGTACCTCTCCCTCCGGGCCTTCGAGCGATCCCGTCCGGATGGACCACGCCAGCACGCCGAACCACACAGCGAGGGGTGCGAGGGCCAGGGCTGTACCGAGTTTCGGCCCTGCTCTCCCAGAGAGGCCGCCGAGACCGAGGAGAACTGCGCCCACTGCGATGTACGTCATGGGTGGACTCTCCGGCATGGTCGCGAGAGCGGACGTCACTCGGCGCGGAACGTCCGGCGGCGGGGGTGTCGGGTGGCGCGGGTCTCGATACGCCGCCGCGCGGCTACTCGACCAGCAGGTGGGGCCGTTGCGCGGCTGCTCGGGCAGCGTGCCGAGGCCGCGAGATGCCACTTGTGAGCGCGACACGCCGTGGGGTGCGTGCACAAGTGGCATCTCGCGGAGGGGAGGGGTCAGAGGTCGATCGTCAGGGTGGGGCCTGCGGCTCGGGAGACGCAGGGGTACATGACGGGGGAGTCGGGGGACGTCGTCAGGGAGTCGCGGTGGTCGACGGGGCCGGAGAGGACTCGGACGGCGCAGGAGCCGCAGACGCCGCGGAGGCAGGAGCCGGTGACGGGGAGGTCGCGGGCGGTCAGGACGTGCAGCATCGACTGGTCGGCGGCGACGTCGACGGAGACGCCGGAGCGGGCGCAGTGCACGGTGAAGGGGGCGTTCGGGCGGGCAGCGACGGGCTTCGGCTCGAAGCGCTCGAGGTGCAGGCTGCCGGGCGGCCAGGCGGACATCGCGGCGGCGACGGCGTCGAGGAAGCGGGCGGGGCCGCAGGCCTGCACCGCGACTCCGGGGCGGGGGCCGGCGAGCAGGGCGGCGAGGTCGAGGCGGCCGTGCCCGCCGGGGACGAGCGGGTCCGGGGAGTGCAGGGCGACGCGGTCGCCGAGTGCGGCCAGCTCGCGAGGGAACGGGACGTGCGCGGCACTGCGGACGGCGTAGTGCAGGCGCCACGGTGCTCCGTCGCGCTCGAGGCGCTGCGCGAACGGGAGGATCGCGGTGATGCCGATGCCGGCGGCGAGGAGCAGGTGCTCGTCGGCGCTCGCCAGGGGGAACAGGGTGCGCGGCGGGCGCACGTGCACGGTGGCGCCGACGCGGAGGAACTCGTGCACGTACAGCGAGACGCCGCGCGAGCGCTCCTCGCGGAGGACCGCGATCCGGTAGCGGTGCCGGTCGGCGGGGTCGCCGCAGAGCGAGTACTGCCGCTCCTGCCGGGTGATCAGCTGCACGTCGAGGTGCGCGCCGGGCTCCCACTCCGGCAGCTTCCCGCCGGCCGGGTCGGCGAGGTGGACGGCGGCGATCCCCTCCGCCTCGGCGACGATCGAGGTGACGACGAGGGGGATCCGGCCGGCGCGGTCGCTCACCGTCAGTGCAGCCACGTCAGTACAGCGTCCGGTAGCCGACGGCGGAGGCGTCGTCGATCGCGCGGGCGACCTCGGCGCCGAGCCCCGAGGCCGCCGCCCACATCGTGCCGGCGCTCGGCACCTCCGCGGCGAGGTCCTGCATCTCCGGGTCCCAGAGCCGCGAGCGCAGCAGGGCCCGGCCGCAGTGCAGGTAGACCTGCTCGATCTCGACGACGGTGGCGAGGTCGGGCACGACGTGGTCCTGCTCGAGCATCGCGAGCAGCTCCGGGTCGTCGGTGACGTACGCGGAGCCGTTGATCCGGAGCGTCTCGGTCATGCCGGGCACGAAGCTGACCAGGCCGGCACGGCCGTTCTCGAGGAGGTTCGAGAAGGAGTCGCCGAGGCGGTTGCCGAGGCGGTCGGGGATCACGAGGGTGCGGTCGTCGGGGGCGCGGAGGAAGCCGGGGCGGTCGCCGCGCGGCGAGCTGTCGCAGCGTCCGGCGGCGTCGCTGGTGGCGAGGACGGCGAACGGCGAGTGAGCGAGGAAGACGCGGCAGCTGCGGTCGAGCCGGTCCATGATCTTGTCGCGCGCCGGCTGCTCGGGCTCGCCGAGGATCGCGCGCAGGGCCTCGGGGGAGAGGGCGCGGTAGCGGGTCACGCGAGCGCCTCGGCGGAAGCAGGCGCGTCCGCGGCGACCGCCAGCCGGTCGAGCGCCAGCTGCGCGAGCGTCTCGGCGTGCAGGCCGAGCAGCGCGTCGTCGAAGACCGCCGACTCGGAGTGCATCGACGGCGCCCCGTCCGCCGGCGTGCCGGGCGGGCGGACGCCGAGGAAGAGCAGCGTGCCGGGGACCTCGTCGAGCACGTAGGCGAAGTCCTCCGAGGCCATCGAGGGGGCGGGCAGGCGCAGCACGCGGTCGGCGCCGTGCCGCGACTCGAGCGCGGCGAGCACGCGCTCCGTCTCGGCCGGGTCGTTGTGGGTGACGGGGTAGGAGTCGATGAACTCCGTCTCGACGCCGCAGCCGTGCGCCGCGGCGATGCCGGCGGCCAGCTCGGCGAGCGAGGAGCGCACGAGCGCGAAGGTCTCGCGGGAGAGGGTGCGGATGTTGAGCATCAGCTCGACCCGCGCGGCGAGCACGTTGGGCGCGGTCGAGTCGCTGACGATGCTGACCACCGAGACCACGGCGGGGTCGGTCGCCGGCACGCGGCGGGCGACGAAGGTCTGCAGCGCCTGCACGAGCGCGGCCGCCGCGGGGATCGGGTCGACGGCGAGGTGCGGGAACGCGGCGTGCCCGCCGGTGCCGGTCACGGTGATCCTCATGCCGCTGGCGCTCGCCATCATCGGGCCGGAGCGGGTGACGAAGAGGCCGGAGTCGGTGGAGCAGTCGACGTGCATCGCGAAGGCGGCGACGGGGCGCTCGCCGGCGGCGTCGAGGACGCCCTCGTCGAGCATCAGGCGGCCGCCGGCGAAGCCCTCCTCGCCGGGCTGGAGCATCAGGACGACCGTGCCGGCGAGCTCGTCGCGGCGCGCGGCGAGCAGGCGGGCGGCGCCGATCAGGCCGGCCATGTGCAGGTCGTGGCCGCAGGCGTGCATCGCGCCGTTCGTCGCGGCGAAGGGCAGGCCGGTCGCCTCGGTGACGGGGAGGGCGTCCATGTCGGCGCGCAGCAGCACGACCGGCCCGGGGCGTGCGCCGCGGAGGACGGCGGTGATCGAGCTGAGGCCCTGGCCGGTGGAGACCTCGAGGCCGAGGGGCGCCAGCTCCGCCAGCAGCAGCGCCTGGGTGCGCGGGAGGTGCAGGCCGGTCTCGGGATCGGCGTGCAGCCGGCGGCGGAGGCGGACGAGGTCGTCCTGGAGGCCCGGGATCACCGCGGCTCCCCGGCGTGCACGCGGCGCATCCGCTCGGCGAGGGCCGGGTTGCGGTAGGGGCCGGGCGCATCCAGCGCGGCCGTCACCCGCTCGACGACCTCGGCCGGCTTGTCCTGGCTCATCTTCTCCTTCGCCTCGAGGCGGGTGACGCGGAGCCGGAAGCCGACGGTGCCGTGCACGATCCGCTCGGCGTAGGCGGCGTTCTCGGCGCTGATCCGCAGGCGGAACGGCTCGGGCAGCTCCTCCTCGAAGTGGTCGACGAGCCGCTCGAGCACGGCGAGGTTCTCCTCGTCGCCGAGCAGCTCGGGCACGCCCCAGACGTGCACGGCGGCGAAGTTCCAGGTCGGCACCGCTCGCGTGACGCCGTACCAGCTCGGCGAGACGTAGCCGTGCGGGCCCTGGAAGATCACGGTCAGCTCGGACTCGCCGAGCCGGTGCGCGCGCTCGTCGGGCCGGCCGACGTGGCTGACCAGGACGAGCTCGTCGGGGTCGGCGCCGGGGAGCGGCTCCTCCAGCAGGAAGGGGTAGTGCGAGACGACGACGCCGTCCTCGGTGGCGCTGACCATCGTCGCCCAGGGTGTCGCGCGGATCAGCGCGCGGATCTCGGCGGGGTCGGTCATCCCGTAGTCGGTGTTCTCACGCATCGGCGGTCCTCTCGGCGCGGGCGGCGGTCCGTGCCAGGATCGCAGCGAATTCGGGCCAGAGCTCGACGGGGATGTCGTGGCCCATCTCCTCGTAGAGGTGCAGCTCGGCCTGCGGGAGGATCCGCGCCGTCTCGAGGGCGGCGCTCCAGTGCAGGCTCTGGTCGCCGCGGCCGTGGATGACGGCGACCGGCACGGTGACCCTCGCCATCGCCTCCCGCCGCTCGAGCGGGCCGCGCAGCAGGGCGTTCCACTGCCGGATCAGGCCGGTCGGCGTGTAGGCGCGGTCGTAGTAGCGCGCGCCGAGGGCGGCGCTCGCCGCCTCGTCGAAGGGGAAGCCGGGCGACTGGTAGTGCCGCTGCCCGCCGACGAACATCGCGATGTAGGCGTCGCGGTCGAGGACCTCGGGGACCTCGGTGATCGGCTCGCCGGTGTGCTCGCCGACCAGGAACTCGGGTGCCGAGCTGAGCGAGGTGGACATCAGGCCGAGCGAGGCGACCCGCTCGGGGTGCAGGATCGCGACCAGCTGGGCGATGTAGCCGCCCATCGACATGCCGGTGAGGTGCGCGCGCTCGATGCCGAGCTCGTCGAGGACGGCGACGACGTCGAGCGCCATGTCGGCGAGGTCGTAGCCGGCCGCGGTGTCCTCGGGGCCGCCGGTCGCCTGGCTGAGGCCGACGTCGCGGTTGTCGGTGCGGACGACGAAGAAGCCGTGCTCGGCGAGCAGCGCGCAGAAGCGGTCGTCCCAGCCGATCAGCTGGGCGCCGCCGCCGTGCAGCAGGACGAGCGGGCGGCCGGCGGGGTCGCCCGTGGTCTCGTAGTGCACGGCGATGCCGGCCGGGGTGGTGATCAGGGGCATGGCGGAGGGGTCCTGTCGGGGGTGCCGGTGGAGCGTGCGGGTCAGAGCGTGGACCAGGTGGGCCGGCCGCCGAGGAGCGTCGCCGCGACGGGCGTCGTCCGCAGCTCCTCCGTGTCGGCGCTCGCCGGATCGCGGTCGACGACGACGAGGTCGGCCGGCGCGCCGACGGCGACGGCGGCGCCGCGGGTGCTCGCCGCGAGGGCGACGTCGAACGGCAGGCGCTCGGCCGGGTGCCAGGCCTCGCGGCCGTCGCGGCGGCGGCTGACCGCGGCGGCGAGCGAGACCCAGGGGTCGAGCGGGGCGACCGGCGCGTCGGAGCCGAGGGCGAGGGTCGCTCCGGCGGCGTGCAGCGAGCCGAAGGCGAAGGAGCGGTCGGTGCGGCCGGCCCAGTGGTGGTCGGCGACGTCGCGGTCGTCCATCGCGTGCTCCGGCTGCACGCTCGCGACGAGGCCGAGGCGGCCGAAGCGCACGAAGTCCTCCGCCGCGACGAGCTGGGCGTGCTCGATCGTTCCGGCCAGGCCGAGCCGCTCGAAGACGTCGAGCACCGCGGCGTTCGCGCGGTCGCCGATCGCGTGCACGGCCGGGAGGATGCCGGCGTGGCGGGCGCGGATCAGCAGTCCCTCCACCTCCTCCGGGGCGACGCTCAGCACGCCGCACGGGTGCGGGTGGTCGGCGGCGAGGCCGGGGTACGGGTCCCAGCACCAGGCGGTGCGGGTGTTGAGGGAGCCGTCGACGACGATCTTGAGGCGACCCATCGTCGCCAGGCCGGTCGGGTCGAGCGGGTCGCCGGTGCGCAGGCCCCGAGCGATCGCGTCGTCGAGCCGGTCGGGCCAGACCGAGGTCTCGACCCGCAGGGACGTGACGCCCTCGGCGATGCGGGCCGGCCAGGCGCGGGAGTTGTCGGCGTTCTCGAACTCGACGATGCCGACCACGCCGCGGGCGGCGGCGGCCTCGGCGGTCTCGCGGTAGGCGGCGGAGGTGGGCAGGCCGACCGCGTCGATCAGGTCGAGCGTGCCGATCCACTCCGTCTCGCGGAGCATCCCGTCCTCGGGGATCGACCGGCCGAAGCGCCGGCCGGCCGCGCTGTTGAGCCAGCCGCAGTGCAGGTCGCCGCTGATCAGGACGAGCGGGCGGTCGGGCGCGATCGCGTCGAGGGCCGCGCGGGTGGGCGCATCCGCCCAGAGTCCGTCGCGGAAGCCGTAGCCGATCAGCACGGCGTCCTCGCGGACGGGCAGCGCCGCGCGCATGATCGCGGCGGCCTCGGCGGCGCTCGCCGCGGGGGCGAGGTCGACCCGCTGCCGGCGGACCACCCACTGGGTGAAGTGCACGTGCGCGTCCCAGAAGCCGGGCGCGACGAAGCGGCCGTCGGCGTCGAGGGACTCGGCATCGCCCGGCAGCGTGCCGGCGGGGGCGATCGCGGCGATCACGCCGTCGCGCAGCAGCAGGTCGGCGGGGGCGTCCTGCCCCGCGAAGCGAGCGGAGCGGATCAGGAGCTCGGTCATGCGTCCTCCAGGTCGAGCGGGCGGCCCATCACGGGCACGGCCCGGAGCAGCTGCCGCGTGTACGGGTCGGCGGGATCGGACAGCACGGCGTCGGTCGTGCCGTGCTCGACGAGGCGCCCGCCGCGCATCACCGAGACCTCGTCGCTCACGTAGCGGACGACGGCGAGATTGTGCGAGATGAAGAGCATGGTCAGCTGGAGCCGCTGCTGCAGCTCGCGCAGCAGGTTGAGCACCACGCCCTGCACCGAGACGTCGAGCGCCGAGGTGATCTCGTCGGCGATCAGCACCTGCGGCTCGGCGGCCAGCGCCCGGGCGATGGTGATCCGCTGCCGCTGGCCGCCGGAGAAGGCGGTCGGCCGGTCGCCGGCGCGCGCCGGGTCGATGTGCACGAGGTCGAGCAGCTCGCGCACGCGGTCCGCCTGCGCGGCGGCGGAGTGCCGGCGGCCGGTGGCGAGCAGTCCCTCGGCGATCGAGGCGCTGACGCTCATCCGCGGGTCGAGCGCGGACAGCGGATCCTGGAACACCATCTGCACCCGGCGGCGCGCGGCCCGGGCGGACGGCTCGCGGCTGGTGATGTCGACGCCGTCGAGCAGGATCCGGCCGGAGTGCAGGGGAGTGAGGCCGACCGCGACCCGGGCGACCGTCGACTTGCCCGAGCCGGACTCGCCGACCAGCCCGTGCGTGGTGCCGGGGCGGACGGTGAGGTCGACGGTGTCGACCGCGGTGGTGGCCGAGCGGCCGTGGCCGAAGCGCACGGTCACCGCCTCGTAGCGCAGCTCGCTCATGCGGTCAGTGCCTCCTGGTCGCGGGCGGTCCGGTCGGCGGCCTGCGGCTCCTCGTCGAGGGCCGCGATCACCGGGAGCGGCGCGCCCCGGTCGGTCGCCATGTCCGGCACGCAGGCGATCAGCCCGCGCGTGTACGGGTGCCGCGCCTCGTCGAGGCGGGCGGCGGCGATCTCCTCGACCACGCGGCCGTCGCGCATCACCACGATGCGGTCGCAGAAGCCGCTGACCAGCGCGATGTCGTGCGAGATGAAGAGGATCGCCGCTCCGGTCGCGTCCTGCGCCTCGCGCAGCGCCTGCATCACCTGCCGCTGCACGGTGACGTCGAGCGCGGTGGTCGGCTCGTCGGCGATGAGCAGTCGCGGCGTGCCCATCAGGCCCATCGCGATCATCGCGCGCTGCCGCATCCCGCCGGAGAACTCGTGCGGCAGCTGGCCGACGCGCTTCTCGGCGTCCGGGATGCGCACCAGATTCAGCTTGTCGATCGCGCGGCGCAGCGACTCGGCGCGCGGAGTGCGGGCGTGCACCTCGCTCGCCTCGCGCAGCTGGCGGCCGATGGTGAGCGCGGGGTTGAGCGAGGTCAGCGGATCCTGGAAGATCATCGCCTGCTCGAGTCCGAGGCGCCGGCGCTCGGCGGCGTTGGGCACCGCGGTCATGTCGATGCCGCGGAACACGAGCTGCTCGCTGGTGACCAGCGCCTCCGGGCCGAGGAGTCCGGCGACGGCGCTCGCCGTGACCGACTTGCCGGAGCCGCTCTCGCCGACGATGCCGACGGTCTCGCCGGGCAGGATCGTCAGGTCGACGCCGTGCACCCGCTCGGTCATCGCGCCGTCGCGGCCGGGGAACGCGACGCGCAGCCCTGACATCTCGACGACGGGCATCGCGTCGGTGACGGGGGCGACGACCTCGTCCGAGCGCCGGCGCCGCACCGCCTTCACCGGGCGGCGGCGGGTGGACGACTCGCTGAACACCTCGCCGAGCAGCGCGAAGACGACGCCGACCAGCACCACGGCGATGCCGGGGCCGATCGCGGCCATCGGGTCGACGTAGATCCGCTTCGCGCCCTCGTTGAGCAGCCGGCCCCAGTCGTACTCGGGCGCCTGGACGCCGAGGCCGAGGAAGGACAACGCGGCGAAGGAGAGCAGGGTGACGGAGGCGTGCGCGGCCGAGTTGACCAGCAGCGGCGGCAGGATGTTCGGCACCACGTGCCGGGCGGTCGTCCGCAGCGGCCGGCTGCCGAGCATCCCGGCGGCGCGCACGTAGTCGCTCGAGGAGACCGAGGCGGCCAGCGTGCTGGTGAGCCGCGCGAAGACCGGGATGCCGGCGAAGCCGACGGCGAGCATCGCGCCGACCGCGGTCGTGCCCCAGATCACCGAGAAGAACAGCGCGAGCAGCAGCCAGGGGAAGGACAGCAGGATGTCGATGAGGCCCGCGATCAGCCGCTGCAGCAGGCGGGGCAGCAGCACCGCGACGACGCCGAGCAGCACGCCGCCGACGACCGAGATGCCGGTCGCGCCGAGGGTGAGCAGAACGGAGACGCGGGTGGCGACGACGACGCGGGCGAAGAGGTCGCGGCCGAGGTCGTCGGTGCCGAAGGGGTGCGCGAGGCTGACGCCCTGCTGGCGGTCGGCGATCGAGCGCTCGGTGGCGAGGTCGCCGAAGAGGATCGGGCCGAGGATCGTCGCGAGGACCACCAGGACCAATCCGACGGCGGCGGCGACGCCCTGCGGGGTGCGCAGCGACTCCGGGAGCCGGTGGGTGCGGGACGGGCGGGCGGAACGGGATGCAGTGCTCATGGCTCAGGCCTCCGCGATGGCCGACCGCGGGTCGAGCGCGGCGAGCAGCAGGTCGATGACGAGGTTGGCGGCGAGGACCAGGACGGCGTACATCAGCACGATGCCCTGGATCAGGGGGTAGTCCTTGGTGGTGATCGACGAGACGATCGTCGAGCCGATGCCCGGGATGACGAAGACCGTCTCGATCAGCACCGTGCCGGCGACGAGGCCGGTGAGCACCACTCCGCCCGCGGTCAGCGTCGCCGTGACGATGTTGGGCAGCGCGTGCCGGAGGTAGAGGAGGTGCCCCGGCAGCCGCTTGCTGCGTGCGGTGGTGAGGTAGGGCGCCTCCAGCACCCGCACCATCTCGACGTGCACGATGCGCGCGAGGTAGGCGAGCGGGCCGATGGCGAGCGCGAGCACCGGCAGCACCGCGTACTCCGGGCCGCCCCAGCCCGCGGACGGCGCGAGCGGCACGACGATGCTGAACAGCCAGATCAGCACGACCGCCAGCAGGAAGTTCGGGATCGCGATCACGACGCCGAGCAGTCCCGAGACGCCGAGGTCGAGCGTGCGGTGCCGGCCGGCGCGGGCCGAGACGGCCGTCGCGACGCCGATCGGGAACGCTCCGAGCGCGGCGACCGCGAACGAGACGACCGAGAGCATCAGCGTCGCGGGCAGCCGCTCGGCGAGCGTGCTGCCGACCGGCCGCTGCGTGCTGATCGAGGTGCCGAGATCGCCCCGCAGCAGCCCGCCGAGGTAGTTCGCGAACTGCTGGCCGATCGGCAGGTCGAGACCGAGGGTGCTCCGCAGCACCGCCACGGTCTCGGCCGGCGCCGTCGGGCCGAGGGCCGCGCGCACCGGGTCGCCCGGCACGAAGTGGACCATGAAGAAGGAGGCGATCAGCACGATCACCAGCGAGACCGCCGCGCGGGCGAACCGCTTGAGGAGGAAGGCGAGGCGCGGGGATCCGACGACGCCGAGCAGGCGATCCCCCCGGCGCGGACCGGCCGCGGGCGCGCTCGGCGGGGAGGCCGGTGACAGCGGGGCCGTGGGTCGCACCGAGGGGATCGTCATGGTCAGCCCTGCATCCGGATCGTGGTGGGAGCGACGGTGCCGGGACGCTCGAGGGTCGCACCCTTGACGTACATCGGCGACTCCGTCTCGGCGAGCGGGAAGACGTCGACCCGATCGATCAGCTCGGCCTCGGCCTGCTTCCAGATGCCGCAGGCCTCGTCGGCGCTGCCGGCGCTGAGCGCCTGCGTCGCGAGGGCGTTGTACTCCGGGTTCGAGACGCCCATGAAGTTGTAGCCGCCGTTCTCGCTCGTCTCACCGAGGAAGAACAGGCTCAGCACCACGGGGCTGGACGGGGCGAGCTGAATGAAGCCGGTGTCCCAGTCGTAGCTCTGGTAGAGGTCGGTCGACCAGCCGGCGGAGTCCTCGGAGACCAGGTCGGTCGTGATGCCGAGCTCGTTCCACTCCTGCTGGACCTCCTCGGCGGCGGCGCCGTGCGAGGGCGTTCCGGCGTCGTAGAGGAAGCGGATGGTGAGCGGCTCGCCGTCCTTCGCGCGCAGCCCGTCGGAGCCCAGCGGGTAGCCGGCCTCGTCGAGCAGCTCGCCCGCGGCCTCGAGGTCGGTGTCCGGGAGCGTCCACTCCGGGCCGCCGGCGACGCAGGTCAGCGGGATCTGGTTGACGAGCGAGACCGACTCGAGCGCGTTGCCGTCGGTGACCAGCTCGCCCACCGCGTCGCGGTCGAGCGAGAGGGTCAGCGCCTGGCGGACGCGGACGTCGGCGGTGGGGCGGTCGGCTCGCTCGTTGAAGAGCATCTCGCCGATCGGGTTGAGCACGCCCTCGGTGTCGAGGCCGGCCGCGTCGAGGCGCTGCCTGTCGGCGCCGATCACGGAGGCGGCGTTGAGCTCGCCCGAGATCAGCAGGTTCGCGGCGGTCGCCTCGTCGGTGATCACCCGCGCCTCGATCTCGTCGGGCAGGCCCTCGGTGTCGCTGGTCACGTCGTCCGGGCCCCAGGTGTAGCCGTCGCGCTTCGTGTAGGTGTAGTCGGAGCCGGGGTTCGACGCGGTCAGCGCGTAGAGCGCGGTGCCGTTGGTCGTGTCGGTCAGGGTCGACGGGTCGTCGAGGCCGGCCTGGCAGACCATCTCGATGCTGCCGGTGCCCTGGAGCAGGAACGGGTTGTTGGCCGTCGAGGTGACGGTGACGACGTTCCCCTCCGCGGTCGCCGTCATGTCGGCGGTGACGCTGGAGCCGAACCAGAACGTGCCGTTGTCGGCGTTCGCCTGGTAGGCGAAGTTCGCCGCGGCCGTCTCGGCGGTGAAGGGGGTGCCGTCGGCGCAGGTGATGCCGTCCTTCAGCGTGTACGAGATCGAGGTGGGCGTCGACTCCCAGCTCTCGGCGAGGAAGGGCACGACCTCGCCCTCGGGCGTCGTGTAGGCGAGCGAGTCGTAGCCGAAGGTCACCATCGCGCGCTGCACGAGCGAGACGCCGGTGAACGGGTTCAGGCTGCCCGGGTCGTCGTTGACGGCGAGGGAGAAGGTGCCGCCCGAGACGGGATCGGCGCCGGCCGCGGAGCCGCCGGCCGGGGCCGAGCAGGCGCTCAGGGCGAGCAGCGCCACCAGCGAGCCCGCGGCGACGGCCGGGACTCGGAGCGCTGTGGTGCGGGGAGAACGGGTCATGATGCGTCCTTCGGGGAATGCAGGGCGAGTGGTGCAGGACTCCCGATCAGGGCCAGCGGGCCCGCGGCCTTCACGGAGACTTTGAGCGACGCGCTGGCCGAGTACGACAGCGGCGTCTCGAGGACGTCGACGATCTCGACGAGGCGCGGATCGGCGCCGGCCTGGATCGCGCGCTCGATCGCGATCCGCCCGGCCGCCTCGATCGCGGCGGCGCGGTCGACGTGGTCGCACAGCTGGTCGGCGCGGCCGCCGGCCAGGGCGATCGCGGCGCCGACGGCGTTGGCCACGTTGCCGCGGTCGGGGCGGAGCACCTCGCTCGCGCCCTGCACGTGATCCGGGACGAGGAAGCCGCCGCCGCCGACGACCACGAGCGGCAGGCCGACGCGGCCGAGCGACATCCGCTCGACGGCCGACTCGATCCGGTCCTGCGCGACCGCGAGGGCGTTGCCGAGGGCGGAGCGGGTGGCGCGGTCGAGGGTGGGGAGGCTGCGGCCGGGGATCATCCCGGGCAGCTGCATCGCGGCGGCGTCGGTGAGGGTCGCGGTCGCGCCGCCGAAGAGCAGGCCCTCCTGGGCGATGCGGTAGCCGACCGAGTCGGTGGTGGGCACGCCGGTGGCCGTGTCGACGATCGTGCCGCCGCCGATCCCGACGCTGAGGATGTCGGGCATCCGGAAGTTGGTGCGGACGCCGCCGATCTCGCGCGGCAGGGTCGACTCGCGGGGGAAGCGGTCGACGAGCACGCCGAGGTCGCTGGTGGTGCCGCCGATGTCGATGATGATCGCGTCGTCGGCGCCGGAGAGGAACGCGGCGCCGCGGATCGAGTTGGCCGGACCGGAGCCGATGGTGAGCACCGGGTAGCGGGCCGCGTACTCGACGGCCATCAGCGTGCCGTCGTTCTGGGCGAAGAAGGTGGCCGCGTCGAGCCGCTCCTCGTCGACCACGGTGAGCAGGCCCTGCGTCACGTCGCGGGCGATGCCGTGCAGCGCGGCGTTGAGCACGGTCGCGTTCTCGCGCTCGAGCAGACCGAGGGCGCCGATCTCGTGGCTGAGCGAGACGGGCAGGTCGACGCCGGCGTGATCGGCGACCAGCGCGGCGACCTCGAGCTCCTGCTCCGGGTAGGACGGGCTGAAGATCCCGCAGACGGCGACCGCGTCGAAGCGGCCCTCGAGCGAGTCGAGGAAGCGGCGGACACCGTCGACGTCGAGCGGCGAGATCGGGTAGCCGTCGATCAGGTGGCCGCCGCCGGCCAGCAGTGCGCCGGCGAGCACGGTGTCGCGGAGGTCGGCGGGCCAGCCGGAGAGCGAGGGGAACTCGGTCGAGGCGGGGGCGCCGAGGCGGATCACCGCGACGCGGCCGAGGTCGCGGCGGCGGACGATCGCGTTGGTGGCGTGGGTGGTGCCGAGCATGACGCGCGAGACGCGGTCGCGGTCGGCGCCCAGCTCGCCGAGCACCGCGGAGAGCGCGGCGCGGATGCCGCCGGTGACGTCCTCCGTGGTGGCCTGCTTGGTCCAGGCGGTCACGGCGCCGTCGGCGTCGAGCACGACGGCGTCGGTGTTGGTGCCGCCGACGTCGATGCCGACGGAGAGGTCGCGGAGTGCGGCGCTCATCGGGCCACCTCCGCCACGGCGCCGTCGAACGGCACGTAGTCGAAGTCGAAGTCGAAGGCGGCGGGGCCCGCGAGCTCGATCCCGCGCGGGGTCCGCCAGAGCGGATCGCAGGCCCAGGCGAGCACGCTGACCCGCTGGCCGAAGCGGAGCATCTCGGTCGAGATCGCCTCGCCGGTCTCGGAGTCGAGGATCGAGACGAGGTCCGGCACGCTGACGACCACGCCGCCGTCCTCGATCACCACGAGGTTCTCGTTCTGGATCTCGACCCGCACCATCCGGCTGCGGTCGGCGCCGACGCCGTCGATCGTGACCGAGCCGCGGGTGAAGCCGCCCTCGGTGCTGCGGTCGATGTCGATGACCTTGCCGCCGATCAGCACGGCCGCGCCGAGCTCCTCGGCGATGTCGGTCACCGGATCGGCGGAGGCGAGCAGGCGGCGGCCGACCTGGATCGCGCGGCTGACGGTGCCCTCGATCACGGCGCCCGGGGCGGTCTCGTGGGTGAGCAGGTAGTGCGCGCCGAGGGCGATGCCGCCGGCCGCGACGGTGAAGGCGCGGGCGTGGCGCTCGAGCCAGGCGATGTCGACGGTGCGGAGGACGCTGACGTTGCCGACCACGTCGCTCATCACCGCGAACTCGCTGGCCAGCCCGGCGACGTTCATCGAGATCATGGTGGCCTTGGGGAACGCGCGGCCCATGCCGTCCGCGTCGAGCACGGCGAGCCCGAGCTCCGCCGCCCAGCCGACCGGTGCGACGCCGTTGCTGCCGCCGATCTCGGCCGCCATCACGGTGGTGACCGGCCGCTCGATGATGCGCTCGACCTCGCGCAGCAGCGTGTGCACCTGGCTGCTCGAGCCGAGCATCTCGATGCCGACCGACGGAGCGCCGATGCCGGAGAGGATGATCACCGCGTCGTCCGGCCCGAGGTCCTCGACGCCGACGACGCGCACCGGCCCGTTCGCCTCGATCGCGTTCTCGACCGAGAGCTGGGCGCCCTGCACCGAGCCGCCTCCGCCGGTGCCGAAGACCGCGCAGCCGGCGGCCAGGGGAGCGACGTCGTCGCGGGTGATCAGGCGGACGGGTGTCGGTCCGGCCGGGGGCGTGAAGCTCATGCTCCGAGGCTAGCCAGGGGTGCGAGCGGGTGGAATGTGCCGTAACCATGAGGAAACGGCCATGATTGTGCTCATGGCACAGACGTCGCTCCTCCACGTCCTCGAGCACGGCGAGCAGTTCGGCATGGTCTGCCGCGCGGGCGACCCGGCGGGCGTCGCGCTCAGCGGTGTGGAGATGCTCGCGCTCGAGGACGTGGGGCGGGCGTCGCCCGGTCACCTGGTCATCGTGCTGCCCGGCGCGGACCAGCCGCGGGCGTACCAGATCGACATCGTCATCCGGCGGGCGATCGCGGCCGAGGTCGCCGCGCTGCTCTTCGTCGGCGAGCTGCCGCTGGCCGAGACCTCGCGCTCGCTGGCCGACCGTGGAGCGCTGCCGGTGCTGACCGCGCTCGCCCCGCCCTCCGAGCTGGCGGTCTCGATCGACCGGCTGCTGCGCGGCGGGGCGGCCGAGGCGCTCGGCCGGGCGGAGCTCGCGATCGCCGCCGCCCGGGCCGCCTGCGACGCCGACCCCGCCGACGCGCGCTCGGCCGTGCTCGACGCGGCGACGGCGGCGCTCGGGATCGAGCTGCGGATGATCGAGGACCCGGCCGTCACCTGGAGCGACCCCGACGCGGTCTGCATCGGCGAGGTCGCGGTGGGTCGGCTGGTCGCCGAGCAGCCGGAGACCGCGGCGGTGATCGCGCTGCCGGTGATCGCCGCGCTGCTCTCCCGGGCGCTGCAGCGCGAGTCGCAGGTGCGCTTCGGACCGGCGCGCTCGCGGGCCGACCTCGTGGTCGAGCTGCTGCTGGCGGAGTCCTCGCGCATCGACGCGCTGGCCGTCGACGCCGCCCGCGCCGGGCTGCCGGTCGCCTCCGCGCACGCCGCCGCGTGGATCACGCCGCGCCACCGCGACGACGCCGAGCGCCGTCTGCCCGCCGCGCTCGTCGCCGCGATCGAGCTGAACGCCTTCCAGCTGACCGACGGCCGCGACGAGGTCTGGCACCTCGCGGTCTTCCACGACGACCTGGTGGTGGTCGCCTCGGAGGAGTCGGGGGCGCCGGACCACCAGCGGCGGGTGCGGGACGTGGCCGAGCGGCTGATCGCCTACGGCGGCGCGGTCGCGGGGGAGGGCTGGACCTTCACCGTCGGCCTCGGCACGCCGCAGTCCGGCGCCTCGGGGCTCCGGCAGTCGGCGACGGAGGCGCGCATCACCGCGGGCTCGGCCGTCGCGGCCGGCCGCCTCGGCGCAGTGGAGGTCACCGACGTCACGGGCCTGCGCCGGGTGCTGCTCGACTTCTACGCGTCGCCGCTCAGCCGCGCGCTGCTCGACGACGTGCTCGCCCCGCTGGACGCCCTCGGCGCCGAGCGCTCCGCCATCTCGGTCCGCACCCTGCTGGCGTACCTCAGCAACCGCAACTCCCTCGCCCGCGCCGGCGAGGTGCTGCTGCTGCACCCGAACGCCGTGAACTACCGCGTGCGCCGCATCGAGCAGGCACTGGCCCTCGACCTCGAGGACCCGGACACCCGCTTCGCCCTGGAGCTGGCCTGCCGCCTGCGCGTGATGGCGACGACGCGCTGACGCGGGCGGATCTCGATACGCCCGCTCCGCGGGCTACTCGATCAGCAAGGGCTTCGCCGCACCGACAAGGCGATCTTTCGGAGGAGCGGCGCCGCCCCGTCCTGCTGGTCGAGTAGCCCCGCAGGGGCGTATCGAGACCCGGAGACACGACACCCAGCGGACGCCGCTCGCCCGCGAACGCCCTGGGGTGCCCTGTCAACACCTCCCTCTCTGAAGAGATGTTCAGATAGCGTCGCTGGCGAGCGGATCCGGAGTCGGCTGTCGTCGCATACCCCCGCGGCCCCACGAGAAGGCGCCCCCGCGGACGCCGACCCTCGGGCCGTGGCGACGAGAGCACCGTTCCTCCCGCTGCAGGAGAGCCCCCACTCCCTCGCAGCCGGTCGGACCCCGTCACCGGACCCCGCCGCTCCCCGCCCCCGACAACGCCGAAGGATCTCGATGACGGCTCTGCCGCACCCCCGCCCCTCCGAAGGTCGACGCACCACCGGCGAATGCTCGTGACCGCGGCCGGCCTCGACGACGCCCGCACCTCCGCCCCCGAGAACGCCCGCGAGCTGGTCCTCCACGCCTGCCGTGCCGGGGACGCCGAACTGCAGTCCCACATCGACGACCTCTGGGCGGCCAAGGCCGACCCCGAGCAGACGCGGGAGCTGCTCGCCCGCTACCGGCGCGAGGTCGAGGACGCCCGCACCCTCCTCGCCGCCGCCGCCGAACCGCAGTGGTGGCGGTCCGCGACCGCCGAGCGGATCGAGGAGAGCTGCCGTGCCGCGAGGATCTGGGCCGAGGGCGACCCGGTCTGCGCCGACCTCGAGCGGGCGTTCGCCGCCCGGCTCCGGAGCGTCCTCGGGATCGATCTGGCGCAGATCCCGCGCCACGAGCGGAGCCGCTGACCGGCCGAACGCGGGTGCGGGGCGAGGGGCGTGCGCAACTCAGGCTGGATGCGCCGATCGGGCCCGGAAGGGAGGGATTCGGCGATTTCAGCCTGAGTTGTGAACCGCGGGCGGGGGGTACCATCGCGCCTGGGTCTCGATACGCCGCCTGCGGCGGCTACTCGACCAGCAAGAGGGCGCTGCTCGACCGGCGGGCATGTCGCCCGAGGCGGCGCCCGGCCGGCAGGGCGGCGGGAGTCACGAGTCGTCGGCCGCTGTCGCCGCGTCCGCGTCGTCCGCCTGCGCCGCGCTGTCCTCGAGGCGGCCGCGGGTCTGGTCGACGAGCGCACGGGTGAGGTCGACCGCCGCCGCGGCGTCGCGGGCGGCGAGGGCGTCGGCGAGCCGGACGTGGAGGGCCAGGGCCCGCTCGCCCTCCTCGCCGAAGACCGGCACGCTCCCGGAGTAGCGCAGCCGCAGGGCGGCGAGGACGGTGTCGGAGAGCTGCGCGAGGACGGAGCTGGACGCCGCGGCGACGATCGCCGAGTGGAAGTCGAGGTCGGCCCGCGCGAACGCGGCGACCCGCCGGTCGCGGTAGGTCGCGGTCATCTCCTCGGCCGCCCGGACGATCGCGGTCAGCTGCTCCTCGGTGCCCTGGGCCACGGCGAGCTCCGCCGCGGCCGGCTCGAGGATCGACCGCAGCTGCATCAGCTCGCGGAGCTGCGTCTGCGCGTCGTCCGCGTGCGAGCGCCAGGCGATGACCCGCGGATCCAGGAGCTGCCAGTGCTCGCGGCCGAGGACGGTGATCCCCACCCGCTGACGCGCGACGATCATCCCGAGAGTCTCCAGGATGCGCAGGGCCTCCCGGATGACGGAGCGCGAGACGCCGTGCTCGCGGGCGAGCGCCTCGATGCCGAGCACCGTCCCCGCCGGCAGATCGCCGCGGACGACGGCGGTGCCGACGGTGTCGACGAGGGTGCGTTGACGGGTCATGAGGCCGGCGGGACCGCTCCCTCGTAGGCGCGCTGCGGGAGCTGCGTGGCGAGCTTGCCGCCGCTCACGTCGACGAGCGTTCCCGTGATGTAGTCGGCGGCGTCGCTCGCGAGGAACACGAGCAGGTCGGCGATGCTGTCTGCGGTGCCCCAGCGCCGGAGGGTCAGCGTGTCGAGCAGGCGGTCCTGCGTCGCCTGCGGCATCGTCTCGAAGCCGTTCATCGCGCTCGGGACCATGCCGGGAGCGTAGGCGTTGACGGTGACGCCCCACGGTCCCAGCTCGCCGGCGAGCACCCGGGTGAACTGCACGACGGCCGCCTTCGACGCCCCGTAGGCGGCGGCCCCCACCGACGGGACGATCGCCGCGAACGAGGCCGCGTTGAGGATGCGACCGTGATCGGAGGCCTTCACGTGCGGCAGCACCGCCTGCGACATCAGGAAGACGCCCGCGACGTTGACATCGAAGCAGCGGCGCCAGGCGGCCGGATCGAGATCCTCCACCCGGCCCTCGACGTTGATCCCCGCGTTGTTGATCAGGACGTCGATGCCGCCGAAGTGCTCGGCGACGCGAGCGACGCCGTCCGCCACCGAGTCGGGCTCGGTCACGTCGCCCTCGATCTGCAGGACTCCCTCGGGGGCGCCCTCCGGGAAGGCGACGTCGAACGCCGCGACCTTCGCCCCCTCCGCGACGAAGCGCTCGGCGAGCGCCCGCCCGATGCCCCGTCCGCCGCCCGTCACCAGGACGACCCGATCCGTGAGATCCACCAGCATGTCGTGCCTCCGCCGTTATAAAAGTCTGCTTATTATAGATCCCATGAACGCGGAGTTGCGAGTCGCCTGGGTGACAGGAGCCGGAAGCGGAGTGGGGCGCGCCTGCGCGACAGCCCTGGGGGAGCGCGGCTGGATCGTGGCCCTCTCCGGGCGCAGGGCCCCCGAGCTCGCCGAGACGGCGCGCCTCGTCCGCGCCGCCGGCGGCACCGCCCTCGAGCTGCCGTTCGACGTCGCCGCGGACGACGCCCGCGAGCGCGTCGAGGCGATCGCCGCCGCGACCGGCACCGACCGCCTGGACGCCGTGATCCTCTCCGCCGGGGCCAACACCCCGCAGCGGGCGTGGGCGGACCAGTCGATGGCGGAGTTCGCGGCCGTCGTGCAGACCAACCTCCTCGGCGTCGTCCGCAGTGCCGACGCCGCCCTGCCGGGACTGCGCGCCGCATCCGGCGTCATCGTCGTGATCTCCTCGATCGCGGGCTGGCGCCCCTCGCCCGGCGCCGGCGTCGCCTACAGCGCCGGCAAGACGGCACTCGCGCCGGTGGTCCGCACCCTCAACGACCAGGAGGCCGACGCGGGCGTCCGCGCGACCCTGCTCTGCCCCGGCGACATCGACAGCGACTTCCTGCGCCAGCGACCCGAAGTCCCCGGCGCGGCGGCCCGCGCGGTGATGCTCGCGCCCGCCGACGTCGCCCGCTCGGCGATGTTCGTCATCGACGCGCCCCGCCACGTGCGGATCGACGAGCTCGTGATCTCCCCGCTCTCCCAGCGCTCCGCCTGATCGCGCTCGACCGCGCGTCTACTCGCTCGTCGTCGGGATGCTCGGACCGTCGGAGTGCGCGGCGAGCGTGGGAGTGCTGGAGCGGCGGATGCGCAGCTCCGGTGCGAATCTGTGCGTGACGGACTTCGAGCGTCCCTGGATCCGCTCGAGGAGCAGTCGAGCCGCATCGGCCCCCATCTTCTCGCCCGACTGATCGACCGTGCTCAGGCCCAGGAGCGGGTGGTCGGCGAGCGGGACGTCGTCGTAGCCGACGATGGCGAGGTCGTCGGGTGACAGGCCGATCTCGGCGGCCGCCCTCATCACGTCCAGCGCTATCGCGTCGTGCCCCGCGAAGACCGCGGTCGGTCGAGAGCGTCGCCGCAGCATCTCCCGGGTGGCGGAGTAGGCGTTCATCTTCGCCTCGTCGATCCGGATGACGTCGGGCGCCAAGCCGTGAGCCCGCATCATCTCCTCGTAGACGCGCAGTCGACGCGGGTGCGGATCCGTCCGGGGCTCCATCAGGAGCCGCTCATCGTTCGTGATGTGACTGATCGCGGTGTGACCCGCCCCGAGCAGGTGCTCCATGACGAGACCCGCGCCGGCCTCGTCGTCGCTCATCACCGCGTCGTAGTGGACGGGGTCGTCGTGCTGCCCGATCTCCACGAGGGGCATGCGCCGGCCGAGCTGCTCCAGCCAGTCCTGCGGCACCGCCGGCGCCACCGCGATGATCCCGTCGACCTTCCGGTCGAGGAGGCTCTCGAGCACGGTGGTGCCGCTCACCCTGTCGATCATCGGCGTGATGATCAGCTGGTAGCCGGAGCGGTGCACGACGCTGACGATCCCGAGCAGGATGCGGGTGAAGAAGCCGTTCTCGACCTGGGGGAGCTGGACGCCGATCGTGAACGTGGAGCCGCGCATGGCACGGGCGGCGACCCTCGGCCGGTAGTTCAGCTCGTCGATCGAGGCCGTCACCAGATCGCGCATGGTGCTGCTGACGCCGTAGGCGTTGCGGATCACCTTCGAGACGGCCGCCCGGGAGACGTTGGCGTGCTTGGCCACGTCGTCGATCGTGATGGGCCGCGGGTTCCTCTCCCCGGGATCGGAGGTCGTGGGGGACTGCGTCATCAAGATCCTCCGGTGGGTGTCCCTCCACTGTAGAACGTTTGACGACGGAAGCGAGGAGGCGTACTGTCAAATCCGTTCGTTGGTATCACCCCAAACGTAGAGCGTTCTACAAAAAGCAGAGTCAGCCTGCCGCGGAGCGATCCGCGCAGTGGCGGCTGCTCCCGGGGGCTGCGACTCGACGAATATGAACATCTGTACAAAACGTAGATTGTTCTACAAAACGTAGAGCGTTCTACAGAGCGACCCGCTCCTCGCGGCGGTCGCTCCTCTCAACCCTTACAAGGAGGTAAGCAGTGTCCTCGATCTTCACCACGCGGCGATCCACGGCTCTCATCGCCGGCGCCGCTCTCGCGGCCGTCGCGCTGGCGGGCTGCTCGACGGCCGGCGGCGCGAGCGCGGACGGTTCCGTCTCGATCTCGTACCTGACGACCAACGGCGACGACTCGATCGCCCTGGGCGAAGCGCTCATCGCGGCGTTCGAGAAGGAGAACCCCGACATCAGCGTGACGCTGAACACGCGCCCCGGCGGAGCGGAGGGCGACAACCTCGTCAAGACGCAGCTCTCGACCGGAGAGATGGACGACGTGTTCCTGTACAACACGGGATCCCTGCTGCAGGCGCTCAACCCCGACTCCACCCTCCTCGATCTCTCCGACGAGGGGTGGGTGGCCGACGTGACCGACGGGTTCAAGCAGGTCGTCTCCACCGACGCCGGAACCTACGGCGCACCGCTCGGAACCTCCTACGCGGGCGGCATCGCCTACAACAAGAAGGTCTTCGCCGACCTCGGAATCGAGATCCCGACGGACTGGAGCTCCCTCATGGCCGCAGCGGAGAAGATCAAGGCGGCGGGCATCACTCCCATCGAGCAGACGTACGGCGAGACCTGGACGTCCCAGATCGTTCTTCTGTCCGACTTCGGCAACGTGCTGACGCAGGACCCGGAGTGGGCCGACGACTACACCGCCAATGAGGCGAAGTTCGCGGACCAGCCGGCCCTCGACGGATTCAAGCACCTGCAGGAGGTCTACGACGCCGGCTTCCTGAACGCCGACTTCGCCTCCGCGACCGCCGCCGACGGGTCGGCCGCTCTGGGCGAGGGGAGTGCCGCGATGTATCCGATGCTCTCCTCCGCGGTCCTGCCGACGCTCCTCCAGAACTCGCCCGACCAGGTCGAGGACATCGGCTTCTTCGCCCTGCCGGCGGAGAACGCGTCCGACACCACCCTGACGGTGTGGGAGCCGAGCGCCCTCTACATCCCGAACACCTCCGAGGGCGCTGAACTGGACGCTGCGAAGAAGCTCGTCGCCTTCCTCAACTCCTCCGAGGGCTGCGACGTCCAGAACGAGAACAACGTCCCCGGCGGCCCGTACTCGACGAGCGCCTGCACCGTGCCGGCCGATTCCCCTTCCCTCGTCGCTGACATCCAGGCGTACATCGACGCCGACAAGACCGCTCCCGCGCTCGAGTTCCTGTCGCCGGTCAAGGGCCCGAACCTCGAGAACATCTCCGTCGAGGTGGGATCCGGCATCTCCTCCGCGGAGGACGGCGCCGCCGCGTACGACGACGACGTCAAGAAGCAGGCCCAGCAGCTGGGCCTCGAAGGCTGGTAGGAGGCGGGATCTCCCGTCGACGGCGAGGGGGCCGGGCCGCGTTCCGGCCCCCTTGCAGTCGCGGCCCCGCACCGTTCCGGCCCGCACCGTTCCGGCCCCGCCATCCCGGCCCCACAAAGGAGTGATCATGACCGACCTGCGGCAGAAGCCTGCCACCCGAGTCCCGACGGAGTCCCCGTCGAAGCCCCGTCCCTCGCGGACGCGGCGACAGAGCAAGAGCATCTACCCGTCGTGGTTCTTCATTCCCGCGGCCGCTCTCTACATCGTGCTCTTCGCCGTCCCGACCTTCGCGTCCCTCTACTTCAGCCTCACCCGCTGGACCCTCTTCGACGTCACCTTCATCGGCTTCGACAACTTCATCCAGTTCTTCAGCGACCCGCAGCTCCTGCGCGCCTTCACCAACACCCTGATCTTCGCCGTCGTCACCAGCGTCGCGAAGGTCGTGCTCGGCTTCGCGCTGGCCGTCCTCCTGACCTCGGAGCTGATCGGCCGCGGCTACCTGCGAGCGGTGACCTTCTTCCCCGTCCTGGTCTCCACCATCGGCATCGGCCTCACATTCAAGGCCCTCCTCGACCCGTTCGACGGCATCGTCAACGGCGCCCTCTCCGTCTTCGGGATCCAAGGACCCGGCTGGCTCACGGATCCGAGTCTCGCGCTGATCAGCGTCGCGATCGTCGACGTCTGGAAGGGCCTGGGAATCGCGACCCTGGTCTACATCGCCGGGATCGTCGCCATCCCGCAGGACTACTTCGAAGCGGCGCGCATGGACGGCGCCGGATCGTGGAAGGTCTTCCGGAACATCACGTTCCCGCTGTCCTGGCCCGCGACCGGAACCGTCATCATCCTGTCCCTCATCGGCGGTCTGCGCTCCTTCGACCTGATCTGGGCCATGACCAAGGGCGGCCCCGGATTCAGCTCCGACGTCATCGCCTCCGTGATCTACAAGCAGTACCAGGCCGGGTTCTACGGCCTCTCCACCGCGGGGAACGTCGTCCTCTTCATCGTCGTCACCGCCGTGATGATCCCCCTCTCGTCCCTCATCAACAAGAGGAGCAACAACGTATGAGCGCGCTCACCGTCCGCCGGTGGACCGTCGGCACGATCGCGATCCTGATCACCGGCGTCGTCTTCCTGATCCCGTTCGCCTTCATCCTCATCACTGCGGCCAAGACCGCGCCGGAAGCGTCGCGGCTGGCATTCACCTGGCCGACGGAATGGCAGCTGTGGAACAACGTCGCCACCGTCCTCGCCGATCGCGACGGCATCCTCGTCAAGGCCTTCGTCAACAGCATCGTCCTCACCGTCGCCAGCGTCACGATCATGGTCGTCCTCGCCGCGATGGTCGGCTATGTGCTGCAGCGCAAGCGCTCGCGCTGGAACCCGATCATCAACTTCTTCGTCCTCGCCGGCCTCATCGTGCCTCCCGCCGTCGTTCCGACCATCTGGGTGCTGCAGGGCGTCGGACTCTTCAAGACGCTCGGCGGCCTGATCCTCATCGAGGCCACCTTCGGGCTCTCGTTCTGCATCCTGCTCTTCCAGGCCTTCGTCGCCACCATTCCGCGAGAGCTCGACGAGGCCGCGGTCATCGACGGCGCCGGCCCGATCCGGCTGTTCTTCCGCATCGTGCTCCCGCTCCTGAAGCCCGTGATCGTCACGGTGATCGTCGTGCAGTCGGTCGCCGTCTTCAACGACTTCGCCAACCCGCTCTACTTCCTGCCCGGCGACGCGAACGCGACGGTCCAGCTGACGCTCTACGCCTACGCCTCCAGCGCGACGAGCGCCGGTGCGCTGAACCTGCTCTTCACGGACGTCCTCCTCATCACCATCCCCCCGCTGGTCATGTACATCTTCTTCAACCGTCAGATCGTCGCCGGCATGACCAGCGGCTCGATCAAGGGCTGAGCCGCCGTGTTCACCTCAGCACAGCTCATCACCGCCGACCTCACCCAGGAGGGCGCCCCGGTCCTCTCCGGCAGCGTTCGTCTCGAGAGCGGACACGGCGCCGTCGAGCGCGCGGTCCTGCGCTACTCCGCCCTCGGCGTCGTGGAGGCGAGGATGAACGGCGTCCCCGTGTCGGACGCGCTGCTCACCCCGGGCTGGTCGAGCTACGAGTGGCGGATCCGGGTCGCCGAGACCGACGTGACCGCACTCGTGCAGCCCCGGATCGAGCTCGAGCTCGAGCTCGGCAACGGCTGGTACCGGGGCGGCCTCACCTGGGCGGCGGCGACCGGCGTCTACGGAGCCGAGATCGCCGGCATCGCCGAACTCGCGATCACCTACCGGGACGGTCACCTCCAGCGGTGGGGCACCGACCCCACCTGGACCGCCCGACCCTGCGACACGGTCTCCGACGACCTCTACAACGGTCAGACGATCGACGCCCGCCGCAGGGCCGTCGCGTGGGAGCCTCAGCCCGTCCGGATCGTCGACGGCTCCGCGAAGCGGTTCGAGCCCTACATCGGCCCGCCCGTGACCCGCCGGGAGGAGCTCGGGATCGTCGACGCCTGGACCACGCCCTCCGGGAGGATCATCGCCGACTTCGGTCGCGACATCGTGGGCTGGACCCGCTGCCGGGCGACCGGTGTCCGCGGGGAGACCGTGACCCTCCGGCACGCGGAGGTCGTCGAGCGCGGGGAGCTGAGCACCCGCCCGCTCCGCTCCGCCGAGGCGACCGACCGCTTCGTCCTGTCGGGAGGTGAGGACGTCTTCGAGCCGACGTTCACCTTCCACGGGTTCCGCTACGTCGAGGTGGAGGGGTGGCCCGGCGGGATCGACGAGCTGATCGGCGGCGGCCTGACGGCGCTCAGCGTCAGCTCCGCTCTGCGCCGGACCGGCACCTTCTCCTGCTCGGAGCCGCTGCTGAACCGCCTGCACGAGAACGTCGTCGCGAGCACGGTCGGGAACTTCCTCGACCTCCCGACCGACTGCCCCCAACGGGACGAGCGGCTGGGCTGGACCGGCGACATCGCCGTGTTCGCGCCGACGAGCACCTTCCTCTTCGACGCCTCCGGCTTCCTCCGCGACTGGCTGCGCGACGTGACCCTGGAGCAGGAGCACCAGGGCGGAGTCGTCCCCTACGTCGTCCCGGACGTGCTCAAGTACGTCGGCGTCCCCGAGGACCTCCTGCCGGTGGACTCCACGGCCGTCTGGAGCGACGCGATCGTCTGGGTGCCCTGGGCGGTGTGGACGGCCTCCGGCGACGACACGGTCCTCCGCGAGACCTTCCCGGCCATGCTGTCCCACCTGCGGCACGTCGAGGGGCTCCTCTCTCCCGGCGGACTCTGGGATCGGGGCTTCCAGTTCGGCGACTGGCTCGACCCGGACGCACCGCCGGAGGACCCCGCCGCGGCGAAGGCCGATCGGACCCTCGTGGCGATGGCGTCCCTCCACCGCTCCGCCGTGCTGACGGCGAAGACCGCGCGCCTCCTCGGCCGCTCGAGCGAGCTGGCCGAGATCGAGCGACTCCGGGACGGCACGAGGGAGGCCTTCCGCGCCGCCTTCGTGGACGGCGACGCGGAGCGGCTCCGGAACCACTGCGAGACGGCCTACGCCCTCGCCCTCGCCTTCGATCTCCTCGACCCGGACGAGATCGGCTGGGCGGGCTCGCGCCTCGCGGAGCTCGTGGAGGCGAACGGCCACCGCATCTCGACCGGCTTCGCGGGGACTCCCTACATCCTCGAGGCGCTGAGCCGGAGCGGGCAGCTCGCGACGGCCGGCCGGCTCCTCCTGCAGACCGAGTGCCCGTCGTGGCTGTACCCCGTGACGATGGGGGCGACGACGGTGTGGGAGCGCTGGGACTCGATGCTCCCCGACGGCAGCATCAACCCCGGTGAGATGACCTCGTTCAACCACTACGCGCTGGGGGCCGTCGCCGACTGGATGCACCGCGATCTCGCCGGCCTCGCCCCGGCGGAGGCGGGCTACCGCCGTGTCACCGTCGCTCCGAAGCCGATCGACGGCGTGGAGTGGGCGACGGCGGAGCTCGACAGCCCGCACGGGCGCATCGCGGTCGGCTGGAGCCGGGAGGGGGATCGCCTCGTCGTCGACGTCGCTCTTCCTCCGGGCGTGACCGCCGACGTCTCGGTGGGCGATCTGGACGCCCACGTGGCGGCGGGCGTCCACCGCCTGAGCGCGAGCCTCGACCGGACGCTGCTCGGCGCGCTCCGTGCGCGGTGACGGCCGCGAGGCGTGCACAACTAAGGCCGGAAGGCGCGATCCGGGTGAGAATGCGCTGTTTCGGCGATTTCAGCCTTATTTGTGCACGCCCGCGCGCCGAGACCGTCAGCGCAGGACCGCCGAGACCGCCTCCGCCAGCCGCATCGCCGCCCGCTCCAGCTCGCGCGAGCGCGCCGTGACGTCGTCGGTCATCCCGACGAGGCACGCCGCCGCGACGACGGCGCCGCTCGCGTCGCGGATCGGAGCCGAGATCGACACCATCCCGGCGTCGTCGTAGGCCTGCATCGAGAGGACGCCGTCGCGGCGGACGCGCTGCATCCGGCGGAGGAACCGCGTCAGGTCGCGGGGAGTGTGCCGGGCCGGGAACAGCTGCGCCAGCTCGTCCGGCTCGAGGTCCATCAGCATGGTGGGGCCGCCGTCCGAGCCGACGATCGGATGGGCGCGGCCGAGCCAGGGGATCATCGCGAGGCCGTCGCCGGCCAGCTCGAGTTCTTCCACGAGCGTGAGGCTGCGCATCCCCGCGAGCACGGTCACGAAGGCGCAGGCGCGCAGGCTCCGCGCCGCCTCGGCGACCAGCGGCCCGCCGCGGGCCACGATCAGCGGGGCTCCCGCCGCGCGGAACCAGCCGTGCACGACCCAGGCGACGCGGAACTCGCCGTCACCGCCGCGCTCGACCACGCCCGCCGCGACGCACGCATCGAGCAGCCGGCCGGTGCGGTCGCGGCGGAGGCCCGTCGCCCGCGCGGCGCCTGCCGCGGTGTCCGGCCCGTCGGCGAGGTGCTGCAGGAGCGGCAGGACCGCGTGCAGCGCGGAGCCGCCGATCGGCGGGCGGCCGGGAGCGGCGGATCGCCGCGTCCGCCGCCCGCGACCCGCCCAGGCCCGCCTCGATGCTCCGCCTCGCGACGGCGAGCGCCCGGTGGATCCGCGGCCCATTCTCGCGCAGCCGGATCGCCGGCAGTCGCACCGCCAGCACCGCCACGCCCTCGCCGGCGGGCGCCAGCAGCGGCGTCGCGATCTCGACGCGCAGCCCCGCGGTCGTCTCCGCGACGGCGTCGTCGCCGAGGCCCCGCGGATCGGCGGCGCGCGCGATCGCGCTGCCCGCTTCCTCGATCCGCTCGCCCACCGCGGCGGGGGAGTGCAGGGTCCAGGAGGAGAGCACGCTGCCGATCACCCGCACCGACCCGGGCGCCCCGGCGGCGAGCACGACGGTCTCTCCGGTCTGCTGCGCGGCCAGCGTCAGCGCGAAGCGGAGCGACCGCGCGAACGGCGCCGCCGCCCGCCCCGAGAGCCGCACGGCCGCCGATCCCAGCCGGTAGCTGCCGTACACGGGCCCCCGCTCGATCAGCCCCGTCCGCTCCAGCTCCGCGCACAGCCGCGACACCGAGCTGAGCGGCGCGCCGAGCTCGGCGGCGATCGCGCCGACGCCGAGCGGCGCCGTCGGATCCGACCGATCGCCGAGCAGCCGGACCACCCGGAGTCCCGTCGTCACGCGCGAAGCCACCGCACCGCCCCTCCGCAGAACTGCAATCCGAAGCGCAGACTATTGCGTTCTCCGGTCCACCGCGAGAGGTGCGACCGACGCCGTTCCTAGGGTGGACCCGCGCCCGCGCCACCCGCACGCGCGCCACCCGCACCCCTCCGAGGAGCCGCCATGAATCAGCCCGACGCCCCCGAGCAGTTCGACGTCGCCGTCGTCGGAATGGGCGCGCTCGGCAGCGCGGCCGCCTACCACCTCGCCCGCCGCGGAGCCCGCGTCGTGGCCTTCGAGCAGTTCGAGCTCGGCCACGTGCGCGGCGCCTCGCACGACACCTCGCGCATCCTCCGCACCTCCTACGGCGCCCCCGAGTACGTGCGGCTCGCGCAGTCCGCGTACCTCGACTGGGCCGACCTCGAGGCGGAGTCGGGCGAGTCGCTCGTCACGATCACCGGCGGGCTGGTCTTCTTCCCGGTCGGCAGCCCCTACTCGGCCGAGGCGTTCCGCTCCAGCCTCACCGAGAGCGGAGTCCCGTTCGAGCTGCTGTCGCCGGCCGAGGTCGCCGCGCGCTGGCCGCAGTTCTCGCTGCCCGAGGGCACGCAGACGGTCTACACCGCCGATTCCGGCATCGTGCACGCCGCGCGCACGGTCGCGGTGCTGCAGCTGCGGGCCCGGCAGCACGGAGCCGTGATCCGCGACAGCACGCCGGTCGAGGCGCTGCTCCCCGGCGCGGACGGCGTCGTCGTGCGCACCGCGGCCGGCGACGTGCTCGTGGGCAAGGTGATCCTCGCCGCCGACGCCTGGACGAACGAGCTGCTCGCGCCGCTCGGCGCCGAGATCCCGCTCGTGACGATGCAGGAGCAGGTCAGCTACTTCGCGCCGGCCGAGCCGAGCGCCTTCGACCGCGAGCGCTTCCCGGTCTGGATCTGGGAGGACGAGCACTGCTTCTACGGCTTCCCCACCTACGGCGAGCCGACGATCAAGGCGGCGCGCGACGTCTCCGACAACCTGATGGCGCCACGCGAGCGCACCTTCGTGCCCTCGGCCGAGCTGCTGGACGAGCTGACCGGCTTCGTCGGCGCCGTGGTCCCCACCGCCGGCGAGGTGCTGCGCACCGTCACCTGCCAGTACGCGCTGACACCGGACCGCCGCTTCGTCCTCGGCCCGCTCGACGAGCACCCGGACATCCTGGTCGGCCTCGGCGCGGGGCACGCCTTCAAGTTCACCCCGACCATCGGGCGGGTGCTCGCCGAGCTCGCGCTCGACGGCGCGACGAGCGAGGACGTGACAGCCTTCGGAGTGACACCGCCGGTCGCGGCGCCGCTGCTGGGCTGAGCGCGGTGCGTCCGATCGGCTGCTGAGGAGGACCCCGTGCAGATCCAGAGACTCGGCGACGACGCGCGCCGGCGCCCGCTCTACGGCGGCTCCGGCGCGCTCGACCTGGAGTACTACTTCCGCGCCACGACCGCGCTGCCCAGCTCGGTCATGCGCTTCCACCTCGAACCCGGCACGTCCGAGGGCGAGCACGTGCACCTCGCGGGCGACGCGGGCAGCTGCTCGCCCGAGAGCTCCGACGAGCTCTACGTCGTCGTGCTCGGCGAGGTCGTGATGACCGTCGACGGCGAGAGCGCCGTGCTGCGCGCGGGCGACGCCCTCTACGCGCCGGCCGGCAGCCACCACGGCGTCGCCAACGAGTCCGCTGCCCCCGCCGAGCTCCTCCTCGTCTTCGGCCCGCCGACCCCGCGCTGACCCTTCCATGCTGGTCGAGTAGCCGCGCAGCGGCGTATCGAGACCCGCCGTCCCCAGCACGTCGGGTCTGCAGACCCACCTCCTGACCCCGGTGGATCTCGATACGCCCGCTCCGCGGGCTACTCGATCAGCATGAACCGATCGCCGTCAGATCATGCTGGTCGAGTAGTCGCGCAGCGGCGTATCGAGACCCCGCCTGCATGCCCCGACAAGTTCCCCGCCCTCGAACGCCCCCCCATCCGTGCCCCCGCACCCCGCGCCACACCCCGGCCTGCCATCCTGACCTCGCACGCCCCGACCCCGTGCATGGAGGCGCCGATGTCCGACGACGGCATGGCCGAGTCCGGCTACCGGCAGACCCTCACCCGCGGCATCGGCCGCTTCGGCAGCTTCGCCGCGGGAGTCAGCTACATCTCCATCCTCACCGGCACCTTCCAGCTCTTCTCCTTCGGCTACGCGAACGGCGGCCCCGCCTACTGGTGGTCGTGGCCGCTGGTCTTCGCCGGCCAGCTGACGGTCGCGCTCTGCTTCGCCGAGCTCGCCGCGCGCTACCCGGTCGCCGGCTCCGTCTACAACTGGA
The DNA here is from genome assembly GCF_009834185.1 of Rathayibacter sp. VKM Ac-2760. Lineage (GTDB taxonomy): Bacteria > Actinomycetota > Actinomycetes > Actinomycetales > Microbacteriaceae > Rathayibacter. The sequence continues at coordinate 289,674 of NZ_CP047173.1, forward strand.
GCAAGCGCCTCGCCGGCCCCACCGTGAGCTGGCTGGCGGGCTGGATCATGGCCACCGCCTCCGTCGTCACGCTCGCCGCCGTCGTGCTCGCCTACCAGACCACGCTCCCGCAGATCTGGAGCGGCTTCCAGCTCGTCGGCGACGGCACCGGCACGAGCGCCGGCGTCAGCGCGGTGCTCTGGGGAGCGATCCTGGTGGCGTTCACCACCGGCGTCAACGCCGTCGGCGTGCGGCTGATGGCCCGGATCAACAGCGTCGGCGTGCTGATCGAGCTGATCGCCGCAGTCCTGCTCGTCGTCGTCCTCGCGGCCAACGCGGTGAACCCGCCGAGCATCGTCCTCGAGACGGCCGGCCGCGGCGCGGGCGTCCCCGGAGGCTACGCCGGCGCGTTCCTCATCGCCGCGATCGCCTCCGCCTACGTGATGTACGGCTTCGACACCGCGGGCTCGCTCGGCGAGGAGACCGTCGATCCGCGGCGCACCGCCCCGGTCGCGATCCTCCGCGCGGTCACCGCGTCGTTCCTGCTCGGCGGCCTGATCATCCTCTTCGGCCTCCTCGCCGCGCCCGACCTCGCCGACCCCGGGCTCGGCTCCCCGTCCGGCGGCCTGCAGCTCGTGATCCTCCAGGTGCTCGGCGGCCCGCTCGGCTCGGTCTTCCTCGGCTGCATCGTCGTCGCGATCACCGTCTGCGCGCTCGCCGTGCACACCGCCGGCATCCGCCTGGTCTTCGCGATGGCCCGCGACAACGCCCTGCCCGGCAGCACCCTCCTCGCCCGCGTCGACCCGCGCCGTCGCACCCCGGTCGCCCCGGCCGTGCTGATCGGCGTGCTCGCCGTGCTCATCCTCGTCGTCAACATCGGCACCCCCGAGATCTTCACCGCCGTCACGAGCGTCGCCGTCATCCTGATCTACCTCGCCTACCTCCTGGTCACCGTGCCCCTGCTGCTGCGCCGCCTCCGCGGCCGCTGGCCCGCCCCCGACGCGCCGGCCGGCTCCTTCTCCCTCGGCCGCCTCGGCCTGCCGGTCAACGTCGTCGCCGTGCTCTGGGGCGCCGCGATGGCCGTGAACCTCGCCTGGCCCCGCGTCGAGGTCTACGGCGACGGCCCGCTCCGCTTCATCGCCGTGATCGTCGTCGGAGTCGTCGTCACCGCCGGCCTCGCCTGGTTCCGCCTCCGCGGCCGCCACCACCTCGGCGTGCTGCCGGAGCACGTCGCGCTCCCGGAGCCGATCGAGCGCTGACCGGTCCGCCGCGCGCCCTTTCTCCACCCGCCAGTCCGAGTCGCCGCCCCTCCTGCCCGCGGGAGCCCTGTACCCGCTGAGTCGCCCGAGAAGGCTCGTTCTCCGACCAGGGAACGAGCCTTCTCGGGCGGCTCACCGCACAGGGCTCCTCCGCCCACAGAATCGGCGGGGGCGATCGTGTGCGCGGACTCCCGTTCGACCGTGCGCCAGGATGGACGGCGGGCGACCGCCCGTCGAGCAGAGGGAGTGCCGTGCCGGACCGCCAGGCCCTCTCGACCTCGGCGCTCCTGACGCACGCGGTGCTGATCCAGGCCGTCGCGTTCCTGCTGCGGCCGGCCGCCGTCTACCAGGCCATCCAGCTCGACGTCCCCCCGTGGGCGCTCGGCGCCCTCGGCGCCTCCTTCGCCGTCGTGCCGCTGCTGATCGCGCTGCCCGTCGGCGGCCTCGTCGACCGCGTCGGCGCGCGCTTCGTGATGGCGTGCGGCTCGGTCGTGACCATCGCCGCCGCCGCGCTGCTGCTCCTCGCGGGCGGCGGGATCGTCGGCCTGCTCTGCGGCACCGCCCTGCTCGGCGCCGGTCACCTCGGCTGCGTCGTCGGCCAGCAGGCGGTGGTCGCGGGAGGCGCGGCCGGCACCCGCCTCGACAGCCGCTTCGGCTACTACACCTTCGCGGCATCCCTCGGCCAGGCGATCGGCCCGGCCTTCATCCCCGTCTTCGCCGGCGGAGCCGTGCGCCCCGACCCGGCCCCGCTCTTCCTGGTCGGCGGCGCGCTCGCCGTCCTGCTGCTCGCCGTCACCGCCGCGGTCGGCCGCCCCGCCCCGCGCGCCGCCGACGCATCGACCTCCGAGGGCACCACCCTGAGCCTCCTCCGCGTCCCCGGACTCGCCCGCGCCCTGCTGACCAGCGCGACCGTCGTCGCCGCCGTCGACCTCACCGTCGTCTACCTCCCCGCCCTCGGCGCCGAGCGCGGCCTCCCCGCCGGCGTGGTCGGCGCCCTGCTGACGGTCCGCGCCCTCGCCTCGATGGCCTCGCGCCTCCTGCTCGGCGCGACGACCTCGCGCTTCGGGCGCACCCGCGTGATGGTCGCCGGCATCGTCGTCTCCGCGGTCTGCCTGGTCCTCGTCGCCCTGCCCGCGCCGACCGCGCTGCTGTTCGTCGCCGTCGCCCTGCTGGGCCTCGGCCTCGGCATCGGCCAGCCGATCACGATGTCCTGGCTGATCGAGCGCACCCCCGCCGACCGCCACGGCCGTGCCCTCTCCCTCCGCCTCGCCGGCAACCGCATGGGCCTGATCGCCCTGCCCACTCTCCTCGGCACGATCGCCGCCGCGGCCGGCGCCGGCGGCGTCCTCATCGGCACCGGCGCGGCGATCGCCGCCACCCTCGTCCTCCTCCGCGGCGTCCGCCTCGACTGAGCGCCCGCCGGGCCTCCCTGTCGAGTCGTCCGAGTCGGTCACCGTCGTCTCACTCCACCTGCACCTCGGCCGCCGACTTGTCCGCGCGCCAGCCGCGCCAGACGGGCTGGCGGAGGGTGCCGCCCGAGGTGCGCTCGCGGTAGCGGACCTCGCCGACGAGCACCGGCTCGACCCAGTGCACGCCGCGGGACTCGGCGGGCGGGACGGAGACCGCGGGCTCGTCGGTGGCGTGCTCGGTGAGGCGGTCGACGAGGCCGCGCCGCTCGCGGTCGCTGAAGCCGCTGCCGACGCGGCCGGAGTAGACGAGGCCGTCGTCGCCGGGGAGCGCGGTCAGCAGCGAGCCGACCGAGCCCGCCAGGCCGCCCTCGCCCTCACGCCAGCCGACGATCACCACCTCCTGCACCCGGTGGTGGGTGAGCTTCACCCAGTCGCCGGAGCGGACGCCCGGCCGGTACGCCGCGTCCCGGCGCTTCGCGACCACGCCCTCGAGGCCGAGCGCGAGGCTCGTCGACATCGCCTCCTCCAGGTCGCCGTCGAACACCGACGGCACGTGCACCCGCTCGTTCTCGGTCGCCAGCTGCTCCAGGGCGGCGCGGCGCTCGTCGTACGGGCGACCCATCGCCTCGGTCCCGTCGATCGCCAGCAGATCGAAGAGCATCAGGTGCACCGGAGTCGCGCGCGCCGCCGCCTCGATCTCGCGCGGCTTCGTCAGCCCGCCACGGGTCTGCAGCAGGCCGAAGTCGGGCCGGCCGCGGGCGTCGAGCGCGACGATCTCGCCGTCGAGCGCGCAGTCGACCGCCACCGCCTCGGCGATCGGGGCGAGCAGGTCGGGGAACGCGGCCGTGAGGTCGTTGCCGTTGCGACTGGTCAGGGTGACTGCGCCGTCCGCCACCCGCACCAGGGCGCGGTAGCCGTCCCACTTCATCTCGATCGCGGAGTCGGCCGGGATCTCCGCCGCGCGACCTGCGGTGGCCAGCATCGGCCGGAACGCCGCCGCCTCGGCGGCCGGCCCCGCGGCTGACTCCGGGTTCGAGCCGCCCGAGCCGGCACTCGAGCGTCCAGTGCCCGTACCGGCCCCGCCCTTCCTCGCCGCCACTTCACGGCCGTGCTTGCCCCCGTGCGCCGCGGCCCCCGGTGCCATCAGGTGCAGCAGCCAGTTCTTCTCGTCCCCCTTGCCGCCCTTCGCGCCGGTGTGCAGCAGCGCGTACCGCCGCGGCTCGCCGCCGAGCCCGCCGTCCGGCCGACCGGTCAGCACCGCGATGACCTCCTCGCCCTCGCGCCACTTCTCCAGCGCGTAGGTGCCCTCGTCCCAGATCCGCACCTCGCCGCCGCCGTACTCGCCGGCGGGGATCGTGCCCTCGAAGGTCGCGTACTCGAGCGGGTGGTCCTCCGTCTGCACCGCCAGCCGGTTCGGGTCGCCGTCCAGCGGCGGCCCCTTCGGCACGGCCCAGCTCACCAGCACCCCGTCGTGCTCCAGCCGGAAGTCGTAGTGCAGCCGCCGTGCATGGTGCTCCTGCACGACGAACGTGTCGCCCGACGTCGCGATCCCCGCCCCCGGCGAGGGCACCGGCTCCGGCGTCTTCGACGCGTCGCGCATGCTGCGGTAGGCGGCGAGCCGGTCCGCGGAGGCGTCGGTCGCCGCGAAGCCCGCCATCCGCTCCGGCGACGGCTCGAGCCCCGCACCGCGCGCGGCCAGCACCGGACGCAGCAGGTCGCCGTCGCTCCGCAGCCGCTCGACGACCTCTTCCGGTGCGAGGTGCCGCAGATCCGCCGCCCCGATCTCCGCCCAGGAGCGCGGCGCCGCCACCCGCGGCAGGAGCCGGCCGCGCAGCGAGTACGGCGCGATGGTCGTCTTCGCCGCGCTGTTCTGACTCCAGTCGACGAGCACCTTGCCCTCGCGCAGCGTCTTCTTCATGTCCGAGACGACGAGGTCGCGGTGGTCGGCCTCGAGCACCTTCGCCAGCTCGTGCGCCACCGAGGAGATCTGGTCGCTGGAGGCGGACGCGTCGAGCGGGCAGTACAGGTGGATGCCCTTGCTCCCGCTCGTCACCGGGAACGGCTCGAGCCCCATCCCCTCGAGCAGGTCCCGCGCGAGGAACGCCACCTCCGCGCACTCGGCCAGCCCCGCGCCCTCGCCCGGGTCGAGGTCGAGCACGAGCCGGTCCGGCGGCCGCCGCTCGCCGTCGGAGCCCACCCGCCACTGCGGCACGTGCAGCTCCAGCGCCGCCTGCTGGGCCAGCCAGGTCAGCCCGGCGACGTCGTCGACGAGCGGGTACTCCACGTCGCGCGACGAGTGCGCGAGCTTCGTCCGGCTGAGCCAGTAGGGCGCGGAGGAGGGCAGATTCTTCTCGAAGAAGACCTCGCCGGCCTTCTCCGCGGTGCCCACCCCGTCGACCCAGCGCTTGCGGGTGACCGGCCGCCGGGCGAGGTGCGGCAGCATCGCGGAGGCGACCGAGGCGTAGTAGGAGAGCACGTCGGCCTTGGTGAACCCCGCCTCCGGATAGACCACCTTGTCGAGGTTGGTCAGCCGCAGGCGCCGCCCACCCACCGAGACGAGCTGCTGCGCGGAGGGGGTCATGACTCCATGGTGGTGCCGCTCGACCGCCGACGGGGAGGGAGTTGCGCCGACCGGGGAGTACCGCGGCAGAGACGTTGGTGTGGAGGAGTGTCTCGCGGCCCGCGCACGGCTCGGCTGGATAGCCTGACGATCATCCCCCTTCCTCGACAAGGAGCCCCCGTGCCCGAGACGATCACCGACATCCCCCTCACCACGATCGACGGCACCGCGTCGACCCTCGCCGACTACGCGCCGGTGAAGCTCATCGTCAACGTCGCCTCCCGCTGCGGCCTCGCGCCGCAGTACGAGAAGCTCGAGGCGCTGCAGAAGCAGTACGGCGACCGCGGCTTCACCGTCCTCGGCTTCCCGAGCAACCAGTTCCTGCAGGAGCTCAGCGACTCCGACAAGATCAAGGAGTACTGCTCGACCACCTGGGGCGTCACCTTCCCGATGTTCGAGAAGGTCAAGGTCAACGGCCGCTCGGCGCACCCGCTCTACGCGGAGCTGACCAAGACCGAGGACGAGGCCGGCAAGGCGGGCAAGGTGAAGTGGAACTTCGAGAAGTTCCTGATCACCGCCGACGGCACCGTGCACCGCTTCCGCCCGACCGTCGAGCCGGACGACCCGCGCATCGTGGACCTGATCGAGGCGTCGCTCCCCGCCTGATCCCGCCGGCTGCGCGGGTCTAGCGCGCGCGCAGCCCTTCGGCGAGGCGCGCCTGCGCGGGCTCGACGCCCTCGGGGCAGACGATGTCCGACACCTCGAACGGCGTCGCGCGCGTGAACGGGATCATCTCGATCCCGTCGACGTGCCGCAGCAGCACCAGGGCGCTGTCCCCGTCGCGGAGCGTGCGGCGCACCTGCCGCAGGAACACTCCGGCCATCTCGAGCTCGACCGTGAAGACCCGCCCGCTGACGTCGATGCGGCAGCCGAGCACCGGCTGGGAGCCGGTCGAGGCGGAGTCGGGGGCGTGCCGGACGGCGACCGGCTCGTCCTTGCGGAGGGCGCCTCCCGTCCCGCTCAGGGTGGGTGCTGCGGTCGTCCGCGCGGTATCGGTCATCGTCGTCTCCGTCCGTGGTCGCGACCGACGGAGAACCGCCCGGTCACTGTCCTCAGACGCTACGACGTGACCCTGGGACGGGGGGTGGGGTTGACGGATGCAGTGCGGCGAGGCAGTGCCGACCGGGGGCCGCGCGGCTCAGGAGCCCTGGCGCTGCTCCTCGGGCTCCGGGAGGACCGACAGCTCGCCGTGCATGCTCGCGACGCTCAGCATCTGCTCGATCCACGCGCGATTGAGCTTGGGCTGGTGCGCGTCGGCGAAGCGGAAGTGCAGCGGCACGGAGGGGTGCAGCCAGACGGAGCTGCGACCGTGGCCGGTCGACGCGTCCTCGGTCCAGGAGAGCGAGAAGGCCTCGTTGCGCCGGAGCTTCGACAGCACGGCGACCTTGAGGTGGGCGAGGACCCGCTCCTCGAACTCGATCTCGAGATTCTGCGGTCCATAGGTCAGCGTGGCCACGGGCGCCTTTCGTCAGTGCGAGCCGTCCACGGCGGAGGGCTCCTCGGGGACGCTAACCGGTCGACGGCCCGGATGCGGAATCCGCCGGGAGACACGCCGATGCCCCATTGACAGCGGGCCCGTCGGCCCGGTCGCGCGACGCCGTCCCGACCCGCGCCGCCCGCGCCCACCTCCGGCTCGCGATTCCGCGTCCGGCTCGTGGTTTCGGCGGATTCCGGCGTGCCGAGGCCGATTCTGCGAGCCGGAGGTGCGTCGGTTTGACCTCCGGCTCGTACGTCGATCTCCGGCTCGTGGTTTCGGCGGATTCCGGCGTGCCGAGGCCGATTCTGCGAGCCAGAGGTGCGTCGGTTTGACCTTCGGCTCGTACTTCGATCTCCGGCTCGTGGTTCCGGCCGGTTCCGGCGAGCCGAGGCCGGTTCTGCGAGCCGGAGGTCCGTCGGTTCACCTTTGGCTCGTGGTTCCGCGTCCGGCTCGTCGTTCCGGCCGGTTCCGGCGTGCCGAGGCCGGTTCTGCGAGCCGAAGGTCCGTGGGCCCCCTTCGGCTCGTGGTTTCACGTCCGGCTCGTCGTTTCGGCCGGTTCCAGCGTGCCGAGGCCGGTTCTGCGAGCCGAAGGTCCGCGGGCCCATCTCCGGCTCGTGGTTCCACCTCCGGCTCGTGGTTCCGGCCGGTTCCGGCGAGCCGAGGCCGATTCTGCGAGCCCAAGTTCCATCTCTTCACCTTCGGCTCGTACTTCGATCTCCGGCTCGTCGTTCCGGCGGATTCCAGCGTGCCGAGGCCGGTTCTGCGAGCCAAAGGTGTGTCGGTTCACCTCCGGCTCGTGGTTCCGTCTCCGGCTCGTCGTTTCGGCCGGTTCCGGCGTGCCGAGGCCGGTTCTGCGAGCCGGAGGTCCGTCGGTTCACCTTCGGCTCGTGGTTCCGCGTACGGCTCGTCGTTTCGGCCGGTTCCGGCGAGCCGAGGCCGATTCTGCGAGCCCAAGTTCCCTCTCTTCACCTTCGGCTCGTGGTTTCACGTCCGGCTCGTCGTTTCGGCCGGTTCCAGCGTGCCGAGGCCGGTTCTACGAACCGGAGGTCCGTGGGCCCCCTTCGGCTCGTGGTTTCACGTCCGGCTCGTCGTTTCGGCCGGTTCCAGCGTGCCGAGGCCGGTTCTGCGAGCCGAAGGTCCGCGGCCCCATCCGCGGCTCGCTGTCCCACCCCCGGCTCGTGGTTCCGGCCGTTTCCGGCGTGCCGAGGCGCGTTCCGCGAGCCGGAGGTCCCCGGCGCTCGCACGTTGCGACGGGGTAGCATCGCAGGGCCTGTTCCGGCGGACGAAAGCGATGAGGCCATGAAAACGCGAGTCATCTTCTACCTCATCGGCGGCGTGCTCCTGCTCGGCGCCGGCATCTCCTCCGCGATGAAGGACGGCGTGTCCGTCCCGGACGTCCTCACCATCGTCTGCGGCGTGCTGATCCTGGCCCTCGCCGGCTGGCAGTACCACCGCTCGCAGAGCGCCGCGGAGCGCTCGCCCGGCGACGACGTCGAGCGCCCCCACCGCTAGCCGCCCACCCCGCAGACCGCCGCAACCCCCGAGCGCCCCTCACCGCCCCCGCCGCGCCCTACCCGCGCGCCAGCAGCAGCCGGTACGGAGCCGCCCGCTCCACCCGCCACCCCTCGGGCGCCACCCCCCGCAGCTCCGGCGCCGTATAGCTGCGCCGCACCGAGAGCGACCCGTCGTGGTGCAGGAACGACCCCGCCGCGATCGGCCGGGTCGTCGCCGCGTACGCCGTGTACGCCAGACGCGAGCGCTCGATGTCGTTGTGCAGGGCCCGCGGAGCGAGCCGCTCGCTGTCCTCGAGCAGCCCCTGCAGCGCCTCCGCCGAGAGGTGGTGCAGCAGGTGGTTCGACGTGACGATGTCGTACTTCGCCCCCTCGGCGACGAGCTCGGCGCTGGTCGCCCGCCGGAACTCCAGCCCCGCCGGCGCCGGCGTCGACGTCGCGAAGGCGAACGCGCGCTCGTCCGGATCGATCGCCGTGATCGCGAGCCGCAGTCCGTCCGCGCGGGCCCAGGCCGCGAGCGAGCGCGCGATGTCGCCCCCGCCCGAGCCGATGTCGAGCAGCCGCACCGGCTCGCCGCCCGCGAGCAGCGGCCGCAGCCGCGTGCGGTAGAGCCGGCTCCAGCCCGAGACCAGCCGGTTCACCGTGCCGAAGCGCGCGTAGGTCTCCTCGAGCAGTGCACGGTCGCACGCCGGGTCGTCCATCAGCTCCTGCGCGGTCAGCTCGCGCCGCCGCAGGTCCGGAGCGAGCGGTGCGCGCAGAGTCATGCCCCGCCGCGCTTGGTCAGCAGCGCCATCTCCACGGTGAGCCCCGGCCCGAACGCCATCGCGCCGATCCGCTCGCCGTCGGCCGCGTCGCCGTGCAGCAGGCGGCGCAGGATGAAGAGGACGGTCGCGCTCGACATGTTGCCCACCGTGCGCAGCACCTCGCGCGACGGGTGCATCTGCTCGTCGGAGAGGCCGACGGCCGACTGCACCCGGTCCAGGATGCTCCGCCCGCCCGGGTGCACGGCCCACCGCTGAACGTCGCCCGCGCCGACTCCGGCCCCCGCGAGCATCGGCTCGAGGGCCGCGGTGATGTTCGCGCCGATGATCGACGGCACGTAGGTGCTCAGCCGCATCGTGAAGCCGTGGTCGCCGATGGTCCAGGCCATCTCGTCCTCGCCCTCGGGCGTGAGGGTCGAGTCGAGGGCGTCGATCTCCAGCACCGCGGTGCCGGGAGCGGCCGGCCGGGCGGTGACCACGGCCGCCGCGGCGCCGTCGGCGAAGACGGAGGTCGCGACGATCTGCTCGGCGTCGCTCGAGCTGGTCAGGTGGATGCTGCACAGCTCCGCGGCGACGACGAGCACGACGGCCGTCGGGTCGGCGTCGCAGAACGCGCGGGCGGCACGCAGGCCCGGGAACGCGCCGTAGCAGCCCATGAAGCCGAGGTGGAAGCGCTGCGTCGACACGGGCAGGTCGAGCCGGCGGACCAGCTGGTAGTCGGGCCCGGGCGCGTAGAAGCCCGTGCACGAGACGGTGACGACGTGCGTGACCTCGCCAGGGGCGAACCCCGCGGTCTCGAGCGCACGCTCCGCCGCCTCCGCGAAGAGGTCGGGGGCCCTCGCCGTGTAGACCGCGTTGCGCGCGGCGGTACCCGGATCGAGCAGCAGGCCGGAGCGCGCGTCGTAGAAGGTGCTCGCGCCCTCCCGCTCCACCCCGTCGAGCTCCTCGACGACGGTGCGCCGGGTGTCGATGCCGGAGGCGTTGAACGCCGCCCCGATCAGGCGCGAGCCCAGTCGGGTGACGCCGGGCTGGGACGCGAAGAGGTCGCGCACCTCTGGCTGATGCAGGACCGTGGCCGGGACGGCCGTCTCGATGCTGCGGATGTGGGCGCTCACCCGCCGGAACCTATCGCACGTTCCTGCGGGTGAGCGGCAGCCGTGGGGCGCCGGTCGGGCGCGGTCAGAGGATCGGCTTCCCGCCGGTGACGGCGATCGTCGAGCCGCTCATGTAGCTGGCGTCGTCCGAGGCGAGCAGCACGTAGGCGTGCGCGACCTCGGCGGGCTGGCCGGGACGGCCGAGCGGCACCTGCTCGCCGAACGAGGCGACGGCCTCCGGCGGCATGGTGGCGGGGATCAGCGGGGTCCAGATCGGGCCGGGAGCGACCGCGTTCGCGCGGATCCCCTTCTCTCCGAGCGCCTGCGCGAGCGAGGCGGTCATGCTGAGCATCGCGGCCTTCGTCGCCGCGTAGGGCAGCAGCTGGTACGACGGCTGGTCGGACTGCACCGAGCTCGTCGCGATGATCGACGCGCCGCTGGCGAGGTGCGGCAGCGCGGCCTTGACCAGGTGGAAGTAGGCGCTGATGTTCGTCGCGATCGTGCGGTCCCACTCCTCGTCGGGGATGTCGGTGACCTCCTCGCGGCTCATCTGGAACGCCGCATTGCTCACGAGCACCTCGAGGTGCCCGAGCTTCTCGACGGTCTCGGCGACGACGGAGCGGCAGCGCGCCGGGTCCTGAAGGTCGCCGGGGAGGAGCAGCGCCTCGCGGCCCGCCTCGCGCACCCACTTCGCGGTGTCCTCGGCGTCCTCGTGCTCGTTCAGGTACGAGATCGCGACGTCGGCGCCCTCGCGGGCGAAGGCGATCGCGACGGCCTTGCCGATGCCGCTGTCGGCGCCGGTGATCAGTGCGACCTTGCCGCGCAGGCGGTCGGAGCCGCGGTAGCTGGTCTCGCCGTGGTCGGCCTTCGGCGTGAGCCGGCCTTCGGTGCCGGGCGGGGTCTGCTCGGGGGATTCCGGAGTCATGGTGCTCCCTCTCGTCGTGGGTCGGTCCTCCCATGCAAGCCGCTCCCGCCGCGCGGCACCAAGGGGTTGACGCCCCCCCGCCCCCTCGCCGGTCGAGCAGCCCCGACCCCTTTGCTGGTCGAGCAGCCCCGCTCCTTGCTGGTCGAGTAGCCCCGCAGGGGCGTATCGAGACCCACCCCCGTCAGCAGGCGGGCCCCGCAGCCCCGCCCGCCGATCCGCGCCGTCAAGCCCGCGACACCGGGAGCCGCCGGAGAGTTGACTGAGCCGACGCTCCGCACCGGGAGCGACACGAGGAGGCCGACATGAGCACGCCCACCGATCGGGGCCCCGGTCCCGACAGCAGCGACCCCACCCGCACCGACCGTGACGCGACCACCCGCTTCGACACCACGAGCACCGCCTCGGGCAGCGCGGGCGCCACCGCGGCCACGCCGCTCGACGACCGGACCGCGTCGCACCGCGCCCCCGTCACCCCCGACTCCGCCGAGGCCGCGAAGGCCCGCACCGCCGCCCGCAAGGACATCCAGCAGCGCGAGAAGGACCGCTTCGGCGGCCTCAAGATCGGCTGCGCCTTCTTCGGCTGGCTCGCCGCGACGGGACTCGCGGTCATCCTGACCGCCCTCGTCACCGCGATCGGTGCGGCCGTCGTCGGCACGCAGGACGTCACGGCCGACCTGGCCGCGGACCCCGCCGCGTTCGGCTGGGTCGGCGCCATCGCGCTGCTCGTGATCCTCCTCGTCGCCTACTACTCGGGCGGCTACGTCGCCGGGCGGATGGCCCGCTTCAGCGGCGCCAAGCAGGGCGTCGCCGTGTGGGCGTGGGCCGTCGTCGTGGCGATCGTCGTCGGCATCGTCTCCGCGCTCACCGGGGGCAGCCAGATCCTCTCGGCTGTCAGCGGCTTCCCGCAGATCCCGCTCGACGCGGGCGACGCCACCGTCGCCGCCGTCGTGACGGCGCTCGCCGCCCTCGTCGTCGCCCTGATCGGAGCCGTCCTCGGCGGCCTCGCCGGCATGCGCTTCCACCGTCGCGTCGACCGCGAGGGCCTGGAGGGCCTGGCGGTCTGACCCCCCTCCCGCCGCGAGATGCCACTTGTGAGCCCGCGCCTCGGCGTGTCGCGCTCACAAGTGGCATCTCGCCTACGCTCTCCCGGGTGGAGACCTCGCGCATCGAACGGCTGAGCGCGCAGCTGGCGGAGTGGGCGGCCCCGCCCGCCCTCGCGGGACTCCGCGACGAGTACCTCGCCTTCGCGGACGAGCGCGGCGCGTCCGCGCTCGAGCGCGGCGGCGGCCCCGAGCACATCACCGCCAGCTGCTTCGTCCTGTCGCCCGACCTCGAGCGGGTGCTGCTCTGCTACCACCGCAAGGGCCGGTTCTGGGTGCAGCTCGGCGGCCACGTGGAGCCGGCCGACGCCTCCGTCCCCGCCACCGCCGAGCGCGAGGCCCGGGAGGAGAGCGGGATCGAGGCGCTCACCCTGCGCAGCCCGGTCCCCGTCGACCTCGACCGGCACGGCCTCGGCGGCGGCTTCGGCCGCTGCACCACCCACTGGGACGTCGGCTACGCCGCCGTCGTCGACCCCGCCGTGCCGCTCGTCGTGAGCGACGAGAGCGACGCCCTGGCCTGGTGGCCGGTCGCCGCGCTGCCCGCCGAGATCCCTCCGCGCTTCGACCGGCGCCTGGCCGGCGCGCTGGCGGGGGTCCGCCGGCTCTGACGACGCGCCGCTCCGAAGCCGCCGCCGGCCGGACCCGACACCGCCGCCCCGCCGACATGCGGCACGATGTCCTCATGCCCGACCCCGCGCGCCCCGTCGTCGTCCTCGCCGGAGCGAGCGGCTTCCTCGGCACCGATCTCGCCTGCCGCTTCGAGGCCGAGGGCTGGACCGTCCGCCGCATCGGCCGCTCGGGCCCCGACGCCCGCTGGGGCGACACCGCCGCGATCAGCCGCACCCTCGACGGCGCCCGCCTCCTCGTCAACCTGGCCGGCAAGAGCGTCGACTGCCGCTACACCGCCGCGAACCGCGCCGAGATCCTCCGCTCGCGGGTCGAGACCACGCGCGAGCTGCAGCGCGCCGTCGCGGCCGCCGCGACCCCTCCGCCCGTCTGGATGAACGCGAGCACCGCCACGATCTACCGCCACGAGGAGGAGCGCGCCAACACCGAGCGCGACGGCGTCCTCGGCGAGGGCTTCTCCGTCGACGTCGCGCGCGCCTGGGAGGAAGCGTTCTTCGCCGGCGAGACCCCGGGCGTCCGCCGCCTCGCCCTGCGGATGACGATCGTGCTCGGCGACGGACCGGCCACCGGCATCCTGCTGCGTCTCGCCCGGCTCGGCCTCGGCGGCCCGCAGTTCGACGGACGCTGGCCGTCCACCCGCGCCCGCCGCGAGGCCGGCGTGCACCACGAGTACCGCCCGACCCACGGCCGCCAGCACTTCAGCTGGATCCACGTGGAGGACGTCTTCCGCTCGATCCTCTTCCTGGAGGAGCAGGGCCCGGAGAAGCAGGGCCCAGAGGAGCGACCCCTCGACGGCCCCATCAACCTCGCCGCCCCGAACCCCAGCGACAACACCGAGCTCTCCCGCCTGCTCCGCGCCGCGGTGGGCCGCCGCCTGGGCCTCCCCGCCCCGCGCTTCGTCCTCGAGCCGGCGACCTTCGCCCTCCGCACCGAGTCCGAGCTGCTCCTGAAGAGCCGCTGGGTCGTCCCCGGCCGCCTCGAGGACGCCGGCTTCACCTTCGCCCACCCGGATCTCGGCGAGGCCCTCCGCGACATCGTCGCGACCGCGCGCTGACGCGGGGCGCCACTCTCCAGAAGTCGTCGTACTCGTGCTCCGGGCACGACGACTCTTGAGGAGCGAGCGAGCCCCGGCGCCTAGCGCCCCGCGACGCGCAGCGCGATGTCGCGGCGGTACTGACCGCCGTCGAGCGTGATCAGGTCGAGCGCGCGATACGCGCGCTCGCGCGCCTCGGCGAAGTCGGCGCCGCGGGCGACGACGTTCAGCACGCGGCCGCCAGTGGCGACGAAGCGGCCGTCGACCAGCTGCGTCGCCGCGTGGGCGATGGTGACGCCCGGCACCTCGGCCGCCGCCTCCAGCCCGCCGAGCACGCGCCCGGTCGCCGCGTTCTCGGGGTAGCCCTCGCTCGCGAGCACGACGGTCACGGCGACCTCCTCGGAGAATGCCGGCCACGGCACGGAGGCGAGCGCTCCGGTCGCCGCCGCGAACAGCAGGGCGGAGAGGGGGGAGACGAGGCGCGGCAGCACGACCTGGGTCTCCGGATCGCCGAAGCGCGCGTTGAACTCGATCACGCGGATGCCGGCGTCGGTGACGATCAGCCCGCAGTAGAGCAGCCCGACGAACGGGGTGCGCTCGCGCTCGAGCTGGCGGACGGTGGGGATGGCGACGGTGTCGATGACCTCGTCGACGAAGGCGCGCTCGCTCTCCCAGCGGTCGGTGAGCCAGGGGAGCGGGGAGTAGGCGCCCATGCCGCCGGTATTCGGGCCCTCGTCGCCGTCGCCGAGGCGCTTGAAGTCCTGGGCGGGGGAGAGCGGCACCACGTCGTGCCCGTCGGAGAGGAGGAAGAGCGAGACCTCCTGGCCGGCCAGGAACTCCTCGATCAGCACGTCGCCGGACTGCAGCCAGAACTCGGCGTGCGCGATCGCCGCGCTGCGCGACTCCGTCACGAGGACGCCCTTGCCGGCCGCGAGACCGTCGGCCTTGACGACGTAGGGCGCGCCGAACTCGTCGATGACGCGCGTCGCGTCGACGAGCGTCGAGACGCGGGTGGCGCGGCCGGTGGGCACGCGCGCCATGTCCATCACGCGCTTGGCGAAGGTCTTGGAGCCCTCGAGGGCGGCGGCGGCGCGGTCCGGCCCGAACGTGGCGATGCGGCGGCGGCGCAGGGCGTCGGCGACGCCGGCGACGAGCGGGGCCTCGGGGCCGATCACGACGAGCTCGATCCCCTGCTCGACGGCGAAGTCCGAGACGAGCCGGGGGCTGTTGGTGTCGAAGTGGATGACCTCCACGTCACGCGCGATCCCCGCGTTGCCGGGGGCGGCGATGATCTCGTGCGCCTCCTCCTCGGCGAGCAGAGCGGTGATGATGGCGTGCTCACGGGCACCGGAGCCGAGGACGAGGATCTTCACCCTGACAGGATAGGCCCGCCCTCGCGCGCCCCGGTCCGGGTGCGCGCCCCGTCGCCGTGCGCCCCGCCCCCACCTCCGCGAGATGCCACTTGCGCACGCCTTATGCGGCGTGTCGCGTGCACAAGTGGCATCTCGCGGCGCGCGACGGCACGGCGCGACGGCACGGCAGACTGGGGGGATGGCCAAGGGGAAGATCGACGAGGCGAGCGGGCAGGCGGCCGTGCGGGCGGCGCTCGCCGGCGGCGCGGACCGGAACACGACCGCGACGGCCGTCCGCTTCCTCCTGCAGATCATCGAGACGAACGTCCCCGGCCGCAGCGTCGAGGTCCGCGTCCCGCCCTTCGGCGCCGCCCAGTGCGTCGAGGGCCCGGGCCACACCCGCGGCACCCCGCCGAACGTGATCGAGATGGACGCCGCCACCTGGCTCCCCCTCGCGACCGGCTCCCTCCCCTGGAGCGAGGGCCTCGCGAGCGGCCGCATCCACGCCTCCGGCGTCCGCGCCGATCTCTCGCCGTTCCTGCCGCTGCTGCACGTCCGCTGACCGACGGCGAGTTAACTTCTCGTAAACGCACCGCCGCCGCCCCGATCGACGTTTGACGGGCAGGCCCGCGTCGGGTTGTCTGGGAAAGTTCCCCCACTGCGGCAGGAGTTCTCTCCGAATCGCCGCTCGATGCTTGGAGACCTCCACCAGATGCGCAGTACAACCCCGGGCCGTCGACGCGGCCTTCTCAGAATGCTCTCCGCGACCGCAGTGGGTGCCGTCGCCGGCGCCGCACTGCTCGGCGCCGCCCCCGCGATGGCCGCCGACGGGCAGGTCATCGACATCTACACGATGAACGACTTCCACGGACGTCTCGAGGCCTCCGCCGCGGGCACCGTAGCCGGGAGCACGCCCGGAGCGGCGTCGCTCGCCTCGGCCTACGCGACGCTCAAGGCCGAGAACCCCGAGAACTCGATCCTCATCTCCGCGGGCGACAACATCGGCGCGTCGACCTTCACGTCCTACGTGCAGCAGGACACCCCGACCATCGACGCGCTCGGACTGATGGGTGTGAGCGCCTCGGCGATCGGCAACCACGAGTTCGACCAGGGCCGTGCCGACCTCGACGACCGCGTGATCCCGCGCGCCGAGTTCGAGTACTTCTCCTCGAACCTGCTCGAGAAGGGCACGACCGAGCACGCCTACGCGTCGTCGTACGTGCAGGACTTCAACGGCATCACGGTGGGCTTCATCGGCGCGACGACCGCGAGCCTCCCCTCGCTGGTCTCGCCGGCCGGCATCGCCACGCTCGACGTGGCGCCGGTCGTCGACTCCGTGAACGCGGAAGCGGCGCGGCTCCAGGACGGCGTGGACGACAGCGCCGACTCCTCGATCCCGGCGGCGGCGAAGAACCTCGAGGCCGACGTGATCGTCGCGGTCGTGCACGAGGGCGCCGCTTCGGCGGATGCGGACTTCACTGACGCGGACACCGTCTTCGGTGCGATCGTGGACGGAATCGCGCCGGTGACGGACGCGATCGTCTCCGCGCACACCCACCAGGCCTACTTCGAGACCGTCGACGTCGACGGGAAGAAGATCCCCGTCGTGCAGGCGGGCCAGTACGGCAACCACCTCGGCCACCTCGAGCTGACCATCGACCCGGTGACCAAGGACGTCACGACGGCTGTGCCCACCCTCGTCGACACGCTGACGCCCGTCCAGGTCACCAACCCGACCAACGGGGCCGTCTCCACCAGCTACCAGCCCGCCTACGCCGCCGACTCCACGCCGGAGGGCGTGGCTGTCGCCGCGCTCGTGGCGGACGCTGTGGCCATCGCCGATGTCGAGGGCGCCGTTCCGGTCGGCTCGATCACCGCCGACATCCGCCGTGGTGTTCAGTCCGACGGGTCCGAGAACCGCGGCGCCGAATCGACGATGGGCAACCTCGTCGCCGACGCTCAGCTCTGGGCCACGCAGGAGGACCTCGGAACGCAGATCGCCTTCATGAACCCGGGCGGCGTGCGCAACGATCTGCTCTTCGCGTCGAGCGGAGACGGCGACGCGGACGGGCAGGTCTCCTACAAGGAGGCCGCGGCCGTCCAGCTGTTCGCGAACACGCTCGTCACCGAGACCCTCACCGGCGCGCAGATCACGACGGTCCTCGAGCAGCAGTGGCAGGTCGGCCAGTCCCGTCCGGAGCTCCACCTCGGCATCTCGAAGGACCTGACCTACACCTACGACCCGACCGCCGAGGTCGGCTCGCACATCACCGGCGTCTTCTTCCAGGGCGAGCCGATCGCGGACGACGAGACGTTCAAGATCGTCACGAACTCGTTCCTCGCCTCGGGCGGCGACAACTTCACCGAGCTGGCCAACGGCACGGGCAAGGCCGACTCCGGCCGCGTCGACCTGACCGCCTTCACCGACTACATCGCCGCCTTCTCGCCGGTCACGCCGGACCCGGCCTCGCGCTCGATCGGCATCGTCGACACCAGCGCCGAGGGCGCCGAGACGCTGTCCTACGAGCTCTCCTCGCTCGACGTCAACAACTCGACCGTCCGCGACGACGAGGTGCAGGTGCTCGTCGACGGCGTCCAGGTGGCGACGGCTCCGATCGATCACACGGTCGTCGACACCACGGACGAGCAGGGCCGCGCATCGGTCAGCTTCTCCGTCGCGGACCTCGCGCCCGGTGACCACGAGCTCGAGTTCGCGCTGCCCGTCACGGGCGTGTCGGTGCTCTCGACGCTCACGGTGACCGAGGCCGCGGGCCCGGGCACCACGCCCACGCCCACCCCGACCCCGGAGCCCACCGAGACCGTCATCCCGACGACGCCCGCGACGACGGCTCCCGCCGTGCCGGGTGCCTCGGGCGGACCGACGAAGCACCTCGCCGCGACCGGAGTCGACGCGACTCCGGCCTTCGCGGCCGGTGCCGCGCTGCTGCTGCTCGGACTCGGCATGACCGTGGCGCGCCTGCGCCGCCGCACCGCCGCGAAGTAGCACTCACCCAGGAGAGGCCCCGCGGTTCGTCGCCGCGGGGCCTCTTCTGCGTTCAGGCGCGGGGCGGCCCCTGGAGACGCGAGAACGCCGCCTCCCGCGAGGGGAGACGGCGTTCGGGTGCGAGGAGCGGTGCTGTCGCGGAGCGCGGGGCTCAGTGGCGGACGGGGACCTGACGGTAGCCGTCACGGCTGGCGATCAGCACCGTCGACACCGTGCCCCATGCGGCGACGGCACCGAGGACGACGAGGAGTGCGATGCTCATGAGTGTTCTGCCTTTCGTTGCTCCGACGTGTCTGCCAGGTTTGGCGATCCATCCGCCGGGATGCTCTGTACAACGTCCACTCTGGGCTCTTCTGTTCCTAAGGACAATCGAACTGTTCTTGCCCTGACGTGTAGCGTTGCTACATGGACGTGCGGCGGCTGGAACTGCTCAGAGAGCTGTCGATGCGGCGCTCCATCACCGCGGTGGCGGAGGCGACCCACCGCACCCCCTCGGCCGTCTCGCAGCAGCTCAAGGTGCTCGAGCGCGAGGCGGGCGTGCCCCTGATCGAGCGCTCGGGCCGCGGAGTCGTGCTCACCGCCGCCGGCCGCGAGCTCGCCCGCAGCGCGACCGAGATCGCGATCGCGCTCGAGCGCGCCGACGCCGTCTGGCAGACGTTCAAGAACAACCCGATCGGCGAGGTGACCATCGCGACCTTCCCGACGGCCGGGCAGATGCTCCTCCCCGACGCCCTGGTGGCGCTGCGCAGCGTGGAGGGGCTGGTGGTGCACTGCGAGGACGCCGATCCGGGCACCGACGAGTTCCTCGACCTCACCGCCGACTTCGACATCGTCCTCGCGCACTCGCCGAACGGCCGCAGCGCCTGGGCGGGCCACGGCCTCGCGATGGCGGAGCTGATGGTCGAGCCGCTGGACATCGCCCTGCCGCTCGGCCACCGCCTCGCCGACCGCGCGACCGTGACCGCGGCCGACCTCGTCGGCGAGACCTGGATCGGCGTGCCCGACGGCTTCCCGTTCGAGCGGATCATGCAGGAGATCGAGACCGCGTCCGGCGAGCCGGTGCGGGTGGAGCAGCGCTTCGCCTCGACCCGCGTGACGGAGGCGTTCGTCGCCGCCGGACTCGGCATCGCCGTCGTCCCGCGCTACACCGCGGGTACGGCCGGGATCGTGGTGAAGCCGCTGCGCGGCGTGAACTCGGTCCGGCACATCGTCGCGCTGATGCGGCCGGACCGGGCGGAGCGGCTCTCGGTGCGCACCGTGGTCCGCGAGCTGCGCGCGCAGGCCGGCCGCCTCCTCCACTCCGTGTGACCGGCGTGGCCGGCGGCGGATCCACCGGGTTCTCGCCGGTCGAGTAGCCGCGCAGCGGCGCCCCCCTTTGCCGGTCGAGTAGCCGCGCAGCGGCGTATCGAGACCCGCTGTCACCAGCACTCCGGAGGACGTGGGTCTCGATACGCCCGCTCCGCGGGCTACTCGATCAGCGAGGAGACGGCGCTCCGAGCTGGTGGATGCCCGCGCGGCGGCGCTCCTTTGCTGGTCGAGTAGCCGCGCAGCGGCGTATCGAGACCCGCCCCCCGCTACCCGATCCGCCGCCGCCTCGCCACTCGGCCCGCGCCCGGGCGGCCACAGGGGACAATGGAGGCATGACCGATCCGCTCGACTCCTCGCCGCGCCCCGACGACGTCGAGATCATCCGCGAGGAGGTCGACGTCCGCCGCTCGCCGCGCGTCTGGCGGATCCTCGCGCTCGGCGCCGGCCTCGGCGCGATCGTCGCCTTCGTGCTCACCTTCGCGCTCCCCGAGACGGAGGGCTTCAGCCAGGGTCAGGTCTTCGGCTTCAGCCTGCTGCTCTTCGTCACGATCTTCGGGACGCTCGCCGCCCTCGTCGTGGTGATCCTCGACCGGGTCGTCGGCCGCCGCATCCGGCGCGCCACGGCCGAGCGGACCATCGCCCGCGAGTCGGCAGCCGACGACGAGACCGATGAGAACGACGTCGAGACGGACGACGAGACCCTCGTGGACGACTCCCCGGACGAGAACGAGGCGCCCGGCACGGAGCCGGACGCCTCGACGCGCTAGAGACGACGCTCTGCAAGCGAGTGGTCAGCGGCGCTTGCGGCTGCTGCGGCTCGTCGAGCGCGCGGCGTTCTGCGTGGCGCGCTTGGCCTTCTGCGACTTCTTCAGTCGACCCGCGATGAACGTCAGGAGCAGGGGCAGCAGGCGGTAGATCACGGGGACTCCTCGTCTCGGGCGCACGGAGCGGCGCCCCACGATCTTGGACGATCCGCCGCCGCACGGCACCCCGTTGCGCGCACCCGAGCGCTGTGCCTCCCGGATGCGCGCTCTCCCAGCCTCAGCTCAGCTGGGTGCGCTCCACCCAGTCGAGGTACTCGGGGGTGACGGTGCCGGTGACGTACTCGCCGGTGAAGCAGCTGGTCTCGAGGTCGGTGACGTCCGAGCCCTCCAGGATCGCCGCCTTCATGTCGGCGACCTCCTGATAGATCAGGTAGTCGGCGCCGATCGCCTCCGAGATCTCCGGGATCTTGCGGTTGTGCGCGACGAGCTCCTGCCGCGACGGCATGTTGATCCCGTACACGTGCGGGTAGCGCACCGGCGGCGCGGCGGAGGCGAAGGTGACGCTGTTCGCGCCGGCCGTGCGGGCCATGTCGACGATCTCCTTCGATGTCGTGCCGCGCACGATCGAGTCGTCGACGATCAGCACGTTCTTGCCCTTGAACTCGCTCGACATCGCATTGAGCTTCTGCCGCACCGACTTCTTGCGGACCGCCTGCCCGGGCATGATGAACGTCCGGCCGACGTAGCGGTTCTTGTAGAAGCCCTCCCGGTACGGGATGCCCAGCTTCTGCGCGACCTGCATCGCGGCGGGCCGCGAGGAGTCCGGGATCGGCATGACCACGTCGATCGCGCCGCCCGGCGTGTACGCGGAGATGGTGTCGGCGAGGCGGTCGCCGAGGCGCAGCCGGGCCTCGTAGACCGAGATGCCCGAGAGGATCGAGTCGGGGCGGGCGAGGTAGACGTACTCGAACGAGCACGGGATGAGGCGCGGGTTCTTCGCGCACTGGCGGCTCGTCATCCGGCCGTCGGGGGTGATGAAGATCGCCTCGCCGGGAGCGACGTCGCGGACGATCTCGAAGCCCTGCGCCTCGAGCACCAGCGACTCGGAGGCGACCACCCAGTCGTCCGGCCCGTTCACGTTGAAGCGGCGGCCGACGATCAGCGGGCGGATGCCGAACGGGTCGCGGAACGCGAGCAGCCCGTGGCCGGCGATCAGCGCGATCGTGGCGTAGGAGCCCTCGACCCGCTCGTGCACGCGGGCGACCGCGTCGAACACCTCGTCCGCGTCGAGGTCGCGGCCCGAGATGGACGCCTGCAGCTCGTTCGCGAGCACGTTGACCAGCAGCTCGGTGTCGGAGGTGGTGTTGAGGTGGCGGCGATCGACGGTGAAGAGCTCCTCGGTGAGCTCGCGCGTGTTCGTCAGGTTGCCGTTGTGGATGAGGATGATGCCGTACGGCGCGTTCACGTAGAACGGCTGCGCCTCCTCCTCGCGCTCCGCGTTGCCCTTGGTGGCGTAGCGGACGTGCCCGAGGCCCATCGTGCCGAGCAGCGAGCGCATGTCGCGGGTGCGGAACGCCTCACGGACCTGCCCCGCCGCCTTCTTGATGTGCAGCGTGCTGCCGTCGGCGGTGGCGATGCCGGTCGAGTCCTGGCCGCGGTGCTGCAGGAGCGAGAGGCTGTCGTAGATGGACTGGTTGACCGGTCCCGAGGACACGATTCCAACGATTCCGCACATGCCGGAGGGGCTCCCAAGGGGATAGCAGGGGGGTTGACGGTCCATCCTGGCACGCGGGGGACGCATCCCCTAACGGTTCGCTCCTGGCGGATCCGCCCGCGCGGGGGCGTCCGGGGCCCTCGGCGCGGGCGGATCAGCCGGGCGGTGCGGTCCGCTGACCGGCGGCCCGCTCGGCTGCGGCCAGCTCCTGCACCGCCGGATCGGGCCGACCGAACAGCTCGGCGAAGGCAGCGCTCACCTCGACGGCGGTGAACCCTGTCGTGAAGCGCATCTCCGGCCAGCGCGCTCGCATCGACGTGCCCGTCCGCGATCGTCACCTCGACGACGTCGTCCCGCGGAAGTCCGTCGCCTCCTCCTCAGCAGGTCGTGGCGGAGATGATGTAGCCGCCGCCGGTGTAGGACGAGCCGTGGAAGCCCCAGGCGTTGAGGTCGGTGGCGTTCGCGACGCCGGCGACGAGGGCCGGCTGGGTGCGGCCGGAGTTGTCCAGGTTGCCGCCCCAGGCGAAGACGGTCGCGTTCGAGGCGAGGGCGAGGGAGGTGCCGTCCGTGCTGAACACCTTCGTCACGCCGATGCCCGGCGGGAAGGCCTTCCCTTCCGTGCGGAACGCGCTGCCGCCGGGCTGTGCGGCGAAGAACTGCAGGACCTCGTTCGCCGCGGTGATGTAGACGCCGCCGGTGTACCCCTCGACGGACCAGGCGTCGACCGCCGCCACGCCCTCGGCGCGCCGGGTCCACGCCGCTCCGCCGGTCGACGGGGTGTAGGCCACGCCCTGCGTCCACAGCTCGCCGGCGCCGGTGATCGCGTAGGCCGCGGAGGGGCCGGCTCGGAAGTCGACGATGTCCGCGGGGGTGCCCGCGGAGGCGGTGAGGGTGTGGCTGCCGTTCCAGAAGCTCACCGCGCCGCCGGCCAGCAGGACCCCGCCGCCGAACAGGAGCCGATCGGACCGGCGGTAGCCCCAGGTGCTGATCGTCGTGGCGCCGGCGGTCCCCGCGATGAGCGTCGCGGCGACCCGATCGCCGGAGGTCGCGTTCGCCCACCAGTGCAGGCCGGTGGTCGTGAGGACGTAGCTGTGGCCGTCGTTGGACTCCGCGGCGAGGACCGTGCCGCTGATCCCGGTCGCGGTGAGCACGACGAGAGCGCCCGCCCCGCTCGTCCGTGCCCAGACGAAGACGGAGTCCGCTCGGGTGCCGGCGGCGATGCCGCCCGCGGACGTGTTGCCGGAGAGCACGCACGTCCAGGTGTCCACGAAGGTCATGCCCGTCACCGGGGTCGTGCCGCTCGTCAGGGTTCCCGGAGCCGTCACCGGAGCGCCGAAGTCGGCCCCCCAGTAGCGCACCCGACCGTCCGTGGTCAGGATCGCCGCGTTCCGTCCCGCGCTGCCGGCGATCTCGTCGCCGGAGATCGCGCCGTGGAATCCGTCCGTGACGCCGGTGACCGCGGTGGTGGAGAAGCGCGGCGGCTGGTTCCCGGCGCCGGGCGAGCGCGTGATCTCCACGACCTGCCCCGGCGTCGCGGTCACCGTCCCCTGCGCGGACTCGACGGCCGTCCCGTAGACCGCCGTGACGGTGTAGGCGCCGGCGGCACCCGTCGCCCGGAGCGCGGGGACGGAGACCGCGCCGCCGTCTCCGATCGCGACGACGGTGGACACTCCGCCGGCGGTGAAGACGAGACCGGAGGGGAGGGAGACGGTCACCGAGCCGCCCTTCGTCGCGGGGTTCGTCCCGTCGAAGGCGCGGAACAGCACGGTTCCCGCGGGAACGACGTCGCAGCGGACCGCCTCGAAGCCGGACTCGCTCCGCAGGCTCGGCGGACCCGGGTCGACCGGCGTCGTGGAGGCGGATGCCAGTGGAGCCGAGACCGCCGCGACGACCGTGGGCACGGTCCACGCCGCGGCGGCGACGATCGAGCGGCGGCGGAGCGGACCCTCGGCGGAGGAGGGCGGGGAAGTGGGCGACATCGCGATTCCTCGGGAGCAGGCAGGGCGACCTCGGGGCGGGGCCGCGTCGGAGAGACTGGGTCGCGCACAGCATGGCAACGCAACCACGGCGCGTCTGCCTCCCCGGGCAGATGAGCCCCTGACGGGGGCGCCGACCCGCGCGGGCCTCGGTTCGCCGCGGCCCTTCGGTAGGGTCGTCGCGTGAGCAACGAGACCAGCAGCTACGCCCGCGCGGGAGTCGACACGGCGGCCGGCGACCTCGCCGTCGAGCTGATGAAGGCGGCGGTGTCCGCCACCCACGACCGCCAGGTGCTCGGGGGAGTGGGCGGGTTCGCCGGCCTCTACGACGTCTCGTTCCTCAAGGACTTCCGGGCGCCGCTGCTCGCGACCTCGACCGACGGCGTCGGCACCAAGGTCGCCCTCGCGCAGGCGATCGACAAGCACGACACCATCGGGCAGGACCTGGTCGGCATGGTCGTCGACGACATCGTCGTGGTCGGCGCCCGCCCGCTCTTCATGACCGACTACATCGCCTGCGGCAAGGTCGTGCCCGCGAGGATCGCCGACATCGTCGCGGGGATCGCCCGCGCCTGCTCGGCGACCGGCACGGCGCTGGTCGGCGGCGAGACCGCGGAGCACCCCGGCCTGCTCGGGCCGGACGACTACGACGTGGCCGGCGCTGCCGTCGGCGCGGTCGAGGCGGACGCGGTGCGCGGCGCCGACCGGGTGCGCGACGGCGACCTGGTGGTGGCGATGGCCTCCTCGGGTCTGCACTCGAACGGCTACTCGCTCGTGCGGCACATCCTCGCCGAGAAGCGGATCGGCTTCACCGACACCTCCGCCGAGCTCGGGGGAGTGGTGGGCGAGGTGCTCCTCGAGCCGACCCGCCTCTACACGGCACCGCTGCTCGGTGTGCTCGAGGACGACGCGCTCGGCGCGAGCGTGCACTCGATCAGCCACGTCACCGGCGGCGGGATCGCGGCGAACCTCGCGCGCGTGCTGCCCCGCGGCTCGTGGGTCGAGGTCGACCGGGCGAGCTGGAGCCCGTCGGACGTGTTCCGCGCGCTCGCCGCGATGTCCGGCGCGACGCTGGAGAGCACCGAGGGCACCTGGAACCTCGGCATCGGCATGTTCGCGGTCGTCGACGCCGACTCCGCCCCCGCGGTGATCGCGGCGCTGGAGGCGTCGGGCGTCCCGTCCTGGGTCGCCGGACGCGTCACGCTCGGCGAGCGCGCGCTCGAGGGCTTCGAGCAGGGCGCCAAGGGCGTCGACGGCGGCGCGGTGCGCCTGGTCGGCTCCTACGCCGGCTGACCGCGGCGCCGGTCCGGGCGCTCGCCGCTGATCCGGCGTGCCGGACGGGTTCTGGCGAGCCGGAGTTCGTGGGGAGGACCTTCGGCTCATGAATTCGTCCTGGGCTCGTGGAATGCGCGTGTTCCTGCGTGCCGGAGGAGTTTCTACGAGCCGGAGTTCGTGGCGAGGACCTTCGGCTCGTGAATTCGCCCCTGGCTCGTGGGTCTCGCGTGTTTTCGCGTGCCGGGGAAGTTTCTGCGAGCCGAAGTTCGTGGGGGAAGACCTTCGGCTCGTGAACTCTGCCTGGGCTCGTGGGATTCGCGGGTTCCTGCGTGCCGGAAGCGTTTCTGCGAGCCGGAGTTCGTGAGGAAGGCCTTCGGCACGTGAGATCGCCCTCGGCTCGGGGGATGCGCGTGTTCTCGAGTGCCGGAGGGGGTTCGGCGAGCCGGAGTTCGTGGCGAGGACCTTCGACTCGTGAATTCTGCCTGGGCTCGCGAGATTTGCGTGTTCCTGCGTGCCGGGCGAATTTCTGTGAGCCGAAGTTCGTGGGGAGAGGACCTTCGGCTCGTGAATTCGGCTTGGGCTCGTGGGATTCGCGTGCTCCTGCGTGCCGGAGGTGTTTCTGCGAGCCGGAGTTCGTGGGAAGGACCTCGGGCACGTGAAATCGCCCTCGGCTCGTAGGAATGGCGCGATCTCGCGTGCCGGAGGTGATTCTGCGAGCCGGAGGTCGGCCGGCCGGTGCTGCGAGCTGAGGCGGGGCGAGCGCCAGGCAGGGCGAGCGTCAGGCGGGGCGAGCGTCAGGTGAGGCGGGCCTCGGGCGGCGCGGGCGTCAGGCCGGGCGGCGTCGGCGCGGGGCGGCGGGGCGCCGGGCCGGCGCGGCGCTCGGCAGGGCGGGCGCGCCCGGCCGGGCGGGTGCGCTGCAGGGCGTGCGCGCGCTCCCAGGAGTGCTCGTGGCGCGTCAGCAGCCAGGAGCCCCAGGCGCAGAGGGCGAAGGCAGCGGCGGTGGCGAGCAGCGCGCTGATCCAGGTGGCGGCGTCGCGGCTGACCAGGAGGTTCGCGGCGAGGATCAGCACGCCGGACGCGGCGCCGACGCTCGTCCCGGCGACGAAGGCGCTGTCGCGGCGGCTGACGGCGCGGACCGCGACCATGCCGGCGATGGCTCCGATGCCGCCGACCGCGCCGAGGGCCGCGCCGGAGGCGGTGCCCATCAGCATGCCGAAGCTGACCAGGGCGGAGGGGTCGAGCGCCCCGGCGGCGAGTGCGCTCGGCAGGTAGAGGGACAGGGCGACCGCGGCTCCCACGGCGCCGCCGACGAGGACGGCGCCGACCAGCAGGGCGGCGGTCACGGACATGATCCGGGCGAACGGGCGCACGGATCCTTCGGGTTCGAACATTCGCGGCTCCATCGACGCGAGCCCGCGGGTCGTTCCGCGGGCCGTCCTCGGACACTACGCCTCCGGGCGGCCGAACGGGGGACAGCGCGGCCGCCCAAGAACAGCGGTCGCCCGGGGACAGCGCGGTCGCCCGGGGACAGCGCGGTCGCCCGAGGACAGCGCGGCCGCCCGAGGACAGCGCAGCCGGCCCGAGCACCGCAGCCTCCGCGACGTCAGCGCCGCAGCGTCTCGCTGGGCAGCTCGCCGAAGCGCTGCGTGTAGTGCTGGGCGAACCGCCCGCCGCTGATGAAGCCCCAGTGCGCCGCGACGTCGCCGACGACGAGGGAGCCCGGATGCCCGGCGATCAGCTCGTCGTGCGCGAGGTCGAGCCGCACCCCGCGCAGGTACTGGCGCGGCGTCATCGCGTACGCGCGCTGGAAGGCGAGCTGCACGCCGCGGACGGTGAGCCCGGCCGCGTCGGCGATGTCGGCGACGCCGAGCGGGAGGTCGGCGTTCGCGTGCACGAACTCGACGGCCCGCCGCAGCCGCCGCGAGCTGACCGAGAGCGGCGCGGAGGGCAGCGGCACGACGCGGTGCGCGAAGGCCTGGAGCACGGCCGACGCGGCGACCTGCGAGGCGGCTTCGCGCTGCAGTGGGGACGGCGCCTGCCGGGCGGTGAGGGTGTCGCGGAGGATGCGCACCGCCGCCCACCACGGCGCGAGCGCGTGGGCGAGGGGGGCGAAGCGGAGGGGGCCGGGCTGGGTGCCGTGCAGCTCGGCGGCCGCCCGCTCGAGGTAGGCGGCGTCGAAGTGCACCAGCGCGTCGCGGTACTCCTGCGTCTCGAAGCCGAACGGCCGGCCGGAGGGGAACATCGCCGGCATGCCCGCGACGAGCCGGTTCTCGTCGCGACCGAGGTCGAGACCCGCCCGGCCGTCGTTCAGCCAGAGGACCACGTAGACGCCGGCGGGCTCGACGGTGCCGCGGACCGAGCCGAGGAAGGACGCGGCGTGCAGGCTCACGGGACCCGCGCCCGTGGTGGCGTAGCGGTAGGCGAACGGCACGCGGGTGCGCTCGGCGCGGAAGCCGGAGCCGTTGTAGCCGCGGGCGTAGAAGTCGCGCGCCTCGTCGAGGTCGCTGCCGCGCCTGTCCGAGTGCCACACGGGAGACTGCATGGGCGGAGTGCTCATCTCGTCATTGTCGCAGCGACCACCGACACTCGGCCCGGGATCGGCGCTCAGCGCCTCCCAGCGGTCAGGGCACCAGCCCGCGGTCCAGCCAGTACAGCCCGAGCGCGGCGACGTCCGAGGTGCCGACGATCGCGCCGGAGCGGATCATCGCGACGATCTCCGCGTCCGGGAACCAGCGCAGCCGCATGTCCTGCTCGGTCTCCTCGCGCTCGGGCTCTCCGTGCTCGAGGTCCTCGGCGAGGAAGAGGTCGAACGACTGCGCGACGAAGCCGTCGGCCTCGCTCAGCCGGCCGAGGTGGCGGAGCGAGGCCGCGCGCAGGCCGGTCTCCTCGCGAAGCTCGGCCCTGGCGAGCGCCTCGGCGTCGCCGCCGGGCGAGCCGTGCGGCCAGCCGCCGGACGGGAACTCCCAGGTGCGGCGGGCGATCGGGTAGCGGTACTGCTCGACGAGCCAGAAGCCGTCGCGCTCGCGCGGCAGGACGAGCGCGTAATCGGCGCGCTCGACGACGGAGTAGACGCCCTCGGCGCCGCCGGGCCAGCGGACCTCGTCCTCGCGGACGCGGAGCCACGGCGTCTCGTAGGCGACGCGAGTGGAGAGCTGCTCGACGCGCTCAGCAGAAGCGGGGCCGCTCGCGTCGAGCGACCCCGCTTCCGAGGAGGGATCAGGCACGCTTCTGGTGCTGCTCCTCGACGAGATCGGTGTCGTCGCCCTCGTCCTCGTCGTCGATCCACTTCGAGTAGTCCGGCTCGTCCGGGTGGCTGAGCTCGCGCTCGAGCGCACTGTAATCGACCGTTGGGCTGAACGACTTCAGCTCCCGAGCGATCTTGGTGTTCTTTGCCTTCTGACGGCCGCGCCCCATGGGTGACCCCCTCACGATGACAGGCCAGACGGGCAGTGAGCCGGCTGGAGAAAAAGAAGCAGACAGGAAGTATGAAATCTAGCCGGTAGTTTAGCAGACGAGGCACCGGCCCCCCTGTGCGCGAACAGTGGAGCGGGCGGCGCCTCCCGACCGCGTGGGGAGCACCGTGGACAGTGCGCTCGATCCGCGGCAGGTCGTCGTGATCGGCGCCGGGCAGGCGGGGCTCTCGGTCGCCTACTACCTCCGCCGCCTGGGCCTGCGCCCGGGCGTCGACTTCGCCGTCCTCGACCGGGGTCCGCGCGCCGGCGGGGCCTGGCAGTTCCGCTGGGAGGCGCTCCGGCTCGGCTCCGCGCACCGGGTGCACGACCTGCCGGGGATGGACCGGCTCGGCCTGTCGTTCGCGACCGCCGACCGCCGCCGACCGGCACGGGACGTCGTCACCGAGTACTACGACGCCTACGAGCGCGCCTACGAGCTCGACGTCCGGCGGCCCGAGGCGGTGCGGAGCGCCGCCGATGCGACTCCCGGCGACAAGGGGTCGCCGCTCCGGATCGAGACCGACCGCGCCGTGGAGCACGCGCGGATCCTGGTGAACGCGACGGGCACCTGGGGCTCGCCGTTCCTGCCGTACTACCCGGGCCGCGACCGCTTCCGCGGCGTGCAGCTCGACACGACCGAGTACGTGCGCGCCGACGACTTCGCCGGCAAGCAGGTGATCGTGGTCGGCGGAGGCACCTCGGCGATCGGCTTCCTGCTCGAGCTCGAGCGGGTCGCGCGCTCGCTCACCTGGGCGACGCGCCGACCAGTGGACTACCGGGACGGCGAGCAGCTCGCCCTGGAGTCGGCGGTGGAGGCCGTCGCCGAGCAGGACCGCGCGGCGCGGGCCGGCCGTGCGCTGCCGAGCATCGTCGGCGGCACGGGGGTGCAGCGGACGCGGCGGGTCGTCGCGGGGATCGAGCGCGGCGTGCTCACGGAGCGCGGGATGTTCTCCGCGATCGAGGCCGACGGGGTGCGCTGGCCGGACGGCTCGTACACCCGCGCCGACGCGATCATCTGGGCGACCGGATTCCGCCCGGAGCTGCGGCACCTGGCTCCGCTGGGCCTGCGCGAGCGCGAGGGCGGCGTCGCGGTGGCGGACGGCGCCTCGCTCACCGACCCCCGCGTGTTCTTCGCCGGCTACGGGCCGACCGCGTCGACGATCGGCGCCAACCGCTCGGGCCGCCGCATCGCACGCGCGGTCGTCGCGCGCCTGTCCTGACGCGCTGCCGGCTGCTCGCCCGCCCGCCAGCCTGCCTGCCGGCTTGCTGGTCGAGTAGCCCCGCAGGGGCGTATCGAGACCCACGCGATCAGAAGTGCGGGTCTGCAGGCTCCGTGTCCTGGCGACGGTGGATCTCGATACGCCCGCTGCGCGGGCTACTCGATCAGCAAGGGGCGGGCAGCCCTGCGCCGCTCGCCCGCTCGCCCGCTCGCCTGCCCGCCTGCCCGCCTGCCCGCTTGCTGGTCGAGCAGCCCCGCAGGGGCGTGTCGAGACCCGGCTCGCTCAGACGTCGCCGCGCCAGTCGATCGGGACGACGGAGCCGCGGTAGCGGATCCCGTCGACGCGGATCGGGCCGGCGACGGCCGGCGTGATCGGGGCGATCACCAGTGCGGAGCCGCCCGGCGCGAGGCCGAGCGCCGCGGTCAGCACGGCGATCGCGGCGGCGGCCGACCAGGCCTGCGGTCGGCAGGCGGCGGGGTACGGCACGGGGGAGGGCGCCTCGGCCGCGGCGTCTCCGGAGTGCAGCTCGGGCATCCGGTAGCCGAAGCCCTCGGCGGCGGCGAGCAGCCCGCGGGACAGCGCGGTCGCCTCCGCCCCGAACCCCTCGCGGGCGAGCCCCGCCACCGCGATCGCGGTGTCGTGCGCCCAGACCGAGCCGCCGTGGTACGAGAGCGGCCAGTAGCCGCCGGCCTCGCTGGAGAGGGTGCGCAGGCCGTAGCCGGAGTCGAGCTCGGGCGAGCCGAGCAGCTCCGCGACGCGCGCCGCGTGCTCGGGCCGGAGGATCCCGGTGCCGAGCAGGTGGCCGATGTTGCTGGTCACGGTGTCGACCGGGCGCTTCTGCGCGTCGAGGGCGATCGCGGGGTGGCCGCCGTCGGCGTCGTCGATCCAGAAGGCGCCGGCGAAGCGCTCCTTCAGGGCGGCCGCGTAGTCGCGCCAGGCCGAGCCGTCGCGGCCGAAGTGCTCCAGCAGTGCCGCGCCTCCGACCGCCGCCTCGTGCGCGTAGGCCTGCACCTCGCAGAGCGCGATCGGCCCCTCGGCGAGGCTGCCGTCGGCCCACTGGATCGAGTCGCCCGAGTCCTTCCAGCCCTGGTTCGCCAGGCCGTGGCCGGTGCTGTCGACGTACTCGAGGAAACCGTCGCCGTCGGAGTCGCCCTCGTCGCGCAGCCAGCGCAGGGCGGCTTCGAGCGCCGGCAGCAGCGCCTCGACCTCCGTGTCGGCGAGGCCCCAGCGCCAGGCGTCGTGCAGCAGGCAGATCCAGAGCGCGGTCGCGTCGACGGTGCCGAAGTAGAGCGGCGGCAGTGAGACGCCTTCGCCGGGGATCTCGAGGGTCGTCGAGCGCAGCTCGTGCATGATCTTGCCGGGCTGCTCGGCCGTCTCGGCCACGGTCTCGGTGCCCTGGAGGCCCGCCAGGACCCGCAGGGTCGAGGCGGCCAGCTCGGTGCCGAGCGGGAGGAGCATCCGCGCGGCCCAGATCGAGTCGCGGCCGAACAGGGTGAAGAACCAGGGTGCGCCGGCGGCGAGGAAGGGCTCGCCCGGGCGCTCGAGGGTCACCATCCGCAGGGCGTCGAGATCGTCGAGAGCGGCGCGGCACCAGGAGGCGAGCCGCGAGTCGCCGGACTCGACCGTCGCCCCGTCCCACTCGGCCGGGCCGGGCGCCGGGCCGACGACGGCCGCGGAGTCGCTCATCGCGACGCTCCAGGAGACCTCGACGGCGCCGCGCGCGGGGACGACGACGTCCCAGCTGAGCGTGGCCTCCGCCCCGGTGCTGATCGCGGCGCCCTCTGCGCGCACCTCGGCGCGGGCGCCCGCGTGCGTCCAGACCACGGAGGAGTCCGTGCGGGCCGTGTCGATCGCCGCCTCGTCGCGCAGCCCGGCCTTCACGACGTGCACGAGCGAGAAGTCGGGCTCGAGCGCGAGCTCGACGGTGCTGGCGATCGCGTCCGCCAGCGCCGATTCGATCCGGATCCGCTCGTGCAGGCCGCCGGCGGTGACCCTGCGGAGGCGGACGACGCGCAGGCGCGGATCGGCGCCGTGGTCGTCGAGGTGGCGCGCGAGGGCGGTGAACCGGGCGGCGGAGGCGCCGTCGCGGCCGGCCGCGATCGACTCGAGCGGCTGCCCGCCGACGCGCAGACGCAGGCCGGAGAGCACGCGGACGTCGCCGTGGTAGAGGCCGTGCGCCGGGAGTGCGCCGAGCTCGCCGCCGTCGTCGCTCCAGAGCTGGGTGGGGGCCCGCAGCAGCACGACCGCGTCGTTCAGGAGGGGCTGCCGGGGCGGACGCGGGTGGTCGTCGTGGTCGGTCGTCACGGTCGACTCCTCATCGGGTCGGGGGAACGGGATCGTCGGTACTGGAGGGTACGGCCGGTTGACAGCGCCGTCTCCGCAGGTAACATTACCCAGGAATTTGATCGATCAAATCGACGATGCACGTCGACTTTGAACGATCAAGCCCGCACCACCCGCACCACCGCAGCCCGTCGAGGAGGACGCATGGCACTGCCGACCGTCGAGGACGTCGCCCGCGCGGCCGGTGTCTCGCGGCAGACCGTCTCGAACGTGCTGAACAGCCCGCACGTGGTGCGCGAGAGCACGCGCGAGCGGGTCGAGAAGGCGATCGGCGACCTGAACTACCGGCCGCACGCCTCCGCCCGCCGCCTCCGCACCCGCAAGTCGGGCACCATCGGCGTCCGGATGGACCGCGTGCTCGACGGCATCTCCGGCAGCCTGCTCGACCGCTTCCTGCACGCCGTCACCGAGCAGGCCGACGCCCGCGGGATGCGGATCCTGCTCTACACGGCGGCGAGCCCCGAGGAGGAGATCGAGCGCATCGGCAAGCTCCGCGACGGAGCCGACGTCGACGCCTTCGTGCTCACCTCGACCTTCTACGGCGATCGGCGAACGGCCTGGCTGATCGAGCAGGGCGTGCCGTTCGTCACCTTCGGGCGCCCCTGGGGCCTGGACGATCAGGGCGATCCGCAGCACCTCTGGGTCGATGTCGACGGCGCGCTGGGCGTGGCGCAGGCGACCGAGCACCTCGCCGACGCGGGCTGCTCGCGCATCGCGTTCTTCGGCTGGCCGGCCGGATCGGCGACCGGCGACGACCGCCGCAGCGGCTGGGAGCGGGTGCTCGACGAGCGCTTCCCCGGCACCCCGCGGCGGACCCCCACGGCCGAGGACGACGTGCAGCGCGCCCGCGCGGCCGCGATCGAGTTCCTCCGCAGCTCGCCCGAGGTCGACGGCCTGGTCTGCGTCTCGGACTCGCTCGCGCTCGGCGCCTCGATGGCCGCCGTCGCGGTCGGCCGGCCGCAGCTGCCGATCGTCGGCTTCGACAACACCCCCGTCGCCGCCGCGGTCGGCCTGCCGAGCGTCGAGCAGGACCTCGGCGCCGTCGCGGCCGGAGCGCTCGAGCTCCTCCTGGGCGAGCAGGGCGACGACGTCGTCCACCGCCCCCTCGCACCCGGCGAGGCGCACCGACTGATCACGCCGCACCTCGTCGTGCGGACGCCCCTCCACCACCCCGAGAGCTGACGCCCCCGGCGTCGCTCGCCCTCCTCCCGAATCCCCGAACTCCCGAACCCCCGAACTCCACGAAAGGTCAGACCATGACGCACAGCAACAGAGCGGCACGCTGGGGTGCCGCGGTCCTCGCGGGCGGGCTCGCCCTCTCGCTCGGTGCCTGCTCGGCCGGAGGCGGAGGCGGCTCGGACGAGTCCGCCGGTCTCACCGTGATGATCGGCTCCTCCGGTGACGCCGAGACCACCGCCGTCACCGACGCCGTGAACGCCTGGGGCGCCGACAACGACACCGCCGTCGACGTCGTCGCCGCGAGCGACCTCACCCAGCAGCTCGGCCAGGGCTTCTCGGGCGGCAACCCGCCCGACCTCTTCTACATGAGCTGGGACCAGTTCCAGACCTACGCCAGCAACCGCTACCTCGAGCCCTACGCGCAGGACGCGGGCAACGCCGACGCCTTCTACCCGGCGCTGCGCGACGCCTTCAGCTACGACGACCAGTTCTACTGCGAGCCCAAGGACTTCTCGACGCTCGGCCTGATCATCAACACCGACCTCTGGGCGGCCGCGGGCCTCACCGACGCCGACGTCCCCACCGACTGGGCCTCGCTCGAGTCCGCGGCGCAGAAGCTGACCGCGAACGGCGTGACCGGCCTCTCCTTCGGTCCCGAGTACGCGCGCATCGGCACCTTCATGAACCAGGCCGGCGGCTCGCTGCTCTCCGAGGACGGCACGACCGTCACCGCGGACACCTCGGAGAACGTCGCGGGACTCACCGAGGTGAAGACGCTGCTGGCCGACGGCGTGCTGAAGTTCCCGGCCGACCTCGACTCCGGCTGGTCGGGTGAGGCGTTCGGCAAGGGCGCCGCCGCGATGGTCATCGAGGGCCCGTGGATCAACGGCGCGCTCGCGGCCGACTACCCGGACGTGAAGTACACGGTGGCCGAGCTGCCCGCCGGCCCCGGCGGCACGTCGACCTTCACCTTCAGCAACTGCTGGGGCATCCCGGCCGGCAGCACCACCGCCGAGCAGGCGGAGTCGCTCGTCTCGGCGCTCACCTCGGACGAGCAGCAGCTCGCCTTCTCCGACGCCTTCGGCGTGATCCCCTCCACAGAGTCGGGCGCCGCGGAGTACGCGACGAAGTACCCCGAGAACGCCGCCTTCGTGAGCGGCAACGACTACGCCGTCAGCCCCGTCGCCTTCGCCGGTGCCGCGACCGTGATCACCGACTTCAACTCGGCCCTCGAGGGCCTGGCGACCGGTGATCCGGAGGCGATCCTCGCGGATCTGCAGACCAACCTGCAGGACGCGCTCGACACCGCGAACGCGAAGTAGCGCGGGCGCGGACCGATGAGCACCAGCGCCGTCGCGCGGAGCCGCCGCTCCGGCATCCGCGGCAACGAGGCCCGCTACGGCTGGCTCTTCACCCTCCCCGCGATCCTCGTCGTCGGCGTGTTCCTGGTCGTCCCGATCGTCCTCGCGCTCTGGGTGAGCGTCAGCAACTGGAACGGGCTCGGCTCGCCGCTGGGCCCGACCGCGCAGTTCGTCGGCACCGACAACTACCGGGCGGTGCTCCTGGACTCGGGGCTGGCGCAGAAGGACTTCGGCACCGCGATCCGCAACAACGTCTACTACGTGCTGCTGGTCGTGCCGCTGCAGACCGCGCTCGCGCTGTTCCTGGCGGTGCAGGTCAACCGCCGGGTGCTGCGCGGGCGCGGCTTCTTCCGCACCGCGTTCTACTTCCCCTCGGTGACCTCGTCGATCGCGATCACCGTGATCTTCCTGTTCCTCTTCAGCGCCTCGGGCGTCGTCAACGCGGTGCTCGGCTGGTTCGGCGCCGACGGGCCGACCTGGATGGCGGACCCGACCGGGGTGCTGCACTCGCTGCTCGGGCTCGTCGGCGTCGACGGCGCCTGGTTCGCCGGCGGCGCGCCGCTCGGGCTGACCTGGTGGGACTGGCTGTCCGGCCCCTCCGTCGCGATGTGCGTGCTCATCACGATGGCGATCTTCACCACCTCCGGCACCTTCATGCTGCTGTTCCTCGCGGCGCTGCAGAACATCGGCGCCGAGATCGACGAGGCGGCGCTGATGGACGGCGCGGGGCCGCTGCGGAAGTTCTTCTCGGTGACGCTGCCGATGCTGAAGCCGACGCTGTTCACCGTGCTGACCCTGGGTCTCATCGGCACCTGGCAGGTGTTCGACCAGATCTACCTGACCGGCGGCGGCGCGCCCGGCAAGACGCTGCTCACACCGGCGTACCTCGCCTACGAGTCGTCGTTCACGGACCTCCGCTGGGGCCAGGGCGCGGCGATCGCCTTCATCCTCTTCTTCATCATCGTCGTCCTCACCCTGCTGCAGCGCGCGATCCTCCGCGAGAAGGGCGAGCCCAGCGCTCGCCGGACCCGCCGGGCCGCCCGCGCCGAGGCAGCGACGACCCTCACCACGGGAGGCGTGCGATGAGCACCCTGGTCGACTCCGAGCCGCGCACCTCCGCGGAGCAGCCGCCCGCGGCGCCCGTCCCGCACCGCCGCGTGCAGCTCGGCGCCCGGGGCCGCGCCTCGCTGATCGGCGGCTACCTGCTGCTGATCGGCCTCGCGCTCGTCTACATCTATCCGTTCCTGATCTCGGTCGCGTCTTCGTTCAAGACCGACGCCGACGCGACCTCGAACCCGCTGTCGCTCCTGCCGTCGACCTGGTCGTTCGCCTCCTACGAGCGGCTGTTCACCGACGTGCCGCTGCCGCTGTGGACGCTGAACTCGGTGATCGTGACGCTCTTCGTGACCGTCGGGCGGGTGTTCTTCGACTCGCTCGCGGGCTATGCCCTCTCGCGGCTGCGCTTCCGCGGGCGCGGGCTGCTCTTCGCGCTGTTCATCGGCGTGATGAGCGTGCCGGCGGTGGTGCTGCTGATCCCGCGGTTCCTTATCCTCAAGCAGCTCGGGCTCTACGACAGCTACGCGGGGATGATCGTGCCGCTGATCGTCGACGCGGCGGGCATCTTCATCATGAAGCAGTTCTTCGACTCGATCCCGGTGTCGATCGAAGAGGCCGCGCGGATCGACGGGGCCGGCGTGTTCCGCACGTTCCGCTCGATCGTGGTGCCGATGGCGCGGCCGGCGATCGTGACGCTGTTCATCCTGTCGTTCCAGGGCTCGTGGAACGAGTTCTCGCACTTCGTCGTCTCGCGGCAGTCGCCGGAGCTGAACACGCTGACGACGGGCGTCGCCTCGCTGGTCTCGGGGCAGTTGGGCACCGGCAACCAGTACCCGCTGCAGCTCGCGGCGGCGGTGCTGATGTCGATCCCGGTCGCCGTGCTGTTCTTCGTCTTCCAGCGCCGGATCATGAACACGACGGAGGGCGGCGAGAAGGGCTGACGCGGGAGGCGCGCGTGGCGCGCTGTGCTTCCGGGTCTCGATACGCCGCGTGCCGCGGCTACTCGACCGGCAGGCAGTCCTTGCTGATCGAGTAGCGCGCGCAGCGCGCGTATCGAGATCCCGGGAACACGGAAGGGGCGCCCCGCCGCGGCGGGACGCCCCTTCCGTCGTGCTACTTCTTCAGGAACTCGAGGACGACCCGGTTCCACTCCTCCGCGTGGCTCACGTTGACGCCGTGCGGGGCGCCCGCGACGACGTACAGCTCGGAGCCGGCGATGGCGGCGTGCGTGCGCGCGCCGGAGCCCTCGAACGGCACGGTGCCGTCGCCGTCGCCGTGGATGACCAGCGTCGGGACGGTGACCTTCGGCAGGTCCTCCCGGAAGTCGGTGCCGGCGAACGCCGCCATGCAGGCCAGCGCGGCGTGCTTGGACGACTGCTTCGCGAGCGCGAGCGCGTCCTGGCGCTGCGCCTCGGTGACCTTGAGCTCGCCGTTCACCGAGAAGAACTCGGTGGTGAACTGCTCGTAGAACGAGTCCTCGTCCTTGGTCAGGCCGGCGGTCATCTCGGCGGCCGCGGACTTCTCCAGGGGTCCGTCCGGGTTGTCGTCGGTCTTCATCAGGTACGGCGGCACCGCCGAGGCGAAGACGACGCTGTGCAGGCGCTCGGCGCCGTACTTCGAGAAGTAGCGGGCCACCTCGCCACCGCCCATCGAGAAGCCGACGAGGGTGACGTCCTGCAGGTCGAGCTCGGTGAGCAGCGTGTGCAGGTCCTCGGTGAGGGTGTCGTAGGTGTAGCCGGTGAGCGGCTTGTCGCTGCGGCCGAAGCCGCGGCGGTCGTAGGTGATGACGCGGAAGCCGGCCGCCGCGAACGCGGGGACCTGCTCGCTCCAGGACTCGCCCGAGAGGGGCCAGCCGTGGATCAGGACGACGGGGCGACCCGAGCCGCCGGTGTCGTCGACGTGGAGGTCCGTGTCTTTGAAGAGGCCGTGGTGGGCGGTGATCTCTGCCATGAGTCGTGCTCCTTCCGGCGCCGCGGATCGGCGTCAACTGTCTGTTCGAAGGAGTCTGCTGAGGCGGATGGTGAGGACGCCGAGAGGGGAGGGGCCCTTGACAGCCCCTCCCCTCCCGTCTACAACCCGCCCGTCAGCGGGCGACCGGTCACTGGAATCCGCCGCCGCGGTCCTCCGGGTCCTCGATCGGGTCGGAGTCGGGGGCGTCGAGCGAGTAGGTCACGTGGACGGACTCGCCGACCTCTTTGGCCGAGACGGACGTGTACACGAGGTGCGTCTCCTGGCCGTCGACGGCCGCGTAGACGTCGACCTCCTTCTCGTAGCCGCCGTCGGTGCTGACACGGGTCTCGGTCTGGCCGTCGAACGGCCCGCCCTGGAAGAAGGCGAGATAGCTCTCGCCCTCGGAGAGTTCGCGGATGTCGTTGCTCATGGGTCAGGTCTACCACCCGGGACCGGACGCTCGCCGGTCCCGGCCTCCGCCGTGGCCCCGCCGTGGCCCCGGGAACGTAGAATGACCGGGATGACGATCGGACGCCGCCTCTTCCTGTCGGGAGCCGCCACGGGCGCCGGTCTCCTGGCTCTCGCGGCCTGCACTCCGCCGCGACCGGCTCCCACCCGCTCGGTCACCGAGGCGCCCGTTCCGACGCCGAGCACCACCGCCGTGCCCACGCCGGCCGCGTTCGTCCGCTCGGACTGGAGCGCCGACCCGTACGCGCTCGGCGCCGCCTCCTACCTCGCCGTCGGGGCGACTCCGGAGCACCGCGAGGACCTGGCCGGGAACGTGCTCGACCGCCTGTTCTTCGCCGGCGAGGCCACCGATTCCGATGAGCCGGGCACCCTGCAGGGCGCCTGGAACTCCGGGGTCCGCGCGGCCGCCGAGATCGCCGCCGTCGCCGAGGAGGGCGAGCGCATCGCGATCATCGGCGCGGGTCTCGCCGGGGCCGTCGCCGCCCGCCGACTGCTCGACGCCGGCTACGACGTGGCGCTCGTCGAGGCGCGCGACCGCGTGGGCGGGCGGATCGCCACCGCCACTCCCGACGGCTGGCCGATCGCGGTCGACAGCGGCGCCTGGGCGCTCGTCGGCGCCGGTCCCGCACTGCGCGAGAGCGTGCTCGACGCCGGGATCACCACCTCCACCGTCGACCTCGCGACGGTGCGCTCGCTGGGCCCCGACGGCGACGTGCTCGACGTCGGCGACTCGGCCGTGAACGCCCTCGCCCGAGCCCTCGACTGGGCGGCCGAGCAGCCGACCGACCTCCCGCTCGCCGAGGCGCTCGCCGGCTCCGGCGCCCCGGACCCCGCGGCCGTCGAGCCCGGGAGCGGCGACGGCGACGCCGCCCGGCTCGCCGCCTTCCTCGCGGGCGGCCCGGCCCTGCGCACCGGAGCGGCGCCGGCCGAGCTCTCGGCCTGGTACGGGCTCGGCGACGCCTCGGCCGCCTCGACCGCGGAGGACCTCGCCGACGCCTCCGACGAGGCCGCGGCGGTCGTCACCGACGGCCTCGCGCCCCTCGTCGAGACCCTGCTGACCGACGTCGAGGTCTCACTCCGCGCGGCCGTCAGCGCCGTCGGCTACAGCGACACCGGCGCCAGCGTGCGGCTCGCCACGGGGGAGTCGTTCACGGCCGACCGCGTCCTGATCACCGTGCCGATCGGCGTGCTGCAGAGCGACGCGATCGTGTTCGATCCGCCGCTGCCGTTCGCGCACCGCACCGCGATCTCGGCGCTCGGCTCCGGTCTCGCCGAGACGCTGTGGCTGCGCTTCGACGAGCCGTTCTGGGACACCGACCCGTCGATCCCCGCGCGCTGGTCGCTCGTCGGGTCGAGCGAGGGCATCACGGAGTGGCTGAACCTCGAGCCGGTCACGGGCGAGGCGGTGCTGGTCGGACTCGTCGGCGCCGATCAGGTGCTGTCGCTGCAGTCGCTGAGCGACGACGAGCTGCTCGTCGTCGCGCAGTCGGCGCTCACGCCGTTCGCCGTCGCGACCGGCTGAGCGCCTCGCGCAGCCGCGAGAACGGCCCGCGCCACTCCTTCGCCCGGGCCGCACCGAGCGGCCGCACGCGGCTGAGCGCGAGCACGAAGGCCGCGATGCCCGAGATCAGGCCGAGCACGATCGCGTCGTAGACGACGAACATGACCGGGCCGTCCACCTGCGCCGGGTCGAGGAAGAAGTAGGGGTACCAGCCGATCAGCGCACCGCGGACGAGCGTGATCACGCCCCAGACGATCGGGAAGCCGAGCACGGTGAGCGCGCCGCGCCAGGCGACGGGCCGGCGGCCGGGCCCGAGGATCCAGTCGAGCAGGGCGAGCGTCGGGAGGACGAAGTGCAGCAGCGCGCTCGACCACGGCACGTCGACGCGCACGCCCCGGTTGCTCGACTCGGCGGCGATCAGGCCGAAGACGATGCCGGAGACCACCATGTAGGTGAGGACCAGGGCGCGGAGGGTGCTGAGCCAGCGCGGCTCCTGCTCGCGGGCCAGCGCGACGATGCCGGACAGGCCGAGGACGACGACGCCGGCCATATTGGACTGCGTGGTGAAGTAGGCGAAGAAGTTGTCGATCTGGAACAACCGGAAGCCGAGGGTGTAGAAGAAGTCGCCGACGAGGCCGACGATCCCCAGACCCGCGAGCGCGAGCCGGAGGATCGCGAACGCCTTCCGCACACCCGCTCCGATCCGTCGCCGCTCTGCCCGGAGGGCCGGACGTCCGGACGATTCTACGGTCGCGGCGCTCGGAGCTCCCCGGGATGGGGCCGTGCAGAGAGCGTCCGCGTCCGTCGGAGCGACTCGTGCAGCCGCTACCGTGCACTATGCCGTTCACGCCGAGCCACGCCGTCGTCGCTCTGGCGTTCACCAACAGCCGCATCCCGGCGGCCGCCGTGGCAATCGGGGCGATGGCTCCCGACGTCGGGCTGTACCTCCCGCTGCGCGCGGCCCGGGAGTCGACGCACTCGCTGCTCGGCATCGTGACGGTCGATCTCGCCGTCGGCGCGGCCGGTCTCGTGCTGTGGCTGCTGCTCCTCCAGCCCGCCTGGCGCGACCTGGCGCCGTGGCTCGTCCGGGTGCGGCTCCGGCCGCTCGCCCCGCCGCCGCGCACGGCGCGCGCGCGGACCGCGGCGGTCGTGCTCGCGGCGGTCGGGATCGTGATCGGCGCGGCCTCGCACGTGCTCTGGGACGGCTTCACCCACGACGGCGGCCTCGTCGTCGCGGCGGTGCCCGAGCTCCGCGCGCAGCTCGGGCCGTTCCCGGGCTACAAGTGGGCGCAGTACGCGAGCGGGGTGCTGGGCCTCGTCGGCCTCGGCATCGGTGCCGTCGTCTGGTACGTCGCCCGGCGCCCGCACCCGATCGCCTCGGACCATCGCGGTCCCGCCCGCCTCGCGGCCTGGACGGTCGTCCTCGCCGCGGCGGTGCTCCCGGCCGGCGTCGTGCTCTCGGGCTCGGGACTGGACCCGCTCGAGGAGGCGTACCGCTCCGTCGTGGTCGACGCGGCGATCCTCACGGTGACGTGGACGACGGTGGCCGCGCTCGCGGTGGCGCTGCTCTGGCAGCTCGCGCTCGGCGTCGCACCACGCCAGGAGGCGGATGCGGATCCGTCGTGAGGAGGATGCGCAGCTGCATAGCCCGCCGATAGCGTCGGTGACGGCCCGTTGGGGCGGGCCGCCTTCGGGGGAAGGCACAAGGGGAAATCGAGGGCCCGCGGCGAGTCGCTGCGGGCCCTCTACCTGTTACTGCTGATCGCGCAGCGGGCGTCCTCGCTGATCGAGTAGCCCGCGCAGCGGGCGTATCGAGATCCACGCGATCGAACGCCGGCCTGCAGACCCGCACTGCTGACGAGGGTGGGTCTCGATACGCCCCTACGGGGCTACTCGACAAGCAAGGCGCGCCCCCTGCGGCTTGTCGACCGGCAAGATGCGCGCGCGCCCCGCCCTGCGGCTAGCGGCGCTTGGCGCCGCCCTTTCCGGAGCTCTTGCGCGGGCGGGTCGCGGCGGCGGTGCGCGAGGTGCTGCGCGGGGCGCCCTCGCCGGCCGCTCCCTTGGGCAGCACGGACGCGGGCGGCATGGGGCGGCGGGTGACCGGCCGCACCGGCTCGCCGCGGCGCGACTGGCCGGGGATCGGTCGCGAGCGGCGGCCGTAGATGAGCTCGGACGAGTCGAGCAGCCAGGGCACCAGGGCCACCGTCACGCCGTGCACCAGCAGCAGCTTCTGCCGGATGCGGCGCGACTTGTGGTTGTGCAGGAAGCCCTCCCACCAGTGCCCGACGATGTACTGCGGCATGTAGACGGTGATGATCTCGGAGCCGTGCTCGAGGCGGTGCGCCTTGATGTACTTGATCAGCGGGTACGAGATGTC
The DNA here is from genome assembly GCF_009834185.1 of Rathayibacter sp. VKM Ac-2760. Taxonomy (GTDB): domain Bacteria; phylum Actinomycetota; class Actinomycetes; order Actinomycetales; family Microbacteriaceae; genus Rathayibacter. The sequence goes on from NZ_CP047173.1 coordinate 331,769, forward strand.
GCGGTAGGGCGAGGCGATGCAGCGCAGCGGGACCTCGATGTCCATCCGCGCCCAGTCGGCCTTCAGCTGCGTGGTCTGCGCGTCGTCGATCGAGGAGTGCACGGCCTCGAGCGACTCGTGGCGCGCGGCGATCGCGTAGTCGAGCGCCTTGAGGGTCGGCTTGTTCATCCGGCCGACGAGGACGACGGCGTGGTCGCCGTTGGCACCGAAGGTCGTGGTCGGGTCGACCTCGATCTCCTTCTCCACGTCGCGGTAGTAGCGGTAGACGCCGGCCATCAGCACGCCGAGGATCGGCATCACCAGGTAGACCAGCCAGGCGCCGTGGGTGAACTTCGTGATCGTGACGACGACGAGCACGGCGAAGGTGAGGGTGGCGCCGAAGAGGTTGATCGCGAGGCTCGTCTTGACGGTGCGCGAGCCCTCGCCGTTCTTGATCATCCGGATCCAGTGCTTCACCATGCCCGACTGGCCGAGGGTGAAGGAGACGAAGACGCCGATGATGTACAGCTGCACGAGGCTGGTCAGCGACGCCTGATAGACGAGCAGGATGATCGCCGCGACGAGCGCCAGGATGATGACGCCGTTGGAGTAGATCAGGCGGTCGCCGCGGGTGTTCAGCGACTTGGGGGCGTAGCCGTCGCGGGCGAGGACGGAGCCCAGCAGCGGGAAGCCGTTGAACGCGGTGTTGGCCGCGAGCAGGAGCACGGCGGCGGTGGCGGCCTGGATCACGAAGAAGAGGATCGTGTTGTTGCCGAAGGTGGCGGCCGCGACCTGTGCGATCACGGAGCGCTGCGGGGTGGTCGCGCAGTCGGTGAAGCCGACGAGGTGGCAGGCGTTCTCGGCGTAGTGCACGTTCGAGAGCAGCGCGAGGGCGGTGAGCCCGACGAAGAGGACGATCGCGATCGTGCCCATCGCGACGAGGGTGCGCTGCGCGTTCTTGACCTTCGGGACGCGGAAGGCGGGAACGCCGTTCGAGATCGCCTCGACGCCGGTGAGAGCGGCGCAGCCGCTGGCGAACGAGCGCAGCAGGAGGAGGACGACCGCGGCCTGGGTGAGCTGCTCGCCCTGCACGGTGAAGCCGGCCGACTCCGCCACGGGAGCGTCGCCGAACGCGGCGCGGCCGAGTCCGACGACGACCATCACGAAGACGCTCGCGACGAAGAGGTAGGTGGGGACCGCGAAGGCCTTGCTCGACTCCGAGACGCCGCGGAGGTTGACGGCCGCCAGGAGGATCACGAAGAGGATCGCGAGCTCGACCCGGAGCGGTGCGAGCGCGGGGATCGCGGAGATGATGTTGTCGACGCCGGAGGCGACCGAGACCGCGACGGTGAGCACGTAGTCGACCAGGAGGGCAGCGGCGACCGTCAGCCCCGCCGTCTCGCCGAGGTTGGTGCGGGCGACCTCGTAGTCGCCGCCACCGGAGGGGTAGGCCTTGATCAGCTGGCGGTAGCTGAGGACGACGACGACCAGCAGGACGACGACGCAGCCGGCGACCCAGGGTGCGAAGGTGAGGAAGGAGAGGCCGCCGAGCAGCAGGATCATCAGCAGCTCCTGCGGCGCGTAGGCCACGGAGGAGAGCGGGTCGCTCGCGAAGATCGGGAGGGCGAGCCGCTTCTGCAGGAGCTGCCCCTCGAGCTTGTCGCTGGAGAGCGGTTCGCCGATGAAGAAGTGCTTCGCGGTGCGGAGCTCGTTCGCGTCGGCGTCGTCCGCGCCGGCAGTGGACGCCTTCGCGCCCGAAGGGGGGCCCTCGTGTGTCACGAGCGACGACACTACTCCGTGGCCCGGACCAGTCAAGCCGCGCGCGCCTGCCCGCGAGAGCGCTGATACCGCGCTGTGACCGGGCATTTCCGCAGCTGTCGGTCAAGCGGTCGCCAGGAGGTCCCCATCTGTGGGACAGGGGGGCAAATCACCCTCGAACTGGGGCCAACCCCGACGCTGTGAAACCACCGGAAGTCTGTTGAAGTCGAAGACAGGTCACTCCGATGGGGGGAGCCGACGGGTCACGACCGTCGACGCTCGGAGGGATCTGCACCGTTCCGCCGCCTCCCGGCCTTCGACCCGAGCCCCGCTGCAGCGGCGCGGGCGCTCGCTCGGAGTGCCTGCGTCGAGCCGCCCGCACCACGACAGGTCGGCCGAGACGCCGACAGAATCGACGGAACCCGTGTCCTTCTCCTCCTCCACCGCCGCGCCGCCGGCCCGCTCGCGCCTCCGGCGCGCAGCCGGCCTGGCGACCGCGCTCGCCCTCACGGCGGGCCTCGCGCTCGCCGGCTCCGCGCCCGCCCAGGCCGCGACCACCGGCCGCTACCTCGTCTCGGTCGACTCCAGCTCGATCTCCGAGCAGGTCGTCCGCGCCCTCGGCGTCGCCGACGACGTGCAGTTCGAGGGCGGTGTCGCGGGCTTCACCGCCGCGCTGACCGACCGCCAGAAGGCCGTGCTCGAGGCGGACTCGCGCGTCCTCGGCGTCACCGCCGCCGACCAGGTCGTCGACGGCCAGGCGCAGACCGTCCCCTCGCACGTGCTCACCGCGGAGGCCGACAAGGCCCCGGTGCGCGCGGGCGACGGAGTGACGAACTACACCGGTCCCGCCGTCGCGGTCATCGACTCGGGCGTCAGTGCCCACCCCGACTACAACCTGAAGGAGCAGATCAACTGCTTCGGCTCGGGCACCGCCGACGACGCCAACGGCCACGGCACCGGCGTCTCCGGCTACATGGCCGCGCTGGACAACGGCTCCGGCTCGGTCGGCATCGCCCCGGGAGCGCCGATCTACTCGATCCGCGCCCTCGACGCGAACAACCGCGGCAACACCGGCACCCTGATGTGCGCCCTCGACTGGGTGTCCGCGAACGCGGCGAAGTACAACATCAAGGTCGTCAACATGTCGCTCGCCACCTACGGCACCGACGACGGCAACTGCGGCCGCTCCAACGGCGACGTGATCCACCAGGCGATCTGCGACCTCGAGAGCAAGGGCATCGTCTCCGTCGGCTCCGCGGGCAACACCTCCGAGGACATCGCGGGCTGGATCCCGGCCGGCTACGACGAGGTCCTCGCCGTGTCGAACATGGCCAACTACGACGGCAAGCCCGGCGGACTCGGCACGGCGCCCTGCGGCGTGACGACCAAGGACGACGCGGTCTCGACCAACAGCAACTTCGCCGTCTCGGCCGCCGACCAGAAGCACATCATCGCCGCCCCCGGCATGTGCCCCTACACCACCAAGAAGGGTGGCGGCTTCGCCTACATCCAGTCGGGCTCGAGCATGGCCGCGGCCGGTACCAGCGGTGTCGTCCTCGACTGCATGTCCGCCGGCGGATCCTGCGTCGGCAAGAGCCCCGCTCAGGTGCGCGCCCAGGTCATCGCGCAGGCGAAGGCGGCGACCGAGCGCGGCCGCACCTTCCAGGGCGACCCGACCCGTCCCGTCGCCGGCCGCTACTTCGGCTACGCCGTGAGCACGATCCCGGTCGGCACCGTTCCGCCGACGACGCCGCCGACCACGCCGCCCACGACGCCGCCGACGACGCCTCCGACGACCGCGCCTCCGACGACGCCGCCGACGACGCCTCCGACGACGGCGCCGCCGACGACGCCGCCGACCACCCCGCCGGCGACCGACACGCAGAAGCCGACGGTGAGCATCACCTCGCCCTCGACCAACACCACGGTCGTCGGCTCGATCCGCCTCGTGGCCTCGGCCAGCGACAACGTCGGAGTGACGGCCGTCGCGTTCTACGCCGGCGCCACCAAGCTCGGCAACGGCGTGCAGCAGTCGAACGGGACGTGGACGCTGTCCGCCAACTCCAAGGCCTACCCGAACGCCACCTACCAGGTGACGGCGAAGGCTCAGGACAAGGCCGGCAACGTGACGACCAGCTCGGCGATCACGCTGCGCGTCGCGAACTGAGTTCCGCGCACTGAATGAGGGGGTCCCGCCTGACGGCGGGGCCCCTTCGTCGTTCCCCCGGGATGTGCTGACCATGGCCGCAGGGCGGCGCGGTTTTGCTGATCGAGTAGCGCGCGGAGCGCGCGTATCGAGATCCGCGCGTTCGGACGGGGGTGGGTCTCGATACGCCGCTGCGCGGCTACTCGACCAGCAGGCAAGGCGCGCCCGCCGCTGGGCGTCAGGGGCGGGTGGCTGCGCCGATCAGGCGGGTGAGGGCGTCGCGGACGGCGGTCAGCTCGTCGAGGGGGAGGTCGAGGCGCTCGACGATCTGCGGGGGGACCTGCAGCGCCTGCTCGCGCAGGGCGGCGCCCGACGGGGTGAGGGTCACGTCGAGGCGGCGCTCGTCCTCCGTGCTGCGGGCCCGCGAGACGAGGCCGCTCGCCTCCAGGCGCTTCAGCAGCGGGCTGAGCGTGGCCGGCTCCAGGTGCAGGGCGGCACCGAGGTCGCCGAGGGAGCGCGGGGCGCGCTCCCAGAGCGCGAGCATCACCAGGTACTGCGGGTGGGTGAGGCCGAGCGGCTCGAGCACGGGCCGGTAGAGACCGATGACGGTGCGGGCGGCCACGGCGAGCGAGAAGCAGACCTGGTTCTGCAGGGCGAGCGGGTCGGTCTCCGTCGGTCCGGTGTCCACGGGGTCGGCCTCCCTTTCCCATCGCGCACTGATGATTAGTACACTAAGCATATGGCGAAGCCGACCCGATCCCTCTACCAGCGCTTCAACGCGCGGCTCTTCCCCTGGCTCGGCCCGCCGCCGCTCGGCCCGTACGACCAGCCGGAGCCCGAGGCTCCCGCCGGTCGCGCCTGCCCGCTCTGCGGCCGGGCGATGGCCGAGCACGTGATCGATCGCAGCGGCCCGCGCACCCAGCTCTACTGCCCCGACGACGCCGCCTGAGTGCCGTTTCGACCTCTCCGGAGTCGCATGTCCCCTTTCGGGGGCCACGAGGTCTCTCCGCGAGGGGCGGATGATGAGGCCATGTCTCGTCTGCGCTCCGACTCCGCCCGTGCCGTCCAGTTCTCCCGCTTCGGCGATGTCGACGTGCTCGAGATCGCCGACATCGCGCGGCCGCAGCCCGGCCCGGGGGAGGTGCTCGTCGAGGTCCTCGCGGCGGGCGTGAACCACATGGAGGCGTTCATCCGGCGCGGGATGTTCGACTCCGAGCACTCCGCGGCCTTCCCGATGCGCCAGGGCACCGACTTCTCCGGCGTCGTCGTCGGCCTCGGCGAGGGCGTGACCGACCTCAAGCTGCGCAGCGACGTCGTCGGGCACGCGCTGGTCGGCTCGCACGCCACCCACATCGTCGTCCCGCGCGAGAACCTCGTGACCAAGCCCGCCTCGGTGAGCTGGGAGGTCGGCGGAGCGCTGTTCCTCGCCGGCGTCACCGCCTGGCGCGCGATCGAGGCGACGCACGTCGGCCCCGACGACACCGTGATCGTCTCGGCGGCCGCCGGCGGCGTCGGCAGCATGGAGATCCAGCTCGCGAAGCTGCGCGGCGCGACCGTGCTCGGCACCTGCGGCGAGCGCAACTTCGACTACCTCCGCCAGATCGGCGTGAAGCCGATCGTCTACGGCGACGGCATCGCCGACCGGATCCGCGCCGCGGCTCCGAACGGCGTGACGGTCTTCCTCGACAACTTCGGCGGCGACAACGCGGCGCTCGCCGAGGAGCTCGGCATCGAGCCCGCGCGCTTCCACTCCAGCGACGACCGCAAGGAGATCGAGCTGCGCGCCGTCTGGCCCGACCCGGAGACCGCGCGGCGCGACACCGAGATCCTCGGCGAGCTCGTCGCGCTGGTCCGCGACCAGAAGCTGCGGGTGCTGGTCTCGGGCTTCTACCCCTACGGCTTCGTCCAGGACGCGTTCGACGACCTGGAGAAGCGGCACTCCCGCGGCAAGATCGTGCTCGGGATGAACCCGGTCGACGCGGGTCGCGTGACCAAGGCGCGCGACATCCACGAGGCCGGTGCCTAGGGTCCGCTCCCGGGCCTAGGCTCGGCTCTCGGAAGGGAGCCGCGTGGAGGAACCCGTCGTCGCCATCATCTGGATCGTCTCGTTCGTGGTCGTCACCGTGCTGGTGACGGGCCTGTCGGGCAAGGCGGGCTGGTCGGCTCCCGTGGCCCTCGTGGCGGTCGGGGCGCTCGTCTCCTTCGTCCCCGGGATCCCCGAGGTCGTGGTCGAGCCGGACGTGGTGCTCTACGGCATCCTGCCGCCGCTGCTCTACGCGGCGGCGATCCGCACCTCGGTTCTCGACGTGCGGGCGCGCGGCGACAGCATCCTGCTGCTCTCGGTCGGGCTCGTCGTCTTCACGGTGCTCGTGGTCGGCGCGGTCGCCTGGGCGGTGGTGCCGGCGATCTCGATCGCGGCGGCCCTGGCCTTCGGCGCGATCGTGGCGCCGACCGACGCCGTGGCGGTGTCCGCGATCGCGGGGCGGCTGCGGCTCCCGCGGCGGATGATGACGGTGCTCGAGGGCGAGAGCCTGCTCAACGACGCGACCGCGCTCGTCGCGCTGAACGCGTCGCTGCTCGCGATCGTCAGCACGGTGACGCCGGGGCGGGTGGCGCTTGACTTCGTGCTGGCCGTCGTGGTCGGGGCGGGGGTCGGGATACTGATCGCGGTCGTCCTCGGGTTCGTGCGCAAGCAGGTGTCGTCCTCCGTGCTCGACACGAGCCTGTCGCTGGTGACGCCGTACGTCGCCTTCATCCCGGCGCAGCTGCTGCACGGTTCGGGGGTGCTCGCGGTGGTCGTCGCGGGGCTCTTCCTCGGCTTCCGGGCGCCGGTGATCCAGTCGGCGCAGGCGCGGATCGCGGAGTCGCTGAACTGGCGGACGATCCAGTTCCTGCTCGAGAACGCGGTCTTCCTCTTCATCGGGCTGAGCCTCTCCTCCGTCGTCGCGGCGACCGCCGACTCCGACATCGGGATCTGGCAGGGGATCGGCATCAGCGCGGCGCTGCTCGGGGCGCTGATCGGCAGCCGGGTGGTCTGGATGTGCCTGACCACGGTGCTCTTCCGGCACGGGCCGCGGCGGCTGCAGCAGCGCGGCTGGACCTGGCCGACGGCGCTGGGGGTGTCCGTCGCGGGCATCCGCGGGGTGGTGACGCTCGCCGCCGCGTTCCTGCTGCCGGAGGAGACGCCGCAGCGGGCGTTCCTGCAGTTCCTGGCCTTCGTGGTGGTGGCGGGCACGCTGGTGCAGGGGCTCGCTCTGCCGCGGGTGCTCCGGCTGCTCAAGCTGCCGGCGCCGAACGAGCAGCAGGAGCACGTCGAGAAGCAGATGCTGCTGGCGGAGGCGCAGTCGGCCGGGCTCGCGCGGCTCGACCAGGAGCCGCAGGACGGCGTGGAGGAGCGGGTGCTCGACCGGCTGCGGCGGAACGCGGTGTTCCTCGCCGACGCGCTGGAGAACCCACCGGAGGGGGAGGGTGCGGAGCCGCTCACCCACTCCTACAACAGGCTGCGGCGGGTGATGATCGCGGCCGAGCGCGAGGCGGTGCTGAAGGCGCGAGCCGAGGGGCGGTATCAGGAGCCGGCTGTGCGGAGCGCGCTCGCGTTCCTCGACGTGGAGGAGGAGGCGCTCGCCGTGGGGCGGCAGTAGGCGCCCGAGCTGCCTGGAGGACGGGGTGAGAATCCTATAGGATCGACGGAGTCCGGCCGCGGGGCCGGTGCACTCGATGATGAGGAGCCGACGAGCATGACCCGTCTCTGGAACGAACCCGCCGCTTTCGCCGACGACATGGTCGACGGCTTCGTCCGCGCCAACGGCCGCTGGGTCCGCAAGGTCGTCGGCGGCGTCTCGCGCTCGACGCGCTCCGAGGAGCCCGAGGTCGCGGTGGTCATCGGCGGCGGCTCCGGGCACTACCCGGCCTTCGCGGGACTCGTCGGGCCGGGCCTCGCGCACGGAGCGGCGATGGGCAACCTCTTCGCCTCGCCCTCCGCGCACCAGGTCGAGTCGGTGATCCGCGCCAGCGAGCAGGGCCGCGGCGTGCTGCTCAGCTACGGCAACTACGCCGGCGACGTGCTGCACTTCACCGCTGCGCAGGACGCGGTGCGGGCCGACGGCATCGACTGCCGCACCGTCACCGTGACCGACGACGTCTTCAGCGCGAAGCCCGAGGAGGCGCACAAGCGCCGGGGGATCGCGGGCGACCTGACCGTCTTCAAGGTCGCGGGCGCGGCCGCCGCGGCGGGCTACTCGATCGACGACGTGGAGCGCGTGGCCGTGCTCGGCAACGCGCGCACCCGCTCGCTCGGCGTCGCCTTCACCGGCTGCACGCTGCCCGGCGCGGAGGAGCCGCTGTTCTCGGTGCCCGAGGGCCGGATGGCGGTCGGGTTGGGCATCCACGGCGAGCCCGGGATCGACGAGGTCGACATCCCCAGCGCCGCGGAGCTCGCCGAGCTGTTCGTGACGCACCTGCTCGCCGAGGCCGAGATCCCCGAGGGTGTGAGCGTCGACGGAGCCCGCGTCGTCCCCGTGCTGAACGGGCTCGGCTCGGTGAAGAGCGAGGAGCTGTTCGTCGTGTTCAGCACGATCGCCGATCTGCTCGAGGCGCGCGGCGTCACCCTCGTCGACCCGCAGGTCGGCGAGTTCTGCACGAGCTTCGACATGGCCGGTGTCTCGCTGACGCTGTTCTGGGTGGACGAGGAGCTCGAGACGCTGTGGACGGCGCCGAGCGACACCCCCGCCTTCCGCACCGGCGCGGTCGACGGCGGCGCGCTCGTGGCCGTGACCGCGACGCAGGCCGAGGAGATCGCGCAGGAGGTGGGGCCCGCCTCCGCGGAGTCGCGCGAGGCCGCCGCCCGGCTCTCCTCGGCACTCGGGGCGATCCGCGACGTGATCGACGCGAACGCCGACGAGCTCGGCCGCCTCGACTCCATCGCGGGCGACGGCGACCACGGCATCGGCATGCAGCGCGGGGCGCGGGCGGCCGCGCAGGAGGCGGCCGACGTGCTCGAGCGCGGGGCCGGGGCGCAGACGCTGCTCAACCGGGCCGGCGACGCCTGGTCGGACCGCGCGGGCGGGACCTCCGGCGCGCTCTGGGGGGTCATCCTCCGGAGCGTGGGGGAGGCGCTCGGCGACGACCGCGCCGTGAGCGCGCGCGAGGTGAGCGCGGGGGTGACCGCCGCCTCCGACGCGGTGCGCGGCTACGGCAAGGCGAGCGTGGGGGACAAGACGATGGTCGACGCGCTCGTGCCGTTCGCCGAGACGCTGGCCGAGCGGGCCGGCGCGGGCGACGCGCTCGCGGACGCCTGGGGCGCTGCCGCTGTCTCTGCGCGCTCGGCCGCCGACGCCACCTCCGACCTGATGCCCGGCCTCGGCCGCGCGCGCTCGCACGGCGAGAAGTCGCTCGGCACGCCCGACCCCGGGGCGATCTCGCTCGCTCTGATCGTCGAGGCGATCGCCCCGCTGACCGGGGCCGGCAGCGCCACTGCCTAAGCTGAGCCTGTGACGACCGACCCCGTGTTCCGCCTGACCGGTGCGGAGTCGATCGAGCGGCGGGGGCTGCGCGACCACGTCTACGACCGCGTGCTCGACGTGCTGCTCGGCCCGGGCATCGAGCCGGGCATGCGGCTCTCGATCGACGCGGTCGCTCGCGAGCTCGGCGTCTCGCCGACGCCGGTGCGCGAGGCCCTCGTGCAACTCGAGCGGACCGGACTGGTCACCCGGGTGGCCAACAAGGGCTACCGGGTGGCGCCTCCGCTCGCCGACGACCAGCTCGACGCGCTCTTCGACGCGCGGCTGGTGCTCGAGAGCGGCGCGGCGGCGCTCGCCTCGGCGCACGAGGCGGCGCTGGTGCCGCGGCTGCGGGAGGCGCTCGCCGCGCACGAGGCGATGACGGCGGTCGTGCGGGCCGCGTCGACCGAGGGCGAGCTGCCGGTGGCGCTGCTGCGCGAGTACTTCGCGGTGGACTGGAACTTCCACCACCTGATCTTCGAGGGGACGCACAACCCGTTCCTGATCGACATGTCCGAGGCGATCTCGACGCGCGTGCATCGCATGCGGCAGACCGTGCAGACGGGCGTGAGCGATGCGGACGACGCGGTGCTGGAGCACCGGGCGGTCGTGGAGGCGTTCGCGGCCGGGCCGGAGGCGGCGGCTGCCGCGATGCGCGTGCACATCGAGCGGGTGCGCGAGCGCTCGCGCCGCGACTCCGTCCGCTGAGGCTCCGGCCGCGCGGGCCTCGTCGCCGGGGGGTGTGAACTTCGGCTCGTGGTTTGGGTCTGGGCTCGTGGATTCGGCTGGTTTGGGCGTGCCGGGGGTGGTTTCGCGTGCCGGAGGTCGCTGGGGGTGAACTCGGGCTCGTGGTTTCGGTCTGGGCTCGTGGATTCGGCTGGTTTCGGCGTGCCGGGGGTGGTTTCGCGTGCCGGAGGTGGCTGGGGGTGAGCTTCGGCTCGTGGTTTCGGTCTGGGCTCGCGGATTCGGCTGGTTTCGCGTGCCGGTGGTGGTTTCGCGTGCCGGAGGTGGCTGGAGTCGGTGGGCCGTTCGAGGTTCGGGAGAGGGACGCGTGGGGCCGGCGACTCCTGTTGGTCGAGCAGCCGCGGAGCGGCGTATCGAGACCCGGGGTCTGCAGGCGGGTGGATCTCGATACGCCCGCTGCGCGGGCTACTCGATCAGCAAGGGGGGCCGCGGTGCGGGCTGCTCGATCAGCAAGGGGGGCCGCGGTGCGGGCTGCTCGATCAGCAGGGGGGGCGCTGCGCGGGCTGCTCGATCAGCAGGGGAGGGGGAGCGGGCGGATCGGGGGCGGGAACGGCGGAGGGCCCGGCCGCGGGTGCGGTCGGGCCCTCCGGGCGGCTGCGGGTCAGTGGCCCGCCTGGACGCTCGTGGTCTCGAGGAGCTCGTCCGCCTTGGAGCCGCGGAAGAACTTGGTGCAGAACATCATGGCCGCGGCGAGGAAGGCGAAGACGCCGAGGGAGACGACTCCCCACACGCCGCTGTCGGTGGGGGCGGCCTCGTTGAAGCCGTTGCGCATCAGCGGGGCGACGAAGCCGCCCAGGTTGCCGAGCGAGTTGATCAGGCCGATGCCCGCCGCGGCCGCCGCTCCGGTGAGGAACGCGGTCGGGTAGGCCCAGGTGATCGGTCCGACCGAGAGGAAGCTCGCCACCGCGAGGGTGATGAAGAGCAGGCCGAGGATCGGCTGTCCCGCGGCTCCGGCCCAGGCCGAGCCGAAGATCGACAGGCCGGTGAAGATGTAGAACATCGCGCCCCAGGAGCGGCGGCGGCGGATGGTGTTGGCGTGCTGGCCCACGTAGTAGCAGGCGAACAGGCCCACCAGCCACGGGATGGCCGAGACGAGGCCGACCTGGAAGCCGACGTCCTGCCCGATCAGGTTCGCGACCTGCTGCGGGAGGTAGAAGGTGGTCCCGTAGACCGCGATCTGCAGGCAGAAGTAGATGATCGTGAAGTACCAGACCTTCCAGCTGGCCATCGCCTTCCAGATGCCGGTCGGGCCGTCGGCCTGGCGCACGGTGTCCTCGCGCTCCATCGCCGCCGTCAGCGAGTCCTTCTCGCCCTGCGTCAGCCACTTCGCCTTCTGCGGATGGTTGGTCAGGAACTTCAGTGCCGCGAAGCCGGCGATCACCGCGAGCAGGCCCTCGGTGAAGAACATCACCTGCCAGCCCTCCCATGGCGTGATCTGGTTGCCGACGCTGATCAGGCCGCCGCTGAGCGGGGCGCCGAGCATCTGCGAGAAGGGCTGCGCCAGGTAGAAGATCGCGAACATCTGCACGCGGACCTTGTTGGGGAACCACTCCGACAGGAACATGATCACGCCGGGGAAGAGTCCGGCCTCGGTCACGCCGAGCAGGAAGCGCAGGATGATGAACATCGTGTCGCCGGTGGTGAAGGCGAAGCACGCGGCGACGATGCCCCAGGTGACCGCGATGCGGGCCAGCCAGAAGCGGGCGCCGAAGCGCTTGAGCAGCAGGTTGCTCGGGATCTCGAAGATCGCGTAGCCGATGAAGAAGATGCCGGCGCCGAGCGCGAAGGCGCCGTCCGAGATGCCGCGGTCGACCGAGAGCGCCTCCTCGGCGAAGCCGACGTTCGTGCGGTCGAGGAACGCGACGAAGTAGAGGATGACGAGCATCGGCATCAGGTGCCGCGACGCCTTCGAGATGGCGGATTTCAGCGCGGGATCACGGGTGGATCCGAGGGCGGGTGAGGGGGCTGGAGACGAGGTGGTCATGGCGCTCTCCTTTGAGTCGGCCGGTGCGGTGAGGGGTGGGAGGGGTCAGGAGCCGAGCGCGGGCAGGATCTGCGCCATGCCGACGGCGACGAGGATCACGCCGACGCCGAGGAAGATCCAGCGGCCGAGCGACCAGGTTCCGGTGAGCTTGTTCATGGGGTGTCCGTTCGAGTCGGGGCGAGAAGGGATCGGGGATCAGTGCATGTAGAGGCCGCCGTCGACGTTCAGGGTCTGACCCGTCACGAAGCCGGCGTCCTCGCTGATGAGGTACGCGATCGCCGCGGCGATGTCGCGGGGAGTGCCGATGCGCGGGAGCACGCCGTCGGCGGCCATGGCCGTCTTGCGCTCCTCGGTGAGGGTGCCGCCCATGATGTCGGTGTCGATCGGGCCGGGGGAGATCGTGTTGACGGTGATCCCCTGGCCGCCGAGCTCGCGGGCGACGCTGCGGGTGAAGCCGATCACGCCGGCCTTGGCCGCGGAGTAGGCGGTCTTGCTGAAGGTGCCGCCGCCGCGCTGCGCGGAGACGGAGGAGAGGCTGACGACGCGGCCGACGCCGCGGGCGACCATCGACTCCACCGCGCGGCGGGTGCTGAAGTGCACGCCGTTGAGGTTGATGTCGATGACGCGCTGCCACTCCTCGGGGGTGACCTCGAGATACGAGACGGGGGAGGCGACGCCGGCGAGATTGACCAGTGCCACGACGGGCGGCAGGGCGGCCTCGAGGGAGTCGAACGCGGCGCGGACCTGCGCGTCGTCGGCGACGTTCGCGCCGGCGCCCGCGGCCTGCACGCCGTGCTGCTCGGCGATCTCGGCGGCGACCTCCTGCGCGGCCTCAGCGTGGAGGTCGATGATCCCGACGTTCCAGCCGAGCTCGGCGAGGTGGTGGGCGGAGTAGCGGCCGATGCCGCGCGGGGACGCGGCGCCGGTGAGGACGACGGTCCGGGACTCGGGGAATGCGGTCATGAGGGTGCTCCTTCTCGGTCGGCGCGTCAGGCGATCGGCGCGGGGCCGAGCTCGTCCATGAGCTTCTTGATGGCGACGTAGGCGCGGTTGCGGTACGCGATCAGCTCCGCGGTGCGCTCGGAGGGCACGTCGAGGTAGCCGGCGCCGGACTTGGTGCCGAACTTGCCGGCCTCGACCAGCGCGGCCAGCGACTCCGGGGTGGCGAAGCGCTCGGGCCAGCGGGTCTGCAGCGAGGCGTAGCAGAAGGCGTAGACGTCGAGACCGGCCATGTCGGCGATCGCGAACGGGCCGAAGACGGGGAGGCGGAAGCCGAAGGTGGTGCGGACGATCGTGTCGATGTCCTCGGGGGTGGCGATGCCCTCCTCGACGATCTGCGTCGCCTCGTGGAAGAGCGCGTACTGCAGGCGGTTGAGCACGAAGCCGGTGGAGTCCTTGACCCGCGCGGTCTCCTTGCCGGTCGCCGCGACGATCTCCTCGGCCAGCGCGATCGCGCTCTCGGCGGTGCCGGCGTGCGGGATCAGCTCGACGCCGGGGATGAACGGCGCCGGGTTGGAGAAGTGCACGCCGAGGAAGCGCTCCGGGTTGGTCACGGCCTCGGCCAGCGAGCCGATCAGGATGGTCGAGGTGTTCGAGCCGATCACGGCGTCGGGGCGGGCGGCCGCGCTGATGCGGCGCAGGGTCTCGTGCTTGATCTCGATCTTCTCGGGCACGGCCTCCTCGATGAAGTCGGCGGTCGCGACGGCCTCCTCGATCGAGGCGGCGGGGGAGAGGTTCTGCCGGATGCGCTCGACCGCGTCCTCGGGGAAGAGGCCGTCGGCGACGAACTGCGCGGTCTCGGTGAGCAGGCGCTCGTAGTTGCTGCGGGCGATCTCCTCGGAGATGTCGGCGATGACGACGGTGGCGCCGGAGAGCGCGAGGACCTGGGCCATCCCTCCGCCCATGTAGCCGGAGCCGACGACGGCGATGGTGCGGCTGGTCGTGGTGGTGTCGCTCATGTCTGTCGTCCCTTACTGCGAGGCCCGGGCTGCGCGGGGCAGCAGCGAGCGGAGGTAGGTCTGGTTGGTCGAGCACATGCCGAGGCTGTCGCCGCCGTAGTGCTCGGCGAGGAGGATGCCGCGGAAGCCGCCCTCGACCGCGTCGCGGATCACCTGGCGGTAGTTGATGAGACCGGCCTCCATGGTCGAGGGGACCGACGTGGCCCAGGAGCCGTCGGCCGACTCGTCGCGGGTGTAGTTCTTCACGTGCATGTAGTTGGCGTAGGGGAGCGTCTTCGCGAACAGCTCGCGCCAGTCCTCGACGGGGCGGTGCAGGCGGATCAGGTTCGCGACGTCGGGGTTGAGGCCGACGTTGTCCAGGCCCACGTCCTCGACGAAGCGGACGGCGCTGTCGGCGGTGCCGAGGTAGGTGTCCTCGTAGAGCTCGAGCGCGAGCGGGAGGCCCACGTCGGCGGCGTGCTTCCCGAGCTCGCGGATGCGGCTGACGGCGGCGTTCCAGACCTCGGGGTCGTCGGGGTCCTTCGGGCCCTGCGCGGTCCAGAACCAGAGCGCGCGCTTCTGCGCGGCACTGAACGGCTGGTGCAGCCCCGTCGAGAAGACCTGCATGCCCCACTCGGCCGCGGCGTCGATGGTGCGGTGCGCGTAGGCGAGGTTCTTCTCCTCGTGCCCGGGCATGATCACGCTCTGGCGCTGCAGGTGCACGGAGGGGATGCCGACGCCGTGCGCCTTCGCGATGCTGAGGAACTCGTCGCGGCGCGAGGGCTCCAGATCGGCGGGGCGGACGTGGCTGTCGGCCAGCTCGGCAAGGGTGAAGCCGACCTGCTCGACCTGAGCGAACATGTCGTCCCAGACCTCGGGGGCCGCGTCGTGCAGGGCGACGCCGTCGCGGCCGACGGGCGGGATCCCGTGCAGACAGGTGGCGATCGGCCAGGTCTCGGCGGTCCAGCTGTCGGGGTTCCAGTCGACGTCGATCGAATCGACGCCGTCCCAGGACTGCGCCCCCTGCAGGTTCGGCGCCCCCGGGGCGGTCCGCGCGGGTGTGCTCTCGCTCATCAGTGCTCCCTTGCACTCGATGCGACCGGCGTCGGCCGCACAAAAGATCCTATAGGAAATATAGTCCTGGAGCGGCGGAGCGCAAGGGGGCGGGTGGTCGGCGAGGGGGCGGCGGGGTGGAGGGGAGGGTGCGTCGTCCGGGAGGAGTGGGTCGGCGCGACGCCGCCCGGCCATCTCGGGCACGTGGAAACCGCTTCGGCACGCGGGAACCGCGCGATTCCGCGAGCCCGAGCCGGACTCGCGAGCCGAACATCGACCTCGGTGACCTTCGGCACGTGGAAACCGCTTCGGCACGCTGGAATTGTCCGATTCCGCGAGCCCGACTCGGAACCACGAGCCGAATATCCGCTCCGCCACTTTCGGCACGAGGAGCCCCCTTCGGCACGCGGGAATCGCTGAATTCCGCGAGCCCGAGCCGGATTCGCGAGCCGAACCTCCGATTCCGGGTTGTCCGCCACCTTCGGCACGCGAAAATCACTCCGGCACGCTGAAATCGTCCGATTCCGCGAGCCCGAGCCGGAAACACGAGCCGAACATCCGGCTCGGCTACCTCCGGCACGTGGAAACCGCTTCGGCACGCGGGAATTGCCCGATTCCGCGAGCCGGGGCGGATTTCGCGAGCCGAACCTTCCGTCCCGGGTTGTCCGTCCACCTCGGGCACGTGAAAACGACTCCGGCACGTCGGAACGGCCCGGTTCCGCGAGCCCGGGGCGATTTCGCGAGCCGAATCGTCGGGCTCGTGCGGTCCGGCACCTTCGGCACGCGGGAATCACCCCGGCACGCCGGCACCGCCTGATTCGGCGAGACGAGGCCGGAGCCGCGAGCCCGCCGGTGCGCGTCTCGGCAGCCGGCGGACGAGCGAACGGCGGGCACCCCCGAGAGGATCCCCGCCGTCAGCGGTCGTGCGGTCGTGCGGTCGGGCGTCAGCCCAGCGTGGAGCGGACCGCGGCGCGCGCCTGGTCGAGCGCCTCGCGGAGGGCGGTGGTGCTCGCCGCGCTCACGGAGCCGTGCGCGGCGGCCGTGCGCAGCTCGGCGCGCAGCTCGTCGCGGAACTCGGTGAGCAGCACCTCCGCGTCGCGCAGGGCGAGTCGGGAGGCGGCGCGCGCGTCGGCCGGTGCGGTGTCGGCGGGTGCGGTGTCGGCGCGCGGGGTCTCGGCGGACGGAGCATCCTGCGGGCGCTCCTCCGGTGCGGGCTCGGCGGGTGTCTCGGCCGAGTGCTCCGGCCCGCCGCGGGACGGACGCGAGTCGCGGGCGGCGCTCGCCAGATCGGCACGGAGGCTCTTCATCGCCTCCGCGACGCCGAGGCGCACCTCGTCGGCCAGGCGGCGGACGGAGTCGGTCAGCTCCTCCTCGATGTCGCCCAGGTCGGTCGCGCGGTTCTCCAGCTCGGCGCGGCCGGCGTCGGTGATGGAGTAGACGGTCTTGCGGCCGTCGGCCTCCTTGGTGACGAGGCCCTCCTCCTCGAGCTTCGCCAGACGCGGGTAGACCGTGCCGGCGCTGGGGGAGTAGGTGCCGCCGAAGCGCTCGCTGAGAGCCTGGATGAGCTCGTAGCCGTGCTTGGGCGACTCGGCGAGGAGGTTGAGCAGGTAGAGGCGCAGGCGTCCGTGCGCGAAGACGGGGCTCACAGCGAGCTCGCGTCGGTGAGGCGCTGCTCGGCGGGCGCGGCGGGGGTGCGGCGGACGACGGTGACGTCGCCCGTCACGGAGTTGGCGGTCACGTCGACCCACTTCGAGTCGAGCGAGCCGGTGGTCGCGGTGTAGCCGCGGCCGAACGTTCCCTTCACCGCCTCCCCGTCGAGCTGCAGGGTGCCGGTGGCGGTGTTGATCCGGTAGCGGGCGCCGAGGCCCTCGTCGATCCGGATGGTCAGGTCGCCGCTGACGGTGTTGCACTGGATCTCGTCGGGGGTCTGCTCGGCGTCGACGAAGACGCTGCCCGAGACGCCGTCGACGGAGAAGCGGGTGAGGGCGCCCGCGGTGGTGACGTCGCCCGAGACGGTGTGCGCGACGACGCGGCCGGTGTGGTTGCGCACGGAGAGCTCGCCGTGGACGGTGTTCGCCTCGATGTCGCCGTGCAGGCCGTCGATGACGATGTCGCCGCCGACCGTGGAGACGCGGGCGTCGGAGTGCAGGCCGGAGACGAGGCCGTCGGCCGAGACGGTGTCGAACTTCAGGGCGACACCGCGGGGGACGAGGAGGCTGACGTCGGCGCGGTCGCCCTTGCGGCCGAGGCCCTTCGCGACGTCGACGACGGTGTCCCAGCGCAGCTGGATGTGGTCGACCTCGAGGCGGTCGCCGTCCATCGACACCTTGAGCGGGCGGCCGGAGACGCTGTGCACCTCGACGCGGGCGGTGGGCTCGTCGTGCCCGATGACGTCGATCTGACCGCCGACCAGGGCGATCTTGATCGCGCGGACGACGTCGAGGTCGATGACCTTCGATTCGCCCGCCTGCACGAGCCATTTCTCGAGCGACATGGTGCTCCTCCTCCTGCGCCCGGATGGGCGATCGTGCTGTGAATGCTCGACGCGATATAGCGCGAGTTGATGAGAGTCACGATATATCGCGTCTTCGGCCGCGGGCAAGAGCGCTCGGCGATCACTCAGGAGCGCGCGTCTGCTAGACCGGGGGTCATGGATCCGCTCGCGGCACTGCAGGAGATCGCCGCCCTGCTCGAGCAGGAGCGCGCGTCGAAGTACCGCGCGAAGGCGTTCCGGAAGGCGCTCGCCGTGCTCGAGGGCATGGCCGAGGGCGAGCGGCGCGATCTCGCCCGCGTGCGCGCGGCGCCCGGCATCGGCGACACCACCTTCACCGTGATCAGCCAGGCGCTCGAGGGGCGCGTGCCCGACTACCTGGCCGAGCTGCGCGGCACCGCCTCGCTGCCCGAGAGCGCGCTGCGGAGCCTCCTCCGCGGTGATCTGCACAGCCACAGCGAGTGGTCGGACGGAGCGACGCCGATCGCCGCGATGGCGGACGCGGCCCGCGCGCTCGGTCACGAGTACCTCGCGCTGACCGACCACTCGCCGCGCCTGCGGGTCGCGCACGGGCTGAGCGCCGAGCGGCTGGCCGAGCAGCTCGAGCACCTGGCGGGTCTCGACACCGGCGAGCTGCGGCTCCTGAGCGGGATCGAGGTCGACGTGCTGGAGGACGGCGCGCTCGACCAGTCGGAGGAGATGCTGGCGCGGCTGGACGTCGTGGTCGCGAGCGCGCACTCGAAGCTGCGGATGCCGAGCCGCGAGATGACGGCGCGGCTGGTCGCGGCGGCGGCTCATCCGCGGACCCGCGTGCTCGGGCACGTCACCGGGCGGCTGATCAGCGGGGAGCGCGGCACTCGGCCGCCGTCGTCCTTCGACGCCGGCGCCGTCTTCCGCGCCTGCGCCGAGCACGGGACCGCGGTCGAGATCAACTCCCGCCCCGAGCGCGAGGACCCGCCGGACGAGCTGATCGCCCTGGCCCTCGACGCCGGCTGCCTCTTCTCGATCGACAGCGACGCGCACGCCCCCGGCCAGCTCGGCCTCCTCGACTACGGCGCCGAGCGCGCCGAGCGCCTCGCGGTCCCCCCGGATCGCATCGTCACGACGTGGCCCCTCCCGCGACTCCTGGAGTGGCTTGCGCCCTGATCCCCCGCCGCGAGATGCCACTTGTGCGCGCTTTCCACGGCGTGTCGCGTGCACAAGTGGCATCTCGCGGAAAGCGAAGTCTCGGGGGGTACCCCCTTGACAGGGGGAGCTAGCGCGGGGGGAGTTGCGGCGCAAGTAGTGATTTCCCAGGGTCCCGGGCGGCATGCTCGTGGGGGCCGTCCCTGTGGCGTGCCGCTCCTCCGCTCCGACAGACCAGGTGATCCGTGGCCACGCAGACCGTTCTCGACGCCGTGCGCGCGGCGCCCACCCTCCTCGAGGCCATCCGGGCGGCCGATGCGCTGACCATCGCCGCCGTCAGCGACGGGGGCGGGCGGGCGGTCCGCCTGCTCACCCGCGCGGCCCTCGACCCCGCCGACCAGCTCACCGCCATCGCCGCCGTGCACTCGCTCGCGCAGGTCTTCGACGAGGAGGCGGACCTCGCGCTCCTGCGCCTGCTCGCCGACGAGCGGGCCTTCATCCGCGAGCACGCCGCCTGGGCGTTCGGCGGACGCATGCCGCGGCCGGCCGCCGTCGGCCCGCTGCTGCGGATGATCCGCGACGGCGGCTTCGCGGGGATGCTCGCCCAGCGCACCCTGCTGCTCTGGGCGTCGTCCACCCCCGATCTCGTCGCGCTCGCGCTCGAGGGTGCGCTGATCGGTGAGCGCGACCGCGACGTCCGCGCGCGCTACGTCGAGACGATCGGCCTGGTCCCCGGCGCGATCGCCGAGCGGACCCTGCTGCACACCGCCGCCGACGAGGGCGAGGTGTTCGAGGCGCGGGCCGCGGCCGCAGACGCGCTGGGCGAGCGGCCCTCCGACGACGCCGCGCTGATGCTCGCCCGGCTCGGCGAGATGCCGGAGCCGCTCGGCCCCGTCGCGCGCGTCGCGCTCGCCGACCGCGCGATCGCCCCGGTCGCCGACGCCGGCCCCACCGTCGCGCAGCTCTTCGTGCACGCCGACATCGACGGCACCCTCACCCGCGTCGGCGCCGGCGACAACGGCGGTATCGCGACCCTCCTGGTCCGGCTCGGCGACGCGCTGACCGAGGAGGACTGCATCGACCGCGTCCTCACCCTCTCCCGCGGCACCCCGGCCGAGGCCGAGCGTGCCCTGGCCGAGCTGCCCGCGGCGGGCCACGGCTTCGCTCCGGTGCCGTTCGTCGGCGCCGCCGTGCCGATGCCGCTGGCCTGGCCGCGCCGCATCGCCGCCGAGCGCGGGATCCGGCGAATCCTCCGCGCGGCGGGCCGCGTCGACGTCCTGCACCTGCGGATGGCCGACGTCGGCTCGCTCGCCGCGGCGGCGGTCGCGCGCGAGCTCGAGATCCCCGTCGTCTTCACCGTCGCGCCCGACCCGCACGCCCTGATCGCCGGGCTCGACGCCGCGGGCACCCTCTCCCGCGCCGACTTCGGCGACCGCGACTCCGTCGAGCACTTCTGGTTCCGCGTGCGCCTCGTGCAGCGCCTCGCCGCCGACGCCGCGCACACCGTGCTCTTCCCCCGCGCCGAGCTCGCCGAGACGATGCGCGACATGCTCGGCATCGACATCACGGCGCATCCGGAGCGGCACACGATCGTCCCGGAGGGGATCGACGTGCGGCTGGTCGAGCGCGGCGAGGAGGCGGCCCGCGCCGCCGCCGCCGGCGAGTCGGTCGCACTCGACGCCGGTGACGACCTCTCCGCCCTCGACGTGCTGCTGGCCGAGCTGCCGCCGGAGCGCCGCGGTCTGCCGCTGCTGCTCAGCGTCGGCCGCCTGCACCGGGTGAAGGGCATGGCGACGCTGGCCGAGGCGTGGGCGTCGTCGCCGCTGCGCGAGCGGGCGAACCTCCTCCTGGTCGGCGGCGATCTCGCCGAGCCGACGCCCGACGAGACGGAGCAGCTCGACCGGATCCGCGCGGTCGCCGCCCGGTCCGACTCGGCGGGCGGTCTCCTGCTGGCCGGTCACCGCCCCAACGGCACGGTGGCGCGCTGGCTCGGCGCGGTGCGGCACGGCCGGCCCGGGCTCGCCGCGGCCGGTGGCGCGTACGTCTGCGCGAGTGTCAAGGAGGAGTTCGGCATCGCGCTCCTCGAGGCGCTCGCCGGGGGGCTGCCCGTGGTCGCCCCGGCGACCGGCGGCCCGGCGACCTACGTGGAGGAGGGTGTCACCGGCTTCCTGGTCGACACCTCCGATCACGAGGCGCTCGCCGTCGCCGCGTGCCTCGCGCTCGACGTCGCCGCGGGTCCGCTCGCCGAGTACTCCGCCGAGCGCGGCCGGGCCATGGTGCTCGAGCGCTACACGATCGGGGCGATGGCGCACGCGCTCTCGGCCGTCTACTGGCGGGCGACCGCGGAGCAGGAGCGCCCGCTCGGCTCGGACCTCGTGCTGGGCGCCTCGTGACCCTGCTGATCGTCAGCCCGGACTACGCCTCGCATCTGCTGCCGCTCGCGACCCTCGGCACCGCCTGGCGCGCGGCCGGGGAGCGCGTCGTGGTGGCGACGGGGGAGGCGACCCGCTCGATCGTCGACGGCTTCGGCTTCGAGCACGTCCCGCTGCGCCTCGGCCGCGGCTCCAACCCCGGCACCATCCGGGCGGAGGAGCAGGCGCCGGACGAGGGCGACTCGCTCCGGGGCTTCTTCGACGCGACCCGGCGCGGCATGGTGCCGACGCTGGAGTACCAGGCGCGCGAGCGGCTGACCGATCTGCTCTGGGACCCGGCCGGCGTCTCGGCGCGGCTGCGCGAGATCCTCGACGAGGTGCGGCCCGACGCGATCGTCGTCGACCACCTCGCCTTCACCGCGCGGGTCGCCCTGCGGGCGCTCGGCGTGCCCTACGGCGACGTGGTGCTCGGGCACCCCAGCGCACTCACCGTGCCCGGCGAGGTGTACGGCTTCCCGCCGGTCTGGCCCGACGCCTTCGCGCCGACCGGCGACGAGCTCGCCGGGCTGCGGGCGCTCTGCGAGCGGGTGCGCGACTCGTTCACCGCGGAGTGGAACGCGGCGCTGACCGCGCTCGATCCCTCCGCCGCTCCCAGCCTCGACGCCTTCGCCGAGAGCGGCGACGTGCTGCTGCTGAACTACCTCGGCGAGCTGCACGACGCGGCGCGCACCGCTCAGCTGCCGCCGCACGCCTTCCTCGGCTCGGCCGTCCGCGGCGAGCCCCGCGACGCCGAGGTGGAGGAGTGGCTGGCCGGCTCGGACGCCCCGCTCGTCTACGTGAGCTTCGGCAGCTTCCTCTCGGTGCGCGACGACGTGCTCGCGCGCGTGGTCGCGGCGCTGGCCGGAGTCTCCGTCGACGGGCGGCCGGTGCGCGTCGCCGTCGCCTCCGGCGCGACGCCGGCGTCGGCGCTCGGCGCGGTCCCCGACGGCTGGCTGGTGCGCGGCTTCCTGCCGCAGGTGACGCTGCTCGGCCGGGCCGCGCTGGCGGTCACGCACGGCGGCAACAACAGCGTGACGGAGTCGATGACGGCCGGGGTGCCGCTCGTCGTGCTGCCGTTCTCGACCGACCAGTTCGCGGGCGCGGCGGCGCTCGAGGACGCGGGGGTCGCCGAGGTGCTCGATCCGAACGCGGCCGGCGTGCCCGAGCTCGCGGACGCCGCCCGGCGGATGCTCGCGCTCGACGGTGCGGCGCGGGTGCGGCTGGACGAGCTGTCCGCGGCGCTGAGTGGGACGACCGGCCCCGAGCGGGCCTACGCGGCTCTGGCGCACGCCGCGTCGTGAGCGAGGACGAGCCCCTCGAGGACGGGCCCACCGCCGACGGGCGCTGGCTGGTCGTGAACGGCCGGCGCTGGCGCCGCACCGATCCGAGCCTCCCCGAGGACGTCGTCGAGGCGCTGAAGTCGCACCTCGGCCGCGGCCGCTCCGGCGTGCGCATCGCGAAGAAGGCCGGCGACGACGACGCCGTCGCCGCGGCCCGCCGGCGGACCGGCCTCGCCAAGCACGGCCTCGGCGAGCGCGGCCCGACGTGGTGGGACGAGCCCGAGTCGGCCCGCCTCGCCCGCGCGCAGTCGGCCCTCCGCGACCTCGACGCCCTGTGATCCCCTCCGCGAGATGCCACTTGTGAGCGCTTCCGTGGGCGTGTCGCGCTCATAAGTGGCATCTCGCGGAAGGAGGCGGGTCAGAGCAGGGACTCCGCGAGGGAGAGGGCACCTCGGACGCCGGACTCGTCGCCGAGGGCGGGCGGGACCAGGCGGAGGTGCGCCGCACCCGTGCCGTTGGCGCCGGGGGCGCCCATCAGGCGCTCCACCTCGGCCTCGGTCGCCGCGAGCAGGCCCGGCGTCTTGGCGACACCGCCGCCGACGATCGCGAGGCGCACCCCCGCGACGTAGGCCAGCGTCGTCACGAGCTGGGCCAGGTAGTAGGAGCTGAAGCGGAGGTTCGCCGCCGCGTCCTCCGGGCCGAGGCTCGAGCCGTCCACGCCCCAGCGCGCCGAGATCGCCGGGCCCGCGACGAGCCCCTCGACGCAGTCGCCGTGGAACGGGCAGGTGCCCTCGAAGCGGTCCTCCGGGTGCCGGCGCGGCAGCACGTGCGCCACCTCGGGCCAGCCGCTGCCGGCGAGCAGGCGGCCGCCGGCGATGATGCCGCCGCCGACTCCGGTGCCGACCGTGAGGTAGACGAAGTCGGGCTCGCCCCGGCCCGCCCCCCAGCGCGCCTCGCCGAGGGCGGCGCCGTTCACGTCGGTGACGAGCGCGGTCCGCGCGCCGGGGGCGGCGGCGCTGAGCGGCCCGAGCACGTCGGCGCCCTCCCAGCCGAGCTTCGGCGTCGAGGTGAGCCGGCCGTAGTCGGGCGAGGCCGGGTCGACGTCGAGCGGACCGAAGGAGGCGACGCCGATCGCCGCGACCGTGCCCTCGACGCCGTGGTCGCGGGTGAACGCGGCCAGGTCGCCGAGGGTCTCCGCGGGACCGCGGGTGGGCAGGGTCGTCTTCGCGAGGATCCGCTTGGGGTCCTCCCGCGCGGCGACCGCGGCGACGACCTTGGTGCCGCCGGTCTCGATGCCGAGGAGGAGGGCGCGGCTCTGCGCTGCGGAGGTCACCGGGTCAGCAGGACGCGACGCGGCCGACCGCGGCGGAGAGCGTGAGCTCGCTGCCCAGGACGGTCGCGTAGTCGAGGTGCAGGCGCTTCAGCGAGTCGACCGTCTCGGCCGGGACGCAGGTGGGCCGGCTGAGGGAGATCGGCGAGCCGTTCGCGGCGGCGGCCGTCGCTCCGGACAGCGCGTCGGCGAAGCCCTCGCCCGAGGCGAGGTAGGTGGTGTCCGTGAGCTCGGCCGGAGCGTAGGCCTCGTTGATCAGTCGGCTGGTGGCGTAGCGGCTCTCGCCGCCGAGGCGCTCCGTCTGCTCGACGACGCGGGACGAGGTCAGGTCGGCCTGGATTCCGGCGGAGATCGACGGCTCCTGTCCGATCACGACGGCGGTCGTGGGGTCGAGGCGGGAGATCGCGGCGCGGCCGGCCGCGTCGAGGGAGTCCTGCGCCCCGTCGACCAGCAGCACGGGCTCGCCGAGGCGCCCGGCGACCGGCGCGACCGAGAGCGCGTCCGGGAAGTTGTTGCCGGTGGCGAGGAAGACCTCGTCGGCCGAGCGGGCGGGGAACGCGTCCGCGACGAGCAGGCGCGAGGTGTCGTAGCGGTCGGTGCCGCCGATCCGCACGACGGTGCCGGCGACGGCGTCGATCTGCTGGTAGACGGCGGCGGAGACGGTCAGCTCGCTGCCGACCACGACGACCTTCTTCGGGGCGAGGCGCTGGATCTCGGCCCGCGTGACCGGGAAGAGCGCGTCCGGGTCGGTCAGCAGCAGCGCGCCGCCCTGGACCGCGGCGGCGGGTCCGGCGCTGAGCGCATCGGCCCAGCCGCCGCCGCTGGCGACGTAGAGCACCGGCACGCCGGGGTCGACGGACGCCGTGGTGGCGGCGGAGGTGGCGTAGCGGTCGCTGCCCGAGAGGCGGATCGAGGAGAACGACCACGCCTCGGGAGTGAAGTCGACGGCCGTGACGGGCCCGCCGGCGACGTCGACCCTCGTCGAGTCGCCCACCCAGTCGGTGCTCCTCCAGAACTGGTCGGCGACGGTGGGGACGCCGCTGCCGGCCGGCTTCTCGACGACGCGGACGACGTACGAGCCGTTCTCGAGGCCCGTGAGGGAGTAGTCGCCCCGGGCGCCGGACCCGAGGGTCGTCTCGGTCGAGGCGACGAGCTCAGCGTCCTGCGGGTCGTCGCCGACGTCCCAGGCCTGCACCACGAAGCGGTGCGAGCCGGCGACGGCGGGCGCCGTGACGGAGCCGCTGATCGCGCCGTCGGCGGCCATCGCCGCGGAGGCCGGCCCCGCGACGAGGCCCGTGACGGCGAGGGCGCCTACCGCGAGCGTGGACAGGGAGAGCGAGAGCGCTGAGGGCCGACGGCGAGGAGTCACGGTGAGCTTTCCGGTGGGCGCGGCGGGCCGCGGCGGACACGATGGTCGAATGCTAGTGGCCCTGAACGGCGGGCCGGTTCCCGCCGGGGTGCGGCGGCTCAGCGCCCGCTCAGCAGGTGCGGAGGTCCTTCACCTCGGCCGAGAGGGTGAGCCGGCTGCCGAGCAGGAAGACCCGGTCGAGGCTCTGGCTCTGCAGCGCCTTGCGGGTGTCGAGGGGCACGCAGTTCGGCTCGCTCAGGTACAGCGGCGAGCCGACCTTGGCGGCCGCGGGGCCGACCGCGAGGGCGTCGGCGAAGCCGGTGGCCGTCGCGAGGTACGCGGTGTCGGTGAGCGGCGAGGGCGGGTAGGCGGCGTTGAGCAGGCGGCTCGTGTCGTGCCGGTCGGAGCCCGCGATGCGGTTCACGGTGTCGGTGAGAGCGGAGGCCCTGAGGTCGGCCTCGACGCCGGCCGAGATCGTGGTCGTGCCGCCGAGGAGCTGGCCGCGGCCGGCATCGAGGCGGTCGAGGGCGGCGCGGGTCGGCGCGTCGAGCACGGGCTCCGCTCCGTCGACGAGCAGCACCGGCTGGTCGAGGCGCCCGGCGATCGGTGCGACCGACAGGGCGTCGGGGAAGTTCCCGCCCGTGGCGAGGAAGACGGTGTCGTAGTCGGCCTCGGGGAACGCGTCCTCGACGATCTTGCGCGAGGTGTCGTAGCGGTCCGAGCCGGCGATCCGGGTCGTCGGGGCGCCGAACGCGGCGATCCGCTCGTAGACGGCGTCGCTGACCGACAGTGAGCTGCCGACGACGATGATCTTCTTCGGCGTGAGGCGCTTGATCTCGGCGGCGACGACGTCCGGCAGCTCGCTCGGGTCGGTGAGGAGGAGGGCGCCGTCCTGCTTCGCGGCCGCGGGGCCGGCGCTGAGCGCGTCCGGCCAGTTCTCGCCGCTGGCGATGTAGAGGACGGGCAGGTCGTCGCCGAAGTAGGCCCTGGTCACCGCGACGGCGGTGGCGTAGCGGTCGCTTCCCTCCAGCCGCCCGGTCTCGGAGGCGAAGGCGGTCGGGATGAAGTCGACGTCGGTGCGGCCGGCGGCGGGGACGGGGACGATCGCCGCGCTGGTCAGGCGGGGCTGCTTCGGGAAGTACTGGTCGTCGTAGGAGGGGTACTGCGACTCGGCGAGGCGGAAGACCCACTCGCCGGCGGGGAGGGCCTTCTCCGCGGTGGTCCAGGCGTCGGGCGTGCCCGGGAGACCGGAGGTGCGGACCTCGTCGAACGGGTAGTAGGCCTGGGACGCGCGCTCGTACCAGTAGGGCTGCACCACGAAGTCGGTGGTCGAGACGCCCGTGACCGCGGCGGCGGTGACGGTGCCGGAGGCGGCGGTCGCGCGGGGCAGGCTGATCGCGAGGTCGGCCCGCGACTCGCCGACGCCGTCCGCCTCGACATCGATCGGGGTGTCGCCGAGCCAGGTCGGGTACCAGGTGTCGTCTCCGTCGACCGAGGCGAGGAGGTAGTAGGCCTCGTCGCCGGGGAGGGTGAGCGAGAAGGCGGCCTCGGTGGCGATCGTGCGGATCTCGGTGCCCGCGCCGTCCTCGACGCGGAGGCGGTAGGCGGCGCCGGCCGGGGCGGGGTGGGCCGCGTCGGTGTCCTCGAGCGCGATGGTGCCGGAGAGGACGATCTCGGCGGCCGGGTCGACGGCGACGTCGTCGCGCTGCGTCTTCGCGTTCGACAGCGCGCGGTCGAAGGCGTCGGTGGTCGCGCTCCGCGTCGCCGAGCCGAGGGGTGCCTCCTCCTGCGCCTGCGCCGGACCGGCGGCGAGGCCGGTGAGCAGGACGGCGGAGACGCCGAGTGCGGTGAGAGGAGCGAGCGGCCGACGGCGGCGAGGAGTCACGGCAGATCTTTCGAGAGGATCCGCGGCGGACCGCGGCGGACACGGTGCCTGAATGCTAGCCGTCGAGGTGCTTCGAGGACTCTCGCGGCTCCGTGCTGCGGACCCCCGTCCGGGGGGCTGTCGGGACCGGGTTAGGCGGCGTGGGTCTCGATACGCCGCCGGCGGCGGCTACTCGACCAGCAAGCAGCCTTGCTGGATACGCCGCCTGCGGGGGCTACTCGACCAGCAGGCGGCCTTGCTGATCGAGTAGCCCGCGCAGCGGGCGTATCGAGATCCGCGACGCCCGCCCGGCCGGCACGCGTCCTCACGCTGGGAAGCGGCTGCCGACCAGCTGCTCGGACACGTCCCAGAGCCGGCGGGCGTCCTTCGGGCGGCGCATCGGCGCCCACGGCGTCCGGCGCGCGGCCGGGCCGCCGATCACGCGGGTCGGGCCGTAGAAGCCGCCGCCCTCGGGCGCGGTCGCGGCGAGCAGGGCCGGCTGCGCCGCGCTCTCGACCGTGCCGGCGACGCCCACGCGCGCCAGCAGCTCGATCAGTCCGCGACCGCGCACCGCCCTCTGGCGGCCGAGGCCCGGCTGCGCCGCGAGGAGGTTCGTCGGCGAGATCCCGGGGTGCGCGAGAGTGCTCGTCACTCCCCAGCCGGCCGCGCGGCTCCGGGCGTCGAGCTCGAGGGCGAACAGGGCGACGGCGATCTTCGACTGCGCGTACGAGCGCATCGCGTCGTAGCGGCGCTCGCCGTCGAGGTCGTCCCAGTCGATCGCGCCGCTGCGCGCGGCGACGCTGGTCTGGTGCACCACGCGGCCGTTCCGGAGCAGCGGCAGCAGGCCGAGCGTCAGCGCGACGTGGCCGAGGTGGTTGGTGCCGAACTGCAGCTCGAAGCCGTCGGCGGTGAGCTGCCGCTGGGGCGGCTGCATCACGCCGGCGTTGTTGACGAGCAGGTCGAGCGGGCGCCCCTCGGCGAGCAGCGCGTCGGTCAGTGCGGAGACCGAGCGGAGCGAGGAGAGATCAAGCGGGCGCGTGCTCACGACGGCGCCGGGGGTCGTTGCCCGGATCGCAGCGGCGGCCGCCTCGCCCTTCGCGGCCGAGCGCACGGGCAGGATCAGCTCGGCCCCCGCCGCGGCGAGCCGGGAGGCGATCACGCGGCCGATGCCGTCGCTCGCGCCGGTGACGACGGCGAGCCGTCCGGTCTGGTCGGGGATCGGGATGCTGCGGGTCATGGGGACTCCTCGGTGCCGGTGGGCGGTCGCTGGTCGGTGTGCGTCCCATGCTCGGCCGATCCCGCGAGCGGAGGCAGGGCCCGCCGATCCACCGATCCGCGGTCCGCGTGTGGCCGCGCCCCTCAGCCCCGCGCCCCGACCACCGCGAGCAGCTCCAGCTTCCCCGCGCTCTCGCTCCCCGGGACCGCCGTGTAGACGAGCAGCCGGTGCGACTGCTCCGGGTCGAGCAGCGTCTGGCACTCCAGCTCCAGCAGCCCCACCGACGGATGCAGGAACCGCTTCGTCGCCGGCGGCCGCAGCCCCGCCTCGTGCGCGGCCCACAGCGTCCGGAACTCCTCGCTCCGCCCCGCGACCACCTCGACCAGCTCGGCCGCCCGCGAGCCGGGACCGCGAAGGGTCGCGACCTCGCGCAGCCCCGCGACGAACACCCGCGAGAGCTCGGCGCGGTCCTCCTCCGGATACGCCGCGCGGGACGCGGGGTCGGTGAACCAGCGGTAGCCGAGGCTGCGCTCGAGCCCGGTGCGGAGCGACGCGTCGCCCAGCAGCGCCGCGCCGAGCGGCGACTGCCGGAGCGTCTCGCCCAGCTCGGTGATGATCTCGGCGGGCGTGTCCTGCAGCCGGTCCAGGATGCGCAGCAGCCCCGGCCCGATGTGCTCGCCGGCACTGCCCCGGGCGGGTGGCCGGTGGCCGGCGAGCCGGAAGACGTGGTCGCGCTCGCCGAGCGAGAGGTGCAGTCCCTGCGCGATCGACGCGATCATCTGCTCCGACGGCTGCGGCCCGGTGCCGCGCTCGAGCCGCGCGTAGTAGTCGGTCGACATGTGGCAGAGCGCGGCCGCCTCCTCGCGGCGCAGGCCCGCGGTGCGGCGGCGCGGACCTCGGCCGAGCCCCACGTCCTCGGGCTGCAGCGCCTCGCGGCGGCGTCGGAGGAACGTGGCCAGGCCCTCGCGATCGATCACGGTGCCGCCTCTCGTCGGGACTCCCGTTCTACCCGAGCCCCGCCGTCGCTGCCACGGATCGACGATCCACCCCTCGCTGCGAGGCCGTCAGCAGGTCCGCATCCGAGCCACGTCGTCGGACAGGGTCTGCGGACCGCCGAGCAGCACCGGGAAGTCGAGCGCCGCGCCCTTCATCGTCCAGTAGGTGTCGTAGGGGATGCAGCCGGGCTCGCTCAGGTACAGCGGAGCGCCGAGGGCG
This sequence comes from Rathayibacter sp. VKM Ac-2760, assembly GCF_009834185.1. GTDB lineage: Bacteria > Actinomycetota > Actinomycetes > Actinomycetales > Microbacteriaceae > Rathayibacter. The sequence continues at coordinate 361,148 of NZ_CP047173.1, forward strand.
GCCGCCGCCGGCCCGGCGGCCAGGGCGTCGGCGAAGCCGGTGGCGTTCGCCAGGAAGACCGTGTCGGTGAGCTCGCTGGGCGGGTACTCGGAGTTGAGCAGGCGGCTGGTGTCGTGGCGGTCCGACCCGCCGATGCGGCCGACGTCCTCGGCGATGCCCCGGCCCTCGAGGTCGTCTCGGATGCCGTTCGAGATCGACGGGATCCCGCCGAGCAGCCGCGCGCGCACCGGCGAGAGCCGGGCGATCGCGGCGGCGGTGGGCTCGTCGAGGAGGTCGCGGGCGCCGTCGACGAGGAGCACCGGCTCTCCGCGGCGACCGGCGATCGGCGCGACGGACAGGGCGTCGGGGAAGCTCGTGCCGGTGGCGAGGAAGACGTCCGCGAAGGAGCCCGCCGGGAACGCGTCCTCGACGATGCGGCGGGAGGTCTCGTAGCGGTCCTTCCCGGCGATGCGGGTGGTCGGCGCGAGTCGGCCGATCTCGGTGAGGACCCGATCCGACACCGTGAGGGGGCTGCCGACGACGACGATGCGGGCGGGGTCGAGTCGCCGGATCTCGTCGGCGACCACGGGAGGCAGGCGGTCCGGGTCGGTGAGCAGGAGCGCACCGCCCTGCGCGGCCGCCGCGGGGCCGGCGCTCAGGGCGTCGGGCCACGTCGCTCCGCTCGCGACGTAGAGGACGGGGAGCCCGGGGGAGAACACGGCCCGGGTCGTCTCGACGGCGGTCGCGTAGCGGTCGGAGCCGGCGATCCGGGCGACGTGCCAGAGGTACTCGGTCGGGGCGAAGTCGATGCCGGTGCGCCCGCCGACGGGGACGGTGACGACGGACGCGTCGCCGAGGCGGTCGACGCCGTCGAAGTACTCGTCGCCGAGATTGCCGATGTCGCTCTTCAGTCGGAAGACGTAGTAGCCGACGGGGAGGATGTCGTAGCCGCCGAGCTTCCAGGGGGTCTGCAGTCCGCGGCGCCCGTACAGCTGGTCGTCGTCCAGCTTCCAGAGGTAGCCCGTTCCCGGCTCCACCCACCAGGCCTGGACGTGGTAGTCCTCGTCCGGGACGTTCTGCGGGTTCGAGACGACGCCGGAGACGCTCGTGGCGCGCGGCAGGGTGATGACGAGGCCGGCGGCGGACTCGCTCACTCCGGTCGCCCGCGCCGCGACGGGGGTGTCGCCGTACCAGGTCGGCGCCCAGCTCGCGGCGACGTCGCCGACGTCCGCGCGGAGGAAGTACGGCTGGCCGGCCGGGAGGGTGAAGGAGAACGTCCGGCTGTCCTCGATCTCCGCTGCCCAGGTGCCGTCGAGGGTCTCGACGCGGAGGTAGAACGCGTAGTCGCTCGGGTCGCCCAGTCCGTCGGGGTTCGAGAGCACGACCGAGCCGGAGATCGTCACGGTCGCGTCGTCGTCCGCGCCCGAGGGCGACCACGCGCCGCCGTCGGCGCGGAGGCGCGTCGTCGTGCTCCCGGTCGTCCCGTCGGGGCGGACGAACTCCTGCGGGTCCGCCGCGGTGAGCGCGGTCTGCTCGAGGGCGACGGAGGCGGCGACCGGGGTCGAGACCGCGTCGTCGCGGGTCTCGGCGGCGGCCGGTCCGATGCCGAGACCGGTGAGCAGCACCGCGGCGGCGGAGAGGAGCGAGAGGGGGAGCAGGCGCGGGAGGCGGCGTGACGGCATGGCGGTGCTTTCCGGGGGAGTCGCGGGCGGGTCCGCGGGCGGGCGGTGCTCGAAGGCTAGCGGCGGGCTGCGGCGGCGATCGGCTCGATCCGGTCACGATCGCTGCCGGCAGGCGGTCGCCGACCGCTGCGGCGGCCGCGCACAGAACTCCTGCGCGAGCGGTCTCGATCCGGCGATTCCGTGCGCGGCCTGGCGAAAATCGCAGGATACCCGCGTGCAAGACTGGCTGCGAGCGTGCTCCACCCCGCCGTGCGGGGGACGGAGCCACTGGACCCGGTCCGCTCATCCGCATCCTTTCGCAGGAGGACTCGAATGACCGACACCGCCGTGCTCGCCACCGCCCCGACCCGTACCGCCGTCTCGAAGACGGTCCTGATGTGCCGCCCCGAGCACTTCACCGTCGTCTACCGCATCAACCCGTGGATGGACCCGCAGGTCCCCACCGACACCGCCCTCGCCGTGCGCCAGTGGCAGACGCTCTACGACACCTACGTCGGGCTGGGCTTCGACGTGCAGCTGATCGAGCCCGAGGCCGGGCTGCCCGACATGGTCTACGCCGCGAACGGCGGCTTCGTCATCGACGGCATCGCCTACGGCGCCTCCTTCACCTATCCGGAGCGCCAGCCCGAGGGCCCGGCCTACATGGACTGGTTCCGCGGCGCCGGCTTCGACGTGCGCGAGCCCGCCGAGGTCAACGAGGGCGAGGGCGACTTCCTCCTCGTCGGCGAGCGGATCCTCGCCGGCACCGGCTTCCGCTCCGCCTCGGACTCGCACGCCGAGGTCGCCCGGATCTTCGGCCGCGAGGTCGTCACCCTCGAGCTGGTGAACCCGTCGTTCTACCACCTCGACACCGCGATCGCCGTGCTCGACGACACGAACATCGCCTACCTGCCGAGCGCGTTCAGCGAGGAGGGCAACCGCGTCCTGCGCGAGCTCTACCCCGACGCGATCCTCGTCTCGGAGGAGGACGCGTCCGTCCTCGGGCTCAACTCCTTCTCCGACGGCCTCAACGTCGTCATCGCCTCGCGCGCCGCCGGCTTCGAGCGCCAGCTGCGCGAGCGCGGCTACCACCCGATCGGCGTCGACCTGTCCGAGCTGCTGCTCGGCGGCGGCGGCGTGAAGTGCTGCACGCTCGAGCTGCGGCGCTGAGCCGCACCCCTTCCGCACCACCCCTCTCCCGCACCACTCCGCGAAAGTTGTCGTACTCGGCACTCGAGTACGACAACTTCTGAGGAGTCGATCGTCCTCAGGAGGCACGACATGAGCATCACCGAGACCGACCGTTCCGCCGAGCTGATCGCCGCGGAGGAGGCGCACGCCGCGCACAACTACCACCCGCTGCCCGTCGTCGCCGCGACCGGCGAGGGCGCGTGGATCACCGACGTCGACGGCCGCCGCTACCTCGACTGCCTGGCCGCGTACTCCGCCGTCAACTTCGGCCACTCGCACCCGGTGCTGCTGGACGCGGCGCGCGCGCAGCTCTCGCGGGTCACCCTCACCAGCCGCGCTTTCCACAACGACAAGCTCGGCCCGTTCGTGACGGCGCTCGCCGCGCTCGCCGGCAAGGACATGGTCCTGCCGATGAACACGGGCGCCGAGGCGGTCGAGTCGGGCATCAAGGTCGCCCGCGCCTGGGGCTACCGGGTGAAGGGCGTCGCGCCGGGACGCGCGAACATCATCGTCGCGGCCGGCAACTTCCACGGCCGCACCACCACGATCATCTCGTTCAGCGACGACGCGGAGGCGCGCGACGGCTTCGCGCCGTTCACGCCCGGCTTCCGCACGGTGCCGTTCGGCGACGCGGCGGCCCTCGAGGCCGCGATCGACGAGGACACCGTCGCCGTGCTGATCGAGCCGATCCAGGGCGAGGCCGGCATCGTCGTGCCGCCGGCCGACTACCTGCCCGCGGTGCGCGAGATCACCGCACGGCGCAACGTGCTCTTCATCGCCGACGAGATCCAGTCCGGCCTCGGCCGCACCGGCGCGACCTTCGCCTGCGACCTCGTCGACGTCGTCCCGGACGTCTACCTGCTGGGCAAGGCGCTCGGCGGCGGCATCGTGCCCGTCTCGGCGGTCGTCGCGAACGCCGACGTGCTCGGCGTGCTCCAGCCCGGGCAGCACGGCTCGACCTTCGGCGGCAACCCGCTCGCCGCCGCGGTCGGCCTCGCCGTCGTCGAGCTGCTCGCCACCGGCGAGTACCAGGCCCTGGCCCGCGAGCGCGGCGCCCAGCTGCACGCCCGCCTCACCGCGCTGATCGGTCGCGGCGTGGTCGCCGTCCGCGGCGCCGGACTCTGGGCCGGCATCGACATCGACCCCGACCTCGCCTCCGGCCGCGCCGTCTGCGAGGCCCTGATGGCCCGCGGCGTCCTCGCCAAGGACACCCACGGCTCGACCATCCGCCTGGCCCCGCCCCTCGTCGTCACCGCCGCCGAGATCGACCACGCCGTCGACGAGCTGGAGGCCGTGCTCGACTCCCTGCGCTGACGCGCGCCCGCCCTCCCCTCCGCGAGATGCCACTTGTGACCGCCTTCCCTTACCGTTATTTCCGTGGATTCGGGGCAGTTGTAGGCTCCGGAACGCGCTAGGGGTCCCGGGTATGGCTGACCGCCTTCAGCCGTCTGATGGCATGCCGTGATTAGCCGCCTGGGACCCCGCAACGGCACGACCGCTCATTGAGAAACGCGACCAGATCGCCTCTTAAGGACATGCCGGCATGGTCGTTCACGGCGCACCGCACCCACTGAACGGAAGGACCCTGCGTGCCCCAACTCTGGGCCGGTATCGACGCCGGCAAGACCGAACACCACTGCGTCGTCATCGACGGCAACGGAGCCAAGCTGCTCTCGCAACGGTTCAAGAACCGTGAGACGGCGATCCTGACCCTGATGGGCGATGTCGCGTCCTTGCCGGGCGGCACAGACGTCGCCTGGGCGACGGACCTGAACCACGGCGGGACGGGGCTTTTGCAGACGCTGCTCAGCTCGCATGCGCAGCCGCTGTTCTACATCTCGGGCCGGATAGTGCACCACGCCTCGGGCGCGTACCGGGGTGAGGCGAAGACGGACGCGAAGGACGCGGTCATCATCGCCGACCAGGCGCGGACCCGTCGAGATGTGACGCTGATGCGTCAGGCCGACGAGGTCACCGCGGAGCTGCGCCTGCTCTCGGCGCGCCGGGAGGATCTGGTGCACGATCGCACCCGGGCCGTGAACCGGCTGCGCGCCATCCTGGTCCACTACTTCCCGTCGCTTGAGGGGGCGTTCAACTACGCGACGACCAGGGGACCGTTGGTGCTGCTCACCCGGTACGCGACCCCCGGAGCGATCCGGCGGATGGGGGAGGCGCGGCTGGCGTCGTGGTTGAAGGGGCAGGGCTGCTGGAAGTCCGCGGCCGTGGCGAAGGCAGCGGTCGACGCTGCTCGCGAGCAGACGTCAGTCGTCGTGGGGGAGGGGGCAGCAGCGCGGCTGGTCAGCCGGTCCGCGCGTGATCTGCTCCGCATCCGCGACGAGGTCGCCGAGCTCGACGCGGAGATCGACGCCGCTTTGCAGGACAGCAGGGCCGCGGATCTGCTGGTGTCCATCCCGGGGTTCGGGCGCAGGCTCGCCGCGGATTTCCTCGCCGCGACCGGTACCGACCTCGCCGCGTTTGAGACGCCTGACAGGCTGGCCAGCTTCGCCGGTCTCGCCCCGGTGCCGCGCGATTCCGGGAAGATCTCCGGCAATCACCACCGGCCACGGCGTTACGACCGGCGGCTGTTGAACGCCTGCTTCCAGGCAGCGTTCATCGCGTCGAGAAACTGCCCGGTCTCGCGCTCGTTCTACGAACGGAAACGCCACGAGGGGAAGTCGCACAAGCAGGCGCTGATCGCTCTCGCGCGGCGCCGCATCAACGTCATCTGGGCGATCTTCCGTGACCAGACCACCTACAACCCCACCCCGACCCGGCCGAACGACCCCGTCACCCCACTTCCGCAGCACGGTCCAGATTCGCTATTGAGGAAGAGAACCGCTCCCGCTCTCGCGGCCGTTTGAAGCGTCCGGGCGAGCTCGGCCTGGATCCGGGCTGCGGGCACCCCTTGGAGCTCCCATCGGTCTTCGCGGAGGTCGCGCTCGTTCGGCGGGTGGACCCGTCAGTGGCGACGAGGAGGGATCGGGTGATGGTGTTCTGCATGAGGCCGGTGAGGGTGCATCGATGATGCTCATCGCGCGCCTCCGAGCCAGAGTCCTGTTGCTGCGGCGATGACGCTGAGGAGGAGCGTGCCGAGGGCGTTGGTGGCGGAGGCGAGGCGGCGTCTTTCGGCGAGGAGGCGGACGGTTTCGAGGCTGGCGGTGGAGAAGGTGGTGTAGCCGCCGAGGAAGCCGGTGCCGAGGACGAGTCGCCACGGCTCGGGGGCGAGGCCTGCGAGGGCGAGGCCGGTGATCAGGCCGAGGAGGAGTGATCCGGTGACGTTGATGACGGTGGTGCCCCAGGGGTAGGCGCCGCCGGTGCGGGCTTTGATGAGCCCGTCGAGGAGGAGCCGTGTTGCGGCTCCGATTCCGCCGGCGAGGGAGAGCGCGAGGAACAGTGCGGGTGTCATGCCGGCACCTTCCTCTGCGTGCGTCGCGGGTGGAGTGCTGCGGCGAGGGCGATTCCGGTCCAGGACGCGAGGGCACCGAGGAGGACGGTGCCGAGCGCGTAGAGGGCGGCGGGTGCGGGGTGTCCTGTGGTGAGCAGGTGGGCGGTGTCGGTGGCGAGGGTGCTGTAGGTGGTGAAGCCTCCGAGCGCTCCGGTACCGAGTAGCAGCCGTGCGGTGCGGCGTCGGCCTTCGTCGCTGCCGGCTCTGGCGAGGCTCTCCAGGAGTACGCCGAGCAGGAGCGCGCCGACGATGTTGATGGCGAAGATGACGGTGTCGAAGGCGGGATCGGCGGGGAAGGTGAGGGTCAGGCCCTCCCGCGCCCCGGTCCCGACTGTGCCGCCGGCGGCGACGAGGAGGAGGTACCGGAGGCGCAGGTGCACGGGTCGTGGCGTCCCGTCGGGGGCGTCGTCGCCGTCGAGGTCGCTGTCGACCGGCAGCTCGGGGTCGGGGTCCGGGGGGCGGTGACGGTGGCGGTCGTCAGTCACGGGGAGTGGGACCTTTCGGGAGGGGGCGGGTCAGTGGGTGAGGCCGTAGTGCAGCGTGGGGTCGAGGTGTTCGATGTCGACGAGGCGGTTGTACTTCGCGACCCTCTCGCCGCGCGCGGGGGCGCCGGATTTGATCTGCCCGACTCCGGTTCCCACCGAGAGGTCGGCGATGAAGGTGTCGAGGGTCTCGCCGGAGCGGTGGGAGACCATGCAGCGCATGCCGGCGTCGTGCGCGGCCGCGATCGCGTCGAGGGTGCCGGTGATGGTGCCGATCTGGTTGGGCTTGATGAGTGCGGCGTTGGAGTAGCCGTTGCGGGCTCCGTCGCGGATGCGGTCGGCGTCGGTGACGTAGAGGTCGTCTCCCACGAGCTGCACCCGGTCGCTGATGGTGTGGGCGAGGAGGGCCCAGCCCTCGTGGTCGTCCTCGGCGAAGCCGTCCTCGATGCTGCGGATCGGGTAGTCGGCGATCAGCTTCTCGTAGTAGCGGGCGAGTGCGTCGCGGTCGAGGTCGGTGCCGGCGACGGTGTAGTGGCCGTCGCCGTGGAAGAAGCCGTTCGCGGCGGGATCCATCGCGATCGCGATGTCACTGGTGCCGGGCTGGTATCCGGCGTCGGTGATCGCTGTGACGAGGAGGTCCAGGGCGTCTTCGGGCCGGTCGATGGGGGGCGCGAAGCCGCCCTCGTCGCCGAGCCCGGAGGTGCCGTAGGCGGTGCGGACGCGGGCGGCGAGGGCGTGATAGATCTCGGCGCCGATCTGCACGGCTTCCTCCTCGGTGCTGGCGGAGACGGGGGCGATCATGAACTCTTGGAAGTCGAGGCCGTTCGCGGCGTGCGCGCCGCCGTTGATGACGTTGAAGTGCGGGACGGGCAGGGAGGCGGTCGCCTCGGTGTGATCGGCGATCCACCGGTGCAGGGGCAGGCCGGTGCGCGCTGCGAGGGCGCGGGCGGCTGCGATGGAGACGGCGACGACGGAGTTCGCTCCGAGGCGGGCGAGGTTCGCGGTTCCATCCAGTGCTCGCAGCGCTTCGTCGATCTCGCGAAGCGAGGTCCAGGAGTGCTCGAGCAGGAGGGCGCGGATCTCGCCGTCGACGGCCGCGACAGCGGAGCGGACTCCGCGTCCGCCGAACGCGGGGCCGCCGTCGCGCAGCTCGACCGCTTCGAACGCGCCGGTCGAGGCGCCCGCGGGGGCGGAGGCGTCCAGGACGGTGTCGTCGTCCAGACGCAGGGTGACGGCGACGGTCGGGAAGCCGCGGGAGTCGAGGATCTGCCGTGCGGCGACGTCGGTGATGACCAGCGGGTGTCCGGCGGGGTGGGTGACGTACTCGCCCGATCCGTGGATGCTGGTGCGGGTGTGGCTGATGTAGGCGTTCATCAGGTTCCTCCTTCGTGGGCGAGCGTGATCGCCGCCCGGTCGGCTCTTGCGGGGTCGAGGTAGCGTCCGCTCCTCGAGATCGGTGTCCCGGACGGCCCGGTGTCGTACAGGTACGGCTGACCGGTCGGGATGTTCAGATCGCGGACCGCGGCATCGTCGAGGTCCTCGAGAAGGGCGCGCAGCGCGCGCAGGGAGTTGCCGTGCCCGACGATGAGCACCGTCTCGCCCTCCTCGAGGGCGGGCAGGATGCGCTCCTCGAGGAGCGGCTGCAGTCGGTGGACGACGTCGCGCAACGACTCCGTCTCCGTCATCGCCTCGGCCGGCTGCCCACGGAACGCCGCGGACCTGTGCAGCTGCGCGAAGGCGGCGGCGGACAGAGCAGGCGGGCAGACGTCCATCGACCGGCGCCACTCCAGGAAGGCGTCGGCCCCGTACTGGGCTCTGACGGCGCTTTTGGACAGGCCGGTGAGCGCTCCGTAGTTGCGCTCGTTCAGCCGCCACTGGGCCGCGACGATCCGCGGCCGCACTGGAAGGGCGCCGGCGATGATCCGGGCCGATTCGGTGGAGCGTTGCAGGGTCGACGTGAGGATCAGATCGGGGTCGATCGATGCGTCCCTCAGTAGCGTCGCGGCCTGTCGCGCTTCGTCACGTCCGAGGTCGGTGAGGGGAACGTCGAGGACGCCGCAGAAGAGACCGTCGGCGTTGCCGGTGCTCTCACCGTGGCGCACGAGGACGAGCGGGGGATGCGCGGGCATGGGTCACCTACCTGGTCTCTGATCGAGAAGGTAGGAACCATCAGCCTCGGCGGCAGTTCGAGCTCACGCTCGGGCGGGATCCATCGCCACTGCCGTCAGCCTACGCCCGCACCTCGGTCAGGACCAGGGCAGCGGCTCCGAATCATCGACCGGGGAGAGGGGGATCATGAGGACCGGCTGGTGCTGACGGTGAGCGAGACGGGCGCCGACGGCGCCGGAGAAGACCTCCTGCACGGTGCGACGCAGAGACGGCTCCTTCGTGCCGACAATGATCATGACCGCATCGACACGGTCCGCGAGCGTCGCCAGAGCGTGTGCAACGTCACCGGCCATCTGATGCGTCTGCCACGGGACACGGTCACCGACGATCCGGTCAAGCCGCTCGAGGATCGCAGGATCGAACGGATCCTCGCTGCTGTCAGCGGCATCCGAATCTAACGGCATCGACCGCTCGACCAGCGGATCCTCCCCGAACTGCCCGTCGATGACGTACCGGCCCGTGTCCACCTGCACGAACTCCAACCGCCCCCCGAAACGCACGGCGAAGCGCAGCGCTTCCTGAATCACCGCTTCCGGCTGATCCGCCTGCACCCCGACCACGATCGCGTCCTCAGCCATCACGCGCACCTTTCCGATCCTCGTGCGCTCGGACGGAGAACAGTGACGCCGTACGGATCACAGTTGCTCCTATCTCCGCGCACACCACTGACAGAGATAGGGACTGTTGTCGACGTCGTCGAGGTTGGGTCCGGCGAGCCCCACCGCCGGAACGCACTGCGTTGATCTCAGTGTGCACCCGCGCCGCCCCGCCCGCACCTGCAGTCAGGTCGCCGTCCGCTGGAGCCAGTGGAGTGTCGCAGATGCACTGCGGGCGACACCGGTACCTTCCTCCCGGGTCTGGTCCCCGCCAGCTGCCCGCGCGTACACGCGCGGACGCTGCGGCGTACCCGAATCGCCTGCTACTGACCAAGCGCGCCTCGGGAACGAACGGCGGGATCACGCTCGACCCGACGATCGGGGTGTCGTCGAGGATGGCACGCGGTCGAACCGATCACCACGGAGACCACCGCGCGCGAGACGGTGAGAAGCAGCTCAGGCGCAAGGGGTCTCGGATCGTCGTTGTCGCGGTTCACTCACTGCATGGATGGTCTGCCCTTCGTTGTTCTCGTCGTCATCTTTCTCGCCGCCGCCGCAGTGGTGTGGATCGCCGGCATCCAGTTATCGAAGGCCACGGACGTTCTGGACGCGCGTCTGCACCTGGGGAGTGCGCTGGGCGGTCTGATCGTTCTCGCCGTCGCGACGAACCTGCCGGAGATCGCGATCACCGTGTCCGCCGCGCTCTCCGGGAACCTGGACGTCGCGGTCGGCAACATTCTCGGCGGCATCGCACTGCAGACCGTGGTCCTCGTCGTCCTCGACCTGTTCGGCAAGCGTGGAAAGGGTGCGAAGCCGCTCACCTACCGTGCCGCGTCCCTCACACTCGTGCTCGAGGGGCTCGTGGTCGTCGCGGTGCTCGCCGTCGTCATCGCCGGCAGTCAGCTGCCCTCCGGACTGGAAGTGCTGCGACTGACCCCGGACGTCGTCCTCATCGCCGGCCTCTGGGTCGTGGGGCTGCTGCTCGTGCAACGCTCCGGCAAGCACCTCCCCTGGCACGAGGACGGGCGGGCCCCCGACGCGACAGCATCCCCCGCGAAGAAGAAGACGCACCCGATGAGCACACGCAAGGCGACCATCGTGTTCACGATCTCCGCCGCGGCGACCCTCCTCGCCGGTGTCGTGCTCGAGCGCGCCGGTGATGCAGCATCCTCGCAGCTCGGTTTCTCAGGGGTGCTGTTCGGAGCCACCGTGCTCGCTCTCGCCACCTCCCTCCCCGAGATCTCGACCGGGCTGCAAGCCATCAAGCAGGGCGACGACAACCTCGCCATCAGCGACATCTTCGGCGGCAACGCCTTCCTCCCCGTCCTGTTCCTCGTCGCCACCGTCCTCTCCGGCACCGCAGTCCTCCCGCAGGCGAACTCGTCCGACATCTACCTCACCGCTCTCGCCGCCCTGCTCACCCTCGTCTACATCGTCGGACTGATCTTCCGACCCACCCGCCGCATCGCCGGCATGGGAATCGACTCGTTGATCGTGCTCGCGCTCTACACCGTCGGCATCGGCGGGCTCTTCGCCATCACCGCGAAATGACGTCCGCCGTGTGCAGATCGACCAGATCGCTGCAGCTGGAGCAGACACGGCCGCTGGCGTGATCGGCGTTGCGACGAGCCGTGCACCGGTCAGCGCATCTCGTGCGCGATCTCCAGGAACGCCGCCGCGGACGACCCGATGCGATCGGACCAGATGGCGCGGAGAGGTCGCACGAGTGCTGGTCCGCGGAGGGGCACTCGTATCAGTGAGCGCGCGGCGAGATCTGCTTCGACGGTGAGGATGCTCATGACGGCGGGCGCGATGCCGGCGCGGGCGTTCGCTCGGATGATCGCCGTCGTCTCCAGGATCGCGGCGGGAGTCGTGGGTGCGAGCCCGGCGTCGTGGAGCCATGCTTCGAGGGTCGTCCGGGTGCCGGAGCCTTCCTCTCGTGTCAGCAGTGCGGTCCCGGCCAAGTCCTCGGCGCCGATACTCGCCGCGCGTGCCCAGGGGTGGTCCGGTGCGACGACGACAGCGAGTTCGTCCTCCGTGACCACGTGAGAGGAGAGCGTGGCCGTGGACGCCGGTGTCTCGACGAATCCGAGCTGCGCCGCACCGGATCGCACGAGCTCGGTGACCGTGGCTGAATTGCCGGCGATCAGCTGCACACTCACCTCGGGTGTGCGCTGTCGGAATTCGAGGAGCCAGCGTGGGAGCAGCAGTTCGGCGATCGTCTGCGACGCCGCGAGGACCAGTGAGCCGGTCGGCTGTCGCAGTGCTGCCGCGCCCGCCTCGAGGCGGCGGGACGCCTCGAGGACCGGGCCGGCCAGCTCGAGCACGAGCCGGCCCGCGTCGGTCATCAGGGACCCGGTCGGAGAGCGGCGCACGAGCGGCTGCCCGATGGCGCGCTCCGCGACCCGCAGACGCGCCGAGACGGCCTGCTGGGTGACGCCGAGGTCTTCGGCGGCACGGGAGAGCGAGCCCGCCTCGGCGATGCGTTCGAGCACCTCCAGCGTGTCGAGATCCAGGATCCGGTCCGTCAATCGCCGCGTCGTCACAAGCACTCATTGTGCCCCGCCAACACGATCGCTGTATCGGCTGGTGCCGGCGATGCTCAGGCTGGAGTCATGACAACCTCTTCCCTCACCCGCGCATCTTCCTCGATCGGGCATCCTCCGCGGTCGAGGCGCTTGTTCCGGGAGTTGGAGCATCCGGGACTGATCGTGTCGAACCTGACGCCGAACTGGTTCGCGTCGATCATGGGCACCGGCATCGTCGCGGTCGCCGCCGCGTCCCTGCCACTCCAGTTCCCCGGACTGCGGACCGGGGCCACCGTCGTCTGGGCGATCGCCGCGCTGCTGCTTGTCGCGCTGACGGTCGCGACCGGGCTGCACTGGGTCCGCTACCGCGCTACAGCGGTGAGGCACCACCTGAATCCGGTGCTTTCGCACTTCTACGGCGCGCCTCCCATGGCGTTTCTCACCGTCGGCGCGGGAACCCTCCTCCTCGGCAAGGACTGGATCGGCCTGCCGGCCGCTGTCACCATCGACTGGGTGCTCTGGGGTGCGGGGACTCTCGGCGGGCTGGTGACGGCGGTCCTGGTGCCCTACCTCGCGTTCACCCGGCATGAGAACAAGCCCGATTCGGCGTTCGGCGGCTGGCTGATGCCGATCGTTCCGCCGATGGTGTCCGCTTCCACCGGCGCATTGCTGCTGCCGTACGCGCCCGCCGGGCAAGCGCGGGAGACGCTCCTGTGGTCCTGCTACGGCTTCTTCGGCCTCAGCCTGATCGCGTCGCTGGTGGTGATCACCCTGATCTGGAACCGGCTCGCGCAGCACAAGGTCGGAGCGGCGGGGATGGTGCCGACACTGTGGATCGTCCTCGGTCCGGTCGGACAGTCGATCACCGCTGTGAATCTGCTCGCCTCGAACGCGCCCACCGTCGTGGACGCCGGCATGGCGCGTGCGCTGCTGGTCGTGGCTCTGGTGTACGGCTTCGCGATGCTCGGCTTCGCGCTGCTCTGGACCGTCATCGCCCTCGCGATCACCCTCCGCACCGCGAAGGAGCACCTGCCCTTCAGTCTGACGTGGTGGTCGTTCACGTTCCCCGTCGGCACCTGCGTCACCGGACTGAACGGCCTCGCCCTGCACTCCGGTCTCACGGTCGTCGCCGGTCTCGCCGTGCTCTACTACGTCGGCCTGGTCGCCGCGTGGATCATCGTCGCCGCCCGCACCTTCCACGGTTCCGTGATCCGCGGCACCCTGCTCGCACCACCGCGACCGGCCTGACCGGGATCGAGGACCATCGTGGACATCCGAACCCTGAACGCCCTCGCCGAGACCTGGCGGAGTACCGCGGACGCGACCGGACGCTTCGTTCCGGGCTTCGATCCCCGCTCCGGCGGCACCGCCAGTCGCGTCCTGGTGCTGATGCAGTCACCCGGCCCTCGGACGATCGCCGCGGGATCCGCTGCCGTCTGCAGTGAAGACAACCTCGGGCCCACCGCCGCCGCGTTCCGGGCGGCCCGCATCGAGTCCGGACTCTCCCGCGACCACTACCTCCGATGGAACCTCATCCCGTGGGAGATCCCTGGCCGCGTCCGCCCCGCGGACATCGAGCAGGGCCGGCTCGCGCTCGGTGAGCTGCTGGAGCTGCTGCCCGCGCTCGAAGCCGTCGTCACCTACGGGACCGTGGCGCTCGACGGGGTCATGCGCTACCTGACCCTGCACGATGATCCCCGCGTCGTCCCCGTCCTCGCGGCACCGCACCCCTCACCGGCCAACGGACGTCACCGCGCCGACCAGCACCTCCGCTCCGTGAACGCGCTCCGCCTCGCGAATCGTCTGGGATCCGGTCGGCGACTCGCAGACTGACGGCACTGAAGGCAGACGTCCGCGGCTCGGTCGGCACCGGTCCTCGTGACCGATGAGGCGCTGATCTCAGACGGTCCCCGTCCTCGGACCGCTGACGGGACCGGCCTGGTCGTCCACGATGTCGACGGTGTACGCCGCGCCGTGCTCGAGCGTGTGGCCGACGGTGCACTGACGGTCGACCGCCCGGCGGGTGCGCTCGGACAGTGAGGCGATCCGCTCGGGATCGAGCGCCGACAGGTCGGCGCGGATCACGGCGGTGATCGAGTCGTAGCGGTCCTCGCCCTCGGGCTTGGTCGCGGTGATGTCGGTGGTCGCTTCGAAGTCGGCTCCGAGACGGCTGGCGAGGAGGTGGTCCGAGGAGAGCATGCCGCAGGCGGCGAGGGCGAGGTGCAGCAGCTCGCCGGGCGAGAACACGCCGTCGGCCTCCGACCCGCCGATGCGGACCTCGGCTCCTCGCGCGTTGCGGCCGATGAAGCTTCTCGGGCCCTCGCGGGTGATGTGCAGCGGCGTGGTCTCGGTGCTCATGGTCTGCTCCTGTCCGGTGTCCGCGGCACCGCGGGCAGTGGCGGTGTCTCCTGAGGGTGGGCGGTGTCTCAGGTGTCGGTGCGGACGAGGGGGGTGTTCGTGCCGCGGACCCTGATGTCGACGCCGGTGATCTCCGATCGGGCGATGCCCGTGGACGCCGCCAGGTCGACGGCGCGCTGCCCGGCCGCCGTCCAGGTGGCGACGGTGATCGTGCTGCCGTCTGTGCGGGTGATCACGAGTTCGTACTCCGCGTCGGCGGGCGCATCACCACTGTAGGTGCAGCTCCACTCCAGCCGGGTGCCCCACGGCTTCCCCTCGACCTGGATGTCCGCAGCGAGAGCGGGATCCGCCGCGATCGGGTCCATCGGTTCCAGGGTCGCCTCGCTCGCCACGGGAGCGCCCGCGATGCCCGTGCCCAGTGCGACCCCGCCCAAGACGGAGGCGGTCACGGCGGCCGCGACGGCGAGGGACGTCACCAGCCGGCGCCGACGTCGGCGCGTCCGGACACGGTGAGCGATGGCGGGCAGCGTCACCACAGACGGCGGCGCCTCCTCGCCGTCGTCCGATGCGCTGATGGCGAGAGCGTCCTCGACCGAGAGGCGACCGACGATCCCGGGCAGTCCTGCCAGCTCTGCCACGGCCGCGCGGCAGGCCGCGCAGCCGCTGAGGTGCTGCTCGTACTCGAGTCGCTGATCCGCGGGGAGAGCGCCGAGGACGTAGGACGCGTCCCAGTCGCGGTACTCGTCCTCCATCGCAGAGCTTCCGTGGTGGTCGTTCATCGGGTGACGCCCCTTTCCTGCAGAGCCAGTCGCAGACCGCGCAGTCCGTAGTGCAATCGAGATTTCGCTGTTCCCTCGGGGATGGAGTGCCGGCGGGCGATCTCGGGGACGGTGTGTCCGAGGAAATACGCGTCCACCACGATCTGACGATGCTCCACCGACAGCGATGCGAGAGCGTCGGCGACGAGGATGCTGTCCAGGACCGCGTCGGTGCGATCGGGGACGGCGCCGCCGCCGTCCTCGTCCTTCGCCGGCACCTCGCGTCGGCTCCGAGCGGATCGGGCGTCGTCGATGACGAGGTTGCGGGCGACGGTGAACAGCCACGCGCGAGCGGCGTCGGCGTCACGTTCGAGGACCTGCGGGCGCTGCCAGGCCCGGACCATCGTCTCCTGCACGACGTCCTCCGTCAGCGCCGCGTTCCGAGTGAGGTTCTGCACGAAGCGCCGCAACGCCGGGCCGTGACTCTCGTACAGCGCCGCCAGGAGCTCATCGACGGGGCGGGGCACAGTGCTCACCGCCTCGAAGCGCCACAGCGCGCTCCCTCATCACGGTTGCTTCGATCACTGCCGGTCATCCCTTTCCGTCCTTGCCTGTCGAGAACCGGCGACCCGCCCGGGCGATGCGCTTCGCTGCCCGCGGGGACGGGTCGCCGTCGCATCAGGACGCCGGGGTGGCGGTGCTCATGGCCGCGGCTTCCTTGTTCATCGTGCCGTCAGGGAGGAGGACGTACCAGGCGTCCTTCACACCCTGCCCGTTGACCTGGCCCGGCGCGGTGTCCTTCGCGAACCGGTAGACCGGCCATCCGTCGACGGTCAGCTGGGTCGTCCCGTCGGTGCGCGTGATCGAGCCGACCTCTCCGGTGATCCCGTCCGCTGCGGTCGTGCTGGACGCCGACACGGCAGGCCAGGTCGTGGCGCACTCGTCGTAGCAGCTGCTGCTGCCCGAGTTCTGCGTGTCCTTCGTGAACGTGTAGACGGTGTAGCCGGCCTCGTCCGTGATGACCTCGCCCAGCGGCGAGGACGCCGTCGTGAGAGCCGCCGTCTCAGCGGAGGCGGTCGCGGTGGAGGAGGCCGTCGCGGTGGCGGAGGGGCTGTCGGCCGGCGCTTCCGACGAGGCGGCCGAGCCGGCGGCCGTCGAGCATCCGGCGAGAAGGACGGCGGCGAACGCCGCAGTCGTCACAGTGGTCGCGATTCGCTTGAGCATGATGCCTCCTGTAGTGCGGGGGCCGAGGTGGTCCCACCGAGGACACGACACAGCAGTCGCGGACGTTCAACGAGGCGAGAAGATCGCTGGGAGAGCATCCGCGCGGCGGGCGGCTTCAGCGAGAGCGATGATCCGTTGCGCGCTCCTTCGCGTGAAGGCCCGAGGCAGCGCTCTGCTCTCCATCCCCGCGCAGACCGAGGCGAACGAGCACGCAGACCGCCAGGGAACGGTGCCCGCGGCCTTACTGCTGAGGATCCGGGCCACCTCGTCAGGTGGGATCGGGCGTCGCTGTATCGCCACGAGGCGGACGCCACTCGGCGCGCTCCTGCTCAAGAGCAGACAGCCTCCCAGTAGAGGCTCGTCCTCTGGCCGATCGAACCCCCTCGGCGGAAGTCTCCGCGAGCAAGCGGACGCCGACCTCGGTCGGCGCTGTGGTGTGCGCTGCGCGCATTTCTGCCTGGAAGCCTTCGGCAGCGTACGGGCCTCCGGCGTCCACGCAAGCCGCTGCGCGGCCGGCTCCTCCGAGGTTCTCGCCACGCGGTCGCTGCGCTCCCTCACATCGCGCCGACAACCTCTCCTCCGCCGCCCTTCGGGTTGCGCTCCCGCCTCCGACCCTGCTCGGCACTACGTGCCTTCCAAGCAAAAAATGCTGGGAGAGAAGGAAGAACAGGCGAGCCAGACCACCCCCCTGGCTTGACAAACCTGATTGAGAATCACGGCAAAAAACGTGGGGGAGAGGCGAAGAGAGGACAGACCATGAGCGCCACCACCACCACCACGATGCAGACGCCGACCCTTCCTGAGGCGCTGGCCGAGTTCGTGTCCGTGTTCTCGCACGGGGAGCTGGCCAATGACCTCGCTCCGCGGCTGACCTGCGGCGAGGTCGACGCGCTGGCTGGACTCCTGCGAGCATTCGGACGAGACGAGGCCGCAGACCTGTGGATCACGGAGCACGCGACCGACGACGACAAGGGCGACGCGCACAACCCGGAAGGAGAGTGAGAGTCATGGCTCTGACCGTCTACTCGAAGCCGTCGTGCGTGCAGTGCACCATGACCTACCGGGTGCTCGAGAAGAAGGGCATCGAGTACACCGTCGTGGACATCACGACCAACCTTGCCGCGCTCGCTTATGTCACGGAGGAGCTGGGCTACTCCGCCGCCCCCGTGGTCGTCGCGAGCGACCAGGACCACTGGTCGGGCTTCCGCCCTGACCTCATCGAGAAGCACTCGGCATGACCGGCCCGGACGCCTCGAGTGACGAGTACCGGGCCGGGTATCTCGCCGGGCAGGCCGATCGGCAGGGAGAAATCGACGCGCTCGACTTCCTGGCCGATCGGCTCTACCGCGCCGCTTACGGCGACGAGCGACGCCTTCCGGCCTACGCCTCGACGCGCGCCGAGCTCGGACAGCGCAGAGCGCTGTCCGAGCCCGACGCGCGCCGAGCTCGGACAGCGCAGAGCGCTGTCCGAGCCGCCGGTCGAGGTCACTCGGCGCGACGCTCTGGCGTCCTGGGGCATCGAGCCGCCCCCCATCGACGCCCCTGCGGCTGACGCCGCGGGGGAGATCCCGTCGACGTCGACGGGACGAACGAACCGCACGAGCAGGAGACGACAGATGAGCACGAGGACCATCACCGGCAATCTCGCTGCCGACCCCGAGGCCGTACAGGCCGGGCGAGTGCAGATCGTGAAGCTGCGCGTCATCGAGAACACCGGAGAGTTCCGCGGGGGAGAGTGGACCGCACACGAGGCGCCGACGACGCACTTCGTGGAAGCGAAGTTCGAGCTGGGCGAGCACGTCCTCGCCTCCCTCCACAAGGGAGACGCCGTGATCGTCGTCGGCTACGAGCGCACCGTCGCCTGGGGCGAAGCAGAGAACCGCCGCACCGGCCGCGTCCTTGAAGCCGACGCCATCGGACCCAACCTCGCTCGCGCAGCCGCGATCATTCAGACCGCTCCGAGGATGCCCCGCCGTCTCGCAACCTACGAAACGGAGTAGAACGACTCAGCTCTCGACGCGGAGCACGTAGAGGATGACGTGATCCTCCGGGATCGCTGCGCGCACTTCCGCGATCGCCGCGGCGCTCGTCGCCGCGCTGCCACGCACCACCGTTGATGCCGATTCCGCGCGCGTCCGGTGTGCCAGCTCCCACATGCCTCCATCGTCGCACTGGCCGGAACCTCACTAACTCATTTACTCATTAGCTCAAATGAGTGAATGACGTCATGAGCATTTGATCCGCGGGACCTGCGCGGGGGAGTGGCAGGTGAGCCGGCGGCGCCGGCTCGTGAGGGGCGGCCCCTCACGCTCCCCAGCATCCCGTTACGGGGCGCGAGCTGCACTCGCGCAGCGGCGACGGAACGCCGCGGGTTGGAGGCCGCTGCGCGGCCCGTTCCACCCGTTTTCTTCACCTCTCCGCGGTCTCAACCTATTTCGCTCCGGCGGCTGCGTGCCACCGATCCCGGACGCGCCCTGCGGGCTTATTTCGCCCGTGATCGGCGTCACTCCGCCGCCTCCACTCAAACGGTCTTCCCCGCCGGAGAGGCAAAGAAAAACGATCAGCTAGAGGGAGACACACCATGAGCCAGCAGCGCGGCACCCGTACCGAGGTCATCACGACCGCTACCCACAGCCCCGGCGTGGAGGGCATCAGCCGGACCGCCCGTCAGGTGGTCATCGTCGGCGCCGGTGGCCGCGACCCGGTGACCGAGCAGACCCCGGCCGTGCACCTGGTCACCCGCGAGGGCCGCGCGGGGCTTCCCGGGGTGACATTGCAGCACTTCGAGCCCGTGGAGCCCCTGCCCGCGGATCGTGTCGGCTACATGGCCTCCGGCGCTTACGTCGTCGTTCCGGTCGCGGTTGCCCGGGTGCTCGATCTGTTCCCGGCCGCGTACGCGCTGCACGACCGCAGCGAGACGCCCGCCGACTACCGCGACAACGACTGAACCCCCGAACCGAGAAGGAGAACCGACATGCTCACCATCACCCACACCCCCGAAGCCGGAACCCTCATCGAGGGCACCAGCCGCGGCGACGGCACCGCCGAGATCCTCAAGGCGACCGGCTGGCGCTGGGGCCGCTCCATCAGCGCCTGGTACGTCCCGCAGTCCCGCGACCGCCTCCCGAAGTGGTGGACCATCAACCGCGCCGCGACCGCCCTGCGCGACGCCGGACACGAGGTCACTATCGAGGCCGAAGAGACGTTCCGCCCGACCGCGGAGGCGGAGGCGGCGACCATCGAGCGCCAGGCCGCCCGCGTCGACGCGCTCGACGCGAAGGCTGACCGCCGCGCCGTCGACGCCGACACCGCCGACGCGGCCGCGCGCCGCGCGTTCGACCGGCTCCCGGAGGGCGGCGAGCCGATCAAGATCGGCCACCACTCCGAGACGCGACACCGCAACGCGATCGAGAAGGCCCACAACGCGATGGGCCGCAGCGTCGAAGCCGACCGCGAAGCCACCCGCGCCCACGCCCGCGCCGACGTCGCCGCCCACACCACCGAACACCGCTACGCCCCCGGAATGGTCGCCCGTCGCATCGACCGCCTCGACACCGAGATTCGCGGTTACACGCGGAAGATCGAGGGCAGCTCCCACAACTTCGGCGGCGGCTACATCGAGACGACCACCCCCGCCACCGGCGCCTACCGGGAGCGACTGCTCACCCAGCGCGCGCAGCTCGAAGACCAGCGCAACTACTGGTCGGACGTCCGCGAGGAGCAGGCCGCCGCCGGACAGGTCACGATCCACAGCCGCGAGACGATCGACAAGGGCGACATGATCAAGCACCGCTTCGGCTGGCACGTCGTCACTCGCGTGAACCCCAAGAGCGTGACCGTCGCTCTCGACTGGAACGACGGGACCCGCCCCTACAAAGTCGCCTACGCCGACGTGCAGGGACACCACACCGCCGCCGAGGTTGAGGCAGCCCGTACCGCGGCGACCGAGACGGCCGCCGCGAGCTGAACGGCGAGGGATACCTACCTATATAGGTAGGCGTCCCGTGAGGGGTGACCCCCTCACCCCCCAGGGATCCCGTTCCGTGAGGTGCGAGCTGCGCTCGTGCAACGGCGACGGAGCGCCCTCAAAAGGTCGCCCGGCCGCGCCGGCCGCCGTTGGTCGCCCTACGGGCTCACATCCTTTTTGCCGTGAAGCCCTCGCAGCGGACCCGCTGTTCAACTCTCTGCCCGACGTGCAGATGTTCGCAGAAGGGAAGTGGTCGAAGGAGAACACGGCTGCAGTGTCCGGTCGGTAACCCGAATACGGACCGGACACTGCAGCCGCGATCACTGACGTCGCAGCGAGGGCGACATCAGTGAACGATTGGAGCCCACGGCGGCGGGGGAAAAGGCGATCATCCGAGGGTGACGCCGCGGGCTCGCATGAACGGTTCAGGGTCCACGCGGGCGCCCCCGGTGCGGGTCTCGTAGTGGGAGTGGCAGCCGGTGGACGCTCCGGTGGTGCCGACGAGGGCGATGATCTGGCCCGCGGTGACGGTCTGTCCGGCGTCGACGAGGAGGGTGGAGTTGTGGGCGTAGCCGGTCTGGATCCCGTTGCCGTGCTCGAGGAGGATCCAGTTGCCGTAGCTGCCGAAGGCGCCCGAGTAGGAGACGGTGCCGCTGGAGGCTGCGGCGACGGGGGTTCCGCAGCTGGCGACGATGTCGGTCGCGTAGTGGAAGGGGTTCACGCCGGCGACGGGCTGTTGCGGGCGGGGTCCGAAGGGGCTGCTGATGCGGCCGGAGACGGGCTTCACCCACCCCTGGGAAGAAGGGCCGGCGACCGGCGCCCCGCCACCTGCGGGTGCGGCGCCTCCGGCCGGAGTGCTGCTGGCTGGCGCAGCGGCGCGTGCAGCTTCGGCGATACGGGTGGCGTCGGCCTGGGCGGCGATGCGGGCGGCTTCCGCGGCTGCTCGGGCTGCTTCCGCGGCGCGGCGCGCGTCCTCGCCTGTCTGGTAGTCGGCTTCGGTCGCGGCGCGGTTCTCGGTGAGAACGGCGAGCTGGCTGCGGAGGGTGCTCTCGTAGTCCTGCTGTTCCTGCACGCGGGTGTCGGCGTCCTCGCGCGCGGCGATCGCGTCGGCGAGGGCGGCGTCCGCGGCGGCCGCGAGGCCTGCGAGAGCGTCGCGGGCAATGTCTGCCTGAGCGGTGAGGGCGGTGGCGGTGTTGGAGTCGGTGCGGGCGGTCGTGTAGATCGCGTCGGTCTTCTCCGTCAGCTTGGTCATCGATGCGAGCTGATCGAGCAGGCTGCCGCTGTCGGGGCTGGTCAGCAGCGCGAGAGTGAGGTTCGTGCCGCCGGCGCGGGAAAGGGTGGACGCGAGCTGGCCGGCCTGCTTCCGGGACTGCTCCGCAAGGGCGGTCGCCTCGTCCGCGTCCGCCTGGAGCTCGTCGGCTCGGTAGGTGGCGTCGTCGAGAGTCGCCTGCGCCTTCTCGTAGTCGGCGACGCGCGCGTCCTGAGCGCTGCGCGCGGTGTCGGCGTTGTCACGGAGCTCGGCGAGCAGCGCGGTGATCTCCCCAATCTGCGCCTGCTTACTGGTCTCGCTGGAGCGTGCCGCTTCGACGTCCTCCCAACTCGGATACGCCGCCGCCATCGCCGGAGCGGGAGTGAAGATGGCCAGCAGGACGCTGAGGGCGACCGCGGAGACCGCGAAGCGGTGGACCCTGCGGCGCGGGGTGTGATGGTGGCGGGTCATGCGGAGGCCTCCGTCGTGCGTCGGGGTCGTCGAGCGAGGTTGAGGAGTGCGCTGGTGGTCAGGGCGGTGACGGTGGCGGCGATGAGGGCGACCGCGCCCGCGCGGCCCTGATCGGCGAGGACGGCGTCGTCGGGGTAGAGCATCGCGATCCACCACGACGGCGCAAGGATGCTGCCGGTGTCGCGCAGCGTCCAGCCGAGGATGAGCAGACCGGCGACCGCGGCGAGCAGGGCGAGCAGTTGCTCGATGGCGTCGCTGGTGCGTCCGGGACGACGGGAGAGGGCAGCGGCGAGCAGCAGTCCGGTGGTGATGCTGGTGGCGATGATCGCGGCACGCCCTTGGTAGAAGAACAGCGACCATTGCAGCCAGTCGGTGCCGTAGTACGCGGCGAGGTTCGCGAGGAACAGCACCACGGCGACGCTGGGCCGCTGCAGCACCTGCGCGAGAACGCCGGGCCGGCGTGACGCACGAGGGAGGGCGAATGGCGGCAGGTGTGCGGCGCGGTTCGCGCGGTGAAGGTCGACCGGTCTCCCGGCGACGAGCAGCGCGGGGACGACGGCGGCGAGAAGCAGGTGCTGTCCGAGGAGGGTGCTGAGGTGCACCTGGGCGTAGACGCCGGGTCCTCCGTTGGTCGCCCAGAGCAGCACGAGAGCGCCGGCGCACCAGGCGATCGTGCGCCGGAGAGGCCAGGTGCGGCCGATGCGGCGCAGCTGGGTGAGGGTGCGCAGGTACCAGAGGGCCACGGTCACGGCGGCGGCAAGGCCGATCCAGTCCAGGTGCCAGGAGGTGAAAAGGCGGGCGACGGTGACCGGGTCGGGGTAGGGGTAGCCGAGGAGGTTGCGGCGGGGATCGTTCACCGTCGCGTCACCGATCGGGGTCTCAGAGAGAGACAGCGCGACGGACACACCGATCGTGGCGGCCATGATCACCAGCTCCACCGCGGCCAGGCGCAGGAACGTTCGGCGACGCCGCCCCTCGACTCGCAGGCCGGGCAGCACTCGGGCGCGGTGCCACGCGCCGACAGCGCCGAGTGCCAGCAGGGCGGTGGTCTTGACGATCAGCAGGGTCCCGTAGGGGGTGGCGAGATCGGTGGGGTCGGAGAGGCGAAGGGAGGCGTTGATGATCCCGGAGAGGGCGACGGCGGCGAACGCGAACCCGGCCACCCGCGAGTACCGCTCGGCGACGTCGGGAAGGGCCGCGCCGAGGCGCCGGGCGAGAAGGACGACACCGAGCAGGCCTCCAGCCCACAGGGTCACCCCGATCAAGTGCACGGCGAGGCTGTTCACTGCGTTGATGTGCTCGTCGGCGCCAGCCGCGTGACCGGTCAACGCGAGCGGGAGCAGAGCGAACAGGGCGAGCGCGAACGCAGCGACACTCCACGCCCGGTCGGAGGTGAGCAGGGTGATCACGTGCACGGCCGCGGCGGCGGCGAGGGAGAGCAGCAGGACCTGCCCGAGCTCGAGCTGGGTGATGTAGAACCACAGCTGCGCGGGGAACGTGGGCGAGCTGACCGGAGCTCCGATCGCGTTGGCGACGGTGAAGACGAGGACCGCGGTGGCGGAGAGGACCCAGGCGGCGGCTGCCCAGGATGCCCACCGGATCGCCGTCTCTCGAACCGCGCCCACAGCACGGTTCGAGCGGGGCAAGAGAAGGGCGACGAGGAGCAAGCCCACGGTGAGTGTCGCGGCGAGGTCGTGCAGGACGCGGGCGAGGGGCAGGCCGCGGGTGGCGACGACGCCGGGGTCGATGAGGAGCCGGTCGGGGTCCAGGGCGCCGGTCGCGGCGAGGGCGAGCAGCGCGGCGCCGGCCGCGAGGGGCGCGCCGAGGATCAGCGCGACGCGGGTTGTCCGTGAGGGGCGCTGCGGTGCGGCGTCGAGGGCGGGGTGTGTGCTGGGCACGGCGGGGTGGCTCGTCTCGTCGATCGGGGTCAGCAGGTAGCGGGGGTGCGTCACGGGCGGGGTCAGATGGGGGTGACGAAGCCGTTGATGAGGTTCTGGAGGCGGTAGATCCATTCGGTCCAGAGGCCTGTGAGCATGGCGGTGCCGATGAGGATGAGCAGGAGGCCGCCGAGGAGGTTGATGGTGCGGATGTGGCGTTTGAGGAACGCTGTTGCGGTGCTCGCCCAGGAGAAGCCGAGGGCGATGAGCAGGAACGGGATCCCTAAGCCGAGGCAGTAGAGCAGCCCGAGGAGGGCGCCGCGGCCGGCGGAGGCGCCGTCGAGGCTGAGGGCGGAGATCGCGGCGAGGGTGGGTCCGAAGCAGGGCGTCCAGCCCAGGCCGAAGACGACGCCGAGAAGGGGCGCGCCGAGCAGCCCGGTCGCGGGCTTCCATCGCGGCTTGATGGTGCGTTGCAGGAAGCGGATCTGGCCGATGAACACGATGCCCATGAGGATCACGAACGCTCCGAGGATCCGGGTGATGACGTCCTGCCATTGCAGCAGCCACGTGCCCAGGGCACCGAACGCGGCGCCGTAGGCGGTGAACACGACGGCGAAGCCGCTGATGAACAGTCCCACCCCGAGCAGCAGTCGGCGGCGGCTTCCGGTGGCGAGGTCGGGGTTCCCGCCGATGTAGGCGAGGTAGCCGGGAACGAGGGGGAGCACACACGGGGACGCGAAGGACACCAGTCCCGCGAGGATCGCGATGGGCGCGGCGAGCAGCAACTGGCCGGCGAAGACGGTCTCGCTCCAGTTCACGGGGCCGTCTCCGCGATGGCATCCGCGATGAGGGTGTCGAGGATGGAGCGGGCGGTGACTCGTCCGAGGATGCGTGACGCGGGGCGCCCCTCCGCGTCCAGGACGATGGTGGTGGGGACGGCGTTCGCGGCGAATTCTCCGGAGAACGCGAGTTGCGCGGCCGCGTCGACGTCGACGATCGAGGGGTAGGTGATGCCGTACGTCTGGGCGAAGGCGGCTGCGGTGTCGGCCTGGTCGCGCACGTTGACGCCGAGGAACTCAGCGCCCTGCCCGGTGTACTGCTCGTACAGGGCCTGCAGGTCGGGTGCTTCCGCGCGGCAGGGGGCGCAGGCGGCGTACCAGAAGTTCACGACCAGGACCGTGCCGCGGTAGTCCTCGGCCGTGATCGTCTCGCCCGTCTCGCTGAGCCCGGTGAACTCCACCGGCTCGCCCCGGGTCTCGGCCGGCCACTCGATGACGGTCCCATCGCCCGCGACGTAGTTCTTGTTCGACCCGGTTCGGTACTGCTCCGACAGCTGATCCTGGGTGCAGCCGGTCGTGGTCAGTGCGACGGCCGCGACGATCGGGAGGGTGAGCAGGGTGCGTCGCGGGACGCCGGTCACGAGGTGAGCGCGGCGTCGAGGGCTGCCTTGATGTCGCCGAGTCGTTGAAGGTCGATCGCCTCGTCGTTGACGAAGATGGTGGGGGTGCCCTGCACGCCGAGGTCCTGGCCGGCCTGGAAGTCGAAGTCGACGCGCTCGGCGGTGGCCGGGTCGGCGACGTCGGCGTCGAACTGGGCCATGTCCAGTCCGAGCTCCTCGGCGAAGCCGCGGAACACGTCGGCCTTGGAGTCCTGGCTCTCGCCCCAGCTGGCCTGCGTCTGGAACATCCGGTCGTACATGTCCTCGAACCGGTCCTGCTGCGCGGCGGCTTCGACCGCGATCGCGGCGTTCTTCGAATTGCGGTGCGAGGGGATCGGGAAGTAGCGGGTCGCGAACGTGACCCGGCCGGCGTACTCCTCCCGCAGTTCCTCGATGGTCGGGTACACCTGCCCGCAGACTTCGCATTCGAAGTCGAGGAACTCCACCAGCGTCACTTCCCCGTTCTCGGCGACGTCGAGACGGTGGGTGTTCTCCTCCAGGACCGCGGTCGTCGCGGCGACCTCCTCGCGTGAGGGCGAGAACGGGCGGAACGTCGTGATCGCCGCGATGACCGCGACGATCAGGACGACGGCGCCGATCGCGATGAGGTTGACCTTGGTGCTGGTTTTCATGGGGTGCTTTCTGTCAGGCCGGAGGTCGGCAGAAACGGTGGAGCAGGGGATGCTCGGGTCAGGGTTCGCGGGAGCAGTCCGTGCCGGAGCGCTCGTCGGTCTCGGTGTGGGAGCTGCGGGGGAGGGTGTGCACGAGGACGGTGTGACCGATGTGCTCGAGACCGCGTTCGAGGAACTCGCGCACGTGCTCGTCGGCGATCGTGTACGACGCGTTCCGGCCGGAACGGTGCACCTCGACGACGCGGTGCGAGCGCAGCAGCCGCAGTGCGTGCGAGGTCGCGGAGGGGCTGAGACCGCTGTGCTCGGCGAGCTCGCCGACGGTGCGCGGGCCGGGGAGCAGGGTGATGAGGATCCGCAGGCGTCCGGGATCGCCGAGGAGCCCGAAGACGTCGGCGAGATCCTCGATCATCGCGGTGGAGGGCATCGCGTCGACGGGAAGCGAGGCGGCGGGCGCTGCGGGCGGGGAGTCGGGGGTGTCGGTGCTCATCGGTGCCTAGATCAGGTTCGTGGTCTCGGAGAACTCTTCGGGCTCGCACTGGATGGTGACGTGCTCGATGTGGTGGGTGTCCTTGAGGACGACGAGGACGCCGGCGAGGACCTTCTCGTAGTCGGCGCCGCGTTCGAGGACGATGTGCCCGCTCGCGCTGTCCATCCCGGAGGTGATGGTCCAGACGTGCAGATCGTGCAGCGCGACCACGCCCGGCACGGCGAGGACGTCGCGCTGAATGGCGGGCATGTCGACGTCGTCGGGAGCGGATTCCATCAGGATCCGCAGCGCTTGGCGGGTGAGGTTCCAGGTGCGGGGCAGGATGAACAGTCCGATGCCGACACCGATGATCGGGTCCGCGTACGGCCAGCCGGTGGTGAGCAGGATGATCGCGGCGACGATCACGCCGACGGATCCGAGCAGGTCGCCCATCACTTCGAGGTAGGCGCCCTTGAGGTTCAGGCTCTCCTTGGATCCCGCCATCAGCAGCCGGAAGCTGATCAGGTTGATGATCAGCCCGATCACCGCGGTGATCAGCAGCGGCGCTCCCGGGACCGCGGGCGGTTCGGAGAAGCGCTGCACGGCCTCGAAGATCACGTACCCGGCGACCGCGAACAGCAGGATCCCGTTCGCCAGCGCCGCGAGGACCTCGAGCCGGTAGAAGCCGTAGGTGCGCTGCGAGGTCGCGGGGCGGGAGGCGAGCGTGATCGCCGCCAGCGCCATTCCGAGCCCGAGGACGTCGGTGCCCATGTGGGCGGCGTCGGAGATGAGCGCGAGCGAGTTGACGGAGAACCCGACGACGAACTCGACCACCATGTACGCCGCGGTGAGGCAGAACGCGATGACGAGGGGTCGGCGGTGCTTGCCGGCGGCGGACACGGCGGACCCGTGAGCGTGATCAGATCCCACGAGCACCACCCTCAATAGCTGCATGAATGAACATATGAACAGTCTTGCACTTATCGGTGGGTCGCGGTGTGGTGCTATCCCGCATTGTTCGAGAGCCAGGCGTAGGGGTCGATGGGGTCGGTGCCGCCCTCCCACACCTCGAGGTGCAGGTGGGGTCCGGTGCTCTGACCGGTGGAGCCGACAGCGCCCAGACGCTGACCGGCTTTCACCGGTTGCCCTTCGGAGACGGTGAGGGATCCCCACTCCATGTGGGCGTAGAGGGTGCTCACGAGTTCGCCGTCGACGACGTGATCGATGACGGCGTAGTTGCCGAACCCGGTGTCGGTCTCGCCGGTCTCGCGGACCACGCCGTCGGCGACGGCGCTGATCGGCGTGCCGGCGCCGGGGGTCATGTCCAGGCCTTTGTGGAAGGTGGAGCAGCCGCTGCACGGCGCCACTCGAGGGCCGTAGTCATCGGAGATGCGCACGCCGACGGGGAAGGGCCAGCGCACGGAGCCGCTGGAGAGCTCGGTCGCCGTGGACCCGGTCTCGGTTGCTGCTTCCGAATCGTCGTCAGTTGCGTCGAGGGGGCCCACGGCGTCGGTCGTCTCGGTGGTGACCTCGACGATGCGTGCGGGTGCAGCGGCGGCGGTGAAGTTGTCGCGGATGACGATGCTGTCAGGCAGGTCGGAGGCGACGAAGGCTTGCGCGCTGACCGCGGCGGAGACTCCCGGGGTCTGCGAGGCGGCCGCACTGGAGGCGGGCAGCAGCGTGCCCGGGAGGGCCATGACGGTGGCGAGCGCGATCGCGGAGAACGCGGCCGCCGCCGGGAGGACTCGGCGGGAGATTGGTTGGGGCTGCGGCGTCGGACGGGCCGGTCGGCGACGGGGCGGGCGGGTTCGGTGTTCGAGCGCGATGGCGGCGCGGCGGGTTCCGGGGGTGGGCGGGGGAACGGAGGAAGAGAGGGGCATTGCACGTCCAGGGTCGGCGAGAGGTCGGTCGTCGTGACCTGACTCCGTGTCGCGGGCGCGCAAGTGCGCGCCGATCGAGACGGGGCTCAGATCGGCGGCGACGGCCTACAGCCGAAGAGGGACGCAGCTGGCGGAGAGGCTCAGCCGTGCTCGTGCAGCGGTCGTGAAGAACGACGGTGCGGACGCCGGCGGTGCCGTGCTGGCGATGGAGCCCTGCCCTGGCCGTGCGCGGGCGGCGAGGGCGACGACGATCACGATGACCGCGCAGACGACCGCCAGCAGCGCGCACAGCTCAGCGACACCACCGAGCGTCGCCACATCGGTGAGCGCTGCCACGCTCGACGTGAGAACCTCGGCGTCCCCCGTCGTCGTCGCGGCTGCGGCGACAGTGGTGTCGGCGGGGACCGCGTCGTGGAGGCGCTCGAGGGGATGTCCGAGCAGCAGCGCGAGCGCGGTGAGGACGACGAGGAAGAGCAGCGTGAGGGTTCGCTGCACACCAGCGCGCGAGGCGTCTGGTTGCAGGTTCGTCACGATGGCATCTTCCCGGTGGCGTCGAAGAAGCCTGCGGTGTAGGCAGGCAAATTTCGACGTAGCGTACCAAGAACAGCTGGCGGCGGCTACGAGGTTCAGGCTCGAAGATCATCAGCGAGGCGGATCGTCAGTCGCTCCCGTCTCCTCGTCTCCCTCCCCGGGGGCGCCCCCCGATGATGAAACAGGACGACTCTGATGCCGCTCCCTCTCCCCACCCGACTGCACCGCCCCGTCCTGCTCGGCGTCGCTCTGGCGGCAGCGGCGACGCTGGGCCTGGTCCTTCCCGTCGCGCCCGCAGCGGCTCACACCGGCGTGCAATCCAGCAGCCCGTCCGCGGACGCGACGGTGACCGTGGCGCCCTCGGAGGTGACTCTGACGTTTGGGCACGAGGTGGGCTCTGACCCGACGAACAACGTCTCGCTCGTGCAGGTGGTGCGCGAAGGCGACGACCTGTTCTACTCCAACGGCTGCGCCGAGGTCGACGCCGAATCGGTGACGACCGGTGTCGCGCTGGGGGAGAGCGGCCGCTACCTGGTGGCGGCGAAGATCGTGACCGCGGACGGGCACGTCTCGACCGCCGAGTACGGCTTCACCTACGACCGGCCCGCGGACGCCGTCGCGAAGACCGGCGTCTCCCAGCCTCCCGTCTGCGGCGGCGACACGTCCGCGTCGGGAGCGCCGGAGTCGCTGTTCGCCCCCTACGAAGCTCCCATCCCCACCATCGTCCTGGTCGGGATCGCGTTGGCGTTCTTCGCGCTCCTCGCGGTCGTCGTCCTCTTCCTCGTGCGCCGGGCAGCACCGCGCCCCGCCGGGTCCGGCGGTGAACCGCCGACCTCGGAGTGAGCGGTCGACCGACCGGTCGCCGGCGTCCTCGTCCTGACGTGACTCGGGTCGGGGCCGCATCGCTGTGTGCAGCTGCCCTCGCCGGCGCGATGCTGGATGCCGGATTCCCCCGCCTGAGTCTGTGGCCGGCGACTCTCCTCGGCGTCGCACTGCTGCTGGCGCTGCTGCGCGGCCGGACGGTACGGGTCGGCGCTCTGCTCGGCGCTGTCACGGGGACGGTGTTCTACCTCACCCACGTCTCATGGACTTCGGAGTACCTCGGCCCTGTTCCGTGGCTGGCCCTGTCGCTTCTCGAGGCGGCGTTCTTCGCGGCCGGCGCAGCGACGATCACCCTGATGTGGTCTGTGATCGAGCGGTTCTGGCCGACCCTCGCGGGACGGCTGCTCCTGCTGCCGGCGGGCGTCGCGGGCGTATGGGTGGCGAGGGAGGTCATTGCCGGGTCCTGGCCGTACGGCGGCTTCGCGTGGGGCCGCCTGGCCTACTCGCAGTCCGAGAGCCCGCTCGCTCCGCTGATCGCCTGGGTCGGCGTGTCCGGATTCAGTTTCGTGCTGGTCGCGTGCCTCACCTTCCTGCTGCAGCTGCGACAGTTCCTGCCCGACCGGCCCGCTGCGCTCGGAGCGACAGCGGCGGCGATCGCGCTCGTATGGGTGGCGGTGCCGGTGTGGGAAGCGGCGCCGACCGGGCAGCTGCGGGTCACCGCTGTGCAGGGCGCGGGACCCGCCGGCTACTTCGACCGGCGAGGACCCGGCGAGCTGCTGTCCGCGCAGATCGACGCGACCCCGCGGGAAGCGGGGGCCGCTGATGTCGTGCTGTGGCCGGAGAACAGCATGGACGAAGACCCGCTCGCCGACCCGGCGACAGCGCGCCGGCTCTCCGAGCTCGCCGCGACCCTCGACGCGCCCCTGGTCGTCGGCGCGATCACCCGTCGCGATGACCGCTACTACAACAGCTCCCTGGTGTGGACTCCGGAGGGTCCCGACGGTCTCTACGACAAGAAGCATCCTGTGCCGTTCGGGGAGTACGTTCCCGATCGCGCCTTCTGGTCACTCCTGGCGCCGGATCTGATCGGTCTCGTGCAGCGCGATTACGAGATCGGTGCCCTCTCCCCGGCTGTCGCCGTCGCAGGCACCGTCGCCGGGATGTCGCTGTGCTTCGACATCGTCGATGACCGTCTCTTCGACGAGATGATCGCTGGAGGCGCACAGGTCATCTTCGCGCAGACCAACAACGCCGATTTCGGGCGCACCGACGAGTCCGCGCAGCAGCTCGCGATCGCCCGCGTCCGGGCGATCGAGACCGGACGGGCGATCGTGAACGTCTCGACCGTCGGGCAGAGCCAGACGATCCTCCCCGACGGGTCCACCGGAGCCCGGATCCCCGCGTTCACGCCCGGCGCGTTCACCGACACCGTGCCTCTGAGCGCTGCCGTCACCCCGGCGATGTCCCTGCGCACCCTCATCGGAGGTGCCATCGCGCTCAGCGCGCTCGCACCACTGCTGACCGGGGCTCTCCTAACGCTCACGCGCCTGCGTCAGCGCGGGGAGGGTGTCTGAGGGTCGCTTCCTCGCCGGCTCAACTCCTGCAGGTAGGCGTTGTAGGCGTCCAGGTCAGGGGTTCCGTGCTCATCCCCAGCGCGGTCGGCGGCGCGAGCTGCCCGGGTGTCGTCCCGCTGCCACCGCACCAGCAGCAGCAGCACGATCAGCAGGCTCGGCAGCTCGCCGTACGACCAGGCGAGAGCGCCGGCGATCTGCTGATCCGCGATCGGGTCCACTCCCCACGACGCGGGAGCCTGGAACGCACCCACGAACGCGGTCGCGGACATCATCACGATGACGCCGAAGAACGCATGCAACGGCATCTCCGCGAACAGGTCGAACATCCGCCCCAGATGCGTCTGCCGTACCGGCAGCGGATCCGCTGACAGCAGCGGAACGGCGAACACCACTCCCGCCGCCAGGAACAGCACTTCCACCGCGAGGTGACCGGCCGCGCTGTCCAGCAGGAGATCGTCGAGGTCGCTGAAGTAGAGGCCGTAGAACAGCAGCAGGAACAGCGGGATCGTGAACCCCGGATGAAGAAGCACCCGCACGGCACGCGAGCGCAGCAGACCCAGCGCGGTCACGAGCACCATCCGTCCCGGCCATCGGTGCGGTGTCGCCCGCAGCAGAAGCGTGCCGGGTGAGCCGAGGACGAGAAGCGGCGGGATGGCCATCATCAGCGTCAGCTGCTGGAACATGAACACCGAGAACATCTCCCGGCCGTAGTCCTCGAGCCCGCTGGCCATCGTCGCCACGAGCAGTCCACATCCTGCGAGGAAGCTCCCCGCGCGCCACCACGGCCACCGCCGCCGCGTCAGCCGGACCCGCGCGACCCCGAGGGCGTAGACGCCGGCCAGCAGGATGCCGAGAAGCCCCCAGAACCAGAACGCGCTCGCGGACACCGCGAGGAAGGTGTCCATCGAGGGGGGCGCGTCCGGGAGGCGCGAGAGGATCGGCGGGATCGTCATCAGCGTGCCCTTCTCTGTCGATCGATCGCGAAAGCGGGCCCGCCCCGACGGGACGAGGCGGACCCGCAGGTCAACTGCGCCGTCGCATCCGGCCGATCACGAAGACCGTGACCGCCGTGGCGACCGCGATCGCTGCGGCTCCGATGGACAACCCAGCGAGCAGCCCGGCCGCGTCGAACCCGTCCCCGGAGGAGGCGGCGGGTACTGCGTCGGCCGTGGTGTCGCTCTCGCCGTCACTTCCGCAGCGGGGCGCCGTCTCCGTTCCCTCGGCGGCGGGGGTTGCCGCGTCGGGCGCGTAGTCGAACGTGTAGCTGTCGGAGGTGGGGTGACCGTCGGAGGACACCACCTGCCACAGGACCTCGTACTCGCCCGCCGCGCCCAGAGCCGCCGGCACCGAGACCGAGGATCCGTCCAAGGCGACGCACCCCTCGGAGTAGTAGCGGCCGTCCGGGCCGATGACCTGGATCGCGAACGCGGTGTTCGTGCCTCCCAGATCCAGCAGCGTGTCGTTGAAAGTCAAGGACACGCTCGTCACCTCCGCGGCCGATGCGTCCGGCGCGGGGCTGCTTTCGAGTACCGAGTCGTGGGCGGCCGCGGGAGTCGCCGCGGCCACACCGAGCAGCAGCATCACGGCCGTCGCGATCGCGGCCCGCCCCGCGAGACGATGGGTCATCCGCGCACCCGCTTCCGGCCGAACAGCGCGATCGCGCCCAGCGCGGCGCCCACGACTCCCAGCAGCAGGGCCGCGATACTCAGCCCGAGAGCCACGCTGGCCTCCACGCCCGGCGCCGCGGTGGTCGCCGCGGCGCCGTCCGCTTCGGCAGGATCGGTCGCGGCCGATCCTGCGTGGTGGTCCTCAGCCGGCTCGTCCTGGACGTAGAGCACCGGAGCGGACTTCAGAGAGGCGTCGGCTTCGACTTCTTCCGCGGTCGAGACCCAGTCGACGCTCGTCCCGTCGCTGTACGACTGCACGGCCGGCAGCAGCAGGCTCCCCGTTTCCGGGATCGGACCCAGCGAGACGGTCCACTGCATGAACTGACCGGGCTGGATCTCGCTGCCCGCTTCGGCGGTGAAGACGATGCTGGTCGGCGCTTCGGTGATCTCGTTCCCGCCGACGGACACCGGCTCCGGCAGTGTGCTCTCCACGACGGACGTGCTCCACCCGGGGGTGGGCAGGTAGCGCACCGACACGATCGGGGTGTCGGTCGGCAGTGACACGGTGACCGCCGTGGTCACGGCGGTCTCGGATTCGTTGACGGCCTTGAAGGTGAAGTTCTCCGACGCGCCCGGGTCGGCCGTGTTCGGGGTGATGCTGACGTGCGCGGACGCCGTGAGCGGCGCGGCCAGCGCCAGGGCGATGCCGGCGGTGATCGCGGTCACCGCGGTGAGGGTGGTTCGTGTTGACAAGAGAAGTGCTTTCCGTGATGCGGGCGCGCCTAAGCGTCCCGAGAAAGGTGAGAAGAGGGTGCGGGCGGTGGCTGCGCTCAGGCAGCAGCGACCGGCGGACCCCGATGCCGCATCACGGACAAGGACACGAGCCGCGGGCGTGCGCGCGCGGAAGAACTGGACGCCGGTAATTCACGGCGCGGTGTCGGCTCGCTCGGGCCGGTCAGGAGCGCTCGGACCGTCTCGAATCGGCGCCGGGCAAGGATGCTCCAGAACGCCCGCTCACCCTGGCGAAGCGCGAAGATCGTCACGATCGCGGCGAGCAGGTGCGCTCCCCACATGACGGTGTCGTGGTCCGGGTGGGCTACCGAGGTCGCGAGATCCAGGACGGGCACGCTCGCGTCCTGGTGGTGCCCCGCCCCGACCGTGCTCGACCGGGGAGCAGGGATGGTGTCCGGGTTTCCCAGCATCATCGCCGCATGGAACGCGAACTGGCTGGAGAGAACCGAGACGCTCAGCCGGGCCAGCGACAGTCGGCGGCCGGCGAGAGCGACACAGACCGGGACCGCGAACGCCAGCGCAAGGATCACCCCGACACGGCTCGGAGCCGTTCCGTCGGCGACGGAATGAGAGAACAGGGCGACGAACGTCGCGACGAGCGCGGCGATGACACCGCGGACGGTCCGCGAGCTGCGCGTCGTCATCACATCACCCGTCCGCTGGAGCGGCAGGACCGCCGAGTCGCGCCCTGCCACTACCGCAACAGGGTACTGAGCTCACCCGAAGGCCTCTTGCCGCCTCGAGGTCCCGGTCATGACCTCGAACTCAGAGCTCGGCTGGTCGCGGCCTGGTCTGCCTTCGCGGACACGAGCGGGCTACCGCGGCGGGCGGCTCGGACTCCGTTCGCGATGATGACGACCTCTGCGAGCTCGTGCACCAGGACCACTCCGGCCAGGCCCAGGATCCCGAAGAGCGCGAGGGGGAACAGGACAATGATCACGCCGAGCGCGAGGACCAGGTTCGCCGTCATGATCCGCCGACCTCGGCGGGCGTGCAGGAGCGCGGCGGGGATCAGGCGCAGATCGGTGCCGGTGAACGCGACGTCCGCGGACTCGATCGCGGCGGCGGAGCCGGTCGCGCCCATCGCGATCCCGACGTCCGCGCTCGCGAGCGCAGGAGCGTCGTTGATGCCGTCGCCGATCATCGCCACTCGCCGGTGCCGGCGGAACTGCTCGATCGCGGCCGCCTTGTCGGCGGGCTTCTGCTCCGCACGCACCTCCGAGATCCCCGCTTGAGCGGCGAGGGCACTCGCGGTGCGGGTGTTGTCGCCGGTGAGCATGAGCGCGCCGATGTGGTGGCGCTTGAGCTCCGCGATCGTCTCGGCCGCCTCGGGCTTGAGCTCGTCCCGGATCCCGATCACCCCGAGAACACTGCCGGCGCGCTCCACGACGACGGCCGTCATTCCCGCGGCCTCCATCGTTTCCCTCTGCCTGGTCAGCGCGCCGGGGATCCAGCGGGGGCTGCCGATCCGGACCGGGGTCCCCGCAAGGGTGCCGGTGATGCCGTCGCCGGGATGCTCGGTGACGTCCTCGATCGGCGCCGGTGCCGGTGATGCGGCGAGGATCGCCGCGGCGAGCGGGTGGGTGCTGCGCGCTTCCAGGGAGGCGGCGACCGCGAGCACGTCCTCGCGGGCGACGCCGGGGGCGGTCGCGACGTCGGTGACACTCGGGCGGCCCGCGGTCAGAGTGCCGGTCTTATCGAACGCGACGACCTGCACCGCGCCGAGGCGCTCGAACGCCTCCCCGGACTTGATGATCAGCCCGAAACGGCTGCCCGCGCCGATCGCGGAGATAACCGTCACCGGCACCGCGATCGCCAGAGCGCACGGGGACGCCGCGACCAGGACCACGAGGGCGCGCTCGGTCCACGTGCTCGGGTCTCCGATGAGGACCCCGAACAGGGCGATTCCGGCGGCGAGCAGGAGCACGGCCGGGACGAGGGGCTTCGCGATGCGATCCGCGAGCCGGGCGCGATCGCCCTTGCGGGCGTGGGCCTGCTCGACCAGGTGCACGATCGTGGTCAGGGAGTTGTCCGTCCCCGCGGCCGTGGCCTCCAGCTGCAAAGCGCCGCCGCCGTTGATCGCCCCTGCGGGCACCGCGTCACCGGGACCGACCTCGACGGGGATCGACTCGCCCGTGATCGCGGACGTGTCCACGCTGCTGCGCCCGGAGACGACCACTCCGTCCGTCGCGACTCGGTCGCCGGGGCGGACGACCAGGATGTCGAGCTCCCGCAGCTCGCGGGCGGGAATCGTGACCTCGCCGTGCAGACGCGACACGATCGCGGTGTCCGGAATCAGATCCAGGAGCGCGCGCAGGCCGCCGCGGGCCTTGTCCATCGCGCGATCCTCGAGCGCTTCCGCGATCGAGAACAGGAACGCCAGCGCCGCCGCTTCCCCGACATGCCCCAGGAGGACCGCGCCGACCGCCGCGATCGTCATCAGCAGACCCACGCCGAGCTTCCCGCGCAGCAGCCGCCGCACGGCGCCGGGAACGAACGTCGACGCTCCCGCGACCAGGCTCGCGCCGAGCACGATCATTCCCGCGAGCTCGAATCCCGTCCACTCCAGGACGTACCCGATGAGCAGCAGCACACCGGCCGCGACCGGGATCAGGACGTTCAGGTCCCGCCACCACGGCACCGACTCCTCCGGCTCGCCGACATGGTCGTGCTCGTCGTCGTGACCGGCTGCCTCGTGACCGACAGTCTCATGCTCGTGATGCCCGGTCTGCTCGGTCGAACGCGCGCCGAGAGTCAGGGCGACCGGCGCGTCATCGACGGCGCAGCAGGCGTCCTCGGTTCGACGAGGACGCATCACCAGGGGGCGGCGCGGGGTGGTCGGCTCGTCGCTGCCACAGCACTCCGCGCTCACTCGGACACCCCGCAGCACAGCGGAACATCGCAGTTCTCGTCCGCGCACTCGACGCCGTCCTCGACCGCCAAGACGACATCCAGCATCGCCAGCAACGCCTTCGAAAGGTGCGGATCCGCGATCTCGTACCGAGTGCTCCGACCCTCCGGGATCGCCGCGACGATCCCACAACCGCGCAGGCACGTCAGATGATTCGACACGTTCGAGCGCGTCAGCCCCAGAGACTCGGCCAGCTCGCCCGGATGACCCGGCTGCTCGATGAGAGAGAGCAGAATCCGAGAACGGGTCGGATCCGCCATCGCCCGACCCAACCGGTTCATGACGTCCACACGCGAAGCAACAGTCAGCATCCGCTGACCATACAGCAAGCGCTGTCACGTGAGCGGTCCGCTCCGGGTGCCGGGAGGGGGACGGCGCACTGTTGCGGCCGACATAGGATCGCCGGATGAGCCGACCGAACAAACGCCGGCGCCGTCCCAAGAGCGCATCCGCTCCTCGCCCGAGCACCCCTCAGAACTCTCCGCGGACCCAGACCTCCCGGTACCCCGATCGCAGCAGGGCCAAGATGGCTCTCGCGCCGGGGATCATCCTCGCGATCGTCCTGCTCGCGGGCCTCGCGTTGGTCGGCACCGACGAGTACGTCTTCGTGCTCTACACCGTCGCCATTCTCGCCGCTGTGATGTCGTGGTTCGCGATCCAAGCTCGCGCATGGTGGTGGCTGATCGGGCTGATCCCGATGGTGGCCCTGTGGAACCCGGTCCTTCCGTTCGCGTTCCCCGAGGTCATCTGGTCCTCGTTGCACCTGATCGGAATTGGGATCGCCGTCGCCGCAGGGCTGAGCATCCGCGTCCCCGTCAAGGACTGAGCTCCGCGGGAGTTACGCCTGCCGGTTCTGATGTTCCCCCCAGGGGTAACATGTTGCTAGTGTCGTTGTGTGGCGGAGACCGAAGAGCGCGATGCAGATGGGCTGATGCGTCAGCTCGTCGCGTCCGTATCGGCGATCCCGGATCCGGTCGAGCGCGCGAGTGAATGTGTGCGCGTGGGAGAAGAGGTTCGGGGACTTCACTCGCAGCTTGCTGCCGTGCGGCGGCGGGCGATCTACGAGGCGACACTCAAGCCGGGAGCGACGGGACGTAGTGTCGCGGCCGAGCTGGGAGTAAGCGCGAAGACGGTCTCGCAGGCATCGGCGGAGTATCGCCGTACAGATCTGGAGATGCTGCGTGATCTTGTTCTCGCAGCCAAGGCCGGAAGCGCCGGGGACGCCGACGTCGACCACGCGGAGGCGATGCTCGCTAGTACGACCGCTGTCGGGGTTCTTGCCCATGTCATCGCCAAGCTGTCCAGCCGCTGGTATCAGGCGGCCGATTTCGATTCGGACGACGACCACTGGTGGAAGATTCACGATGGTTTCGAGCGCGCTCGATACCTCAGCGAGTTGGCGGGATTGGAGAGGTCCCGGCCCACCGTCACGGATGAGGTGGAGCAGGATGACCCGCACACTCCTGCGGTGCTGCGATGGCCGTGCAGGCTTCTCAACACGATGCCCGGTATCAGAGCATCGGCAACGATTGACGAGCGCCGAGGGCGCCCGGTCTGGACCCTCTGGTGGAGCATCAAGTCAGCCGACAGTCACGTCGACATCTTCTCCGCCGGCCCCTCAGGTGACGGGTGGCTAGTCACAGAATGGCTCGTCTGGCTCGTCCGGGACTACCGCATCGCCGGCAGGGCGATCGCATCGACAGTGACCGCTCCTCCTCCGATGATCAACGAGCCGGGCAACATGCTGACATTCGCGATCGAGGCGCCCCTCGACGGCGAGGACGCCGTCGATCCGCACGAGTTCGGACGGTCGATCGTCACGCTGTGGGGCGGAGCGGGCAGTGGGCGCGACAGGACCGGCTACTTCGAGATCGACTGGCCTCCCGAGGACGAGGCGTGAGCGCCGCCTCCGTCTTCGTCGACGAATCGAAAGCGAAGGACTACCTGCTGATCGCGGCGGCGATCGTCCCGCGCCATATCGCGGAGTCTCGACGGGCGGTCCGTACTCTGCTTCTTCCTGGGCAGCCTCGCCTCCACATGAAGCAGGAGAACGAGGCGCGAAAGCGGCTCCTTCTCGACACGTTCGCCTCCCTTGACACCACAGTGACGATCTTCCGAGCTCCGCGCGACCTCGGCAGCGAGGTCGTTCGTCGTCGTCGCTGCCTGGAAGAACTCGTCGGCACCATCGGCCCGGCCGGGGGCCGTCTCTGCCTCGAGCGCGACGAGACGCTGGTCGCCCGCGATAAGCAGTGCATGATCGAGGCAACTCGCCGCACCGGAAGTGTCGGCACGCTCGAGTACTGGCATGAATCCGCAGCCAGCGAGCCGCTACTCGCGATCCCGGACGCCGTGGGGTGGGCATGGGCTCGTGGCGGCGACTGGCGGCGTCGCGCGCAATCGATGATCAGCGACGTGATCGACATCACGCCCTGAATGCGCGAAACCCGAGCGCCGCGTCCATTCCGGACGGGTCTCGGGTTCACTTCCCGAGACTCAACGTCCCGGGCAGCCGAAAGTCTACAACTCGTCGCTCCCACGAGCTACAGACAGTCCTGCGCTGCTCTTCGGGGTGCTGCTGGTGCAGCTGACGCCATCCATCAACTACTGCATCGTCCTCGCCGGCCCTGCGGGCGGCGCGTCCGACTGGTTACCTGCCGCGGCGCCACTGCTGATGCTCGCTCAGATCTTGCTACTGATCGTCGTGTCACTCACTGCAGCCGGCTCTTGTGCAGGCTCCGGGCCGACGGTACCGGGCGGGCTGGGTCATCGAGTCCATCATGCTCGGCCTCATGGTGCCACTGATGATGGGCACCCTCCGCGTCGTCGTCGCCTCACAAGCAGGCGCCGTCACCGCGACCCGGCCGGATCTAGGGTGGGCGGATGAGGCGTCGTTCTGTTGCACTCACACTCCTGCTGGCTGTTGTGGGCACCGTGACCGCATGCGCGCCGGACCCCGTCGATCGCGCGCAGCTCACCCAGTGGCGCTCGGACCGTCAGGCCGACATCGATGCAGGTGGTCCCTTTCTCGCCGTGCTGTCGTCCGATTCGAGTGCTGGACAGGAGGGCGATCGGCTGGAGGCCGCCTTCGACCAGCCACAGCTGCTCGGCGCCATCACCTTCGAATGCTTCGGGGACGGCACAGTCGAACTGCATCTCGACTCCGACTCCGCAACCGGCACGGCCACGTCGGGTAAGACCACGATCCAAACCGTCAGCTGCGGCGAAGGTCCGCTTGACATCGACCCCGCCTCCCTCGGCACCGCTCCGATCGACCTCGTCGGCGTGGCTACAACTGACGCCGACCGTGACACGACATGGTTCCTGACGCTGCGTCGGGCGCAGAGCACGCCCTGACGGCTCACCGCTAGCGTCCGCCTCCGCGGAGCCAGCTGATCTTTCCCGTGAATGGGATAGGTCACCGGTCCAGATCCCTGTAGGTAGCTGCCGTGCGCCCGTCTACTGTCGCTTCATGAGCGAGCGGACAAAGCGCACGGTTCGATGGGGTTGGGTCAACGTCGCCTTGTTCGCCGTCGCGGCAGTGTTCTTGTTGCTGATCTCCGTTCAGACGGGCAGCTGCACTGATTACGTCGACGGGACTGCAGTTTGCACGATCACCCCGCCAGCGAACCGCCAATGGGCGGTGTTGGTGATCGGCGGCGGTGTTCTCGTTTTCGCGCTCTTCAAAGCGTTCCGTCGCCGCTGAGGTACCGCAGTTCGCTTCGTCTGATCGATCCGGTAACGGTCACCGAGTGGGCACCCGAAGACCGGCAGCACGCCGGTACTGCGACTCAGAGACCGTCTGACCCGGAGACACTCGACTTACCGGACGTAGCCCCGTGTCCCCAGCGGTTCCACGCAAGGATGTAGATCGCGAGTCCGGTGACGAGCCCCGCGATCACCCACAGCACGACGAGGTAGTCGATCCAGGAACCGACCGGTGGCGCGCCAGGGAGGAAGTTCCGTAGCGGGATGACCGCGAAGAGCATCGCGCCGATCCAGCTCGTGAGGGTGGCCTCCACCTTTCGCCGGCCGGTGTAGGCGCTGATGGCGACGAACAGGACCAGCACCGGAGTGGCAGCCATCAACCCGAGCAGCACGATCCCGAAGGCGACCGTGCTCGCCGAGCGGGTCGCGGTGATCTCCACGGAGGGCAGTGGTCGAATGCCGTCAGCCGTGGGCACGGTGTTCGCAGGGTGGTCGATCGTCACGGTGTGCAGCTGCCATCCCGGCACGGCATCGTCGAGGCAGACTCGGGTGGGGAGAGCGGTGTGCTCGTGGCCATCCTGATAGTCGTCTTCACCGGTGAAGGCGAAGGTCGTGAGGTCGGCCCGGTAGCTGTCGAAGGGCCATTCCTCGACGATTCCCTCGGCGTAGTCCGATTGCGTCGAGCTCTCGAGTACCTCACCGGCCGGGAACGTCAGGACGCTCGGTCCGTCGACCGGGAAGGTCACCAGGCTGATCGTCTCGGTGGCGGTGTATCCGTCGGAGGAGGTCAGGCTCGCGGAAGGCACCAGGGTCATCTGGAACTCGAGCCTCTGGCGCGCTGCGTTCACTGCCGCCGGCTGCAGCTTCACGGTGACGGGGTCATCGCCCGCGATGACCGTCTCGCATCCTTGGCTCGACTCCCGAATGCCGCCTGCGTACGTCAGCACGACAGTCGCGTACAGGAGTGCTGCAGCGACGACGGAGACCACGACAGGCCATCGACGACGCGCGGGACGAGGGCGTGCGTCGATCATTCGCCGAGCCTAACCAGCCGACCGACACCGCCGATCGATCGAACCACGCAATCTCATGTTGACATGAAGCGAGAAGGTCAGGAGCGGACGAGCCGGGCGATCGCGTCAGATGCTTCTTGAAGCTTGATCTTCGCGTCATCGCCGCCGGCTGCGGCGGCTTCGAGGACGCAGTGGTTGAGATGGTCGTTCAGGAGTCCGAGGGCGACGGATTCGAGGGCGCTGGTCATGGCGGAGATCTGGGTGAGGATCTTGATGCAGTACTGCTCGTCCTCGACCATGTTCTGAAGTCCGCGGGCTTGTCCTTCGATGCGGCGTAGGCGGCGGAGGTACTGGTCCTTGTCGGAGATGTAGCCGTGGGTGCCGGCGGTGTCGTCGTGCTCGGTGGTCTGCTCGGTCACGGTGTCCTCGTCCCCCTGGCGCCTGTGCAGCTCGTCCGCTGTTGGCGTGCATCGGACGGGTACGGAGGGGGTTTTCAGCCGCTCCGGCTGCTTTCTGCATACTCTAGGGGGGTATATGCGGGTGTCCCTTTCGGATGCCCGTGAAGGTGTGTCGTGCGGTGTCGGAGGTGTGGACCATGAGCGAGAGCGTCGTTTCTCGGTTGTCCACGCCTTTGACGCGCGCGGTGGTCGTGGTGCTGACGCTGGCGGCGCTGCTGCTGGGCGTGTTCGCGATGCACTCCATGATGGGCAGTCATTCCGACGCCGCGATGTCCGCAGGTCATGCGCACGCGGAGGCGGGCCATGACGATCTGATGGCTGCCGGCAGTGGTGGGCTGGTCCTGGCGGCCGGCGCCGAGCAGGGCGCGGTCGTGCCGATGGTGCCGTGTGATGACAGTTGCGCGATGGGGTGTGCTCTGATGGCCGCGACCTGCGTCATCGTCTTCTTCCTCGCGTCTCTGATCCTCCTGGCTCGGGTGCCGGCGCTGTTCGCGCGGGTGCTGGAGGCGGGTCCGTGTCTGGCGCGCCTGGTGCCGCGGGCGAAGTTCCACGTGTATCTGCCGTCGTTGACGGTGTTGTCGATCAGTCGCACCTGATTCGCCGTGTCGTCGCAGCGTCCGCTGCGACCTCATCACTGCGCCCGAAGGGTGCAGGTTCGGCGATTTCTGCAACCGACTGACAACTGAATGGATACAACGACTCATGAACACGAAGCGCACTCTTCTCGCCTCGACTCTCGCTCTGGCGACCGCGATCACCCTGTCCGCCTGCTCGAACGGCTCCTCCGGGATGAGCGGCATGGACGGGATGAGCGACAGCAGCTCCTCCGCTCCTGCCTCCTCGTCCGCTGCGGCGGCGGAGGACTTCAACGATCAGGACGTGATGTTCGCGCAGATGATGAAGCCCCACCACGAGCAGGCGGTGGAGATGGCCGACATGATCCTCGCGAAGGACGGCATCAGCGCCGAGGTCACCGACCTGGCGGCGCAGATCAAGGACGCGCAGGGGCCGGAGATCTCTCAGCTCGAGGAGTGGATCACCGCGTGGGGTGCGGAGGATTCGATGTCGGGCATGGACCACAGCATGGACGGGATGATGTCCGATGAGGACATGTCCGCGCTGGAGAGCGCGTCCGGGGTCGAGGCGGAGAAGCTGTTCCTCGAGCAGATGACGATGCACCACGAGGGTGCCGTCGAGATGGCGCAGACCGAGGTCGATGAGGGCCAGAACTCTGACGCGATCGAGATGGCGAACACGATCGTGCAGACGCAGACGGAGGAGATCGCGACCATGCAGGACCTCCTCGCGTCCCGCTGACCCGCCATCCTGACGCCCCTTCCCCTCTCCTGTGCAGGCGCAGCGCTGCTGCGTCGCGCCCTTGGGCGCGCGCGACACCGCCGCGCCCGGGTGGGGGGTCGCCGTACCTGGCGGCCCTCCACCCCTTCTTCTTCGCGCCGTTTCAGAGCGCTCGAACCAGAAACGTTCCCCATGCACCACACCTCTCTCCCCCCGCGCCTGCTTCGTTCGGGAGCTACCCGGTGAGCGCCCCGTCGACACCGACGAGCGACCCGCGCCGCCGCGACGTCCACCGCACCCGGACCCGCGACGCGTCCCCGCGGCAGGCGGCCCTCACGCTGGGACGCCGAGTGACGTACACGGCGCCCTCGCGGGCGGACGCTCACGCGTTGCAGCAGGCCAGTCGCGCCGCCGCCCGCCCGCGCCCGCTGCCCCCGGGGACGCGCACGATGCGTCCGCGTCTGGCGGGTGTTTCCGCGATGACGCTCGTCGCGATGATCGCGGTGACCTCCTCCATGCCCGCGTTCGCCGTCGACGGTACCCCGGCCGCGACCGCGGCCCTGACCTCCCGTGAGGTGCAGCCGCAGACGTTCGTCGCGGCCGGCGCGGTGCAGCTCACCGTCACCCGCGACGCGTTCAGCGCGGAAGCCAAACCCGAAGTGCTGGTCTCCACCGCCGTCGCCACGGAACTCGTGGACGACGCG
The DNA here is from genome assembly GCF_009834185.1 of Rathayibacter sp. VKM Ac-2760. GTDB lineage: Bacteria > Actinomycetota > Actinomycetes > Actinomycetales > Microbacteriaceae > Rathayibacter. The sequence continues at coordinate 404,932 of NZ_CP047173.1, forward strand.
TCGGATGACTCCGCCTCCTCCACCGCCGACACGGACGTGACCTCCGCCGCGTGGACGCTCCCCGTCTCCGGGCGCATCTCGAGCACGTTCGGTCCGCGCCCTGATGCTCCGGTCGCGGGCGTGAGCGCGTTCCACAAGGGCACCGACCTCGCCGCTGCCTGCGGAACCCCCGTGGTCGCCGCCGCCAGCGGCACGGTCGAGGAAGCCGGTTACGCCGGCAGCTACGGCAACTGGATCCTGCTGGAGAACAGCGGCGGCATTCAGACCGGCTACGCCCACAACAGCGAGCTGCTCGTGGACGTGGGCGACACCGTCGCGGCCGGCGACCTCATCGCGCTGGTCGGCTCCACCGGAGCGTCCTCCGGCTGCCACCTGCACTTCGAGACCCGCGTCGACGGCAGCCCCGTGGACCCTGAGGTGTTCATGAGCGATCTGGGGGTCGGACTTGGCTGAGCCGCGCACCACGCCCGCACGCCGCGCGGGTGCAGCGGCGGTGCTCGTGCTCGCTGTCACCGCGTCCCTGTTGCTCACCGCGCCCGCTGCCCGGGCGGCGGAGTATCCGAGCTGGGAGCAGGTGCAGAGCGCTCGCGAGAGCGAAGCGAGCACCGCCGCGCAGATCACCGAGCTCACCGGCCTGCTCGAGGGGTTGGAGGCGGACGTCGCCGCCGCGCAACGCGACCAGCAGCAGCGCGGGGAGGAGTACGAGCAGGCTCAGGGCGCCTACGACCGAGCGAACCATCGCGCGGTGACGTTGCAGGAGCAGGCGGACGCCGCGTCGGTCCGCGCTGACACGTCGCAGGTGCAGGCGGGCCGTCTCGCAGCGTCCCTGTCCCGCACCGCCGGCACGAACCTCACGCTGTCGCTGCTGACGGGGACGGACAGCAGCGACCTCCTGAACCAGCTCGCGACGATGAGCAAGCTGGCCGAGACGACCGACACGATCTACGCGACCGCGACGACCGACGCGAACACCGCCCAGGCGCTCACCGAGCAGGCGGACATCGCGACAGCGGAACTGGGCGAGCTGGCGAGCGCGTCGCAGGACGCGTTGGCCGACGCGATCGCGGCCGCCGACGCGGTGCAGCAGCGCCGCGACGAGCAGGCGGCGAACGCGGCGACGTTGCAGGCGCAGCTCAGCGTCCTGACCGAGGACCGCGCAGCGACCGAAGCCGACTACCAGCGCGGCGAGGACGCCCGCCGAGCCGCCGATGCGGCCGCGGCCGCGCAGGCCGCGCAAGCCGCCGCCGCCCGCGCCGCGCAGGCCGCGGCCACCGCTGTCCGCACGGCGCCCGCTCCCGTGTCCGGCGCCACCGCACCCGCCTCCCGTCCCGCGGCTCCCGCGGCCGGCGCGCCGGCTCCGGTGCCCTCCGGGTCGGGGTGGGTGAAGCCGGTGTCGGGGTGGATCAGTTCCGCGTTCGGGCCGCGCCCGAACAAGCCCGTCGCCGGAGTCGGATCCTTCCACTACGGCACCGACCTCGCGGCCGGCTGCGGGGTCCCCGTCGCTGCCGCGTCCGCGGGGACCGTCGCGTACTCAGGCCCGCTGGGCTCCTACGGCAACTGGGTGCTCCTGGATCACGGCAACGGCATCCAGACCGGCTACGCCCACAACAGCACTCTGCTCGTCTCGGTCGGGCAGAGCGTCACCGCCGGGCAGAGCGTCGCTCTCGTGGGCTCCACCGGAGCGTCTTCCGGCTGCCACCTCCACTACGAGACCCGCGTCGACGGCGCCCGCGTCGACCCCGAACCGTTCATGAGCGCCCGAGGAGTCACCCTTGGCTGACCGTCCGCACCACCCCCGCCGTCTCGCCGCCGCCGTCAGCGTCGCCGCGACGCTCGCGCTACTCTCCGGCTGCGCCGCCGCCACAGCGGGTGAGGACACCGGGGCGCTCGTGGCCGCGCCGGGAGGGTTGGAGCACGTGCACGGGCTGGGCTGGGATCCGATCACCGGCCTCACCTACGCGGCCGCGCACTCGGGCGTGTGGGTGATCCCCACCGACACCCTCCCGGACACCTACCCCACCACCCCCACCACCGACACAGGTGCGGGTGAGGGGCCGATCGGTGGCCGGGCGCAGGACACGATGGGATTCACGATCACCCCGGACGGCGTGTTCTACGCGTCCGGGCATCCCGACCCCGCCGATGCGGCGGCGGCGGGTCCGAACCTGGGCCTGATCCGCAGCACCGATGCGGCCGCCACCTGGGAGCCGCTGTCCCTCAGCGGAGAGACGGATTTCCACGACCTCGCCACCGTCGCCCTCCCCGACACCACCACCCGCGTCTACGGGTACGACGCCAGCGGCGGCGTCATCCTCCGCAGCGACGACTCCGGCGCCGACTGGACTGAGGCGGCGCAGCTGCCGCTTCGCGATCTGACCGCCGATTTCGAGCGCCCCGACCGGGTGTTCGCGACCACCGAGACGGGTTTGCAGGTCAGCGACGACGCGGCAGTGACCTTCCGTCCCGTCTCGGGCGCGCCGGCGCTGTTCCTCGTGGACAGCAGTACCGGCGGGGAGTTGGTGGGAGTGGACGTCGATGGGACGCTGTGGACGGGAACTCTCGAGGGCCCCTGGCAAAGCCACGGGGCGGTCGAGGGGACGCCGGAGGCGTTCGCGCTCGTCGACGGCGAAGAACCATGGGTTCTCGCCGCCGACGAACGCGGAGTGGTCGCCAGCAGCGACTACGGCGTGACCTGGACGGTGCTGCGCGCGTCCTCGTGAGCGACCGGACTCGTGCCGCGCTCGCGCGCGGCACGAGTGCTCGCCTCGGGGGAGAGATCCAGGCGGCGCAGCAGTTGCGCGTTCACGGCGACGACGACCGTGGACGCGGACATCAGCAGCGCACCCACCGACATGGGCAGCACGAACCCGATCGGGGCGAGAACGCCCGCGGCCAGGGGGACGGAGAGCAGGTTGTAGCCGGCCGCCCACCACAGGTTCTGCTTCATCTTGCGGAAGCTCGCCCGGGACAGCTCGATCACGGACAGCACCGACCGGGGATCATCCGACGCGAGGATCACCCCGGCCGACGCGATCGCGACGTCCGTGCCGGCACCGATCGCGATCCCGACGTCGGCCTGCGCGAGAGCGGGAGCATCGTTCACGCCGTCCCCGACCATCGCGACGCGTCGGCCCTCCTTCTGCAGCTCGATGACCTTCGCGGCCTTGTCCTCCGGCTTCACACCGGCGAACACCCGGTCGATGCCGAGCTCGTCCCCGACGGTGCGGGCGACGGCTTCGGCGTCGCCGGTGATCATGACCACCTGCACGCCGATCGCATGCAGCGCCTCGACCGCCTGCCGGGACTCCTCCCGCACCTCGTCCGCGAGCCCCAGAGCACCGATGACACGGCCGTCGCGGAGCACGTGCAGGATGATCATCCCTTCCGCCTCCCACGCCCGCGTCTGCTCGAGCGGCGCCGCGTCGTGCGCGCGGAGCATCGACGGACCGCCCACGCTCACCTTCACGCCCTCGACGCTCGCCGTGACACCGACCGCTGTCGACGCCTCGAACCCGGTCGCCTTCGCCGCCCTGACACCTCGCGACGCAGCCGCAGCGACGATCGCGCGAGCGAGGGGATGCTCGCTGTCCGCCTCCACCGCCGCGGCCACTGCGAGCAGCTGCTCCTCGGACAGGTCCCCGGAAACGTGCACGGCCGAAAGGGTCGGCTCGCCCTTGGTGAGGGTGCCCGTCTTATCGAACAGGACCGTGTCGACGGTGCGCATGCTCTCCAACGCGAGACGGTCCTTGACCAGGACGCCGCCCTTCGCGGCGCGCTCGGTCGCGATGGACACCACCAGCGGGATCGCCAAGCCCAACGCGTGCGGGCACGCGATCACCAGAACGGTGATCGTGCGGATCACCGCATCGTCCGGGCTGCCCAGCAGCGACCACACGATCGCGGTGATCACTCCCGCGCCCAACGCGAACCAGAACAGCCACCCCGCCGCGACATCCGCGATCCGCTGCGCGCGCGAGGACGAGTTCTGCGCCTCCGTGACCAGACGCTGGATGCCCGCGAGAGCAGTGTCGTCACCGACCGCCGTCACCTCGACCCGCAGCGCGGTGTCCGTGGCGACCGTGCCCGCCACGACCATCGATCCCGGCCCGCGGCTGACCGCGCGGGACTCCCCGGTGATCATCGACTCGTCCACATCCGCGGTGCCCTCGATCACCCGGCCATCCGCCGGCACCCGGCCGCCGGGACGCACGATCACGACGTCGCCCTGCACCAGGTCCGCGGGAGACACCTTCTCCACCTCGCCGCCGCGCACCCGCTCCGCCTCATCCGGCAGCAGCGCCGCGAGAGAGTCCAGCGCGGAGGACGTCTGCGCGAGGGAGCGCATCTCGATCCAGTGCCCGAGCAGCATGATCACGATCAGCAGCGCGAGCTCCCACCAGAAATCGAGCTCGTGATCCAGCACACCCAGGCTCGCGCCCCACGACGCGAGGAACGCGACCGTGATCGCCAACGCGATCAGCAGCATCATCCCCGGCGTCCTGGAACGCAGCTCCGACACCGCCCCCTGCAGGAACGGCCGACCGCCCCACACATACATCACCGTCCCGAGCACGGGCGAAATCCACTCCACCCCCGGAACGTCAGGGAGGGAGTACCCCAAGATCATCGAGAACATGCCGCTGAACGCGACCACCGGCACCGCGAACACCAGCATGATCCAGAACAGACGCCGGAACTGACCCACGTGATCCCCGTGGCCGCCATGACCCCCATGCCCGCCGTGGTCGTGGTGCCCCGCGTGGCTGTCGTGCTCGCCGTGACCCGGGTGACCGGCAGGGTCCCCGTGCTCGCTGCTGACAGGGTGACCGGCGTGACCGTCCGGAGCAGTACTCACGGCCTGACCATGCGAAGAACCGTGATCCCCCGGCGTCGCGTGATCGTGATGCTCGGACTGCGCCGGCATCGACATCGCACCGTGGTGCTCACCGTGCCCGCTCGAATGTCCCTCGTGCTTGACCATCGTGACTCCTTCCGGCCTGAACCGACCTCCCCGAACCGTATACCCCCCTGGGGTATTCGACAACGGGTTTGGAGGTGCGTTCATTCCCCGCGCACCCGTTCGACCAGGTGGTCCTGCGTGAGCTTGTGCCGCCGCTCCGGCCGGTGTTCAGCGTGCGCAGTGCCCTCCGGCCGGTGCGCGAAGGTTTCCGGCGTCAGGGTGCGATGGGGGTCACGGTGAAGTCGTCGAGGTTGCGGATCGTCTCGTGGACGTGAGTGGCGGCGTACTCGGCGATGCGGGTCGCTTCGATGAGGTCGGTATCGGCCACGGTGATGCTCGCGGAGCCGGTCAGTCGGTGCCCGATCCAACGCAGGTGCAGGTCGCGGACCTGCTTCACACCGCTGGTGTGCTTGAGGGCGTGTTCGGCTCGTTCGTAGAGGTCGGGGTCGATGGCGTCCATGAGTCGGGCGCCGACGGATTTCACGGTGCCCCACAGGAGCACGAGGATCGACGCGGCGATGAGCAGTCCGATGATGGGATCCGCGAGCGGGAAGCCCAGGAGTACTCCGATCGCGCCGAGGACGACGGAGAGCGAGGTGAACCCGTCGAGCCGGGCGTGGACGCCATCCGCGACGAGAGCTGCGGAGCCGATCTTCCGGCCGACGCGGATGCGGTAGACAGCGACGATCTCGTTCCCGGCGAAACCGATGAGGCCGGCAGCGACGAGCAGCCACGCGTTCTCGATCGGGCGGGGGTGGATGAGGCGGTTGATGGCCTCCCAGCCGGCGATGACCGCGGACAGGGCGACGACGAACACGATGAACATCCCCGCGAGGTCTTCGGCTCGCCCGTAGCCGTAGGTGTAGCGGCGGGTCGCGGCACGCCGCCCGAGGACGAACGCGATCCACAGTGGAATCGCCGTCAGGGCGTCCGCGAAGTTGTGGATGGTGTCGGCCAGCAGAGCCACCGACCCGGTGTACACGACCAGCACCGCCTGAAGGACGGTGGTGCCCAGGAGGATGAACAGGCTGATCTTCAGCGCACGCACCCCCGCGGTCGACGCCTCCATCGCGTCATCGATCGAGTCGGCCGCATCGTGAGAATGTGGCACGAACAGTCCGTAGAGAAACCCCTTCACCCCTCCGTGCGGATGGGAGTGCCCGTGGTCGTGATGATGGTCGTGGTCGTGGTCGTGGTCGTGGTCGTGGTCGCTGGTGTGGCTGTGTTGAGCGGTCATGACTGCGCGCTTCCGGTCTGGTGGTGCGGAGCATTGCCGACGACGTGTTCCGCCTGCTTGACCGCGTCGATGACCAAGGCAGACGCGTGCTCGTCCGTGAGGCGGTAGAAGACCGTCGTTCCTTCGCGGCGGGTCTGCACCATTCGTCCAAGCCGCAGCTTCGCGAGATGCTGCGACACTGCCGCCGGGCTCTTGTCCACGATCTCCGCGAGGCGATTCACCGACAACTCGCCAGCGCTGCGCAGCGCGAGGATGATGCGGATGCGCGTCGCGTCCGCGAGCATCGCGAACACCTCCACCGCGAGCTCGACGTACTCGGACTCGACGCTCAACCCACATGGCTGCGTATCTATGTGCATACGCAGATACTAGATGATGAGCCCGTAGAGCGTCTTGCGATCAGGTGAGCAGCTCGACTCGGATCCGCTCAGCGACGGCCTCGCGGAGGGGGCGGACGTTCTCGGCGCTCCAGTCGGTCGGGTCGGGGAACGTCCATTCCAGGAACCGGCCGGTCGGAGTCGCGGGGAGGGTGAGGCCGGGCTTCATCGCGACGACGATGTCCGCGTTCTCGAGGTCGTCGACCGTGACGGCGCGGGGGGTGCGGTCGCTGATGTCGAGGCCGAGCTCGGCGACGGTCGCCGCGATCGCGGGGTTCACGGTGTCGGCGGGCGAGAGCCCGGCGGAGGTGGCGGTGTAGCGGTCGCCGGCGAGGACTTCGAGCAGGCCTGCGCCGAGTTGGGAGCGGCCGGCGTTGTGCTGGCAGAGGAAGAGGACGGTGGGCTTCTCGGTCATGCGGGGATGCTGCTTCCGGTGGTGGTGCGGGTCCAGGTCTGGGCGGCGATCTGCACGGCGTCCCACGGGGAGCCGAGCGGGGGTGTGTAGGAGAGGTCGAGGTCGGAGACCTGCTCGACGGTGAGTCCGGCGAACAGGGCGGTCGCGTAGGTGTCGACGCGTTTGGCGGTCTCGGTGCCGAGGCGGCCGACGAGCTGCGCTCCGAGTAGGCGGCCGTCCCGGGTGTCGCCGGTGATGCGGATCGTGATGGGCTGCGCGCCCGGGTAGTAGCGCTTGTGGTCGTCCGCGACCGCGGTCGTCGTCGCCGGGGCGAAGCCGGCGGCGATGGCTTCGTGCTCGCGGAGGCCGGTGCGGGAGGCGACGAGGTCGAAGACCTTCACGACCTGCGTGCCCACGGAACCGGCGAAGCGAGCGTCGCCGCCGAGGGCGTTCTCGCCCGCGACCCGGCCCTGCTTGTGCGCGGTCGTGCCGAGCGGCAGGTAGGTGCTGCCGAGCAGGCGGTGGTGCGTGGTCACTCCGTCTCCCGCGGCGAACACGTGGGGAAGGCCGGTGCGCATGGCCTCGTCGACGACGACGGCGCGGCCGGCGCCGAGGGATGCGCCGGCGCGGGCGAGCAGATCGGTGTTCGGCTTCACGCCGACGACGAGAAGCACGACATCGGCGGTGCGCGTGAGGGGTGTGCCGTCGTGGTCGGCGTGCACGGCGAGGCCGGTCGCGGTCTTCTCGATCGAGGCGACGGTCGTTCGGGTGAGCACCTCGACGCCGTGCTGATCGAGTTCGGTGTGGACGAGGGCGCCGAGTTTGGGGTCGAGGGTGGAGAGCACTTCCGGGCCACGCTGCAGCTGCGTGACCTGGAGGCCGCGAACGGTGAGCGCTTCGGCCATCTCCAGGCCCACGTAGCCGGCGCCGACGATGATCGCGGTTTGCGGGTCGCGGCTGTCGAGGTACCGCTCGAGCGCGAAGGTGTCGCCCATCGAGTGCAGCACGTGCACTCCGTCCTCCGGCCCCAGCTCGTCCACTCGGGCGATCCCGGCCGAGGAGGCGAGCGCCCCGGTCCCGACGATCAGCTCGTCGTACCCGATCCGGTCGAGCGAGCCGTCGGGGGTGCGGACGGTGAGCTGCCGTCCGGCGACGTCGATGTCGGTCGCGAAGGTGTCCAGGCGCAGGGTCATGCCGGTGGCTTCGAGGTCGGCGTGGGTGCGGTGCGCGAGCGACTGCCACGGCTGGACCTCGCGGGAGAAGTAGTACGGGATCCCGCAGATGGAGAAGTTCGGGTACGAATCGGCGACGACGACGGTCACGTCGACGGACGGGTCGAGCTCGCGGGCGCGCAGCGCGGCGGAGATCCCCGCGTCGCTGCCGCCGATGGCGACGAGATGCATCAGATGGGCCTTTCGGATCAGACGTGCGAAGAGGTCGAGGTGGTGGCGGGGACGACGAGGTCCCCGGCGGTCCGGGCGGCGCCCGGGAAGAGGAACACGGCGATGCCGACGCCGATCGCGGCACCGACGAGCTGCGCGCCGACGAAGGGCAGGACGGAGGTGGGGGCGATGCCGGCGAAGGTGTCGGTGAAGACGCGGCCGAGGGTCACGGCGGGGTTCGCGAACGAGGTCGAGGACGTGAACCAGTACGCCGCACTGATGTACGCGCCGACCGCGGCCGCCGCGAGCGGGCCGCGGTGCGTGCGGGCGAGGGAGAGGATCACGAGGACCAGGCCCGCAGTGGCGATGACCTCCCCGAGCAGGTGCCCGGCGGTGACCCGCTCCGTCGTCGCGATCGAGGACGGGATTTCGAACATCGCGTTCGCGAGGACCGCGCCGCCGATGCCTCCGAGCAGCTGCGCGCCCACGAACACCGCCAGCTCCCGCCCCAGCAGGCCGGTGCGGTCGCGACGACCGAGGAGCGCGTCGACGGCGGAGACGAGCGGGTTGAAGTGCGCCCCGACACCGGGCCGAAGACGAGGATCAGCACCGCCAGTCCCAGCGCGGTCGCGAGGGAGTTTTCCAGCAGTTGCAGGCCGACGTCGTCCGGGGAGAGCGACTGGGCGGCGATGCCGGAGCCGACGACGATCGCCACGAGGAGGCCGGTGCCGAGGAACTCGGCCACGGCCCGACGAGCGAGCGGAGGAGGGGAAGTGGTGTCCATGTCGTCGGCCATCTTGACCGCTCACGATCACTCAGTCAAGATTGAGTCAATGAACACCGAGCGAACCGAACTCGAAGCGCGGGCCGCCCGCCACGCGGCCCTCAGCGATCCCGCGCGCCTGCGGATCACCGACCTGCTCACGCTCGGAGACTTGGCGCCGCGGGAGCTGCAGGACCGCCTCGGGATGCCCTCGAACCTCGTCGCGCACCACCTCGCCGTCCTCGAGCGGGAGGGCATGATCCTCCGTCGCCGCTCGGAGGCGGACCGGCGCCGCAGCTACGTCCACCTGATCCCCGGCGCGTTCGATCAGCTCGGGCCCTCGACCACCGCCGCCGCGCGGCGGGTGCTGTTCGTGTGCACCGCGAACTCCGCCCGCTCCCAGCTCGCCGCCCGGCTCTGGGCGCAGCGCAGCCCCATCCCCGTGGCCTCCGCCGGTACGCACCCGGCCGCCGCGGTGGCGGCCGGCGCGATCGCGACCGCCGAACGTCACGGCCTCCCGCTACCCGAAGTAGCCCCGCAGCAGTTCGTGGACGTCGCCGCCGATGCCGACCTCATCGTCACCGTCTGCGACGCCGCGCACGAGGAGCTCGGCTCGGACGCGCTGCACTGGTCGATTCCCGACCCGGTGCCTGCCGGCACGGATGCCGCGTTCGATGCGGCCTACGACGAGCTTGCCGCGCGCGTCGACGCTCTCGCGGCGAGGGTCACGGCCGCCTGATCAGACGCGGGTGAGCATCCCCGCGAGGGAGTCGAGCGCACCGGGGACGAGGGAGAAGTACGCCCAGGTGCCGCGCTTCTCGCGGGCCAGGATCCCGGCGTCCACGAGGATCTTCAAGTGGTGCGACACCGTGGGCTGACTCAGCCCGACCGGCTCCGTGAAGTCGCACACGCACACCTCACCTGAGCTGCTCGACGCGACGATCGACACCAGGCGAAGCCGCGCCGGATCCGCCATCGCCTTCAGCGCCCGGGCCAGCAGCTCCGCGCCCTCGGCACTCAGCGGTTCACGCGCAAGCGGCGCGCAGCACGCGGCCGCCGCCGCGGTGAGAGTCAGCTCGGTCGTCGCCATGCCTCCACCCTCCCACACATTGACAGCCATCGATATACCGGGGCAGACTCGGTCCATCGATGACCGTCGATGTTGAGGAGTGCACCTGATGACCATGCTGCTGACCGTCCCGCCCCGCACCGACGAGCGCCGCCTCACCGGCCTCCCCGTCGCGGTGATCGGCGCCGGCCCTGTCGGCCTCGCCGCTGCCGCGCAGCTGCTCGAGCGCGGCCTCGACGTCATCGTCTACGAGGCCGGAGACAGCGCCGGCGCCGCCGTGCAGCAGTGGGGACACACCCGGCTGTTCTCCCCGTGGGAGTACCTGGTCGACGCGGCCTGCGGACGCCTGCTCGACGCTGCCGGCTGGGAGGCGCCCGCCGCGAAGAAGCTGCCGACCGGGCACGAGTTCGTCCGCGACTACCTCGCGCCCCTCGCCGCGACCCCGCAGCTCGCCCCGGTCATCCGGTACCGCTCGCGCGTCACCGCCGTGACCCGCGAGGGCATGGACCGCACCCGCTCCACCGGCCGCGCGGGCACCCCGTTCCTGCTGCGCCTGGACACACTGGAGGGCGTCACCGACGTGACCGCCCGCGCGGTTATCGACACTTCCGGCACCTACTCCACACCCAACGCGCTCGCCTCCGCGGGCCTTGACCCAATCGGTGTCCTCGATGTCGCGGAGCATCTCAGTCACGCACTGCCGGACGTGCTCGGCGCCGACCGTGCCCGGTTCGCCGGGAAGAGCGTCCTCGTCGTCGGCGCCGGCCACTCCGCCGCGAACACCCTGATCAAGCTCGCCCGTCTCGCCCGCGAGGAACCGGATACGAGGATCACCTGGGCGATCCGCGGCACCAGCCCGCTGCGCGTCTTCGGCTCGGGAGATGACGAGCTCGAGGAGCGCGGCAAGCTCGGCGGCACCGTCCATCAGCTCGTCCGCGAAGGCGCGATCACTCTCCTGGACCGCTTCGAAATCGACCGCCTCGAGAAGACCCCCTCCGGCGGCGTCACGGTGCTGGGGCGGCGGCGGAAGGAGCGCGAGAGCGTCGAAGCCGATGTCGTGGTGCAGGCCACCGGGTTCCGGCCCGACCTCGACATGCTGCGCGAGATCCGCGTCTCCCTGGACGAGATCGTGGAAGCGCCCCGCGCACTCGCCTCGCTCATCGACCCGAACCTGCACTCCTGCGGCACCGTCGACCCGCACGGCGTCGCGGAACTCGCCCACCCCGAGCCGAACTTCTACATCGCCGGGATGAAGTCATACGGCAGGGCGCCGACGTTCCTGCTCGTCACCGGCTACGAACAGGTCCGTTCCATCGCAGACGAGCTCGCAGGCGATCACGCCGCGGCCCGCCTCGTGCAGCTCGTGCTTCCCGAAACCGGCGTCTGCTCCACCGACATCGGATCCGCCGGAGGAAGCTGCTGCTCATGACCGCGGTCCGGCCTATGGCTCCCGAGGACTGGGCGGCGGTGGAGGCGATCTACCGCGAGGGCATCGCGACCGGTCACGCCACCTTCGAGGCCGAACCGCCATCGGGGGAGGCGTTTAATGCGGGGAAGATGGAAGTCGGACGCCTTGTTGCTTTCGACGGAGAACAGATCCTCGGCTGGGGCGCGTTGTCGAAGGTCTCGACTCGGCCCGTCTACGGGGGCGTGGTCGAGCACTCTGTCTACATCGCCGCCGTCGCACGAGGCCGCGGTGTCGGTTCGATGCTTCTCGCCGAGCTCATCGCCGCGGCGGAGAACGCGGACCTGTGGACGATCCAGGCGAGCATCTTCCCCGAGAACATCGCCAGCCTCGCCCTCCACGACCGCGCGGGATTCCGCCGCGTGGGCACTCGCGAGCGCATCGCGCAGATGACGTACGGGCCAGCGGCCGGCCAGTGGCGCGACACGATCCTCATTGAACGGCGGCGCCCGTGAGGTCGTGACTCGTCCAGGATCCGCGTGTATCGTGATCGTCACAACGGGCCGGTTCCCGGAACGTTGCCAGCCTAAGACCCCGCCTCGGTGGGGTCTTAGTTTTTAAGGCGTCCAGATCCAGTCGTGCGACGTCGACGCGGCGACCAGGCCGCTCAACCGCGCCATCGTCGCCGCGGACTTCGGGTGCGTCTCCGTCACCGTCTGGCGGCGCCGATGCAGGTAGACCGCAAGGTCGGCAGCTTGCACCCCAGCAGCGTTCCTCGAGGACGCGAACTGGATCGGGGATGAAATCAGGTCAAGGCGGCTCGTCAGGTACCCCGGCGTGCCCAGCGACCGGTAGCTCTCGAACTGCCGCCGGTGCTCCTCCTGCGTCGCGATCTCGTCGGCAACGACGATCACCTCCTCGGTATCGGAGGAGAAGACGTCGCGGCGGTACTCGTTCACCCGCTCGAGCAGGTGCTGCAGCACGATCTTGTGCGGCTGCTCCGGGTACCGGTACCGAGCGTTCAGACGCTTCACGTCCACGCCCCGGAACAGGTAACGGACCTCAGCCTCCTGCGCGACGCGCAGCGCGGCCGCGTAGATGCCGGCCGCCTCGCGGTGCTTCCCGCGTAGGGGAGCCCACTCGCCGGCGCCGCCCATCAGCTCGTGCCCGTGGAACTCGACATCGGCCGGGACTCCGTAGTCTGCGGCGATCTGGTCCCGGAGGGCGGCGTAGCCCTGCTCGAGCTGCTCCCACTTCTCCTGCGTCGTCACGGCAGCGCCGATGAAGTAGAAGTCCTGTGTGTAGGACTCGTCCACGTAAGCGATCAGCATCCGGTCATCATGTCAGCGACCTCCGCACCCTCTGAGGCCGCGCCCCCGCACGACCCCTCACAGGGCATCCTCACCGCCGCCACATGCCGAGAGCGCGCGCATCACCCGTTGATCTCAGGGCGCACAGTGTCGACCAGGTCCAGACTCACGAACGATCGTTCGCGAGACGGTCGAGCAGCGCACCGCCTCGATCGGCGCGTTGTGTTCCACAGCTCGTGTCCGAGACCTATGACCCGTGACCTACGTCCGCAGTACAGTCGGCTCGTGGCTTCGATCGGATACGCGCGCGTCTCGACCAGAGACCAGAACCCTGACGCTCAGACCGACGCGCTCACGGCCGCCGGCTGCGCGAAGGTGTTCGTGGAGCATGCCTCCGGAGTGCTCGCGAAGCGTCCCGCGCTCGAGGACGCTCTCGACTACCTCCGCGAGGGTGACTCCCTCGTCGTGACCAAGCTTGACCGCCTCGGCCGGTCCGTGCGGAACCTGAAAGAGGTGGCCGACGGCCTCCAGCAGCGCGGCGTCGGGCTGAAGGCTCTGTCTCAGGGCATAGACACCACCACTCCGGGCGGGCGGCTGTTCTTCCATATGCTCGCCGCGATCGCGGAGTTCGAGCACGACCTCATCGTGGAGCGCACTCACGACGGCCTCGCCGCCGCTCGGGCTCGCGGTCGCAAGGGCGGCGGGCGGTTCAAGATGACGCCCACGAAGGCGAAGCAGGCGCGCGCGATGTACGACGAGAAGACCTACACGGTTCAGCAGATCGCTGAGACCTTCGGCGTCTCCCGCGGCACCATTTACCGCCACCTCACCGAAGACCACTGAAAGCCGCCGCGACGACCGTCGCGGTTCACGGAGACGAGCGAACGAGCGGACGCCGACCTTCGGCCGGCGACGGTGCTGAGCGCTGTGCGCATTTTTGCCTGGAAGCCTTCGGCAGCGTACGGGCCTGCGGCGTCCACGCAAGCCGCTGCGCGGCCGGCTCCTCCGAGGTTCTCGGCACGCGGTCGCTGCGCTCCCTCATATCGCGCCGACAACCTCTCCTCCTCCGCCCTCCGGGTTGCGCTCCCACCTCCGACCCTGCTCGGCACTACGTGCCTTCCAGACAAAAAACGCTGGGAGAGAAGGAAGAACGACCGAGCCAGACCATCCCCGCTGGCTTGACAAATCTGATTGAGAATCACGGCGTGTCGTGCTCACAAGTGGCATCTCGCGTTTCCGCGTGAGCGCGTCGAATCCGCCGCCGTGCGGACAAGTCCCGGCGGATGCTGTCATGCTGGGAGTGGCCGCGCGGTCTCTGCTGCGATCCGCACACTCCGGATCCACCTCCTCACCGCGAGACGAGCCGCCACCCGCACCGCTCCCGGTGCCGCACGATGCGGCGCGGAGCACGACCCGGGTGACAGCGGACGAGGCCGTGCAGCCCGCCTGCGACACCACAGACCACCTGCGCCGAGGCGCTCCGCACGATGCGGAGGCCGCGCGCACCAGCACGACGCCACGTCCTCCACCGGAAAGAACCCATGCGAAACGCCAGAACCGCCAAGCCCGTGCGCCACCACCTCGAACTCCCCGCCCCCAAGCCGCTCGAGAAGGGCGGCCTGCGGATCACCCCGCTCGGCGGCCTCGGCGAGATCGGTCGCAACATGACCGTCTTCGAGCACGAGGGCAAGCTGCTCATCGTCGACTGCGGCGTCCTCTTCCCCGAGGAGAACCAGCCCGGCATCGACGTGATCCTGCCCGACTTCGCCGCGATCCGCTCGCGCCTGAAGGACATCGAGGCGATCGTGCTCACCCACGGCCACGAGGACCACATCGGCGGCGTGCCGTACCTCCTCAAGGAGCGCGGTGACATCCCGATCATCGCGTCGACCTTCACCCTCGCGCTGATCACCGCGAAGCTCACCGAGCACCGCATCACCCCGCGCACCCGCCCGGTGAAGGAGGGCGACCGGATCGACGCCGGCGTCTTCGACCTCGAGTTCCTCGCGGTCAACCACTCCATCCCCGACGGCCTCGCGGTCGCCATCCGCACCGAGGCCGGCCTCGTGCTGCACACGGGCGACTTCAAGATGGACCAGTTCCCGCTCGACGGCCGCACCACCGACCTCCCCGGCTTCGCGCGCCTCGGCGACGAGGGCGTCGACCTCTTCCTGGTCGACTCCACCAACGCCGACGTCCCCGGCTTCGCCATCTCGGAGGGCGACCTCGCCCCCGCGATCGACCAGGTGTTCCGCACCGCGCCGCGCCGCATCGTCGTCTCCAGCTTCGCGAGCCACGTGCACCGCATCCAGCAGGTGCTGGACGCCGCGCAGAAGCACGGCCGCAAGGTCGCCTTCGTCGGCCGCTCGATGGTCCGCAACATGGGCATCGCCGCCGAGCTCGGCTACCTGAAGATCCCGGCCGGCCTCGTCGTCGACATGAAGGTGCTCGAGAAGCTGCCCGCGACCGAGATCGTGATGATCTGCACCGGCTCGCAGGGCGAGCCGATGGCCGCGCTCTCGCGCATGGCCAACAAGGACCACATCATCGACATCGGCCCCGGCGACACCGTGCTGCTGGCCAGCTCGCTGATCCCCGGCAACGAGAACGCGATCTACCGGATCATCAACGCCTTCACCCGCTGGGGCGCGACCGTGGTGCACAAGGGCAACGCCAAGGTGCACGTCTCCGGCCACGCCAGCGCGGGCGAGCTCGCCTACTGCTACAACATCCTCCGCCCCACCGCGGTCCTGCCCGTGCACGGCGAGTGGCGCCATCTCACGGCCAACGCCGCGATCGCGACCCGCACCGGCATCGACGAGAAGAACGTCTTCGTCGTCGAGGACGGCGTCTCGATCGACCTCGTCAAGGGGCGCTCGCGGATGAGCGGCCGCATCCCCGCCGACCTCGTCTTCGTCGACGGCACCACGATCGGCGTCGCGACCGAGGACGCGATGATCGACCGCCGCGTGCTCGCGGAGGAGGGCGCCATCACGGTGCTCGCGATCGTCGACCTCGACCGCGGCACGCTCGGCGAGCCGGTCGAGTTCTTCACCCGCGGCTTCGTCGAGGAGGCGAGCTGGAAGGCCAACGCCAGCAAGGCGATCGACGACGCGGTGCTGCAGGCCGCCGGCCAGCCGACCGACCGTGACGCGATCGAGAAGCTGATCACCCGCACCCTCGGCCGCTGGCTGACCCGCCGCCACCGCCGCAACCCGGTCATCACGACCATCGTCGTCGAGGAGTAGACCTCCGCCCCGTGCACGACTGAGGCTGGATGGCCGCGATCGCCCCTTTTCCGGGCTGATCCGGGCATCCAGCCTTCGTTGTGCACCGGTTGTCCGCGCGACAGGCGTGATCCGCGGCGCCCCTCCGCGAACTGCCCGTTAGGGAACCGTATGGATCCGGCCGTTCTCGGCTCCTGAGCCGCCTCCGCCGAGTAGACACGTCCAGTGACCTCCTCTCTCGTCCGCGGCGACGCCGACGCCCTCGAACCTTCGCCCCTCGATTCCGCGCGCTCCGGCGGAGTGAAGGCGTGGCTGCTCGAGGGGCTGCGCGACGGCTCCGGCACGCACCCCGGACCGCACTCGACCACCGAGAAGACCCACTCGTGGTGGCGCGTGATGTGCCTGACCGGCGTCGACTACTTCTCCACGCTCGGCTACCAGCCCGCGATCGCGGCGCTCGCCGCCGGCCTCGTCTCGCCGCTCGCGACGATCGTGCTGGTGCTGCTGACGTTGTTCGGCGCGCTGCCCGTCTACCGCCGCGTGGCCCGCGAGAGCTTCCGCGGCGAGGGTTCGATCGCGATGCTCGAGCGGCTGCTGCCCTGGTGGGGCGGCAAGCTCTTCGTGCTGGTGCTGCTCGGCTTCGCGGCGACCGACTTCATGATCACCATCACGCTCTCGGCCGCCGACGCGACCGCCCACGCGGTGGAGAACCCGTTCGCCCCGGAGTGGTTCCACGGCGCGGAGGTGCCGCTGACGCTGGGTCTGGTCGCCCTGCTCGGGATCGTCTTCCTCCGCGGCTTCAAGGAGGCGATCTCGATCGCGGTGGTGCTGGTCGCGGTGTTCCTCGCCTTGAACGCGGTCGTCATCGTGGTCGCGATCGCGCACGTCGCCGAGAATCCGGTCGTGATCGGGAACTGGTGGTCGGCGCTGACGACGCAGCACGGGAATCCGCTGATCATGGTGGGGATCGCGCTGATCGTCTTCCCGAAGCTGGCGCTGGGGCTCTCGGGCTTCGAGACCGGTGTGGCCGTGATGCCGCAGATCCGCGGCGACGCGAGCGACACCGACGCGGCGCCGCTCGGGCGCATCCGCGGGGCGAAGCGGCTGCTGATCACCGCCGCCGTCACGATGTCCGCGTTCCTGATCACCTCGAGCTTCGTCACGACGCTGCTGATCCCGCAGGCCGAGTTCCAGCCCGGCGGTCAGGCCAACGGCCGTGCCCTCGCCTACCTCGCGCACGAGTACCTCGGCGACGCCTTCGGCACCGCCTACGACATCAGCACGATCTGCATCCTCTGGTTCGCGGGCGCCTCGGCGATGGCGGGACTGCTCAACATCGTGCCGCGCTACCTCCCGCGCTACGGGATGGCGCCGCAGTGGGCCGCGGCGGTGCGCCCGCTGGTGCTGGTGTTCACGGCCGTCGCGTTCCTCATCACGATCCTGTTCCAGGCGGACGTCGACGCGCAGGGCGGCGCGTACGCGACCGGCGTGCTGGTGCTGATCACCTCCGCCTCCGTCGCCGTGTTCCTCTCGGCGAAGCGGAAGAAGCAGCGCAAGCGCGCGATCGGCTTCGCGGTGATCGCGCTCGTCTTCGTCTACACGACGGTGGTGAACGTGGTGGAGCGGCCGGACGGCGTGCGGATCGCGAGCCTGTTCATCCTCGGGATCCTCGTGGTGTCGCTGATCTCGCGGGTGCGGCGCTCGTTCCAGCTGCGGGCCACCTCGGTGACGTTCGACGCGCAGGCGCTCGACTTCCTCAGCACGGACGCCGACGACTACGGCGTGATCCGCATCCTCGCCAACGAGCCCGACGACGGGTCCGAGGCCGAGTACCGCGACAAGCTCGCCGAGGAGCAGCGCGACAGCAACCTGCCGATGCGCGGCCCGATCCTCTTCCTCGAGGTGCACACCACCGACTCGTCCGACTTCGAGGAGGACCTGGTGGTGGAGGGGCGCGTGCAGCACGGCTTCCGCGTGCTCACGGTGACGAGCGGCAACATCCCGAACACCATCGCGACGGTGCTCCTCGAGATCCGCGATCTCACCGGGGTCCGCCCGGACGTCTACTTCGAGTGGACCGAGGGCGGCCCGCTCTCCAACATGTTCCGCTTCCTGATCACCGGCACCGGCGAGGTCGCCCCCGTCACCCGCGAGGTCCTGCGCCGCGCCGAGCCCCGCCGCGAGCGCCGCCCGGGCGTGCACGTCGGCTGACCCGCGCGCGCCCCCTCCCCGCCGCGAGATGCCACTTGTGCACGCGACACGCCGTGCAAAGCGTGCACAAGTGGCATCTCGCGGGAGGGGGTCAGTCGTGGACCGTGGAGAGGGGCTCGGTGATGCTCTCGAGGCTGCGGCGCTCGGCGTCGACGCCGAAGATCAGCGCGACGACGCCGCCGACGATCATGACGGCCGCGCCGACGAAGTAGCCGACGGTGAGCGGGCCGCGGTCGCTGCCGTCGCCGATCAGCACGCCGTAGAGGGTGGGCGCGACGGCGCCGGCGATCTGGCCGAGGGTGAAGAAGTACGAGATCGCCTGGCTGCGCAGCTCCAGCGGGAAGATCTCGCTGACCGTGAGGTAGGCGCTCGAGGCGCCCGCGGAGGCGAAGAAGAACGAGACGCACCAGAGGATCGTCTGGGTCGTCGCGGTCAGCACGTCCATGCTGAACAGCAGCGCCGACAGCGCGAGCACCGCGCCGGAGACTCCGTAGGTGAGGAAGATCATCTTCCGCCGGCCCCAGACGTCGAAGAGGTGGCCGAGCACCAGCGGTCCGACGAGGTTGCCGATCGCGAACGGGAAGAAGAAGTACGAGACGGCGTTCTGCTCCACGCCGTAGAAGTTCTCCAGCACGAGCGCGTAGGTGAAGAAGATCGCGTTGTAGAGGAACGACTGGGTGATCATCATCGTCGCGCCGACCAGCGTCCGCTTCGGGTACTGCTTGATCAGCACCCGCGCGATGGTGCGGAACGGGATGCTCTCGGTCGCCTTGACCGTGATCGCCTGCGAGTCGTCGACCGGCTCGAGGTTCCCGCCCTCCGACTCGACGCGGCGCTCGATCTCGTCGACGGTGCGCTCCGCCTCCTCCTCGCGGCCGTGGGTCATCAGCCAGCGCGGGCTCTCGGGGATGTGCCGGCGGAGGTAGATGATCGCGAGCCCGAGGATCGGCCCGAGGAAGAAGCCGAGCCGCCAGCCGACGTTCTCGGCGAAGAGCTGGTCGTTGAGGAAGAAGAGGTTCGCCGCGGAGCCGAGCGCCGCGCCGCCCCAGTAGGTGCCGTTGATCGCGATGTCGACGCGGCCGCGGTACTTCGAGGGGATCAGCTCGTCGATGGCGGAGTTGATCGCCGCGTACTCGCCGCCGATGCCCATCCCCGCGAAGAAGCGGAAGACGGCGAGGAAGAGGTAGTTCGGCGCGAGCCCGGCCAGGCCGCTCGCGACCAGGTAGATCACCAGCGTCAGGATGAAGAGCTTGCGCCGGCCGAGCCGGTCGCTCAGCCGCCCGAAGATCAGGGCGCCGACGATCTGGCCGACCAGGTAGACCGTGCCGAGCACGCCGACCTGCGCGGCCGAGAGGTCGAACTCCTTCGCGAAGCCGGCGCTCGCGACGATCTGGATCTCGAGGCCGTCGAGCACCCAGGAGAAGCCGAGGCCGACGACGATCGACCAGTGGAACCGCGTCCACGGCAGCCGGTCGATGCGGGCGGGGACGAGGCTCCGGACGGGGCCGCGCTCTTCGGTGTCGGTCGACATGGCTCGCGCCTTCCTGTCGCCCCGGCTGCGCTGCTGATGCGCGCGGTCCCGGACGCGGCGAGACGACGATAGCCCCGAGCATCGCCGGGCTATGCACCCCTTGCCACACCGCGCCTGCCGGGTGTATTCCCCGCAACGTGCGCGCCAGCCTCCCCTCCGCGAGATGCCACTTGTGCGCGCCTTTCGCGGCGTGTCGTGTGCACAAGTGGCATCTCGCGGAGGCGGGGACGGCTCTCATGCGCGGTGGGTAGCGTGGGGGGATGATCGCTGCGACGCCCGCTGGAACGCCCGCCTACGTCCTGAGTGAGGGGCCCGTCTGGGACGCCGAGACCGGGCGGCTCACCTGGGTCGACATCGAGGCGGGCGCGGTGCTCTCCGCGCCGCTCACCGTGGACGGGCTCGGGGCGATCACCCGGTCGGACGTCGGCGAGCAGGTCGGCTGCGCGCTGCCGCTGGGCGACGGCCGGGTGCTGGTCGCCCTGACCCGCCGCCTGGCGATCCTCGAGGTCGACGGCTCGCTCACCCGCGGCTCCGAGCTGCTGCCGGAGGGGCACCGCTTCAACGACGGCTCGATCGATCCGCAGGGCCGGCTCGTCGTCGGCTCGCTCACCCTCGGCGACTCGGCTGGCGACGACGTGCTGCTGCGCCTCGAGCACGACGGAGCCGTCACGGTGCTCGACCACGACCTGCGCCTCTCCAACGGTCTCGCCTGGTCGCCCGACGGCGCGCTGATGTACTCCGTCGACACCGAGTCCGGCGTCGTCTACCGCCGCTCCTACCGCGACGGCGAGAACGGCACCCGCGAGACCTTCCTCGAGCCCGAGGAGGGCGTGTTCATCGACGGGATGACCGTCGACTCCGAGGGCCGGCTGTGGTGCTCGGTCTGGGGTGGCAGCGGCGTGCGCGTCTACGACGCCGAGGGCCGCCGACTCGAGGGAGAGGGCATCGCGATCGACGCTCCGCACTCCTCCAGCATCGCCTTCGCGGGGGAGGGGCTCGACGTCGCGGTGATCTCCTCGGCCTCGCGGGACCTCTCGGCGGACGAGCGGGCGCGGTACCCGCAGGCCGGCGGACTGTGGCTCGCCCGCCCCGGAGCGACCGGGCTGCCGGCGACGCGGTGGGTCGAGACGCGGCTGCCCTGAGCCGGCAGTACTGCTAGAGCCGGTCCTCGTCGGCCGCGGCGGGCTGCGACGCCGGCTGCGGGGTCAGGGTGACCCGCGAGATCCGGTAGCGGTCCGTCTCGGCGACCCGGAGCACGTGGTCGCCGACGACGAGCGTGTCGCCGACGACGGCGACGCGGCCGATCCGGTCGAGCACGTAGCCGCCGACCGTCTCGTAGGGGCCCTCGGGCAGCTCGATGCCGAGCAGCTCCTCCAGGTCCTCCAGGATCATGCCGCCGTCGAGATCCTGCAGCTGCTCGCCGGCCTTCGCGTCGACGTCCTGGCGGGCGCCGTCGTACTCGTCGTAGATCTCGCCGACGAGCTCCTCGAGCAGGTCCTCGAGGGTGATGATGCCGTCGGTTCCGCCGTACTCGTCGATGACGACGGCGATCTGGTGGCCGTCCTGCCGCATCGTGCGCAGCGCGGCGAGCACCTTCGTCGTGCCGGGCACGGCGAGGATCGGGCGGGTGATGTCGGCGACGCTGCTCGCGGTGCCGTGCCGCTCCGCCTCCGGGAACGCGGCCATCAGATCACGCACGTGCACGAAGCCGAGGACGTCGTCGCGGTTCTCGCCGACGACCGGGTAGCGCGAGTGCGGCCGGCCGAGCACCTCGGCGTAGCCCTCGGCGACGGGCAGATCGCCGCGGAGGAAGTCGACGTCCGGCCGCGGGCGCATCACCTCGGCGACCCGCCGGTCGTCGGCGCGGAAGACGTCGGCGAGCAGCTGGCGGCTGTCCTCCGCGATCTCGGTGTTGCTCGAGATCATGTCGCGCACCTCGTCGGCCGAGACGCTCTCGCCCTTCTCGCGCGGATCCGCACCGAGCAGGCGCACCACGGCGTCGGTCGAGACCGACAGCAGCCAGATGATCGGGCGCATCGCTCGCGCGAGCGCGTTCAGCGGCGGGGCGAGCACCCGGGTGAAGGCGACGGACTTCTGCATCGCGAGGCGCTTGGGCACCAGCTCGCCGAGCACGAGCGAGAGGTAGGCGATGACGAGGGTCATCAGGATCAGCGCGACGGTCGAGGCCGCGCCGTTCGAGAGGCCGAGCGACTCGAGCGGCGGCACCAGGTCGGGCGCGATCGTCGAGGCGCCGTAGGCCGAGGAGAAGAAGCCGGCGAGCGTCACTCCGATCTGCACCGCCGAGAGGAAGGTGTTGGGATTGCGCACCAGCTCGGCGATGCGACGGCCGCGCTCGCTGCCGGCCTCGATCGCGCGCACCTGGCTCTCGCGGAGGCTGACGATCGCCATCTCGGTCCCGGCGAACACGCCGCCGATGAGCACGAACAGCACGACGAGGCCGATGTTGAGGAGGGTGTCGAGATCCACGGTGCTCAGAGTACGGACGCCCGCTCGGAGAACGCCTCGCGCCCTCTCAGGCGTGCGGCACGCCCCGCCCGCACCCCACTCCTCCGAAGTTGCGGTAGTCGCGCTCGACTACCGCAACTTCTGGAGGGTGGGAGGGGCCGCTCGCGCTCGGGGCGCACCCACTCCTCCGAAGTTGCGGTAGTCGGCGGCGACTACCGCAACTTTTGGAGAGTGGGTGGGGAAGGAGGGGCGGCGGCCCGGCGCTCAGGCGTCCGCGGGGCGCACGCCGATCGTCAGGATGAGGTTCGCGTAGATGCGGCGGTCACCGCTGGCGATGGTGAGGGCGACGTCGTCGGTGCGCGCCTCGGCGTAGAAGGCGTGGCGCTCGACCGAGGTGAAGGGCACGCCCGCGAGCGTGGCGCGGAACGCGTCCTGCGCGGGCACGTCGAGGCCGGGCGCGGGGGTCATCACGGTCGCCTCCTCGACGACGATCGCGGTCAGCAGCGCCTCGAGGATCTCGTCGACGGTGAGGGTGTCGGGCCGCAGGTTGAGGTGCACGAGCGCGGAGCTCTTCCCGAGCGTCGTGCCGACGGGGTAGTTGCCGTCGGCGATCAGGATGCGCGAGCCGTGGCCCGCGCGGGCGAGGGCGTGCAGGATCTCGGGGTGCAGGAGGGTCGTGGTCAGCATGGTGGTGCTCCTAGGGGTGGAGGTGGTGGACGGAGGCGCCGGCGAGCAGCCGGCTCGGCAGGATGCGGGTCTCGGGCGGCTCGGCGGCTCCGTCGAGGCGGCGGCGGATCAGGGCGGCGGCCTCGGCGGCGATCTCCTCGGTGGGCTGCGCCACGATGGTGAGCCGCGGCCGCACGACGCGCGCGAGCTCGACCGTGTCGAAGCCGACGAGCGAGAGATCGGCCGGGATGCGCAGGCCGGAGTCGCCGAGCGCGGTCAGCGCGCCCACCGTCAGCTCGCGGTTGCTCGCGAAGACGGCGGTCGGCCGCTCGGCGCGGGCGAGGATCCGCTCCATCGCCGCGACGCCGCTCTCGACGGTCAGCGGCCCGTGCTCGACCGCGGGCGCGGCCAGCCCGCGGGCGGCGAGCTCGTCGGCGAAGCCGGCGGTGCGGTCGCGGGTGGTCGAGACGGAGGGGTCGCCGCCGAGCACCGCGACGGCGCGGTGGCCGTGGTCGGCGAGGAGGCGGGCGGCGGAGGCTCCGGCCGCGCGGTTGTCGAGCACGACGCGGTCCGTCACGAGCGCGTCGTCGACCCAGTCGAGGGTGACCACGGGTGTGCCCTGCTCGGAGGCGTCGCGGAGGGCGGCGACGTCGCCCGCGGTCGGCACCGCGACGATCCCGTCGACCATCTTCTCGAGCAGCAGCCGCACGGCTGCGCCCGGCTCGGGCAGGCTGACGCCGACGAGCACGCCGATGCCCTCGCCGCGCAGCGCCCGCTCGAGCCCGGCGATGATCGAGAGGTGGAACTCGTTGTCGAGCGCGGGCAGCAGCACGCCGACCGTGCGGGACCGGCGCGAGCGCAGCCCGCGGGCGAAGCCGTTGACCCGGAAGCCGAGCCGCTCGGCCGCCGCCTCGATCGCCGCCGCGTTCTCGGGCCGCACGGGCAGGCCGTTGTAGTGCTTCGAGATCGTCGAGAGCGACAGGCCGGTCAGGCGCTGCAGATCCTTGTACGTCGCCATCTCAGAGCGCGGGCGAGCCGTAGCTGTCCCAGCCGGGGACGGTGCCGTCGGCGTCCCAGAGGTCGAGCCAGTCGGTGCTGCCCGGCCAGAGGAAGACCTGGCCCTTGATCAGCCGGTTGTTGCGCTCGGCGCCGCGCAGCGACTCCTGCTCGGCGGCGGTCAGGGCGAGGGAGGCGGCGGCGAGGTTGGCCTCGATCTGCTCCGGCTTCACCGCGAACGGGATCGGGATCTGCCCGCGGTTGACGGCCCAGGCGAGGCAGACGACGACGGGGTGCACGCCGCGCGCGCGGGCGACGGCCTGCACAGCGGGGTGCTCGATGTCGACGAGGTCGCCCTCGACCCGGTCGCGCTCGGGGCGCGACGGTGAGCCCAGGGGCGAGTAGCCGATCGGCTGGATGTCGTGGTCGAGGCAGTAGCGGAACAGCTCCGGCTGCTGGAAGCAGGGGTGCAGCTCCATCTCGTTGAGTGCGGGCGCGATGCGGACATCGGCGAGGATCCGCTCGAGCTTCGGGATCGTGACGTTGGAGGTGCCGAGGTGGCTGACCAGGCCGCGGTCGACGAGCGACTCGAGCGCCGCCCAGGTGCGCAGGAACGCGGCGTGCTCGTAGGGGCGGGCCTCGGGGTCGCGGGCGTCGGTCTCGGCGTGCGGCGGGTGGTGGTTGGGGAAGGGCCAGTGCACGAAGACGGCGTCGAGCACGTCGAGGCCGAGGTCGGCGAGCGAGCGCTCGACGGAGGCGACGGCCGCCTCGGGCTCGTGCGCGTCGTTCCAGATCTTCGACATCACGAAGAGCTCGTCCCGGGGGACTCCGGAGGCGGCGATGGCCCGGCCGACGCGTGGCTCGTTGCCGTAGACGGTGGCGCAGTCGAGCAGGCGGAAGCCGGCGCGCAACGACTGCTCGACGGCCAGGCCGACGGTCTCCGCGTCGTAGCGGTCGGAGCCGAAGGTGCCGGCGCCGATCGCGGGGATGCGGCGGCCGCTCGCGAGCGTGCGGAACGCGGGCGGGGCGGCGGTGCGGGTGTCGGCGGCGGTGTCGGCGGCGGTGACGGCGGCGTCCATGCCACTCCTCGGGATCGTGAGACGAAACGTTTCGCCTAGACGCTACGGCCGCCGCCACCCGCCGTCAAGGCCGGGCGGCGGCGGCCCGCGCTCAGACCAGGCGGCGCGACTCGTCCGTCACCACGCGGAACCAGCGGGCGCCGTAGCCGTCGATGCCGATGCTCACCGCGCCGTCGTCCCCGATCGGCTGCGACTCGCCGCCGAGCGAGTCGACCAGCCGCGATCCGGGCGCCGAGCCGGGCAGGGTCAGCGCGACGGTCCGCGGGCTGGAGGCGAAGTTGTGCACGGCGACGGTCGTGCCGGTCGACGCGGACATCCGGTGCGCGAAGACGCAGGACTGATCGGACGGCAGGTGGGTGTACTCGCCCCAGCCGATCTCGGGCGAGCGGCGGTACAGCCAGGCGAGGCCCTTGAGGTGCGCGAGGAGCGAGTCCGGGTCCTTGAGCTGGTCGGCGGCGTTGACGTGCTCCGGCCCGAAGCCGCCCTCGGTGACGGCGGCGATCAGATCGCCGGCGTCGGCTCGCGAGAAGCCGGCGTTCGCGGCGGAGGTCCACTGCATCGGCGTGCGGACGCCGCTGCGGTCCGGGATGTCGGCGTTCTCGCCCATCCCGATCTCCTCGCCGTAGTAGAGCACCGGCGCGCCCGGCAGCGAGAACAGCAGGCTGTAGACCATGCGGAGGCGCCGCGGGTCGCCGTCGAGCATCGGCGGGAGGCGGCGGACGATGCCGCGCCCGTGGATCCGCTGCGCCTCCTCCGGGGCGAATGCGGCGAAGACCTCCTCGCGCTCGCCGTCGCTCAGCTGCGAGAGATTCAGCTCGTCGTGGTTGCGGGCGAAGTTGGCCCACTGGCTGCCGGTCGAGATCGCCGGCCTGCTCGCGATCGCCTCGGCGAGCGGCGTCGCGTCCTCCCGGGCGAGGGCGAGGTAGAGGTACTGGTTGCCGATGAAGTCGAACTGCATCGACAGCTCGTCCGCGTCCTCGCCGCCGAAGAAGGCGAGCTGCTCCTCGCGGGTGACGTCGACCTCGCCGAGCATCATCGCCTCGCCCGAGCGGCGGGTGACGAAGCGGCGCAGCAGCCGCAGCCACTCGTGCTCGTCGGGCGCGCCCGGCTCGATCAGGAACGGCACCGCGTCGACGCGGAAGCCGTCGACCCCGAGCTGCAGCCAGAAGCCGACGAGCTTGGCGATCTCGTCGCGGACCGCGGGATTGTCGGTGTTGAGGTCGGGCTGGTGCCGGTAGAAGTTGTGCAGGTAGTACTGGCCGGCCTGCTCGTCGTGGAACCAGACGCCGTCCTCCGCGTCCGGGAAGACGTTGGCCGGCTCGTCCGCCGGCGGCTCGTCGCGCCAGACGTAGTAGTCGCGGTACGGGCTGTCGGGGGAGGAGCGCGCCGCCTGGAACCACGGGTGCTGGTCGCTGGTGTGGTTGACGACCAGGTCGACGATGACGCGCATCCCGCGGTCGTGCGCGGTGCGGATCACCTCGACGACGTCGCCGTGGTGGCCGTAGCGCTCGTCGACCCCGAAGAAGTCGCTGATGTCGTAGCCGTTGTCCCGGCCGGGCGACGTGTAGAACGGCGCGAGCCAGAGGCAGCTGACGCCGAGCTCGGCGAGGTAGTCGATCCGGTGCGCGAGTCCCTCGAGGTCGCCGACCCCATCGTCGTCCCAGTCCATGAAGGTCTTGACGTCGAGGTTGTAGTAGACGGCGGAGCGCCACCACAGGTCGCTGGTGTCGGTGACCCTCATGCGCGGGTCTCCGCATCGGCGGTCACGGGGCGAGCGGGCGGGGCGAGGCGGGTCATGGCGCTCCAGGGTCGGGACGGGGAGGGTCGCCCTCGACGCTAGGTGCGCGCCGGATCGGCGTCTCCTCGTTGACTTCTCAGGAACGCGGCGGGCGGCCCGGGGTGCCCGCCCGGCCGCTCGCCCGGCGCCCCCCGCCCCCCAGAACTCAAAAGTTGCGGTAGTCGAGCGCGACTACCGCAACTTTTTGATGGCGAGTGGGGATGGCGGGCGGCGAGCGGCCGGCGGCGGACCGGGCCGGGGAAGTGCGGGTCAGGCGCGGGCGCGGCGGGTCTCGCGGGCGTTGGCGCGCTGGAGGGCGTCGACGAGCTCGGCCTTGGTCATGCGGGAGCGGCCGCGGACGTCGAGGCGCTTGGCGAGGTCGAGCAGGTGCGCCTTCGTGGCGTTCGCGTCGACTCCGCCGGCCGTGTCGCCGGGGCCGTCCGGGCCGCGTTCGGCGGCGCGGTCGTCGGAGGGGCCGCTCTCGGCCTTGCGCTCCCAGTGGTCGCCGACCTTCTCGTACTCGTGCTTCAGCGCGGCGAAGGCAGTGCGGTGCGCGCGCTCACCCTCGCCGTAGCTGTCGACGGCCGAGTCGTGCGCGGCCGACCACAGCGCCTGCGCGTGCTCGTCCGACCGCTCGATCGTCGACGGGATCTCCTCCTTGGCGGGCATGCTGCCTCCCTCTCGTCCCTCCGACGCTACCCGCGTCGTCCCCCTCCGCGAGATGCCACTTGTGCACGCCTTTCACGGCGTGTCGCGTGCACAAGTGGCATCTCGCGGGAAGAGGGGCGGGTCAGCCGAGGAGGCGGTCCTGGACGAAGGGGCTCGCGAAGCGGGCCTCGGGGTCCCAGGCGGAGCGGAGGGTGCGCCACTCGTCGAGGTGCGGGTAGAGCGGGGCGATGTCGGCGGCGGTCGCGAGGAAGTGCTTGCCCCAGTGCGGGCGGGCGCCGAGCGGGAGCAGCGCGCCCTCGACGGCGGGCAGCACGGCGTCGACGCCGGCGCGGTCCTTCTTGAAGGTGAAGTGGATGCCGACGCTGTCGCGACCGGACGCGGGGGAGAGCCACTGGTCGTCGCCGGCCATGGTGCGCAGCTCGGTGATCAGCAGGACCTCGTCGATCCGCTCGCCGATCGCGCGCAGGGCGACGAGGGCCTCGCGGATGTTCTCGCGCGGCACCATGTACTCGCTCTGGATCTCGTCGCCGGCGCTCGGCTCGCGGTCGAGGCGGAAGTGCGGCAGCCGCTCCGACCACGGTCCGACGGAGCCGCCGAACGGGTTGAGGTTCGAGTCGACGCCCTCCGAGACGGCGAACAGCGAGGCCGAGGCGGCGACGGCGCCGAGGTGCGTCGCGTCGACGTCGGCGACCGAGCACTGCTCGACCTTGGTCTTCAGCCAGAGCTGCTCGACGGTGGGGCTCGACCAGTGCGTCATCAGGCTGACGCTGTAGGCGGAGGAGGTGATCGCGTCGAAGTCGTCGAGCACGCGGTCCCAGGGCAGGTCGACGAAGGCGTCCTGCCGGACGTCGAAGGTCGGCTGGATGTCGAGGGTCACCCGGGTGACGATGCCGAAGGCGCCGAGGCCGACGACGACGCCCTCGAAGCCGGGCTCGCCGCGGCGGATCGTGCGCAGCGACCCGTCGGCCGTGACCAGCTCGAGCGCCGAGACGGCGGAGGAGAGGTTGGCGTTGCGGTCGCCCGAGCCGTGCGTGCCGGTCGAGATCGCGCCGGCCACCGAGATGTGCGGCAGCGAGCCCATGTTGTGCAGGGCGTAGCCGTTGCTGTGCAGGTGCGAGGCGACGATGCCGTAGCGGGTGGCGCCGCCGACCGTGACCGTGCTCGCCTCGGCGTCGATCACCGGATCGGAGGCGATGCGGCCGAGGTGCAGCAGCGTCCCCGGGGTGTCGGGGAGGGCGTTGAAGGAGTGGCGGGTGCCGAGCGCGCGGACCCGCTCGCTCCCGCGGACGAGGGTCTGCACCTCGTCGATCGACTCCGGCTCGAGGATGTCGGCGGCGCGGTACTCGTAGGTGCCCGCCCAGTTGCTCCGTTGCGTCATGTCCCCATTCTGCCGGGCTCGCCGCCGGTTTGTTGCCACGTCCAACGAATTGACGGGCGAGCCCGTGCTGCGAGCCCCGGCGGCGCTCAGTACTCGATGCGTCCGTGCCGGTCGTGGAACTCGCCGGTCGGCCCGACGGGGCCGAGCAGGGCGAGCGCGACGGTCGCGTCGGTGCCCTCGGTGACGGTCTGGTGGCCGCCGTGGCCGTTGAAGTCGGTCGCGGTGTAGCCGGGGTCGCTCGCGTTGATCCGGAACTCCGGCAGGTTCTTCGCGTACTGCACGGTCAGGGTGATCACCGCGGCCTTCGAGGCGGCGTAGGGGATCGCGGGCACGCCGAACTCGTCGCGGCCGGGGGTGACCAGCGCGCGCGGCCAGCCGACGCCGGAGGAGACGTTCACGATCACGGGCGCGGCCGAGCGGCGCAGCAGCGGCAGCGCGGCCTGGGTGACCCGGACGATGCCGACGACGTTCGTCTCGAGGACGCTCGCCATCGCCTCCGCCGACAGGTCGTCGACGCCGAAGGAGGTGCCGAGGATCCCGGCGTTGTTGACCAGGACGTCGAGGGCGGGGAGGGAGGCGAGGGCCGCGTCGACGCTCGCCTGGTCCGTCACGTCGAGCTGCACGACCTGCGCGCCGAGCGCCCGGGCGGCGTCGCCCTTCGCGGGGTCGCGCATCCCGGCGTGGACGGTGTGGCCGGCCTCGATCAGGCGGCGGGCGGTCTCGAGGCCGAGGCTCTTGTTGGCCCCGGTGATCAGTGTCGTTGTCATGGCTCCATGCTCGGCCCGGGTGCGCCGCCCGCCCAGGCCCCGGTCGACGGGAGGACCAGCAGTACCAGGACCGGGCGGCCGCCCCGGGGGATCATGGGGGCATGAGCGAATTCGCGGACGTCCTCCGCTCCTGGCGCGAGCGCGTGACGCCCGCCGAGGTCGGCCTGCCCGCCGGGCCGAGCCGCCGGACCGCGGGTCTGCGCCGCGAGGAGCTCGCCGCGCTGGCCGGCGTCAGCGTCGACTACATCGTGCGGTTGGAGCAGGGCCGGGCCGTGCATCCGTCGGCGCAGCTGCTCGGCGCGCTGGCCTGCGCGCTGCGGGTGACGGAGGCGGAGCGCGACCACCTCTACCGCGTCGCCGGGGTCGCCCCGCCGACCGCGACGCAGGTGCCGCAGCACATCACGCCCGGGGTGCAGCGGATCGTCGACCGCTGCGGCGACGTGCCGCTCGCCGTCTTCAGCGCGGCCCACGACATCCTGCTCTGGAACCCGCTCTGGGCGGCCCTGAACGGCGACCCCTCGCGGCACACGGGCCTGGACCGCAACCTGGTCTGGCGCTACTTCACGCAGGGGCACGAGGGCACCGAGTTCGACGACGAGCACGCGGAGGACTTCGCGAACGACCTGGCGGCTGATCTGCGCGCGGCCGTGGGTCGCTACCCGGACGATGCGGCGCTCGCCCATCTGGTGGCGCGGCTGCGCACGACCTCGCCCGACTTCGAGCGCCGCTGGGCGGTCGCCCGCGTCGCCGAGCACCGTTCGAGCCGCAAGACCGTCACCTCGACGCCGGTCGGGCCGATCACGATCGACTGCGACGTGCTCGCCGTGCCGGGCGGCGACCTCCGGATCGTGATCTACACGGCCACGCCCGGGTCGACGGATCAGACGCGGCTCGACCTGCTCCGGGTCACGGGGCTGCAGGAGCTCGTGGCGCACTGACCGGCTCGGCCGACCGGTCGGCGGGCGTGCCCGCGCCGAGCCGGTGCCGGCGCTCGATCGCCTGGCCCGCGTAGCCCGCGGCGACGATCAGCGCGGCGCCGACCGCCCCGAGCGTGCCGATCGCCTCACCCGCGACGACGACCCCGATGAGCAGCGCCCAGACCGGCTCCGTGCCCATCAGGATGCTGGCGCGCGCCGCCGAGGTGCGCCGGACCGCCCAGAGCTGCACCACGAACGCGAAGACCGAGCAGAGCAGCCCGAGGAAGAGGACGCCGGCCCAGCCGTCGGCGTCGAGCGCCAGGGCGGCGGCGGGCAGGCCCGGCCCGGCGAGCAGCGAGAAGACGGCGGCGCAGACGAGCAGCTGCACCAGGACCACGCCGAGCGAGCCCTCCGTGCGCCCGCGGACCAGCCGGGCGCTGGCGGTCACGTGCACGGCGCGCACCACGGCCGCCGCGAGCACGAGGGCGTCGCCCCAGGTCGGGGTGCGCAGACCGCCGTCCGAGACGAGCAGGGCGACCCCGACCACGGCCGCCACCGCGGTGACGAAGAAGGAGCGCGGCAGCCAGGAGCGCGAGGCGAGGCCCTCCAGCGCGGGCGTCAGCACCAGGGCGAGGCTGATCAGCAGGCCCGCGTTCGTGGCTGAGGTGAGGTGCACGCCCCAGGTCTCGAGCCCGATGATCGCGGCCTGCGAGGCGCCGAGCAGGGCGGCGACGGCGAGCCCGCGACCGCGCGGGAGGCGCTCGCGGCGCACGAGGCAGAGCAGGGCGAGTGCGGCGGCGGCGGTGAGGAAGCGCAGCGCGACGGTCGAGGGCACGCCGATGTCGGCGGCCACGTCCTTCGCGGCGACGAAGCTCGCGCCCCAGACGGCGGCGACGCCGAGCAGGAGCAGGTCGACGGCGAGGTCGGGACGGGTGCGGAGGGGCATGGGGACAGCGTCGCGGCCGGGAAGCGGAAGAGCAATCGGCTGTTCCTTTATCGATGATGAAGCGGATGCTTCACGGTTAGGCTCGGCCGCATGGACCCCGCCCGCCTCCGCCTGCTCCGCGAGCTCGGCGATCGCGGGAGCGTCGCCGCCGTCGCCACGGCCCTCGGCGTCAGCGCCTCCGCGGTCTCGCAGCAGCTCGCCGCGCTGCAGGCCGGCGTCCCGGTGCCGCTGACCGTGAAGGAGGGGCGGCGGCTCGTGCTCACCGAGGCCGGCGAGGCGCTCGCGGTCGCGGGCGTGCGGGTGCAGCAGGCGCTCGCCGCGGCGGAGGAGACCGTGGGCGCGTTCCTCCGGCACGACGACCGCGCGGTCCGGGTGTCGGCGTTCCACAGTGCCGGTCTCGCCTTCTTCGGACCGCTGCTCGCCGCGCTCGCCGGCGGGCCGCGGGT
The DNA here is from genome assembly GCF_009834185.1 of Rathayibacter sp. VKM Ac-2760. GTDB lineage: Bacteria > Actinomycetota > Actinomycetes > Actinomycetales > Microbacteriaceae > Rathayibacter. Next base: position 436,905 of record NZ_CP047173.1, read on the forward strand.
GGCGCTCGCCGACGCGGACGTGGCGCAGAGCCGCTTCCCCGGGCTCACCGCCGACCACGATCTCGTCGTCGCGCACCGCCTGCCGCAGGATCCGGAGTGGCCGCGCGGCCGGCTCGTCGTCACCCCGCTCCTCGTCGAGCCGCTCGACATCGCGCTGCCGGCCGGCCATCCGCTCGCCGGGCTCCCGGGCATCCGCCCCGAGCAGCTCGCCGACGAGCTGTGGGTGTCCACGCACGAGGGCTTCCCGCTGACGGGCGTGCTCGAGCACCTCGGTGCGCTGATCGGCCGTGCCCCGCGGGTCGCGCACCGGATCAACGAGTTCTCGGTCGCCGCGCAGGTCGTCCGCTCGGGCGCCGCGATCGCGATCCTGCCGCGGATCACGGCGGCCCCGCTCGCGGTCGACGGCATGGTGCTCCGCCCGCTCGAGGGCGCCGGACTCGTCCGTCATGTGGACGTCCTCGCCCGCCCGGACGCGCTGGCGCGAGCGGCGGTGCGCACCGTGCTGGCAGAACTGCGCCGCGTCGCGGCCGCTTGAGGGCTCCACGTCCGGCGCCGGTGGATCTCGATATGCCCGCTTCGCGGGCTACTCGATCAGCATGAAACGGGCTGCCCTCTACACGATCGGCATGACCGGGCTGCCGCCTCATGCTGGTCGAGTAGCCCCGCAGGGGCGTACCGAGACCCGCCGTGGCCAGCAGGACTGGTCGGCGGTCGCTGGTCTCAGCGAGGGTGATACGCCCTGCGCGGCTTGCTCGATCAGCAGAGAGGCGCTCGAACGGTGGGGAGCGCTCGGGCGCTGCAGAACATCAGCTGAGAAGGGGTGGCCTCCGCTGTCAGGGGAGGGACCCTGCTCTCAGCTGATGTTGTGCGCACCCCTGCTGGTCGAGTAGCCCCGCAGGGGCGTATCGAGACCCGGCGTCGTCAGCGCGGTGGTCTGCAAGCTGCTCGTCTAGAGCTGGTGGATCTCGATACGCCCGCTTCGCGGGCTACTCGATCAGCATGAGATATAGGGCGGCTTCCCTTCCGAGGAGCCTCCGCAAAAGGTGGAGGAGCCGCCGGTGAACGGCGTCGAAGACTCCACTCCGCGTGGAGGCGTCATCCGGGATGCGAGGCTGGAAACCTGACCGCAACACGGTTTGTCCGTGCATCGGGGAGTCGGCGCCCCCGCGCCGCGGAAATCCTCCGTGCGACGACGCGCCGGAGCCGCCGACTGCGGTCGACTGGGTCAGCGCCTTCCCCCGGGCGCGCCTTCCCCCCGGCCCGCCCCACCCGCGGCCCGCCCCACGCCCCGCCCCCGACCACTCTTGGAGCCCGCATGCCCCGCACCGCCCCGTCCCGGTCCCGCCTCCGCTCCGTGCTCGGCGCGCTCGCCGTCGCCGTCGTCGCCAGCACGACCCTCGCCGCCTGCTCGGGCACGTCCGACGCCTCCGCGTCCGGCGACGAGGGCTCGTTCGGCGAGGCCACGATGCAGCTCTCCTGGGTGCCTCACGTCGAGTTCGCGGGGGAGTACCTCGCCGACGCGAACGGCTACTTCACCGACGCCGGCTTCGACTCCGTCACGCTCACCCCCGGCGGCACCGGCGCGACCGGCGCCGAGACCGCCATCGCGAGCGGCTCCGCCTTCGCCGGTGTCTCCTCGCCGCTGATCACCGGCCCCGCGATCTCGGAGGGCGCCGAGATGAAGATCGTCGGCGCGACCTACCAGAAGAACCCGTTCGCGATCGTCTCGCTGACCGACGCCCCGATCGAGACCCCCGAGGACATGGTCGGCAAGACCATCGGCGTCAGCGACAGCAACGACCTGGTCTGGCGCGCCTTCCTCGCCGCCAACGAGATCGACGAGGGCGACGTCACCCGCGTCCCGCTCACCGACTCCACCCTGCTCACCACCGGCCAGGTGGACGGCTACATCGGCTACGCGACCGCCGGCGCGAACACCCTCAACCAGCGCGGCTTCTCGGCGCAGCAGTTCCTGCTCGCCGACACCGGTCTGCCGATGGTCGGCGAGACCATCGTCGTGGCGCAGCAGAGCATCGACGACGAGCGCGAGAAGGTCAAGGCGCTGCTCTACGCGGTCGCCCGCGGCTGGCAGGACGCCGTCGCCGACCCGGACGCGACCGCCGCGACCGTCGTCGCCGACTACGCCGCCGACCAGAACTACAAGGTCGAGGAGCAGGCGCAGGTCATGGTCACCCAGACCGGCCTGATCAGCACCCCCGACACCGACGCGAACGGCCTGCTCACCATCACGCCGCAGCTGCAGGAGGAGTCGGTCGCCTCGCTCGCCCTCACCGGCATCGAGCTCGACGCCGACGAGCTCTTCGACACCACGCTGATCGACGAGGTCTACGAGGAGCACCCGGAGCTGCTCGAGGGCTGAGCCCACGGGTGAGCCCGGCAGCCACGACCACGGACCGCGCGGAGAGGACGAGCAGTTGAGCGAGAAGACGACCACCATCGAGGACGAGGGCATCCGCCTGTCGGGCCTGAGCAAGCGCTTCGACCTGGGCAGCCGCTCGGTGCAGGCCCTCGCCGAGGTCGACCTCGTCACTCCGCGCGGCTCCTTCCTCTCGCTGCTCGGCCCCTCCGGCTGCGGCAAGTCGACGATCCTGCGGATGCTGGCCGGGCTGGAGAAGCCGACCACCGGCTCCGTCTCGATCCACGGCACGCCCGTGCTCGGCACCAGGCGCTCGGCCGAGCTCGGCATCGCCTTCCAGGACTCGGCGCTGCTGCCCTGGCGCTCGGTCCGCTCGAACGTGCGCCTGCCGCTCGAGCTCACCCGCCAGGCCGCCAAGCGCGACAGCATCCCGGACCTGCTCGACCTCGTCGGGCTGACCGGCTTCGAGGACGCCTACCCCTCGCAGCTCTCCGGCGGCATGCGCCAGCGCGCCTCGATCGCCCGCGCGCTGGTCGTGCAGCCCGATCTGCTGCTGCTCGACGAGCCGTTCGGCGCGCTCGACGACATGACCCGGCAGCGCCTCAATCTGGAGCTGCAGCGGATCTGGACCGCGCGCCCCGCGACCACGCTGATGGTCACGCACGGCATCGCCGAGGCGATCCTGCTCTCGGACACCGTCGCCGTGATGTCGCCTCGGCCCGGCCGGATCGTCGAGGTGATCGAGATCGACCTGCCGCGCCCGCGGACCGTCGAGATGCTGCGCAGCCCCGAGTTCCACGCGATCGAGGACCGCATCACCGACATCCTGTTCTCGCAGCACGGCGTCGCGATGGAGGACGAGGCGTGACGCCCTGGATCCGCACCAACTGGCGCGTCTTCGCCGGCCTCGCCGTCTTCGTGGCGGTCTGGTGGATCCTCGCCGACACCGTCTACCGCGAGAGCCGCGCCGTGCCGAGCCCCGGCGCGATCATCGCCGCGTTCGTCCGCGACGGGCCGCTCTTCTACCTCCGCAACGTCGGCGACACCGTGCTCGCTGCCGGCCAGGGCTACCTCTGGGGCAACCTGGCGGCGCTGGCGCTGGCCGCCGTCGCGCTGCTGCTCCCGTGGACCCACCGCGTGATCGAGCAGATCGGCGTGATCAGCCACTGCCTGCCGCTGACCGCGGTCGGCCCGGTGATCCTGGTGATCTTCGGCGGCCGCACCACCTCGATCTTCCTCGCGGCGCTGCTCGTCTTCTTCACCACCCTGATCGGCGCGCTGCTCGGCGTCCGCTCGGCCCCGCGCAGCGCGCTCGACCTCGTCTCGGCCTACCGCGGCGGGCGCTGGGCGAAGATCGTCAAGGTGCAGGCCATCGCGGCCGTGCCCGCGACGATCACCGCGCTGCAGGTCGGAGTGCCGGCGGCCATCCTCGGCGCCGTGCTGGGCGAGTACCTCGGCGGAGTGACCACCGGCCTCGGCGTCGCGCTCGCGGTCGCGCAGCGGCAGATGGACGTCGAGCGGGCCTGGGCCTTCGCGGTCACCAGCGGCCTCGTCACGATCCTCGGCTACGCGCTGATCGCCCTGCTCGGCCGCTGGCTGATGCCGCTCGTCGTGGGCCGGCCGCGCGCCGCCCGCCGACGCACCCGCGCCGCCGTCGCGCGCAGCACGGGAGGGATCGTATGAGCACCGCCACCCGCCTGCCGTCCTCCTCGCGCGCCGACCGCCGACCGAGCGACCTCACCGGCCGCCTGGTGCTCCGCATCGTCCGCGGCGAGCTCGTGCCGCTCGCCGTCGCCGCGGTCCTCGCGCTCGCCTTCTGGTACGCGTTCCTCGCGATCACCGGCATCTCGCCGCTGCTCGGCAAGACGCCGACCGATGTCGCGGAGTACCTCTTCGTCGAGGCGGACGCCGCGGAGAACCGCGCGATCGTCTTCGGCAACCTCGGCGTGACGGCCGTCGACGCGCTCGTCGGCTACGTCGCGGGCCTGCTGGTCGCCCTGGTGATCGCGGTGCTGTTCGTGCTGATCCGCTCGCTCGAGGCGACGATCATGCCGATCGCGATGCTGCTGAAGTCGATGCCGCTGATCGTCGTGACCCCGCTGGTCACCCTGGCCATCGGCAACGGGATCGGCGCCGTCGCCACCGTCGGCGCGATCGCGGTCTTCTTCCCGGCGCTGGTCACGGTCGGCTTCGGCCTCCGCTCGCTCTCGCGCGAGTCGTTCGAGCTGGTCTCGGTCTACGGCGGCTCGCCGCTGGACGTGCTGCTCAAGGTGGCGCTGCCGACCGCGGTGCCGGCGATCTTCGCGGCCGCCAAGGTCGCGGTCCCCTCCGCGCTGAGCGGCGCGATGCTGGCCGAGTGGCTGGCCACGGGCCGAGGGCTGGGCGGAGCGGTGCAGCGCGCCTCCGCCGGGTTCCGCTACGACGAGCTGTGGGCGTCGCTCGCGGTGATCACGGCGCTGGGAGTCGTCGCCTACGCGGTCGTCGCGATCGGCGAGCGACTGGCGGCCGTCCGCTTCGGCGGACAGAACTGAGGATGAGGATGAGCACCACCACGAGCATCACCGGCGCCGTCTGGGACGGCACCCGCGCCCTCGGCACGGCGACCCTGGCCTGGAGCGGCGACGCGATCGCCTCCGTCGAGGGAGCCGCGGGCGACGGGGGAGAGTTCTCGATCATCCCCGGCCTCGTCGACACCCACGTGCACCTTGGCGCCTACTCCGGCGAGGGCACGGCCGACTTCGCCTCCTGGCCGCTGGTCACCCCGCGTGAGGAGCGCGTCTTCCACATCGCGAACAACGCCCGCAAGGCGGCCCGCGCGGGCGTGACGACGCTCCGCGACCTCGGCGCCGACGAGCTGCAGATGACCGTGGCGCGGATGTTCGAGCAGGGCATCGCCGAGGGTCCGCGGATCGTCACCCACGGCGCCGTCGGCATGACCGCCGGCCACGGCGACCTCTTCGTGCCGCCGCACTACCCGCACCGCGACCGCGTCGCCGACAGCCCCGACGAGTGCCGCCGCCTGGTGCGCACCTGGGCGCGGGCCGGCGCGGACGGCATCAAGATCTACACCAGCGGCGGCGTGCTCTCGATGGGTGACAAGGTCGGCTGGCGGAACCAGACCGACGAGGAGATCGCCGCCACCATCGACGAGGCGCACGCGCTCGGCATGCCGGTCGCGGCGCACACCCACTCCGTCGTCGGCCTCGACCGAGCCCTCGCCCTCGGCGTCGACTCGATCGAGCACGGCACCGCGATCGGCCCGCAGCACTGGGCGACGCTCGTCGAGCGCAACCTGCCCGTCGCGCCGACCCTCTTCATCAACGACGTCATCGCGGCCGGCCGGGCGCCGTCCTCGCCGGAGGCGTCGCTCAAGGCGCAGGACGTCGTCGCCGTGCGCGACGCCGGGTTCCTCGCGGCGGGCGAGGCCGGGGTCCGCTTCGTGCTCGGTACCGACGCGAACGGCGTCTACGTCGACTGGGGCGAGCAGCTCGACGAGGTGCGGCGGATGCGCGAGTCGTTCGGCTGGAGCTCCGAGCGGGCCCTCGTCGCGGCGACCTCGGACGCCGCGGCCGTCGTCGGACTCGGCGAGAAGGTCGGCCGCCTCGCGCCCGGCTTCGGCGCGGACTTCGTCGTGCTGCGGGGCCGGCCGTGGGAGAGCATCGACGACCTGCGCGCCGAGAACATCGTCGCCGTCGTCTCGCGCGGCCGCGTCGTCTCGGGGGAGCTGCCGCGATGACCGCGACCGCGACCCGCCGCTTCGTGACCGCGGAGGCGCTCGGCGCGCCCCGTGGCGCGTACAGCCACGCCGTCGAGGCGCACGGCGTCGTCTACGGCTCGGCGATCGGGCCGTTCGCGCCCGGCGACGGACCGGTGCCCGAGGGCACGGTGCCGGAGGGCGTCGCCGCGCAGACCGCCGCGGCCCTCGACAACATCGAGCGGCTGCTCGCGACGGAGTTCGGCCTCGGCCTCGGCGACGTGGTGCGGATCACGATGATCCTCAGCGACTTCGAGCGCGACTTCGCCGCCGCCTCCGCGGTCTACTCGGAGCGGTTCCCCGTCGATCCGCCGGCCCGCACCGTGCTCGGCGCGGCGCTGCCGGGCCCGCTCGTGGCGATGGACTTCATCGCGACGCACCGCTGACCTCCCGACCCCGCCGACCTGCTGACCCCGCCGACCTGCTGACCCCGCCGACCCGCTGACCCCGCCGACCCCTCCGCGACGAAAGGCTCCCCGTGACCTCCGACTCCTTCCTCCTCGGACTGCCCAAGGTCGAGCTGCACGTGCACCTGGAGGGGACGCTCGAGCCCGAGCTGCGCACGCGGCTCGCCGAGCGCAACGGCCTGCCCGCGCCCGAGGCGCTCGCGTACGACTTCGACTCGCTCGCCTCGTTCCTCGCCGTCTACTACCCGGCGATGGACGTGCTGCTCGAGGAGCAGGACTTCTACGACCTCGCGACGGCGTACTTCCGCCGGGCCGCCGCCGACGGGGTGGTGCGGGTGGAGGCGTTCTTCGATCCGCAGGCGCACACCTCGCGCGGGGTGCCGTTCGAGGCCGTGATCGGCGGCTACCACCGCGCCGCGCAGGACGCCGCCGAGCTGGGCGTCGATGCCGCGCTGATCCTCTGCTTCCTCCGCGACCTGTCGGCCGAGAGTGCGGCGGAGACGCTCGAGCGGGCGCTGCCGTTCGCCGACCGCCTGATCGGCGTGGGCCTGGATTCGGACGAGCGCGGCAACCCGCCGGCGAAGTTCCGCGAGGTTTTCGCGCGGGCCCGCGAGGCGGGGCTGCGGCTGACGATGCACTGCGACGTCGACCAGCCCAACGGCGTCGAGCACCTGCGCCAGGTGCTCGAGGAGATCGGTGTCGACCGGATCGATCACGGCACGAACATCGTCGAGGCGCCCGAGCTGATCGACGTGCTGGTGGACCGCGGGCTCGCGCTGACCTGCTGCCCGCTGTCGAACTCGTTCGTCTCGAGCGACTCGAAGGCGCCCGAGATGCGCGCGCTGCTGGAGCGCGGAGTGCGGGTGACGGTCAACTCCGACGACCCGGCCTACTTCGGCGGCTACATCGCCGACAACTACGCGGCGCTCGCGGCCGCCGGCTTCTCGCGCGACGAGCTCGTGCAGCTCGCCCGCAACTCCGTGCTCGGCTCCTGGGCGGCCGAGCCGGTCAAGGCGGAGCTGCTCGCCCGGATCGACGCCTACGCGGGCTGAGGCGCAGACCAAGGCCGGTCTCGCTGCGGCGGGGCCACGCCGCCGGGGAATCAGTGCGGACCGGTGACGAGAAACGGTGCGGCACCTGCCTGTGACAGGTGCCGCACCGTTTCTCGGATCGTTCCGACCGGTCGGTCAGTCGGCGGTGCTGTTCCGTCGGCGGCGGCCGCCGAGGAACAGGCCGAGCGCGCCGAGGAGTCCGAGGATTCCGGCGGCGGGCAGCGCGGACGCGGTGTCGACGCCGGTGTGGGCGAGGTGCGCCGCGGACGAGTCCGTCGTGCGCGGGGTCTCTGCGGCGAGGCCCTTCGATGCGGTGGCCCCGTTCGAGGCGGTGCTGCCCTTGACGGCCGAGTCGGCCGTCGAGGGGGAGCCCTTGGTCGCGGTGGATCGGGGGCCGGTGCCGGCGGGCTGTCCGACGACGATCGGGTCAGCGGGGGCCGTCGCGTCGCCGGTGGTGGCGCCGTTCGACGGCGTGGGCGTCGGCGTGGTTCCCGCGGTCGCGCCCGGGTCCGTCGGCGTCCCGGCGCTGTCGCCGCCGGTGGCGGCGGGGATCCGGAGGACGCCGAGGATCGGGACGGAGTTGTACAGGGGGCGGTTCGGGCGGGCCCCCCAGGCCACGGTCTGTCGGCTGACCACGCCGGCGGCCAGATCCGCCTCCGTCACGGTGTCGGTCACCTCGTAGACCTGCGTCTCGCCCACGGCGATGGTCTTCTGCTTGATGCCGTTGAAGCCGTCGAAGAAGACGTCGCCGGTGTTCTTCACCGTGACCGACCAGATGACCTTGGTGCCGACGGTGACGGGCCGTTCCGGCTGGAGGTCGAACCTGCCGGTCATGCTCCCCTCCAGGCGCGGAGTCTCCGTCTGGAGCAGGAGCTTGCCGTTGGCGACGGCAGTGAAGGTGCCGTCGCCGGCCTCCCCCTGCACGTCGGCGGCGACGCGGGCCAGGCCGTCCTCGAGGTCGCGCTCCGTCACGACGGTCTCGAGATGGATCTGCTTAATCTCGCCCTTGGCCAGGACGGCGAGCGTCTCGCTCCGGGGACCGCCGTCGACGGCGGCGGAGACGTTGTGAAGATCGATACCGGACTTGTTGGTGACCGTGATGGTCCATTTGACCCTGGTGCCGGCCTTCACCTGCTCGCCCGGCTCGACGACGAACTCGCCGGTGTTGTCGATGGCGACGCGCGTCTCCACGGCTCGTGTGGGGAGGCTGAGCTGGCCCTTCGTGTGGACGGAGGCGACGGAGCCCGCCGGGCCGCTGCCCGTCGCGGTGAAGTCGTTGAAGGTGTAGCCGTCGACGACGTTCTTCGGCTGAACGGTGGTGAAGAAGGTGATGGCCTTGCTCTCGCCGACGGCGAGAGTGACGCGGTCCTTCGAGTCCGTGACGTGGACGTCGTGGAGTGCGACGTCACCGGTGTTGGTGACGGTGGTGGTCCACTTGATCGTCGTGCCGACCTTCACGCGCGCGCCGGGCTCGACGACGAACTCGCCGTGGGTCGAGCCCTTCAGCGCCGGTTGCTCCGCGGCCGGGGCGGGCGTCGCGGCCGGGGTGGGCGTCGCGGTCGGCGTGGCCGGCTGCGAGGGGGCCGGGGTGGGCTTCGGCGACGCGGCCGGAAGATCCAGCCTGGCTTCGACGCGGGCCTGGACGCGAGAGCCGTCGGGGTTCAGTCCGATGGCGTCGTTGTCCACCTCGGAGTAGCCGTTGGCGACGGTCTTCTTGTACACGGTGGTGGAGAAGGTGAAGTCCTTGCTCTCGCCCACAGCGAGGGTGGTGGGATCATCGTTCGAGCTTGCGACCTGGACGTCGTGGAGTGCGGCGGTGCCGGTGTTGGTGAGCGTGGTGGTCCACTTCACCTGCGTGCCGACCTTCACCTGCTCACCGGCCTCGAGCACGAACTCGCCGCGGGTCTTCTGGCTCAGCTTTCCGCTCGCGGCGATGGGCGCGCTCGGCGCGGCGGAGGCGACCGGGGTGGCCGGAGCGGTCGGGGTGGCCGGCTGCGAGGGGGCCGGGGTGGGCTTCGGCGACGCGGCCGGAAGATCCAGCCTGGCTTCGACGCGGATCGCGGAGAAGGAGCCGTCGAGGTTCTGGCCGGCGGCGGCGCTGTCAGCCTCGGTGTAGCCGTTGGCGACGTCCTTGTCCTGCAGTGTGGTGAAGAAGACGAGGTCCTTGCTCTCACCCACAGCGAGGGTGGTGCGTTCGGCCGACTCCGCGACCTGGACCTCGTGGAGTGGGGCGGTGCCGATGTTGGTGAGCGTGGTGGTCCACTTCACCTGCGTGCCGGCCTTCGCCTGCTCACCGGCCTTGAGCACGAACTCGCCGCGGGTCTTCTGGCTCAGCTTGCCGCTCGCGGCGACGGGCGCGCTCGGCGCGGCCTGCGTCTGGGCGGGCGCCGGAGCCGCGGCGGTCTTCTCGGCCGGAGCCGCCTGCGCGACCGAAGCAGCCTTCCCGGCCGCGACGGCGACCGGAGCGGCCTTCTCTGCCGCGGCGACGGCCGGAGCAGCCGGAGTGGCGCCGCGGTCGGCCTGCGCGACGGTCGGTGCGGTCTCGTCGGCGTGGGCGACGAGCGGCATCGAGCCGAGCAGTCCGGCGGTCAGCACGACGCCCGCGGCGACGGTGAGCGGTGCACCGGTGGGACGGCGCCGGGTCGAGGATCGAGGGCGGCGATGGGACATGGAGGTACTCCTGGCAGTCGAAGGGTGGGAACTCCGAGACCATCGCACCGGGCGAGTCGCCGCCGCATGTTTGTGGCACAGATCAGGCAGTCGGGCGCTCAGGCGCGAGGATGACGCGAAGGCGTCGACATGGCGGGATCCGTGTCGTTGTGGAGCTCGCCGCCGAGGCTCAGGACCGCGGTGCCGGGAGGTGCCGCAGCGCCAGGTGCAGGTCGACGCGGTCGGTCATCGCGGAGAGGTCGCGTCCGGTCAGCGCCTCGATCCGCTGCACCCGGTAGCGGAGGGTGCTCGCGTGCAGGTGCAGCCGGTCGGCGGCCTGCCGCCAGGATCCGCCGCTCTCGAGGAACACGCGGAGCGTCTCGACCATGTCGCTGCGGTGCTCCTCGTCGTACTGCACGAGCGGCCCGAGGACGGCGAGCGCGAACGCCGCGCGCGTGCGGGGCGCGACCAGCTCGAGCAGGTCGTCGCTTGAGACCGGCACGGTGTGCTCGACGACCGAGACCGCCTCGCCCCGGCTCCCGCGCCCCGCGCGCTCGCGGGCGGCGAGGAGCGAGACGCCCAGCTGCGAGACGAGGCTCGAGGCGTCGCCGATCCCGATCACGACCCGCCGGCCGTGCAGCAGCCACGGTGCCGCTTCCAGCGCCGCGCGCAGCACGGGACCGGGCGGGCTGTCGGCCTCGCCGAGCAGCAGCACGGCGGCGCCGTCGAGCACCGTGCCGAGCGCCGGCGCGCGATCGGAGGCCGCGCGCAGCGGCTCCAGGAGCGCCTCGGGCGGCAGCGCCGGGTCGTCGGAGCGGGCGACGACCACCCGCAGCGGCTCGCCGAGCCCGACTCCGAGCATCCGCAGCCGCACGGCGATCTCGGACTCGGGCAGCTCGTCGTGCAGGAGCGCGCGGAGCAGGCCGAGCAGCGGCTCCGTCGCGGCGAGCTCGCGCCGACGGGCCAGGTCGAGGCGCCCCGCGACCGCGCCCGCGAGCAGCTCGACCGCGTCGGCCGTCTCCTCCGACCAGCCGCGCTGATCGCCGGTGACGACGAGCACGCCGAGCCGCTCGCCCGCGGCCGAGAAGAGGGCGCGGCGGGAGAGGGAGCGGCCGTGGCCGGTGACCGCCCAGCGGCCGTCGGGCACGGCGAGCGACGCCTCCCAGGCGGCTCCGTACTCGGCGGGGGCGGGCAGCCCGCCGGCGGAGGCGACGAGCGTGCCGGCCCGGTCGACGGCCCAGCTGCCGTGCGCGAACTCCTCGAAGAAGGCGCGGAGCGCGACCTGCACGCCCTCGCCCGAGGCCGGGTCGCCCGGGGCCGGGTCGGCCAGCAGGCGGCGGGCGAAGCGCGCCTCGCGGCCGAGGGTCGGCAGATCGGCGTGGGCGATCACTCCGGCGACCGTCTGCGCGATCGTCTTGAACGACACGTCCGGAGCGACCGTCATCAGCACGACGCCGTGGCGGCGGCAGACCTCGAGCATGCCGGCCGGCAGCGAGCCGACCGCGATCAGGCCGACGACGATCGCGACGACGCCGCGGTCGGCGACGCCGCCGACGAAGCGCTCGACGCTCTCCCGGCCCGAGGTCCAGAGTGCGCTCGTCAGCACCACGTCGCCCGGGGAGAGGAAGCGGCCGGGATCGGGGAGGTCGATCGTGTAGGTGCCCGAGACGGCGCGGGAGAGCTGCACGTCGTCACCGCTGACGAGGGTGAGCTGCAGCTCCGGGTGGGTGAGCAGCTCGCGGACGTTCACGCTCTCAGACTAGGCCGCGTTCCGACGGCCGCCCCGCTGCTCCCCCGACCGGCCTTTGCCGCCGACCGGCCCTTGCCGGACGGCGACGGCGGGACTAATGTGCAATCACATGGTTGTAGATGAACTCTCCGACGCCGACGTCAACCGGATGTTCCGGGCGCTGGCCGACGTGACCCGGCGCGACATCGTCCGGCGGACCCTCCGGGAAGAGGTGTCCGTCTCGCAGCTGGCCGCGCGCTACGAGATGTCGTTCGCGGCGGTGCAGAAGCACGTCGCCGTGCTCGAGGAGGCGCTGCTCGTGTCGAAGCGACCGCTCGGCCGCGAGCGCCTGGTGCGCGCCGACCCCGAGCGACTCCGCGCGGCGCAGCGCCTGCTCGACGGATTCGAGGAGATCTGGCGCGGGCGGATCGATCGCCTCGACGCGCTGCTCGCCGCCGACGACGCCTCGCCGACTCCGCTCGACCGACCCACTCCGACCGACTGACCCACTGGCTGACTCCGACCGACCGACCGACTCCACCAGAAAGGCCCGCCATGCCCATCACCTCCGTCGAGAAGGATCTCGACCGGCTGACGCTCACGATCGTCGCCGACTTCGCCGCCCCCGTCGACCGCGTCTGGGACGCCTACGTCGATCCGCGGCAGATCGAGCGCTTCTGGGGGCCGCCGACCTACCCGGCCACCTTCCTCCGCCACGACGCCGAGATCGGCGGTCGCAGTGTCTACCGGATGACCGGCCCCGCGGGCGACGAGCACTACGGCTGCTGGGACTGGACGTCCGTCGACCGGCCGCGCTCGTTCGAGGTGATCGACCGCTTCGCCGACGAGACGGGCGCGCCGAGCAGCGACCTCCCGGCGATGCGCGCCCTCTTCGCGTTCGAGGCGACCGAGGGCGGCACGCGCCTCACCACGACCTCGTCCTTCGACTCGCTCGAGCAGCTGGAGCAGCTCGTGTCGATGGGAGTGGAGGAGGGCACCCGCGAGGCGATGGCCCAGATCGACGCCGTCCTCGCCGACCTCGCGTCTTTCGCGGCCGAGGGTGCCACCGCGGCGCAGATCCTCAGCGACACGCAGGTGCGGGTGTCGCGGGTCGGGCGCGGCAGCGTCGAGCAGGTGTGGCGGGCGCACCACGACCCGGATCTGATGCGGCGCTGGCTGCTCGGTCCCGACGGGTGGTCGATGCCCGTCTGCGAGATCGCGACCGAGGTCGGCGCGAGCTATCGCTACGAGTGGCAGCGCGACGGCGGCGACGAGCGCTTCGGCTTCACGGGGGAGCTGCTCGAGGCGGAGGCGCCGTTCCGGGCGGTGACCACCGAGGCGATGCTCGGGACGGACTACCCAGCGACGCTCAACGAGCTGACTCTGACGCCGACGACCGGCGGCACGCTGCTGAGCCTGGTCATCACCTACGCCGATGCCGCGCAGCGCGACGCCGTCCTCGCGACCGGGATGACCGACGGCATGGAGTCGAGCTACGCCCGCCTCGAGGGCCTGCTGAGCACGGAGCCGGTCGCCGCCGGCTGACCGGTCGATGCTCCCCGGAAGCGTTTCTGCGATCGGTTCAGTCGGCGGTGCGGGTGCGTCGACGGCGGCGGCTGCCGAGGACGGCGACGGCGCCGAGTGCGGTGAGGAGCCCGGCGGAGGTCAGCAGACCTGCCGTGTCGGCACCGGTCTCGGCGAGGTGGTGCGCGGATGCCGGCGGTGTCACCGGCAGCGCGGGGTACCTCGCGGGCGTCACGGCCGTGGACGGGAGGGCTGCCGGGGTGAGCGGCGTGACCGGGACGGGTGCCGGGGTGGACGGGGTGAGCGGCGTGGCCGGAACCGGTCCCGGGGTGGACGGGGTGAGCGGCGTAGCCGGGACCGGTGCCGGGGTGGGGAGCGTGAGCGTCCCGGTGAGGTCGGTCTTGACCAACTCGCCGGCCTCGGTGATGCCGAGGGCGGTGGCGGTGAGGGCGGCGGTGTGCTCGTCGAGTTCGGCCTGAGTGAGGGTGGTGGTGGTGGTGAGTTCCCCGGTCTCGCCGGGGGCGAGGTCGATGCTGTCGTTCCCCTCGATGAGGTCGATGGCGTCGATCTCGACGTCGCCGGTGTTGGTGAGGGTCGCGGTCCACGTGACCGTGGTGCCGACTTCCAACTGCTCGCCGGGCTTGAGGTCGATCGCACCGCGGAGGGTGCCGGTCATCGCGGCCTTCTCGGCCCGGGCGGCCGGCGTGGGCGCCGGAGTCGGGGCGGGTGCGGGGGTCGGGGCGGCCGGGATGGGTGCGGGAGTCGGGGCGGCCGGGGTGGGTGCGGGAGTCGGGGCGGCCGGGGTGGGGAGTGCGAGCGTCCCGGTGAGGTCGATGCTGATCTGCTTGCCGACCCCGGGGTCTCCGATGGCGGTGACGGTGAGGACGGCGGTGTGCTTGTCGAGTTCGGCCTGAGTGAGGGTGGTGGTGGTGGTGAGTTCCCCGGTCTCGCCGGGGGCGAGATCGATGCTGTCGCCCCCCTCTTCGATGTCGATGTCGTGGATGTCGATGTCGCCGGTGTTGGTGAGGGTCGCGGTCCAGATGATCGTGGTGCCGACTTTCGGCTGCTCGCCGGGCTTGAGGTGGATTTCGCCGCGGAGGGTGCCGGTCATCGCGGCCTTCTCGGGCCGGGCGGCCGGTGTGGGGGCGGGTGCGGGAGTCGGGGTGGCCGGGACGGGTGCGGGGGTGGGGGTGCCCGGGATGGGTGCGGGGGTAGGGAGTGCGAGCGTCCCGGTGAAGTCGGGGCTCGTGAGCACGCCGTCCTTGGTGACGCCGAGGGCGGTGGCGGTGAGGACGGCGGTGTGCTTGTCGAGTTCGGCCTGAGTGAGGGTGGTGGTGAGCGCGAGTTCCCCGGTCTCGCCGGGGGCGAGATCGATGGTGTCGCCCCCTTCCTCGAGGTCGATGTCGTGGATGTCGAGGTCGCCGGTGTTGGTGAGGGTCGCGGTCCAGATGATCGTGGTGCCGACTTTCGGCTGTGTGCCGGGCTCGAGGTGGACTTCGCCGCGGAGGGTGCCGGTCATCGCGGCCTTCTCGGCCCGGGCGGCCGGCGTGGGTGCGGGAGTCGGGGTGGGTGCCGGAGTCGGGGTGGCCGACTGCGAGGGAGCGGGAGCCGGCTGCGTCGTGTCGGCGGGGACGGGAAGCCGGACGTCCTTGGTGATCAGGGTGCGGACTCCCTTCGGGCTCACACCCGCCGTGATCGCCACGAATCGGGCCTCGCCGTTGTCGATCTCGGCCTGGGTGAGGGTGGTGACGGTCGAGAACTCCTTGGTCTCACCCACCGCGAGCGTCGTGGTCGTCGTCAGGTCCCCGGAGGTGACGTCGTGGAGGGGGACGTCGCCGGTGTCCGTGACCGTGGCGGTCCACTTCACCTTCGTGCCGACCGTCGCCTTCTCGCCCGGCTTCAGCAGGAACTCACCGTGATGCGCTCCGGTGAGCGCGGGGTTCTCGACCGCGGCCGGGGCGGCCGTCTGCGACGGCGACGGCCCGGGGGTCGGCGCGGCGTCGGCGGCCGGGGCGGAGGCGAGAAGGCCGATGGTCAGGGCGAGGGACGCGGCGACGGTGAACGGGGTGCCGGTGCACCGGCGCGGACGGAAGGACTCGGGTCGACTGGGCATGGAGGCTCCTCGGGAGTGGACGGGACGTGGATCGACGAATGCTCGCATCGTCGGAGGCGGCTCTCCTCATCGGTGGCGCGGATGCGGACGTTCGGCGCTGGGAGTCGTCGCGGTGCGGGTCGTGAACGCGGAAACGGCCTGGGCTCGTCCGGGTGGGCGAGCTCAGGCCGTTTCCGCTTCGGTTCAGTCGGCGGTGCGGTTGCGTCGACGGCGGCGGCCGCCGAGGACGCCGACTGCGCCGAGGGCGGTGAGGAGCCCGGCGGAGGTCAGCAGACCTGCCGCATCGGCTCCGGTCTCAGCGAGGTGGTGCGCGGATGCCGGCGGTGTCACCGGCAGCGCGGGGTACTTCGCCGCCGTCACGGCCGTGGACGGGAGGGACGCCGGGGTGAGCGGCGTGGCCGGAACGGGTGCCGGGGTGGAGGGAGTGATTGGCGTGGCCGGGACGGGTCCCGGGGTGGAGGGGGTGATTGGTGTGGCCGGGACGGGTGCCGGGGTGGGGAGTGTGAACCTGCCGGTGAGGTCGGTGCTGATGTACTCGCCGTCCTCGGTGTCGCCGCCGGCGGTGGTGGTGAGGACGGCGGTGTGCTTGTCGAGTTCGGTCTGGGTGAGGGTGGTGGTGGTGGTGAGTTCCCCGGTTTCGCCGGGGGCGAGGTCGATGCTGTCGCCGGAGTCGTCGAGGTCGATGTCGTAGAGGGTGACGTCGCCGGTGTTGGTGAGGGTCGCGGTCCACGTCACCTCGGTGCCGACCTCGAGCTGCTGGCCGGGCTTGAGGTCGAGCTTGCCGCTGAGCGTGCCGGCGATCGCGGGGTGCTCGGCCGGGGCCGGGGCCGGGGCCGGCGCCGGGGTGGGCGCCGGAGTCGGCGCCGGGGTGGGCGCCGGGGCCGGGGTGGGTTGCGGGCGTCCGGCGTGGAAGTCGAACGAGGAACCGAGGGAGAAGGTGACCGGGGTCCCGGCGGGGCTGAGGCCGGTCGCTGTGACGTTGCGTCTGGTGTGCCCGCTGTCGACCTCGTCCTGGCGGAGGGTGGTGAGGAAGGTGACGTCCTTGGTCTCCTTGGGTGCGAGGGTGATGCGGTCCTTCGCGTCCGTGATACCGACGTCGTGGAGGGGGACGTCGCCGGTGTTGGTGAGGGTGGCGGTCCACTTCACGGTCGTGCCGGCCTTCACCTCCTCGCCGAGCCTGAGGACGAGTTCGCCGCGGAGCGTGCCGGTGAGCGCGGGGTGCTCGGCCGGAGCCGGAGCCGGAGCCGGGGTGGGCGCGGGTGCGGGCGCAGGGGCCGGTGCGGGCGTCGGAGCCGGAGCCGGTGCGGGTGCGGGTGCCGGTGCGGGCGTCGGAGCAGGGGCCGGTGCGGGTGCGGGCGTCGGAGCCGGTGCGGGTGCCGGTGCCGGTGCCGGTGCAGGGGCAGTGCCGGTGCGGGCGTCGGTGCGGGTGCAGGTGGGCGCGGGTGCCGGTGCGGGCGTCGGAGCCGGTGCGGGCGCGGGGGCCGGCGCCGGTGCCGGAGCCGGTGCGGGTGCCGGTGCGGGTGTCGGGGCCGGTGCGGGCGTGGGAGTGGTGGGGAGGGGGAGGGTGCCGGTGATGTCGGTGTCGACGGTTTGGCCGTGGTCGGTTTCGCCGGTGAGGTAGGCGGTGTAGGTGGTGGTGTGATTGTCGAGGTCGGTCTGGTCGACGGCGGTGGTGACGGTTCGTTCGGTGCTCTGGCCGGGGGCGAGGGTGAAGTCGTCGGGTCCGTCTTCGAAGTCGATGTCGTGGATGGTGACGTCGCCGGTGTTCTTGATCGTGGCGGTCCATTTCACGGGCGTGCCGACCTTGGGCTGCTCGCCGGGCTTGAGGAGGAGTTCGCCGCGGAGGGTGCCGTTGAGCGCGGGGTGCTCGACCGGAGCCGGAGCCGGAGCCGGAGCGGGAGCCGGAGCGGGTGCGGGCGTCGGTGCCGGTGCGGGCGTCGGGGCCGGTGCGGGCGTCGGAGTGCTGGGGGTGGGGAGGGGCAGGGTGCCGGTGATGTCGATGTCGACGGGTTTGCCGTGGTCGGTTGTGCCGCTGAGGTAGGCGGTGTAGGTGGTGGTGTGCTTGTCGAGGTCGGTCTGATCGAGGGCGCTGGTGACTGTTCGTTCGGTGCTCTGGCCGGGGGCGAGGGTGTAGTCGTCGGGTCCGTCTTCGAAGTCGATGTCGTGGATGGTGACGTCGCCGGTGTTCTTGATCGTGGCGGTCCATTTCACGGGCGTGCCGACCTTGGGCTGCTCGCCGGGCTTGAGGAGGAGTTCGCCGCGGAGGGTGCCGGTGAGCGCGGGGTGCTCGGCCGCAGCCGGAGCCGGAGCCGGTGCCGGTGCGGGTGCGGGCGCGGGTGCGGGTGCCGGGGCCGGTGCGGGTGCGGGGGCGGGTGCGGGCGTGGGAGTGGTGGGGAGGGGGAGGGTGCCGGTGATGTCGGTGTCGAAGGCCTGGCCGTGGTCGGTTGTGCCGGCGAGGTAGGCGGTGTAGGTGGTGGTGTGCTTGTCGAGGTCGGTCTGGTCGAGGGCGGTGGTGACTGTTCGTTCGGTGCTCTGGCCGGGGGCGAGGGTGAAGTCGTCGGGTCCGTCTTCGAAGTCGATGTCGTGGATGGTGACGTCGCCGGTGTTCTTGATCGTGGCGGTCCATTTCACGGGCGTGCCGACCTTGGGCTGCTCGCCGGGCTTGAGGAGGAGTTCGCCGCGGAGGGTGCCGGTGAGCGCAGGGTGCTCGGCTGCAGCCGGGGCGGACGACGGTGCGGGTGTGGAGAGAGGAGCCGCATCGGCGGCGTACGCGGCCGGGGCGGCGCCGAGGAGGCCGACAGTCAGCGCGATGGACGTCGCGACCGTGAACGGGGTGCCGGTGCAGCGGCGCGAACGGAAGGAATCGGAACGATTGGGCACGGAAGCTCCTCTGAAAGGGACGGGACGTGAATCGAAGGATCGTCGCATCCTCGGAGTCGCGATGCCTCGTGGATGGCGCGGAGGAGCACGTCCGGCGCTGGAAGGTCAGTCGAGGCGCGGAACCTGTCGGTGCCGTCGGTCGTGTGATCCCGCGGAGGTCCTCCGATCCGGCCGCCCCTCAGCGGATGCCGCTGCGGGCGAAGCCCTGCACGAAGGAGCGCTGGAAGGCGTGGAACAGCAGCACCATCGGCAGCACCGACGCCAGCGCGAGCGCCGTGCTCGACGTCGATCGACGAACGGTCGCATCGTCGGAGGTGGGTCTCCTCATCGGTGGCGCGGATGCGGACGTTCGCGGCTGCGAGTTGTCGCGGTGCGGGTCGCGAACGCGGAAACGGCCTGGGCTCGTCCGGGTGGACGGGCTCAGGCCGTTTCTACTTCGGGTCAGTCGGCGGTGCGGTTGCGTCGTCGGCGGCGGCCGCCGAGGACGCCGAGTGCTCCGAGGGCGGTGAGGAGGCTTGCGGCGGTCAGGAGACCCGCCGAGTCGGCACCGGTCTGGGCGAGGTGGTGCGCGGATGCCTGCGGTGTCACCGGCAGCGCGGGGTACTTCGCCGCGGTCACGGCCGTGGCCGGGAGGGGTGCCGGGGTGAGCGGCGTGGCGGGGACGGGTGCCGGGGTGGACGGGGTGAGCGGCGTGGCCGGTCCCGGGGTGGACGGGGTGAGCGGCGTAGCCGGGACCGGTGCCGGGGTGGGGAGTGCGAACGTCCCGGTGAGGTCGGTGCTGATGAGCTCGCCGTCCTCGGTCTCGCCGGTGGCGGTGGTGGTGAGGGCGGCGGTGTGCTTGTCGAGTTCGGCCTGAGTGAGGGTGGTGGTCGTGGTGAGTTCTCCGGTTTCGCCGGGGCCGAGGTCGATGCTCTCGCCCGAGTCGTCGAGGTCGATGTCGTCGATCTCGAGGTCGCCGGTGTTGGTGAGGGTCGCGGTCCACGTCACCTCCGTGCCGACCTTCGGCTGCTCGCCGGGCTTGAGGTCGAGCATGCCGCTGAGGGTGCCGGCGATCGCGGGGTGCTCGGCCGGGGCCGGGGCGGGGGTCGGCGCGGGGGTGGGTGCCGGGGTCGGGGTGGGCGACGGTGCAGGGGTGGGTGCCGGGCGTCCGGTCGGGAAGTCGAACGAGGAACCGAGGGAGTAGGTGACCGGCGTCTCGGCGGGGCTGAGACCGGTCGCCGTGACGTTGCGTCGGGAGCGCCCGCTGTCGACCTCGTCCTGGCGGAGGGTGGTGAGGAAGGTGACGTCCTTGGTCTCCTTGGGGGCGAGGGTGATGCGGTCCTTCGAGTCGGGAACGCCGACGTCGTGGAGAGCGACGTCGCCGGTGTTGGTGAGGGTCGCGGTCCACTTCACGGTCGTGCCGGCCTGGGGCTTCTCGCCGGGCTCGAGGTCGAGCGCGCCGCGGAGCGTGCCGGAGAGCGCGGGGTGCTCGCCGACGGCGGGAGCGAGGCGCAGCTCGCCCTTCGCGGGGATCTGGTACCGGCCGGTCGGGCCTTCCGCGGTGAACTCGCTCTCGTACTTCACGACGCCCGCATCGAGGTCGGCCTGGGTGATCCGTCCCGGCTTCGTGGTGTCGGCGACGTAGCCGTTGTAGCCGGGGGCGAGTTCAAGCGTGGTCGGGAGGATCTTGACGGTGTCGCGGGTCTGGTGGTGGAAGGTGACGACCCAGGTCACCGTGGTGCCGACCTTCAGCGGCTCGCCCGGCTTCAGATCGAGCGTCCCCACGACCGTCGCGGTCACGGGGGTGGCAGCGGGGGCTGGTGCCGGTGCGGGCGCCGGTGCCGGGGTGGGTGCCGGCGTGCTGGGGGCGGCGGGGGTGCTCGGGACGGGCGTCGGTGCCGGAGCGGGTGCCGGGGCCGGTTGTGGCTGCTGGACCGGCAATTCGATCCGGCCGTGGACGTCGTCTCTGAGCTCAGTGCCTTGGGGGCTTGTGCCGACTGCGGTCTCTGAGAGGAAGGTGACGTGGAGCTCGTCGACGTCGAACCCATCGACTTGGGTGGTCACGGAGACGGTCTTGACCTCACCTACCGCGAGATCGATGGTCTTGCTTTTCCCTTCGACCGAGACGTTGTGGAGCGGGACGTCGCCGGTGTTGGTGACGGTGACGGTCCATGTGACCGTGGTCCCACGTTTGACCTGCTCGCCGGGCTTCAGCATGATCTCGCCGCGGGCGGACGTCGTCAACGCCGGGTGCTCGACCGCTGCCGGGGCCGAGGGCGCGGTCGGGGTGGCCGATGCTGCCGGGGTCGCGGACGCGGCCGGAGCGGCGGGCGCGGTGGGCGCCGCAGGGGTCGCGGGCGCGGCCGGGCGGCGTGCGCGGCAGGGTGGCGGGAGCGGCGGGGTGGCCGATGCGGCCGGCATGGCGGGCGCGGCCGGCGTTGCGGGCGCAGCCGGGGCGGTGGGCGCAGCCGGGGTGGCGGGCGCAGCCGGGTGGCGGAAGACGCCGGGGTGGCGGGCGCGGCGGACGGGACCGGCGTGGCCGACGGCGACGGCGACGGCGACGCCGACTGCGACGGCATGGCCGACGGGACGGCATCCGCGGCGTTGGCGGGCGTGGCCGAGGCGAGCAGGCCGATGGTCAGCGCGAGGGACGCGGCGACGGTGAGGGGCGTGCCGGCGCAACGGCGGCGACGGAAGGATTCGGGCACAGAGGACTCCTGGTACTGGTGGGAAAGCGGAAGGACGAAAGTCGCATCCCCGGAGTCGACTCACCGAACATCTGGCGCGGCGCGTGTCAGGTGGCGTGATTCGTGAACGGCTACCGGATGCCGCTGCGGGCGAAGCCCTGCACGAAGTAGCGCTGGAAGGCGAGGAACAGCAGCACCATCGGCAGCACCGACACCAGCGCGAGCGCCATGCTCGCGGAGTAGTCCGGCGTCGACTGGCCCTTGAGGTAGAGCAGTCCGATCGGCAGGGTGAACAGCTCGTTGTCCTTCAGCGCGATCAGCGGCCAGGCGAAGTCGTTCCAGCTGCCCAGCAGCGTCAGCAGGATCAGCACCGCGATCAGCGGCTTGCTCAGCGGCAGGACGATCTGCAGGAACACCCGCAGGTGCCCGGCCCCGTCGATCCGCGCGGCCTCGATCAGCTCCTCCGGGATCGAGAGGAAGAACTGCCGGGCGAGGAAGATGCCGAACGCCGCCGCCGCTCCGGGCAGGATCACCGACCAGTAGGTGCCGTAGATCTGCAGCCCGGTGACGAGCTTGAACTGCGCGACCATGATCGCCTGCACGGGGATCATCATCGTCGCGAGCGCCAGGAGGAACAGCAGATTGCGGCCCGGGAAGCGCAGCCGCGCGAAGCCCCAGCCCGCCAGCAGGTTCAGCACGACCGTGAACGCGGTCACGAACGCACCGACCACGACCGAGTTGACGAACCACTCGGCGACGGGGAAGCGGGCGAAGACGGTCGCGAAGTTCTCCAACGAGATCTCGCTCGGCCAGAACTGCGGCGGGCCGGGCGAGAAGACCTCGCCGCGCGGCGAGAACGCGATGACGAGCATCCAGTAGAGCGGGAAGAAGACGATCGCGGAGGCGATCACGGCGACGACGATGCGGACGACGAGTCCCGCGCGCGAGCCGTCGCGGGTCGAGCGGCGGCGCTTCGGCGCGTCGCGGACGGTCGCCGCGGCGACCGCGGCGGGCGTGGTGAGGGTGGAGGACGTCACAGGAGGCTCCTATTCGACGAGGTCGCGGGTGCGACTCGTGCGCCACTGCAGGTAGGTGAAGGCGAGGGAGACGAGCAGGATGACGACTCCGAGCGCGGCGCCGTAGCCCTGCTCGCGCACCTGGAAGCCGTTGCGGTAGGCGTAGGTGCCGAGGACGGAGGTCGAGAAGCCCGGCCCGCCGCCCGTCATCACGAAGACGATGTCGAAGACCTGGAACGAGGCGATCACGTTCATGATCAGCAGGAAGAACGTCGACGGGCCGACCAGCGGCACCGTCAGCGAGCGGAACTGCTGCCAGCGGGTGGCGCCGTCGATCCGCGCCGCCTCGTAGAGCTCGGGCGAGACGCCCTGGAGGCCGGCGATGTAGATCACCATGTTGAAGCCGATGCGCAGCCAGACCGCGGTGAGCATCACCGAGATCATCGCCGCGGCGCCGTCCGACTGCCAGGACACCGGCGAGGCGCCGAGCGAGGAGAGCACCTTGTTGACGATGCCGGAGGACTCGCTGAAGATCGTGACCGCGATCATGCCGGAGGCGACTCCGGAGATGACCAGCGGCAGCACGATGATCGTGCGGAAGATCCCGCGGGCCGGCAGCACCGAGTTGAGCAGCACCGCCAGCCCGAGTCCGCCGAGCAGCTCGAGCGGGACCGTCACCGCGGTGAAGAGCAGCGTGTTGCCGAGGCTCTGCCAGAAGACCGGGTCGGCGCCCATCCGGGCGTAGTTAGCGAGGCCGACCCACTCCGGGGTGCCGAAACCGCGCGACTCCTGGAACGACAGCTGGATCGCCCAGAGGATCGGCACGAACAGGAACAGCGCCATCAGCAGCAGGTTGGGGCCGACGAAGCCGAAGCCGGCCAGTGCCTCCCTGGTGCGGGCGGTGCGGCGCCGACGCGGGGGCGACCCGCGGAGGGGGACGGCGGTCATCAGCTCGTGGCCTGCGCGATCGCGTCGCTGAGGCCGGTCAGCGTCTCCTCGGTGCTGCGACCGTTGACGAAGGCCTCCTCGAGCTGGTCCTGCATCGCGACCGAGATCTGGGCGAGGAACGGGGAGGTGAGCTGCTGCACGTCGCGCGGGGTGATCGTGGCGGCCTGCTCGACGAAGACGGGCATGACGTCCGGGCGCACCGCGAAGTCGATCGAGGCGGGATCGATGTCGGTGCGGGTCGGCAGCTCGTTCGTGGCGGCGCAGAACGCGGCCATGTTGTCGGCCTCGGTCATGAAGGCCAGGAACTCGGCGGCCAGCTCGGGGTTGTCGCTGTCGGCGGTGGCGACGAGGGCGTTGCCGCCGAGGTCGGTCGCGCCGCGCTCGTCGACGGGCATCGGGGTGGCGGCCCACTCGAAGTCGGCCAGGTTGTCGACGTCCGGGACGAGGAAGGAGCCGACGAAGGACATCGCGACGCTCTGCTCGGTGAAGAAGGCGTCGGCGTAGGTGGCGGACTTGACCGAGCTGGTCGGCGGGACCCAGCCGTTCTCGAAGAAGCTCTTGGTGAAGTCGAGGGCCTTGGCGCCGGCCTCGGAGTCGATGGCGGGGGTGGTGCCGTCCTCCTCGAGCAGGGCGCCGTCGGCCTCGAAGAGCCAGCTCAGCCAGCGCGGGGTGCCGCCGAGCTGCCAGTTGGCGGCGAACGGGTACTGCTCGGCGGGGAGCGAGGCGCGCAGCTTCGCGGAGACGTCGGCGAACTCCTCCCAGGTCCAGGCGTCGGCCGCCGTGGTCGGGATGTCGGTGACGCCCGCGGCGGCGAGGAGTTCGGTGTTGACGAGCAGGGCCGAGACGTCGGTCTGGTGCGGGACGCCGTAGGGGGTGCCCTCGAACGACACCGCCTCCTGGAAAGCGGGGGTGAAGGAGTCGAACTCGGGGATGCGGTCGGTGAGGTCGAGCAGCTGGCCCTGGCTGGAGTAGACGCCGAGGTTGCCGTAGTCGACGCGGAAGACGTCGGGCGCCTCGCCCGAGCTCAGCTGCGCGTCGATGTTGCTGAACATCTGGTCGTAGGGGACGGCGTTGAGCTCGACGCTCACGCCGTCGTTCGCGGCCTCGAAGTCGCTGATCAGCGACTCGAAAGCGGCCTGCTCCGACTCGCTGGCCCAGGTGGTGAAGGTGATCGAGTCGCCGTCGGCCGAGGAGCCGCCGCCGCCGCCGAAGCCGCTGCAGGCGGTGAGGGCGAGGGTGGAGGCCGCGAGGGCGGCGAGGGGGAGGAGTCGTCTGCGCATGAGGGGCGGGTCCTTACTTCTGTGGGTGCTGTGCGGGTGCGGTGGGTGCTGTGCGGGTGGGGTGCTGTGCGGGTGGATGCGGTGGGGAGGGTCTAGGCGGCCGGCCGGCCGAGCCGGTCGAGGGCGGTCTCGACGAGCGAGACCAGGCCGTGCGGGCCGAGCTGGCCGGCCAGGAGCTCGTGGTGCTGCTCCTGCTGCGCCGGGTCGAGCGCCCGGAGGACGGTGCTCGCCGCGTCCTCGATGGCGCGGACGCAGCCGAAGCGGATGATCCGCTCGTCGTCGATCAGGGACTCGCCGTAGCCGGCGCGGAAGGCGCGGCGCTGGGCGTCGGTGATCGGCCGGGAGTAGATGACGCCCAGCTCGACCAGGTGCAGGTCGACCTCGCGGGGCGCGATCGCGGCCTCGTCGAAGTCGATCAGCCAGGGGTGCCGCTGCCCGTCGATCACGACGTTGCCGGGGTGCGGGTCGCCGTGCACGGGCACGCGGGCGGTCGGCGTGCGGGTGCGCTTGAGCCGGCGCTCGGCGCGGGCGAGGGCGTGCAGGCGGTCCCGGGTGTCGGGCGCGAGGTGCTCGTCGACCTCGGCGAGCAGTTCGGCGGGCGGGCGCTGCGCGCGGCGGATGCCGCGGCGGGGCGGGACGGCGCCGGCGGGCGGTTCGGAGTCGTGCACCGCGCGCAGCACCGCGCCGAACTCCGACCAGGACAGCGCGTCCTCGCCGGAGTCGACCGCGTCGTCGCCGACGATCCAGGGGGCGAGCGAGAGGAGGAGGCCGGAGTCCTCGGTCCAGGGGCGGCCGTCGCGGGCGCGGTGGGGTGCGGCGATGCCGGTGACCTGCGCGTCACCGAGGGCGGCGGCGAGCGCGAGACCGAAGCGGCCGTCGCGCTGGGAGGCCTTGAGGCTCCACGGGGCGCCGGTGTCGTCGGTCGCGAACCAGACCTGGGCGCCGTGGTCGAGGCCGCCGATGATCGGGAGGAAGTCGACCAGGCGGACGCCGAAGTCGCGCTCGACGACGGACCGCGCCCAGGCGCTGCGCTCGTCGATCGTGTCCATCCCGCTCATCGTCGCGCGGGAGGGGGCCCCTGAACACGTACTTGCGCATCCGCCGAAAGTGCTGTGCGGGTTCTCACCCGGGGCCGTGGCGGCCGTCGACGAGGGCGGGATGCGCGGGGCGGCGGAGGTCGGAGTGGCGGAGGTGTCGGGAGGGGAAAAGGACCGCCGGCGTCGTCGCGGGGCGTCGACGGCGCCGGCGGTCGGTCGGTGGGCGGTCGGTCAGTCGGCGGTCCGGGTCCGGCGGCGGCCGAGGAACACGCCGAGCGAGCCGAGAAGCGCGAGGATCCCGGCGGCGGGCACCGCGCCCGCCGTGTCGGGACCGGTCTCGGCGAGGCGGGTGGAGGACACGTTCCTCGCGTACGACGTCGTCGGCGCGGAGGCCGTGGAGGCGGCCGGAGCGGTCGAGCCGGCCGGAGCCGGGGCGGACTCCGCTGCGGCCACGGTCTGCGCGGGATCGGTCGGGCCGTCCGCGACTGCCGGGCTCGAGGGAGTCGCGGTCGGCTCGGAGGGCGTGGGCGTGGCCGGCGCGGGGCTCGGCTGGGGCTCGGGGGCGGGAGGGACGGTAGCGCTGACGAGGTCGCCCGCGCTGTCGATGCCGAAGGTGAAGGTCTTGGTCTCGCCGGGAGCGAGGGTGAACGAGTCGCTCGTTCCGGGCACGGCGGCGTCGACGACGGGGGTGGTGCCGATGTTGGTGAGCGTGACGGTGAAGGTCGGCACCGTGCCGGCCTTCGGCGCCCCGGTGGACGTCACGGTGAAGTCTCCGGTGAACTCCACTCTCACCGTCGGAGCGTCGGTGCCGGCCGCCGCTGCGGCCGCCGCTGCGGCGGGGGCCGAAGCGGTGGCGGGGGTCGAAGTGGCGGCGGGGCTCGCCGTCGCGGAGGTCGGCGCCGCTATCGAGGCAAGGCTGGACAGCTTGCTGAGGAGCTCACTGACGGAAGCGACGTGGAAGCTGAAGGACCTGGTCTCGCCGGGGGCGACGGTGAAGGCGCCTTCGGTAGCGGGTGTTCCGCCGGAGAGGAAGGGGACGCTGCCGGTGTTGGCGAAGCGGACGGTCATGGACACCGGCCCAGTGGAATCCAGTGGCTCGTTCGTCCGCCACGTGAACTCGGCGCTGAACGTCACCGACACCGACGGTGCCGCGGCGTCGGCTGCGGGAGTGGACTGCGCCGCTGCCGGGGCGCCCGGCTCGACGGCGTGGGCGGCCGAGGCCGCGCCGAGCAGGCCGACGGTCAGCGCGAGGGAGGCCGCGACGGTGCACGGGACGCCGAGGCCGCGGCGGGAGCTCTGCGGACGCTGGTGCTGCGGACGCTGGCTCTGAGGACGCTGGTGGTGAGGGGGCATGGGAACTCCTTGACGAGCGGTGATCGAGATGAGGCGCGGAGAACCGAACGATCACACGAGGGGAGTGCACACCGCACCGAAGTGGCACGGCTGAGGTCACTCCGGCGCTCGATGCGAGCGATGGCATGGAGTCGGTGGCCGGCGGCAGGGATCGCGAGCTCCTGCCTGCAGAACATCGGCCAGGAGCAGGTCTCATCGACGATGGGCGATGAGACGCGCTCTCAGCCGATGTTCTGCGCGGAGGCGGCGGGCAGGAGCACGCGGAAGCGCGCGCCGGCGGCGCCGGGGAGGCAGACGAGGTCGCCGCCGAGGGCGCGGGCGAGGCCACGGGCGATCGGGAGGCCGAGGCCGGAGCCGCCGTCGGCGCGGTTGCGGGCGTCGTCGAGGCGGACGAGGCGGTCGAAGACGCGATCGCGGTCGGCCTCGGGGACGCCCGGTCCGTCGTCGTCGACGGTCACGGTGACACGGTCGTCGGTGTGCGCGAGCGTCACGTCGATCCGGGAGCGGGCGAAGCGGGCGGCGTTCTCGAGCAGGTTGCCGATGATCTGGCCCAGCCGGTCGGCGTCGGCATGCGCGGGCGGGGCCGCGTCGTCGCGGTGCAGGACGATCGCGGGTCCCTCTCCGCGCAGCAGCTGCCGCTCGATCGCCGCCGCCGCCACCGCGCCCGCGTCGAGTGGCCGGGCGTCGAGGGCGAGGCCCTCGTCCAGCCGCGCCATCAGCAGCATGTCCTGAATCAGCCGGCCGGCTCGCAGCGACTCCCGGACCACGTGCACCGACAGCCGCTCGCGCTCCTCGGCGGTGCCGTCGGCCCGGACCAGCGCGTCGGCGGCGGCCTGGATGCCGGCCACCGGGGTGCGCAGCTCGTGCGCGGCGTCGGAGACGAAGGCGCGCATCCGGCGCTCGGCGGCCAGCGCGGACTGCTCGGCCTGCTCCAGGTCGTCGAGCATCTCGTCGAACGCGGTGGCGGTGCGGCCGAGCTCGGTGCCGGGGCGCGAGGGGCGCAGGCGCCGGCCGCGGTCGCCGTGCGCGATCGAGCGGGCGACCGTGGTCATCCGCTCGAGCGGGCGCAGCGTCGCGCGCACCACGAGCACGAGGGCGGCGGCGGCGAGCAGGAGGAACGCGGCCGAGGCCCCGAGCAGGATCCCGTTCAGGGACGAGAGGGTCGAGCCGACGGAGCTCGCCTCGCTGGTGAGGGTGAGCTCGGTGCCGTCGCTGAGGGTGGACTGCAGGGTGATCAGCTGGTCGTCTCCGGAGACGGTGCTGGCGGTGACGGTGACCGTCGCGTCGCGGGGGGTCGCGGCGGTGGAGCTGATGCCGCTCCCGGGCGGGCTGGGCGGCTCGCCCAGCTGGTCGGCGGCTCCCGGGCCCTGCCGCAGCTGGTCGGGGCTCGGGCCCGCGACGACCGCCTCGCCGTCGGGACTCTCGATCCGCACCGCGACGCCCTGGGCGGACAGGCGGGAGGCCAGCTCGTCGTCGGGGATGGTGCCGACGAGGGCCGCGGCGGCGGAGGCGCGGTCGGCGAGTCGCTCCTCGATCTGGTCGCGGAGGCGCTCGCCGAGGACGACCTGCACCGTCGCGGAGAGCGCCAGCAGCAGGACCGCGAGCAGGGCGAGGACGGCGAGCACGGTCCGCAGCCGCAGCGAGCCGGTACGCAGCGGGGCGGAGGGGGCGGGGGAGACGGTCATGCCTCCACCCGGTAGCCGAGACCGCGGACGGTGTGGATGAGCCGGTCGCCGTGCGCTTCCATCTTCTTGCGGAGCGAGCTGAGGTGCACCTCGACCAGGTTCGGGTCGACGTGGTCGTAGCCCCAGACCTGGGTGAGGATCTGCGTCTTGGTCAGGGTGCGGCCGCGGCTGCCGGCCAGGAAGGCCAGCAGGCGGAACTCGGTGGCGGTGAGGTCGAGGGGCGCGCCGCCGCGGCGGGCGCGGCCGGAATCGGGGTCGACGACGAGGTCGCCGATCTCGATGATCGAGGGGACGCGGCCGCGCCGCCGGAGGACCGCGGTGACGCGGGCGACCAGCTCGGCGAGCACGAACGGCTTCACCACGTAGTCGTCGACGCCCTCGTCGAAGCCGCGGAGGCGGTCGTCGACGGCGTCGCGGGCGGTGAGCATGATCACGGCGGCGTCGCTGGAGCGGCGGATCCGCTCGGCGAGGACGATGCCGCTCGGCCCGGGCAGCATCCAGTCGAGCACCACGAGGTCGGGCGCGAAGTCGGCGAGCTCGCGGGCGAGGTCCTCGCCGCTCGGCAGCGCGCGCACCGTGTAGCGCTCGCCGCGGAGGGCGGCCTCGACGGAGGAGCGGATGGCGTCGTCGTCCTCGACGAGGAGCACGCGGGCGGAGGGGAGCATGCTCCGACCGTAGGGGGCCCGGATCGGCGCGGACCAGGGGTCGCCTGCGGAGGTGCTGTTCTTAAGGACCGCTTCAGATTCGGCTCGGAATCTGAAATGGAACCGGCCGCAACCGCTCCCGAACGGGGACGGCACCGGGCCGGACCGAGGAGACTCCCATGAGCAAGACCCCCGACAGCACCCCCGGGACCCAGGGCTCCGGCTTCGGGCCGCGCCGGCCCCGGACCCGCGCGATCGCCCTCTGCATCGCGGCCGGTGCGCTCGGCTTCGCGGCGATCGGCTCGACCGCCGCGTTCGCCGATTCGGCGCCGACCTCCGGCTCGACGAGCTCGAGCAGCTCGAGCACGATCGAGACGACGCCGAGTGCGACGGCCAGCGCGACGCCGACGCCGGACTCCAGCGACGCGCCGACCCTCACCGGACCAGCCTCGACCGGACCGGCCGCCTGCGGGCCCGCGGGTGCCGGACTGCCCAAGCCTCCGGCGCCCGGTGCGGACGGCTCGATGCCGACTCCGCCGGCTGCGCCCGCTGAGGGCGAGGCGCCGACGCCGCCCGCGGACGGCTCGATGCCGACCCGCCCGCGGCCCCGCTGACGGCGAGGTCCGACGCCTCCCTCGGCCCCCGCCGATGGCGAGACCCCGACGCCTCCGGCCGCTCCCGCGGACGGCGAGCGCCGACGCCCCCGGCCGCGCCCACGGACGGCGAGGCGCCCACGCCTCCGGCCGCGCCCACGGACGGCGAGGCGCCCACGCCTCCGGCCGCGCCCACGGACGGCGAGGCGCCGACGCCTCCGGCTGCACCGGCCGAGGGTGAGGCGCCCCGCCTCCCGCTGCGCCCACGGACGGCGCGACAGCGACCCGCCCGCCGACGGAGTGCTCCCGACCCCGCCCGCCGCACCCGCGGACGGCGAGACCGTGACTCCGCCGACTCCGCCTGCAGCGCCTCGGGCGACTGCGAGCTCCCGACGCCCCCGGCCGACGGCTCCGCCCCGACCCGCCCGCGCCGCCGGCCGGTGAGGCGCCCGCCGGTCTCGCGCGCCCGGCGCCGGCCCCGCCGCCGGTCACGCTCCGGACGCCGGTGCGACCCCCGCCGCCCCGAGCGACACCGCCACCCCGGAGGAGTCGGACGCCCCCTCCGGCAGCTGACTCCCGGCCGGCACCTCCAGCCGCACCTCCGGCACGTGAAACGACCTCCGGCTCGTCAGAATCCGCGGATTCGACGAGCCGGAGGTGTTTCCGCGTGCCGGAGGTGTTCTCCGTCGGGTTTCGGCTCGCGGAGTCGATTCGGGCTCGTCGGATTCGGGTGTTCCGGCGAGCCGGAGGTGTTTCTGCGTGCCGGAGGTGTTCGCCGTCGGGTTTCGGCTCGCGGAGTCGACTCGGGCTCGTCCAATTCGGGTGTTTCTGCGTGCCGGGGGTATTTCTGCGTGCCGGAGGTGACCTCGCGTGCCGGAGGTGACGACACGTGCCGGAGGTGTTCTCGCGAGCCGGGGGAGCCGGCTCTGTCGGCTTCGGCTCGCGAGAACACCTTCGGCTCGTCGAATCCGTGGATTCTGACGAGCCGAAGGTCTTTCTGCGTGCCGGAGGTCGGCGGGCGCGGGGTGGGTCAGCGCGCGGTGCGGCGCCTCCGGGCGAGGCCGAGCACGAGGGCTCCGCCGGCGAGGAGCGAGAGCGCGGCGGCGGAGAGCCAGCCGGACTCGACACCGGTGGAGGCGAGCGAGCCGGAGCCGGAGCCCGTCCGCGGCGGCACGGCACCGGCCGGGTGGGTCGGCGCGGCCGTGGGCTGCGCGGTCGGAGCGGCGGTTGGCTCCGTCGTCGGGCCGGTGGTGGGCACGGCGGTCGGCTCGGCGGTCGGCACAGCCGTCGGCCCAGCGGTCGGGACGGCCGTGGGCTCCGGGGTCGGGGCCGCGCCGAACAGCGCGGCGGCCGAGCCGAGCGACGCGAGCACCGTCTCGCCGTTGGCGTCGTCGACGGCGTCGTTGTCGGTCACCGCGAAGGCCTCGCCGGCGCCGGTGATGCCCAGGCCCTCGAGCTTCTCCTGGGTCCAGCCGTTGCCGGCCTCGAGCGCGGGCAGCACGTCGGCGGCGAGCGTCTTCTCGAGGACGGGGAGCTCCTCGCCGATCGCGGCGCCGGGGCCCGTCGGCAGCGGCACGGTGTACACGGCCTTGAGGCTCGCGTCCGGTCCGTTGCGCTTGTCGCGCTCGATCACCGCGAGCGTCCCGGCGGGCGTCAGCGTGATCTCGGAGAGGCCGTTCCAGTCGCCCTCGGCGCCGGACGCCGCCTCCAGCGGATAGCCGTAGAAGCTCCAGCTGCCGGCGGCGACGTCGTAGCGGCCGAGCCGCACGATGCCGTCGGCGTCGATCGACGCCTCGCGCTGCAGCGCGGTCCAGACGATCTCGCCGTCCGCACCCTCCTCGATCGTGACGCCCTCGAAGCCCTGCGAGCCGAGCGCATCGCCCAGCTCGGCGGGGAGCGCGATCCGCTCGAGGACGGCGGCCGAGGGGTCGAGGCGCAGCAGCGCGTTCTCCGGCCCGGTCGCGCCCTCGGTCACGGCCCAGAAGCCGCCGTCGGCGCGCGCGGCGATGCCCTCGAGATCGAGAGCGGCGGGCTCGCCCGCCTCGGTCACGGTCAGCGTGGAGTCGATCAGCGCCGGGACGACCGACGTGTCGACCGAGTAGACGGTGCTCGGCGCGTAGGCGCTGTCGCTCACGGCGTAGAGGCGCTCGGCGGCGACGGGGTCGCCCGAGAGGCCGGACAGCGCGCCCCAGGGCAGCGGCGAGCCGTCGACGTCGGCCGACGCGATGGTCGGGAAGGCGGGGGAGGAGGCGCCGAGCGCGTAGAGCTGGACGCTCGCGCGCACGGCCGCCTCGGCGTCGTCGGTCTCGCTCGAGACGACGAGCAGGTCGCGCTCGGGCAGGGCGAGCAGCCCCTCCGGACCGGGTGTGGACGGCAGCGCCTGCACGAAGCGCGGCGCGGTCGGGTCGGAGACGTCGTAGACCGCCACGAAGTTGGCGCGCTCGGCGCCGACGAAGACGTAGGGCACGCCGTCGAAGGTCGCCGAGAGCAGGCCCTCGGGCTCGGAGCCCTTCGCGTCGGAGCGCTTGTCGGGGTAGAGGCCGAGGCTCACGGCGAGGTGGTCGAAGGTGTTGCCGGCGTCCCAGACGACCTCGCCGGAGGCCGCGTCGAGGATCGACCAGCCGCGGGTGCCGCCCTTCCAGTCGCCCTCGTTCGCGATGGCGACGTGGTCGTCGCCGACCCAGCCGATGGCGTCGGGCTCGCGCGGGACGTCGGTGATCGAGTCGGTGAGCGCGATACGGTCGTCGTCGAGGGTGTCGATCCCGGAGACGGAGGCGGTGCCGGCCGTGTAGGAGGCGGTGACCTCGCGGGTCGCCAAGTCGACGATCGCGACGGCGTTGTTCTCCTGCAGGGTCACCGCGACGGCGGTGTCGGCGGGGTTGATGGAGACGTACTCGGGCTCCGGGTCGCTCGGGGTGTCGAGTCCGTCGAGATCGGTGAGTGGGATGTGCTCGGCGACCCAGTCGGCGGGGTCGGCGGTGAGGTCCATCACGACGAGCTCGCCGGCGGGCAGCTGCGGGAGGTCGCCCTCCTCGGCGCCCCCGGGGGTGAACTCCTCGTCGCGCTGGTTCTCGATCGCGATGACGGCGAGGTCGCCGGCGGTGGTCACGTCGATGGAGTCGGGCTGGCCGCCGAGCTCGATCGTCGCGACCGGCGCGAGGTCGCTCGCGTGCAGCACGCTGACGTGGCCGGAGGGGTTCGCGAAGTCGCCGTCGGAGGTGTCGACGACCGCGAGCACGTACTCGCCGGTCGCGTAGACCGAGGTGGGCTCGCCGCCGACGCCGACGCCGCCGAGGGGCTTCGGCGCGTCGGGGTCGCTGATGTCGAGGACGTTGATCCGCTGGCCGGCGGAGTCGGTGGAGTAGACGAGGCGGCCGTCGGGGGACGCGCTCGAGATCTCGGCGACGGCGGAGTCGACGGCCGGGTCGGCGGCGTTCAGGTACGCGGGCACGGTGGCGATGCGGGTGAAGAAGGAGTCGCCGGCGGCGGCGGCGGGCAGCGCGGCGCCGAGGGTGCAGCTCGCGAGGACGAGGGTGAGCGCGGCGCCGGCGGTGCGGCGGGGGGCGAAGTGACGGGGCACGGGTCTCCTGAGCGGTTTCGAAGGAACCCGGTCACGTTGGCGGGCGCGGGTGAACGCCCGGGCGCGGGGAGGTGTCCGGCGGGGGAACGCGCGGGGGCGGGGTCTCGATACGCCGCGTGCCGCGGCTGCTCGACCAGCAAAGCGGCGCCGCGTGCCGCGGCTGCTCGACCAGCAAGCACAGCCCGGCGGGCGGCCCTTGCTGATCGAGTAGGCCGCGGAGCGGCCGTATCGAGATCCACCTGCGTCAGAAGTGGAGTCTGCAGACCCGCTGTGCTGGTGACGGTGGGTCTCGATACGCCCCTGCGGGGCTACTCGACCAGCAAGGAGGGGGGCTACTCGACCGGCTGGCGGCGGGCCGCGAGGCCCGCCGCCGCCGAGCCCCAGGCGGCGAGGGCCGCGCGGACGCGCTCGTCGCGGGCCAGGCCGAGCGCCTCGGCGTAGCCCTCCTCGAGGACGTCGTCGATCCGGACGCGGGCGCCCGACTCGGACGAGCGCACCGCCGCCTCCACCATCGCGAGGCTGCGCACGTTCGCGTGCACCTCGCCCGAGGGCACGGCGCCGGAGCCGAGCACGCGCACGAACTCCGCCAGCGAGCCGGCGATCTCCTGCGGGCCGGGCTCGAGCGTCGCGGTCTGCACCGCCTCCGACTCCCGCGCCTGCCAGGTCGGAGCGCCGTCGCCGTCCCAGTGCGCGGTGCCGCCCGCGCCGTTCACGCGCCAATCGCCGTTCCAGGACGTCTCGAGCCCGTCGGCGCACCAGCTGCCGGTGTAGCCGAGGCGCACCCCGCCCTCGAACTCGAAGACGGCGCTCGCCGCGGCGCCGTCGGCGTACCAGCTCCAGCCCGGGTCGTACTCCTCGCAGTAGACGGCGACCGGGTCGCGGTCGAGCACGTAGCGCGCCGCATCGAAGGCGTGGATCGCCATGTCGACGAGCAGCACGTGCGGCATCTCCTCGCGGAAGCCGCCGAAGTGCGGCGCCTTCGCGAACGTGATCGATGCGGTCCCCAGCTCCCCGAGCCCGGCGACCTGCTCGCGGAACGCGGCGATCGCGGGGTAGTAGCGCCGCGACTGGCTCACCATCAGCAGCTTCCCGCTCACCTCGGCGGTCGCGGCGAGGATCAGCGACTCGGCGATCGTCGGCGCGATCGGCTTCTCCGAGAGCACCGGCAGCCCGGCGAACAGGGCCTCGCTGCTCACCGGCAGGTGCGCTCGGGGGACGGTCACGTTCACCACGGCGTCGGCGCCGGAGCGGGCGGCGACCTCGGCGACCGAGGCGCCGACCGCGATCGAGCCGACCCCCTCCTCCTCCGCCGCCCGCTCGGCGAGCTCGACGTCGAGGTCGACCAGGCCGACCAGCTCGGCGTCCGGGCTGTCGCGGACGGTGCGGATCCACGCGCGTCCCATCGCGCCGGCTCCGACCTGGACCAGGCGCACGGTCATCGGACCAGCGCCCCGCGGTAGTCCTCGCCCGCGAAGAACTCGCCGGACTCGTAGCGCTGCAGCACCGGGAGCGACCGCGCCGGCCGGTCGGAGCGCGCCCACTCGACGCCGTTCGCGATCACGCGGCGCACGTCGGGGTGGTGGTAGACCGGGAAGTCCTGGTCGCCGGGCGAGAAGAAGAAGATCCGGCCGTGGCCGCGCTTCCAGGTCATCCCGGAGCGGAACACCTCGCCGCCGGAGAAGGTGGAGAGGAAGACCAGCTCGTCGGGCGCGGGGACGTCGAAGAACTCGCCGTACATCTCCTGCTGCGGGATGGTGAAGGGGTGCGGCACGCCCTGCGCGATCGGGTGCGTCGGGTCGACGGTCCAGACGATCTCGCGGTCCTCGGCCGAGCGCCAGCGCAGCGTGCAGGTGGTGCCCATCAGCTTCCCGAAGATCTTCGACCAGTGGCCGGAGTGCAGCACGACGAGGCCCATGCCCGAGAGCACGTGGCGGTGCACCCGCTCGACGATCTCGTCGGCGACGGCGTCGTGGGCCATGTGGCCCCACCAGACCAGCACGTCGGTGGCGGCGAGGACCTCCTCGGTGAGGCCGTGCTCGGGCTCGTCGAGCGTGGTGGTGGAGACGGTCGCGCGCTCGCCGAGGTTCTCGGTGATGCCGGCGGCGATCGTGGTGTGCATGCCGTCGGGGTAGAGGGCGCGGACCTTCTCCTCGATCTGCTCGTGGCGGTTCTCGCCCCAGATGAGGACGCGGAGGGCGGGGGGAGGAGTGGTCACGGAGAGATCCTTCTTCATCGAGGGCGGGGCGGTTAAGCGCTTTACCGGTGCGCGCTCCTAGACTGCGGGCACCAGCGCCCCGCGTCAACCGCGGCGAGCAGAAGGGAGGCGCCGTGGCGACCATGCAGGACGTCGCGCGCCGTGCGGGCGTGTCGATCGCGACCGTCTCCTTCGTCGTCAACGCCAGCAAGCCCGTCTCGCCCGAGACCGCGGCCCGCGTGCGCGAGGCGATGCGCGAGCTCGACTACCGCCCGCACGCGCTCGCCCGCGCGCTGGCCCGCCGCCGCTCGATGATGATCGCGGTCGTCTACCCGCTGGTGCCGTCGCGCCCGCTCAACACCGCGACCGCGTTCCTGGCCGGAGCCGCGGAGGCCGCCGCCGAGAACGGCTACTCGATGGTGCTCTGGCCCACCGCCGGCGGCTCGGAGAAGCTGGCCGATCTGCGCGCCGACGGCCTGCTCGACGGCGTGGTGCTGATGCAGGTGACCTCCGAGGACGAGCGGGTCGCGATCCTCTCCGACTCCGGCACGCCCTTCGCGCTGATCGGCCGCACCCGCGACCCGGCCGCGCTCGACTGGGTCGACATCGACTTCGAGGGCATGGTCGCCCAGGCGCTCGACCGGCTGGCCGCGCTCGGCCACCGCCGTGTCGCGCTGGTGCTCGGGCCGGAGGGCGGCGCCGACTTCGGGCCGTACGCGCGGACGCAGGCGGCGTTCGAGCAGGAGGCCGCGGCGCGGGACCTCGAGGCGTCGCTGCTGCGCTGCGAGGAGACGCCGGCCGGCGGGCGCGCGCTGGCCCGCTCGCTCGACCCGGAGGCGGCCACCGCCGTCGTCGTGATCAACGGCGGCGCCGCGGTCGGCTTCGCGCACGAGCTCCGGCACCGCGGCGTGCGCGTGCCCGAGGACCTCTCGATCGTGCTGCTCGCCTCCGACCCGGACGTCGCGGACCTCGCCGACCCGGCGCTCGACCTGCTCGTCGCGCCCGGTCACGCCCTCGGCCGCCGCGGGGTGGAGGCGCTGCTCGCCCGCCTCGCGGACCCGGCCGCGGTGCCGGTCCAGGAGCGCATCGGCGGGCCGTGGCGCCCGGGCGGCTCGGTCGCGGCGCCCGCGCGCTGACCGACCCGGGCGCCCCGGGCGTCCACAGAGACGCGCTGCGCTCAGGGGCGGGCGGCGTGCTCTCGCGCGTGGGCGGCGATCGCGGGGACGATCTCGGCCCAGGTCGCGGGCGGCGGGGCCTGGTGGCCGACGCCGTCGAGCACAATCAGGCGCGCGCCGAGCGCCGCCGCGAGGGCCTCGCCGTGCGCCGGCGGGAAGAGAGGGTCGGCCGAGCCGTGGACGACGAGTGCCGGCACGTCGCGCAGCGCTCCGAGGTCGATCGGAGTCGCGCCCTCGGCGACGAGGAAGTGGTTCGCCGCCGACGCCATCGACGGCGAGCGGTCCCAGACCCGGCCGGCGATCTCGCGCAGCGCCTCCTCGTCGAACGCGTCCGGTCCGGCGTAGGGCCGCTCGCTCCGGACGACCCAGTCGACGACGCTTCGCCGGTCGGTCCAGTCGGGGTCGGCTCCCGCCTCCTCGAACGTCGCCAGGATCGCCGCCGTCGGCGGCGGCAGCTCGCGCTCGACGTCGCCCGCCGGACTCGTCGACAGCAGCACCAGCGCGTCCACCCGGTCCGGGTGGTGCGCCGCGATGCTCTGCGCCAGCCCGCCGCCCATCGAGAGCCCGGCGAGGGTGGCCGAGCGCACCCCGACGGCGTCGAGCACGGCGATCGCGTCGTCGGCGAGGTCGGCAGCCGTGTAGTCCGGCCGGCCGGGAGGACTCGCCGTCGAGGCGCCCGTGTCGCGCGGGTCGTAGCGCAGCACCCGAACGCCGAGGTCTGCCAGCCGGTCGCAGAAGTCGTCGGCCCACCAGTCCCGCGACCAGGTGGCGCCGCCGAGGAGGAGCAGCGCCGGGTCGGTCGCAGCGCCCAGGCTCTGCGCCGCGAGCCGACCGCCGCGCACCGCCACGTCGAGATCGGTCCAGTGCCGGGAGTCGTCCGCGTCGTCCATGCGCTCCACCCTCGCAGGCCGCGGGCGTGCTGTCAGCCTCAGCGCGCCGAGCCGGGGATGGGTGGTCTGCAGATCCTGCGGGTCGGCGAGGCCGGGTCTCGATACGCCCCTGCGGGGCTACTCGATCAGCATGACGCGGCCAGCCGCGTCCTTTCCCTCACCACCGAGACGCGAAGCGGCTTCCCCGCTCGACACGCCGCCTTCGGCGGCTACTCGACCAGCAAGGGATCTGCACAACATCAGCTGAGAGCAGGGCCCCTCGCCTGACAGCGGAGGCCACCCCTTCTCAGCTGACGTTCTGCAGCGCTTCAGCGCTCCAGACCGTTCGAGCGGCCTCCCTGCTGATCGAGTTGCCCGCGCAGCGGGCGTCTCGAGCGGAGGGGGCGCCTTCGGTGCCAGCGCAGGGCGGGGAAGAGACCGACGTCCTCGGGGTCGGCGGGTCTCGATACGCCCCTCCGGGGCTACTCGACCAGCATGTGCGCAGGCGTCTCTTCCAAGGAGATCCACCCCCGTCAGGAGCCGCACTCTCCGCCCCCGCCCCGTCAGCCGGCAGCGCTGAAGAACTCCTCGATCGCGCGGGTCAGGGCGACGAGGTCGTCGACGTGGGCGAGCTCGCGCGCCGAGTGCATCGACAGGAGGGGGACGCCGACGTCGACGGTCGAGATGCCGAGACGGGTCGCGGTCAGCGGGCCGATCGTCGAGCCGCACGGGACCGTGTTGTTCGACACGAACTCCTGGAACTCCACTCCCGCCCGCGCGCAGACGCCGGCCCAGAGCGCCGCGCCCCGGGCGTCGGTCGCGTAGCGCTGCGAGGCGTTGATCTTGAGCAGCGGCCCCTTGCCGGCGACGGGCTGGTTCACCGGGTCGTGCTTCTCCGGGTAGTTCGGGTGCACGGAGTGGCCGGCATCGGCGGAGAGGCACCAGGAGCCGGCCATCGCCCGCGCGCGCTCGTCGACGCCCGCGCCGAGCGCGGCGCCGATGCGCGTCAGCACGTCCTCGAGGAACGGACCGCTGGCTCCGGAGCGGGAGGCCGAGCCGAGCTCCTCGTGGTCGAAGGCGGCGAGCATGCTGATGTGCGGCGCGGCGGCGTCCTCGGCGCTCGCCGCGAGCAGCGCGACGAGGCCCGCGTGCACCGAGCTGAGGTCGTCCATCCGCCCGGCCGCGAAGAGCGCCTCGTCGAGCCCGAAGCGCGCGGGCGGCTGCGTGTCCGCGGTGATGAGGTCGTAGCCGGCGATGTCCGCCGCGCCGTCGAGGCCGGCCCTCGCCGCGAGGATCTCGAGCAGGTCGTTCCCGTCCGCGTCGCCCAGCCCGTAGACCGGCACGGTGTGCTTCTGCCGGTCGAGCTTGAGTCCGTCGTTCGCGTCGCGGTCGAGGTGGATCGCGAGCTGCGGGATGCGCAGGAACGGGCCGGTCCGCACGAGCACCTCGGCGCCGTCGCGGGTGACGATCCGCCCGGCCAGCTCGAGCTCGCGGTCGAGCCAGGAGTTGAGCAGCGGACCGCCATAGACCTCGACGCCGGCCTGCAGCCAGCCCTTCGACTCGATCGTCGGCCGGGGCTTGAGCTTGAACCCCGGCGAGTCGGTGTGCGCGCCGAGGATGCGGAACGGCGCGACCGCGGTCGCGGCGGCGGGGAGGTGCCAGGCGATGATCGCGCCGTCGCGGAGGACGTAGTAGCGGCCCGGCTCCGTGGGCCAGGCGGCGCTCTCGTCGACGGAGGCGAACCCCGCCGCAGCCAGGCGACGCGCCGTCTCCGCCGCGGCGTGGAAGGAGGACGGCGAGGCGGTGAGGAACTCGGCGAAGTCGGCGAGGTGGTCGGCGCGGGAGGTCATCAGACCAGTGAAGCAGGGCCGAGGCGTCTAGGTGGTCGGGCCGCAGGTGCGCACCGTGAGGTTGGTGCCGGCAGACGCCACGTTGGTGATCGTGTAGGACGTCGAGGTACCCCTCCATATGGTGCCGGTGAGAACTTCAGTCGCGGGTGGAATGCTCGTCGTAGCGTCCCGGACCGACCAGGTGCACGAGCAGATCACTCATGTTGCCGCTGCGCGAAATGTGACGGATCGCCCACAACACGGTATTCAGCGCCACCACCACCGAAGGCACTGGAACCTCAGTAGCTACGCTCCAGCACGATGGTGCTTACGTTCTGATCAAAAATCAAGAGGT
Source organism: Rathayibacter sp. VKM Ac-2760 (assembly GCF_009834185.1). Taxonomy (GTDB): domain Bacteria; phylum Actinomycetota; class Actinomycetes; order Actinomycetales; family Microbacteriaceae; genus Rathayibacter. The sequence continues at coordinate 476,614 of NZ_CP047173.1, forward strand.
TCTGCTACTGTGGGCGCGTGACCCTCGCCGAACGTCTTGAGATCTCCGATGTTGTGCAGCAAGCGATTGTGGAAGGTGCGCGTGAGGGCCACGGGGTCGCTCTCGCTCACGACAGCGACCCTGGGGCGAACCCCTACACGTTCGGAAACGACCGGTACCACCGCTCCTGCGAGCTGATCAAGCAGCGCTTCGAGTCGTTCGGTCTGACACCTCATATGGAGGGGGCCGGTCATCGGGCTCGCGCTAGGAACTATGAACTGTGGTTCTCCACCGCGCGGAGCATCGATGTCACCGACCGGAGTTCCTTCGATTTCACGAGCGAAACGAAGATGGAGGCCGGTACCGCCAACATGGCGGCGTACCTGCCCGGGATGGATCACGACTCCGTGCCAGGCCGTGAAATCGTCCACGTCGTCCTCAGCGGTAACAACGAGCAAGGCCTCACTGCTGTTCACCTTGGTCGGCTGATCTCCGTCGGGTCGAGGTACGTCACGTGGGCCGATGACCTGCAACGAATCGACAACATCATCACGCAGGACGCCGTGGCTACGACCGAGGTCACGACAACCGCGACGTCCTACCTCGACCAGCCGGAGCCGCCGATTCCTCTCGAGGCGGTACCTGCGGCAGACGTCGCTTCCGATGCGGAGTAGATCGCACCTCGACCCGCAGAACTTCTCCCGTGAACGGCTTCGGCTGGCGCGCCTTCGGGCCGGGCTGAACCTGCGGGAGCTCGCCGATCGGGTCGGTGTCTCTCACGCTGCCATCTCCCAGTACGAGTCAGGTCGAGCTCGTCCCGGCAACGCCGTTCTTGGACAGTTAGCAATCGCGTGCGGCGTCCCGCCGCGTTTCCTCACCCACTCAGGACGCCCCGTCTCCCTCGCAGGGCTGGACGGCACTCACTTCCGCAGTCTCCGCTCGACAACGAAACAGAGCCGCGGCCGAGCATGGACCTGGTCGGAGATCGTCCTCGACGTCGCCGACGCCCTAGAGCGCTACGTCCGTCTCCCAACGCTCGACTTTCCCTCTCACACCCTTGCCGAGGACGCCACTCGCGACGACATCCGTGACGCCGCTGAGCACCTTCGTGCACACTGGGCCCTGCCCGACGGACCGGTCGGGCACCTCGTTCGCCACATGGAGGCGCACGGCATCGTGGTCTGCCGGCTCCCCATCGCCGACGAAGGGATCGATGCCTACAGCCAGAACAGCAGCGACCGTCCCGTCGTGATCCTCGGCACCACCAAGGACGACGCCGCTCGCAGTCGATTCGATGCCGCCCACGAACTCGGGCACCTCGTCTGCCACCCCGAAGCAGACTCCAGTGGACGCCACGAAAAGCAGGCGCACGCCTTCGCCGCCGAACTTCTCCTGCCGGAAGCAGCGATGCGACAAGCCCTGCCCCGCCGATTCAACCTCAACTCCTACGCCCGCCTCAAACAAGAGTGGGGCGTCTCCATCCAGGCGCTCCTCTACCGAGCACGAACCCTGGAAGTGATCTCCGACGCGGCCTACCGCCGCGCCATCGTCGACTTCAACTCCACCTACGGTCGACGAAACGAACCCTTCCCACTCACTCGTCCAGACGACCCCACCCTGCTCGCCAACGCAGCAGCAGTCGCGGAACGCAGCGGAATCACCCCAGCGGAACTCGCCGACGTCGCAAATCTTGCCCTCAGTGACGTCGAAACGGTCATCGCCGGCGCCGCCGCACGACCGTTAGTCGCTCCGAGCTGACCAGGGCTAAATAAGGGGGAGTGAACGTCGTTAGACGTCTGTTCTCGATCCGAAGGCGAGCTGCTGCACGCGCTGCTTCGATCGTCCGAGCACGACGACGAGCAGAGCGGACTTGGGTCCGTCCGCGGTAACCGACTCCGCGGTAACCGACTCCGCGGACACGCCTGCATCACATGCGCTCTCGTAGAGGCGCCGGCCGGTGTCTCGCTGCAGCACTGCAACGACGGAAGTCAGGTGGGTCGCCAACGCGAGGCTTCCGCTGCCATCTCTGCACGTGCACGGCTGAGGCGTGCGAGGCGCCTAGGGTTCTTGTCGATGTTCAGCGGCGGCGTGAGGTGCTCGATCACCGCGGTCTCGACCTCCTTTAAAGGGACTGGCATGCACACGGGTACGGGCCACGCCGCGAGCGTCAGTCGCGTGTGCATCCACAGGGTCAGCCGCTCGTCGCCGCCGGGCGCGAGCGCGTAGTTCGCGAACCGCTCGGGATTGGCAAGGTTTCGAGGAACAGCCTCCAGTTGCAGCGATGCTCGAAGGAGCGCGGCGAACGAGCGTCGCACCGTTGAGCTCCCGGTTTGCGGCTTCGACCGCGGGTTCATCGCGAAGTGACCATTGGGGTCTCGGGAGACCAGGCTGTCCTCCGCCTTGCCGACGAAGAGAGGCCGCCCAAACGCAGCCTCGAGCGCGAGTCTTGCCCAAGTCTGGTCATCGCCGTAGATCGCATACAGGCCGGGCCGTGCCGGCACGCGCCCGCCTGCGCCGGTGATCGCCCAGCGTTCTCCGCTCAGCGTGTGGACCGCGGCTGTGACGAGGTCATTGAGCGGGACGATCGCGGTCATGATCGCGACTGTACAAGCGGGACGCGACGGCGGGTCTCGCCCAATGTCGGCGACGGTGTCATAGCTCCGTTGCGAGGTGCAAGCCCGCACTGAACGCCTTCGCGATCACTTCCAAGGCTAAATCAACTGGATTACGCCGAGGCCAGATCGTCATCGTGGGCGCCACCGCGCGACCGTTGGTCGCTCCGAGTTGACCAGAGCCACGAGCAGAGGGGGTGGGGCGTCCCTCGACGTCTCTTCTCTGTCAGGAGGCGAGCTGCTGTACGCGCTGCTTCGACAGCCCGAGCACGACTCCAGCTTTGCTCAGGCTCATGTGCGTCTCCGCGAGCAACGTGCGCATGGCGAAGTGGGGGTAGTCGTTTCCCGGCTAGTGGTTTCTCGGTACCGGCGACGGCGGTTGGACACGATAGGTCGCTTGGTATCGGCCCTAACCGGTTCCTGGCTGAAACGAGCTAGATCTGGCAGGCCTTCCTCCGGCGCCTAGGGTGCGTGCGGATTGGGGGTCGGTCCTTCGAGTAAGTCGCCCAGCGATGGCGACATATCCCGACCGAGGAGACCCCGTGCCCAGAAGGATCATCAACACCGCAATGCTCCCTCAGCGACGCCCCCGCCGCCGTTCCGGCGCATCGACGATCACCAGCCACAGTCGGACGATCTGCAGCTTGACCGGGAAGCTGCGCTACCGCGACCGCCACCAGGCCGTCGACGCGCTGAACAGCACGCGCCGCCAGCGCGCCTACGAGCTCGCCCACTTCGGCTCCTCGACGCGTGAGGAAACGCGGATCTACCGGTGCGCCGACAGCGGAGAGGGCGGATGTGGCGGCTTTCACGCGACATCGATTCCCAGTTCGGTGCGCCGGGGAGCGGCGGCGGCCGTGACGTTGCAGACTCCGGAAGCCGTGTCCGCCGCGATCCACATCATGGCGCGCGCTAGCGGGCTCCTCGGCGTCGGCGAGGTGGCCGCATGAGCCGCGGCGACGGCACCGCGCGACGCCTCACCCTGCGTGGGCATTCTCTCCGTTCGATCAACGCCACTGTCTCAGCCGACCAGACTCTGACCGGTGACATCGAGCGCACGGTCCCGCCGGTAGAGGGCGCGAATGTCTCTGCCGCCAGCGCCGCACTGGGGCTGCGCACGATGGCAACTGCGAGGACCCGAGCCGGCCGGTCGGCGGCGCAAGCCTCGAGGAAAGCCGAGAGTTGGCGCAAGGCCGTGCAGATCCGCTCTGATTTCAACGACCGAGTGGACCGGAAGCTGAAGCATCCGCGGACCGCAACGCGGTTGTCTGATGCCCTCCAGTACGACGTCCGCAGCGCGGGAGTCGCCTATTTGGCTTCCTGGCTGCCCGGCATCGTCGTCGTCGGGCTGGCTCTGGTAATGGTCAGCAACGATCCTCCCTTCGTCGCCGCCACCATCAGGAGGGCGCTCGATATCCCCGAGAGCACACCACTCTGGGATGTTGCTAACCCCGACATCCTGGTGACGCTCGCCAGCGCGGCGGGCATCACCCTGATCCTGCTGGGGGTCGCGCACCTGCTCGGCAAGTCGATCGCTTCCGTCCTCTTCCTGGACCCTCTGCTTGCCCGGCAGGATGATTTCCCCGAGGCCGTGAGAGCGCGCGAGGTCCTGCCTCGCGGTCGCGCTCTCATCGTCGTGGGTGCGGGCGCCGCCGTGATGACGGGTGCGGTGCTGTTCCTACACACCATCGCCGAGCAGCGATTCGAGGGCGGCATCATGGCCGCATTCACGGGAAGCAGCACTACCTCGGCTGCTATCACCGCCTACGTGACTTGGCTGCCGGTTGCACTCGTCTTCCTGGAAGTCATCGCGAGCCACCCCATCTTCCACCACGCCCGTAAAGCAGCGCGCTGGTCTCTGGGCTTCCGGCTGACGGAAGCCCACGATGTCCGACGTGACCGTCGGCTTGCCAGGAAGGTGGCGACCGTCGGCCGCCGCGCTCGGATCGGCATCGCCCGTCTCGGGGACATGCTCGGCGATGTGACGCTGCGGTCGCAGGGGGAGGTGATCGAGGCTGCCCTGCGCACCGGAAAGGTCAGCGTGGCCGATGTTGCGACAGTACTCGGCGTCGGCGCAACTGCGACGTCTACTGACCCCTCGACGTCCACTGACCCGAAGATCGACCTGACCGGGACCGTAAACACCGGTCTCCAGAAGACGGCGGTTGTGAGCAATCGCGCCGCCGAGGCAATGGCCTCCTTTCTGTCCGTCAACGCAATCAAGGACCTGGCCGGGGTCGCCACGCTCTGGACCGATGCGCGCGAAGCCGCCACGCCTTCCGACTTCACCCTCCGCTCCAACTTCGGGGCCTCCGCCCACGAGGGAGATGGCGTGAACGACGAGGACGGGAACAGTTCGCTCACCCAGGAGACGGACGCACGCGAGCCTGCGATACCCGACCTCCCGCGCACCAGTACCACCAAAACCACCACCGACACCGCTGACGCAGCGGCCTGACCAGGAGCTCCCGTGACCTCTCACACTTCTCTCTCTCGGCGCCTGATCGGCGCCCTCGCTGCCTCGCTGCTCCTCGTTGGAACGGCAGCTTGCACGTCCGCGCCGAACGACTCCACGGAGACCACCACCGCCTCGGCCCCGACATATCAGCTCACCGCCGAGGCGCGCGATGCCTGCTCCGCGGTGCTCGAGCGCGAGAACCCCGACGCATCGAAGCACCTCATCATCATCGATGACTCCACAGCCTCCAGAGCCCCGAGCCCGATGCCCCCGGACCTGGCCGAGGCAATCACGGACACAAGCGTGAGCGATGGTTCAGTGAGCGTGATCGCGGTCGACGGCGAGGGTGAAGAACCGGCTCTGCTGGCGAAGTACGCCGCGCTCAGCACCCCAGGTGATCGGACCCGTCCGTCTGTAGGCGAGCTCGCCGATGTGATGCCGAGCTGCGTCGACCAGGTCCTGCTGTCGCAGGTCGCGCCCACCGCCCCCGGGACAGACCTCCACCGAGCGCTCGCACTCGCCTCCGAATTGACGACCGTCACCAGTGAGGTCTGGTTGCGGACCGATCTGGTCTCCACCAACGGACCGTTCGCACTCGATAACGATCTCCTCGCCCTCGAACCGGCGGAGGCGGGCCGCCGCATCGCTTCGGCGGCTCCAATCGATTTCGACGGCGCAGCCCTACACATCATCGGCATCGGCACGACGAATGAGCCGTTGCTGACAGCCAACCGCGAGTGGCTCCGCGACCTCGCGACCCAGCTGTGCAGCTCGTGGAACGCCACGGGGTGCGAGGGGATCACGGCCACTCCCGGGAAGGCTGGTGACGTGTCCGAGGGCCTTCCCGAAGATCACCTTCCGACATTCCCGTCGGTCGTCTCCGACCCCACTGCCGGAGGTTGCACCTTCGAAGCGCCCGCAAGCATCGTTTTCGCAGGCGACTCGTCCGCCCTTCGCGACGACGCCTCGATCGCCTTCGCGAACGCGATCGCCCTGATGCTCGCAAACCCGACCTCGACGGCGACCATTGTCGGGCACACTGCCAGCTCGGCTGCCGCATCGGACGAGGGAGATCGTGTGCTCTCTGAGATGAGAGCCGATGCCGTGCTGGCGTTCTTCGTAGCCGCCGGTGTCGATGACGACCGCTTGACAGCCCTCGGCGTCGGCGATTCGCAGCCGAAGGTCGAGGACCTCGACGAGAACGGCGAGCAGATCGCGGCAGCTGCGGCGACCGAACGCCGGGTCGACATCCTTGTGGAGGGAACGGGCTGCAGCGCATGAGCGACCTAGCTCCTCTTCGCACTCGTCTCGGAGGGCTCCGCGAGCCCGCTCCGCTTCGACGCCCAGGGCGCATTCCCTGGTGGTGGGCGCCGTTTCTCGTGGCCGCCCTGTCAGGGCTCGGTTGGGGCGGCGCGGCGCTTCTCGACCAGCCGCGACGCCTTGGAGACACAGTCCTGGTCGGGGAGCGCAGCCCGGCAGCTCTCGATGTAGTTCTACTGCTCGACGAGTCGGGGAGCTTCGCCGACTACGCCGCTGTGAGAGAGGAGGCGCTCTCCGAGCTCGCGAGCTGGGCCCCCGATAACCTGCGGGCCGGCGACAGCATCACTGCCATCGCGTTCGCGGGCGACGCCGTGGTTAGGATCCCGCAAATCACCATTGGCGCTATCGACCCGGACGAGTCGCCGGTGACCCTGGACACACCGTCGGTTGGGGGTACGGCGATCCTTCCAGCGCTCTCGGCGGCGCTTAACGCCGTCGGTGACGCCGGGGGGACCCGCACTCTCATCATCGTCACCGACACGATCGTCGAGGACGCTGACGCAACGTCCATCGAAGAGGCAGTGCAGGCACTTGACGCCACGACCATGACAGTCATCACTCCGGCCGGAGTCGGGGTTACTGAACCGTGGCAGAACGCCTTCCCCTGGGAACACACGGAATCGGCGGACCCAGGATCTGCCGGCAGCACCTCTCTGGCGCTGGGTCGCGCGCTGGCTCACGCGACGGGCCAATCCATCCAGGACCGCTAACGGACTTCGACGCTGCATCGCCGCGCTCGGGGTGTGGCGATGTTTAACCCGCGTAAGCGGAGAGGACGCGGTACTCATTCCACTCAGGCAGGGCCACGAGAAAGGTGATGCTTTGCCCCTGACCGACAGGTGCTGAGCATGTACGGCGGCCCTCATCTGGAGCATAAGTGTCGACGCAGTCCAGCTCATCCAACTGCATTTCGATGCCCAGCTCTTCGATGCGTGTCAAAGCTATGACCGCTTGCCTAGTAGCAAGCGACGCTGAGATCTCCCTGCCGGCGAGGACCGACTCGACGACCGTCTTGATCGTCGCGGTTCCGTCCCAATACCCGACGTCGTCGATGACGGCAGATGAACCTGACCAAGACACGGAGGCCTGCGCCGACAGCGTTCCGCGCGCTGGCGCGATTTTGTCCTCGGACGCCGTCCAACGGACGCGAATGCCGGAACCGACGCCCTCCAGAGCATGGACCTTGACGTTCGCTCCGCTTGCAGCGGACTGCGGGTCAAATATGCCCACAAAATCCCATGACGAAGTCCAAAAGCCGACAAGCTCGGTAGCAGTGTGCGGGCAGACAAGAACGGCGGCGATGCCGCTCCCGTCAATCGTCATCGCCATTCCCGGGATCTCGTCCGCGTCGGCGAGCACAGCTTCGAGAGTGCCTTGCCTCAGCGCTGACCCCACCGACGCTACGGTGCTTTCGCAGGCGGAGGCGACAGGTGCTCCGAGAAGCGCACCGACATCGATTTCCGACGCGGCCAGCGGCGACCGTGTTGGTAGGGGTTCGGGCTCCCCCGAGCACCCGGCAAGCAAGCCGATGGCGGCGAGAGCACCAACCAGCAACCTCAACGTCGTTCGGGCGCCTGACGAGCGTGTCATCCGAACGGCGTCGGAGCCGAGGTGGACGTCGGGAGGAAGTCGGTTCCGTTCCATTCGTGCTCCACCGTCCAGCTCGAGCCGTCGGGGTCGTTATAGCCCTCCGTGTGCCCTACCATCACCGAGAGAATGCCGTCACCGTCGTCGTCCTCAGTCCACGCCGGGTAGAACCGCATCTCCATGGCGCCGGACGCCGTCGCATCGCTCCCCAGGTCGGCATAGCCAGTGGTCGTGGGACGTAGGACGACGACTCCGTCGTATCTACCGGGATTGAAGCTCAGAAAATACGTACCCGCCGCATCCTGTCCGATTGCCCGAATCTCGGATGTATTCACGATCGAACCCGATCGCAACACCTGCCCCGCGCGATCGAGGATCCCGTAGGCCGAACCGGACGGGTCCTGCAGAGTGACAAGCCAGAGTGCTCCGAGCTGGGTATGTCGCATTGGTGAGATGCCGACCACTCCGCATTCCTCAATGCACGCGCCGTCCGCTCTCGCGAGCGCCCGGATGGCGTCCAACGACGCATCCGACGGCGGCGACAGCTCTGCCTCCGCCTGGGTCGGGGGAGTGGTGGGAATTATCGAGGCAGCCACTACCGACGGGGTGCCTGAACCCTCTGTTGAGAGCGTGCCGGGCATCGGTAGCGCAGAGGAGGTGCACCCTGACAGGAACGCCGCGATGACCGCAGCGACCGTCACCGTGCCGAGTCGATGCGCCTGGACAGCTCGAAGCAGCTCGGTAGCACGAAACGTTCCCATCAAGTCTCCTTGCCTGCAGGGCGATTACCGAGTCGGAGGTCAGGTGTGGATGGCTGAAGCATAGCTGGGCGCGGACGATCGACTCGTGGGTTTCTGCGCAGGAGGACACAACGCCGGAGGGTCTCCGACTCGTGGGTTCCTGCGCAGGAGGACACGACGCCGGGGGGGGTCTCGTCTTGGTGCTCACCATCCCGCTAGCATGAAGCACGTCGGCGAGTGAGAAGAGAAGTCGAATGGGTCGAGCTCTGCCAGTCATCCGTGGACTGATGTCTCAACTTGGGTTGGGCCGGGAGATGGCCGCGCTCGTAACCCGCGATGGGACACTCACTAAGAAGGGCCGCGAAGTGCTGGGGCCCCATGTTTTCGGTGTGTCTGCAAAGGCTCTCGCTCGAGATGAGGAGGTCGACGAGCGCGACTTGGCTGCTCGGTTCGACCAGCACCGTTCGGCGCTGCTAGCGATGCCACTCTGGTATCGAGCTCTGCTGTCTGCGCACCAGGAGTGGGTTGACGCAGGACACCTCCCGGTCTCGACGGCCCCCAATCAGAAACTTCTCCTCGACGCCTTGCTGCTGGCCCAGCAACACGGAGAGGCCAGTCCGGGGGTAGCACCGCGTGCTGCCTCGGAGCATATCTCGATAATCGCGTCGTCAGTGACCCTCACTGAGATCGGTCTCGACCACGCCTTTAGCGACCCGGATTTTGCGGCTTCGCTGCTGAAACGCCTTCAGGGGATTGAGATGCCGATGATCCATCGCGCGGAACCGGTCTCAATTAGGGAGCGGAATAGGCGCAATAGGATGCAACGGGATGTGCTGGAAAGCTTCGCGATGGCGGCTGGCCGGACCGCTGTGAATGACGACGCGGAGACGAGTTGGAGAGCCTTTCTCGCCGACGAAGCGAGCACGGCTCCGCCCTCCGCCCTCGAGCTCGCCTCGAGTAGCCCGCCCGCTTCCCGCCTAGTGGACGCCGTTCGGGTCGAGTCCTCAGATTGGCTGCCGCTCGACGCTTCGGTTCGAGCACGCTTCGAGAGGATACTTCAGGGTAAGGGGAGATTCGCTGCGTATACCGTCGATGCGCGCGATGCGTGGATTCGAGCGGTCGATGCCGTCGCAAGCCCCTTCGCGCTTTCGCGCTCGAGTTGGCGCGCGACCCTTGTCCTCGGAGCCGCGGGAATGACCGCAGTGACATTTGAACCGAGCGAAGATCCGGCAAGTAAGCGGCGGAAATTCGAGAACCTTCCTCAGGGAGCTCGGATCATGGCTAAGAAGTGGAGCAATGTCCGCCTGTTCCACGTGCTACACAGCCTTCAGCTCACACCGCCAGAGCTTTCCACGTTCTCCTGCCACCCACACCAGTACATGCTCGGTCGTCTTTGGACCCGCCTTTACCGGCTTCGTTTCACGAGCGATGACGAACTCAGTGCAGCCGACGCGTGGGCGCAGATCCACGGGGCCTTTACATCGACCATGGACAATATTCCGACCGTCTTCGCCCGGGCGCTGCGTGTGGAGGAGCACGTACTAGACAAGACGTCGCTCACCGTCGCCGCTGCCGACATCGGCGAGGAGCCCGAAACCGATCAGGCACGCGAAAGCGTGAGCCAGATCCTTAATTCGGCGATGGCCGAGCAGTTCGATGAGACGTTGCGGTTCCTCGATTCGGTCAAAGAACTTGGTGATCGCCGACGGGGAGAATCGTACGGGCGCCTGCAGAGAACGTGGTACGACATGGTCGCTGTGTATCTACGTGACGAACGTCCATTCCGCGAGGAGCGCCACGGGGCGCGATACGTCCAGGTGCCGTTGACAGCCGATGACTTGCCAGCCTTCGGTCAGGCGGTGCCCGTGATCCAGTCGATCTTGGGTCGAGACGGGGACCGATGACCCTGTCGATGTATTCGGGGTCGGTCCTCTTGTTGTGCAAACAGAACCGTTCGGGAGTCCGCCGATGAGACACATGATGATCGAGGTTTCCCGTGACGTGGACGACCTCTTCATGCTCCGCCCGGAAGGGGCTCCTGGCGTCATTGATGGTGACCGCATCTCGCGGCAGGCTCTCGAAGTTGTCGGCGGATTCCTCCTCCTCGATGTTGATGGCGGCGATGTCATCCCCACCGCTGTGATCGAGCAGCCAACAGTTAGTGCACCCTGGGTAAGGGAGCTTTACGGCGCCGACGTCGCGTTTGCCTTGAACGATGCGTTCTCGGCTCCATACTCGCCGATCGCAGTGCTCGTCGCGGCACCGATCACTGAGCTCAGCCGCGTCGCCTGTTCCCTGCTCAGGGGCATGTGGTTGCGTCGGTGGTGGCCGTCGCCGACCGGGCAGATCCCTGCGCTGACAGAATGGCTCCTCGACGCCGAGCTGGGATCTCTCGCATTCGATGCATCGACACTTTTCGCCGACATCGAGCCCTCGCGTGAATTGCTCGCTCTTGCTGGTAGCGAGCTCGAGGAGTCAGGCGGGCTCGACCTGGCGGAGCCCGTGGCCCGAATCGTGCGCGTAGCCAGAGAGCGCGCCAGTATGCTGGCCGTCACGCCAATTACAGCCCATCCCAGTTCGATCGCATCCTCGCACGCTCGCGAGCGCCGGGCATTTGCCGCTCGGGTCGGATCAGGTCCAGTTGACTGGCGCACCGTTCCGCCTCGCCAAGTCAGTGCGAGTGACGACGCCGTGCGCTGGTCAATCTCCCGGTCCGACGACGTGACTGACGTGAAGGTGAGTGTAGAAGCCGCACCGACGTCCCAGCGATCACCGCTCTTCTTCCGAGTGCATCACGATGCCGACACCGTGTCGGCGCGGCTACTCCTCGCCGATGGTGAGTACACAGGATCGGTGCAAATCGATCCCGAAATCGAGCTGGACGACATCATTGTTTCTGTGCAGTCGAAAAATCTCGGCACTCGGGGCCGCCGGCCGCCGGACGTGAGCGAGGTCGCGCGAATTCGTGAGCAGGTGGTGGCAATCGTTGAGGCGAGGCTCCGACGAACCGACACGAGCGACGATGACGTCATGCTTGCAGCGGAGCGAGTCGCGGCGACGACTGCGTCGTCTGTTGCGTCACTTTCCAAAACCGTCCACCCGATCTCCTTCCCAGCGTTCGTGCGGACCGCCCGGGCCGCTGCTGCATCGGACGGCGACCTCCCGTCCACCACTGCCGATCGCTCAGGGTTGACGCTGCGGTTAACCAGCCTCGGCGCTAGCAGCGTGCACATTGCCCTCGGTGCCAACGCGGATATCGCGCACCCTCTGGATGTGGTGGTCATATCCGCTACGACGGCGGCCACGGAATTGACTGTCGTCGTCGCGCTCGACGAGATTGATGGGCTCTTCTTCGGCGAGGCCACCGTGCAAGTGGCTGGAAACTGGGAGGGCACGTCCGTGACGCTCCCTCAGCAGGTAACCCAGCTCTCTCCGGCTATTTTCGACTCGCTGGGGGCCAGCGTGAGAGCCACCTCGCGTGAAGGGACAGGCGCATGGCGGCGCATCCTCGCGACACTGCCGGAAGAGCATCCAGCGGCCATTGCGATCTACCGCGCACTTGCTCCGAGGAACCCTCGTGGGTGAACGACCGTGGCGCATGGCCGCTTTGAGCCTCTCGTTGCTCGTTCTCGCGGCCTGCACCGCTCAGACTCTGGAACGGAGCACACCCACTCCGATCTCGATTGAGATAGACGCGTCGGCGCTGCGGAGTGCTCCGATTCCCTCCATCTGCGAGCATCCTGCAGGATCCCTGGTCGACGGGTCCCTTCCCGGCATCCCCGAGAACCAGGGCTACGCCTTTATGCCGGCTGTGACGGAAGCGACACCGGCGGGCACTAATCTTTCGTTGGTGGCCGCAGGCGGCACGCACGACGATCCTGTGGTCGCCGCGGTCCTTCGATGCAATCGCGGAGGGGTCCATTGGCCGGACCAGGTCGGGCTCTGGACATCCTCGTTTGAGTTTCTCGGATTGTTTGAGCCAGCCCAAGCAGTGGACGGCTTCAGCGAAGCGATCACCGAGCTCTCTGCTTCCGGAGAAAGCTTCACAGTACGTTGGGTCGCCGGGAATGAGGGCGATCCCAGTTGCTGTGGAACGTTGTCGGCCGAGGCCGACGTCTCCTGGGACGGGGCGAGGATCAACATCAACAACACGCGCGCGTTTGACGGCTCGGACGCGGTCGTAGCAGTAGCTGAGGCGGTGTCACAGAACGAAGAGGTCCCAGAATCGGCGGCCACCGCCCAGGCGACGACCGCGCTCGCTCGCCTGGTTGATCTGGGGGCGTCGCCCAATCTCGAGGCTTTAGCGTGCGAGGCGTCGCCTGACATCGCCCTCGGCCAGAGAATCTGCACAGCGCCGCTCGACGAAACCCAATCGGTCGAGATCGGTGTCGAAATTGACGGCTGGAACGACTACCGGGTGGTTACCGCTTATGTCCAATAACGGCGGCGGTCAGACTGATGTACTGAAAGCTCTCAGCGATGCCGCAGCGGCTCGCGCTGCTCTCCTCGCTCGACTCACCACGAAATCGCTGAACGGTCTCTTCGACCGATGCGCCTCGGCCATCGCCGAAGGGAACCGCGAGGCGTTACAAGCGCTCGCGGACCCGAAGGGTCCCGAGGCCAGCGCGCTCCTCTCCGGCGACGGAGGCGTTTTCGTCGATGGTGTCGAGACGTCCGATGCCTACCGGGTCCTTGTCGCAGTCACCGACCTCGCCCTGACCGTGCTCGAGCCGGGGGACGTCGACGCTGCGGTCACTGCTGCTCTCGACCTCTTCGACTATCACCGGGTTTGGTCAACCGAGATCGACGCTCAAGCACCTGCGTTCAAGGCGCCGCCGGGAACCGGTGCCGCCGCATCGCTCGTTCTCGCCCTTCTCGAGACTCGGCGCAGCCGACCGTCAGCCCGGTTCCTCCAGCTACTCGTCATCTCGCTCTCCTCGGGAAGACCGCGTCGTCACGGCCGGGCATGTGAGATCCCCGTCCTGTTCGGATCCTCGACCGACCAGGCGGGCACAGCTGCGCACCTGAAACTGGAGCGGCTCGAGGAAGGACCAGCCGGACTGCATCCGGACCCGACCCGCATGACTTTCCTCGTCACGAATGACGAGTTCATTGCCGCAGTGCAGGCCGCATGGCAGTCATCGTCGTTCTTCTTGGAAGGTTCGCCCTGCGTCGTATGGTCGATCATCGAGAACGACGAAGCCGTAATCGACCCAACAGGCTCATCGCTAGGAGCCGCCTTCGCGGTCGCTCTCGACGACGTAGCTCTCGGACGAAAGCGCAACATCTTTCCGACCCGGAGAACTCTCGATCCCACGTGCGCAGTAACGGGACGACTCGAGGGCGAACAGATCCTCCCCGTGGAGGGCTACTCATCGAAGATCAGCGCCGCGGCGTTGAAAAACTGGCGGGTGATCGTCCCGCAGAGCTCGCTAGCCGACGCCGAACACGAGGGGAGAAAATTCGAGGTTCGCATTTCAGGTGCTCCCGATGTCTCTTCCGCTGTCCGGCAGGCACGAACCAGATCAAATCCGCGCTTCTACATCGCCCTCTTACTTGTCGCGATCCTCGTCATCGGAGTGGCGTCCGGAGTTTGGGTGGCGCGCCAATGGGCGAGGGACGCGGAGTACGCTCAATTAGTTCAACAGGTTTCGGCGCGGCTCGCATCTGAGGCTCCGGAGCGGCAGCTAACTGATCCTCGCACCGGTGCATTGCAAGCACTCGCCTCTCATCGCCTTTCTCCAGGCTTCGCCTCAACCTCTGCCATGCTGCAGATCGCGCAACAGAACGCTTACACCGCCGCCACCACCCAGGCGCATGACACCGAGATTGTCGGGGTGGCCTCTCTCGGCCCAGCGGTCGTGTCCCTCGGGACGGATCGTCGCCTGCGATCTTGGGATGCCGACGCGCTCGAACCCCTTGACGAAATCGATCTCCCAGCCGGCGGCTTTGACATCACAGCGATACCTGCCGCCTCAGACGGGACGGTCTCCACGCCAGGCTTCCTTATCATCCAGGAGTCGGAGGGGATCGTCCCGATTGACGTTGGGGCAGACGGGGCGCTGTCGGCCCGACCGCGGATCGCCCTTGACTCGGAGCCGCTCACAATCGCCCCAGGACCTCAGCCTGGCCAGTTCACCACTGTCGACCGCGGAGGAATAGCGGTCACCTTCACCCAAGACGGTACCGAGATTGACCGCGTCGACATTGGCGCTCTCATCGGCCTCGGCACCGGAGGAGTTCGCCTCGTCGCCGCCGCAGCCGGCCCGACGATTTCGTTCCCCGGACGGGGCTGGGATTCGGGCAGGCTACTGCTAGCCACCGACGTCAAAGGCGTCTATGTCTACCATCCCAGCACGAGGGAAGCGGTCGTCACTGCGCCAGCCGGAGTCGTGCCTGAGATTGTCACCGATTTGATCACCACGGACGACCGAATCCTTATCGGTACCGAGGCGGGCATCGTCGATTGGAACTTTCAGGAGGAACGCGTCGAAGCGTACCCGTTCGGGGGTATCGCCGGACGTATCGACAGCCTCGCCGTCTCGACCTACGAAAGCGATCTTGCAGTGTCGAGCGGCTCTGCTCTCACCATCATCCCTTTGCGCGGTGCCGCCTCACAGGCGAACGCCGTCGTTGCTCAACAGAGAAGCGGTCTTACGACGGCTCTGTCGGCCGTCGAACGCGAGGGGGCCTTCGTCGTGGGACACAGCGACGGCCGTCTCGTCCTCGCCGACGCGACTGCAGCGCTGAACCAGGAATCGGCGGAAGGCTCGAACGTCGTCGAATTCAACCCGGCGGGGGACCTCATCCAAACCGTCTCGAGCGGGACCGCCAACGAGATCACAGGGCTCCGTAGCATCGACGTCACAAGCCCGACCACCGAAGGGGGCTACCGAGTCCTGCGCGAGTTCAGCGGTAGAGAGTGGTATCAGACGCCCTTCTACATCAATGACGTCGATTCCACTGAAAACCTTATTGCTGCCGGAGGCCTCGACCAGACGGGCGCGGGAATGATTTTGGTGTGGGACGCCCGCACTGCGCAACCGATCAAGCAACTAATCGTCCCGGGCGACACGTCGAACGCCGAGATCGAATCAATGGTAACCCGTGTCCGATTCGCGGACGAAGGGCGCATGCTGGTCGCCTTCAATGTGCAGTCGGGCGACCTTACCTTCTGGGATACCGTTACCTGGCTCAAAGTAGCGACGAAACACGTCGGCGAAGGCGTTGGTGGAATGGAAATCACCCCCGACGGGCTAACGCTTGTCGTGAACAGTTGGACCGGGTGGGACGCGACCCGAGATCTCGTTTTGCGTTTCTACGACGCTCAATCCGGACTGGAGCGCTCGACGGTCGACCTCGACAACAGCCTCAAGCTCTCAATCAATTCAATCGACGGACGACTCGCGATGCTGAGCGCGGATCGGACTCTGGAGATCAGGTCGCCCGATGGCAAAACCGTTGAAAGAACTCAACCACTGCCTGCGGAGGTGCAGGACCTGGCCTGGAGTCCTGACGGCCAGCGGCTGGCCGCAGTCATGATTAGCGGCTGGGTCAGTGTTTTGGATGCCAACTCACTCGTAGCCTCGGTTCCACCGCTCAGAACGGTCAACGGAGAGGAAACCGTCTACATCAGTTGGTCTCCCGATAGCTCCCTCCTCGGCGCTCTAACACTGCAGCGAGTGGGCACCCGGATTTACAACGGAGAGACGCTGCTATACCAGCCCGACGCCGAAACCTGGACTCGCCAAATGTGCGACATCGCCGGATCTGACTTCACCGCGACCGAGTGGAGGGAACTCATCTCGCCAGAAATCCGGCAGATCGCACTGTGCGCGAACAACAACGGCTCGTCGCCAACGGCACCGCCGGTCCCGAGCTCCGCGCCTACCCCGGCCGGGCCGCTGCGCAATCTATATGAAGGAGTTCCTGCGCTGCCGCTTGATAGGCCAAAAGTGATGGCCGACTCTGGCTCAGTAGAAGCCGTGCAAGTCTTCGCGGACGACCTCGCGGCGGGCTCCATCGATCGAATCATCCAGTTCTGTTCGGAGATACACCCAGACGCGGCGCGGGAGCTCTATGGATCCGAAGCCGGACGGGGCGCAATTCTCCAAGCTCTCTCCCAGGCCGGAATGGCGGCACAGAACGGTCTGATCTGGGAAGGAGAGTATGTCTCGCTTACCTTCAATGGCAGAAGCCGAGACTTCTATCAATGTCCATCGGTATCAATTGGTGGGGATACACCGAAGCTGCTCGAGCGCGATCTCGCCTATTTAATTGATAGAGTG
The DNA here is from genome assembly GCF_009834185.1 of Rathayibacter sp. VKM Ac-2760. Classification (GTDB taxonomy): domain Bacteria; phylum Actinomycetota; class Actinomycetes; order Actinomycetales; family Microbacteriaceae; genus Rathayibacter. The sequence continues at coordinate 493,598 of NZ_CP047173.1, forward strand.
GTCGCCCGCGCCGACGGGACGCCGCTCAGCGAAGAGGACGAGTTCGAGTGGGATCCGCTGTCTTGCGACGACGCCCCGGGAGGATGGCGCGGGGAGCAGGCCGCCCCCGTCTCCGCATCCACTCCCGCCCTCGTTATTGACGCCGCACGTGCCCTGCAAGGGCAAGAACTCACTGTCTCCCTCCAAACTATCGGAGCGGAGCGGTACTACGACATCAGCGGAGACCAAGGTGAGCTCGTTCTCCGCCAAAAGTGGCACTACGTGTGCTTCGGCGATGGGGCGGTCAGTTAGAGCGACGCACCCAGGCTGGTGGTTTCGGGGTTGGTCCTCAACGTAGCGATCCCGTCGCGGGATTGCCGCTCCGAGCGCGAATCGCTCTCGAAGCCCGCTGAATTTCCGAGAGGCACAACGTGTCAACCCTTCTCACGTCTCCACCCGCCCCTGACGAATCAGGTGCGGTCAGACGGCACCCCGCGCCCGTCCCTTGCGACGAGGGACGGGCATAGCCATGGAACGACAACTGACCCTTCGAGAGAAGGTGGCGCTCGGTATCGGCGCGGCCGGAGTCGTCGCCGGTCTCGGCGCTTGGTATCTCGACGCACCGAAGACGCTGCAGGAGTTCCAGCAAAACCAGCGAGAACAACAGATTCAGGATCTCAACGACAGCCGAGACAACGACCAGCAACGCATCGACGACGAGACCGAAGACCTGAAACAAGCCGAGGACGAGCGCAAGCGCATTCCCGGAGAGCACCGTCCTCGCCTGCCATTGCCCGGAAAGTGGTGAACAGCATGCTGCGCTGGTTCTCTCCCCCGCCCGCGATCGGCGACAGGATCGTCACTACGGCGCCAATACCGTCCGGATTCCTCTCACCTCCTCATACTGAAGGGACCAGCGGAGTGGTAATCGACACGGATGGACGTCATCTTGTCGTCGAGCTGGACACGGGATGGGGGCTCGCTTCCGCGACGCTACGTCCACACCAATGCCGCGTCGTCGCCCGAGACATGGGGCGGCCTTCCTTCGTGCGCCGGTCGCGATTCAAGCTAACCCTGCGTCTAATCGCGATTCTTATCGTCACCGCGCCTATAGCTCGTTACCTATTCTGGTATCTCGTCAATCACGGATCGTTAGATGGACTGGCCGCAGCAGCGGCGGTCGACCTGATGGACTCCGCGGGTGACACGCTCCTCTTTGCCTTCACGGATCCGATTGGACTATTGATCAGCGCAGCTATCGGTACGATTACATGGTGGGTAGCTTTCGGCCTGCCGCGCCGTAAATCCCGATAATGACAAAGGATGGCGTTGCCGCCCGCGGCTTCGCTTCCGCGGTAGCGGAAGAAATCCTCACACCAGAATCGGGCACGTTTGAGCCAGCCCGCGTCCTAATTTGCTCGTCCGAGCGAGCGAAGATGTTTCCGGCACCGATGCGGGACTGGCAGTTCGAAGTACACCCCAACCGGACGTCAGACGCTACGGCCGATACGCGTCCGAATAGGATCACTTTGCGGCTTGTCAGACACTTGCCCTCGTGGCTCTTAACCTACAACTGGACAAAGTTGGGGTCGGAGGCGACGTGTCGGGTCAGCGAGTCAGATATGTGCGGGTAAGCACGTTGGATCAGAGCACCATGCTCCAGTTCGACGGCGTGACGCTGGACCGGGTGTTCGAGGACAAGGCCTGCGGCAAAGACCTGAACCGTCCGCAGCTCGAAGAGAAGGTCGGATTCGTCCGCGACGGCGACACGGTGCTCGTGCATTCTATGGACCGGCTCGCGCGGAATCTCGAAGACCTCCGCTGGCTATAACCAGCTTCCTGCGGTCGTGGTCAGCTAACCCGGACCGGAGGGCGTCGAGAGCTTCCTGCTGATGCCGGCGGAGCTGCTTCTTCTGAGGCGGTGCGACCTCGTCTGGCTTGTCGAAGGAGTACGTCGACCAGTCGATGTCGGACTGGTCGAACTCGTCGACCGGAATCTGGTTCGACGGCACACCCTGCCCGACCATCGCGTCCAGCGCGTTTTTTGCCCAGCGAGGCCGTCGCGACCACGATCCGCGACGTAAGGGGTGCTTTCCGGACGCCGTGAAGAACGAGTCCAGTTCCCCGTTCTGGATCATGGAGGTGGGGGCGTAGAACTTGTACCGGATCGCACACCAGCACCCGCCGTGCCGCTCACGGGCAACAAGATCGATTCCAGTGTCGGGCTTGCCGTCGTGGCCAGGCCAGTCCTGCCACAGCCACATCTCGTCAAACCGGGCCGTCTACGTCGGATCCGTGGTCAAGAACACCCTTGTCAGCCGTTCGAACAGGCGACCCTTCGCGCGGGCGTCCGGCGCGATCTGCGCATACTCGGCAAGAAGATCATGGATCGACGTCATTGTTCGCACCCCTCATCACACCCAACACACTTAGAACCGCCAGGTCGGCACGAGCACCTCCGCGATCGTATCCGCCCGGCCAAGCCACCCCTGCCGTGGTCTGGAGACGTGGTCGCTGCACACCAGAGCCAGCCGAAGCAACGCCTAGGGGGTGGTCGGCCTGCAGGTGCGCGATACGAGGTTGCCGACTCCCAGCAGGGTGGTGACCGTGTACGACTGCGAGGTGCCCCGCCACGTGGTCCCGGCGAGCACCGTGGAGATCGTCACGGGCCAGGAGGAGCCGACGTCCAGCAGTGCGCTGGCGGGAACGAAGCTGATGGTGCGGGCATCTGCCGCTACCGGCGCCGTCGATGTGACGGCGGCGCCCGTGCCGTAGGTGGCCACGATTCCGGACTGAGTGAGGGAAGCGGCGGGGACGGTGTATTTGAGGGTCACAGTCGCCCCGCTCGTCGTGCACTCCGTGATCGTGGGCACCGGCAGGGCGCCGGTGGCGGCGCTGGCCGTCGCGAGCGCGGTGTCCGTGAAGGCGGCCGAGGTCCCCACCGGCGGGGGCGCGACGACGCCCGCGCCCGCGAGCAGCACGGCGGTGAGACCGAGGGCGCCCCCCGCCGCGTGCCGATGCCGACGGCGAGGGCCGGTGCCCGCCTCCGGAGCCGCACTGCGCGCAGCCCGCGTCGGAGCGAACGCCACCATCAGCAGCAGCCCGGCCAGCAGCCCGCCCAGGAACAGCGCGGGCGGACTCGCGAGCGCGCTCACCACGTAGCCCACGCGATTCACGCTCGTGAGCAGCAGGTCCACCCGGTCGACGACGTACGGCTCCGCGTCGTCCACCCCGTTCGCGTCGCCGCGGAGCACGAGCGACACCCGGTCGCCGCCGACCGGGGTGCTCGAGACCACCCGGTGGGTGATCCGCACGCCCGTCGGCAGCTCCACGCTCACCACGTCGCCGGGTCGCGCGTCGGCGGCGGGGATGTCGCGGGCGATCCCCAGCGCGCCCGTCTCGATCGCGGGCCCCATCGAGCCGCTCTGGAAGACGAGCGGGGTGATGCCGAAGAGCAGCGCCGCGAGCGCGGACAGCAGGCAGAGGGTGCCGAGCACCGCCCCGAGCGTGAGCAGGAGCTCGCGGAGCACTGTGCGCATCCGGCCGGGGCGCGCGGTCGCGCGAGCCGGCGCCTCCGCGGGCTCGGTCGCGTCGTCCGGCGGATCGGCCCGGTGAGGGGCGTCCGGCGACTCGGCGAGGTGGTGGGCGGTCGACACGGGCTCAGGTGGTGGTCGCGGTGAAGGTGAGGGTGATGTTCGTGCTCTGCGACTGGAGGCTGGACGCGGCGTTGGTGGGCAGGGTGAAGAGCACGCAGAGCGTCTCCGACGGGGTCACGGGCGGGGTGGTGGTGGCGCCGGCCAGCGGGCGGCCCGTGCCGATGATGGTCCCCACCAAGGGGGGCGCCGTCGCGCCAGTGCCGGTGATCGCGGTGCCGCTGCAGGAGGAGGTGGTGCCGCCGGCGGGGTTCGAGGGCGTGCCGCCGGTGTAGACGGCGGCGGTGAGCGCGGGGCCGAGCGTGCCGGTGCCGGCGCCCACGACGGTGTAGGTCACGGGGAGCGTGCCGGTGTTGCTCACCGCGATCGCCACCGCCTGCGTGCTGCCGGGGCGCAGGTTGGACCAGGCGGGGATGGTGATGGTGTCCATGGTGTTGAGCCTGAGGTCGACGTTGCCCGTGCTGAACGTGCTGGTGGCCGTCGCGTTGTCCGACCAGGCCGCGAGGGTCGCGACGCCGCCGCCGCCGAGCAGGATGCCGACGGAGAGCAGCGCGCGCACCTGGACGCTGCGCGAACGGAAGCGACTCGGGCGGCGTGCCGCGGCGTGGCGGGAGCGCGGCGAGGCCGAGGTGCTCGGCGGGAGTTCAGGACGGGACATCCGGGGACTGCCTTCGGGATCGGTCGTGCGGGTCGGAATTCGCGGCGGCGGACGGCGTGCGCCGGGAGCGCATCGCGAGCAGGAGGGCGAGGCCGGCGGCCATCGCGCCGGCGGCCGCGAGCAGCACCGGCGGCGAGAGGGCGAGGCCGGTGGACGGCAGGTGCAGCGGCCACGGACCGCGGTCGACGGCTTCGGAAGCGGCTCCGTCGAGGCGCTCGCTGAGGGTCACGTTCAGCCGCACCGGCGCGCTGATGCTCTGGTACTCGTTGCCCGCCGCCGGATCCATCGTGAACGTCAGCCGCACCGGCAGCACCCCGCCGGGAGGGACCGGGAGCGCGCCCAGGCTCACCGATCGCTGGTCGCCCCGCGAACCCGCCGGGCTCACCTCGAGCGACTCGGCGACCGGCAGGCTGCGCCCCTCCGCCGTGGCCGTCACGTCCAGCACCTGCCAGAGCGGAGTGCTCGGCGGGGTGTCGAGCACCACCGTCACCTCGGCGTCCTCGGCGCGGGTGTTGCGCACGTAGAGGAGGGCGGTCGAGGTGCCGCCGGGCACGATGCGCTCGTCCGTGCGGAGCAGCGGCTCGTCGATCCGCGGAGCGAACGCGTCGCCGTCGGTGCTGAGCTCGAGCCCCTCCTCCGACACCGGCAGTGCTGCGTGGGCGGCGAGGGCGACCGCCGGCGGAGCGACGGCGCCCAGCGCGACGGCGGCGACCGCGACCCGCAGCGTCCATGCTCTCCGGGAGCGGCCGGTCACGAGGCCCTCCTCGACTTCCGGCGCCGGTCGAGCACGGCGCCGCCGAACATCACGAGGGCGTACCCGCCGAGGAGGCTCACGGCGACGATCGTCGCGATGCCGCGCTGCGGTCCGGTGAGCGCGCTGTTGAGGTAGCCGAGCCACGGCAGGTGGTACCAGAGGGCGCCGCGCACCTGCACCTCGCGCACCGGCTCCTGGTCGGCCACATTGTTGGCGTCGCCCTGCGTGACGAAGGTGCGCTCGCCCCGCGCGTTCTCGGCCGTGGCGATCACGCGGTGCGTCACCACGGCGCTCTCGCCCGACACGAGCTGGTAGGTGATCACCGTGCCGACGCCGATCGAGTCGGCGGGCACGGGCCGCATCACCACGAGCTCGCCCGGCGGCAGCCCCGGCCGCATGGAGCCCGTGAGGACGGTGTAGGCGGTCGCCCCGGTCACGCGGGGCACCACCACCGTCGCCAGCAGCACGCCCACAGTCACGAACAGCGCCAGCCAGGAGAACACCCGGCCCGCCCAGACCAGGGCGCCGTCCTCCTTGAGACGGGGAGCCCTGGAGCTCACGGCGGCGTGCCGCCCCGCCGCGGCCTCGACGCTCGCGGGGGCGCTCACAGCTGCTCCGCCCGGAAGCGGAACACGATGCCGGTGCTGGTGCTCTGCAGGGTGGCCTGCGGGGCCGACGGCGACAGGGTCACGCGGATGCACCACACCTCGCTGCTCCCCTTCTGCAGATTCCGGTACGCCGAGGTCGCCGAGCCGAGCGGCGCGGTGGTCACGAGCGCGAGGCCGGCGGGAGTGCCGGTCGCCGGGCACGTGGCCGCCGACGACACGAGGGTCGCGGCGGTGGTGAACGCGGAGGCCGCGGCCGTCGGCGTCACGACGGTGCTGTCCAGCCGGTAGCGCAGGTCCTCGGTACCCGCGTTGCGGAGCGTGAGCGGTGCCTGGGCGACGCTGCCCGGCCCCGCGTTCCTCGCATCGAGGGCGGTGAAGACGTGGTCCTGCACCTGCGTGGCGGCCGATCCGGCCAGCAGATCGAGGCTGCCGGAGCGGAGCGTGCTGCCCGGAACGGTCTCCGAGTCGCTCCAGTAGGCGGCCGTGCCGATCCCCGCGAGAGCGAGGGTGAGCACGGCCGCCGTACCGAGAGCGACGGCGGAGAGCCGAGAGGGCATGGGACTCCTGGGCGGGGCGCGGCCTGACTACGGCGTGACGCCGTTGGGGGTCTGCGCGAGCAGCAGCTGGAACTCGGCGAGGTCGAGGGTCGCGTTCTGCCCGTCGAGGTTCTGCGTCCCGGGGTCGAAGGTGAAGGTGACGATCACGGGGAAGGTCTGGCTGTCGCCGTCCTCGAAGTCGAAGACGAGCGAGTCGCCGCCGTCGGTCTCGCCGGCGACGGTGAGCTCGGTGTCGACGTATGGGGCGAGAGTGCCCGCGGCGGCGGGCAGGTCCGCCGAGAACGTCGCCTCGAGGTTCTTGCCGATGCCGGTGACGGTCGCGTTGGTCGTGTACTGGATGATGTCGCCCGGCACGATGAGGTCGGTGGCGGGGTCGAAGGCCGTGCCCGTGGTGGTGCCCGGCGTCGCGTCGGCCCACGTTCCCGCGGCCACGTCGAGAGTCAGGTTGCCGGAATCGATCGCGCCGGCGTCGATCGGCGCCGAGTCGCTCCAGAACGCGAGCGTGCCCGCGCCACCGAGCAGCAGTACAGCGGCCGCACCGGCCGCGATGGCGCCCTTGGTCGTCTTCTTCATCGTGATGGTCCCATTCCCCACAGGAGTACCCGGGCGGCTTCGTAGCGGCCCCTTGCTCTTGGCGGAACGTAACCGGGGGGTGAGGAAACAGGCAAGGTCGCCTGCTGGGCTTTGGACGCTCTCGTCTGTCCCTTCTGCCAGGGCATTGGCACAGCTGGTTTACGGAAGGTCTGATGCGCTCCGCCGGGCCGGTAGGCCATTCGGCGGGGAACCCCTTCGTTTGACGGCCCGTCCCTGCGTCCCACAGGCGGGGGGCAATGGAGGCAGACGGAAATGAGAGATGGGCGGTCCGCGCAGGGGAAGAGATTGCGTGAAGTGGCTGCTTTCCGTCGCGAATCGAGTGACAGTGGCACTCGTACAGAGGGGAGCACCTGTCTCCGGACCCTGTGCCGGATCACTTGGCCAAGGCGCGTGTTGCTCTCGATCCCACAGCAACCGCTCTGCGACGCAGGACTCTTCACGCTCCTGATGCTCCGCATGCTCACGCTCCGGACGCGCGTGTGGGCCGACCCGAACCGGTCCGGCCCGCACGAAAAGGGAGAGCGCCCTCACCCCGCCCCCGGCCACGCGCGCCCAAATCTGGTCGGCGTGCTTGGCCTAAACAACGCTCCGGAGCGAGGAGGCTGGTCAAGGAGCCCGCCACGCCTTCGCTGCAACCGAGGCGGCAGCGAAGGCGCCGGCGGTGCCGGCGAATAGCGTCATCAGCCAGCCCGGACCAACGACGACTTCTTTCCCGGACCCCCGGATGAACGTGCACTCCAGGCCCAGTGGTAAGGGGGTGATCCGTCTCCGCACCTGCCATTTGTAATGGCTGCCGATGACGAGATTGTCGACGGCGAATACGGCCAACTCGCCCTGGAAGCGCCGCCGGGGCAGAACTACCTGTGGCACACCGCCCGGTACGGCGGCCGGGATCGGTTCGAGTGGCGTAGCCGCTACTGGAACTTTCTGCTGCGCCTGGATCCCACCAGGCCCCAGGCTCAATCAGGCTCCTGGGTCGAACCCTTTCATTGGAAAAATGTGGACTTGGGCAACGGGACCGAGCGTGCACGCCGACTGCGCGTCGGCGAGATGCTTCGGCTGATGTCGTTCCCCGACGACTTCGAACTCGTCGGCACTAGAGCGGACGCGCGGCGCCAACTCGGCAATGCCGTACCCATCGAACTCGGCAAGGCTGTCTCGGGCGCGCCTCTGGCTCAACTCGGGCATATTAAAAGCTTCACCCGACAGGTTCTTTTCGCCTGATCGAGCCACGGCCGGGTTCCCAGAGCCGCTGAAGCTTCTGAGGGGTGCCTCTGTTCCGAAGTGTCGAGGGGGAGCAGGCAAGCCCTAGGCCCAACCACCCCTGACTGGCAGGACTCCCCGCTTCGAGCAAGCTACGGCAGTGCTCACTCACTGGTCATGCATGACGGAGAACCAGCCGCTACGGCACAGGCACTGCGCCCAGACCGAAGTTGAGCTAGGTTACAGGCAGCAACGGACAATGCGCCGGATCAACCTGGCGAGCCGCTGAATACGAGCAATCTCAATGGTCCTGCACACGGTAGAGGAATAATTACTATGACAAATGAGGACTTTCTTAGCCAATCGGGGTCGACTACAACCACTTGGGACATTCCGACTCTTGTAAAGTACGCGATAACGGGGCGAGTTCGCGTGCCACAGTTTCAGCGGTCTTTCGTGTGGGATGCTCAGGATGTACGCAAGCTCTTCGATTCCATTTATCGCGGCTTTCCGATAGGTACTCTTCTGCTGTGGCAACAGGCACTACCGGCATCAGTCGCGCGCTTCGGACCGCTCAGCCTCGATGTGCCAGCTCATTCCGATGCTTACTGGGTCATCGATGGTCAGCAACGCCTTACGTCGCTAGTTGTCGCACTTGCATCAGAACCCGCGATCCAAGACGATCGCTTTGACGTCTACTTCGACCTATCCCGACGACGCTTTGTAGGACCGGTTCGGGGTGCGCGTCCTCCGCGATCGATTCCTGTACGCGAAACCCTCGAATCTCGACGACTCCTAACTTGGCTTCGTGCAAATGGAGAGGATTTTAGCGAGGAAGACCTCGAGATGGCTGACCGCCTCGGAGGAGCAATCCGAGATTATAGGGTCCCTGCCTATCTGGTTGCCGAAGCTGACGAGAAGGTTCTACGAGAAGTCTTTGATCGCGTCAATAGCAGCGGTAAGCCCATATCGCGAGCACAAGTCTTTCACGCTCTATTCACTCGAGAATCAGACGACTCTAGCCCACGAACGGTTGTCGAGAACCTTCAAGCCGCCGGCTTTGGCCGAATCGAAGAAAGCCGAGTAATTCAAAGCCTTCTTGCCATACGAGGCGGCGATGTTCAACGCGATCTGCACGACGAATTTAGTTCAAACGAAGATCCGACGGAATGGTACGACCACACAGAACAGTCTCTATTTCGCGTCATTGAATTTATCAAGTCATGTGGCATCCCGCACGCCCTCCTGCTTCCACTTACGCTACCCATTCCCATTCTCGCTGCGTTCTTCCACCTCCATCCTGAGCCGGACACCTGGACAAAAAAGCTTCTAGCCCGCTGGCTTTGGCGGGGACTAATATCAGGGTTTGGTCGAGAGAGTGGTCAAACGCCAGCATTGCGACGAGGGGTGCGAACGGTCAATCCCATTAAGGGAGATCAAAGCGCTGCTCCAGGCGAGTTTGGCGCGGTGAAACAACTGCTCGATATACTGCCGACGATGCAAGCATCCTCTCTACCAACTACTCCCTTCATCACGAAAACGTCGAGCGCGCGATTTATTCTTCTGTCACTCCTTACGCTTCGCCCCCTCACCCCAAATGCGGAGGCGCTCGATACGGCAGAATCGCTTGACCGATCGGGCTTTCAGAGTGTAGGTCAGCTTATCCCGGGAAGTCGATCTGACGCAGCAAATCGTGGTTTCTGGGCGCCAGAGTGGCCTCAACTTAATGGGCAGGAGGAGCCTATGATTCTGCATTCGCACGCTGTGTCAGATCTCGCGTCCTCATATCTCCGTGACAAGAATTATGATCAATTTCGTGTTGCACGAAGGGCAGAGATAGACCGTCTTTCAAAGACGTTTATGGAGAGAAAGATCGAGGACGGCGCTCTGACTCGCCCTCCCCTAGATGCGTTGATCGTGGGCGATGAAGATGAATAAGTCCATGTCTCACTCCCTCCTTATTCAACTTCAGTCGCCGTCGTCTATGTGGATCGATGTTGGTGTGCTAACTAACGAACAAGAATTTAGCCGGTTTCGATCACTTGAGTCCTACTGGGACGTCGCGTCGCGTCCTGTGCTTGGACAGCAATTTGAGGAGCACGAGCCGAACTGGCAACCGGGGGCTCGGGTAGCATTGCCAAGCTGGTTTTCGCACCTTCTGCCAGAGGGGCGTCTTCGCAATGCCGTCGCACAAGCGGCGGATGTAAATATCAGACGAGAGTTCAAGCTACTCGGACGCCTCGGCTTAGATGACTTGCCTGGTGGCATCCGAGCTGTGAAGCTGAACAGCACTGACCCTAACGATCACGCTGTCAATTTGGACGAGCATGACGATGCAAGCGCCGACGAGCCCCTTCTTAAGTTTAGCCTTGCTGGTGCTCAAATGAAGCTGTCGGTGAAAGCGACCGACCGTGGTCTCACGATTCCTGTCTCGGGGCAAGCTGGCGATTTCATCATGAAATTGCCGGATTCGCGGGCGGAATACGAAAATGTTCCGGAAGCCGAGTTCGCTGCCATGGAGCTAGCGAGAAGCGCTGGTATCAATACGGCGGAGACGAAACTGGCAGACGCTCGAACCGTGGAGAATATTGGCAAGCTTGGCGCTGTTCCCGAAGCGTCGTTACTCATTCGTCGGTTCGACCGAGGAACAGATGGCTCGAGAGTTCATTATGAAGAACTAGCTCAGGTCATGTGGATCTCAACCACTGCCGTCGATGCAAAATATCGCAAAGCAAATTTCGAAACGGTGGCAAATTACACAGCAGCGCTTTGTGGAGTTGAGGCGGTTTTAGAAGTCATCGATAGAATTGTCTTGAATGTCATAATTGGAAATGGAGATGCACATCTGAAGAACTGGGCATATATCTACCCTGATGGAACGACGTCAAGTCTGTCCCCGGCATACGACATAGTCCCAACGGTACTATTTATACCGGGAGATAACTTAGGTCTAAATCTCGATGGACAGAAGGACTTTCGGGCGGTTACGGCTCGGAGCTTTGAGAAACTTGGATCTGTCACCGGATTAGGTGCAGTTCAGGCGCGCGCTCGGGCCTTAGAGGCTGTTGAGCGGGTTCTATCGGGTTGGACCGCAATAAAAGACCTCTTGAAGAATGAACACTGGCAGAGGCTGAATGAGCGCCTACCCACTCTCTCGCTACTGAAGAGCTAATGGGGTGGAAGAGCGGCATGTGTAGAGGTTAATTTCGCCCGACTGTCGAGCGATTGCTTGCTATGGGTATTCGCGGATTCCGGGACATTTCGCGAGACATCGGTCACAAGTCAGCCGGGCGTTGTCTGGAACGGAGCGGCCAAGCAGTGCCTCGACTTTCTTCTGCGAGTAGCTGGTGCTCATGAATCTCGCGTCGGGAAAGTCTGGCCGCTTCACTACGCTGACTTCAAAGAAGCGAGCTTTAGTTATGACCCGTACCGCGGGTTGACCGTTATATAGGGTGCCCGGGATATGGGGGCACTTCCAAAGATCTTGTTCACAGACGGAACAGTGGCTTTCCTTAATCTCCAGGCCTACGCTCAGACCTAGGCGAATGTGTCCTAGATCGACGGGGCAATTCCGGACAAAGCCGTCATCATTTCTTTCGAGATCACACAGATGCGGGCGATTCAGCCGTACGTGTTCGCCGACGTCGTCTAAAGTCTCGTGCGCAAGCTCGAACGCCGGGTCGTCGTCGAGCCTGTCAATTGCGGCGCGCGCATCGCTGCGTAGAGATCGAAGATCATCGTCCGAAGCGGCTGTCGGATCGGTTCGGTGGTACCGAAGAAGCTGCTGTGCTTTGAGGAGGCGCTGCAATCCGTCATCATTCGTCATGGCGGCCATAGCCGAGGCTGCGCTCGAAAGCGCGGGCGGCATCAATCGCTTTTGCACTGTCTCCGTCAAATTGAAAATGCTGTGTCGTGCCGTCGCTGCCCTCAACTCGCCAAGAGATGTGGACTGAAGTCTTACGTGCCGGAATTGCGTCGAAAAAGAGCATTAGGACGTCAGCAAGCACGTTGCCGGCTCCACCCGCAAGCACCTGAATGCCAAAAGCGACAATCGGTAGCCACACATCAGCCGCATGATGGCTAATCTCCCGAACGTCCTCGGCTCTTTCCATTCGGACCGGATACCCAGCGGCGCGCAAGACTTTGAAGAACGGGAGAGTCGATGCTGGGTACACATCTTGACTACCGGCCGGCTGAGTAAGGGTTCCCGGGATACCTGGAACTACAACGATGGCGGTTGAGTCCCAACTCTGCTGCGCATCTGCCATGCACCTATTCTTACCCACTGGAACGTCGGGCGCACCTCCCGCGCCCGAGGCCCGCTACCCGTTGAACCGTGGGGGCAGGGGGTGTCGGCCTGAACGCCGCCGTCGGTAAGTCGCCGTAGTCGGTCAGTAATGAGGTATTCCTGCGACTCAGGGTCGGCGTGTCTCGTGAAGCATGAGCTTCACGAGACACTTCGTTGTGGGCGGGTTGCCCCCTTCCGACCATGCCCCCCACGGGCGCGAAGCCGTCTCGGGAACGCGTCTCGCGGCAGAACGTCTCGTCAGCCTTGAAGAGGGGCATTCCCGAGTCACCATGGCGTTGTGAGACTTCTGGGCGCCGCTCGCCTGGCGGTGCGAGTCAGCACGTGCAGCTGTAGATCGACCCGCTCGCGTTACGAGGTGATCAGATTTGAGATCTTGTTGCCGACGTCGCCGAGGTGAGCAAGGCCGCGAGCGAGCGGTATGAGTTGAAGGCGGTGCTCGAGTACGCCGAGGTCAACACGGTCGTGGTTCGCGCGTCGACAGGTTCGGCCGATCGCTGATCGACGTCCTCAACATGCCGACTCCTGCCCGACATCAAGTCCCCGCCGCCCCAGCCACCCCCTCGACTGCCGCAGCCCCTCCTCCAGCGTCGCGTCACGCTCCTCATCCACGCAGATCCACTCCTCATACCCGGCCCCCTCGAGCGCCTCCAGCACCCCGCCCAGATCGAGCACGCCTTCCCCGGCGATTAACCATTCCCCGTCCCGCCCGACCGGCACCGAGTAGTCCTTCAGATGCAGATGGTCTACGAATGCCCCGAACTCGTCGATGAATCCCGGCCGATCCTCGACCCCGAGCGCGCCAGTTGCGCCGTGTCGACGGTCAGGTCGAGCACCCCCTGCTCCATCCCGTCGAGGAGCTCGCGGACGTCCGCTAGTTCCATCACCGGCTGGTCGGTGTTCTGGTGCAGCGAGAACGCCCCGCCGGCATCTCGCGACCGACGAGCGATGTCGGTCAGCGTCGAAGCGAGCGAGCGCCGCTTCGCAGCATTCACTCCTTCATGCGGATGTCCGTGGCAGAACTCGGTCCGCTCGGCCCCCACCTCGGCGGCGAAAGGGATGGTCGCTGCGATCCGCTGCTGTCCCGCGTCATCTGGAGAATCGCCGGTGATGAGCGCCCAGAAGATCCACCGATCGTCACCCAGCGACGCCAGGGCCCGAGGGGGGCCGAGGAGTTGGCGTACTGCGCTTCCTCCGCCCGAAAGCTTGACCTGAGCGCAGCAATTACACGTCTGGAGCGGCTCGCCGAGGTCCATCGTCTCGCCGTCGCGGCTGAGTACGAGGACGGCGACGCAGTGAAGAACTCGGCGAAGACGGCTAAGCGGTCACCATGGGAGGTCACCACGTCTGTGAACGAGCGCCAGCACTCGACGCAGGGCGCATGACCGGTCATGCGGCCGCCCCGATCGCCCCCGCCCCCCGCACCCTCCCCGCCCCTCCTACCCCCGCCCCCACGCTGTGCCACACTCGCCCCTGACGTCGGCTTCCCCGCGCACTCCGTGCGTCGCCGATGGCCCGGCACCCGCCGCCGGCTTCTCCCCAGAACCCTCGGCGGCGGGTGCCGTCTCCTTCTCTCCGTCGGCGGTCCCGCCGGGGAGAAGCGTGAACCGGGCACCCGCGGATGGCGTTCGCGGGCTCCTGCCGGCCAGCGGCCAGGGCCGCGACGATCGCGCTGACGATGCCGGTGAGAGCTCCCAGGGCGATGCCGAGCGGAATGAGGCTCGGCGGCAGCACGGCCGTCCAGCCCTGCGCGCCGGCGGCGGCGAGGGTCGCCGCGGTGCCGACGACCGCGCCCGCGACTCCGCCGATCACGCCGATGAGGAGGCCCTCGCAGAGGAAGAGCCGCGCGACGCCGGTGCGGCTCGCGCCGATCGCCCGGCGGAGGGCGATCTCGGGCGCGCGGGCCTGGACCGACAGGGACATGGTGGCGGCGGCGCTGAGGGTCGCGAGGGCCAGCAGGACCGCCGCGAGGAGGGCGATCAGCGCCCCGAGGTCGCTCGAGACGCCGGACCGCAGAGCCCGCAGATCGGCGACGGTCTCGACGGTGAAGCGTCCCGGATCGCCGGGATCGAGCGCCAGCGGAAGCGCCTCGGCGAGAGGCGCCGAGTAGCCGGGTTCGGTGCCGACGAGCATCGTCACGGCGACGGAGGGGGAGCGCGCGAGGACGTCGCCGGAGACGACGATCGTGTCGGCGATGCCGGGGGAGCGGGCTCCCGCGGCGAGCGTCCCGACGACGGCGACGCGGTGGTCGTTGATCCACAGCGAGGAGCCGGGGCCGGGGGCCGCCGTGCTGAGGGAGCGCGCCGCGTCGGTTCCGAGCAGGGCGATCGCCGTCACCCGCGGTGTGGCGAGGAGGCCGCGGGTGTCGGGTCCTTCCGCTGTGGTGCCGATGAGGCGCAGGTAGGCGGGGTCGGCGCTGATCAGCTGCAGGGCGGTGCCGGGCTCGGGGTCGGTGACGCTCAGCCTCCGGATGCTCGCGGTCTCCGCGCCGGCCTGCGCGAGGTAGCCGACGTCGACGACGTGCGGGAGTGCGCGCGCCGAGGCGATCCACTCGTCCAGCTGGGCGGAGTCGTCCGCGAGGAGTTCCGCTCCGCCCGGCAGCGTGACCCTGACCTCGTCGAGCGCGGCCGCGGTGAGGCGCTGCGAGACCTGGGCGGCGGCGCTCTTGCTGACGCCGAGGGCGGCGAGCACGTCCTCCTGGGCGGCCGCGAGGGCCGCGCGCTCCGGGGGCCGGACGACCTGGCCGGCGAGGAAGGAGCCGCCCGCCGCGATCAGGAGGACGACTCCGACGCCGGCCACGCGCCAGGGTCGGCGGAGCCGGCGCAGGCGCTGCTCACCCATGGCGGGCGAGATAGTCGCGGAGCGCGGCGAGGCGCTCCTGGTTCCTCGTCTTCAGCTCGTTCAGCGCTGCCTGGTTCTCCGCGATCAGCGGCGCCTGGTAGGAGGCCTCCAGGTCGCCGAGCGTCTGGGTGAGGGCGGTCTCGTTGTTGCACCGGGCCTCGATCGAGGCGACCCGGATCTCCTCCTCCTTGTCGATGGACCGCCCGTCGGCCCCGACGGCCGCGGTGACGGCGACACCCTGCTGCGAGGACCACTCGCCCGACCCGGTGCGCGGTTCGAGCCCGGCGTCGCGGAGGCACTGCCACCACGCCTCGCGGGCGGCCTGCCAGGCGGGGTCGGCGGAGGCGGCGTTGTAGGCCTCGGTCTGCAGCCGCGGCACCAGAGACGTCGTCAGCTCGTCGTTGTCCGGCTTCAGCGCGGCGACCTCTCTGTCCGGTCGCATCAGGCAGTCGTCAGAGGCACTCTGCCACGGCTGACCGCCTTTCCGGCGATCGGATTCGAATGCAGTCTCGACGGCCGACGGCGCCGAGCCATAACCGTGGAGACGCGCCTGATCCTCGTTCCAGATGCCGTAGGTGCGGTCCCCTATGCGCGATTCCGGATCGTTCTGCATGCGGGCGGCGGAAGAGGTGAAGCCGGACTTTTCCATGCAGTGCGAGAAAGCGATGTCGGTGGCGCGATCCGTGAGATCCACCGTGTCGTCCGAGCCGTAGAAGTCGTACTCCGACAGCGGAAGGACGATGTCGCCGGTGCTGCGGTCGAGGAGCGCGTGCGCCGAGGGGTCTTGAGTCGACGCGGCCGCGCCGGAGATCGAGCACCCGGCGAGAGCCGACGGGAGGAGGAGGGCCGCCGCCGCGAGGGCGGGGATCCGGGAGCGTCGGCTCGCGGATCCCCGCTGAGTCTCGGCAGGAAGCCGGGTCGCGGCTAGAAGCTGCTGATGCGGTCGTTCCAGGTCTCGCCGAAGTGCAGATTCGTGCTGATCGCCTGCAGCGAGTTGTAGTTGCCGTCGAGTGAGACGGAGCGCCCCATGCGGTTCTCGTCCTCGTAGTAGACCTTCCGCCCGCCGTTGGTCAGCGACGACGCCCGGTCGGCCAGCGAGCCGACCGAGGTGGCCGAGGTCGCCGTGAAGGACGGTCCCGTGTAGTTCGCGCTGTCGTAGAGCGTCACGGCGTTCGCCGCCTGCGCTCCCGCGAGTGCGAGACCGATCGCGGATGCTCCGGCGAGGACGTCGAAGAGGATCTTCTTCATGATGTTCTGCTTTCCCCGAGAAGGCAGCACGGAAGAGGCCCCCCGAGCCGGCATCACGGCCGGGGCTTCTCCCCAGAATGTTCCGGCCGCTTGCACGCGTCATCCTAGGGCGGGCTTTGTCGGGGCCACCAGACGATGTCTTCGGATTACCCGGTCGCATTCCGGCGGGCGACGGCGAATGGTCGAGATCCCTCATAGTGGTCGCCTTTCGGTCGTCGAGTAGTGCGGGAAAAGAGTGCGGCAGAGAAGAGCGGAAGAGCAGGTCGATCGCGCGGCCGAGCATCGCGCAGCACCGAGTCAAGACCGCACCTGTTTCGGACGACTTCGCCCGAACGGACACTCCGCCTCGTCCGTTCGGACGAAAGACCCCGGCGGAGCCGTCGCGGTCGAGCGGGTGCCCGCTAGCGTCGGGGCATGCCACCCCTCCTCCTCCGCCGCCTCCGGCCGGTGCTGATCGACGTCCTCGTCGCCGCAGCGTTCGGCGGGTTCTGGCTGTCGGCGGAGGCCGGGCGGCTCGGGGGAGAGAGCGGAGCGGCCCGAGTCGCGCTGACTCTGCTCGTCGTCCTCGTCGTCGCCGCCGGAACGGCGTCGCCGTGGGTCGCCGTCGGGGCCGCCGCGGCGCTGACGACCGCGGCGCTCCTGCTCGCGGAGGCGACGTCGAGCGGATCCTGGCCCCTCGTGATCGGCCTCGTCTACGCCGCGGCGCGCACGGGCTCCCGTCCGCCCACGCGCGTCGGCGCGGTGCTGTCCGTCCTCCTCGCCGTCAGCGCCGTCGCGCTCGCGCTCCGGGCGGAGGGCGCCGTGGTCGCCGCGGCGCTCGCGGGACTGGTCGTCCTCGGGCTGGCCGGCGGGCACCTCTTCCGACTGATGCGGGGGCGCGCGCAGCTCCTCCGCGAGCAGCGCGTCCTCGAGCAGAATCTCGAGGACGCGGGGCGCGAGCTGGCCCTCATCTCCGAGCGCGCGCGCATCGCCCTCGACGTGCACGACATCATGGCGCAGTCCCTCTCCATCGTCCTCGCCCAGGCGGACGGCGCGGCGAAGCTGGTCCGCGCCGACCCCGGGCGCGCGGAGAACTCCCTCGGAGTGATCGCGGAGGTCGCCCGATCCTCGCTGGTCGAGGTGCGCATCCTCATCGAATCGATCGGTCCCAGCGCCGAGACCCTCGACCAGCCGACCCTCGAGAGCGTCCCGGTCCTGCTGGAGCGGTTCGCCGCCGCCGGGCTGTCGGTCGAGTTCGAGGAGGGGGGCTCGCGGCTCGCGCTCACCGACGGCCAGCAGCTCGCGGTCTACCGCATCGTGCAGGAGGCGCTCACCAACGCGCTCCGGCACAGCGGGGAGCGCCCCAACGCCGTCGTCCGCGTGCTGTGGGACCCCACCGCCCTCCTCCTCGAGATCAGCTCCCGGGGCCGGCCGGGCCGGGAACCGTCGATCGGATCGGGACGGGGCGTCGCGGGGATGAAGGAGCGCGCGGAACTGGCGGGGGGCTGGCTCACCGCCGAGGAGTCCGAGGACGGCGGGGCCTTCGTGGTCACGGTCTCCGTTCCGGCCCCGCCGGTGCAGGAGGCCGCATGATCCGGGTGGCGGTGGCCGACGACCACCTCCTCTTCTGCTCGGGCCTCCGGATGCTCATCGATGCGGAGGCCGACCTCGAGTTCTCCGGCGCCGCCCACAACGGATCAGCGGCCGTCGCCCTCGCGCTCCGCGACAACCCCGACGTCCTCCTCCTCGACGTCCGGATGCCCGTCTGCGACGGCATCTCGGCGGCCCGCCAGATCACACGCGCCCCGTCCTGCAGCACTCGCGTGATCATCCTCACCACTCATCAGCACGACAGCGCCACCGCGGAGGCCCTCGCCGCGGGCGCCTCCGGATTCCTGATGAAGGACGCCACGCCCGAGCTCCTCCTCGGGACCGTCCGAGCCGTCGCCGCGGGGCGGACCGTCGTCGCCGGCGCCGGCACGCGGGCCCCGCTCCGCGACTACGTCTCGACCGGCGCCACCCCCGCACCGGAGGCGATCGCCGTCCTCTCGACGAAGGAGCGGGAGATCTTCACCTCCGCCGCGCAGGGCCGCAGCGTCGCCGAGATGGCGGCCCAGGCGCACCTCAGTGAATCCACCATCAAGAGCCACATCTCCAGCATCCTCAGCAAGCTCGGCCTCGCCTCGAGGCTCCAGCTGGTCGCCTTCGCGCACCAGCACGGGCTCGCCTGACCCGACTCCCCGTGCCGCTCCCTCCCGCCATCGGAGCTGCTCCCTCCCGCCACCGCCACGGGAGTCCTTCGCGACCCCCGATCCCCACGAGAAGAGGCCCGACCATGATCGAGATCGAGTTCCTGCCCATCGGAGAAGAGACGGACACCGGAGACGCGATCCTGCTCCACTTCACCGAGCCCGCCACCGCCGTCGATCGCGTCGTCCTCATCGACGGGGGCTTCGCCGAGACCGGCGAGGCCGTCGCGGCACACGTCCGCCGGTACTACGACCGCTCGCACCTCGACCTGGTGGTCTGCACGCATCCCGACAACGACCACATCGCCGGACTCTTCGACGTCTTCGAGCGCCTCTCCGTCGGCGAGCTCCTCCTGCACCGTCCGAGCGAGCACGGCTACCGGTCCGACGACGTGAAGTCCGATCTGGTCGACGAGCTCATCGAGCTCGCGCGGTCCCACGACACGACCGTCACGACCGACGCCTGGGCCGGCAGCACGTTCTTCTCCGGCGCCCTGATGATCGCCGGGCCGACGCGGGAGTACTACTGCGCGCTGCTGCAGGAGCAGACCAGTCCCGCCGCGAAGGTCTCGATGACCCTCGCCTCCCTGCTGCGGGCATCGTCGGCAGCGATCAGGACGGCGCTCACTCCGCGCTCGACCGACCCCGGCGAGGGCGAGCTGACGGATCACGGCGGCACCACGGCGCGCAACAACAGCAGCATCGTCCTCGACGTCCAGGTGGACGGACACCGGGCCGTCTTCACCGGCGACGCTGGCGTCCCCGCCCTGGACCTGGCCGTCGAGGCGATCGCGGCCGCCGGCCGTCTCGGATCCGCCCCCGACTTCTTCGACGTCCCCCACCACGGCTCCCGGCACAACCTCGACTCCGCCGTCCTCGACCGGCTCCTCGGCCCCGTCGTCGGCGCCACCGGTGAGCGCACCGCCTTCGTCAGCGTCGGGAGGAAGGCCGACGAGTTCCCGCGCGCGGACGTCGCCAACGCGATCAAGCGGCGGGGGTACGACGTCTGCGCGACGCGGGGACGGACTATTCGGACCTCCCGCGACGCCCCGCCGCGCGACGGCTGGGTGGCCCTGGAGCCACTGCCCTGGGTCGAGCCGGACGAGTGACGGCGATGGACCGCTACCAGGCGACGACGTAGCTCGTGCCGGCGCTCGCCGTGCTCGCCCCCGTCACCCTCGCCGCCGTCGTCGTCTTCCGCGTCGACGATCTTCCGCGCTCCCTCCTCACCGTGGCCGCCGCCACCGGCTTCCACCTCGTCGTCCTGCGGCTCGTCCGGGACCGCGGCAACCAGGTCCAGGCGCGGCTCTGGGAGCGCTGGGGCGGGCAGCCGACCGCGGCGCGGCTCCGCTGGCGCTCCACGCAGGATCACTCGGCCCACGGTGAGCTCCATCGCCGGATCCAGAGGGTGACGGGCGTGCAGCTGCCGACGGCGTCCGCCGAGCACGCGGATCCGGGGCGGGCGGACGCCGCCTACGAGCGCGCGGTCGCTCAGCTGCGGGAGCTGACCCGCGACCACGCGCGCCACCATCGGGTCTTCACCGAGCTCCTCGAGTACAGCGCCGCGAGGAACCTCCTCGGCGTGAAGCCGCTCGGACTCGTCGTCGCCGTCGTCGTCGCCGTCCTCTCGGGAGCCGCGGCCGCCCTCACCGCCGCCGGTGCGATGGGCTGGTCCTGGCCGCCGATCGTCCTCAGCGGAGGGGGCGCCGTCCTCGCCGCGGTGGTGTGGCTCGTCGTCGTCACGCCCGCGTACGTCGAGTCGTCGGCCGCCCGCTACGCCGACGCGCTGCTCGGCGCCGTGCTCGAGCCGGGGCGGAGCCGGTCGTGAGCGTCGGCGGCCGCGAGCCGCGGACAGGGCGATCCGCACGGGGGCCGCCGTGAGCCGGGGAAGGGGACGACCGCCGACACCGGCAAGGCGATCGCTCGCACCTTCGCGAGCCCGATCGAACGAATCGAACTCACAGGGATGAGAAGACCATGGCGATCGAGATCACGCACGTCCGCTTCGGCGGACGGCAGAGGACGTACGAGGCGATCACCCACTACAAGTGGCGCAATCGGGAGAACGGCACGACCAACTCCTCCGCCAAGCCGGCCCTCGTCGCCGCGGTGGACGGTGGGACCCTCGCCTACGTCGGCTCCGGCGCCCAGCAGGTCCGGGTCGTCGCGGTGCACCCCCTCGGAGCTCTGCCCTACCTGCGCACTTCCGCGGACCGGACCGGGAGCAACAACCTCCTGTCGCTCCCGACGTTCTGAGACGCGGGCCGAACGGCGGCGAGGCGTGCCCGTCACTGACAGGAGGGCACGTCTCGTCGCTCCGAGACGCGAGACCCCCCGGCGCGACGGAGCCGTCCGGTTCCGAGCGGACCGGGGGCCTCACTCACGTGCAGAGCGGCTCGCCGAGGTCGATCGTCTCGCCGTCGCGGGTGATGCTGCCGGCCGCGCAGAGGCGCGTCGCCGCGTCCGTCCGCACGACCATGTGGGTGTACGCGCCCTGGACGCCGTCCATCGTCGACTCCTGCCGGTCCGCGTCCTGGTTCGGGCCGACCGGGTACACCTCGATGTGAACGCTGTTGCCGCTGCTCTGGTTGTCGTTCCGGGTGATCCGGCCCCAGCCGGCCTGGCACTGATCGGACCAGATCACTTCGAGCACCACGGTCTCGACCCGCGTCTCGAGTGCCGCCGCGTCGGCATCGTCGATGCAGTCGGTCAGAACCGGGTCCACCCCGGTCGCGGCGGCGAGCCGCGGCGAGTCCTCCGGCGTCGGAAGGCCGACGGCGGCACCGCGGTCGTCCGCTGACGCGATGCCGGTGGCGACGGCGGCCCCCGCGCCGAAGGCGACGACCGTCAGCAGGGCGGCGGCCGGGATCGACAGCCTCCGCTGGAGGGCGCTGCGAAAGGATCGCGGCTGAGCGGGAGGCGCGGGCTCCGACGACGTCGACGCTTCGGCAGCGGGCGAGTCGGGCCCGGCCTCGGGGAGCGCCGAGGTCAGCCGCACCCTCCGGTCGAGCCAGGCGCCGGAGTCGCCGCCGAGGGCGCGGACGAGGGAGTCCAGCGTGCGCTCCGAGGGGAGCTGCTTGCCGTTGAGCGCATCGGAGAGGGCGGACTTCGAGACGCCCGACTCCTTCTGCAGGTGCAGGAGCGTCGGATTCCCCGCTTCCAGCCGCAGCCTGCGCAGGTCGGTCGCCAGGAGTGCGATCTCGGTGCTCCGGTCCGGTGAGCCGGCTGGTCGCATCGTCGACACCCTTCTGACCGACCACCCGCTCGGCACGAGGTCCACGGTACTGGAGCCGCGGTCGCACGAGCTCGGTGATCCGGGCGTCCTCGCGACCATCAGCTCCCAGCCCCGGCAGGGGCGGTCCGGGCCGACGCGGCACCGCGGGGCGGATCGCGGCTCACACCCCGATCGTGAGCCCGGAGACCAGCCCGCCCGCCTCCTGGACGAAGTGATGGCGGAGCTCGACGCGCCCGCCCGGGAAGTCGCCCACGAGGAGCACGACGACGTCCGCCGCGGTGGCGTGCTGCACCGCCGAGATCCGCGTCGAGGTCGTCGTGAACTCGCTCGCCGGTCCGGAGAGCCAGCCGAGGATCTCCTCGCGCCCGCGGTAGGTGCGACCGTCGTCGACGACGACCGCGTCGACGGTGAAGACGTCGATCACCCGGGCGGGGTCCGGGCCGTCCATCAGATCGAAGTAGGACTCGACGGTGGGGGAGAGCTCTGCTCTGGTCATGGTGGTCAGCCTCCGCTGGATCGGGTGGTCGTGACCGCGCCGCCGCGGCCGTTCGCTCACTTGTCGAGCATCGGCCTTCCCCCGAGGGGAAGGTCCAGCGGGACCCCCTCAGCGTCCCGTGCGGAAGACCGGCCAGCCGATCTCGGTCACCGGATCGTCGGCGGAGCTGCGCAGATAGCTCTCCCGGATCGGGCCGTCGACGCCGATCTCATGGTCCGCGACGTAGGCGCCGAGGACTCCGTAGCTCTGCGCCATCGTCTCCTCGGGGCCGCGATGCGTCAGGACCGCCACGTCGACTCCCGGCACCACCTCTCCGCGCACCCCCGGGGGAAGGGGCGGGAGGCCCTGCAGAGACACCACCGGCTGGAGCAGGACGGCCTCGCCCCGCTCCGACAGGAACAGCTCGGTGTCCCAGATCCCACCGCGGGGTCCCGCCGGAGCGACTCCGGCGTCCGCCGCGGCGCTGTCCAGCGACGTCCACGCGGCCGAGTACCAGGCGCTGAGGTCGGCGAGGTCGATCACGGCCCTGACGACGAGCGCCGGCGTCGCGGGCAGCGTCCGGAGTTCGATGCGAGGGTCCTCCGGTCCCGGCGCGAGCAGCCCCCTCAGCGACACGACCGCCGCACGAGTGGCCTCCAGTCGCTCTTCGAGGCGCTCCAGGTGCTGCGCGACCAGCTCGTTCCGTGACGAGACGTCGCCGGCGGCCAGAATGCTGCGGATCGTCTCCACCGGCACCTCGAGCGCCCGGAGCTGCCGGACGACCTGCGCGTGGGCGATCTGCTCGCTGCCGTACCAGCGGTAGCCGTTGTCCGGATCGATCGACACCGGATGCAGGACGCCGGAGCGGTGATAGAAGCGCAGGGTCTTCGCGCTCAACCGCGTCGCCCGCGAGAAGTCCCCGATCGTCATCCTGCCCCTCATCGTCCGCTCCCGCCCTTCCTCCGCAGGGCCTGCTCGCCCCCTTGCCGGTTCTGCTCGCCAGACGAATGCGGTCCGGTGTCACCCGACCAGCGTCGCTGCGCGCTCGAGCGCGCGCCTCAGTTCGTCCCGCTTCCGGGACTGGTTCATGGCGCGCTGGCCCGGGCTCCATGAGTCGATGACGGTCGGGCCGCCGGTGAGGTGAGGAGCGATGTTCGCGGCCCAGCCGCTCCTCACGATCGTGCCGGCGTTGACCACGACCCGAAGGTTCGGCAGCAGCAGCAGAAGCCGGCGCAGCTCCATCGCGCCCTGCCTCACATCCTGGACGTCGGCGGAGCCCTCGCCGTCGAGCCGCCAGGGCAGCATGTTCCAGATCAGCGTGCGATCGTGCAGGCCGACCTCGTCGCGCAGCGACCAGAGGGTGGCGGCGGTCTGATCGGCGTTGTCGACGGAGACGAAGCCGGATCCGTCCGGACCAGCGGCCATCGGACCCGGCGCTTCGAGCACGAGGAGCGCGCGCGCCTCGACACCGGCCTCGGCGGGATCGAAGTCCGGCACCACGGGGTCGGGATGCCTGCGCGCTCGCCGCGCGACGAGTTCGTCGCGGAACACGCGAAGAGGCTGCACCGAGGGCTCGCTCTCGAGCATCTTCCGACGCTCATCCACGGCGGAAGGATCATCGTGGAAGCCTTGCGGCGCGCTCATGAACACACTCCGAGGCTAGCCCGGCGTCGATGGCCAGGAGGAGGAGAAAGAAGCTCGGAGTACTTCGCGGGGTGGTGATCCGCTCGACGACTCGCGCACCCTCCGACTCTTCTTGTCCGAGAAGCCGGGACAGTGGAGAGAAGTCGGTTCCGTCCGAAGAAGAAGAAGCTGGAGAAAGCCGAAGAAAGTGGGAAGATCGGCGAAACGACGCCGGAGGCGGGAGCGCCGGGCAGTGCTGATGCGCTGTTGTCGGTCGATGACTGGAGGTCGCTGTGCGCTCTGCTGGACGTGGAATCCCTTGGATCTCCGCCGCGGTGACAGCGCTCGTCCTCTCGGCATGCACCGCGGAGGAAGCTCCCTCGCTGACCCCGGGTACGACGACCGCGGCGACAGCCGCGGTGGAAGTGGGTGAGAGTACTGACCCGTCCTTCGCGCCGACTCCCTCCGCCGAAGTCGACATGAGCGCGTGCCTCTTCAGCGCAGAGGAAGTGCAGACGATCCTCGCTCCGTGGCTCGCCGCGGGGTCCGTCTCGCTCGCCATCGAGGACACGGCCGAGGATGAGGGCTTCTGCCTCTACGAGCTGCCGGCCGGATCGATGTCGGGCGGGGGGGAACGCTTCCCAGGGCACAGCAGGCACCTTGACGATCCGCCGGTACAGCTATCAATCGAATCAGATCATCACGAGAAGTACTCGCGACGTCAGCCGCGATTTCGGCGGCTCGACCCCGGATGCGGTGTACGAGTCGTCCCGGATCGCGACGTTCGACGTCACGGCCGCATCCTCCTTCACCGATCGAGCCACCGACCTGCCCGAGGTCGGCTCGGGATCCGTGGTCGACCTCGGGGGCGGCGTGGTGACCTGGAACGAGGGCAGCTGGTTCACCTTCTCCGTCTCGGGCGAGAAGATCAACGAGCAGAGCGGTGAGGCCGCAATGGCCGTCGCGCCGGCCCTCGCGAGCAAGGACCCCCGTCCGGCTTCCGCGGATCGCAACGGGAGCGGGTGCGCACAGCTGTTCGGAGCGGAGATGACCGCGACGCTCGTCGGGACGGGGTTCGCTCTCGACCAGGTGGTCTCGGCGGACGACGTCGGCATCGGCCTCGAGGACGAGGCGCTCCAGACCATCGCGGCGGTACACGGGAGCGACCTGACCTGCAGATGGCGCACGAGCAGCATCCACTACGGCATCACCACGCGCGTGATGGAGCTGAGCACCTCCGAGGCGTCTCTCGTGGCCTCGGCCCTCTCCTCGTCGGGCATGCAGTCCGAGGAACTGCTCGGGGGGAACCGGTTCTTCGCCACGGACGTGATTCCCGCCGCGGAGTCGGTCGACGGCGTCGACGGCGAGACGGGCAGGAGTCACTACCTTCGCGGGACGACATGGATCGCGACGACCTGGTCGGGACCCGCGCCCTCCGGCTACACCCGCGACATCGTGGAGCACCTCGCGGACTGACCGGCTGATCGGACCGCCCGGACCGCTCTCGCGATCCCGCCCGCGCTCAGCGTCCGCGAGCGGGGCGTGCGCACCAGGCGGTGGAGCGGCGCGGCGCCTCAGGCGTCACGGCACGATCGCGTCGATGTACCCGCCGTCCACCCGCACCGCGGCGCCCGTGGTCGCCGAGGCGAGCGGCGACGCGAGGTACACGACCATGTTCGCGATCTCCTCCGGCTCGATCAGTCGCTGGAGCAGCGACTGCGGGCGGTGCAGTCGCATGAACTCGCGCTGCGCCTCCTCCCACGGGAGGGAGTGGTCGACGAGCTCGTAGACGAAGTCCTCGACCCCGCCGGTGTGCGTCGGCCCGGCGAGCACGCTGTTCACGGTGACGCCGGAGCCGGCCGCGGCCTTGGCGAAGCCGCGCGAGACTCCGAGCAGCGCCGTCTTCGAGACGCCGTAGTGGATCATCTCGGCCGGAGTGACCACGGCGGAGTCGCTGCCGATGTAGAGCACGCGCCCCCAGCCCTCCTCGGTCATCCCGGGCAGGTACGCGCGGGTGAGGCGGACGCCGGTCAGCACGTTGACCTCGAAGTAGCGCCGCCACTCGTCGTCGGTGATGTCGAGTGGCTCGGTGCTGCCGAAGATGCCGAGGTTGTTGACGAGCACATCGACCCGCGGCACCGACTCGAGCAGCTTCGCCGTGCCGGCCTCGGTGGACACGTCCGCCGCGACCCCGCGCGCCGCGGCCTCGGGCACCGCGGCCCGCACGTCCTTGATCGCGCGGCGCACCGAGCGCTCCGACCGGGCGTTGACGACCACCTCGGCGCCGGCGCGCGCCAGCCCGATCGCGATCGCCAGCCCGATGCCCTGCCCCGATCCCGTCACCAGCGCCGTGCGCCCCGTCAGGTCCAGCTCGATCATGCCCGCTCCGCTCCGTCCGCCGCCTGCGGACTCCTCGGCAGAGGGTGCCACACGCCTCCGACACCAAGCCCAGGCTCGGCGCGGATCAGCGCGGGACGACCGGTACGAGGAACCCGCCGGGCGTCTCGAACCGCGGCGCCGCGTACTCCTCGGGCAGCGTGTGCGCGGCGGCGCCCACCTCGGAGACCTCGAAGACGTCGTCCGAGACGTCGCCGACGAGGAACACGGAGTAGATCCGGGTGCCGTCCGCCGTGGTCCGGGCGAGTCCTCCGGCGAGCCGCTCCGAGCGCTGTCCGGACGGGTCGACGACGACCGACTCGCTCGGCGCCTCGACCGCCGCCACGTCGACGCCGGTCGTCTCGATGCCGTCGAGGCACGGCTCCTCCGCGCCGGAGAACCCGGGATCGATGGCGAAGGGGCAGAACGTCATGCCCCCGTCGGCCGCGACCTGCAGATCCCCCTGCGCCCCCACGAGCTCCGGCCCGCCCGCGCACCCCGCCAGCCCGACCCCCAGCCCGACGGCCACCACCACGCCCGCCACCCCGCGCATCCTCATGCCCCGCACCCTACCCACCCCCTTTGCAGGCACTCCGCCCGCCGCCGAGGCGTCCCGCAACGGTCGAGGCGTCCACCCGGACCGGGACGCCTCGACCGTCCGAGGACGCCTCGCCGCCCCTTGCTGGTCGAGTAGCCCGCGAAGCGGGCGTATCGAGACCCCCCACCCCTCACCCCGAGTGGTGCCGCCCGATCGGCAGCACCAGCGGCGTCCCCGACACCGGGTCCGCGATCACCCGCGACTCCATGCCGAAGACCGCGCGCACGGTCTCGGCCGTCACCACCTCCGCGGGTGTCCCGGACGCGTACAGCGCCCCGGCGCGCACCGCGAAGAGGTGGTCGGCGTAGCGCGCGGCCAGATTCAGGTCGTGCAGCACGATGACGATCGTCGTCCCGCGCGCGCGGTTGAGGTCGGTCAGCAGGTCGAGCACCTCGATCTGGTGCGACACGTCGAGGTAGGTGGTCGGCTCGTCGAGCAGCAGCACGTCGGTCCGCTGCGCCAGCGCCATCGCGATCCACACCCGCTGCCGCTGCCCGCCGGACAGCTCGTCGACCGGCCGGTCCGCGATCTCGAGCGTGCCGGTGGCGCGCAGGGCGTCCTCCACGATCGCGTCGTCGTCGGCGGAGGCGCCCCGGCCGAACCAGCCGCGGTGCGGATACCGCCCGCGCGCGACCAGGTCCGAGACGGCGATCCCCTCGGGCGCGATCGGCGTCTGCGGCAGCAGCCCCACCCGCTGCGCGACCTGCCGCGTCGGGAGCCGGTGGATCGCCTCCCCGTCGAGCAGCACCGCGCCCTCGCGCGGCGCGATCAGCCGCGCCATCGCGCGCAGCAGCGTCGACTTGCCGCAGGCGTTCGCCCCGACGATCACGCTGATCGCTCCCGTCGGCACCGTCAGCGACAGCCCGTCGACGACCACGCGCTCGTCGTAGGCGAGCGTCACGCCGTCGACCGACAGCGTCGAGTGACCAGCGGCCACGGGGGAGGACGAAGCGGTCACAGGGAGCCTCCGGTGCGGTTGCGGCGGGCGAGGAGCCAGAGCAGGAAGGGCGCGCCGAGCGCCCCCGTCACCACTCCGACCGGGAAGCGGGCGCCGGCGAACGCCAGCCCCGCGACGTGCTGCGCGACCAGGTCGGCCGCGAGCACCACGACGACGCCGACGAGCGCGGAGGGGATCAGCGGCACCCGCGCATCCGGCACGACGCGCCGCGCGATCGGCCCGGAGACGAAGGCGACGAAGGCGATCGGCCCGGTCGCGGCGGTCGCGACGGCGACCAGGCAGACCGCCACCGCGAGCAGCCCCAGCCGGCTGCGCTTCACGCCGACACCGAGCGCCGTCGCCGAGTCGTCGCCGAGCTGCAGCATCGACAGCCGCCCGGCCAGCAGCAGCGCGATCGGCACGAGCGCCAGCATCGACAGCGCGAGCGCCGGCACCCCCGCCCACGACGCGGAGTTGAGGCTGCCGGTCAGCCAGCGCAGCGACTCCTGCACGTCCTCGAACTGCGCGCGGGTCTGCACGTAGGCGATGACGCTCTGGAACATCGCCGCGACCCCGATGCCGATCAGGATCAGGCGGGCGCCGATCATCCCGGTCCCGTCGGCGAGCCACGCGATCAGCAGGGCGGTGAGCAGGGCGGCCGCGACCGCGATCACCGAGACCGCGCCGCCGGAGAGCCCGAAGAAGGCGATCGCGACGACGGCCGCCGCGCTCGCTCCCGACGTGATGCCGATGATGTCCGGGCTGGCGAGCGCGTTCCGCAGCATCGTCTGGAAGATCACACCGCCCATCCCGAAGCCGAGGCCCACCAGCACCGCGGTGATCGTGCGCGGCAGCCGCAGGGTGCCCACGGTGAAGGAGGCGCCGGGCACGGTCTCGCCGAGCATCACCCGCAGCACCTCGAGCGGCGAGTAGACGGTGCTGCCGACGGTCAGCGACACCACGACGAGCGCGAGGGCGATCAGCGCGAGCACCGTGCAGCCGACGACGGTGCGGCGGGCGCGGCGGCGCCGACCGGCGGCGACACTGGAGGGAGCAGGCGCGGAGGAGCGCAGTGACGTGGTCGCGCTCACAGGGCCCGCACCTTCGAGCGCCGCACGATCGCGATCAGCACCGGCGCTCCGATCAGCGCAGTGACGATGCCCACCTCGACATCGCTCGGCCGAGCGACGACGCGCCCGATCACGTCGGCGACGAGCAGCAGCAGGGCGCCGAGCAGGGCGGAGGAGGGCAGCAGCCAGGCGTGCGAGGGCCCGGTGAAGCGCCGCGCGAGGTGCGGCACGGTGAGTCCGATGAAGCCGATCGGCCCCGCGATGGCGGTCGCCGCTCCGCAGAGCAGCACCACGGCGAGACCGGCGACGAGACGGGTGCGGCCGACGTGCCGGCCGAGTCCCTTGGCGAGGTCGTCGCCGAGGGCGAGGGCGTCGAGCCCGCGGGCGCTGCCGAGGGCGAGCGCGACCCCGACGACGAGGAAGGGGAGGACCTGGAGGATGCTGCCGGCCTCGGCGCCGCCGACCCCGCCGACCTGCCAGAAGCGGAAGCGGTTGAGCGTCGCGTCCTGGGTGAGCAGCACCGCGCTGATCAGCGAGGCGAGGGCCGCGGCGGTCGCGGCGCCGGCCAGCGCGAGCTTCAGCGGAGTGGCGCCCTCGCGTCCGAGCGACGCGACGGCGTAGACGAAGGCGCCGGCCGCCGCCGCGCCGAGGAAGGCGAGCCAGATGAACTGGGGGAGCGTCGCCGCGCCGAGTGTCGAGATGCCGAGCACGACCGCGAGGGAGGCTCCGGCGTTCAGCCCGAGGATCCCCGGGTCGGCCAGCGGATTGCGGGTCATCCCCTGCATCACCGCGCCGGCGAGGCCGAGGGCGGCGCCGACCAGCAGCGCGAGGATCGTGCGCGGGACGCGCCCCTGCACCGCCGCGTCGACGATCGAGTCCGCGTCCGGCGCGGTGAGCGCCGGCCAGATCTCGCCGAGCGGGATCTCGCGGGAGCCGTAGACGAGCGAGAGCACCGAGGCGACGGCGAGCGCGGCGACGATCGCGATCAGCGCCGGGACCCGCCGGCGCGCGCCGGCGCCCCGGAGGCGAGTGTCGTCGCGTCCGGGGCGCCGGTGGGGTGCCGTGGCCTCGGCGGTCACGACACCTTGTCGGCGGCGGTCGCGAGGCCGGTCGTGTACTCGTCCAGCACCCACGGGATGCTCAGCAGGTTGGGCGACGAGGTCGCCATCGCCTCGGAGGAGTCGTCCGTGAGGACGTAGACCGAGCCGCGGGCGACCGCGGGGATCTTCGAGAGCAGCGGGTCGGCCTGCAGCGCGGCCAGCGTGGTGTCGTCGCCGTAGACGATGAGGACGTCGGCGTCGAGCTGGTCCGCGTTCTCCGAGCTGACGGTGCCGCTGAAGGCCTCGGAGTCGCCGGTGAGCTCGACGACGCTCGGGGCGAGCTCGAGACCGAGGTCCTCGACGAACTTCACCCGCGCGTCGTTGCCGGTGTAGTAGGTGAAGGTGCTGGCGTCGGTCGGGTCGTACCAGCCGTAGGTGAAGGTCTTGCCGGCCAGCGAGGGCTTCGCGGCGACGGCGGCGTCGATCTCGCCCTCGATCTCGGCGACCTTCGCCTCGGCCTCGTCGCCCAGGCCGAGCGCCTCGCCGTCGAGCTTCGCGGAGTCCTGCCAGGTGGTCGCCCAGGGCAGACCCGGGTAGGCGACGGTCGGGGCGATCTGGCTGAGCGTGTCGTAGTCCTGCTGCGTGATGCCGGAGTAGGCGGAGAGGATCACGTCGGGGGTGAGGTCCGAGATCGCCTCGAACGGCACGCCGTCGGTCTCGTCGAAGAGCGCCGGGGTCTCGGCGCCGCTCGCGTCGAGCGCCTCCTTGGTCCAGGCCAGCAGGCCGTCGCCGTCCTCGTCGCCGTAGGACGCCTTCGTGAAGCCGACCGGGGTCACGCCGAGCGCGAGCGCCACGTCCTGGTTGGTCCAGCTGGTCGCGACGACGCGGTCGGCCGACTCGACGGTCGTCTCGCCGAAGGCGTGCTCGACGGTGACGGGGAAGCCCGCGCCCGTCGACGCGGCGGCGTCGGTGGTGCTGTCGGAGCCGGCGGCGTCGGCTCCCGCGGAGCAGGCCGTGAGCAGCAGGCCGGAGAGGCCGAGTGCGGCGACGGCGGTGAGGCGCAGCGGGGTGCGGCGGAGAGTGGCGCGGCGGAGGGGGGTGCGGGAGACGGGCACGGCGATCCTTCAGAGGGGGGCGGGGTTGCGAAGGTTACCCTAACCTAACTTGCCGGGTCGCGGCCAGTGGCGGGCGCCGGTCCCGTACGGTCCCGCGCCTCGACCGGCGCGGCGGTCGGTGCGGCGACTGGTGCGGCGGCCCGTGCGGCGACTGGTGCGGCGGCCGGTGCGGCGACTGCGGCCCACCTCCGGCTCGTGAATCCGCGTCCGGCTCGCTGGATCGGCGGATTCCGGCGAGCCGAAGGTGTTTCCGCGAGCCGAAGGTGAGTGCGGCGGACCTCCGGCTCGTGAATCCGCGCCGGGCTCGCTGGATCAGCGAGATTCGACGAGCCGGAGGTGATTTCACGAGCCGGAGGTCGTCGGGACGGACCTCCGGCTCGTGAATCCGCGCCCGGCACGCTGGATCGGCGGATTCCGGCGAGCCGAAGGTGTTTCCGCGAGCCGAAGGTGAGTGCGGCGGAGCTCCGGCTCGTGAAATCGCGCCGGGCACGCCGGATCAGCGAGATTCAACGAGCCGGAGGTGATGTGACGAGCCGGAGGTCGTCGGAGGTGTTTCCGCGAGCCGAAGGTGAAGGCGGCGGAGCTCCGGCTCGTGAAATCGCGCCGGGCTCGCCGGATCGGCGAGATTCAACGAGCCGGAGGTGATTTCACGAGCCGGAGGTCGTCGGGACGGACCTCCGGCTCGTGAATCCGCGTCCGGCAGGCCGGATCAGCGGATTCCGGCGAGCCGAAGGTGTTTCCGCGAGCCGGAGGTGAAGGCGGCGGACCTCCGGCTCGCGAATCCGCGCCCGGCACGCCGGATCAGCGGATTCCGGCGAGCCGGAGGTGTTTCCGCGAGCCGAAGGTCTCCTCACGAGCCGGAGGTCCGGTCCACCCGCTCCGAGCTCGGAGCAGCTGCATCGCGAGCAGCCTCCGGAACGCGCGCGCCCGCCCGCCGCGGCTTCAGCTCGCTCACGAGCGTTCCCGCGACGATCAGCGCCGCGCCGACGAGCGCCAGCGCCGGCAGCCGGTCGCCGGCGAGGCGCCCGATGACGCCTCCCCAGACCGGCTCGCCCGAGTAGATGATCGTCGCGCGGGTCGGCGAGACGGAGCGCTGCGCCCAGTTCATCGTCAGCTGGATCAGGCAGCTGCTGGCGCCGAGAGCGAGGGCGGCGACGAGCCAGACCCAGGAGAACTCCGGGATCGCCTCGCCCGCGAACGGCATGGCGGCGAAGGAGAGGCCCCCCGCGACCAGGAGCTGCACGACCGTCACGCGCCCGAGGTCGACGCGGCCGGCGAACGCGCTGATCAGGATGATCTCGACGGCGATCGGGACGGTGCTGATCAGCGTCGCCAGCTCGCCCGCACCCAGGCCGACTCCGGTCTGCGGGCCAGCGATGAGCAGGAGTCCGACGAACGCCAGCCCGACGCCGACCAGCGTGAGGACCCCGGGTCGCCGCCGCAGGACGACCCACTGCAGCAGCGGCACGAGCGGCACGTACAGCGCGGTGAGGAACGCGGAGGTGCTGCTCTGGACGGTCTGCAGTCCGTACGTCTGCAGCCCGTAGCCGAGGACGATCATCGTGCCGATGGCCGCCCCCGCGCCGAGGTCGATCCGCCGCATCCTGCGCAGGGACCGGCGGAAGACCACCGCGCTGATGATCCCCGCGGCGAGGAAGCGGAGGCCGACGAAGAAGAGCGGTCCGCTGTGCTGCATCGCGACGTGCACCGCGAGGAACGTGCCGCCCCAGAGCGCCGTGATCCCGATCAGCGCCCACTCGGGTCGCGAGAACCGGACGGCGGAGAGAAAGCGAGTGCGCAGCATTCTGCACACTCTAGCGTTCTCGGAGCTGTAGAGTGCAGAACGATGCGCACGCCGGAGCCCGCCGCCGTCCTCGCCCACGTCGGCAGCAATCTCCGCCGCGCCCGGCAGGAAGCGGGGCTGAGTCAGGCGGCGCTCGCCGAGCTCTCCGGCATCAGCCGGCGCACCATCGTGAACGTCGAGGCGGGGGAGGCGAACATCAGCCTCACCGGCGTCGACCGCCTCGCCCAGGCGCTCGGCTCCAGCTTCACCGCCCTCGTCTCGGCGCCCGGCGCCGTCCGCACCGCCATCGACGAGGTCGCCTGGCGCGGCGACGCCGCGGAGAGCGTCGCGGTCCTGCTCTCCTCCGTGCCGGCCCACGTGGAGACGCAGCTCTGGACCTGGAGCCTCGGCCCCGCCGACCGCTACCAGGCCCAGCCCGACCCCGAGGGCTGGCACGAGATCCTCCTCGTCACCGCGGGTGCGCTCGTCCTCGAGCGCGACGGCGAGGGCGACCTCGCGCTCGCCGCAGGGCAGCACGTCGCCTTCTCGACCGCCCGCTCCTACGCGTACGTGAACGCGAACTCCGACGAGGCCGTCGTCTTCACCCGCGTCGTCGTGAACTGACGCGGCCGTCTCCCCGGCGTCGTCCCCGGACGACCCTTCGAGCGCCACCCGGATCACTCTGCGCCGCCCACGCCCGTCGTCGGCTCGGTCCGCCGAAGACTGAGGAATCCACGCCTGCGCGCCGTCCCCCAGTGACGGAACC
Organism: Rathayibacter sp. VKM Ac-2760; assembly: GCF_009834185.1. Lineage (GTDB taxonomy): Bacteria > Actinomycetota > Actinomycetes > Actinomycetales > Microbacteriaceae > Rathayibacter. Next base: position 527,245 of record NZ_CP047173.1, read on the forward strand.
CTCTCGTCGCCGGCCGCGGCGGGGGAAGGAACGGTCATGAAGCACACCCGTGTCCTGGCGGTCTGCGCGATCGCCACCACGCTCGTCGGGTTCTCGTCGGTGTCGGCGGCGGTCGCCTCGCCGCGCACGGACGAGAGCCAGGTCGCGGTCTCGGTCGACGGGCCGGACCGCGGCGCCACCGAGCCCGGTCTCGAGCGATCCGACCAGCAGGCCGCGCCCTCGGCGTTCTTCGCCGACGGTCACACCACGCTCGTCCTGCCCCTCGCGCTCGTCCAGTCCGATGCGCGCATCGCCGTCTTCGCGAACGACCGGTACACCGCCGAGACCTACGCGGGCAACGTCCTCCACGCGACGAGCCGGATCATCGGCGACCGGGTGGGGATCGAGCTCGGCGGCGTGAAGCCCGGCGATCACCTGCAGGTCCGCGTGGTCTCCGGCCTCCCCGGCGACCCGGTCGACTCGACGTCGCCGGGGCACGCGCTGCTCGACGTGCACGTGCAGAACCGCACGCGGACCCTCACCCTCGGGCAGGTGCGCCGCCTGCAGACCGTCCCGTTCCCGGTCTACGCCGAGATCCACTACGAGCTGCCCGGGGGTGGGTTCGAGAAGTCCGTCACGCCCGTTCTGCGCCCCGGCGGCGACCCGGTGACGACGACCGTGCCGGGCGACGCGAAGGAGGTGGACATCCAGCTTCGCCGGGAATCCGGTGAGATCGTGATGGAGGAGCAGTACCCCGGCCTCATCCCCGACGGTCAGCCCGTGGTGACCTGGAAGAGCGGACCGTGGTGGGCGCCGGACGGGTTCCACATCGACTGGAACTGAGGCCGGCGCCGACCGGCACCGGTCCGCCGGGGCGACCGTGCACCGATCGCCCCGGCGGGTCGCTACCTCTTCTTCCCGAGGATGACCCCGAGGAAGCCGAAGAAGGCCCAGATCTCGAACATCGCGAGTCCTTTCGTGAGTGCGGATGACGACCGGACACCCCGACCGCGCCCCGAGGTTCCCAGGTCGGGCCACGCCCCCGCGATTCCGTGGCGCTCCGCGGTCGACTGGCGGAGCGAGTGCCTGCCAAGGGCGAGGGACCCCGCGGTCAGCGCGGCCCGGCGCCCTCCGGCGGAGTCGCCCAGGCGCCGGTCGGACTGACGGCCCGGGCGATGCTCGTCGAGATCTCGTGCAGCTCCCGGCGCTGCTGCGAGGTCAGGGGAGCGAGGACGACGGCCCGGACCAGGGACTCGTGGCCGGGCGCCGCCTGCGCCCGCTGGGAGGCCCCGGACTCGGTCAGGGTCGCGAGCGTGGTCCGGCCGTCGCCCGGATCGGGCCGGCGCTCGATCCAGCCGCGGGCCTCGAGCCGTGACACCGCGCGGGACAGGCGCGACAGGGAGCTGTTCGCGTAGCCCGCCAGCGCGCTCATCCGCAGCGTGCGCTCGGGCGCGGCGGCGAGCGCATAGAGGATGCCGTACTCGAAGTGGCTGATCCCGGAGTCGCGCAGCAGCTGCGCGTCCAGGGCCGCGGGCAGCCACTCGAGGATCGTCGCGAGGGCGCTCCAGGTGGCGAGGTCGTCGCCGCTCAGCGGGCTGTCGTCGAGGCCGGGCACGCCTCCATCGTAGGCCCGCTTCACTTGACGGAGAAAGTGAAAGCGCTACAGTTTCCTGAGCAAGTGATCGCCGAAGACGACGGAGAGGACGGACCGCGATGGATCTGGAGCTGGCGGGGAAGCGCGCCTTCGTGAGCGGATCGACGCAGGGCATCGGCCGGGCGATCGCCCTCTCGCTGCTGCGGGAGGGCGTCGAGGTCGTCGTCAACGGGCGGAGCGAGGCCGGGGTCGCCGCGGCCGTCGAGGGCCTGAGCGCACAGGTCCCCGGAGGCGCCGTCTCCGGGATCGCCGCGGACTTCGCCGATGAGGCGTCGGTCGACCGGCTGCTGGCGCGCCTGGGCCGGGTGGACGTCCTGGTCAACAACGTCGGGCTGTTCGAGGTGGCGCCCTTCGCCGCGATCACGGACGAGCAGTGGCAGCGCTTCTTCACCGTGAACGTGATGAGCGGCGTCCGCCTCTCCCGCCACGTCCTCGACCCCATGCTCGAGTCCGGCTGGGGGCGCATCGTCTTCGTGAGCAGCGAGTCCGGCGTGAACGTGCCCGGCGAGATGACCCACTACGGCGTGACCAAGGCGGGGATGCTCGCGCTCGGCAACGGCCTGGCCAAGCTCACTCGCGGCACCGGCGTCACCGTCAACTCGGTGCTGGGCGGCCCGACCTGGTCCGACGGCGTCGCGCACAGCGTCCAGCGGATCGCCGACGACCAGGGGGTGCCGGAGGCCGACCTCCGCGCCGCGATCATCGGCGGCAACGCCACCTCTCTCGTCGAGCGGTTCCTCGAGCCGGACGAGATCGCCTCCCTCGTCACCTACCTCGCCAGCCCGCGCGCCTCCGCGACGAACGGAGCGGCGCTGCGGGCCGACGGCGGGGTGCTCACCGGACTGCTGTAGCTCCGGCGCGGTGATCGTTCTGCCGGGAGCGCCGGGAGCGCCGGGGGTGGCGGCGGGCTGACGCGGGTCCCCGCCGTGCCGGTCGGCGCCTAGGCGAACAGCTTGATCATGACGGCGATCGCGAAAGCGAACAGCACGATGACTCCTCTCCTCCGGTCGGGGTGGGACGGCTGCAGGACGGTCGCTTCTCGCCCGTTCGGGGACGAGAAGCGACCGAGCCCGTCATCCGTGCAGGTAGCGGTACCAGGCGGCGATGTACTCGCGCATGACGGCTCCTCTCGTGTCGGCGCTCCGGAGGTCGACTCGCTGGCGATCGGCCACGAGTGGCGGATCGACGGCGGTCGCTACCGCGAGCCGAAGAACGCGATCAGCTCGGCGATCAAGAAGTTGAGCGGCACGATCCCTCCTTCCGGGTCAGGGGTTCCGCGCGGGCGGACGGGTGGTGCGGCCCTCCGGGGTCGCACGATCAGTGTCGGCGGGGGTCGGAGGCCGCTCAACTCTTCGGCACCGTCTGATCGCCCTGGCAGAAGTGGACGATGTGTCGAGTGCTCGGCAGTGCCACCGGCGTCGCATCGCGTCACTCTCGTCGCCTCCTGCCAGAAGGAAGCGGGCGAGCGAGGCTCGGCGGGCGTCTCCTACTACTCGGAGTCCTGGCACGTCGGCGATCGGGTGTTCGTCAGGGTGGGCATCGGCACGCCGGAGGTGAGGATCGGCGACCGTCTCGAGGTCGGCACGGTCTCGGGGCGGCCCGACGACCCGGTCGGTCCGGACACGGTGAGGCACGGCCTGCTCGACGAGCAGGTGCAGCCGGTGGGGGAGCACGACCTGTATTTCGACAACGACGAGGCCCCGACCGCGGCGTCCGTCGCCGTGGAGTACCGGCTGCCGTGGGGGCAGTCCGTGCACCTCTCGACCGATCGCCCTGAAGTGGGACACCAGGTTCAGGAGGCAGAGCGTGGGGTACTGGCTCGACTGGTACTGACCGGCCCCACGGGAGAGGGGAGGCGCGGCGATCCTGAGGGTCGCGCCTCCCCTCGGCCGTTCACGGTCGCATCCGCGGTCCGGGGCGAGCGGACCTGACGAACGAGCCGCATCACGGGCGCGAGCGCGAGAACAGAGCGTGCAGCAGCGGCAGTGCCGAGACGGCCATCAGCACCGTCCCGAGCACGGTGTCGTCGGCGCGGACGACCGCCCCCGCGATCAGCAGCCCGGCGAACAGCACCGCGGACACGACCCGCCGCACCGTCCCCTCGAGCCGGTTCAGCCGGCGCTCGACCGTCGGCACGGTGACCGCGAGGGTCCCGTCCTCGAGAGTCGTCGCCAGTTCGTCCAGGCGCCGCGGCAGGCGCACGAGGAGCCCGAGGGTGTCGAGCGCCTGGCGGCCGACGTCCTGCGCGACGTTGCCGCGCTCCTCCCGGATCAGCTGCTGCGCGTACGGCTCGACCGAGTCCCAGAGATTGAACGCCGGATCGAGGGCGCTGCAGACGCCGGAGGTCAGCGACATCGCCCGGATGATGAGCAGGAAGTTCTCGGGCAGCTGGAACGGCAGCGAGCGGACCACGTCGCCGAACTGGATCGCGAAGTCGCGGAACTCCCGCGGATCCACCTCGCGCAGCTCCGCGAAGCCCATGCCGCCGAAGCGCGCGAACAGCTGCGTCATCGCGCGCTCGAGCTCGCGGGAGTCGGCGGAGGGGAGCAGCACGCCGACGTTGCGCGCCGCGTCGACGAGCCCCTTGCCGTCGCGCGAGGCGGCGGCGATCAGCATCGCGCGCAGCCCGGCCCGGGTCGACGGCGGCACCTCGCCCATCATCCCGAAGTCGATGAAGGTGAGCTTCCACGGCAGCTCGGCCCCGGGCGTCGGGGTGACGAAGACGTTGCCCGGGTGCGGGTCGGCGTGGAACCAGCCGGTGGTGAAGAGCTGGTCGAACATGACCGAGGCGAAGACGGGCGCGACCTGGCGCGGATCGATCCCGGCGGCGGCGAGCGCGTCGGCGTCCGTGATCTTGATGGCCGTGACGTCCTGCAGCGTCAGCACCTTGCGGGTCGAGCGCTCCCAGATCACGTCGGGGACCGAGACGCGCGGGTCGTCGGCGAAGTCGGCGGCGAAGCGGACCGAGTTGGCCGCCTCGCGCAGGTAGTCGATCTCCTCGAGGCTCGTGGCCGCGAACTCCTCGACCAGCGCGGGGGCGTCGACGCGATCGGAGACGAGACGCACGTGCGTCAGCCAGCCGCCGATGCGCCGGAGCGCCGCGAGGTCGACCTCGACGATCTCGTCGATCCCGGGGCGCTGGACCTTCACGATCGCGTTCTCGTGCCCCGAGTCGGCGGCGTCGAGCGGGGAGAGCCGGGCGCGATGCGCCTGCCCGAGCGAGGCGGCCGCGACCGGAGTCTCGTCCACGTCCGCATACGCGCGCTCGAGCGTCATGCCCAGCTGGGACTCGGCGAGGGCCCTGATCCGCGGGAAGGGGACCGGCGGCACCTCGTCCTGCAGGCCCTCCAGCTCACGGGTGATCTCGGGCGGCAGGACGTCGAGGCGCGACGACATGAACTGGCCGACCTTGATCATCAGGCCGCCGAGATCGACGGCCAGCACGTGGAAGCTGCGCGCGAAGCGCCGCATCCGCTGCGGGCGGGTGCGGAGGGCGATCGCCGTGAGCCCGATGCGGGGCAGCAGCAGATCGAAGAACCAGGTGACGGCGAGGTGCCAGGAAGCGAAGCGCAGGATGCGGCGGTAGCGCCGCTGGTCGCTGCGGGGTCGGCGGCCCGGGTCGGTCAGACCCGGGCGGACCGGCGCCACCCGGGTCAGTCCTGCGCGAGGATCGCGTACAGGCGCCGGCGCACGTCCTCGAGTTCGGAGACGGCCTGCCGGATCTGAGCCGGGGTGCCCGAGCGGCCGACCTGCGCGGCCGCCTGCGCGAGCGCGACGCCCGCCTTCGGCAGGGCGCCGAAGTCGACCTGGTCGGACTCGGACCACGGGGTGTCGGTCCCGGAGGCGGCGACCTGCGCGCGACCGGAGTCGGTGAGGCTGTAGGTCTTGCGGCCGTTGGACTCGTCGGCGGCGATGAGGCCCTCGTCGGCGAGCAGCTGCAGGGTCGGGTAGACGGAGCCGGGGCTGGGCTTCCAGCTGCCGCCGCTGCGCTCCTCGATCTCGTGGATGATCTGGTAGCCGTGCATCGGCTGCTCGGCGAGGAGTGCGAGCACGGCGGCGCGGACGTCACCGCGGCCGACGCGGGTGCCGACGCGCTTCTCGAAGCCGGCGCGGGCCTGCTCCATCGCCTGCCAGATGCCGTCGATGGGGGTGCCGGCGCCGAACGCGCCGGTCGAGGACTGGTTCTTCATGGTGACCTCCTGAGTCGGGATGTGCCGCTCCGAACGATACTCAGCGATATGTGCTGCGACTGTGAACGACTGGTCGCCGCGGCGGCTTCTGCACCACCGCGCAGGAGTCGCGGTCCTCGCGAGCGACCACCGCGGTCTCCGGGGTCTCGAGCGGGTGAGGTCGGGCGTCCTGCACGGCGCGACAGGAGGGGAAGCGGTCAGCCGAGCCTGGCACACACTGGCTCGTCGTGACCGGCCGAGGCTGCTCCAGGAGGTGCCGACTCGTCGTCGCCGGTCGCAGTGAGAGGAGTTCCATGAGAAGCACGCGCACGCTGGCGGCTTGCGTCGCCGCGACCGCCCTGGTCGGCCTGCTGTCGGCGACGCCGGCGACGGCCGCACCACTCGATCGGGCCGCGATCGGGGTCTCCCGGTCCGCGGCGGCGCCGGCTCCCGCGCCGAGCTCGGACGTCACGGCCTCGCTCGTGAACGGTCACGTGATCGTGAGCCTCCCGCACGAGATCGCCTCGTCGGACGAATGGCTCATGGTCCGCGCCGGGACGAGAGTCCTCGGTCAGATCCAGAAGGGCGTCGCCGTCGGCGGGGATCCGTACTACACCTTGGACGGTCGGCTGAAGGTCGAGTTCGGTGCCGCGCAGCCGGGCGAGCGGCTGGACGTCTTCCGGCTCGCGGGCTCGCTGGGCGACGACGTCGATGCCGCCCCCTGGATCAAGAAGCTCGCCGACTCCTGGGCGTCGGACGCTCCGGTCGAGTCGGGACTGACGGCGTCGTTCGTGAACGGCTTCGCGGTGGTGAGCGTGCCCACCGCCGTCTTCGCGGCGCAGCGGAGGCTCGTGTTCCGGGCCGACGGAGTGGAGGTCGGTCAGAGCTACGGCGGGAAGACCTTCGTCGACAACGGTCAGGACGGGAGGACCACGTTCCTCGGCAGCAAGCGGACAGACGGTGACCGGACGCAGATCCAGCTGCTCGGTGTGAGGCCCGGCAGCCGGGTGGAGGTCTCGGAGTACGAGGGAACGGCGTTCGACTTCGGGGTGGAGGACGTCAAGCGGGTCGCGAAGCTGTTCGATCAGCAGGTGGGCGAGAAGCCGGGCATGACGGCGTCCCTCGTGAACGGGAACGCCGTGGTGTCCGTTCCCGACGAGGTCCTCCGGACGAACAAGCGGTTGGTGGTCTCCGTCGACGGACGGGACCTCGGCGAGATCCAGGGAGACGAGGCGTACGGGACGGTGAAGCGGTGGCGCGAGGGCGGCGCCGGGCTCTTCGAGTTCAGCACCGTGACGCCCGGTCAGCACCTGGAGGTCTGGGAGTACCCGGGCACGTGGTACGACTCGCGCGACTCGGCCCTCGCCAAGGAGAAGCTGCTCGACCAGGTCCTGACGGCCACCCCGCCCGCGCCCCCCGCGCCCGCCCCGGCGCAGCCGTCGTTCGTGAAGGCGTCGCTCTCGGGCGGTCGCGCTGAGGTGACCCTGCCGGACGCGATCGTCGCATCGGATCGGCGCTTCGTGGTCGTGGTCGGCGGGAAGCCCGTCGCCGAGACGCGGGAGGGCGGCACCCGCGGCGTGGCCGGCGTCTCGAAGTCGACGAAGGACGCGGAGACGACCTTCCTCATCGATGGTGTGAACGCCGGTGATCGGCTGGAGGTCTGGGAGTACGAGGGCGTCCTGGACTTCGGCTTCGACGACGCGCTCCGCAAGGCGAAGGTGTTCGACGAGCAGCTCTGATCCGCTCGGCTGAGGACGCAGAAGTTGCGGTAGTCGCGTTCGACTACCGCAACTTCTGCGTTGTGGGTGGTGTCAGCGCGGGGTGCGCAGGAGCGCGGTGCGGCGTTCGCGCTCCTCGAGGGCGGCGCGCTCGTGGCGGAGGGCGGCGACCTCGGCGTGCGTGGGCGGGAGGCGGCGCTCGCGGGTGCTCCACGCCACCAGGGCGATGCCGAGGCGGAGAGCCAGGCGGTCGAGGAGGCGAGCGGTGCCGGATCGAGGGAGGCGGGCGACGAGTGTCGCTGCGGTGTTCACGATGGTGTCCTTCGTGCGGGGCCCGGTCGGTGCCGGGCGGAGGGCGCGCGGGCGCGCCGGAGAGCGCCTGGTGGGCGCGGCGAGGAGCGCGCTCGGAGCGCGCGGAGCGGCCGCCGGAAGGCGGCGCGCAGGACCCGGGGTTCGGGTCGGGGACGGGACGACGGTCCGTGCGGCGGTGCCGCGGGACCGGGAGCTTCTTCTGCGCCGTCACCGTCTGAGCGATGACGAGCGGGAGGCTCGACCGGTCAGTCGGAGAGGGCGCCGAAGAAGCCGGCGGTGGTGAAGTGCGGCGCGTGCGCCATGGTCGGCTCCTTTCGAGGGCGGTGTCCGTCGACCGTAGCGGGCCGCGGGTGTTCCTGGCAAGAGGCTGTGCGCGGATCGGCGCCCCTTGCCGAGCGGGCGTATCGAGCTCCTCCGTGTTGGGGACGTGGGTCTCGATACGCCGCCTGCGGCGGCTACTCGACCAGCGAAGAGGCGGCTGCTCGACTGGAGGCCCCCCCCTTGCTGATCGAGTAGGCCGCGGAGCGGGCGTATCGAGATCCTCCGTGTTGGGGGACGTGGGTCTCGATACGCCGCCGATGGCGGCTACTCGACCAGCGAAGGGGCGCCTGCGTCGGCTACTCGACCAGCGAAGGGGCGGCTGCTCGGGTCAGGCGCGGGGGCGGGGCTGCAGGCGCTCGAGCTGGGTGACGTGGGCCGGGGTGAGCTCTTCGAGGGAGTGGGCGCCGAGGAGCTTCATGGTGCGGGTGATCTGGTCGGAGAGGATGGCGATGGTGCGGTCGACGCCCTGGCGGCCGCCGGCCATCAGGCCGTAGAGGTAGGCACGGCCGATCAGGGTGAACTTCGCTCCGAGGGCGATGGAGGAGACGATGTCGGCGCCGTTCATGATGCCGGTGTCGACCATCACCTCGGTGTCGGTGCCGACCTCGCGGACGACCTCGGGGAGGAGGTGGAAGGGGATGGGGGCGCGGTCGAGCTGGCGGCCGCCGTGGTTGGAGAGGACGATGCCGTCAACGCCGAAGTCGGCGAACTTGTGGGCGTCCTCGACGCTCTGCACGCCCTTGATGACGAGCTTGCCGGGCCACATCTCGCGGATGACCTTGAGGTCCTCGAAGCTGATGGTGGGGTCCATGGCCAGATCCAGCAGATCGCCGACGGTGCCTCCGGTCGCGCTGAGCGAGGCGAACTCGAGCTTCTGGGTGGTGAGGAAGTCGAACCACCACCACGGGCGGGGGAGTGCGTCGAGGACGGTGCCGACGGTGAGCTGCGGCGGGATGGAGAAGCCGTTGCGCTTGTCGCGCAGGCGGGCGCCGGCGACGGGGGTGTCGACGGTGAAGAAGAGGGTCTCGTAGCCGGCCTTGGCTGCGCGCTCGACGAGGCCGTAGGAGATCTCGCGGTCGCGCATCACGTAGAGCTGGAACCAGTTGCGGCCGTGCGGGTTGGCCTTCTTCACGTTCTCGATCGAGGTGGTGCCGAGCGTGGAGAGGGTGAAGGGGATGCCCGCGGCGGCGGCCGCTCCGGCTCCCGCGGTCTCACCCTCGGTCTGCATCAGGCGGGTGAAGCCGGTGGGTGCGATCCCGAACGGCATGGCTGATGGCGCGCCGAGGACGGTGGCGGTGGTGTCGACGTCGGCGACGTCGCGGAGCACCTGCGGGTGGAACTCGACGTCCTCGAAGGCCTGGCGGGCGCGGGCGATGGAGATCTCGCCCTCGGCGGAGCCGTCGGTGTAGTCGAACGCGGCCTTGGGGGTGCGGCGCTTCGCGATGGTGCGGAGGTCCTCGATGGTGAGGGCGGCGTCGAGGCGGCGCTTGCGGCCGTCGAGCTCGGGCTTCTTGAAGCTGAGGTACTCGAGCAGCTCGACGGGCTTCGGGAACTGGCGCTGGACCATGCTGGTCAGCCTTTCTCGGGGGAGGAGGAGGAACGGGGTTCGTAGCGGACCGGCGGGAACGCGCGGCGCACGAGCGCGCGCAGCGATTCGAGCGAGCCGGAGACGAGACCCTGGGCGCGGGCCTGGACCATGATGTTGCCGATCGCCGTGGCTTCGCTGGGGCCGGCCTCGACCCGGAGACCGGTGCGGTCGGCGGTGAGCTGGCAGAGCAGCTCGTTCTGCGAGCCGCCGCCGACGATGTGGATCGTCCGGACCTGCTTGCCGCTGAGCCGGACGGCGTCGGCGAGGGTGCTCGCGTAGGCCTCGGCGAGCGACTCGAGGATCGAGCGGACGAACTCGGGCCGGGTGCGCGGCTGCGCCAGACCGCGCTCGACGCACCACTCCACGATCCGGCCGGGCATGTTGCCGGGGGTGAGGAAGCGCTCGTCGGCGGGGTCGAAGGTGGTGATCGGCCCGCGGATCGCGGCGGCCTCGCGCAGGAGCTCGGCCAGGTCGACCTCCTGGCCGGTGCTGCGCTCCCAGGTCCGGATGGACTCGGAGAGCAGCCAGAGGCCGGAGACGTTCTTCAGGAATCGGACACGCCCGTCGACGCCGCCCTCGTTGGTGAAGTTGGCGGCCCGACCCTCCAGCGAGACCACCGGCTCCTCGAGTTCGACGCCGACGAGCGACCAGGTGCCGCTCGAGATGTACGCGAAGTCCTCGCCGACGGCCGGCACCGCGACGACGGCCGAGGCCGTGTCGTGCGAGCCGACGGCGACGACGCCGAGCCCTGCCGGGGCGCCGAGGTCGGCGGCGACGGCGGGGAGGAGCGTGCCGAGCCGGGACCCCGGCTCGATCAGGGGTGCGAGGATCCCGAGGGGCAGATCGAGGCGCGCGAGGAGCTCGGTGTCCCACGCGCGGGTGTGCGGGTCGAGCAGACCCGTGGTGGAGGCGTTGGTGCTCTCGGTCGCGGCGACGCCGGTCAGCCAGTAGCCGATCAGGTCGGGCACGAGCAGCGCCTGGTCGGCGAGGGCGAGCACGTCGCGCTCGGCGGCGAGCTGGAACAGCGTGTTGAACGGCAGGTGCTGCAGGCCGTTCCGCCGGTAGAGCTCGTCGGCGCCGATGCGCGCGTGCACGTCGGCGACGCCGCGCGCCGTCCGCTCGTCGCGGTAGTGGTACGGGGCGCCGAGCATCCGGCCCTGCCGCAGCATGGCGTAGTCGACGGCCCAGGAGTCGATGCCGATGGAGACGACCTCGGGCTCGTCGCGGAGGGCGCTGGTCAGGCCGGCCGTGAGCGAGCGGTGCAGCTCGAGGATGTTCCAGTGCAGAGCGGAGTCGCCGCCCTCCTGGATGCGCACCGGCTGGTTGGGGAAGCGCGCGACGTGCCGCATCCGCAGCTCGTCATGACCGACGTAGCCGAGGATGACGCGCCCGCTGGTGGCGCCGAGATCGACCGCCGCGACGGCCTTCATCGGAGGAACGCCGCCGCGACTCCAGCGTCCACGGGAACGTGAAGTCCGGTCGTGTGCGAGAAGTCCGACGTGCAGAGGGCGAAGACGGCGTTGGCCACGTTCTCGGGGACGACCTCGCGCTTGAGGATCGTGCGCTTGGCGTAGAACGCGCCCAGGTCCTCCTCGTCGATGCCGTAGGTCTTGGCGCGGTTCGCGCCCCAGCCGGAGGCGAAGATCCCGGAGCCGCGGACGACGCCGTCGGGGTTGATGCCGTTGACCTTGATGCCGTGCTCGCCGAGCTCGGCGGCCAGCAGGCGCACCTGGTGGGCCTGGTCGGCCTTCGTCGCGGAGTAGGCGATGTTGTTCGGGCCGGCGAAGACCGAGTTCTTCGAGGAGATGTAGACGATGTCGCCGCCGAGCTTCTGGTCGACGAGCACGCGGGCCGCGGCCTGCGAGACGAGGAACGAGCCCTTCGCCATCACGTCGTGCTGGAGGTCCCAGTCGGCCTCGGTGGTGTCGAAGAGCGACTTCGAGAGCGAGAGGCCGGCGTTGTTGACGACCAGATCGAGACCGCCGAAGGCGAGCACGGTGGCGTCGATCGCGGCCTTGACCGCTGCGCCGTCGGAGACGTTCGCCGCGACTCCCACCGCGACGTCGGTCGAGCCGAGCTCGGCCGCGGCGGCCTGCGCCTTGGCGAGATCGAGGTCGGCGACGACGACGCAGGCGCCCTCGGCGGCGAGGCGGGTGGCGATCGCCTTGCCGATGCCGGAGGCGGCGCCGGTGACGAGCGCGATGCGGGAGGCGAGCGGCTTGGGCTTCGGCATCCGCTGCAGCTTCGCCTCCTCGAGCGCCCAGTACTCGATGCGGAACTTCTCCGCCTCGTCGATCGGCGCGTAGGTCGAGATCGCCTCGGCGCCGCGCATCACGTTGATCGCGTTCACGTAGAACTCGCCGGCGACGCGAGCGGTCTGCTTGTTCGCGCCGTAGGAGAACATGCCCACGCCCGGGACGAGCACGATCAGCGGGTCGGCGCCGCGGATCGCGGGGCTCTCCGCGGTCGCGTGCGCGTCGTAGTAGGCCTGGTAGTCGGCGCGGTACGCCTCGTGCAGGGCGGGGAGGCGCTCGACGATCTCCTCGACCGTGGCCGTGGCCGGCAGGTCGACGAGCAGCGGCTTCACCTTGGTGCGGAGGAAGTGGTCGGGGCAGGAGGTGCCGAGCGCGGCCAGGCGCGGGTGCTCGGTGCTCGCAAGGAAGTCGAGGACCTCGGCGGAGTCGGTGAAGTGGCCGACCTGGGGGCGGTCGTGCGAGGCGACCGCGCGCAGGTGCGGAGCGAGGGCGGCGGCCTTGGCGCGGCGCTCCTCCTCCGGGAGAGCGGCGTAGCCGTCGAGCGCGGGGCCGAAGGGCTCGGGGCGGCCGTGCTCGGCGATGTAGGCGCTCGCGGTCTCGATGATGCGGAGCGAGTTCGCCTCCGCCTCCTCGCTGGTGTCGCCCCAGGCGGTGATGCCGTGGCCGCCGAGGATCGCGCCGATGACCTCGGGGTTCGCCTCCTTGATCGCGGCGATGTCGAGGCCGAGCTGGAAGCCGGGGCGGCGCCACGGGACCCAGGCGACGGTGCCGCCGAAGGCCTCGGCGGTGAGGCGCTCGCCGTCGGCGGCGGTCGCGAAGGCGATGCCGGAGTCGGGGTGCAGGTGGTCGACGTGCGCGGCGTCGACGAGGCCGTGCATCGCGGTGTCGATCGAGGGGGCGGCGCCGCCCTTGCCGTGCAGTGTGAAGTCGAAGGCGGCGACCATCTCGTCCTCGCGGTCGAGGCCGGGGTAGACGTTCACGAGCGCGCGGAGGCGGTCCAGGCGGAGGACGGCGAGGCCGGACTCCTTCAGTGTGCCGAGGTCGCCGCCCGAGCCCTTGACCCAGAGCAGCTCGACGGGCTCGCCGGTGACCGGGTCGGTCTCGACGCCCTTCGCGGAGGTGTTGCCACCCGCGTAGTTCGTGTTGCGCGGGTCGGCCCCGAGGCGGTTCGAGCGGGCGATCAGCTCTGCGGCGGTCGAGGCCATGACTTCTCCGTCTGTTGAACGAGTGTGTTAACTGTCACAGAAGCTAACAGGCCGATTCGCTCCGGTCAATGCTCGTCAGCGCACCTCGGCGAGTCCGCGGAAGGGGTCGAGGCGCGCGTCGGCGGGGTCGAGCTCGGTCACCAGCACCGAGATCGCGTCCCAGTCGAGCGCGCGGGCGAGGGCCGAGCGCCCGAGCTTCGAGGAGTCGACCAGCAGCACCGTCTCGGTGGCCGCCGCGACGAGGACGCGCTTGACCTGCGCCTCCTCCAGGGTCACCTCGCTCGTGCCGGCGCGGGTCACGGCCGAGGCGGAGGTGAAGAAGCGGTCGTAGTGCAGCTCGGCGGCGCTCGCGCAGGCGAGGGGGCCGACGAAGCTGTCGGTCTCGGCCTGGAGCTCGCCGCCGATCAGGACGACGCGGGCGCGGGTGGCGCGGGCGGAGACGTGGTTCTCCAGGGAGTTGGTCGCGACGAGCAGGCGCGGCGACTCCGGGGCGGCGGCGAGGAGGGTGCCCGCGGTGGAGGAGGCGTCGACGGCGATCGCACCGGACTCCGGCAGCAGGGCGACCGCCTTGCGCGCGATCTCGCGCTTGGCGGCGGCGCCGGCGGCCAGGCGCTCGGCGAAGGGGCGGGGGCGGAGGGCGGCGACCGCGCCGCCGCGGACCCGGCTGAGCCGGCCCTCCGCCTCGAGGTCGGCGAGGTCGCGGCGGACCGTCATCGTCGAGACGTCGAGCTCGGTCGCCGCGTCGTCGAGGCGGATCGCGCCGTCGCGCTCGAGCAGGGCGATCAGGCGCGCGCGCCGCTCCGCGGAGTCCACCGTGGCCATGCCGCTCCCGTTCCGCCGGCGCGTGGGCGCCCGCGCGGTCGAGCGTAGTGGGGAGGGCCCGCGGGGGTCAGTCCCGGTCGTCGGGGTCGCGCCGCACCTGGGCGGCGGGGTCGCGGCCGGTCACCGGGAACGGGCCGGTCACGCCGTCGCGCAGCTGCGCGATCCTGAGGATGCGGCCGCGCTGCAGGAACCAGCCCGCGACCAGCAGCGGGACGATGATCACCAGCGACGCGATGGTGAGGGTGCCGACCGGGAAGTCGATCGCCATCAGCACGAGGACCACGGCGAGGAAGACGAGGGTCAGCCAGGCCGTGACGGGGGCGCCGGGGAGCTTGAACGACGGCTCCTTCGCGAGACCCTTCTTCGCCCACTGCCGCAGCCGCATCTGGCAGAGGATGATCGTGCCCCACGCCGTGATGATGCCCAGGCTCGCGATGTTGAGCGCGATCTCGAAGGCCTGGCTCGGCACGAAGTAGTTGAGCGCGACGCCCGCGACCGTGAAGGTCGCGGTGAGCAGGATGCCGGCGTAGGGCACGCCGCCACGCGACATCCGCGTCGTCCACTTCGGTGCGGAGCCGTTCATCCCCATCGAGTGCAGCGCGCGGCCGGTGGAGTAGAGGCCGGCGTTGAGCGAGGAGAGCGCGGCGGTGAGCACCACGAAGTTCATGATCGAGCCGGCGATCGTGCCGACCTCGGGTCCGCCGATCGAGGAGAAGAAGGTGACGAACGGGCTCTCGCCCTCCTTGTAGGCGGTGTAGGGGAGCAGCAGCGAGAGCAGGACGATCGAGCCGACGTAGAAGATCGCGATCCGGAAGATCACCGAGTTGATCGCCCGCGGGATCACCTTCTCGGTGTCCTGCGTCTCGCCGGAGGCGGTGCCGACCAGCTCGATCGCGGCGTAGGCGAAGACCACGCCCTGCATCACCAGGACCGCGGGCAGCAGGCCGTTGGGCAGGATGCCGCCGTTGTCCGCGAGGATCGAGACCCCGGTCCGCACGGTCTCGCCGCCGGCCTGCACCGGGAAGGCGAAGACGAGCCAGATCAGCGCGACGACGAGGAAGGCGACCAGCGCCGTCACCTTGATCAGGGCGAACCAGAACTCGAGCTCGCCGAAGACCTTGACCGCGACCATGTTCGCGGCGAGGACGACGAGCAGCGCGATCAGGGCGAGGAGCCACTGCGGGGCGGCGGTGAAGGCCGACCAGTACTTGAGGTAGACGGCGACGGCGGTGGTGTCCACGATCGAGGTCATCGCCCAGTTGAGGAAGTACATCCAGCCGGCGGCGTAGGCGAACTTCTCGCCGTAGAACTCGCGGGCGTAGGAGATGAACGAGCCCGAGGACGGGCGGTGCAGGACGAGCTCGCCGAGGGCGCGGAGGATGAAGAAGGCGAAGATCCCGGCGACGAGGTAGGCGATCGCGAGGGCCGGGCCGGCCGAGTTCAGGCGGCCGCCGGCGCCGAGGAAGAGGCCGGTTCCGATCGCGCCGCCGATCGCGATCATCTGGAGCTGGCGGGGCTTCAGTCCGTGCTGGTAGCCCTCCTGCTCGTGCGAGAAGTCCTTGGCGGGCGCCTGCTCCGCACCGATGTCGTCCTGCGCTGTCATGGCGTCACGGTACTCCCGCGCGGGGGCTGTTCTGGCCGGTGAGCGCGGGGAGGGGCCGGGTATGCGCTTGCCCGGGCTCGCGAGGGGTGCGGACCGGAGGTGGAGGCTCCTCCACAGGTACTGAAACGCGCCGAGTTGTTTTGATACGGGGTGAGTGTGGTCAGATACGTATGGGTTCAGGCGTACGGTTCCCTCGCTGCCGTCGTGCAGCCCGCCTCGTCGGTCTCGGCGGGGGCGGTCCCGAACACAGAGAGGTCCCACCATGTCCTTCCGAGCACCCGGCTCCCGCCGGTCCTTCATCACCGCTCTCGCGCTGACGGGGGCGATCATCGCCGCGCCCGTGGCGGCTGCGTACACCGTGACGAATCCACCGGAGGGAGGGACGTGGATCCACGGGACGACGCGCGGGATCGTGCTGTCGTCGTACGAGCACGAGTCGCGAGAGCACAAGGCGACCGTCTACAACGGCGAGTACCACTACGCGAAGTGCAAGCCCGCAGGGGTCTTGGCAGCGGTGAGCGCACCTGCCCGCGACTTCCAAGTGGACTCCGCGTACTACGACGTCTGTTCCTGATCGGTCGGTGGGCGGGGCTCCTGTCCCGCCCGCCTCGACAGCGGGAGAGCTGTGAGAAGCAAGAGCGTGATCCTCGGCTACGTGCTGGCCGTCGTCCTGGCGGCCCTGCTCGCCGTCGTCTTCGTGCGGGCCTTCGACACGGGCGGCGTGGTCTGGAACGGGGGCTGGCAGCTCCGGATCTCGAAGGACGCGACGCCGCGCGTCGCCGCGAGCGACGTCTACCGCGAGCTCGCCGAGCTGGCCGAGAGCCGCGGGATCGACGTGGTTCGGTATGTCGAGGACTCCGTGGACCCCGCCACAGTGCGGCACCTCTTCGTCACGGGGAACGGGGCCGCTGCGGAGCTGCTCCGCGATGGCTACGGCGCCGCGGACCCCTCGATCACCACGACCGTCGCACCGTTACGGGACCTCGGTCTGCTCGATCCGCGCGGGGCCTGGCTGGTCGGCGGCGAACGAGCGGACGCGGAGGCCGTGCTCGCGGTCATCGAGGCCGGTGGGTGGACGGGAACCCTCGCGCCCTACGTCTCGAGCATCGATGTGAACACCTACCGCGAGTACGGCGACCTGATGCGCTCGCTCGGTGTCGCGCTGCTCGCCGTCATCGTTCTGATCGGTGCGGGGACCGTGCTGCGGAGCAGGTCGCACGGCGTGCAGCGTCTGCACGGGGCCGGGCTCCTCCAGATCTTGCTCTCGGAGTGGCGGTTCCTCTCGCCGCCGGTGGTCGTGCTCTCGCTCGGGGGAGTGGCCGCGGTCGCCCTCGCGACGGCCGCCCTGAACGGCCTCGCGCAGCTGCCGACGGTCCTCGCGGTCGCCGGTCAGCTGCTCGCGCTGCTCCTGCTCGCCGCGGTCGCCGCGCAGATCCTCGCGATCGCTCTCACGGACGGGCGCCGGCTCGTCGATCAGGTGAAGGGGGAGATCGACGGCTGGTGGGTGCTGGTCGGCGTGTACGCGGTGCGGATCCCCGCGGTGCTGGTGCTCCTGGCGATCGTCGCCGCGCTCGGGCAGAGCGCCCGGGTCGCCGAGATCGAGGGCCGCGGTCGCGAGTTCTGGGGCGTCGCGGGCGACGCAGTCACGATGAGTGTCGGCGGATATCTCGGCGAGTCCGAGTATCGCGACGCGACTCCCCGACTGGCAGACCTGGCCGGTTCGCAGGACGCCGATGGTGGGGTGATCGTCGTCTCGCCGGAGCTCGGTGAAGAACCGAACGTGCTGCTCGTCAATGAGGGGTACCTCAGGAGGGTCGAGGTGCTCGGTGGTGACGGACGACGGATCACCGAGGTCCCCGACGGCGTCCTCACTGTCCTCGAGCCTGAGGACTCCTCCGTCCAGCGGCGCCGAGCGGTGCTCGCCGACCTGCGTTCTTGGCAGGACATCCAGTCAGGAGTCTCCCTGTCGGCACCCGGGACCGTCGATCTTCCGGCGGCGGAGCAGGTCGTGCCGTCAGGGCAGACCCTCGTCACCTTCCATGCTGCGGGCGACGTCTTTCACCCGGAGGCAGAGCTCGTCGACCCGGTCGTCGTCGTCCTCCCGTCGGTGGGCGTGCTCGCCGATTCCGAGCTGGTCGCGATGATCACGCTGGACGAAGTCGTCTTCACCGATCCCGCGGCGCTGGCGGCTGCGATCGAGGAGCGCGGTCTCTCCGGGGTCGTCAGCTCGATCACTCCGGTGGCGTATCAGGCGAACGAGCAGTATCGGCTGGCGCTCGGCGCGCACGCGATCAACGTGATCGGGTTCGTCAGCGGCGCGATCGTGGTGCTGCTCACCGGACTGGTCGCGGCGGTGGTGCTGGTGGAGAAGGACCGCAAGCGCGCGTTCGTGCACCGGATGTCCGGGCTCGGACCGCTCACGGCGCACCGGAGCGGGCTGCTGCTGGAGGGCGTGCTGCTGACGGCGACGCTCGCCCTGGCGGTCGTGCCGCAGTGGTTCCGCGATCCCAAGGACGTGCGGACGGTGATCGACCTGGGCACGGTCGACACCGAGAACTTCCTGCTCGAGCAGACCGCGCTGGACATCGGGGTCGTCGTGGCCAGCGCCGTCCTCCTCGTCGCGTGCCTCGCGCTCGCGCACCGGAGGGCGAGCCGCTCGTCGACCGTCGACACCTGATCCGTCCTCTCGATCCTCCCCACCGACAAGGAAGACACTCCGTGATCCTCGCCACCCACCTCACCAAGGGCTACGGCCGACGCACGCTGTGGAGCGGGCTCGACGTGACCGTCGCCTCCGGCAGCACCCTCGCCCTCACCGGGGCGAGCGGCAGCGGCAAGTCGACGCTCCTGAACTGCCTCGGGCTGCTCGACGCTCCCGACTCCGGCTCGATCGAGGTCGACGGGGAGGAGCTGACCCGCCTGCGGGCGCACGGGCGCCGGCGCTTCCGGCGGCACCGGCTCGGCTACCTCTTCCAGAGCTACGCGCTCGTCGACACCGCGACCGTGGAGCAGAACCTCGCGATCGCGCTCGGCGAGCGGCGGGGCCGGGGCGACCGGTTCGACCGTGCGCTCGATCGGGTCGGACTCGCCGGGCGGGGCCGCGAGCGCGTCTCGCGGCTGAGCGGAGGGGAGCAGCAGCGGGTCGCGCTCGCGCGGCTCCTGGTGAAGAGCCCCACGCTCGTGCTCGCCGACGAGCCGACCGGCGCCCTCGACGCCGAGAACAGCGAGACGGTGCTCGACGTGCTGACCGAGCTCGCCGGGCACGGGGCGAGCGTGGTCGTCGCGACCCACGACTCCGGGATCGCGAGCTGGTGCGACGACCGCCTCCACCTCGCGGCGCCCTGAGCCGCGGGGAGCCCCCGGTCGGACCGTGCTGGTCGGGGTCTCGATACGCCCGCTGCGCGGGCTGCTCGACCAGCAAAGGGACCCGCTGCGCGGGCTGCTCGACCAGCAAGAGGACCCGCTGCGCGGGCTGCTCGACCAGCGGAGGAGGGCGGGTCTTTCCGCGCGGTGCTCGGCCGAATCATGCTGGTCGAGTAGCCCCGCAGGGGCGTATCGAGACCCGACCCCGTCAGCACGTGCGTTCTGCAGACGTGGCTCTTGGCGATGGTGGGTCTCGATACGCCCGCTGCGCGGGCTACTCGACCAGCGAAGGGACGCGCTGCGCGGGCTGCTCGACCAGCGAGGGGACCCGCTGCGCGGGCTACTCGACCGGCGGAGGAAGGGTGGCGAAGGCGAGGTCGATCAGGGGGAGGCGGTCTCGCTCGACGACTGCCGTCAGGACGCGGTCGCCGAGGTCGACGCCGACACCGAGGACGTGCGCGTCGGTGTCGATCCGGAGGCCGGGGACCGAGCGGCCGTCGAGGAGGAGCGGGACGTCGTGCTCGACGCACTTCTCGGTGGCCCGGCCGAGCAGTTCGCCGGGGAGCCGGCCGCGGACGCGCTCGTCGCGGAACCGGTTCCTCAGGATGTGGTTCACGTGCTCCACGAGGACGCTCTCGACGGAGTGCCACGCCGGGGCCGGCTCGTGCACGACGGTCGTCCGCACCGCCTCCCACAGCCACGGGTAGCGCATCCGGGCGGTGATCGCGGTCATCCACTCGGGCAGCGGGCGCACCGGCGGGGCGTCGAGCGAGGCACGCAGCTCGTCGTCGAGCTCCGCGAGGTTGGCGGGGTCGTCGTGATCATCGGGGTTGAGCCAGAGGGTGTAGCCGATCGCCACGGACTCGATCTCGACGCGTCCGTCGGAGGAGCTCGATGCCGTGCCGGACGTCCACGCCTCGAGCGACGGCTGGGGCGCGAAGGTGTACAGCGGGCCCGGGAAGGCACGCGCCACCTCGTCGAGGGTCGGCGGCACGGGGACGTCCTCGAGACGAGCGCTCTCATCGAAGAACATCTCCCGAGCCTGACGCGTCGCCGGGGCGGGCGCAACGGCGGCGCGCTGCTGGGCGCAAGGCGGATCTCGATACGCCCGCTGCGCGGGCTGCTCGACCAGCAAAGGGGCCCGCTGCGCGGGCTACTCGACCAGCAAAGGGGCGGGCTGCTCGACCAGCGAAGGTCGGCGGGTCTCTTCGCGGTGATCGGCCCGAGCATGCTGGTCGAGTAGCCCCGCAGGGGCGTATCGAGACCGGCCCCACTCAGCACGTGTGTTCTGCAGGCTCGGCTCCTGGCGATGGTGGGTCTCGATACGCCCGCTGCGCGGGCTACTCGACCAGCAGAGGGGCCCGCTGCGCGGGCTACTCGACCAGCAGAGGGGCCCGCTGCGCGGGCTACTCGACCAGCAGAGGGGCGGGCTGCCGACCAGCAGGAGTGGGGTGCTCAGCCGGCGGCGCGGCGGGTGACGAAGGTGAGGTCGAGGAGGGGGAGGCGTTCGCGCTCGACGACGGCTGTCAGGAAGCGGTCGCCGAGGTGGGCGCCGACGCCGAGGACGTGCGCGTCGGTGTCGATCCGGATGCCGGGGACCCACCGCCCGTCGAGGAGGAGCGGGACGCCGTGCTCGACGCCGAGGTCCATCGCGGGGCCGAGGAGCTCGCCGACGTCGCTCCCGCCGGCGCGCTCGGTGCGGAGGCGCTTCCTCAGGCTGCGGTTCACGTGCTCGAGGAGCGCGAACTCGATGTTCTGCCACGGCGAGTGCTCCTCCGCGACGCTCGTCCGCACCGCATCCCACAGTCTCGGGGCCGGGTCGGGCCGGAACGTGTAGCCGATCGAGGCCTCGTCGAAGAGGATCACCCCGCCCCGGTCGCGCGCCGAGGCCGAGCACAGCCACTCCTCCTGGGACGGCTGGGGCGTGAGGGTGAAGAGCGGACCGTGGAAGAACCGCGTCACGACGTCCAGCGTCGGCGGCTCGGGCAGCTCCTCGGGGGACAGGTACTCGTCGGCGTGCATCCGTCCAGCCTCGCGTCGCGGCGGCGCGGTCGGCAACGCCGTTCGGCGAACCGGCGCGAGGCGACGCACCGGGGCTCAGGCCGGTGCCGCGTCCGTCGTCGCCGCGTCGTCGCCCGCGGCTCGCGCCCTCGACGTGATCGCCTCGATGACCTCGGTCTTGGCGTCCGAGTAGGCGTTCATGTCGGCCCAGGTCCGCTGCATCAGGGAGCGCTTCGTCGTCTCGTACAGCGTCCGGTCGGCGGTGTCGCGGCGGAGGTGGTCGCGGAGGAGCAGGTACTCGGCCACGGCGGGGTCGCCGCGGCCGTAGAGGTGCACGTGCACGTCGCGCTCCGGGGTCCGGACGAGGCGATGGCCGGGCTCGCGGACCCGCAGCTCGTAGCCCGCGGCGAGCAGCGGGTCGAGGTGGTCCTCCTCCGCGGTGATGTCGGGGACCGCCACCACGATGTCGACGATCGGCTTCGCCGCCAGGCCCGGCACGGAGGTGGAGCCGATGTGCTCGATCAGGACGTCGATGCTCGCCAGAGCCTGCGCGATGCGCCGCTCGTGCTCGCGGAAGACGTCCGCCCAGCCGGGGTCGGGGTCGTGCAGTCCGACCGCCAGCCGCTCGGCGCCCCCGACGATGTCCACCGTCGTGACGTCCGGTCGGCGCGCGGATCCGGTGCTGTGCATACCGGCATCCTCGCAGGGGATCGAGCGCGCGGCATCCGGGACAAGGGCTTGCGGGGTGCCGTGCGGAGGGGTCGACTGGCAGCAGGAGAGAGAGGTGTCACCATGACGCAGACCTTCCCCGCGTGGTTGCGGGACCAGGACAAGAGGGACGACGAGGTCGGCGAGCTCGCCCAGACCTACGCCGGCCGCGGCGACCTGCCGGAGCACGGCGGGCGCGCGATCTACGACGGCTACTTCGCGAGCGAGCCCGCCGCGGCGCAGGCCGGTCTCGAGCGGGCCTGGATGGAGTTCGAGGCGCACCCCGAGCCGTCCGCCACCTCGGACGAGCCGGAGGGACTGCGATGAGCGACCAGACCCCGAGCCCCGTCGAGGACCCGGACGACCAGGCCCCGAGCCCCGTCGAGGACCCGGACGACCAGGCCGACAAGCCCTCGCAGGCCGAGGGCGAGGACCCGCGCGACACCCCGGTCGAGGTGCTCCCCGCCGAGGGGAAGCCGTCGAAGGCCGAGGGGTGACGGTGCGGGTGAGGTGAGGTGAGGGGGCGCTTCCGGGGACGGGGGCGTCCCTTCTTGGTGTTGGGGGGGGGATCTCGATACGCCCTCTGCGAGGGCTACTCGATCAGCAAGAAGGGGGCGGTCTTCGCTGGATGTGCTGGTGACGGTGGGTCTCGATACGCCCCTGCGGGGCTACTCGACCAGCAGGCAGGTGCGGGGGTGCTCGACCAGCGAGCGAGTGCGGGGGTGCTCGACCAGCAAGGGCGGCGGGGTCAGCGGGTTGCGGCGGCCATCAGCTCGCGGGCCTCGGTGCTCTCGGGGTACTGGGCGAGGACGCGCTCCAGGTCGCGGCGGGCCGGGGCGCGCCGGCCGTCGACGAGGTGGGTGCTCGCGCGCTCGAAGAGGGCCTCGATGCGCAGCTCGACCGGTCGGGCGGTGGTCACGTTCGGCCGCACCACGCGGTCGAAGGCCTCGAGGGCGCTCTCGATCAGCCCGAGCTCGCGCAGGGCGACGCCGCGGCGGATGAGGACGGCGGCCGACGGGGCGTCGACGTTGACGACGGGCGCCGAGAACTGCGCCACGTCGCTCCAGCGCCGCCGGGCGGAGTAGAGGGCGGCCAGCGTCGAGGCCGCGAGCGTCGAGGGTGGCAGCGCCTCGACCGCGGCCGTCGCGCCGGCCGGGTCGTCGGGGGCGGCGAGCTCGGCGAAGAGGAGGCGCAGGGCGGTCGCGTCGAGCGGCACGGTCACGTCGAGTCCGGCGCTGAGCGGCAGGTGCGCGGTCAGCACGATCCCGTAGCGGCGGAGGAACGGGTCGGCGGACGGGTCGTAGCGCATCCGCACCAGCCAGCCGGCGAGGCGGAGGGCGCGGTCGTCCTCGGGGCGGGAGAGGGCGTCGCGGACCAGCTCGACGACGGCGGCGAGGCGGGAGCCCTCGGGGGAGGCGGCGGTGGCCTCGTGCAGCTCGGAGGCGGGCGCGCCACTGCGGATCAGCCGGATGAGCGGCGCCTCCCACGGCTGCGCGAGCGGTGAGGGGCGCACGAGTCCCGGGCCGCCGGGCATCGACAGCCCGGCCGAGATCCGCGAGCGGTGCTGGGCCCGGGAGAGTGCCGGTCCGACGACGGGATGCAGGCGTGCGCTGGTCAGCACCTGCAGTTCCCCGGCGGTCCGGAAGCCGATCCCCACAACAACCCCCTTCGCCCCGGGGTGAGCTTCCCCCCGAGTCCCCACTTTACGGGGTGTTCCGGACGGTTCTCCCCCCGAAAGGGGCCCGCGGGCCCGGCGCGGATCGGGGGAGGTCCGTCGCGCCGGTCCGTCCGTCGCGCCGGTCAGTCCGTCGCGCCGGTCCGTCCGTCGCGCCGGTCAGTCCGTCGCGGTGAGGCGCGAGCCGTCCGCCGCGCTGCGCTCGACCGCGTCGAGCACCTGCTGCACCTGCAGCGCCTCCGCGAACGACGGCGAGGGCTGCACGCCCGCGGCGAGGGCCGTGACCAGGTCGACGACCTGGTGGGTGAAGACGTGCTCGTAGCCGAGTCCGTGCCCGGTCGGCCACCAGGCGGCGGCGTAGGGGTGCACGGGCTCCGTCACCTGGATGGTGCGGAAGCCCTGGGCGTCCTCCGGATCGCGGGCGTCGTAGTACTCGAGCTCGTTCATCCGCTCGAAGTCGAAGGCGATGCTGCCGGTCTCGCCGTTGATCTCGATGCGATTGGCGTTCTTGCGGCCGGTGGCGACGCGGGTGGCCTCGAAGACGCCGAGGGCACCTCCGCTGAGCGTCGCCGTGAACAGGGCGGCGTCGTCGACGGTGACCGGGCCGCGCTCGGCGCCCTCCTCCGCCCGGCCGCCGAGGCCGGACTGCGTGGCGAGCACCGGGCGCTCGGTGACGAAGGTGCGCAGCTGCGCCGAGACGGCGTCGATCGTCTGCCCGGTGAGCCACTGCGCGGTGTCGATGCTGTGCGCGCCGATGTCGCCGAGGGCGCCGGAGCCGGCCTTCTCCTTGTCGAGCCGCCAGGTCAGCGGTCCCTCGGAGTCGCTGAGCCAGTCCTGCAGGTACTGCGCGCGGACGTGGCGGATCGCGCCGAGGCGGCCCTCCTCGATGAAGCGCTTGGCGAGCGCGAGGGCGGGGGTGCGGCGGTAGCTGAAGCCGCACATCGCGGATCCGCTCGCCGCCTCGGCCGCCTCCGTCATCGACCGCGCCTCGGGCACGGAGCGCGCGAGCGGCTTCTCGCAGAGCACGTGCTTGCCGGCCGCGAGCGCGGCGATCGCGATCTCGGCGTGCTGGTCGCCCGGGGTGCAGATGTCGATCAGGTCGATGTCGTCGCGGGCGATCACCTCGCGCCAGTCGATCGACCACTCGGCCGCGCCGAAGTTCTCGGCGGCGGCCCGCGCGCGGCCCTCGTCGCGGCCGACGACGACGGCGAGCTCGGGCCGCAGCGGCAGGTCGAAGAAGCGCGGCGCGGTCCGCCAGGCGTGGGCGTGGGCGCGGCCCATGAAGGCGTGGCCGATCATGGCCACGCGCAGCGGTGCCGTCATCGCAGGGCCCCGACCGGCTCGCCCGCGGCCGAGCGCAGCGGGAGCAGCTCGGGCCGCTCGGCCGTGGTCTCGATCGCGACGACCGCCTTCTCGGCGCTCGAGCGCAGGATCGCGTCCATGATCTCGAGGACGTGCAGCGCGAGGCGGCCCGAGGCGCGGTGCGGCCGGCCCTCCTCGATCGCCTCGGCGAGGTCGGCGAGCCCGACGCCGCGGCCGGTGTCGACGACGCCGGCGGAGTCGGGGACGACCCGCCAGTCCTCGTCGCGGACGGCGACCTCGACGACGTCCGAGAACATGTTCGGGTCGGGGACCGCGATGGTGCCCTCGGTGCCGTAGATCTCGAACTTGGGCGAGCGCGTGCGCCAGACCTCGAAGCTGACCGTCACGGTCGAGGTGACGCCGCTCTCGTGCTCGAGCAGCGCGCTGATGTGCGTGTCGATCGAGACGGGGATGGGCGTGCCGGCGCGCGGGCCCGACTCGATGGTGCGCGGGCGGTCCGAGCGCGTGGCGAGACCGGTGACCCGGACGACCGGGCCGAAGAGGTGCACGAGCGCGGTGAGGTAGTAGGGGCCCATGTCGAGCAGCGGACCGCCGCCGGGCTGGTAGTAGAACTCGGGCGCCGGGTGCCAGCGCTCGTGACCGGGCGCGGCCCAGTGCACCTGGGCGGCGATCGGCGTGCCGATCACTCCGGAGTCGAGGGTCTGCCGCGCGGTCTGGATCCCGGTGCCGAGCACCGTGTCGGGCGCGCTGGCGAAGCGCAGGCCCAGCTCCTCCGCGAGGTCGAGCATCGGGGCCGCCTCGGCCGGGTTCAGGCCGAGCGGCTTCTCGGCGAAGACGTGCTTGCCGTTCTGCAGTGCTCGCGTGCCGATCTCGACGTGCGCGGCGGGGATCGTGAGGTTGAGCACGGCGTCGACCTCGGGATCGGCGATCAGCTCGTCGACCGAGAGGGCGCGGACGCCGTGCTCGTCGGCGACCTCCTGCGCCCGCGCGGTGTTCAGGTCGGCGACGGCGACGAGGCGCAGGCCCGGGAAGGTGGGGAGGTTCGCGAGGTACTGCTCGCTGATCTTCCCGACTCCGATGATGCCGACTCTCAGCGGGAGGCCCACAGCAGTCCCCTTTCGATGATGGTGCGGACGTTGGCGTCCTGGAGGATCTCGACGCGGTGGCCGGGAGTGGAGACGAAGATGCGGCCGGCGCCCCACTGGCGGGTCCAGACGGCGGGGGAGGTGATCGGGCGCGTCCACGGGTCCCACTCGCGGACGGCCTGGGTCGTCGTGGCGAGGACGTCGTTGTAGTCGTCGTGCAGCACCCAGTACTGCTCGGTGGTGAGCTCGAAGTCGCTGATGCCCTGCGTGATCGGGTGGTCGGCGGCGAGGGCCGTCATCTCGATCGTGTGCGGAACGTAGTTGTCGGACTGCTCGCCGGTCCGCTCGTCGGGGTGCTTGCCCGGGTGCGAGACGAACTGGCCGCCGATCAGCTGCAGGTAGTCGGAGTTGCTGCGGTACGAGTCGGCGATGCCGCCGTGCCAGCCGGCCAGGCCGGTGCCGCGCTCGACGGCCGCGCGCAGGCCGAGGAACTCGGGCCACTCGATCGAGGTCATCGTGTTGGACTGCACGATCAGGTCGACGGTGCGCAGGTAGTCCTCGTCGGCGTAGACGGCGGTCGACTCCTCGATGCGCACCTCGAAGCCGTTCTCCTCGAGGAAGGGGAGGAACAGCTCGGTCGCCTCGACGGGCTGGTGGCCGTCCCACCCGCCGCGGACGACGAGCGCCCTCTTCGCGGGAGTGGTCGGGGGGAGGTCGGTCATCGGTGTCCTCGGGATGCTCGGCGGATCGCTCCGCGGTTCGTCGTCGAACGGATCTTGCGCAACTCGATGGCTGGCGCCGCCCACGTCCGATCAGTCTGCACCCCGCTGGCGGTGCAGGCAAGGCGGGAATGCGGTTCGGACCCCGAAGCGATCCGGGCCTGTTTCGCAACTCGTTCTGGCCTACAGTTGTCGTATGGACGACAGCGACGCCGCCCCCCGGCCGACGATGGCCCGCATCGCCGAGCGCGCCGCGACGAGCGTGCCGACGGTCTCGAAGGTGCTCAACGGCGGCACGGACGTCTCGGAGGCGACCCGGCTGCGAGTGATGGAGGCGGCGCACGAGCTCGGCTACCGGCGCCGGCCGCGGCTGCGCCCGCCGGCGGACGACCCGCACGTCGCGCACATCGTCGACGTGGTCGTCGGCCACCTCGACGGCACCTGGATCGGTCCCGTCCTCGGCGGGATCGAGGAGGAGGCCGCGGCGGCCGGCGTCGACCTGGTGCTCACCCGCGCGCGTCCCGACGGGGAGTGGGTCAACCGGCTCTTGCGCCGCTCGTCCCTCGGCGCGATCGTCGTCCTCGTGAACGTGACGGCGGCGCAGCTGCACCTGCTGACGACGGCCGAGCTGCCCGTGGTGATCGTGGATCCGATCACCCGCCCGCCGGCCGACGTGGCGAGCATCGGCGCGACCAACTGGGACGGCGGCCGGATGGCGGCGGAGCACCTGCTCGGCCGGGGCCACACCAGCATCGGCGTGATCGCCGGCGCGCGGGGGCAGCTCTACAGCAGCGCCCGGCTCGACGGGTTCAGCACGGCGCTGCGCGAGGCGGGGGTGCCGCTCCCGCGGGAGCGCGTGGCCTACGGCGGCTGGAGCCGCGACCGCGCGCGGATCGTCGCCTCCGCGATGCTGGAGGACGCGGCGACGCGGCCGACGGCACTGTTCGCGCTCTCGGACACGATGGCGCTCGGCGCCTACGACGCGGCCGATCTGGCGGGACTGCGCATCCCGGACGACCTCAGCGTGATCGGCTTCGACGACGTGCAGGAGTCGGCCTGGGCGACGCCGCCGCTGACCACGATCCAGCAGCCGATCGCCCAGATGGGCGCCGCGGCGTTCCGGATGCTGCACCAGGCGCACCGCGCGGCCCGGCCGCTGTCGTCGAGCGCGACGCGGCTGGAGCTGGAGACGCGGCTGATCGAGCGGGCGTCGGTGGGGCGGCCGCGCTGAGGCGAGGCCGGCTCGGGCCCCGTTTCCGCTGATGGATGAGCGGGTGCACCCCTTCGCTGATCGAGTAGCCCGCGGAGCGGGCGTATCGAGATCCACCTGTGCCGGACGACGGGTCTGCAGGCTGGACGTTCGGAGGACGGGGGTCTCGATACGCCCCTGCGGGGCTACTCGACCAGCATGGATTCGATACGCCCCTTCGGGGCTACTTGACCAGCATGGATTCGATACGCCCCTGCGGGGCTACTCGACCAGCATGGATTCGATACGCCCTTTCGGGGCTACTCGACCAGCATGAACACGACACGCACCTGCGGGGCTGCTCGCCCCAACATGGCGGGGTCGCGGCGCTGAGTCGCCCGGGAAGGTGCGTTCTCGGGGTGGAGAACGGGCCTTCTCGGGCGACTCGGCGGGATGGGGGCTAGAGGGCGCCCTGGGCGGGGGTGCCGGCGGGGAGGGGGGCCAGGCGGGTGACGACCGGGGGTGCGGCGACGAGGCCGGCGATGGCGGCGTTCAGGCGGACGACGGGCTCGCCGGCGGCGTGGGCGTCGAGGGCCTCGGCGCTGGTCCACTTCTCGAGCATCACGATGGTGCCGTCGGGGGAGTCGTGGATCGCGTAGAGCTCGCAGCCCTCCTCGCCGTGGACCTCGGCGATGGCGGGGGTGAGGGCGGCGACGAGGGCGTCGCGCTTGCCCTCGGCGGGGGTGAAGATCGCGGTGACGACGACGGGATCGGTCATGGTGGTGCCTTTCGTGAGGGGGTGGTGGGCGGAGTCAGTGGCGGGCCGGGGCGGCGCAGCTGGAGCGGATGACGAGGTCCGCCTGAACCTCGATGTGCTGGGGCGCGTCCGGGATCCGACCCTGCATGCGGGCGAGCACCAGGTCGACGCTGTGCCGGGCGAGCATCTCGATCGGCTGGCGGACGACGCTGAGCGGCGGCGTGACGAGCTCGCTCCACGGGTTGTCGTCGAAGACGACCACGGAGAGCGCGTCGGGGATCGCGACACCGAGCTGGAAGAGCCGGTGCACGGCGCTGCGCACCTGCGCCGTGTTCGCGACGATCAGGGCGGTCGGCGGCTCCGGCAGCGCGAGCAGTGCGGCGACCGCCTCGCCGCCGATGTCGCCGCGGAACGGGACCTCGCGGATCAGCGTGCCGTCGACCCGGAGGCCGGCGGCGGTGAGGGCCGCGCGATAGCCGGCGACGCGCGCCTGGCCGGTCGACGTGCGCAGCGGACCGGAGACGATCGCGATCCGGGTGTGGCCGAGCGCGATCAGGTGGTCGGTCGCGCGGGCGGCCGAGGCGGAGTTGCCGATGCTGACGACATCCACGTCGTCGAGACCGGGGGTCGTGCGGTCGACGAAGACGACGTCGATCCCTGCCCGGCGCAGTCGCGACCACTTCTCGAGGTTGTCACCGGACGGGGTCGCGATCACTCCGCCGACGGAACGGTCGAGCAGGCTCGTCAGCGACTCGCCCTCGACGTGGGAGTCCTCCTGCGTGGTCATCAGGAGGACCTGGGCGCCGCGGGCGCGCGCCTCCCAGACGACGCTGTCGGCCAGGCGGGCGAAGAAGGGGTTGGTGAGGTCCGGCAGCACGAGGCCGATGGCGAGGGTCTGGCCGTGGCTCAGCTCCCGGGCGGCGGCGCGCGGGCGGAAGCCGAGCTCCTCGATCGCCTCGACGACGCGACGACGGGTGTCGACTGCGACCGGGCCTGTGCCGTCGTTGAGCACGCGCGACACCACGGAGACCGAGACGCCGGCGCTGCGCGCGACGTCGCGGATCGTGGGTGCTTTCTGCACGGTTCCTCCCCCGGGTGTCGGGCCATCGTATCGGCGTGCGACCGGGCTGCTCCGCTCGCTGTTGACACACTCTAATCGCGGGTGGTACAAAACTGGTACCGGTTCCACAACGACCCGGTGAGCAGCACTGTCTTGAAGAATCACTGTCCAAGAAGACTGCGCACGACGACGACGTCCCCCGCCCCTCGAGGCGGCCTCTGCGTCCGTGCGCCACCGGACCAGAGAGGTCAACGTGAACCTGTACAAACTCCTCGGCGATCGCGAACGCGAGGGCCGCCCCATCCGCATCGGGCTGATCGGCGCCGGGCGCTACGGCACCATGTACCTCTCGCAGGCGCGCAACATCCCCGGTGTGCACGTGGTCGCCATCGCGGACGTCAACGTCGCCCGGGCCCGCGGCGCGTTCGAGCTGGTCGACTGGCCGGCCGAGGCGATGGCCGCCGACATCCCCGAGGCGCTCGCCAACCGGACGACCACCATCGTCGACAACGCCGCCGTCCTCTTCGAGCACGACATCGACGTCATCGTCGAGGCGACCGGCAACCCGATCGTCGGCGTGCACCACGCGCTCCGGGCGATCGAGACCGGCAAGCACATCATCATGGTCACCGTCGAAGCCGACGCCCTGGCCGGCCCCGCGCTCGCCAAGCGCGCGGAGGCGGCGGGCATCGTCTACTCGATGGCCTACGGCGACCAGCCGGCCCTGATCATGGAGCTCGTCGACTGGGCGCGCACCAGCGGCTTCGACGTCGTCTGCGCAGGCAAGGGCGCGAAGTACCTCGAGCACTACCACCAGATGAACCCCGACAACGTCTGGGAGAACTGGGAGTTCAGCAAGGAGCTGACCGACTCCGGCCAGCTCAACCCGTACATGCACACCTCGTTCCGCGACGGCACGAAGGCCGCGATCGAGATGGCGGCGGTCGCGAACGCAGCAGGCCTGGTCCCCTCCGACTCCGGGCTCACCTTCACTCCCGGCGACGTCGAGGAGATCGCGACGATCAGCCGGCCGAGCGCGATCGGCGGCGCCCTCGACCACGAGGGCACGGTCGACGTGATGTCGAGCGTGAACCGCGACGGCTCGCTCATCCCGCACAACACGCAGGAGGGCGTGTACGTCGTCGTCAAGGCGACCAACCCCTACGTCTCCACCTGCTTCGACGAGTACCCGTGGCACCCGGACCCGACCAAGCAGTATGCGGCGCTCTACCGGCCGTACCACTACGTCGGCCTCGAGCTGAACGTCTCGATCGCCAACGCGGCGCTGCGCGGCATCTCGACCGGGCATCCCGAGGGCTTCTACGGCGATGTCGTCGCGACCGCGAAGAAGGACCTGAAGGCCGGCGAGTTCCTCGACGGCGAGGGCGGCTTCACCGTCTACGGCAAGCTCGTCTCCGCGAAGCACTCGGTCGCCATCGGAGCACTCCCGGTCGCGCTGGCCCACCACGTCGAGCTGCGCCACGACATCGCGCAGGGCGCGACGGTCGGCTGGGACGACGTGATCATCGACGAGTCCCTCGCCGAGGCGCTCGAGCTGCGCCGCGAGACCGAGGCGCTGCTCGCCTCCTGACCCCCTCGGGCCGGGCGCATCCTCCGCCCGGCCCGCCACCTCCCGCACCACCCCGCACGACCCGCCCCACCTCGCACGACCCGCCCCACCTTCCGATGACGAAAGGCCCCCTCCCATGTCCTTCCCCACTCGCGCCACCGGCGCCGCCCTCGCCGGGCTCGCCTCCCTCACCCTCCTCGTCGGCTGCTCGGCCTCGCCCGACGGCGACGGCGCAGGAGCAGCCGCCGGCGGCTCCGGCGCCGACATCGTGTCGCTCGTCGACTCCTCCGCGCAGACCCCCGTCGACGAGGTCACCGCCTCGCTCGGCGACCCGGCCGTGCCCGACGGCGCCAAGCTCTGCTACATCACCCGCACCCTGTCGAACGAGTTCTGGGGCTACGAGCGCGACGGCTTCGAGAACCGCGCCAAGGAGCTCGGCGTCGACTACCAGACCTTCGACGTCACCGACGAGTCCTCGATCACCGAGCAGCTCGACAAGGCCAAGAGCGCGATGAACCAGGGCTGCACGGCGATCCTCGCCTCGCCGATCTCGGCGACCGGCCTCGACTCGATCTTCGAGTCCGCCCTCGCCGACGGCATCCCCGCCGTGGTCCTCAACGACGCCAAGAGCGACGTCCCCGGAGTCGTCTACGTCGGACCCGACGCGACCACCATCGGCGCCACGGCCGCCGACTACATCGCGGACCTGCTGCCCGACGGCGGCCAGGTCGCGATGATCGAGGGCGACCCCGGCTCCTCCAACGCGATCAACCGAGGCGACGGCTTCACCGCGGCGCTCGCGAAGCACGAGAACCTCGAGCTCGTCGCCTCGCAGACCGCCTCGTGGGACCAGACCAAGGCGCAGGAGATCGCGACCACGATGCTCACGGCGAACCCCGACATCAAGGCGTTCTACTCGCAGAACGACGGCATGGCGCTCGGCGTCCAGGCCGCCATCGATGCGAAGGGCCTCACCGGGAAGGTGATCCTCGTCGGCACCGACGGCATCCCGCAGGCCAAGAAGCAGATCCTGGCCGGCGACTACACCGCCACCGTCAGCGAGCTGCCGACGACCGAGGGCGCCACCGGCGTCGACGCGGCGCTCTGGCTCCTCGCCGGCAAGACGGTGCCGGCCTGGATCGACGTCCCCGCCTTCATCATCGACAGCGAGAACGTGGCCGACTACGAGACCGGCATGCCGTGACCCGCGGCTGATCACCGCGCTCCCTCCGGCAAGGTCCCTCTCGAACAGGAAAGAAGACGGAACATGGCCGAGCATCTGCTCGAGGTCCGCGGCATCGCGAAGTCGTTCCCGGGCGTCCGCGCCCTGGACGGCGTGAGCTTCACGCTCGAACGCGGCGAGATCCGCACGCTCGCCGGCGAGAACGGCGCGGGGAAGAGCACTCTGCTCAACATCCTCGGTGGGGCGCTGCGCCCTGATCGCGGCTCGATCACCATCGACGGGGTGCGGCGGATGGAGTACACCTCGCGCCAGGCCCTCGCCGAGGGGGTCCGCATCGCGCACCAGGAGCCGGCCATCGTGCCCCAGCTCACGGTGATGCAGAACCTGCTGCTCGGGCGGACGCGCACCCAGCGCGCGTCCGCCCAGGACGACATCGACCGGGCCCTGAAGGACGTCCATCTGATGGGTTTCCCGATGGAGGCGCGGACCCCGGTCGGCCGGCTCAGCCCGGCGCAGCGGCACGCGCTCACCATCGCCCGGGCCTTCGCCTTCGACGCGAAGATCGTCGCGCTCGACGAGCCGACGACGAGCATGCTCGAGCACAACGTGGAGGGGGTGCTCACCCGGGTGCGCGAGATCGCCCACGGGCGCGGCGTCGGCGTCATCTACGTCTCGCACAAGATGCCGGAGGTGATGAGCGTGTCCGACACGGTCGTCGTCCTCCGCGACGGCCGGCCCGCCTACGACGCGCCGATCACGGAGACCTCCTCCGAGGACATCGTCCGGCGGATGGTCGGGCGCGAGCTGCTCTCCTTCGAGCGGCGGCACCCGGTCGCCGCGGACGCCGAGGTGCACTTCGAGGCCTCCGGCGTGACGCACCCGAGCGGTGTCGGACCGGAGTCGATCCAGGTGCGCCGCGGCGAGGTCGTCGGCATCGCCGGCCTCGTCGGCTCGGGGCGCACCGAGTTCCTGCGCGCGCTGATCCGCGCCGACGAGGGCACCGAGGGGACGGTCCGGCTCGCCGGCCGCACGCTCAAGGTGCGCTCGCCGCGCGACAGCCGCGACGCGGGCATCGCCTTCATCCCCGAGGACCGCAAGCACCAGGGACTCGTGCTGCAGACACCGGCCTACGCGAACGTCGCCCTCACCTCCGACCGGCAGCTGAACGGCTTCGGACCGTTCATCAGCACCCGGCGCCAGATCGCGACGGCGGAGGAGATGGGCCGGCGGATGTCGCTGCGCCCGGCGGACGTGCGGCTGAACGCCCGGCAGTTCTCGGGCGGCAACCAGCAGAAGATCGTGATCGCGAAGTGGATCTGGCTCGGCGCGAGCGTCTTCCTCTTCGACGAGCCGACCAAGGGCGTCGACGTCGGGGGCAAGGTCGAGATCTACGAGCTCATCGATCAGCTCGCCTCCGAGGGGCACGCCGTGATCGTCGTCTCGAGCGACCTGCCCGAGATCATCTCCATCAGCGACCGGGTCCTCGTCATGAGGGCCGGCCGCTTCGTCTCCGAGCACGTCGGCGACGACATCACCGAGCACAGCATCGTGGCGAACGCCATGGGCGTCGCGAAAGGAACCTCATGACCTCCCCCGAGACCGGGGGCGTCGCCACGCCGCCCCGCCGCTCCTTCAACCTCCAGGCCTTCGGCATCTACCTCGCCGCGGTCGTCCTCTTCGTCATCCTCGGCGTGCTCAACCCGAACTTCCTCACCCTCGGCAATCTGCGCGACGTCGCGGTGTCGGCGAGCGTGAACGCGATCATCGGCATCGGGCTCACCTTCGTCATCATCACCGGCGGCATCGACCTCGCGGTGGGGGCGATGGCGAGCTTCGTCGGCATCGTCAGCGCGTCGCTGCTCGTCAACGGCGGCGTCCCTCCGCTGCTCGGGCTCGCGGCCGGCATCGTCCTGGGCCTCGTCTGCGGCGGGATCAACGGACTGCTGGTCACGAAGCTGAACCTGCCGCCGTTCATCGCGACGCTCGGCACGATGAGCGTCTTCCAGGGCGGCGCGTACGTCGCCACGAACGGCAAGCCGGTCTACGACGTGCCGAAGGAGTTCATCCTGCTGCTGAACAGCTACGTCGGCGGCGTGCCCGTGGTCGTGCTGATCGTCGCCGTGGTCGGCGTCGCCGCCTGGCTGCTGCTGCGCAAGACCGTCTTCGGTCAGAACGTGATCGCGGTGGGCGGCAGCGAGGAGACCGCCTGGCTCTCCGGCGTGCGGGTGCACCGGGTCAAGATCGCGGTGTACTGCATCTCCGGTGGCCTCTCGGCGCTGGCCGGTCTGGTCATCGTCGCCCGGATCAACGCGGCGCAGCCGGACGCGGGCAGCCCCTACCAGCTGACCGCGATCGCGGCGGCGGTGATCGGCGGCGCCAACCTGATGGGCGGCGAGGGCCGCATCGCGGGCACCCTGGTCGGTGCGCTGATCCTCGGCGCGCTCACCAACGGACTGGTGCTGCTAAACGTGCCGAGCTTCTACGAGCAGATCGTGACCGGTCTCGTCGTTCTGATCGCGGTCACGCTCGACCAGGGCAGCAAGGGCTGGCCGATGCTCTCGCGCGGGCGGAAGAAGCAGCGCGAGGACGTCGCGGCGCCGCCCACGGAGTCGACGCCGTCGGTGCGCGCGTGACGGCGCCGCTGAGCTCCACCGCGCGGTTGAGCTCGCTCGGCGGCGCCCGCATCCTGGTGACGGGCGGCTCCGGGCTGATCGGGCGGCCCACCGTCGCGGCGCTGCAGGCGGCAGGGGCGGTCGTCACCGTCCTCGACCGCGCCGCAGCGGAGGCGGACGTGCGCTCGATCGTCGGCGACGTGACCGACCCGGCGGTGCTGGCGGAGGCAGTGGCCGGCCAGGACGCGGTGGTGCATCTCGGCGGCTACGCCGGGCTCGGCATGGCCGACGCGGTCGAGACCTACCGGGTGAACGCGGTCGGCAGCTTCGCAGTGTTCGCGGCGGCCGGCGCAGCCGGGGTCGCGAAGGTGGTCTACGCCTCCAGCATCAACGCGAACGGCTACCCGCTCGGTGCCGCGCAGGTGCTGCCGCCGGTCATCCCGTATTCGGAGGACGCGGAGCCGCGGATCTCGGACGAGTACTCGCTCTCGAAGCTCGCGACCGAGGACGCGGCGCGGATGGCGCACGCGACCTGGGGGCTGAGCCTGACCGGACTGCGCTTCCCGCTCGTGCGGGACATCACGGTCGACGGCGGGCGGGTCTTCGGGGAGCACCTGCGCGCGGTGCTCGCCGCCGACCCGCGCCGCCAGGCCGCGGAGGGCTGGAGCTATCTCGACGCGGCGGACTCGGCCCGGGCGGTGCTCGCGGCGCTGCTGCGGGACACGCCGCCGGCGCCGGGCATCCTCGTCGCGGCTCCGCTGACCTACCTGCGCGAGGCCACCGCCGACGCCCTCGACGCGGTCGCGCCCGGCGTGCCGCGGGGGCGAATCGAGGGCCGCGCGGTGGGGCTCGACCTCACCCGCTCGCGCGAGCTGCTCGGCTTCGAGGCGCGGGTGCTGCTCGACGACGTGGCGCCGAACGAGCTCGCCGAGGTGCGATCCGGCGAGGCCGGCCTGTGAGCCTCTCCCTGCTCGGCCTCGGTCCGATGGGGGCGCCGATGGCGCGGAACCTGCTCGCGGGCGGCCCGCTGACCGTCTGGAACCGCACGGCCTCCCGCGCCGCGGCGTTCGCCGGACTCGGCGCCGTGGTCGCGTCGGCACCCGCGGAGGCGGCGGCCGACATCACGCTGACGGTGCTGCCCGACCTGGTGCAGGTCGAGTCGCTGCTCGACGGCGACACGGGACTGCTCGCGGGCTGGCGCGCCGCGGGGATCGCCGAGCCGGTGCTCGTCGTGCACGGCACCGTCTCGCCGATCGCGGTCGCGGCCCTCGCTCGCCGGCTCGACGCCGAGCACGGCGTGCAGGTGGTGGACGCCCCGCTCAGCGGCGGCACGGTGGGCGCCCGCGACGCGACGCTCAGCATCATGGTCGGCGGAGCCGAGGTGGCGGTCACCCGCGTCCTCCCGGTGCTCGAGCGCCTCGGCCGCACCGTCCGTCACCTGGGCCCGAGCGGCGCCGGCGCGACGGCCAAGCTCTGCAACCAGATCGTCGTGGCCGGCACCGTGGCCGTGGTCTCGGAGGCGCTGCTGCTCGCCCGCCGTGCCGGGCTCGACGCGGAGACGGTGATCGAGCTGCTGCAGGGTGGCCTTGCCCGCACCGCGGTGCTGGAGCAGAAGAGCCGCAAGTGGCTCGACGAGGACTTCGCCGAGGGCGGCAGCGCCCGCAACCAGTTGAAGGACCTGCGCTTCATCGAGGAGTCGGCCGCTGCCGAGGGCGTTTCGCTGCCGGCGACCGCCGCCGTGACCGCCCTGTTCGAGAGGATGATCGCGGTGGGCGACGGCGATCTGGATCACACCGGTGTCTACCGCACGCTCGCGCGCCGCCTGGAGGAGCCGCATGCCTGATCTCGTCGTCATCGACGCCCACCACCACCTCACCGATCTCTCCCGCTCCTACCCGTGGCTGGAGGGGCCCGCCGAGCCCTTCCGCTACCACGGCGACGACCGGCCGCTCCGCCGCTCCTACAGCGTCGCCGACTACCGTGCCGACGCCCGGGACGTGACGCTGCTCGCCTCCGTGCACGTCGAGAACGGCGCCGCCGACGCGCTCGCCGAGACCGCCTGGATCGACGCGCTCGCCCGGGAGAGCGCGGTGCCGACGGTGCACGTCGCGCACGTGTCGCTGCTCGATCCGGACGCGCCGCGGCTGCTCGAGGATCATGCCGCGTTCGCGGTCACCCGCGGCGTCCGCGACATCCTGAACTGGCACCCCGACCCGGTCTTCAGCCATCGCGACCGGGGGGACGTCCTCAGCGATCCGGTCTGGCGCGCGAACTTCGCCCGGCTGCAAGGGCTCGGGCTCTCGTTCGATCTGCAGGTGTTCCCGACGCAGCTGCGGGAGGCGGCGGCGCTCGCCGCGGAGTTCCCGGGGACCGCGATCGTGCTCGATCATCTGGGCATGCCGATCGGACGCGACACCGAGTCGGTGACCGAATGGCGCGCGGGCCTCCATGCGATGGCCGCGCAGGACAACGTCGTCGTGAAGATCTCGGCGCTCGGCACCAACGACCACTCCTGGACTCGTGACTCGATCGCGCCGTTCGTGCTGGAGACCCTGGAGACCTTCGGCCCGGAGCGGGCGATGTTCGGGAGCAACTTCCCGGTCGACGGGCTCTACAGCTCGTTCTCGGAGCTGTACTCGGCCTTCGACGCGCTGACCGCGCAGCTCTCGCAGGCCGAGCGGCTCGCGGTCTTCGCGGGGACGGCGGAGCGGTTCTACCGGATGGGCGTGGCGTTGCCGCCACCGGCCGCGGGCTGACTCGTTACCCTGGTCGGCGGACGTGGACCCGCCAGGGGTCCGCTGGCTGATGGAGGAGGACGCCGGGATGGCCGAGCGCAGTGTTCTGACGGACGACCTGACCGGCGCGGTCATCGCGGAGGGTCGCGGCGGCACGGTCGCGTTCTCGATCGACGACCGCGAGTACGAGATCGATCTGACCGCGGCGAACATCGGCGCGCTGCACCTGGCCGTGGCGCCGTTCGTCGCCGCGGCGCGACCGCTCTCGTCGGCGGCTCCGTCGCGCCGCGTGGTCGCCGTCGAGGCCGGCGCCGGCCGGAAGTCGCCGGAGATGCTCTCGGCGATCCGGCACTGGGCGCGCCGGCACGGCTACGAGGTGCCCCGCTCGGGGCGCATCCCGAGCGACGTGCAGGCGGCGTTCGACGCCGCGCACCGCGGCGGTCGCGCCGGGCGCTGAGGGCGTCGCGTTCGCCGGGCTTCCTGCTGACTGGGGGGGGGGGGATCTCGATACGCCCGCTCCGCGGGCTACTCGATCAGCAAGGACTCCGCCCCCGTCTTGCTGGTCGAGTAGCGGCGCACGCCGCGTATCGAGACCCCGCGTCCGATGCGCCCGCTGCGCGGGCCACTCGATCAGCAGGACTCCGCCGCTCTGTCGGGCGCCGCCCCCGCGCCGCTACAGTGACCGGCATGTCCCCCTCGCGCGTCCTCGCCCCCGAGCCTCCCGCCGACGGCTCGAAGCCGAAGGGCCCGGCGTCGTACTTCCCGAGCATCGCCGCCACCTACGGCCGCCCGATCCAGGAGTGGCTCGACCTCGTCGACGAGCGGCTCGACTCCGAGACCCACATGCAGGTCGTCTCCTGGCTGAAGACCGAGCACGGCCTCGGCCACGGCCACGCGAACGCCCTCGTCGCCTACGTCAAGGCCGCCCGCGCCTAGCTGCAGCCCGTGCGGGCCGCCCCTTCCGAGGGATGCGGTGGCGGCCTCTCACAGGTCGTCCGGCGTCCTGTCGCGGAGCGTCCATACCGCCGCGCACACGCCGAAGAGCAGCAGCGGGCCGGCGCTGAGCGAGAGTGCGCTCGGCAGCACACCGAGATCGCCGACCGCCCGCGGCTGGAATCCGCCGTGGAACGCGAGCCAGGGAGCCGCGACGCTGGGGATGAGATTCCGTGGGTCCCACGGCCCCAAGATCGGCAGCAGGTAGTACGCGAGAGCGAAGCCGGTGAGCGAGAACGCGCGCTCCCTCGTCACCGTCGCGACGCAGAATCCCAGCGCGGCGAAGGCGACGCCGATCAGCAGGAACGCGGCGGACAGCGCGGCGATCCGGCCGGGGTCGGCGGGCGGCTCCCGCACAGCATCGCCGAGGACGGACGGTCGCAGCTGCGCGGTGACCAGTCCGGCGAGGGAGGAGCACAGCGCGAGCGCCCCGCCGAACGTCAGGACGGCCAGGACGAGGAGGGCGGCCTTCGCGGCGAGGAAGGTGCGCACGCCGCGGACCTGCGGCCACCTCACGATGATCGACCCGCTGCGCAGATCGGTGGTCGCGGCGAACAGCCCCACGGCATAGCCGAGGAGCGGGGTCGCGAGGACCAGCGCCAGGCTGAGCGCCGTGCTGACGGCCCCAGCGGGGTCGAGCGCCGCCGAGGCCGCGACCGCTGCCTCGAAATCGAAGCGCAGCGGATTGTCGATCTCGGTCCGTCCGTCGCCGAGCGAGGTCACGGTCAATGGCGCTGCCAGGGCCTCCTCGACGGACTGCCCGGCCGCAGTGTGGTCGGCGGCGGTCCTCATGAAGAGCGCCGCGGTGGATTCGGCGTTGCCGCAGTCGGTCACCGCGCTCCAGGCCGCGAAGACGGCGCCGGCGAGCAGCAGGACGAGGAGCAGCCGGGAGCTGACCGCTCCTCGCAGCTCCCTTCGGATCTCACGGAGCACGGAGGTCATGGCTCTCCGGCCGTCGGAGGAGCGGGTGGGCGGTGGTGACGTCGAGGAGAGTCCCGTCGACGAGCTCGCCGACGCAGGAGGGGAGTCCCTCGAATGCGGTGAGGTCGTGACCCGTGGCGATGACGATGCGACCCTG
Organism: Rathayibacter sp. VKM Ac-2760; assembly: GCF_009834185.1. Lineage (GTDB taxonomy): Bacteria > Actinomycetota > Actinomycetes > Actinomycetales > Microbacteriaceae > Rathayibacter. Next base: position 566,922 of record NZ_CP047173.1, read on the forward strand.
CTCGCAGGCCCGTCGCAGGTGGACCCGCATCTGGTGCCGGCCGGCGAGGTCGAGCCCGTTCGCGAACTCGTCGAGCAGCAGCACCGGAGCGCCCGAGGCGAGGGCGATCGAGAGCATGACCGTCTTCCGCTGGCCGGTGGACAGCCGCCCGGCGCGGGCGCGGAGGATCTCAGGCGAGAGCAGCTCCTGGACGAGCTGGTGCCGATGCCCCGCCGATTCGTTGAGCTGGTAGTCGATGTTCGCCTTGACCGACCAGCCCGGGTGCAGGCTCGAGCGGTCGAGGACCGGCGCGACATCGGCGTGGCGACCCGGCGTCGCACCCCCGTGATCCACGCGCACGGTGCCCGAGTGCCGGGTGAGCCCCAGCAGGCACCGGAACAGCGTGGTCTTGCCGGCGCCGTTCCGCCCGAGCAGCAGCAGGAAGTCGCCGGGCGACAGGTTCAGATCGACCCCCCGCAGAACCGCGCGCCCACCGCCTCTCGTGGCGAGCCCCTCGACGCGCAGGCCCCGCTGCGTCATCCCCAGGAGGCCGACCAGGCGCCGCCGGCACGCACCTCGGTGGTCGCGGTCGCACTGGCGTCGTAGACGTTCGCGTTGCCCCACGGCGTGGGTACTCCCGCACCCACCGTGTAGCTGCCACGCCAGGTGTGCTTCCCACGGGTGCTCAGGATCCTCGACGTCCCGTTCTGCGTGACGTTGTTCGGGAACACGGCGCCGGACTCCTGGAATCCCGAGCTCCACGAGACGGAGGAGTCGGTGGAGCCGAAGTCGACCCTCTCGTTCGCCCACATCAGGAAGCTGCCGCGGTACAGACTCGTTCGAGTCGTCGGGGCGTCATCCGTTCTCGAGGTCCTCAGCTCCGAGACGCTGGTCAGCGAGGATCCGGTCATCTTCTGCGGTGCCTCCCAGATTGCGATCGCCTCCTTCTGCGCAGCGGTCAGATCCTCCGGGGTGGGTCGGTCCGCAGCGTGAGCTGCTCCCGGCGCCAGCAGCAGCGCGCCGATCAGCGCAGTGCCTCCCGCGAGGGCGGTGATCGTCCTCTTCATGTCGGTCCTCTTTCTCCTCGAGGAGGGATGAACCGATGACGGCCTCATCGGAATGACCTCCTGGGTATGGGTCATGAGTCTTGTCCTTCTCTCCCTGCCCGGCACGTGCTGGGCGCGGAACACGGGCCGGGCGGCGCGCGGCGCTCGCTCCGCCGCTTCCAGTCCTCGAAAGTCGCGGTAGTCGAGGGCGACCACCGCAACTTCTGAGGGACGGGGACAGGGGCGGGGGCGGGGGTCTGCCGCGGCCAAGGGGGGAGATGCGGCTATGATGATTACTAATAGTCATCGAGGCGGGGAGGGTTCGTGTACGTCGCCCCTGATCTGAACGACGAGGAGTTGGAGGTCCGCGCCCGGATCCAGGAGCTGAGCGACTCGCTGAGGTACCAGGTGCGGCAGGGCAACCGGTGGACGGCGTCGCTGCGGCGCATGACGTTCGCGCGGAACGTGCAGGGATCGAACAGCATCGAGGGCATCCACGCCAGCGTCGACGACGTGGCGGCGATCGCGCAGGGCGAGAGCCCGGTCGACGTCGACGACGAGACCGAGCGCGCCCTCACGGGCTACCAGCTGGCGATGACCTATGTGCTCCAGCTCGCGCAGGACCCGGTCGTGGTCGACCCCACCCTGATCCGCAGCCTGCACTACATGGTGACGTCCTACGACCTCTCGCAGCGACCGGGTCGCTACCGGACCGGACCCGTCTTCGTGCAGCAGGAGATCACGGGGGACATCGTCCACGAGGGAGCCGACGCCGATGCCGTCCCGGCCCTGATGGAGGAGCTGGCCGACACGATCGTCGTGACCGGCGACCACCTCGTCGACGCGGCGATGGCGCATCTCAACTTCGTGCTCGTGCACCCCTTCAAGGACGGCAACGGGCGCATGGCCCGCGTGCTGCAGTCCCTCGTCCTCGCCGCGGACGACGACGTCTCGCCCGTCTTCCTCTCGATCGAGGAGTACCTGGGCCGCCGTACGCAGGCCTACTACGACGTCCTCGCGCAGGTGGGCCGGGGCGCCTGGGATCCTGACTCGGCGACGCCCGAGAGCGTGCGCCCCTGGATCCGCTTCGTCCTCACCGCCCACCTCAACCAGGCCCGGGAGCGCGCCGCGCGCATCACCGCCGCCAGCGACGCCTCGACCGCCCTCAGCGAGCTGCTGCGAGCCGCGGGTGTCGACGACCGGGCCCTGGATCCGCTGTTCGACGCGCTCTTCGGGGCGACCGTCAGCCGCGGCCGCTACATCGCCTCCCTGGCGGAGGCGGGAACGCCGATCAGTCCCCAGACCGCCACGCGCGATCTGGCGACGCTCGCGCAGGCGGGACTCCTCGCGACGAGCGGCGAGAAGCGCGGCCGCGTCTACACCGCGGCCGACCCGCTCCTCCGCCTCCGCCGCGAGGTCGGCCTCGGCCGGGCCTGGCGGGACGTCGACCCGTTCGCGTAGCCGGGCAGGACGGGGACGACCTGCTCGCCGAGCAGTCGATGGTCGGTGACAGCCGTGCTCGAGAAGGGGGATCTCGATACGCGCCCTGCGGGCGCTGCTCGATCAGCATGCTGTGGTCGCTCAGCTGCTGGTCGATCGGCATGCTGGGGCCGCCGTGCTGCCGTGGGGCACGGCGGGCCGGCCATGCTGGTCGAGCAGCGGCGCAGCCGCGTATCGAGACCCGGCGTGGTCTGCTGGGTGGATCTCGATACGCCCGCGGAGCGGGCTACTCGATCAGCATGACGCTGCCGCTCGACCGCTCCGCCGCTGCAGCGCACCGAGCTGCCTCGACGGATCGAGGCTACGAATATCCACCCGAATCCAAGAAAAACGTTAGACAGGCTTAGAAAGTCTTAGACGACCTGGTCGCGCGGACGGCTCAGCGGCCGGCGCGGCCGAACTCCACGAGCTTCGCGAAGAGGTCCTCGAGGAGCCAGCGGGTGTCGAAGGAGTCGCAGACGCGGATCGAGTGCGGGCCGACGCCGGGCTGCAGGTCGCCGGCGGGGGTGAAGCGCGGGGCGGGGACCTCGCGCCAGCGGCCGCCTGCCGGGTTCATCACGGCGCCGATCGCGGGGCTGTCGCCGAGGGAGCGGAAGTCGAGCGGGCCGTAGGGGATCGTCGCGTTGAAGGCGATCAGCTGGTCGACGAGGTAGTCGCCGAGCGGGCTGGTGCCGCCGAGGCGCGTGCGCAGCTCGGCGTGGCCGACGCCGACCATCGTGTAGACCGGCATCGGGATCTGCCAGACGGCGACTCCCGACTCCAGCACGGCGTTCGCGGCGGCGACGTCGTTGATCAGGTTGAACTCCGGATGGTACGCGGCGACCCCCTCGTAGGGCGGGCCGCCCACCCAGACGACCACGACGTCGCGCTCGGCGATCGACGGCTCGGCGAGCAGCGCCGCGGCGACGTCGGTCAGCGGGCCGAGCACGGCGATCCAGAGCCGGCCCTCGCCGTGCAGCGCCTCCTCGACGATGACGCGCGAGCCCTCGGAGTCCGCCGACGCAGAGCCGTCCAGCGCCGACTCGGAACCGTCCACGACCCGCACGTCGGCCCCGGCGAGCGCCACCACGCGATCGATCTCCGCCCGAGACTCCCGCAGGCTCCCCGCCCGGCCGAAGTGCGCCGCCACGAGCGCCCGCACGTCGAGCGTCCCGCTCAGCAGCGCCTGCACGATCGCGAACTGGTCGTCCGCCTCGTTCGCGGCGTCGGTGCTGACGATCAGCCGGTGCGGCGCCGCGCTCACGCCGACTCCCGCTGCACGAGCGTCGTCGCCAGGATCGGCTGCCGGTCGACCTCGCGGCCCGCCACCACGGCCACCACGGTCTCCGCGGCGACGCGCCCCATCTCCTCCAGCGGCTGCCGGATCGTGGTCAGCGTCGGATCCGAGGTGGTCGCGATGACCACGTCGTCGAAGCCGACCACCGAGATGTCGGCGGGCACGCGCCGGCCCGAGGCCTGCAGCACGCGGATCGCGCCGTTGGCCATCAGATCGGAGGAGGCGAAGACGCCGTCGAGGTCGGGGTGGCGCTGCAGCAGCCGCGCCATCGCGGCCGAGCCGCTCTCGAGGGTGAACTCGCCGTGCACGATCGGGCTGTGGTCGATGCCCAGCTCGGTGAGCTCGTCGCGCCAGCCGCGGATGCGGTCGCGGGCGGGCTCCATGTCGTGCGGGCCGGCGATGATCCCGAGCCGCCGCCGCCCGGAGTCGGCGAGCGCGCGGGCGGCGAGCCGGCCGCCGCCGTAGTTGTCGGAGTCGATCACGATCGCGTCCTCGGCCAGGGCGACCCGCGGCCGGCCGACCCAGGCGATCGGCACGGGGGAGTCGGCGAGCGCCTGCGCCAGGTGGGTGATCTCGTGCTGGAGGATCACGATCGCTCCGTCGACCGCGCGCGAGCGCAGGAACTTGGGGATCCGGTCGCCGTCGTCGTGGTCGGCCGGCAGCAGCACGGGCTGCACCTCGGCGGCGTAGAGGCCCTTCGCCGCGCCCTTGAGCACCGAGGTGAAGAACGTGCCGGTGAGGCTGTCGAGCTCGTTGAAGGCGACGATCAGCGCGATCGCGCCGGAGCGGCCGCCGCGGAGCATCCGCGCGGCGCTGTTGGCCTCGTAGCCGAGCTGCTTGGCGGCGTGCTCGACGGCGGCCGACATCCGGACGTCGACGTTCGTGCCCCCCGCGAGGACCCGGGCGGCGGTGGCGCGGGAGACCCCCGCGGCCTGTGCGACGTCCACGAGCGTGGGTCGGGTCATGGCTGCATCCTTCTGAGCGAGGAGGGGAGCGGACCGGGGCGCCGGGTGCTCGATCTCCAGATTCCCACGGGAACCGCTCCCCGGGGGGAGAGACGGTCGCGATTTGCGAAAGTTCTTGCCAATCCTAGGGGAGATCGATATCTCACGCTGCGGTAACGACTCCGTGATCGCGCTTGCACGAGGGAGAAAGGCGGGCTACCTTGGCGTCCAAGAGATCGTTCTCTGCCCCACCGAGTCTCCTTTCGAGAGACCCCGCGAATCCCCGACGAAGAGGAACAATCGTGAACAGAAGACTGACGGCCGTCGCCGCAGCCGCCGCCGCCGTGGCCCTCGCCCTCACCGGATGCTCATCCGGAAGCGGCGGCGGCGCGTCCGACGACCCGAACGCCGAGGCGACCTTCTGGTCCTTCACCGGCATCAACGCCAAGGACAGCGTCGACGAGTATCTGGCGAAGATGCCCGATGCGAAGATCAAGCTCTCCGAGGTCGGCAGCACCACCGAGACCGCGACCGCCCTCACCGCGGCGCTGGCCGGCGGCAAGGTCCCCGACCTGGTGATGATCCAGAACGACGACCTGCCCCAGTTCGTCGCCAACAGCTCGAACTTCCTCGACCTGCGCACCCTCGGCGGCGACGACGTCTCCTCCGCGTACCTGCCGTGGGCCGCCTCCGCCGCGACCGCCGACGACGGCTCCGTCGTGGGCGTGCCCACCGACGTGGGCGGACTCGGCTTCGCCTACCGCGCCGACCTCTTCGAGGCCGCCGGTCTGCCGACCGACCCGGCCGAGGTCGCCGAGATGTGGAAGGACTGGCCGTCCTTCATCGCGATGGGCGAGAAGTACACCGAGGCGACCGGCAAGCCGTTCGTCGACAACATCGAGACCAGCGTCTTCTTCTCCACCGTCAACCAGGTGTCGGAGAAGTACTACTCGCCCGACGGCGAGCTCGTCTACGACACCAACCCGCAGGTCGAGGACGCCTTCCAGGTCGCCGTGGACACCAAGGACGCCGGCATCAGCGCCGGCATCGCCGCCTGGTCCTCGGGCTGGGCCCCCGGCCGCGCCAACGGCGCCTTCGCCGTGACCATCGCGCCGTCGTGGATCCTCGCGGGCATCAAGACCGACGCCCCCGACACCGCGGGCAACTGGCGCATCACCAGCGTCCCCGGCGTCGGCGGCAACTGGGGCGGGAGCGTCATCGCCATCCCGGCCCGCGCCGAGCACCCCGAGGCCGCCTGGCAGTACATCAAGACCATGATGTCCGCCGAGGGCCAGACCGACCACTTCGAGGCCTCGGGCACCCTGCCCGCCGCCACCGACGCCGTCTCGAGCGACGCGGTCCGCAACTACACCGACCCGTTCTTCGGCGACTCGAAGATCGGCGAGGTCATGGCCACCTCGGTCGAGCAGTTCCCCTCCTTCTACAACGGCCCGGACACGACGCCGATCAACGGCGCCCTGCTGAACACCCTCGTCGAGCTGGAGGCGGGCAACGTCACCTCCGACAAGGCGTGGTCGACCGCCCTCGACACGGCCAAGCAGGCCATCGGCGGCTGATCGCCCCACCACCCGAGCGGCCCGGCGCCTCGCGCGCCGGGCCGCCCCTTCGACGGAGGTAACCCACGTGTCAACGGCGACAGTCGTACGTCCCCCCAAGCAGCGCAAGCAGCCCAGCGTTCCCGTGCAGAAGGCCGCGCGCATCCGCAACTCCCTCTCGGAGCGGATCGCCCCCTACGCGTACGTCGCTCCCTTCTTCATCATCTTCATCGTCTTCGGGCTCTTCCCGCTGCTCTTCACGTTCTACGTCTCGCTCTTCGACTGGAACCCGATCGGCGAGCAGACCTTCGTCGGCCTCGCGAACTTCCAGCAGCTCTTCGCGGACAGCCGGTTCTGGAACGCCCTGGTCAACACCTTCGGCATCTTCATCATCTCGACGGTGCCGCAGCTGCTCTTCGCGCTCTTCCTGGCGCACCTGCTCAACCATGCGCGACTGCGCTGGGCGAACTTCTGGCGCATGGCGCTGCTGGTGCCCTACATCACCTCCGTCGCGGCGACCGCGATCGTCTTCGCGCAGATCTTCGACAAGAACTTCGGCCTGATCAACTGGTTCCTCGGCATCTTCGGACTGCCCTCGATCAACTTCCTCGCCACCAACTACGGCTCCTGGATCGTCATCTCGACGATGGTGTTCTGGCGCTGGTTCGGCTACAACACGCTCCTCTATCTGGCGGGGCTCCAGTCGCTCCCGCGCGAGATGTTCGAGGCCGCCTCGGTCGACGGCGCCTCCAGCTGGCAGCAGTTCCGCCACCTCACCATTCCGGCGCTGCGCCCGATCATCGTCTTCACCGTGATCATGTCGACCATCGGCGGTCTGCAGATCTTCACGGAGGCGCTCCTGGTGGCTCCCGAATCGGGCCTCACCTGCGGCGCCGGCCGGCAGTGCCAGACGCTCGCGCTGTTCCTCTACGAGCAGGGCTTCGGCCAGTTCAAGTTCGGCTACGGCTCCGCGATCGGCGTCGTGCTGTTCGTGATCGTCGTCGTCGTCTCGCTGCTCAACTTCTACCTGTCCACCCGCACCCGGAAGGCGGCCGTCTGATGTCCGATGTGATCGATCAGGCCCTCCCGCAGGCGCGCGCCGTCGCGGCCGGCGACACTCCGAAGCTGCTCCCGCGCCGTCGCGGCAAGGGCGGCGGGGTCGGCTGGCCGACCTACGTCTTCCTCGCCGTGGCCGTGCTCGTCTCGGTCTTCCCGCTCTACTACATGTTCGTGATCGCCTCGGTCGGAGCGACGGCCGTCACGTCGATCCCGCCGCGCCTGTACCCGGGCACGAACTTCTTCGCCATCGCGGAGAAGGTGTTCGACACCGTGCCGTTCATCGCGTCGCTGTTCAACTCGCTGATCGTGTCGCTGAGCATCGCGGTCCTCTCCGCGATCCTCTGCGCGATGGCCGGCTTCGCCTTCGCGAAGCTGCAGTTCCCGGGCCGCAACGTGCTGTTCCTGATCGTGCTGCTGACCATGACGGTGCCGGCGCAGCTGAGCATCATCCCGCAGTACCTGATCATCTCGGCGCTCGACTGGGTCGACACCCTCCAGGCGATCATCGTGCCGGGTCTGGCCAGCGCCTTCGGCATCTTCTGGATGCGGCAGCACATGTCCACGACGGTGAGCGACGAGCTGATCCAGGCGGCGCGCATCGACGGGGCGAACTCGTGGCAGCTGTTCTGGCGGGTCGCCTTCCCGGTCGTCCGGCCGGCGGCGTTCGTGCTCGGGCTGATCACGTTCACGGCGGTCTGGAACGACTTCATGTGGCCGTTCATCGTGCTGAAGTCGCCGGAGCTGTTCACGGTGCAGATCGCGCTGAAGCAGCTGCAGGCCAACCGGTCGATCGACGTGGCGCTGGCGATGGGCGGTTCGTTCATGGCGACGCTCCCGCTGCTGATCGCGTTCTTCTTCGTCGGCCGCCGGATGGTGTCCGGGATCATGGACGGGGCGTTCAAGGGGTGACGCGCGACGCCTCCACCACGCTCGACCCCTCCGGTACGCTCGACCCCTCCGATCGGATCGAGCACGGGGACCCGGCCGCCGAGCACGGCTGGCGGGACCGCTCCCTCCCCGCGAGCGAGCGGGCCCGCCTCCTCACCGCCGAGCTCACGCTCGAGGAGAAGGCGGCCCAGCTCGGCTCCGTCTGGCTCACCGACTCCGCCGACGACTTCGCGCCGAAGCTCGAGGGCGGACCCGAGGCCGCGGCCGACCCCTTCGCCGGCGGCCTCGGCCAGCTCACCCGCGTCTTCGGCACCGAGCCCGTCTCGGTGCCGGAGGGGGTGCGTCGGCTGCGCGAGCTGCAGGAGCGCGTCGTCTCCTCGCAGCGCCTCGGCATCCCGGCGATCGCGCACGAGGAGTGCCTGACCGGCCTCGCCGCGTTCGGCGCCACCGCCTTCCCGACGCCGCTCGCATGGGCGGCCACCTTCGACGAGGAGCTCGTCGGCGAGATGGCGGCCGCGATCGGCGCCGACATGCGCGCCCTCGGCCTCCACCAGGGGCTCGCGCCCGTCGTCGACGTGGTGAAGGACTACCGCTGGGGCCGGGTGGAGGAGACCCTCGGCGAGGACCCGTACCTCGTCTCGCAGCTCGGCGCGGCCTACGTCGCAGGGATCGAGTCGACGGGGGTCATCGCGACGCTCAAGCACTTCGCCGGCTACGCGGCCTCCCGCGGCGCCCGCAACCACGCTCCGGTCAGCATGGGGCCGCGCGAGATCGCGGACACCGTGCTGCCGCCGTTCGAGGCCGCGCTGCGGCACGGCGGCGCGCGCAGCGTGATGACCTCCTACACCGACATCGACGGCGTGCCCAGCAGCTCGAACCGGCACCTGCTGACGACCATCCTCCGCGAGAAGTGGGGCTTCGAGGGCACGGTCGTGGCCGACTACTGGGCCGTGCCGTTCCTCCAGGCGATGCACCACGTCGCGGTCGACACCGCGGACGCGGGGCGCCTGGCGATCCGCGCCGGCGTGGACGTCGAGCTGCCGCAGACCGCGGCCTACGTCGAGCTGCCGCGGCTCGTCCGCGAGGGCGTCGTCGACGAGCGCGATCTCGACCGCTCGGTCCAGCGGCACCTCCGGCACAAGTTCGAGGCCGGGCTGCTCGACGGCGGGCCCCTCGTGCCCGAGGGCGCCGAATCGGTCGACCTCGACAGTGCGCAGAACCGGGCGATCTCGCTCCGGATCGCGGAGGAGTCGGTCGTGCTGCTGCGCGACGACGACGTCCGCGGGCTGCTCGCCTCCGGCACCGTCGCGGTGCTGGGCCCGGCGGCGGACCAGTTCCGCAGCCTCGTCGGCTGCTACGCGTTCCCGAACCACGTGCTCTCCAAGCACCCGGGGCACGAGCTCGGGATCGAGATCCCGACCCTGCTGAGCGCCCTGCGCGACGAGCTCGGCGCGGACCGCGTGCGCTTCGCGGCGGGCGGGTCGATCACCTCCGCGGACGCCTCCGCGATCGCCGAGGCCGTCGCGACGGCGCGGGCGAGCGACGCGGCCGTGGTCGTCGTCGGCGACGTGGCCGGGCTGTTCGGCGACGGCACCTCGGGGGAGGGCTGCGACGCGGCCGACCTGCGGCTGCCCGGCGCGCAGGACGAGCTGGTCTCGGCGGTGCTGGCCACCGGCGTGCCGACCGTGCTGGTCGTGCTCTCCGGCCGGCCGTACGCGCTCGGTGCCTATGGGGCGGCGCGCGGCGTCGTGCAGGCGTTCTTCCCCGGAGCGGACGGGGCGGCCGCGGTCGCCGGCGTGCTCTCCGGGCGGGTCGCGCCGACCGGGCGGCTGCCCGTGCAGATCCCGCGGGAGAGCTCGGCGTCGACGACGTACCTCCAGCCGGCGCTCGGGCTCTCCAATCCGGGGATCACCGCGCTCGACAACACGCCGCTGCACCCGTTCGGCTTCGGCCTGACCCGCGGCGCGATCGCCTACGAGGCGCTGTCGGCGCCTGCCGTGCTGGCGGTGGACGGGGCCCTCGACGCCGCGGTGACGATCCGCAACAGCGGCGAGGACTCGGTCGAGGTCGTGCAGCTGTACGCCGCGTTCCCGTCGTCGCCCGTCGTGCGGCCGGCCGTTCAGCTGATCGGCTACGCGCGCGTTCCCATCGCCGTGGGCGAGTCGCTGACCGTGCACTTCCACGTCGAGGCGGCGCGGCTCGCGGCGACCGGCGAGGACGGCGCGCTCAGCGTGGATCCGGGACCGCTGCGGCTGATCGCGGGCCCCTCCGCGGCCGACGCGGCGCAGGTCGCCGCCGTCGCCCTGACGGGCGAGCGCCGCCTGCTCACCGAGCGCGCCCTCCGCACCCCGTGGTCGGTCACCCCGGCCTGACCCGGGGCCGACTGGTCGAGCAGCCCCCCCCTTGCTGGTCGAGTAGCCGCGGAGCGGCGTATCGAGACCCACGTGTCCGATCTCGGTGGATCTCGATACGCGCCCTGCGGTCGCTACTCGATCAGCAGGGAGCGCGGGCAGGCCGCCCGGACGCGGGGCGCAAGGGGCCTGCGCCCGCCGCCCCGCGCGCCTACCGTGAACAGCAGCACCCCCGGCGCGAGGACGCGCACGGGGCCGGACCTCTCGAGGAGCGACATGCCTGCACTGACCGACACCTTCACCCTGTCCAACGGGGTCGAGATCCCGAAGATCGGCTTCGGCACCTGGCAGATCGAGGACGGCGCCGACGCCTACGACGCGGTGACCACGGCCCTCGAGGCCGGCTACCGCCACATCGACACCGCCCGCGGCTACGGCAACGAGGCGAGCGTCGGCCGGGCCCTGCGCGACAGCGGCATCGCGCGCGACGACGTCTTCATCACCACGAAGCTGCCCGCCGAGGTCAAGGACCACGCCGGCGCGAAGGACAGCTTCGAGACCACCCTGGCCGAGCTCCAGCTCGACCACGTCGACCTCTACCTGATCCACGCGCCGTGGCCGTGGTCGGACATGGGCTCGGACCACCGCGACGGCAACATCGCGGCCTGGAAGGCGATGGAGGAGATCTACGACTCCGGCCGCGCCCGCGCCATCGGCGTCTCCAACTTCTCGGTCGACGACCTGGAGTCGCTGATCGCGGCGACCGACGTGAAGCCGCACGCGAACCAGATCCGCTGGTTCGTCGGCAACACCCAGGACGAGACCACGGAGTACTGCCGCGCGAACGGCATCCTCGTCGAGGGCTACTCGCCGCTCGCGACCGGCGGCCTGCTCGAGAACTCCGACCTCGCCGACATCGCGAAGTCGAACGGCGTCTCCGTCGCGCAGCTCTGCATCCGCTACCTCCTCGAGAAGGACGTGCTGCCGCTGCCCAAGTCGACGACACCCTCCCGCATCCTCGAGAACGCCCAGGTCGACTTCCCCCTCTCGGCGGACGACGTCGCCCGCCTCGACGCCCTCACCGACACGGAGTCCTGACCCGCCCCCAGCACGCAGAAGTTGCGGTAGTCGCGCCCGACTACCGCAACTTCTGCGTACTGCCGGAAGTACGCCGGTCGAGCGGCCGCGAAGCGGCCCCTCATGCCGGCCGAGCAGCCGCGGACCGGCGTATCGAGACCCCGCGTCCTTGCGATGGTGGATCTCGATACGCGCCCTGCGGGCGCTACTCGATCAGCATGATGCGCCGGCGCTGGTCGGTTGCGTTCGAGGAGTTGCTGAGCGGCGCCCCTCTTTGCTGGTCGAGTAGCCGCGCAGCGGCGTATCGAGACCCACGTGTTCGAAGCCCGACGTCGATCCTCGCCAAGATCACTTGCTCTTGTTCGAAACGCTGATGTCGTCGTCGCGAGCGGAGTCCCGATACTCGAGGGAGACCGTGATCCCGAGCTCGTGCAGGATGCGGAACAGCCGCTTGGCGTAGAGCGTCGGCTGCCCGGTCTCCAGGTTCACGACGTACTCGCGCGACAGGCCGATCCGTTCTGCGAGCTCGGTCTGGCTCAGGCCGGACTCCTCGCGCACAGCGCGGACGACCGAGGCGAGATCGCTCGCCTTGCGAGCCTTGATGGTCGGCACGGCTCCTCCTGAGGTCTCGAGTGCGACTCGTGTCGCACCGCAGCTGTGGGTATTTCCTCACATTACGCTCCTGTGAGGAAAAGCGCACAGGTGGGCTTTGTGCGAAAATCCTCACACCTTGGTTGTGCGAGGACTCTGCGGCGTGAGGTCGCTCTCGATCCGTGCCCTTCGGGTGCTGGTCGAATCATCAGGGAGTGCGCGCGAGCTGCCATGGAGGTCGTGGAGCCGCGCAGCGGCGCCCTGCTCCTGCTGGCGGAACAGCCGCGGAGCGGCCCCTCACGCCGGCCGAGCAGCCGCGGAGCGGCTCCCTTCTTGCTGGTCGAGTAGCCGCGGAGCGGCGTATCGAGACCCGGCGTGCTTGCGGTGGTGGATCTCGATACGCGCCCTGCGGGCGCTACTCGATCAGCATGGGCAGCGCCGCGCCCCCCTTCTCCCGAGAACGAGGAGTGGGCGGGGCGGGGCGGCCCAGCGGGTCAGGCGAAGCGGAGCAGGTGGGCGCCGTGCGCGGGGAGCTCGAGCGCGACCGCGCCGTCGGCGACGGGGAGGGGCTCGCCCGTCCAGGCGTCGACGGGGGTGCCGGTGCAGCCGAGGTCGGCGAGGTGCGCGGAGTACGAGCGCGGGGCGTCGCCGAGCCAGAAGACGCCGCGCCACTGTGCGTCGCCGCGCCAGGCGCTCCAGACGACGAGGTCGCCGTCGCGGACGATCTCGCGGCTGCCCTCGCTGGAGAGGAGGGCCAGGACGTCGTCGTTCGTCAGCAGCGCCAGGGTCTCGGGCGGGGTGTCGGGGAGGTGCCCGCCCATCATCAGCGGCGAGCGCAGCAGGCACCAGAGCGTCACGAGCGTGCGCTGCTCGGCGGGGGTGAAGCGCGAGAGGCGGTCCTCGCCCACGTGCGCTCGCACGCCGATCCGGCCGAGCGGCAGCATGTCGGCGTCGGCCCACGCGCCGGGCCGCTGGTGCGGTGCCCAGCGGGCGGCGCGCTGGAACTGCTCCTGCAGGTGCCCCCAGTCGTCCCAGAAGTCGTCCGAGATCCGCCACATCTGCGCCGTGTCGCGCAGCACGTCGAGGTTCTCCAGCGAGAGCTGCTTGCCCGGCGAGAGGCTCAGCACCATCGGCCGGCCGGTCGCGTCGATCGCGCGGGAGAGCGCGGCGATCTCGTCGGCCTGGATCGGCGGGTAGAGCACGTCGTCGAGCTTGACGAAGTCGACGCCCCACGACGCCAGCTGCGCCATCACCGAGTCGTAGTACTGCTGCGCGCCCGGCACGGTCATGTCCACGCCGTAGTTGTCCGGGTTCCACGGGCAGACGTTGCCGCGGTCGGCGATGTCGGCGCAGGTCGCGTCGGAGCCGAGCACCGGCAGCCCGAGCTCGGCGGCCCGGCGGGGCACGCCGCGCATCAGGTGCACGCCGAAGCGCAGCCCGAGGGCGTGCACGCGTGCGGCGAGCGCGGTGAAGCCTCCGGTCGCAGCGGAGGGGAAGCGCCCCACCGCGGGCTGCGGCCGGCCCCAGTCGTCCAGGACCGGCTCCGACACCTCCTGGTAGTCGCTCGTGCCGGGGTCCGGCTCGTACCACTGGATGTCGACGACGACCGTGTCCCAGCCGTGCGGCAGCAGGTGCTCGGCGAGGTACTCGGCGTTGGCGAGCACCTCGTCCTCGGTGACGGAGGAGCCGAAGCAGTCCCAGCTGTTCCAGCCCATCGGCGGGCGGCGGGCGGCCTCGGTGCGCGTCAGGATCATGCCTCCGACCCTGCCACGTCGGAGCCCGTCAGCTCGAGAGCGCCGACCAGCTCCAGCGACACCGTCGCGAAGGAGTGCGGCGGCAGCGTCACCCGCAGCCCGGTCGCGGTGGTCTCCAGCCCCTCGAGCGCGACCGGGCTGACCGCGTCGGCGTCGCCCGGCCGGTTGTGCGCCTGGGGCGAGTCGGCGGTGAGGAGCCGCCCCGTCGCTCCGGTCACGGCACCGCCGCGGAAGGACAGCTCGATCTCCAGCGGCTCGTCGAGGTCGACGTTGGTCATCGAGACCAGCACGCGCCCGTCCTTCACCGAGGCGGAGGCCGAGGCCAGCGCGATCTCGCGCCCGTCGACCGCGTGGGTCGGGCCGGCGACCGTGGTCGGCAGCACCGTCGCGTCCTGGTGCCCCTTGTTCATCTCGAAGACGTGGTAGGTCGGCGTCCGCACCATCTCGCCGCCGTCGGGGTCGGTCAGCAGCATCGCCTGCAGCACGTTGACGGTCTGCGCGATGTTCGCCATCGACAGCCGGTCGGCGAAGGCGTGGAAGACGTCGAAGTGGATCCCGGCGACCATCGCGTCGCGGATGGTGTTCTGCTGGAAGAGGAAGCCCGGGTGCGTGCCCGGCTCGACGTCCCACCAGGTGCCCCACTCGTCGAGCACCATCCCGTACTTCTTCTCGGGGTCGTGCACGTCCATCACGGCGGCGTGCGAGCGCAGCAGCTCCTCGATGCCCTGCGCGGCGACGATCGTGCTCCAGTAGGTGTCCGCGTCGAAGTCGGTGGCGCTGCCCTTCGCGTGCCAGCTGCCGCCGATCGTGTAGTAGTGCACCGAGATCGACTCCCACGGCACGGAGGAGAACGGGTGCCCCTCGATCTCGGGGATCACCTCCATCAGCGTCTGCGTCCAGTGCGTGTCCGCGCCGTCGGCGCCCGCGGCGATGCGGTGCAGCGGCACGTCGTTGCCGCTCTGCACGAAGGTGCCGAACTGACGGGCGAGGTCGGCGTAGGCGCCGGCGCGCATGTTGCCGCCGCAGCCCCAGGTCTCGTTGCCGAGGCCCCAGTAGCGGACGATCCACGGCTCCTCCCGGCCGTGCGAGCGGCGGAGGTCCGCCATCGGCGACTTCCCGGAGCCGGTGAGGTACTCGACCCAGTCGGCCATCTCCTGCACAGTGCCGGAGCCGATGTTGCCTGAGATGTAGGCGTCGGCGCCGAGCAGCTCGCAGAGGGCCATGAACTCGTGGGTGCCGAAGGAGTTGTCCTCGGCGACCCCGCCCCACTGGGTGTTGATCAGGCCGGGGCGCTCCTCGCGCGGGCCGATGCCGTTGGTCCAGTGGTAGCGGTCGGCGAAGCAGCCGCCCGGCCAGCGGAGGTTGGGGATGTCGAGGGCGCGCAGGGCCTCGACGACGTCCAGGCGGATCCCGCCGGCGTTCGGGACGGGCGAGTCCTCGCCGACCCAGAAGCCGTCGTAGATGCAGCGGCCGAGGTGCTCGGCGAAGTGGCCGTAGACGTGCTTGCTGATGGTGGCGCCGGGCCGGTCCAGGTCGACGGTGACGGTGGTGTTCACGGGGTGCTCCAGGGTGGTGGCGGAAACAGTGCTGGCGGAAACAGTGCTGGCGGGCGAGTCGGTGGCGGTCACGGCGGCCGCGCTCACGCGTCGACGCGGACGAGCCGCAGGACGATCGCGCGATCGGCGTGGAAGGTCGGCAGGTCGAGCCCCGCCTCGCGCAGCAGGCTGCCCGAGTAGGCGGGGGCCGGGGCGTCGGAGTCGAGCGGCACGGTCGACTCCAGCCAGCGCGGGCTCTGCCAGGGCGGACCGAGCGAGCCGGGGCGCGCGGCCTCGACGCGGTAGCGCGCCGCCGGGTCGAGGCCGGGGAGGCGGACGCGGCGGCGCGAGTCCGCGGTCAGCGCCGGCGTGACCAGCGTGTAGAGCGCCTCCGAGCCGTCGGTCGCGACGACGCCGCGCAGCGAGGGGGCGTCCGGGTCGGAGTCGCCACTCCCCACGACCCGGCCGGTCGCGATCAGCCCGCGGTGCTCGCGGTACGCCGCGATCCAGCCGGCCAGCACCGGCTCCTCCTCGGCGCTCAGCTCGCGGAGGTCCCACTCGAGGCCGAAGTGGCCGAGGAACGCGATCGCGCAGCGGGTGTGCAGGTCGCTGGTGCGGCCGGTGACGGAGTTGACCGGCGAGGCCACGTGCGAGCCGAGCATCTCCGGCGGCACGAGCAGCCCGGTCCAGCGCAGCATCCGCGAGCGGTCCAGCGGGTCCTGGTTGTCGGAGGTGTGCACCCGGTCGGTGCGCTCGAGGATCCCGAGGTCGACGCGGCCGCCGCCGGAGGCGCAGCTCTCGATCTCGAGCTCCGGATGCCGCGCGCGCAGCTCGTCGATCAGCCGGTAGAGCGCGAGGGTCTGCTCGTGCACGGCGGCGGCGCCGGTGGCGGGGTGGCCGGCGTCGATCAGATCGCGGTTGTGGTCCCACTTCAGGTACGCGACGCCGAGGTCGGCGACCAGCCCGTCGAGCACGCCGAGGATGTGCGCGAACGCGTCGGGATTCGTCAGGTCGAGCACCTGCTGGAAGCGGAACCGCGGCGGCAGCTCCTCGCGGGCGCGCAGGATCCAGTCGGGGTGCGCGCGGGCGAGGTCGGAGTCCTCGTTGATCATCTCGGGCTCGACCCAGAGGCCGAACTCCATGCCCAGGCCCCGGACGTGCTCGGCCAGGGGGAGCAGGCCGTCCGGCCAGGAGACGGGGTCGGGCGTCCAGTCGCCGAGGCCCGCGCGGTCGTCGCTGCGGCCGAGGAACCAGCCGTCGTCGAGCACGTAGCGCTCGACCCCGAGGGTGGCGGCGCGGTCGGCCAGCTCGGCGAGGGTCGCGAAGTCCTGCTCGAAGTAGACCGCCTCCCAGACGTTGAGGGTGACCGGGCGCGGGCGGAGCGAGGAGCGGGAGCGCTCGCGGAGGAAGGCGTGGAAGCGGGCCGCGGCGGCGTCGAGGCCGTGGCCGAAGCTGCCGGAGATCCAGGGGGAGTCGTAGCTCTCGCCGCGCGCGAGGCGGACCTCGCCGGGCAGGAGCAGCTCGCCGCCGCGGAAGGCGAGCCAGCCGTCGCCGCGCTCCACCGCGTGCTCGTGGTTGCCGCCGATGCCGACGTGGCAGAGCCAGACCCGGCCGTCGGCGGCGTCGAAGCCGGGGGTGCCGATCGCGACGACCGTCGTCGCGTCCAGACCCGTGCGGCCGCGCCGCGAGGAGCGCGAGTGGCTGCCGGTGACGACGGGGTGGCGCTGCGGGATCTTCTCGGTGCCCCAGCGGCCGGCGAAGTCCAGGATCTCGCGGGCCTCGGTGGGGATCCGCAGGGCGGGGTCGACGCCGATCACGTCGAGGTGCCCGTCGCCGTCGTTGCGGACGGCGACGCGGGTCCTGAGCAGTCCGGCGGGTGAGAGAACGATCTCCAGAACCACCTCGATTCCGGCCTGCGCGTCGTGCGCCTCGACCGTCACCGCGGCGCTGCCGGGCTGCACGACGGCGCCCGCCGCGAGGGCCTCGCCGTCCACCGAGACGGCGTCGACGGTGAGCCGCGGCGACCAGCCGGCGCCCTCGCGGTGCACTCGGAGACCGGGCAGACCGGCCCAGCCGAAGGTGTGCTCGGGCAGGATCCCGGGCTCGTAGGGCACGTCCGAACCGCCCGCCATCCCCGTCCTCTCGGGAGTTCTTGCGAAACCGGCGAGGTCGTCGTCGCTCGCGTCGATCCGCGGACCCCAGTGCAGCAGCACCGGCAGATCACCCCCCGACTGAGTGAGGAGGACGGACACGTCATCGGCGACGAGATGGATCACTCTCGGGGATTGCATGAGGACATTCCTACCGTCGATCCTGAGCGGAGTACAGTCAGAGATCGATCTCGACCGCGGTCGATCCGCGATCCCTCCATCCGCGACCGATCCACCCGCGACCGATCCATCCACCACCGCGATCCACCCACTCGACGACGAGGAGCCTCCATGCCGCTGACCCACCCGGCCCCGCACGAGTCCCGCCTGGAGCGCGGCGTGCTCGACGCCCGGCGGCGGCTCAACCGCGACTACCTCCTCTCGCTGAGCGACGAGGGGCTGCTGCAGAACTTCCGCATCGAGGCCGGGATCGGCGACCAGGGCTGGCACCTGCACCCGTCCGAGGAGTCGCGCGAGGCCCGCGGCCTCGACCGGCACTGGGGCTGGGAGACGCCCGGCTCGCAGCTGCGCGGGCACTTCCTCGGCCACTGGCTCTCGGCCGCGGCGCGCGAGGTCGCGGTCACCGGCGACGCCCTGCTGCGCGCGCGGCTCGACTCCGTGCTCGACGGTCTCGAGCAGTGCCAGGAGGAGAACGGCGGCGGCTGGATCTGGGCGATCCCGCGCGGCTACCTCGACCGCCTGGCGACCGGACGCCCGATCTGGGCGCCGCAGTACGCGATGCACAAGCTGCTGATGGGCCTGGTCGACCTGCACCTCGACCTCGGCGACGAGCGGGCGCTGCTGCTGGCGCGGGCGGCGACGACCCCGCTGCTGGAGTGGGTCCGCGGCTTCGACGACGCCGCGTTCCAGGAGATCCTCGAGGTCGAGACCGGCGGCATGCTCGAGGTCTGGGCCGACCTGCTCGCGATCACCGGCGACCCCGTCTACACCGAGCTGCTCGGCCGCTACGACCGCCGCTCCCTCTTCGACGGCCTGCTCGAGGGCCGCGACATGCTCACGAACAAGCACGCCAACACCACGATCCCCGAGGTGCTCGGCGCCGCCCGCGCCTACGAGGTCACGGGCGACGAGCGCTGGCGCCGGATCGTCGAGGCCTACTGGGAGCAGGCCGTCACCCGCCGCGGCACCTTCTGCACGGGAGGTCAGACCTCCGGCGAGATCTGGACGCCGCCCTTCGCGTTCGCGGCCCGCCGCGGCGAGAAGACGCAGGAGCACTGCACGGTCTACAACATGATCCGGCTCGCCGACGTGCTGCTGCGCTGGACCGGAGAGCTCGCCTACGCCGACTACATCGAGCGGAACCTCTGGAACGGCCTGCTCGCCCAGCAGAACCCGCGGACCGGGATGGTCGCCTACTTCCTGCCGCTCGAGGGCGGCGCCCGCAAGGACTGGGGCAGCCCGACCGAGGACTTCTGGTGCTGCCACGGCACGCTGGTGCAGGCGCACACCCGGCACTCCGGGCTCGTCTTCTACCGCGGCGGCGACGCCGAGCTGACGATCGCGCAGCACGTCGACGCGAGCGTCCGCATGGCGACGGCGGCGGGCGAGGCGGCCGTGCGGGTCGAGGTGCTCGACAACGCCGGCTACGTCGGGCCGGACGCGAACGCGGGGGAGGCGGGCGATGCGCACCGGCCCTCCGCCTCGCGGATCCGCATCGAGGTGGAATCGGCGGAGGGGGTCGCGCTGCAGGTGCGGATCCGGGTGCCGGAGTGGACCGTCGGCGAGCCGGGTGTCGCGGGCGACACCGCGCGGGTCGAGCGCCTCGACGGCGCGCTGCTGCTGGCGCACCCCGGCGGCCGCACCGGCGTCGACCTCGCCTTCGGCACCGAGATCCGCGCCGTGCCGATCCCGGACGAGCCCGGCACCGTCGCGTTCGTCGAGGGGCCGGTCGTGCTGGCCGGCCTCGTCGACCGCGAGGTGAGCCTCCGCGGCCGCCTCGAGGACGCCCCCGCGCTGCTCGCCCCCGACAACGAGCGGCAGTGGACCCAGTGGCTCCGCGGCTACCGGACCGTCGGCCAGCCGTCCTCGATCCGCTTCCGGCCCCTGCACGAGGTCGTCGACGAACCCTTCTCGCTGTACTTCCCGGTCTCGGCCGGGAGCTGATGGACAGGACCCCCTCCGTGACCTGCGCTCCGCGCCCATGACCGCCGCCGCCTCCACCACCGCCGTGATGCCCCGTGGCCGGCTGCTGCTGCCGATCTTCGCGATGCTCGTCGGCTTCGGGCCGCTCACCATCGACCTGGTGCTGCCCTTCCTGCCGACGCTGCAGGACGACCTGGGCGTCTCGGTCGCCACCGCCCAGCTGGTCGTCACCGGCGCGACCTTCGGCTTCGCGGCCGGCCAGCTCGTCTCCGGTCCGCTGAGCGACGCGGTCGGCCGCAAGTGGCCGCTCGGCGTCTCGGCGGCCCTGCACATCGCGGCGAGCCTCGTCGCGGCGATGACCTCGGACACCGCGGTGCTGCTCTCGGCCCGCTTCGTCCAGGGCGCGGCCTGCACCGCGGCCGGAGTGGTCGTCACCGCGATCGTCCGCGATCTCTACAGCGGCAAGAAGCTCGTGACGATGCTCGCGAACCTCGCCGTGATCGTCTCGGTCTTCCCGATCCTGGTGCCCTCCGTCGGCGCGCAGCTGACCAAGGTGATCGACTGGCGCGGCTCCTTCCTCGCGGTCGCCGCGTGGGGTGCGCTCGCCACCGCGATCGCGCTGCTGGTGCTGCCCGAGACGCTGCCCCGCGAGCGCCGGCATCAGGGCGGGCTCGGCCCGTCGCTGCGCAACTCGTTCGGGATGCTGAGGCGGCCACGGGTGCTGGCGCTCGCCGCCGCCTCGGCCGCCGGCTGGTCGGTCGGCTTCGCCTACCTGGCCACCGCGCCCTTCCTCTACACGAACGTCTACGCGGTCGGGCCGGACCTCTACGGGCTGCTGTTCCTGGCGACCTCGCTGGTCACGATCGCGGTCGGGCAGACGACGGGTCGGGTGATCGTGCCGCGGTTCGGGCCGCGCTTCGCCATGTTCGCCTCGGCGATCGTCACGGGCCTCGGCGCCGTCGTGGTCGCGGTGCTCGCCCTCACCGGCACGCAGCCGCTGCTCGTCGTCGTCGGCGCGCTGACCTTCGCGCTCGCCGGGCGCTCGCTCGGCTTCGCGCCGGTGCAGTACCTCTCGCTGCAGGGCCCGTCGAGCGAGGCGGGCAGCGTCACCGCGATCCTCGGCACGGTCAGCTTCACGGCCGCCGGACTGGTGATGCCGGTGATGGGCGCGTGGGCGGAGATCTCGCTGATCCCGTTCGCGATCCTCCTGCTCGTCGCGGCGCTCGTCGTGGGCGGGGTGGCGCTGCTGTTCCGGCCGGGCTCGCGGCGCTTCGACCCGGGGGCGCGGCGGCTCGAGGACGAGCCGCGGCCGGCGGAGGACGCGAGGTCCGCCGAGTCCACGAGCCCCGCCGATGAGAAGCACTGACATGACCCTCCAGGAAGGAACCCCCGTGGAACTCCGCTCCAGCGACTACACCCTGCGCGCCCGCGCGGGCGGCCTCGAGGTGCTCGCGGGCGAGCACGTCCTGTACGCCAACGACCGCCCGCTGCGCGTCACGGTCAAGACCGTCACCGCGATCAGCGAGTACTCCGGCGCGCCCTACGACGACGTCGCGGTGGCGGACGGGGCGCTCACCGCCACCGGCACGATCACCGTGCGCTCGGGCTCGTCCTTCGCCGTCACCGACGTCTGGCGCGTCGCCGGCGCGGGCTTCTCCGTGCACCGCGAGGTCGAGGTGCTCGCGGCCGGCGGCGACCTCGGCTTCTCCACCGCGATCTCGCTCGGGCTGGCCGGCTCCGACGACCTGCGCGACTACGAGTGCTTCGCGCCCGGCGCCTGGTACCGCGACAACGCCTTCGGCCCGGCCGACGCGATGGGCCGCGACCCCGGCAGCGAGTACTTCTGGCGCACCGAGACCCACTACGCGCTGCCGCTGTTCGCCGCGCAGAGCCTCGCCACCGGCGAGACCGTGGCGCTCTCGCGCTGGGCGGCCGACGTCACCCTGCCGCGCCTGGACGTGGTCCGCTCGGAGAACTTCACCGACCCGGAGTGCACCGTCGGCTCGATCGGCCTGAGCCGCCCGCAGGGCACCACCCTGAACTACCTCTACTACGGCTTCGGCGTGCGGACGCCGCTCGACGAGGAGCCGGCCGGCCTCTCGATCGACTACGTCTACCCCGGCGCCGACGGTGAGCGCCCGGTCGACAACCCCTACTCCGGGCTCGACTACGACGCGGCGCCGAAAGCCCTCCAGCGGGTCAACCACCCGGTCGAGGTCGGCTTCCGCCAGCGCTACGCCGTGGCCGTCGACCTCGGCCGCCACGACGACTTCGCGACGATGATGCGCGCCACCTGGCGCAGCGCCTACGCGCGCCTCCGCGACGACCTGTTCGAGGTCGACAACGAGCGGCACTTCCATCACGGCATGGCGATCCTGCAGCGCCTCACCCGCCGCTACGGCGACGCCTGGGGCCTGCCGTTCGCCTGCCAGCTGCCGGACCTGGACGTCTCGAGCGTCTCGTTCCAGTTCGGCTTCGTCGGCCAGCAGCCCGGCATCGGCTACCAGCTGCTGCGCTACGGCGACCGCGAGGGCGTGCCCGAGGCGTTCGAGCAGGGCGTCGGCATCGTCGACTTCTGGGCGCGGACGGCGCTGCCCGAGTCCGGCCCGCCGCGGATGTGCTTCAACCCCGCCCTCGGCGGCTTCGAGCCGTACCCGCACTACCTCCGGATGCTCGCCGACGGCGTGGAGGCGATCCTCGACGCCTACCTGCAGCTGCGCGGCCTCGGCGACGAGCGGCCGGTCTGGCTCGAGTTCTGCCGGCGGACGGCCGACTGGCTGCTCGAGGTGCAGGACGCCGACGGCAGCTTCCACCGCGCCTACAACGCCGACGGCTCGGTGCGGATGGACTCGCGCTCGAACACCCCCAGCGTGATCCGCTTCCTCGTCCAGCTGCACCTGGTGACGGGGGAGCCCCGCTACCGCGCGGCCGCCGTGCGCGCCGGCGAGTGGTCGTTCGCGAACATCCACCGCACCCTCGAGTACCGCGGCGGCACCTGCGACAACGCGGACATCCAGGACAAGGAGGCTGGCATCTACGGCCTGTTCGGCTTCCTCGCGCTCTACGACCTGACCGAGGGGCACCGCTGGCTGGAGGGCGCCGTCCGCGCCGCCGACTACACCGAGACCTGGACCTACGCCTGGTCCTTCCCGGTGCGCACGCCCTGGCCGCGGCACCCCTTCAACCGGTACTCGATCAGCGGCCAGAGCATCATCACCCTCGGCGGCGGGGCCGATGTGTACCTGGCGGCCTGCTCGTACAGCTACTACCGGCTGTTCCTGATCACCGGCGACGACCACTACCGCGACGTCGCCGAGTTCCTGCAGCGCAACACCCGGCAGTCGACCGACGTCGATGGCAGCATCGGCTACGCGATGCCCGGCCTCGGCCACGAGAGCGGCGACTTCGCGAGCCAGATGCTGCGCAGCCACTACCACTGGCTGCCCTGGTGCACCTTCGTCGAGGTCGACCCGTCCTCGCGCCTGCGCGACACCTTCGGCGTCTACGAGATCGCCGACGCGCAGCGCCTGCCCGCCGCGGAGCTGGCGGCCCGCAACCGCATCTACGACCGCTACGGGCGGCCGGACGCCTGACCGCGGGCGGCGGTCGGCGGGCGGCGTCCTGCGGGCGGCCTCCTGCCGGGCGTCCGGCTGCACCTCCGGCTGCACCTCCGGCTGCACCTCCGGCTCGCGGAACCGCGTCCGGCTCGCTGAATCCGCTCGTTCCCGCGTGCCCAGGCGTATTCCGCGAGCCGGAGGTCGCCCCAGCAAACCTTCGGCTCGCGGTTCCGAGTCCGGCTCGCTGGATCCGCCCGTTTCGGCGTGCCGAGGCGTGTTCCGCGCGCCGGAGGTCGCTCCGGCAGACTTTCGGCTCGCGGTTCCGAGTCCGGCTCGCTGGATCCGCCCGTTTCGGCGTGCCGAGGCGTGTTCCGCGCGCCGGAGGTCGCCCCGGCAGACTTTCGGCGGACCTCCGGCTCGCGGTTCCGAGTCCGGCTCGCTGGATCCGCTCGTTTCGGCGTGCCGAGGCGTGTTCCGCGTGCCGGAGTTCGCTCCGGCAGACTTTCGGCGGATCTCCGGCTCGCGGTTCCGAGTCCGTCTCGCTCGAATTCGCCTGTTTCGGCGTGCCGAGGCGCATTCCGCGTGCCGGAGGTCGCTCCGGGAGACCTTCGGCGGATCTTCGGCTTGCGGTTGCGAGTCCGTCTCGCTGGATTCGCCTGTTTCGGCGTGCCGAGGCGTGTTCCGCGTTCCGGAGGTCGCTCGGGCGGACCTTCGGCGGATCTCCGGCTCGCGATTCCGAGTCCGTCTCGCTCGATTCGCCTGTTTCGGCGTGCCGAGGCGTGTTCCGCGTGCCGGAGGTCGCCCCGGCAGACTTTCGGCTCGCGATTCCGAGTCCGGCTCGCTGGATTCGCCTGTTTCGGCGTGCCGAGGCGTGTTCCGCGTGCCGGAGGTCGCTCCGGCCGACTTTCGGCTCGCGGTTCCGAGTCCGGCTCGCTGGATTCGCCCGTTTCGGCGTGCCGAGGCGTGTTCCGCGTGCCGGAGTTCTCTCCGGCCGACCTTCGGCGGACTTCCGGCTCGCGGTTCCGAGTCCGGCTCGCTGGATCCGCTCGTTTCGGCGTGCCCAGGCGTGTTCCGCGTGCCGGAGCTCACCCCAGCCGAGCTTCGGCGGACCTCCGGCTCGTGGTTCCACGTCCGGCTCGCCGGATCCGCCCGTTTCGGCGTGCCGGGGGCGATCCCGCGAGCCGGAGGTGCTCGGTCCCGGCGGCCCTACAGCGCGTCGACCGCGCGGAGGATCTCGTCGGTCTCGGTGCGCGTGGTGTAGTCGACGTGCACGTCGGCGAAGCGGACCACGCGGCCCGCGTCCACGACGAGGACGGTCGGGAACGGGATCGCCGGGGTGTCGTCGGCGTTGCTGTCCTTCACCGCGAAGCCGAGCGCGGTGTGCGCCTCCTGGGCGGCTCCGCTCGGCGCGGTGACGATGCCGAGGGCGCCGGCGAGCCCGTTGCCCGGGTCGGAGACGACGGTGAAGCCGAGGTCGCCGTTGACGACCGCGGCGCGCGATCCGTCCGGGGTCTGCGGGCTGACCGCGACCAGGGCGACGCCGCGCTCGGCCAGCGCGGGGGCGAGCGTCTCGTTGTAGTGCTTGAGCGTGATGTTGCAGAACGGGCACCAGGCGCCCCGGTAGAAGACGAGTACGGCGGCGCCGTCACCGAGCACGTCGGCCAGCGGCACCTCCTCGTCGTCGACGGTCCGCACCGTCGCGTCGGCCAGGGTGCTGCCGGCGCTCACGGCACCGGCGGGCGGGCCGCCGTCGACCAGGTCGTTCTGCTCGTCCGCGAAGACGGTGGCGAGGTCCGGCCCGATGGTCTCGTTGAAGCCGACGGAGAACTCGTCGACCTGCTGGCGGATGGTGGCGGTGGTGGCGGTGCTGTCGGTCATTCCTGCGTCCCTCGTCGTCGATCGGCGGTGTCCCCCTCCCGCGAGGGTAATTCGCGCCTCCGACACTCCGCCCGGCACGCCGTCACATTTCGACGCGAGCGCGCCTGCCGGTCGCCTAGCCGGTCGGGGTCGCGGACGGTGCGGTCGTCCGCCCGCGGACGACCGCGTAGCCGGTCGCGGACGACCGCGGCACCAGCGCGCCGTCGTCGAAGTACACCCACTTCTCGTTCGCGCCGAGCGGCCGGACCGCGGCGGCTTCATCGACGACGGTCCCCGTGGCGACATCGATCGCCAGGTCCTGGTCACTGGTCTCCACGTAGAGGATCCCGTCCAGAAGGCCCCTCGCTCGCGCGTCGAGATCGGCGACCCGGTCCGGATCGATCGAGTACAGGACGGCGCCCGTCGTCAGATCGGTGACGGCGATCCCCGCCGTCCCGAGTCCCGATGCGCTGCTGCTCTCGCTGAGCGCGGAGCCTCCGAGCGCGTCGACGGCGACGAGCGGATCCGGTCGGACCACCGGGGCGCCGGTCGCGATCGAGTAGGCAGTGTCCAGGCCGTCCTGAGAATCGACGGTGACCCGGAACAGGGAGCTGTCCAAGCCACCGGCGAGCGATCCGGCCTCCGCTCGGACCGTCACGCTGCCGCACACGGACGACGGCCGCGCGACGGAGTGGGTGTCGAGGCTCCAGCGCTTCGACCCGGTGGCGATGTCGTAGGCGTCGTAGATCGCGCAGTGCGGCTCGTCGACGTCCGTCGCTGTCCGGAGCACGACGCCCCCGAAGCCGCGAGCGGAGCTGTCGCCCGTCGCGCGCCACAGCTCGGCGCCCGTGCTCGGATCGAACCCGACCGTCGCGACCGAGGTCGGCGCGGAGCAGGACTGCGCGTCCGCGGCGACGGCGACCTGAACCGCGACGGCGTCCGCGGACGAGCCGAGGAGGAGGCCGCTCATCCCCCGGCAGCCGGAGAGGGAGACGGACTCCCTGCGCTCGACGGTGAGGCCGGGCGCTGTCACATCGACCGTGACGAGCGCGGTGTCGAACTGCTCCGGGTCCAGTCCCGAGGCGGGCTTGCGCACTTCGACGAGACCGACGGCGTACGGCGCCGCCTCGCCGGCGAACGTCCAGCTCTGCTCGAGGACCTCCTCGGCGGGCAGCAGATCCTCCGCGTCGACGGTGACGGCGCCCCGCTGGGGGACGTACGCGACCATCGCGCCCCGCACGGCGGCGCCGGCGCTGGAGTCGTAGCCGTCGCGGACGAGGAAGGGCCCGAGGAAGGTGAACCCCGAGCCGACCTGCTGGATGCCGGCGCTCGCCGCGGTCGCGGCGGTCGTGGGAGACGCCGCCGTCGTCTGCGGAGCCGCGGTAGCGACCCCTGCGGCGGCGGCCTCCGCCGGCAGCCCGTCGCAGTTCTCCCGCACGTAGGCGTCGACGCGGGACATCGACGCGGAGGAGAAGAGCGCCGTCGACAGCGACGCGACCCAGTCCAGGGCACCCGCGTTCTCCTGCTGCTCGGCCCAGGCGTCGCGCACGGTCTCGGCGTCCGTCCGGATCTCGTCCGGGGCGACCTCGGCGAGCTCCTTCCACATGTTCGAGAGGTCGCCGACGGCCGACGCCGTGCCGAGCAGGCCGAGGATCGCCCCCTGCTCCTGCGCCGCGCTCGTCGCCTCGAGATAGCGGTCCTTGTGCTTCTGCATCGTCGAGCAGAAGGCCTCGGCGGAGCGCTGCGGTGCGCACGCGGTCAGCCCGCCGATCAGGAGGATCGCGAGCGTCAGGGCTCCGGCCCGGCGCAGAGCGAGAGCGGGGCGGGCGGCTGTCCCTTTCATCAAGGGCGCGACCATCAGGGGCGCGACCATCAGAGGCGCGACGAGACGTATCCGCTGAGTTCCCGCAGCGTCTTGTACGCCGGTGCCGTCCACGGCGAGACGGGGATGAAGGCGAGCATCGTCTCCCGGACCCGCAGATAGTCGGGGATCCGAAGACCCACTCGTGTGCCGCCGTCGGCACCCGGAGTCAGCGTGAAGCGGAACTGCGCGTGCTGGACGCGGACGAAGTTGCGGGCGACGCCCGAGACCACCGAGTCGGAGACGTCGGTCAGGACGAGCTTCTCGCCCTGGACGACCCGTGCCGCGTCGTCCAGGATCAGCCGCACCTGGTCTCGAGTCTTCGAGCTGTCCCTGGTGAATTCGAGTGCCGTGATCTTGTCGTCGATGCCGGCCATCTCAGACCTGGCCCGAATCGCGGCGTGCGATGCTCCGAAGGGCGTTCTCGCGCTTGGCGGTCTCGAGCAGTCGCCGGCCGTAGAGCGCCGCTCCGACGCCGGCAGCACCGATCACCAGGATGACGGGGAGCTGCTGGGGGTAGTACCCGATGATCGAGACCCAGACGAGAGCGATGAGCACGAGTACGACACCGACTCCCGTGAGAACAGTGCCGGGAACGGTGGAACGGTCGTCGTCTGCCACGGGTGCAGCCTCCTTTGCCCTGGAGTGCGCTGATGCGGACTCTCTGCGGTCAGGCTAGATTCCGCCCGCGCGGCGCGACCATTCACCTTAAGAGGTGACGTCGTTCACCCTTAAGTGGTGACGTCCGGACCTCGGCGATCACTCCGGAATGGGGTAGGCCGCCGTCCGCCTCGGTCCTGTCCGGCTCGCTTCCGCCCTCACCCCCGCCACTCCACGTCCACCCGCACCGGCACGGCGCCGATCGGCAGCCCACCCGACACCTCGTGCCCGTCGATCCGCAGCACCGCGTCGCGGAGCGTCCGCAGCCGCGTCCCGCGCGCCGGTGCCAGCCACTCCGCGCCCGGCAGCCGCCGCACCCACAGCGATGCCTGTCCCGGCTCCCACTCCAGCCGGTCGACCACGAGCCCGCCGCGCGCCCGCAGCCCCGTCACCGAGCCGCGCGCCCAGGCCGCGGGCAGTGCCGGCAGCACCGTGAGCGCATCGTCCGCCGAGCCGAGCAGCATCGCCGCGACCAGTCCCGGCAGCCCGCCGCTCGCGTCGAGGTTGAAGATCCGCCCCGCGTCGTGCCGGGTCGTCAGCGTCGGCGACCAGTGCTCGACCGCCAGCCACTCCGCACAGGTCAGCGCCGCCTCCGCATCGCCGAGCGCCGCCGCAGCGACCCCCACCTGCACCAGCCCGAACGCCATCTCCATCCGCCCCGGGGGAGCGGTCGGCGCCTCGGCCCGCCAGGCGATCTTCGCGGCCACCGTCGCCGCCGCGGCCGCCCGGAGCCGCACCGCGGAGGCGCCGTCCCCCTCGAACGCCGCGTCGCCCGCGTACCAGAGCGGGTACAGCTGCGAGGCGTGCCGGTGCGCGATCTCCTCGGCGAACCGCGGGTCGATCCACTCCGCGAGCGTGCCGTCCTCCGCCACGCGGTACTCCGGCAGCTCGGCGACCACGCGCGCCCAGCGCTCGTCGAGCGAGTCGTCGCCGCGGGCCCGCCCGAGCAGCGCGGTCGCCCGGGCGGCGTCGCGCAGCACCGCGACGTCGATCGTCGCGTCGACCGCCAGCGGCGAGCGCGCCCCGCCGGGCGTGTTCTCGGGGGAGTAGGAGGGGACGATCCGACGCACGCCGTCCACCACCGTCGTCCCGGTCTCGGCGAAGCGCAGCACGCCCTCCGCCAGCTCCCACAGCCGGTCGTCGACGACGGAGCGGTCGCCGGTCGCGGCGACCGCGTCGGCGGCGAGGCGCAGCACCCAGCCGCCGCAGCCGGTCCAGAACAGGTGCGGGTAGCTCGCCGCGAAGTGGTCCGCGCGGCCGTGCGTCGACATCCGCGACGGCAGCAGCATCCCCTCGGCGCCGTAGACCAGGCGCGCGTTCTCGCGGTAGTCGTCGAGGTGCGGCAGCACCAGCTCCAGGATCGACAGCGCCAGCTCGGGCGTGCCGGTCGGGATCATCCCGGTCATCGCGCCGTTCTGCACGTTGCCGTTGAGCGTGTAGTCGGCCGACCAGGCCGGCCGCCAGGTCCCCTGCCAGACGCCCTGCAGTGTCGGCGGCAGCTCGCCGGTCGAGGCGACGATGTTCGCCCGGCCGCTGAGGTAGGCCAGCTCCACGACGCGGCGGCGTGCGCCCGCGTCGCCGGCGCGGGCCTCGTCCCAGAGCTCCTCGGTGAGGGCCGCGGAGGAGGAGCCGTCCAGATCGAGCGCGGAGGCGCCGACGAGCCGGCCGTGGCCGTCGCGCTGGGCCGCGCGCAGGTCGGTCCACGACAGGTCGTCCGCCACGGGCTCCTCGTCCGAGAGCGAGAGGTCGAGGCGGAGGAGCCGCGCCGCGCCGGCCGAGACGGACCGGGTGACGGCTCCGTCCACTTCCCACGGCGCCCCGGTGTCGGCGGTGACGACCGCGCGGACCCGCTCGCCCCCGGTCTCCGCGCTGCCGGTCCCGGCGAGGGCGATGAGCCGCCCCGACGCCCCGCCCTCGACGCTCGCCTCGACGACCGCCGACGCGTCCGGAACCCCCGTGTCGAACGAGGTGGCGTCGCCCGCGCCCAGCCCGAGCTCGATCGTGCTCTCCCCGTCGCGGTCCGACTCCACGCACAGCCGCACGCTCTCGCCGCCGTGCGGGGCGAGCAGGCGCACCGCGTGCCGCCCGCCGTCGAGGTCGGTCCACTCGACCGCGACCTCGCCGAGCAGCGGATCGATCAGCCGGCGGCTCGAGGCGACTCCGCCGGCCGTGCGGATCGAGAGGGTCGCGCAGAGGCCGAGCGGATCGGTCCAGATCAGCCCGCCGTCGTAGCCGCTGGAGCGCGCGCCGCGGGTCAGCGCCTCGCTCGCCGCGTCCGCGTCGCCGGCGAGCAGCGCACTGCGCAGCTCGTCGCGGACCCCCGCGAGATCGGGCGCGGCGGGTCGCGCGTTGACGGGCAGGAAGTACCGCTCGTGCGCCAGAGACACGGTCAGCGCGTCGGCCGGCCCGTGGACGACGGCGCCGACGCGGCCGCTGCCGACGATCAGCCCCTCCTCCCAGGTCGGAGCGGCGGTGGCGGTGACGAGGAGGTCGGTGCGCGACGATGCGCTGTCGATCGAGGAGATGATCGGTTCCTTTCGGGCTCCTGGGAGCGCCTGATATGTTGCCTGGAACTTCAAATTACCTCTCCCGGTGCGACGGCGCACGGGAGTCGAGAGTAAGGACTCCGCGATGACGCGACCGATCACCCTCTTCACCGGCCAGTGGGCAGACCTCCCGTTCGAGGAGGTGGCCCGTCTCGCTGGCGAGTGGGGCTACGACGGCCTCGAGATCGCCTGCTGGGGCGACCACATCGACGTGGCGCGCTGGGACGACGCGGAGTACGTGCAGAGCCGGAAGGACATCCTGGCGAAGAACGGCCTGCAGGTCTTCGCGATCTCGAACCACCTCACCGGCCAGGCGGTCTGCGACGACCCGATCGATGCGCGCCACCGCGACATCCTCAGCGACCGCGTCTGGGGCGACGGCGACCCCGAGGGCGTCCGCCGGCGCGCCGCGCAGGACCTCAAGGACACCGCCCGCTTCGCCGCCGCGCTCGGCGTGAAGCAGGTCAACGGCTTCTCCGGCTCGTCGATCTGGAAGGGCGTGGCGATGTTCCCGCCGGCCTCCGACGAGTGGATCGCCGCCGGCTACCAGGACTTCGCCGACCGCTTCACCCCGATCCTCGACGTCTTCGAGGAGGTCGGCGTGCGCTACGGCCTGGAGGTGCACCCGGGCGAGATCGCCTACGACTACTGGACCGCCAAGCGCACCCTCGAGGCGATCGGGCACCACCCGGCGTTCGGCTTCAACTTCGACCCGTCGCACTTCGTCTGGCAGCAGCTCGACAGCGTCGCGTTCCTCCTCGACTTCGCGGAGCACATCCTGCACGTGCACGTGAAGGAGTCGATCGCCCACCTCGACGGCCGCAACGGCGTCCTCGGCTCGCACCTGCCCTGGGCCAACCCGCGCCGCGGCTGGACCTTCGTCTCGACCGGCCACGGCGCCGTCCCGTGGGAGCCCGTCTTCCGCGCCCTCAACGCGATCGGCTACACCGGCCCGACCAGCGTCGAGTGGGAGGACGCCGGCATGGACCGCCTCGACGGCGCCCCCGAGGCCCTCGCCTTCGTCCGCAAGCTCAACGCCATCACGCCTCCGGCCGACGCCTTCGACGCGGCCTTCTCCACCTCCCGCTGAGCGGCGCGATCGAGCGGCCCTCCCTGCTGATCGAGTAGCCCGCGCAGCGGGCGTATCGAGATCCACCGTCGCCCAGACGCGGGGCCCGCAGACCCGCCCTCTCGATGACGGTGGGTCTCGATACGCCCTGCGGGCTACTCGACCAGCACGATGTGCGCAGCGGCCCGTTGTTCGCCGATCGAGCGACCCTCCCTGCTGATCGAGTAGCCCGCGCAGCGGGCGTATCGAGATCCACCGTCGCAGACACTGCGGCACCGCAGTCCCGTTGCGCACGCCTCCCCCGCCGCCCCGTCAGCGCCGGTGCCGCCGCCGGAACTCGCTCGGCGTGACCCCCACGCGCGCCCGGAACACGCGGGTGAAGTACCCCGGGTCCTCGTAGCCGACCGCCCGGGCGACGGCCGACACCGGCAGGTCACCCTCCGAGAGCAGCGCCTTCGCCTCGTCGACGCGGATCCGCAGGAACAGCTCGATCGGCGAGACGCCGGTGCGCTCCTCCGTCCGGGCGCGCAGCCCGCGCAGCGAGAGCCCGAGCTCTCGCGCCGCGTCTTCGACGCCCGCACCGGAGAGCGCGATCCGCTCGATCCGGCGGTCGAAGCGGCTCCGCTCCCGCGACTCCGACAGCCGCAGCAGGAGCAGCAGGGCCCGGGCGCTGCTCCGCGCGACGGAGGCGGCACCGGTGTCCTCGAGCGCCTCCAGGACCGCGGCGAACAGGCGCGAGGCGTCGCCCCCGCGCACGTGCAGCACTCCGGCGCCGCGCGGCAGCAGGCCCTCGGCCACGAGATGCTCTAGCGCGGTGCCGGCGAGCAGCACCCAGTGCTCCGTCCAGCCGCTCGCCGCCGACCGGTAGGAGTGCTCGACTCCCGCCGGCACCCACAGCGCGTCGCCCGCCTCGACGGCGCTCGTCTCGTCTCCCGCCCGGAACTCGCCCCGGCCCTCCTCGATCAGGACCACCGCGCTCTCCGACAGCACCCGCTGCCGGACGGGGGAGGAGACCCCCGCGCGCCGCCCTGCCCCGAAGACGTACAGCCCGAGCCCCGTCGACGTGTCGGGGGTCCGGTAGCGAGCGCTCGGTGCCGTGTCCAAAAGTCCTCCTCCAGGTGGCATCGGTCCCTGGTGACCGGGATCGGCGGGCGTCACGATGGTGACAGAAGTGCGGACGGTCCGCACGATCCGATCGCAGGGAGGCCGTCGATGCCGACGTCCAACGGCTACGCACTGAGCACGACGCCGGAGCGCTGGGGCCCGCTCGACGAGGTCCCGCAGGAGGAGCTCGCCGACCGGGACGCGCTCTGGCGCCGCCTCCGCCGCGACGGCTACCTGCTGGTCCGGGGGCTGCTCGACCGCGAGACGGTGCTCGACTTCCGCCGCCACTACTGCGCGTCCCTCGCGCCGTCCGGGCTGTTCGCCGGCGAGGACGCGGTGGACGCGGGCGTCGATGACGGCGCGGACATCGATGCCGCCCGCTTCCGGGAGATCCTCTTCTCCTCCCTCGTGCCGAGCCCGGAGTACGCCGCGTTCTGCCGCCAGCCGGCGATCCTCGCGATGATGCGGACGCTGCTCGACGACGAGATCCACCTGCACCGGCGGAAGATCCTCCGCCAGGTGCGCCCCGGCCAGAAGGGCATCGGCACGGCGACGCAGGCGCACTACGACCTCGTCTACCTGCGCGAGGGCACCCGGAACCTGCTCTCGCTGTGGATCCCGATCGGGGACACGCCGATCGAGAACGGGCCCCTCGTCTACCTGGAGGGCTCGCACCTCCGCGTCGAGGAGCTCGAGCGCACCGGCCTCCTCGGCCGCCCGCGCTCGCTGACGGCCGACCTCCCGGCCCTCGCCGACGAGTACGACGCCCGCTGGCTCGCCGCCGACATGCGGGCCGGCGACGTCCTGATCCACTCCCCGTTCATCGTCCACGCCTCGCTCGACAACGTCGCCCCCGACCGCCGCCTCCGCCTCTCCACCGACATCCGCTACCAGCGCGCCGGCGACCCGATCGACTGGCGCTGGCAGCACGACTGGTTCGACGGCGACGGCCTCTGACCGCGGTCCGCAGTCCCGCAGTGCGGGCGACGTCGGGTCTCGAGACGCCGCTCCGCGGCTGCTCGACCGGCATGGGGGTGCGCACAACATCAGCTGAGAGCAGGGGGCATCGCCTGACAGCGGAGGCCACCCCTTCTCAGCTGATGTTCTGCAGCGCTTGAGCGCTCCTCGCTGGTCGAGCGGCCCCCACAGCGGGCCCACTCCTTGCTGATCGAGTAGCCCGCGGAGCGGGCGTATCGAGATCCACCGTCGTCGAGACGTCGGTCCGCAGTCCCGCCGCGCTGACCACGCGGTGTCTCGATACGCCGCTCCACGGCTACTCGACCAGCATGCAAGGGTGCCTCTGCTGATCAGGCGATCCCGCAGACGCACGAACGGCCGGCCCCCCGCGGGGAGCCGGCCGTCGGTCGTGCAGTCGTCCCTACAGCCCCTGCGCCAGGCGGTAGTACGCCGCGTTCGAGCGGATGTCGGCCTCGAAGCCGCGCAGGGTGGTCGACTCGTCGATGACGAGGAGCTCGACGCCGGCGATGCGGGCGAAGTCCTCCCACGCCTCCAGGCCGATCTGCGTGGTCATCACGGTGTGGTGCGCGGCGCCGGCGGTGATCCAGGCGGAGGCGCTGGTGCCGAAGTCCGGGGCCGGCTGCCAGACGGCGCGGCCGACCGGCAGGTGCGGCAGCGACTGCGGCGGGACCACGGTGGTGACCTTGTTCGCGACCAGGCGGAAGCGCTCGCGCACGTCGCTCAGCGCGACGACGACCGCGTCACCGGCGTCGGCGGTGAAGACCAGGCGCACCGGGTCCTCGCGGCCGCCGATGCCCAGCGGGTGGATCTCGAGCGTGGCGCGCTGCGACGACAGCGACGGGGACACCTCGAGCATGTGCGCGCCGAGGATGAGCTCCTCGCCGGGCGTCATGTCGTAGGTGTAGTCCTCCATCAGGCTGGTGCCGCCAGGCAGGCCGGCGCCCATCACCGCGGCGATGCGGATGAGGACGGCGGTCTTCCAGTCGCCCTCGCCGCCGAAGCCGTAGCCGTCGGCCATCAGGCGCTGCACGGCGAGGCCGGGCAGCTGGCGCAGTCCGCCGAGGTCCTCGAAGCTGTCGGTGAACGCCTCGAAGCCGCCCTCCTCCAGGAAGGAGCGCAGGCCGATCTCGATCGCCGCGCCGTAGCGGAGCGACTCGTGGCGCTCGCCGCCGGGGAGCAGCTCGGGCACCACGTCGTAGCTCTCCACGTACTCCGCGACCAGCGCGTCGATGTCGGCGTCCGTCGCGGCGTCCACGCGCTCGACGAGCTCGTTGACGCCCCAGGTGTTGACGCTCACGCCGAGGCGGATCTCGGCCTCGGTCTTGTCGCCCTCGGTGACGGCGACGTTGCGCATGTTGTCGCCGAAGCGGGCGACCTTCATGCCCTGCGAGGCCGACCAGCCGGCCGCGGCGCGCGACCAGATGCCGATCGACTCGGTGACGCGGGCGTCGCTGGCGTGACCGACGACCGTCTTCCGCGGCACGCTCATCCGGCTGAGGATGTAGCCGTGCTCGCGGTCGCCGTGCGCGGCCTGGTTGAGGTTCATGAAGTCGAAGTCGATGTCCTGCCACGGCAGGGCCACGTTCGCCTGGGTGTGGAAGTGCAGCAGCGGCTTGGCCAGCGCGTCGAAGCCGTGGATCCACATCTTCGAGGGGCTGAAGGTGTGCATCCAGGTGATGACGCCCACGACGGAGTCCTCGGAGTTCGCGTCGATCATCGTGCGGCGGATCGCGTCGGAGCTCTTCAGCACCGGCTTCCACTCGATGGTGACGGGGATGTCGCTGGACTCGTTCAGCTGCGCGACGACGGCCTGCGACTGCTCGGCGACCTGGCGGAGGGTGTCCTCGCCGTAGAGGTCCTGGCTGCCGGTGAGGAACCAGACGGTGCGGGTCGCGAGGTTCGGAATGATGCTGCGGGTCATGCGAGTGCTCCGGTGGGGTTCTGTCCGTAGACGTTCTGGTAGCGGTCGAACAGGGCGTCGATCGACTCCTGCGGGATGGGGACGAGCTCGCCGCCCTGGCGCGCGATGTGCACGGTGCGGGCGACGTCCTCGGTCATCACCGCGGCCTTGACGGCGTCCTTCGCGTCCTTGCCGATGGTGAAGACGCCGTGGTTCTGCATCAGGACGGCGCGCGAGCGGTGGCCGGTGAGCGTCGAGACGACGCCGCGGCCGATCGAGTCGTCGCCGATGATCGCGAACGGGCCGAGCGGGATCTCGCCGCCGAACTCGTCCGCCATCGCCGTGATCACGCACGGGATCGCCTCGGCGCGGGCGGCCCAGGCGGTGGCGTAGGTGGAGTGCGTGTGCACCTGGCCGCCGACCTCGGGCATCTCGCGGTAGACGTAGGCGTGCGCGGCGGTGTCGCTGGAGGGGCTGCGCTCGCTGCCGAGGCTGCCCGGGACGACGGCGCCGTCGAGGTCGCAGAGGATCATGTTCTCGGGCGCGAGGTCGTCGTAGGAGACGCCGCTCGGCTTGATCACGAAGAGGTCGGCGCCGGGTACGCGGCCGGAGATGTTGCCGCCGGTCCAGATGACCAGGCCGTAGCGGACGAGCTCGGCGTGCAGGCGGGCGACGTCCTCGCGGACGCGGGCGATCGCCGCCTCGACCTCGGGGCCGAATCCGGCGGGCGCAGTGCCGGCGGGCGCAGCGGTCTTGCTGTCGGTCATGCGGTGTCTCCTTGCGTGGTGAGGGTGTCGACGGCCGTCTGCTCGACGGCGAGGCCGGCGCGGTAGCGCTCGAGGTAGGCGGTGAAGCCGGCGACGTCGGCGCTGTCGGGCGCCACCGTCTCGAAGCCGGCGTCGCCGAAGACCTGCTCGGTCAGGTAGGAGTCGAGGGTGGTCCCCTCCTGGAGGCGGAACGCGGCGAGCACGGCCATGCCCCAGGGGCCGCCCTCGGAGGCGGTCGCGGCGACCGAGACGGGGGCGTCGAGCGCTCCGGCGAGGAAGCGCTGGGCGACTCCGGCCGTGCGGAACATGCCGCCGTGCGCGAACATCTCGTCGATCACGACGCCCTCGCCGGCCAGCACGCGCATGCCGAGCGCGAGCGTGCCGAACACGCCGTAGAGCTGCGCGCGCATGAAGTTGCCGAGGGTGAGGCGGGAGTCGGGGGTGCGGACCACGAGCGGCCGGCCCTCGACGAGCCCGGCGATCGGCTCGCCCGCGAGGTGGTTGTAGGCGAGCAGCCCGCCCGCATCGGCCTCGCCGGCGAGCGCCTCCGCGAAGAGGGTGCCGTAGACGGCGTCGCTGTCGGAGGGTCCACCCGAGGCCGCGGCGAACCGCGAGAACAGGCCGACCCAGCCGGCGAGCTCGCTCGCGCCGTTGTTGC
This sequence comes from Rathayibacter sp. VKM Ac-2760, assembly GCF_009834185.1. Lineage (GTDB taxonomy): Bacteria > Actinomycetota > Actinomycetes > Actinomycetales > Microbacteriaceae > Rathayibacter. Next base: position 603,688 of record NZ_CP047173.1, read on the forward strand.
AGTGCACCATCGCGACGAGATCGCCGGCCGGAGTCGCGACCAGGTCGAGCTCGTGGTGCACGCTCTCGAGCGGGCGCTCCAGGACGACCATCGCGAAGATGCTGGTGCCGGCGCTGACGTTGCCGGTGCGCGGGGCGACGGAGTTGGTGGCGACCATGCCGGTGCCGGCGTCGCCCTCGGGCGGGCAGAACGGAGCGCCGGCCTGGAGCGCGCCGGTGGGGTCGAGCAGGAGCGCGCCCTCGGCGGTGAGCTCGCCGGCGGCGGCGCCCGCGGGGAGCACGGCGGGCAGCAGCTCGCGGAGCGGCGGCAGGGTGCCGGCGACGCGGGCGTCGTAGCGCTCGAGCATGGTCTCGTCGTAGTCGCGGGTCGCCGGGTCGGTGGGGACCATGCCGGAGGCGTCGCCGACTCCGAGGACCTTCTCGCCGGTGAGGCGCCAGTGCACGTAGCCCGCGAGGGTGGTGAGGAAGTCGATCCGCTCGACGTGCGGCTCGGAGTCGAGGACCGCCTGGTGCAGGTGCGCGAGCGACCAGCGCAGCGGGATGTTCGCGCCGAACAGCTCGGTCAGCTCGGCCGACGCGGGGCCGGTGCTGGTGTTGCGCCAGGTGCGGAACGGGACGAGGAGCTCGCCGGCCGCGTCGAAGGCGAGGTAGCCGTGCATCATCGCGGAGACGCCGAGCGCGCCGACCGTGGTGAGGCGCGCGCCGTGGCGCTTCTCGGCGTCGGCGACGAGGTCGGCGTAGGCGGCCTGGAGCCCCTCGTGCACGGCGTCGAGGGAGTAGGTCCAGCGGCGGTCGACGAGCTGGTTCTCCCACTCGTGGCTGCCGACGGCGAGGACCACGGACGGGTCGGCCGCGTCGACGAGGCAGGCCTTGATGCGGGTGGAGCCGAGCTCGATCCCGAGGGCGGTCGCGCCGCTCGTGATCGCCTCGGCGGGGGGCCGTCGCTGGTCCATTGCACTCCTCGCTGAGGGCCATGTGACCGTTCACAAAGCCACGGGCCAGCGTAGGCGAAGGCGCTCGCCGTCGGCAAGCGCGGTGCTTGTCCTGAGCCGCCCCCTGTGCGGCTCAGCGCGGTCGGCTCGCCTGCGTGGTGCGTTCCGTGGAGCGGGTCGCGTCGCGCTCATGCTGGTCGAGTAGCCCCGGAGGGGCGTATCGAGACCCGCCCCCGCCGGAACCCCGGCCTCAGCGTGCCCGCGTCGAGTCCCGCTCCACCAGCACCGGCGGCACCGGCCGGTCGACGGCGGCCGGCTCGCCGCGGAGCTCCGCCAGCACCACGCCGATGGTGCGGCGGCCGACCTCGGCGAAGTCCTGCCGGATCGTCGTCAGCGGCGGCCGGTAGTGCGCGGCCTCCGGCACGTCGTCGAAGCCGACGACGCTCAGGTCCTCGGGCACCCGCACGTCCCGATCGGCGCAGGCGTGCAGCAGTCCGAGCGCCATCTGGTCGTTGCCCGCGACCACCGCGGTGAGCTCGGCGACCTCGTCGAGCAGCCGCAGGCCCGCGCGGTAGCCCGACTCCGCCGTCCAGTCGCCGCTGATCACGGCCGCCGGCTCCAGCCCGGCCCCCGCCATCCGCGCGGTGAACCCGTCGAGCCGCGCGTGTGCCTCCACCCAGTGCTGCGGGCCGGCGAGATGCGCGATGCGGATGTGCCCGAGCGCGAGGAGGTGCTCGGTGGCGAGCCGCGCGCCCGCCGCCTGGTCGACGAGGAGACGCGGGTCGGCGCCACGGCCCGCCGCGCCGAGCGTGACGAACGGCACCCCGATCGCGAGGCTCTCGATCGCGTCGAGCGCGCGCTCCTGCGGTGCCAGCACGACGATCGCCTCGACCGCCTCGCGCTGGAGGTGCTCGAGCCCGTCGGCCAGCGACTCCGCGTCGGGCGCCGCGTTCACGACCGGGACCCGGTAGCCGGCGTCCCGGGCGGCCTGCTCGATCGCGGCCATCGCGGTGGCCGTGCCGTAGAAGCTGTGGCTCTCCGCCGCGAGGATGCCGATCAGTCCCGAGCGTCCGGCCGCGAGTGCGCGGGCCGCGGCGCTGCGCCGGAAGCCGAGGTCGTCGATCGCCGCGAGCACCTTGTCGCGGGTGCGCGGCCGGACCTGCGGGCTGTCGTTGAGCACGCGCGAGACGGTCTGGTACGAGACGCCGGCGCTCACGGCGACGTCGCGGATCGTCGGCTGTCTCGGCATGGGGTCACCGTAGCGCTCGCCGCGCTCACGGTTCGGAGTGCCCGCCACCCCGATCGCGGCGGCCTCGCTGCAGAACATCAGCCGGAAGGGCATCTCATCGACGATCAGCGATGAGCGGCGCTCGTGGCTGACGTTCTGCCGCGACTCCCGCGCTCAGCCCGGGCTCGGTACGGTGAAGCTGAAGATCCTCTCACGCAGTCAGGAGCCGGACGTGGACGACCAGCAGATCGGAGTGCTCGTCGCGCTCGTCGTGGGGATCGCCGTCCTCGGCTCCGTCATCGCCACGGTCCTCCGCCTGCGCGCCGGCGCTCCCGGTGCGCGTCCCGGCCCGCCGAGCGGGTCGTCGCCCGCCGCCGCGACGGGCGGAGACGCCGGATCGGGTGCCGCCGACGGGCGCGACGGCGGCCGGGCCCCGGCGCGGACGGCCCCGACGCCGGCCCGTCCGGCGGGGATCCCGACGGCGGCGGCTCGAGCGGCGGCGCCTCGGATGGCGGCGGCTCGGACGGAGGCGGCGGCGGCGGCGACTGAACCTCCGCGGGCCGGCGGGACCCGCAACCTCCGTCCGACCTCCGGCTCGCGGTTCCGCGTCCGGCTCGCAGAATCGGGACATTCCGGCGTGCCGAAGCCGGTTCTACGAGCCGGAGGTGCTGCTGCTCCCGACCTCCGGCTCGTGGTTTCGAGTCCGGCTCGCTAGATCCGACGGTTCCAACGTGCCGGAGCCGGTTCTACGAGCCGAAGGTGCTGCTCCCGACCTTCGGCTCGCAGCTTCGCGTCCGGCTCGCGAGATCCGGCTGTTCCGGCGTGCCGGAGCCGGTTCCACGAGCCGAAAGTGCACACCGAGTCGACGGGCCTTCCCGTCAGTACATCGATCGCTGTACTCTGCGGGAGTGACCTCCACCCCGATCGCCCTCACGGCCCCGCCCGCCGCGCCCACCGCTGCGCCCCCCGCCGTCACCGCGACGCTCACCCACACCGCCGCGCTCGCCCGGCTCGGCGCCGCGCTCTCCGACCCCACCCGCGCGAGCATCCTGCTGATGCTGCGCGAGGCCCCCGCCTACCCGTCCGATCTCGCCGACGCCCTCGGCGTGTCCCGGCAGTCGATGTCCAACCACCTCGCCTGTCTGCGCGGCTGCGGCCTCGTCACCGCCGTCCCGGAGGGCCGCCGCACCTGGTACCGCCTCGCCGACGGGCACCTCGCCCCCGCGCTCGACGACCTGCTCCGCGTCGTCCTCTACGTCGATCCCGGCTGCTGCTCCGGCGACGCCTGCACCTGCTCGTGACCGCCCTCACCGTCGACCGCCGCGCCCTGCTGCGCCGCCGCGTGCGCCTGATCGTCGCGGCGACCATCGGCTACAACCTCGTCGAGGCGGCCGTCGCGCTGAGCGCCGGCGCCGCCGCGTCCTCGACCGCGCTGGTCGGCTTCGGCCTCGACTCGGGCGTCGAGGTGCTCTCGGCCGCCGCCGTCGCCTGGCAGTTCACCCGCCGCGACCCGGAGCGCTGGGAGCGGGGGACTCTGCGGGTCGTCGCCGTCGCGTTCTTCGCGCTCGCGGCCTCCGTCGGCGTCTCGTCGGTGCTCGCGCTGACCGGCGGGCGGGAGGCGGAGCACAGCACCGTCGGCCTCGTCCTCACCGCGCTCAGCCTGCTGGTGATGCCGGGGCTCTCCCTCGCCGAGCGGCGCGTCGGAGTCGAGCTCGACTCCCCGGCCGTCGTCGCCGACTCGAAGCAGACCCTCGTCTGCGCGGCGCTGTCCGCCGCCATCCTGCTCGGCCTGGTCCTCGACTCCGCGCTCGGCTGGTGGTGGGCCGACCCGGTCGCCGGCCTGGTCATCGTCGCGTTCGCCCTGCGCGAGGGAGCGGAGGCGTGGCGCGGCGACGCCTGCGCCACCTCCGTCGGCCTCGTCCTCGAGGACGAGGAGCACGCCGGCCACTGAGCGATCGAGCCCGGCCGCCCCGCCGCTGCCAGGCTCCGTGCACTCCGGCGGGGGATGCTCGAGGCATGCTCCCCGCCGTTCCCGACGCCCTCGTTCCGCTCGCTCTGCGGCTCGCCCGCGCCAACCGCACGTTCGTCTCCGCGGACGGCGCCCGCCGCCGGATCCGCGAGAACGCGCTCCGGCCGACGCGCTTCGGCCCGCCCCCGCGGCTGCGGCCCGGCGTGCGCGTCGACGTCGAGCAGGTCGGCGGCCGGCCGGTCTACACGATCCGGCCGCAGCGGATCCGCGGTGGCGTGGTCTACGTGCACGGCGGCGGCTGGGTGAACGAGATCGCGCCGCAGCACTGGTGGCTCGCCGCCCGCATCGCCGACGAGGCCTCGGTCGCGGTGACCCTCCCGATCTACCGGCTCGTCCCCTTCGGGACCGCGGTCGAGGCCCGCGACGGCGTGCTCGCGCTGGTGCGCCGGAGTCTCGAGCGGCACGGAGCGACGGCGCTCGCCGGCGACTCGGCCGGAGGTCAGATCGCGCTCTCGACCGCCCTGGCCCTGCGCGACGAGGGCGTCGCCCTGCCGCTGACCACGCTCATCTCGCCCGCGCTCGATCTCTCCTGGAGCAACCCGCGCATCCCCGAGGTGCAGCCGAGCGACCCGTGGCTGGGCACGCCCGGCGGCCGCGTCCTGGCCGAGAAGTGGCGCGGTGGGCTCGATCTGCTCGACCCGATCGTGAGTCCCCTCTTCGGAGACCTCGCCGGCCTCGGCCCGATCAGCGTGTACACCGGCACCCGCGACGTGCTGAATCCCGACGCGCACGTCCTCGCCGAGAGGGCGGCGGCGGCCGGCGTGCCGTTCGAGCTGCACGAGGCGGTCGGTCAGCTCCACGTGTACCCGCTGGTGCCGACCCGCGCGGGCCGGGACGCGCAGCACGACCTGGTCGACGGCGTCCGCGCCGCGCTCTGACCCCGGAGCGACCTCCGGCTCGCGGAATCGCCTCCGGCTCGCGGAAACGGCCGGATTCCGCGAGCCGGAGTCGCTTCTGCGTGCCGGGAGGTGTCGGAGCGACGTCGGGCTCGGAGAAACGCGTCCGGCTCGTCGAAACGGCGCGGTTCCGCGAGCCGAGGGTCGTTCCGCGTGCCGGAGTTCGTTCCGCGAGCCGAACGGCCCGGATCGCACTCGGATCCGCACCCGATGACACGCAGCGCCCCGCTCGCCGGCCGGTCACGCCCGACCGCCGTGCACAACTCAGGCCAGAACCCCCGAATCCGTCGAAATCGGTCGAATCCGCCCTTTCAGCCTGAGTTGTGCACGCGTCTCCGCCGAGACCTACGCGCCCCAGCTCGACTGCGTGCCGCCGACGCGCTCGTCCGCCAGCGCCTGCGCGTGGCCCGAAGTCGCATACGCCGCCATCGGGTCGGCCGGCAGCCCGCGCTCCGAGCGCCAGGCCGCGAGGGCCGGGCGGACGTCGGAGTAGAAGGCGTCCATGAAGATCCCGTTCGCGCCGAGCACGTCGCCGGCGAGCTGCGCCTCCTCGAGGGCCGCGCGGTCGACGAGCAGCGCGCGCGCCGTCATCTCCTGCACGTTCAGCACCGAGCGGATCTGGCCGGGGATCTTGTCCTCGACGTTGTGGCACTGGTCCAGCATGAAGGCGACGGGCGAGTCTGGTCCGTAGCCGCCGCCGCGCACCACCTCGAAGAGGATGCGGAACAGCTGGAACGGGTCCGCCGCCCCGACGATCAGGTCGTCGTCGGCGTAGAAGCGCGAGTTGAAGTCGAACGAGCCGAGCTTCCCGAGGCGCAGCAGCTGGGCGACGATGAACTCGATGTTGGTGCCCGGCGCGTGGTGGCCGGTGTCGAGGCAGACCAGGGCGCGGTCGCCGAGCGCGGCGACGTGGGCGTAGGAGGTGCCCCAGTCCGGAACATCGGTGTGGTAGAACGCGGGCTCGAAGAACTTGTACTCGAGGACGAGGCGCTGCTCGGTGCCGAGGCGCTCGTAGATCGCGGCGAGCGAGTCGGCGAGGCGGTCCTGGCGGCCGCGGATGTCCTGCTGGCCCGGGTAGTTCGAGCCGTCGGCGAGCCAGATCTTGAGGTCGCGCGAGCCGGTCGCGTCCATGATGTCGATGCAGGCGAGGTGGTGGTCGATCGCCTTCTGGCGGATCACCGGATCGGAGTGCGTGAGCGAGCCGAACTTGTAGTCGTCGTCCTGGAAGGTGTTCGAGTTGATCGTGCCGAGCGCGACGCCCTTCGACGCGGCGTAGTCGCCCAGCGCCGAGTAGTCCTCGACCTTGTCCCACGGGATGTGCAGCGCGACGCTCGGGGCGAGGCCGGTCAGCTCGTTGACCTTCGCCGCGTCCGCGATCTTCTCCTCGATCGTGCGCGGCGTGCCCGGCGTGCTGAACACCTTGAAGCGGGTGCCGGAGTTGCCGAACGCCCAGGAGGGCAGTTCGATCGCCTGCTGCTCGAGCTGGCGGAGGACGTCGGGGCTGAGGTCGGTCACGGTGGGGTCCTTCTGTGCGGGGCGGTCCGACCGGCCGCGGCGGGCGCCGATCGGGCGGCACCGTATGAATCGTTTCACAGCGCCGTGGAGTGAGCGTATCGCCCTGCTTCCCGGGCTGTCAAAGGCCTGCTGCGAGGGACACCCGCGGCGGTGCCGCCGGATGAGATGATTCCCGGATCGCCCGCAGCTCTGCGATCCGCGACGACGAGAGGAGACGCCGTGCCGTCCATCAGCGTCCGCGACGTCGCCGCCCGCGCCGGAGTCTCCGTCGGCACCGTCTCCAACGTGCTGAACCGGCCGGAGAAGGTGGGCGCCGCATCCGTCCAGCGGGTGCAGACCGCGATCGCCGAGCTCGGCTTCGTCCGCAACGACGCCGCCCGCCAGCTCCGCGCCGGCCGCAGCCGCAGCATCGGCCTCGTCGTGCTCGACGCCGGCAACCCGTTCTTCGCCGAGCTCGCCCGCGGGGCCCAGTCCCGCGCCGCCGAGGCGGGTCTCGCCGTCCTGCTCGCGAGCACCGACGCGGAGGCCGATCGCGAGGACTCCTACCTCGACCTGTTCGAGGAGCAGCGGGTGAGCGGCGTGCTGATCTCGCCGCAGGGGGAGGGGTCGGCGCGGCTCGCGCGCCTGCGCTCGCACGGCATCCCCTGCGTCCTCGTCGACCGGGAGTCCGGCGACGACGCGCTCTCCTCGGTCGCGGTCGACGACGTCGCCGGCGGGCGGCTCGCGGTCGAGCACCTGCTCGGACTCGGCCGCCGCCGGATCGCGGTGGTGGGCGGTTCGGAGTCGATCCGCCAGGTCGCCGACCGGTTCGCCGGCGCGCGCGAGGCGGTGGCGGCGGTCGACGGCGCGACGCTCGAGGTGCTGCCGACGCCCGGGCTGACCGTGCTGGACGGCCGGGCGGCGGGCCGAGCGCTCGCCGAGCGCGACGCCTCCGCCCGCCCCGACGCCGTGTTCTGCGCGAACGACCTGCTCGCCGTCGGCGTGCTGCAGGGCCTGATGCTGCTCGGCGATCTGCGGGTGCCGGAGGACGTGGCACTGATCGGCTACGACGACATCGCCTTCGCGACCGCCACGATCGTGCCGCTGTCGAGCATCCGCCAGCCGAGCGCCCTGATCGGCGCGACCGCCGTCGAGCTGCTGCTCGAGGCGGCCCCGCGCCAGGTCGTCTTCCAGCCCGAGCTCGTCGTCCGCGCCTCGACGGCCGGCTGACCCCCTGGTCCGCCCCCTCCGCGAGATGCCACTTGTGCACGCTTTTCACGGCGTGTCGCGTGCACAAGTGGCATCTCGCGGGGACGGGCAGAACGGGGGACCTCCGCATCGAGGCTGAGCGCGCTGGTAGCGTTTAGTGGGTCGGGTCCAAGAAACCCGACACCTCCCCCCCTGACGAAAGCCGCCATGACTCTGCGCCGCCACGCCCTCGCCGCCCTCGCGGCCTCCGCCCTCCTGCTGACCGGCTGCACGGCCGACGGCGGCGACACGGGCGGCGGATCCAGCACCCCCGTCGCCGACGGCGTCCTCACCTACGCGACCGGCGACGCCGAGCCCACCTGCCTCGACCCGCACGTCGGCGGCAACTACCCGCAGGCGCTGCTCGCAACGCAGGTCCTCGAATCGCTCGTCTCCCGCAGCGACGACGGCACGATCACCCCGTGGCTCGCGGAGTCGTGGACCGTCTCCGACGACGCGCTCAGCTACGACTTCACCCTCCGCGAGGGCCTGACCTTCACCGACGGATCGCCGCTCGACGCGGACGCCGTCGCCGCGAACATCGCGCATCTGCAGGACCCGGCGACCAAGTCCTCCACCGGCTACCTCGCCGTCGCGAAGGTCGAGTCGGTCACGGCCGTCTCGCCGACCGTCGCCCGCTTCACCCTCAGCACCCCGGACAGCGCGCTGCTCGAGTCGCTCTCGCAGCCGTGGACCGCGATCGAGTCGCCCACCGGCATCGCCCGCGGCGAGGAGGCGAACTGCGAGGCGCCCGTCGGCACCGGCCCGTTCACGGTGACGGAGTGGGTCAAGCAGGACCACGTGACCCTCACCCGCAACGACGCCTACGACTCCTCGACCGGCCCGACCGGCGACGGCCACGACGGCCCCGCCTACCTCTCCAGCATCACCTGGCGCTTCATCCCGGACTCGGCGACCCGCTACGCCGCGCTGCAGGCGGGCGAGGTCGACGTGATCGACAACGCTCAGCCCGACACGCTCGCCGCGGCGAGCGACGCCTCCGACCTCGTCGAGATCGACGCGCCCCGCCCCGGCTCGGTCAACCGCCTCGAGCTCAACTCGGGCCAGTCGCCGTTCGACGACGAGAGCGTCCGCGAGGCGTTCGTCCGCGCCGTCGGCGTGAACGACGCGATCGACTCCCTCTTCTTCGGCACCGCCGCGCGCTCGTACTCGCCGCTGTCGAGCAGCGAGGCGACCGCGTACTCCGACCCCTCGCTCTTCGAGGATGCCGGCTCGGACGACGAGATCGCCGCCGCGGAGGACCTCCTCACGGCCGCGGGCTGGGTCGACTCCGACGGCGACGGGATCCGCGACAAGGACGGCGCGCCGCTCACGCTGCGCCTCCCGGTCAGCACCAACCAGTCGATCCCGGCCGAGCAGTCGCTGTTCGAGCAGATCCAGGCGTCGGCGAAGGTCGCCGGCTTCGACGTGCAGATCAGCCTGCTGGACCTCTCCAGCTGGTACACCGCGCTCGCGGCGAACGAGTACGAGCTGGTCAGCGCGCCGTACACGAAGGTCGGTCCGGACGTCCTGCGCACCCTCTACGCGTCCTCCGGCATCACCCCGGCGCCGAGCGGCTACTTCGCCAACCACGCCCAGGTGAACGACCCGGCGCTCGACGCCCTGCTGGAGCAGGCGAGCGCCACCGTCGACGAGACCGAGCGCGCCGACCTCTACACCCAGGCGCAGAAGATCGTGCTCGAGGGCTACTGGATCCTGCCGCTCTACGACCAGCAGAACCACTACCTGCACCGCTCGGCCGTCCAGGGCGTCGCGGCCCTGGCCACCGTCTCGACGCCCTGGTTCGCGGACGCCTGGCTCTGACGCTCGGCGGCGCCGGATCTCGATACGCCCGCTCCGCGGGCTACTCGATCAGCAAAGGAGCGCCCCGCCTGCTGGTCGAGCAGCCGCGGCACGCGGCGTATCGAGACCCGCCGTCTGCAGCGGGGTGGATCTCGATACGCCCGCTGCGCGGGCTACTCGATCAGCAAGAAGCGCCCTGCCTGCTGGTCGAGCAGCCGCCCTTCATGCTGGTCGAGTAGCGGCGCAGCCGCGTATCGAGACCCACCCGCCAGAACACGCACCCCGAGAGGAGCCCCGCGTGATCCGTCGCGTCCTCCTCCGCCTCGGCGGCGCGCTCGTGGTGCTCTGGGCCGTCGCGACCGCCGTGTTCTTCCTCATCCGCCTGATCCCCGGCGACCCCGCGCAGGCGATCCTCGGCGGCCCCGGCTCGCAGGCGTCGCCGGAGGCGCTCGCCGCCGTCCGCGAGCAGTACGGCCTCGACCAGCCGCTCCTCGTGCAGTACCTCACCCAGCTCGGCCGCCTCGCCCGCGGCGACCTCGGCACCTCCTACTCCCTGCGCACTCCCGTCGCCGAGATGCTCGGCCAGCAGCTGCCCGGCACCCTGCTGCTCGCCGCGCTCGCGCTGACCGCCGCGTGGATCCTCGCGCTCGCCACCGCCCTCTGGTCGACCCGCGGCGGCCGCGTCGCCGCCGCGATCGGCTCCGGACTCGAGCTGACCGCCGCCGCGCTCCCGCACTTCTGGCTCGCGACCGTGCTGATCGCCGTCTTCGCGACCGCGCTGCGCTGGTTCCCGCCGGTCAGCACCGGCTCCGCGAACGGACTCGTGCTGCCGGCGCTGACCCTCGCGATCCCGCTGGCCGGCTTCCTCGGCCAGGTGATGCGCCGCTCCCTCCTCGACGCGCTGGAGTCGCCCTTCGTGCTCGCGGCCCGAGCCCGCGGCGAGGGCGAGCTCGGCATCCGGCTCCGGCACGCCCTGCGGCACGCGGTGCTGCCCGGGGTCTCGCTGTCGGGCTGGGCCTTCGGCTACCTGATCGGCGGAGCGGTCGTGGTCGAGACGATCTTCGCCCGGCCGGGCCTCGGCCGCACGCTGCTGGCGGCGGTGACCGTGCGCGACGTGCCCGTGGTCACCGGAGTGGTGCTCGTCACCGCTCTCGCCTACATCGTCGTCACGCTGGCGACCGACCTCGTGACGCGCCTGGTCGATCCGCGCCTGGCCGGTCCCCGCCGCCTCGACCGGCGCATCGGCGCCGGGCACCAGGGGGCCGGCGCATGAGCGAGCTCGAGCTGCGCGCCGCCCGCCTGCCGCGCGCGGGCGCCCGCCGCCCTGCGTCGTCGGCGAGCTGCTCGCCCTCGCCTTCGTCGTGCTGCTCCTGCTCGCCGCCGTCGCGCCCGGGATCCTCGCACCGGCAGACCCGCTCGCCATCGCCCCGCGCGACGCCTTCACGCCGCCCTCCGCCGCGCACCTCCTCGGCACCGACGAGTCCGGCCGCGACGTCCTGAGCCGCCTCATCGCGGGCGCCGGCGCCTCCCTGCTCATCGGTGTGAGCGCGACCGCCATCGGCCTCGTGCTCGGCGCGCTCCTCGGCGTCGCCGCGGCGTTCGGCGGCCGCTTCGTCGACGGAGTGATCGGCCGGATCCTCGAGGTGCTCTTCGCCTTCCCGGCGCTCCTGCTCGCGCTGCTGGTGATCGTGGTCACCGGTCCCGGAGTCGTCCCCGCGACGATCGCGGTCGGCCTCTCCACCGCGCCCGGCTACGCGCGCATCCTGCGCACGCAGCTGCTCGGCATCCGCGACTCCGGCTACGTCGAGGCCGCGCGGGTGCTCGGCCACTCCGCGCCGCGGATCCTGTTCGCGCACGTGCTGCCCAACACCTTCGGCCCGCTCGCGGTGCTCGCGACGCTCGGCGTCGGGCAGGCGATCGTCTGGGCGTCGGCGCTCAGCTACCTCGGCCTCGGTGCGGAGCCGCCGGCGCCGGAGTGGGGCGCGATGCTCTCCGCCGGCCGGACCTACCTCGCGAGCGCGTGGTGGCTGACGGTCTTCCCGGGCCTCGTCATCGTGCTGACCACGATCGCGACGACCGTGCTCGGCGGCCGGCTGCGGGGTGCGCGATGAGCGCCGGGCGCGCCGGCAGCGCCGCCGTGGTGGAGGACCTCCGGGTCGCCTTCGACGGCGTCGAGGTCGTGCACGGGGTCTCGTTCCAGGTCGAGCCGGGGGAGTGCGTCGCGATCGTCGGCGAGTCGGGCTCGGGCAAGAGCGTGACCGCGCGGGCCCTGCTGGGGCTCAGCGGTGGCGCGGCGACCGGGAGCGTCCGGATCGGCGACCAGGAGGTGATCGGCGCCGGCGCGCGGGCCCTGCGACGCCTCCGCGGGGCCGGCGTGGGCTTCGTGCCGCAGGACGCACTGCTCTCGCTCGATCCGCTGCGCCCGATCGGCCGCGAGATCGGCGACGTGCTGCGTCTGCACGCCCGGCTCTCCGCGGCCGAGGCGTCGGCACGCGTCGCCGAGGTGCTCGCGAGCGTCGGCATGCCCGACCCGGAGGAGCGGATGCGCGACCGCTCCGGCGAGCTCTCCGGCGGGCTCCGGCAGCGCGCGCTGCTCGCCGCCGCGATCGCCCTCGATCCGCCTCTGCTCGTGGCCGACGAGCCGACCACCGCGCTCGACGTCACCGTGCAGGCGCGGGTGCTCGAGCTGTTCGCCGAGCAGAAGGCCCGCGGCCGGGCGCTGCTGCTGGTCTCGCACGACCTCGCCGTCGTCGCCGGGCTCGCCGACCGCATCCTGGTGCTCGCCGACGGCCGCGTGGTGGAGGACGGCCCGGCCTCGCGGGTGCTGCGCGCGCCGGAGTCGGTGCAGGCGCGCGCGCTGGTCGCGGCGGTGCCGGCCGGGCGGCCGCGCGGCTCGCGACTGACCGACCCGGCGGCGCCCCGTCGTCCCGCCCGCGCCGCCCGGCGAGGTGCTGCTGCACGCGACCGAGCTGGTCACCCGCTTCCCCCGTCCCGGCGGCGGCACCCGCACCGCCGTCGACGGCGTCGGCCTGGAGCTGCGCCGCGGCGAGACGCTCGGCCTCGTCGGCGAGTCCGGCTCGGGCAAGAGCACGGTCGCCCGGCTGCTGCTCGCGCTGCGGCGCCCGGATGCGGGCTCGGTCGAGTTCGACGGCGGCCCGTGGTCGGCGGCGACCGAGCGCGCACGGCGACCGCTGCGCCCGCGGATCGGCGCGATCTACCAGGACAGCCTGTCGTCCTTCGACCCGCGCTGGAGTGTCGGCCGGCTGCTGCGCGACGCGGGGGCGGAGTCGGTGCCCGCGCTGCTCGAGAGCGTCGGCCTGGCCGCGTCGCTGGAGCGCCGCTCGCCGCGGACCCTGTCCGGCGGCCAGCGCCAGCGCGTCTCGATCGCGCGCGCCCTCGCGACCCGCCCCGACGTGCTGATCTGCGACGAGCCGGTCTCGGCCCTCGACGTCTCGGTCCAGGCGCAGATCCTCGACCTGCTCGACGACCTGCAGCGCCGCCACGGCCTCGCGCTGCTCCTGATCTCGCACGACCTCGGCGTCATCGCGCACATGAGCGATCGCATCGCCGTGATGCGCGACGGCCGCCTCGTCGAGTCGGGCCCGGCCGCCGCCCTGCTCGCCGCCCCGCGCGAGGACTACACCCGCCGCCTGCTGGCCGCCGCACCCCGCCTCGACCGCGGCTGACGTCGCCACGCACCCCTTCCCTTGCTGGTCGAGTGGCCCCGCAGGGGCGTATCGAGACCCGTTGTCCCCAGCACGTCCGGCGGAGGTGGATGCCGAGACGCCCGCTCCGCGGGCCACTCGATCGGCAGTGACAGCACCGAAGCACCCCCTCAGCGCAGCGGCCGCAGGAACTCCCGCACGTCCGCGACCAGCGTCTCCGGCTCCTCCAGCGCCGCGAAGTGCCCGCCGCGCTCCGGCACGTCCGTCCAGCGCACGATCGTGTGCGCGTCCTCGACGAAGCGCCGGATGCCGATGTCGTGCGCGAAGCAGATCACCGCGGTCGGCACTCCCGAGTTCTCCGGCGGCGCGCCCCACTCGCTCTCCTGCGCGTAGCCGACGGACGCGGCCGACCCCGCCGTCGCCGTGAACCAGTACAGCGACGCGTTCGCGAGCAGCAGCTCGAGTCCGACGATCTCCTCGGCCGGAGTCCCGGCCGGGTGCGTCCAGGCCTGGAACTTGTCCAGCATCCAGGCCAGCTGCGCGACCGGCGAGTCGCTGAGCAGCTCGCCGACGAGCCCCGGCCGCGTCGACTGGATCGCGATGTAGCCGAACTCCTCCGTCATGAAGGTGCGGACGCGCCGCAGCCGATCCTGCTCCAGCGGCGTGAGCGAGGCGGCGGTCTCCTCGTCGACCTCGGGCACGAAGCCGAGGGTCCCGTTCACGTGCACGCCGATCACCCGCTCCGGCGCCACCCGCGCGACCTCCGGCGAGATCCCCGCGCCGAGGTCGCCGCCCTGCACCGCGAAGCGGTCGTAGCCGAGCCGGTCCATCAGGGTCACCCAGGTCTCGGCGATCCGCCGGGTCGGCCAACCGCCGCCGGTCAGGGGGATCGAGAAGCCGAAACCGGGGATCGACGGGATCACGACGTCGAACGCGTCGGCCGGGTCGCCGCCGTGCGCGGCCGGGTCGGTCAGCGGCCCGATCAGCCCGAGCAGCTCGAGGAACGACCCGGGCCAGCCGTGCGTCAGCAGCAGCGGCACCGCGCCGGGAACGCCCGAGCGCACGTGCGCGAAGTGGATCGTCTGCCCGTCGATCACGGTCGTGAACTGCGGCACCTCGTTCAGCCGCGCCTGCTGCGCCGGCCAGTCGAACTCCGCCCAGGCCTCGGCCAGCCGGCGGAGGGTCCCGGTCGGCACGCCGGTGTCCCAGTCGTCGCCGGGCAGCGGCGCCGGCAGTCGCGCGGCACGGAGCCGGCGGCGGAGGTCCTCGACGTCGCTCTCGCCGATGTCGATGCGGAAGGGGGAGATGCTCTCTGCTGCGCTCATGCCTCCACTCTGCCGACGAAGGCGGACAGAATCTGTCCCCCTTCGCCGGTCGAGCAGCCCCGAAGGGGCGCACTCTGCCGGTCGAGCAGCCCCGGAGGGGCGCACTCTGCTGGTCGAGTAGCCCCGCCGGGGCGTATCGAGACCCACCGTCACCAGCACGTCCGGCGGACGCGGATCTCGATACGCCCGCTCCGCGGGCTCCTCGATCAGCATGCAGCGGCGGACCGACGGCGAGCATGCCGGTCGAGGAGCACCGGTGCCCCCGCAGGGCACCCCTCACCGCGCCCCCGAGCCGTAGCGTGACAGGCATGACGAACGACCCCGAGGCCCGCGACTTCCTGACCTCCCGGCGCGCGCGGCTGACCCCCGAGCAGGTCGAGCTCCCCGGCGGCGGCCACCGGCGCGTGCCTGGCCTGCGCCGCAGCGAGGTCGCCCAGCTGGCCGGCGTGAGCATCGAGTACTACTCCCGGCTCGAGCGCGGCGACCTGCGCGGCGCCTCCGAGTCGGTGCTCGAGGCGCTCGCCGCCGCCCTCCGCCTCGACCACGCCGAGCGCGAGCACCTCTTCGACCTCGCCCGCGCCGCCGAGGGCTCGCCGCTGCGCTCCCGCCGCCGGAAGCCCGCGACCGTCCGCCCGAGCATGCGCCTCGCGGTCGAGTCGATCACCTCCGCCCCCGCCTTCGTCCGCAACGGCCGTCTCGACGTCCTGGTCGAGAACGACCTGTTCCGCGCGCTCTACGCCGACCTCTACGCGCTCCCGGAGCGGCCGGTCAACCTCGCCCGCTTCGCCTTCCTGCAGCGCGAGCTGGCCGAGGCGTTCTACCCGGTCTGGAGCACCGCCGCCGACATCACCGTCGGCATCCTCCGCACCGAGGCCGGCCGGGCCCCGCACGACGCCGCCCTCCAGGCCCTGATCGGCGAGCTCTCCACCCGGAGCGACGAGTTCCGCACCCGCTGGGGCGCCCACGAGGTGCGCCACCACGCCAGCGGCAGCAAGCACTTCCACCACCCGGTCGTCGGCGACCTGCACCTCAGCTACGAGGCGTTCGAGCCCCTCGGCGACCCCGGCCTCGACTTCCTGATCTACAGCGCCGAGCCCGGCTCGCCGAGCGACGACGCGCTGAGGCTGCTGGCGAGCTGGTCGGCCACGCACACCGCCGAGGCCGCCGAGGCCGCGCCCGCCCGCCGCTCCGCCCCCGCCGACAGGACCTCCGAGTGAACCGCCGCACCACTCTCCTCTTCGCCGTCGCGGGCGGCGTCGCCGTCGGCAACCTCTACTGGGCGCAGCCGCTCCTCGACTTCGTCGCCACCGACCTCGGCACGAGCACCGGATCCGCGGGCTGGCTCGTCACTGCGACGCAGCTCGGCTACGCCCTCGGCGTCCTCCTCTTCGTCCCGCTCGGCGACGTGCTCGACCGCCGGATCCTGGTGCCGGCGGCGATGCTCTGCGCCTCCGTCGCCCTGCTGGCCTGCGCGCTCGCCCCGACCTTCGCCGTGCTCGTCGCGACCCTCGCGCTCGTCGGCCTGACCACCGTCGCCGGCCAGATCCTCGCCCCGCTCGCGGGAGACCTCGCCGACGACGCCACCCGCGGCCGGGTCGTCGGCACGGTCGTCTCGGGCATCCTGACCGGCATCCTCGTCTCCCGCACCGTCAGCGGACTGATCGCGCAGGCCGCCGGCTGGCGCACCGTGTACGTCGTCGCGGCGATCGCGGGCGTGGTGCTCGCCGTGCTCCTCGCCCGGGCGATCCCGTCGCTCCCGCCGCGGACCCGGCTGCGCTACCCCGCGCTGATCGCCTCGGTCTTCGCGATCGTCCGCCGCGAGCGCTCGGTCCGCTGGAGCCTCGCCCTCGGCGGCACCTCGTTCGCCGTCTTCACGCTGTTCTGGACGTCGCTGACCTTCCTCCTCAGCGCCCCGCCCTTCTCCTTCGACGTCGGCACCATCGGCCTCTTCGGCCTGATCGGCCTGGCCGGCGCGATCGCGGCCCAGCGCGCGGGCCACCTGCACGACCGCGGGCTCGCCCTGCCGGCGATCGGCGTCGCCTGGGCGGCCGTGCTGGTGTCGTTCGTGATCGGCGGACTGGGCGGCGGCTCCGTCGTCGCCGTGATCGTCGCGATCCTCGTGCTCGACGTCGCGATCCAGGGCCACAACATCCTGGTGCAGTCGCGGATGTTCCAGGTCGACCCGTCGGCGCGCAGCCGCCTCAACACCGCGTTCATCACCACCAACTTCGTCTGCGGCGCGGTGGGCTCGGCTCTCGCCTCGTTCCTCTGGAGCCACGGCGGCTGGGGCGCGGTCTGCGTCGCCGGAGCCGTGCTGAGCGGCTTCGCGCTCACGGTCTGGCTCCTCGGCCGCCGCTCCGCCCTCGTGCTCCCCGCGGCGCAGCCGGCGGTCTGAGCGCGGCGGCGGCCGCCCGCGTCAGCTCAGCCGGAAGGGCTCACCCGGCGCGAGCACGTGCACCCGCTGCGGGTGCGACACCGCCCGGAGCACGTCCGCCGGGTCGCCGTTGAACGGCGCGAAGTCCGGCGAATCCACCGAGCCCCAGTGGTGCAGCAGCAGCTGCGAGCTCGGATGCGCGTCCGCCATCTCGATCGCGCCCTCGAAGGTGAAGTGCCACTCGCTGTCCGAGAAGTCGAAGAGCATCACGTCCGGGCTCGGCCCGGTCAGGTGGTGCTCGCGGATCAGCCGCGAGTCGCCGGGCGCCCAGACGGTGCCGTCGGGCGTCTCGATCCAGAAGCCGCAGGCGTCCTCCTCCTCGAAGAAGCGCTGCCCCGGCTCGGGGAAGGCGTTCTGCCAGGCGTGGTCGGCCGGGGTCAGCCGGACGCGGGTGCCGCCGACCGCGAACTCCTCGCCGATCCCGTGCCCGTGCGCCGCGAGTCCCTCGGTGGTCATCTCGGACGCGACGTAGCGCGTCGAGTGGAACGCCGTCGTGACCGGACCCAGCTCGCGACAGGTCGGCCGGCTGAAGTGGTCGTTGTCGCTGTGCGTGACCAGCACCGCGTCCAGCCGCGGCACGGCCGGCGCGGCGATCGGGAAGTCGATCAGCACCGGCATGTCGAAGCCGCCGAGCAGCGGGTCGATCATCAGCGTCGTGCCGCGGGAGGTGAGCAGGAACCCGGCCATGCCGAGCCAGCGCAGCGTCGTGCCCCCGTCGTCCTCGAAGGCCTCGTCGCCGAAGGAGCGGGTCGGCCCCGCCACGGCCTGGCGGCGCTCGTCGTCGTGGGCACGGGTCATCGTCGTCTCCGCTCGTCGAGGTCGGTCACGGACCACCCTACGAGCGGTCCCGGGAAGCGTCGGGAGCTCACTCCGCGAAGACGCGCTTCGCGACGTCGATCGCCGAGAGCGCCTTCGGCCAGCCGGCGTAGAAGGCGAGGTGCGTGAACGCCTCGACGATCTCGGCCTCGGTCAGCCCGTTCTCGCGGCCGATGCGGGTGTGCGACTCCAGCTGCACCGTGCTGCCACCGGTGAGCAGCGAGGAGAGGGTGAGGAGGCTGCGGTCGCGCTTGCCGAGCTCGGGACGCTCCCAGACGTCGCCGAAGAGGACGTCCTCGGTGAGCTGCACGATCTTCGGGGCGAGGTCGCCGATCGTGGCGCGGAGCGGGCTGGGGGTGGTCTCGGGCACGGGGATCTCCTCGGGGTCTGCGGTCGGCCGGTCGGCCGACCCGTCCCACTCCACCCCTGCCCGGCCGCGCGAGGAAGGCCCTGCCGGAAGGTGTACCGCCAGTGCCTGTCCCCGGCCGACGACCCGGCCTACCGTGGCGGACGGGGCGGACGCCCCACCCGCCCCGGAGAGAAGGACCCCCGTGAACATCGAACCGACGACCCCCTCCGTCAAGAACCCGCCCGAGCAGTTCGCCGGCGACGTCTGGCTCGACACGATCGTCGTGCCGCACGACGCCGACCAGCGCACCACGATGGCCCGGGTGCGCTTCGCCCCCGGCGCCCGCACCGCCTGGCACTCGCACGCCCGCGGCCAGTACCTGCACGTGACCCAGGGCGTCGCCCGCTTCGGCGGCCGCGACGGCACCGTCCTCGAGGTGCACGCCGGCCAGACCCTCTACACCCCGCCCGGCGAGGAGCACTGGCACGCCTCCGCCCCCGGCGTCTTCATGGAGCACCTGGCAGTCCTCGAGGCCGCCGACGATCCGGCCACGACGACGGCCTGGGCCGAGCACATCACCGACGCGGAGTACGGGGGCAACGCAGCCGAAGGGCGCTGACGGAGGCAGAGCATCAGCTGAGACGGCGGCTCATCGCTTCCCGTCCTCGTCGTCGACGACCAGCCAGTCATCCGCCAGGCCCTCGGCAGCGCGAGCGGCATCGAGGTCGTCGGCGAGGTCGTCGGCGAGGCGCGCACCGGCCGCGAGGCGGTCGACCTCGCGACCCGCCTGCACCCGGATGTCGTCCTGATGGACATCCGCATGCCCGAGCTCGACGGCATCGGCGCCACCGCCCTGATCTGCGCCGACCCGGAGCTGGCCGCGACGAAGGTCCTGATCCTCACGACCTTCGAGGAGGACGAGTACCTGATCGCCGCCCTGCGCGCGGGTGCCGGCGGCTTCCTCGGCAAGGGCGCCGAGCCGGAGGAGATCGCCGCCGCCGTCCGCGCCGTGCACGCGGGCGACAGCCTGCTCTCGCCCGCCGCGACCCGCAGCCTGATCACCCGCTACGTCCTCGCGCCGCAGGCGTCGCCGCCGCTCGTCGAGCCGCCGGAGTTCGCCCAGCTCACCGACCGCGAGCGCGAGGTCCTGCTGCTCGTCGCGCGCGGCCGCTCCAACCAGGAGATCGCGGACGACCTCGTCATCTCCCCGCACACCGCCAAGACCCACGTCGAGAGCGGCCTGCTGACCCCCGGCGCCTGATCCGCGCGCCGAGGCGTCCTCGAACCGCCGAGGCGTCCCGCAGCACCGGGACGCCTCGGCGGGAGCGGGACGTCTCGCGCGCTACTGCACCGGGCCGGCGATGCGGGGGAGCAGGCGCTGGATGGCCGTCGCCGCGGCGCCGCGGGCCCACTCGATCAGGCCGCCGTCGTCCACGAGGAGCGTCGGGGCGTCGGCGTCCGGGTCGCGGACGGCGGCGATCGCCGCGTCCACCAGCGCCGACTGCTCCGAGTAGAGCGCCACGCCCTCGCCGGCCAGGATCACCGTGTCGACCATCGCCAGGTTCGCGATCGCCGAGATCATCGTGCCGAGCGCCCGGGCCGAGTCCTCGAGGATCCGCGCGGCGGCCTCGTCGCCCTCGCGCGCCAGCGCGAAGCCCTCGGCCAGCGTCAGCTCGCGCCCGGCCGCCACATAGAGCTGCCGCGTCAGCGACGGCAGCGTCAGCATCGCCGTCGAGCAGCCGCGGTGCCCCGCCTCGCAGACCGGGCCGCCCGGATCGAGCGGGAAGTGGCCGCCGAGCCCGAGGCCCGCCGCCGGCGGCGCGACGACGCGGTCGTGCACCACCAGTCCGTAGCCGACGCCCGCGCCCATCGTCAGCACCGCGAAGTGCGAGAGCCCGCGCCCGCGCCCGAACCAGTGCTCGGCCGCGGTGAGCGCGACGACGTCGTTCTCCAGTGCGACCGGCAGACCGAGCAACGCCGACAGCGGCCCGGCGAGGTCGACGTCGCGCCAGCGGAGGAACGGCGCGCGCCGCACCCGCCCTGCCGCGTCCACGCTGCCGCCGATCGTGACGCCCAGCCCGGCGAAGACGGAGGCCCCGCCCAGCTCCTCGACCACGGCGACGACCGCGGCGATCACCTCCTGCGGCGACGTGCCCGGCAGCGCCCGGACCAGCCCGCGCTCGGTGCGCGCCCGCAGATCGGTGCGGACGGCGAGCACCTCGGTGCCGGTGATCTTCACGCCGGCGAAGCGCAGTGCCTCCGGGCGGATGTCGAGTGGCCGGGCCGGACGGCCGACGCCCGCGCTCTGCTCGGCGCCCTCCACGAAGAGGCCGCTCTCGAGGAAGGGGCGGGTGAGCCGGGTGAGGCTGGCGGGGGAGAGGCCGAGCCGCCGGCCGAGGTCCGCGCGCGAGATCGGCCCGTGGATGAGCACTTCGCGGGCCAGGAGCTCCGCCGAGGTGCTGGCGCCGTCCTCCGCCGCGATGGTGTCCGTCATCGCCATGCTGCCGCCCTTCTTTCCGTTCCGACACGAAGCTACTCGACCTGCACCCCGCGAACGGGTCCCACCGCCCACATCCGCCCTCTTGACAGCCCTATTACTTCTGCCGTAGAACTAACGCATGCAGCGCAGCACCGCACCGACGAGCACCCCCGAGTCCCTCGGATCCGCCGCCGACCGCGTCCTCCACCTTCGCAACGGAGGAACGAGCGTGATCGTCGACGCCCGCACCACCGCCTTCCCGGCGATTGTGCACTGGGGCGCCGACCTCGGCCATCTTTCCGCCGCTGAACTATCGGCGCTCGCCGCGGCCGCCGTGCCGCAGCGCGTCTCCGGCGGCCTCGACGCCCCGGCCCCGTTCGGCCTCGTCGCCGTCGAGGCGGACGGCTGGCAGCACGCGCCGACCCTCGAGGGCACGCACGAGCGCGAGACCGCGAGCGAGCGCTTCGTCGTCGAGAGCCTCGAGAGCCTCGGCGCCGCCCTCCGCGTCGTCGCCGTCGGCGCCCGCCTGCGCGTCACCATCGACGTCGAGGTCGACGGCGCCGGACTGCTCACCCAGCGCGCCCGCGTCGAGAACCTCGACGAGCGCCCCTTCCGCCTCGAGCGCCTCGACCTCGGCTTCCCCCTCCCCGCGACCGCCCGCGAGATCCTGGACACCACCGGCCACCACCTCCGCGAGCGCCACCCCCAGCGCCGCCCGCTCACCATCGGCGAGCACGCCCGCAGCACGCGCCGCGGGCGTCCCGGCGCCGACGCGACGCTCCTCCTCGCCGTCGGCGCTCCCGGCTTCGGCTGGGAGCGCGGGCTCGTGCACGGCGTGCACCTCGGCTGGAGCGGCGACGCCGCGATCCGCGCCGAGCGCACCGTCGAGGGCGTCTCTCTGGTCGCGACCGGCGAGCTGCTCCGGCCGGCCGAGATCGAGCTCGCGCAGGGCGAGAGCTACGAGACGCCGATCGCCTACGGCTCCTGGGGCGATGGGCTCAACGCCCTGCAGGCCCGGTTCCACGCGTCGCTCCGGGCCCGCGCGCAGCACCCCGTCAGTCCGCGGCCCGTCACCCTCAACACCTGGGAGGCCGTCTACTTCGACCACGACCTCGCCGGCCTCACCGCGCTCGCCGAGAGCGCCGCGCGGATCGGGGTGGAGCGGTTCGTGCTCGACGACGGCTGGTTCCTCGGCCGGCGCGACGACACGACCAGCCTCGGCGACTGGACCGTCGACCCGGACGTCTGGCCGCGCGGCCTCTCGCCGATCATCGAGGCGGTCACCGGCCTGGGGATGCAGTTCGGCCTCTGGGTCGAGCCCGAGATGATCAGCCCCGACTCCGAGCTGGCCCGCGCGCACCCGGAGTGGATCCTCGGCCCGGCCGGGCATCTCCCGCACTCGGCGCGCCAGCAGCAGGTCCTCGACCTCTCCCAGCGCGGCGCCTACGAGCACGTGCTCGCAGCCCTCGACGCGCTGGTGACGGAGTACCCGATCGCGTACCTGAAGTGGGACCACAACCGCGACCTGATCGAGGCCGTCTCGCCCGCCACGGGCCGCGCGGCCGTGCACGAGAACGTCCTCGCGCTCTACCGTCTGCTCGACGAGCTCCGCGCCCGGCACCCCGGCCTCGAGATCGAGTCCTGCGCGTCCGGCGGCTCCCGCGTCGACCTCGGGATCCTCGCCCGCACCGACCGCATCTGGACCAGCGACTGCAACGACCCGCTCGAGCGGCAGACCATCCAGCCGTACACGCAGCTGGTCGTCCCGCCCGAGCTGATGGGCCAGCACATCGGCCCCCCGCAGGCGCACTCCACCCAGCGCACGCACTCCCTCGCGTTCCGCGCCGGCACCGCGCTGACCGGCCACTTCGGCATCGAGTGGGACGTCTCCGCCCTCGAGCCCGCCGTGGAGGAGGAGCTGACCCGCTGGGTCGCCTTCCACCGCGAGCATCGCGACCTGCTGCACAGCGGCACCGTCGTCCGCGCCGACCTCGCCGACGACGCGGCGTCACTCTCCGGAGTCGTCGCCGCCGACCGCGCGTCCGCCCTCTTCGTCCTCGCCCAGCTCCGCACGGGGGAGAGCTACCCGCCCGGGCGGCTCACCCTCCCGGGACTCGATCCCGACACCGCCTACGCCGTCCGACTCGCCCCGGTGTCCGCACCGCTCGGCGGGCCCGGCCAGTCGCCCCTCGACTGGACCCTGCACGACACCGTCCTCACCGGCCGCGTCCTCGGGACGGTCGGCCTGCAGACCCCCGTCCTGAACCCGGAATCCCTCGTCGTCCTGACCGCCACCGCCGTCGAGTAGCCCGCGCCGCTTCTTGCTGATCGAGCAGCCCGCGCAGCGGGCGCATCGAGATCCACCGTCCTGCAGACGCCAGGTCTCGATACGCCGCTCCGCGGCTACTCGACCAGCAAGAGGGTGCCGCTCCACGTGCCGCCCGCTCCTGCTGATCGAGCAGCCCGCGCAGCGGACCACCTCTTGCTGATCGAGTAGCCCGCTCCGCGGACCACCTCTTGCTGATCGAGTAGCCCGCTCCGCGGGCGTATCGAGATCCCCCCTCACCCACCCCCCCCGCGCAAGGAGGCGCCCCACCCATGACCCCTCGCCACGTCCCGCCGCCCGGCGCCCTGTCCCGGCGCCTGTTCCTCTCGGCCGCCGCGTCCGCCGCATCGATCGCCGCCCTCGCCTCCTGCGCCTCGCCCGGCGCGGCGAGCGGAGTCACCACGCTCGACTTCTTCCAGTTCAAGGCCGAGGCCGTGGAGGACTTCGCCCGGATCATCGCGCAGTTCGAGGCCGCCAACCCCGACATCCGCGTGATCGCCAACAACGTGCCCGACCCGGACACCGCCCTGCGCACACTGCTCGTCAAGGACAAGATCCCCGACGTACTCACCCTCAACGGCTCCGGCTACTACGCCGATCTCGCCAAGGCCGGCGTCTTCCACGACTTCACCGGCGACGAGCTCGTCGAGCGGGTGAACCCGGCGGCGCTCGAGATCATCGACGCCCTCGGCAGCTTCAACGGCGAGGAGATCAACGCGCTCGCCTTCGCCAACAACGCCGACGGCATCCTCTACAACCGCACGATCTTCGCCGACAACGGCATCGAGGTCCCCACCACCTGGGACGAGCTGATCGCCGTCTGCGACACCCTCGTCGCCGCCGGCATCACCCCGTTCTACGGCGCGCTGCTCGACAACTGGACGGGCGCCCCGGCGTTCAACGCCCTCGGTGGCCAGCTGCAGCCCGACGGCTTCTTCGACGCGATGCGCGCGGAAGGAGCCGACCTGGGCCCCGACTCGCCCGTCTCGTTCTCCAAGGACTACGCGCTGGCGATGGAGCGCCTCGGCCAGCTGTTCTCCTACACCCAGGAGGGCTCGTTCGGCCGCGGCTACGACGACGGCAACCAGGCCTTCGCGGCCGGCGAGGCCGCGATGTACCCGCAGGGCATCTGGGCGATCAACCCGGTCCGCACCAACAACCCCGACATCGATCTCGGCGTCTTCCCCTACCCGGTGCTCGACGATCCCGCCGACACGAAGGTCACCTCCGGCGTCGACGTCGCGGTCGCGATCGGCCGCGGCACCCCGAAGCTGGAGGCCGCGCGCCGCTTCGTCGCCTTCCTGCTCGACCCCGCCGTGGTCGAGCCGTACGTCGAGAGCCAGGCCGCGTTCTCGCCGCTCGTCGGCGCCGCCCCCAACAGCGACCCGACGCTCGCCGAGCTGCAGCCCTACTTCGAGCAGGGCCGCCTGATCGGCTTCGTCGACCACCAGATCCCCGCGAGCATCCCGCTCAACCCCACCCTCCAGGCGTTCCTCGCCAGTGGAGACGCGGACGCCGCGCTCCGCACCCTCGACAGTGAGTGGCGCAAGGTCGCGGCACGCACCACCCGGAAGTGAGCAGGACATGACCACGACCACGACGGCGGCGCCCCAGACGCCGGCCACCACGCCTCCGGTCGCCCCGCGCAAGCGGACGCTCGGCCGCACCTCGAAGACGTTCTACTGGATGACGGTCCCCGCCGTCCTGCTCTTCTTCGTCCTGCACACCGTGCCGGTCCTCACCGGCATCTTCTTCAGCTTCACGAACTACGCCGGCTACGGCTCGTGGGACCTGATCGGCTTCTCGAACTACCTGGCCCTGCTCCAGGACGACCGGGTCTGGAAGGCCTACGGCTTCACCTTCGGCTTCGCGATCGTGGCGACGATCCTGGTCAACGTGATCTCGCTCGGGATCGCCATCGCCCTGAACGCGAAGATCAAGTTCCAGACGGCCTTCCGCGGGATCTACTTCATCCCCTACGTGCTCTCGACCCTGGTCATCGGCTACGTCTTCCAGTACCTCTTCGCGAACTCGCTCCCGCAGATCGTCGGAGCGATCCCGGTGCTCGGCGAGAACATCCTCGCGAACGCCGACTGGGCCTGGGTGGCGATCGTGATCCTGGCGGTCTGGCAGGCCTCGGCCTTCTCGATCATCATCTACCTCGCCGGTCTGCAGACCATTCCGGGGGAGCTCTACGAGGCGACCTCGCTCGACGGCGCGACGCCCTGGCGGCAGTTCACCTCGATCACGTTCCCGCTGATCGCGTCCTTCTTCACGATCAACATGGTCCTGTCGATGAAGAACTTCCTCCAGGTCTTCGACCACATCGTCGCCCTCACCAACGGCGGGCCGGGCACCTCGACCGAGTCGATCACGCTGCTGATCTACCGCGGTGGCTTCCAGGGCGGCGAGTACGCCTATCAGACGGCCAACGCCGTCCTCTACTTCCTCATCATCATCGTGGTCTCGCTGATCCAGTTCCGAGTCCTCAGCCGCAGAGAGGCGTCCTTCTGATGACCGCGACCATCACCCCCACGACCGCCATCGCCCTCGGCGAGCCGCAGGAGGGGAAGCGCCCGCGCCGCCCCTCCCGCGACTCCTACAGGATCAACTGGTGGGCCACCGCGCTCATCGCCGTCTGCTCGCTGACGATCCTGCTGCCGCTCTACTTCGCCGTCGTCACGGCGCTGAAGACGCCGGACCAGCTCGGCGGCACCGGCTTCGAGCTGCCGACCTCGATCTCCTGGGAGAACTTCGCCGCGGCCTGGGAGGCGACCCGCTTCCCGCAGGCCTTCGTCAACACCGCGCTGATCACGGTGGGGGCGGTCGCGCTGACGCTCTTCTCGAACTCGATGGTCGCCTACGCCGTCGCCCGCAATCTCGACAAGCCGTTCTTCAAGGGCGTCTACTTCTACCTGCTCGCCGCGGTCTTCGTGCCGTTCCCGATCATCATGCTGCCGGTGGTGAAGGAGACTGCACTGCTGGGCCTGGACAACCAGGTCGGGCTGATCCTGCTCTACGCCGTCTTCGGCCTCTCGATCAACACCTTCATCTACACGGCCTTCATCCGCTCGATCCCGATCGAGCTCGAGGAGGCGGCCCGCACCGACGGCGCCTCGACCTGGCGCACCTACTGGCAGATCATCTTCCCGCTGCTCGGACCGATGAACGCCACCGTCGGGATCCTCACCTGCGTCTGGGCCTGGAACGACTTCATCCTGCCGCTGGTGGTGCTCTCCGACCCGTCGGCCCGCACCCTGCCGCTCGCGGAGTACGTCTTCCAGGGGCAGTTCAACACCAACTACACCGTCGCCTTCGCCTCGTACCTGATGGCGATGGCCCCGCTGCTGATCGTCTACCTCTTCGCCCAGCGCTGGGTCGTCAGCGGCGTGATGCGCGGCTCGATCAAGTAGGACGCCCGAGCGCGTCCTGCACGAGTGGGGCCGAGCGGCCGGAATCGTCGAGAATCCTCGCGATCCGGCCGCTCGGCCTTCTTCGTGCGCCCTGTCAGTCGGAGGCCGGTGGAGCGACGCCGATGATGCGGTCGTCGTCCGCACCCGGCGACCCGCGCCCGTCGGTGTTGCTGGTCACGAACCACAGGGATCCGTCCGGCGCCGCCACCGCGTCCCGCAGCCGCCCGTACTCGCCGACCGCGTAGTCGGTCGAGGCCGACGGATCCGCGACCGGCACCGCGCGCAGCACCTCGCCGCGCAGGTTCGCCAGGTAGAGCACGCCGTCCAGCTCGGTCATCCCGCTCGGGCTGGCCGCGTCCGGCTGCCACTGCTGCACCGGATCGACGAAGCCGTCCTCGCCGGCGATCCCCTCGACCTCGGGCCAGCCGTAGTTCGCGCCCGGCTCGATCACGTTCAGCTCGTCCCAGGTGTCCTGCCCGAACTCGCTCGCGAAGAGCGTGCCGTCCTCGGCCCAGGCCAGGCCCTGCGGATTGCGGTGCCCGCTGCTCCAGACGAGCGAGCCCGGGTACGGGTTGTCGTCGGGCACGGCGCCGTCGAGCGTCATCCGCAGGATCTTGCCCGAGAGCTGGTCGAGGTCCTGCGCCGCCTCGCGCCGCCCGGCGTCGCCGACGGTGGCGTAGAGCATCCCGTCGGGGCCGATCGCGAGGCGCCCGCCGTCGTGGGTGCGCGCGGCGGGGATGCCTTCCAGGATCGTCTCGGGCGGGCCGAGCGCGAACGACCCCGGCTCGCCCTCGAGTGCGAACCGCTGGATCCGATTGCCGTCGGCCGCGGTCGAGTAGGCGAACAGCGTGCGCCCGTCGACCGCCAGCCCGAGCAGCCCGCTCTCGCCCTCGGCGACCACGCCCTCGACGACGCCGATCCCACGCGCGGAGCCGTCCGCCGCGAGCTCGAGCACCCGCCCGCTGTCGCGCTCGCTGACGAGCGCCGTGCCGTCGACGAACGCGACCGACCACGGCGCCTCGAGTCCCTCCGCGACGCTGCTCGCGCCGATCAGCTCGCGCGCATCGGGGCGAGGAGCGGCAGGAGTCGTGCTGCACGAGGCGAGCCCCACGCCGAGCGCGAGGGTCGCGCCGACGAGGGCGGAGCGGAGGACGGCATGGGACATCCCCCCAGGCTGCCCGCCCAACCTTCGAGAATTCTCACTTTCATGCTGGCCGAGTAGCCCCGAAGGGGCCCTTGCTGGTCGAGTAGCCCCGAAGGGGCCCTTGCTGGTCGAGTAGCCCCGAAGGGGCCCTTGCTGGTCGAGTAGCCCCGAAGGGGCGTATCGAGACCCGCGCTCCGCCGGACGGGGCCGCATGATCGCCCCGATCCGCCGTCACCGCCAGCACCCCGACGAATCCCGCGCACCCCCACCGGATGTCACCCCCGCGGCGTAGCGTTGCCGAGGTGATGCGCCCCCAGATCAGCACCCTCGGCCGGCTGCGCGCCTCCGGGCACGTGCAGAAGACCCTCCGCACCGAGATCCGCGACAACCTCCTCGACGCCCTCCGCGAGGGCCGCGACCCCTGGCCCGGCCTGCACGGCTTCCAGGACACCGTCATCCCCCAGGTCGAGCGGGCGGTGATCGCCGGGCACGACATCGTGCTGCTCGGCGAGCGCGGCCAGGGCAAGACCCGCCTCCTCCGCACGCTCAACGGCCTGCTCGACGAGTGGACCCCCGTCATCGACGGCTCCGAGCTCGGCGAGCACCCCTACGAGCCGATCACCTCGATCAGCAGGCGCCGGGCGGAGGAGCTCGGCGACGAGCTGCCCGTCGCCTGGCGCAGCCGCGAGGAGCGCTACGTCGAGAAGCTGGCCACGCCGGACACGAGCGTCGCCGACCTCATCGGCGACGTCGACCCGATGAAGGTGGCCGAGGGCCGCAGCCTCGGCGACCCGGAGACCATCCACTTCGGCCTCATCCCGCGCAGCCACCGCGGCATCGTCGCGATCAACGAGCTGCCCGACCTCGCCGAGCGCATCCAGGTCGCGATGCTCAACGTGATGGAGGAGCGCGACATCCAGATCCGCGGCTACGTCCTGCGCCTGCCGCTCGACGTCCTCGTCGTCGCGAGCGCCAACCCCGAGGACTACACGAACCGCGGCCGGATCATCACCCCGCTGAAGGACCGCTTCGGCGCCGAGATCCGCACCCACTACCCGACGGCCCTCGTCGACGAGATCGCCGTGATCCGCCAGGAGGCCGACCTCGTCGCGACCGTGCCCGACGCCCTGATCGAGATCCTCGCCCGCTTCACCCGGGCCCTGCGCGAGTCCTCCTCCGTCGACCAGCGCAGCGGCGTCAGCGCCCGCTTCGCCATCGCCGGCGCCGAGACCATCGCCGCCGCCGCGCTGCACCGGGCCACCCGGCGCGGCGAGGAGGAGGCGGTCGCCCGCCCGATCGACCTCGAGACCGCGGTCGACGTGCTCGGCGGCAAGATCGAGTTCGAGTCGGGGGAGGAGGGCCGCGAGGACGAGATCCTCGACCACCTCCTCCGCCAGGCCACCGCCGAGACGGTCCGCGCTCACCTGCGCGGGCTCGACCTCGCCCCGCTCGTCAGCGCCGTCGAGAACGGCGTGATGATCACGACCGGCGAGCAGGTGACGGCGCAGGAGTTCCTCGACGCGCTGCCGCCGCTCGGCGAGTCGACCCTCTACGACGACATCGCCGACCGGCTCGAGGCCGTCGGCGCCGGCCGCCGCGCGGGCGCCGTCGAGCTCGCCCTCGAGGGCCTCTACCTCTCGCGCAAGCTCAGCAAGGAGACCGGCGGAGGCGAGGCCGTCTATGGCTGAGCCGTCCACCACGCGATCGGCGCGCGCCGGAGGGACCGCGCGTGCCTAGGGGTAACCGCCGTCTCGGGCGCGACGCCCGCTACTCCCGCTACGACGGCGGCCCGGACCCGCTCGCCCCGCCCGTCGACCTCGCGGAGGCGCTCGACGCCGTCGGCGAGGACGTCATGGCCGGCACCTCGCCCGAGCGCGCCATGCGCGAGTTCCTCCGCCGCGGCGGTCGCGACGGCCAGGGTCTGGACGACCTCGCCGCCCGCGTCGCCGAGCGCCGGCGCGAGCTGACGCAGAAGCACGGCCTCGACGGCACCCTGCGCGAGGTCCGCGAGCTGCTCGACCGCGCCGTCCTCGCCGAGCGCAAGCAGCTCGCCCGCGACACCCAGATGGACGACGGCGACCGCGCCCTCGCCGAGATCCAGCTCGACAGCCTGCCGCCCTCGCCCGCCGCCGCGGTCTCCGAGCTCTCGGACTACCGCTGGCAGAGCCCAGAGGCGCGCGCCGACTTCGAGAAGATCAAGGAGCTGCTCGGCGCGGAGATGCTCGAGCAGCGCTTCGAGGGCATGAAGCAGGCCCTGCAGAACGCAAGCGACGAGGACCGCGCGGCGATCGACGCGATGCTCCGCGACCTCAACGCCCTGCTCGAGGCGCACGCCCGCGGCGAGGACACCCCCGAGCAGTTCGACGCCTTCATGGCGCAGCACGGCGAGTACTTCCCCGAGCGGCCCGAGACCGTCGACGAGCTGATCGACGCCCTGGCTGCCCGCGCGGCCGCGGCCCAGCGGATGCGCAACTCGATGACCCAGCAGCAGCGCGACGAGCTCGACGCCCTCGCCCAGCAGGCCTTCGGCACGCCCGAGCTGATGCAGTCCCTCGGGCAGCTGGACGAGACCCTGCGGGGCCTGCGCCCCGGCGAGGACTGGGGCGGCTCCGAGCGGATGGACGGCGAGCAGGGCCTCGGCCTCGGCGACGGCACCGGCGTCTTCCAGGAGCTCGCCGACCTCGACGCGCTCGCCGACCAGCTCGCGCAGCCGCACGCGCAGTCGAACCTCGACGACCTCGACCTCGACCTGCTGGCCCGCCGCCTCGGCGACGACGCGGCGGTCGACGCGCAGACCCTCAAGCGCCTCGAGAAGGCGCTGCGCGACTCCGGCACCCTGCGCCGCGGCTCCGACGGCGCGCTCACCCTCACCCCCAAGGCCATGCGCCAGCTCGGCAAGGCACTGCTGCGCGACATCGCCGACACGATGTCCGGCCGGCAGGGCGCGCGCGACGTGCGCCGGGCCGGCGCCGCGGGCGAGCGCTCCGGCGCGACCCGGCAGTGGGAGTTCGGCGACACCGAGGCCTGGGACGTCACCCGCACCCTCACCAACGCGCTGACCCGCACGGCCGGCGAGGGTCGCGAGACCGGCGCCGGCGTCCGGATCGAGATCGGCGACGTCGAGGTGCAGGAGACGGAGGCGCGGACCCAGGCCTGCGTCGCCCTCCTCGTCGACACCTCGTTCTCGATGGCGATGGACGGCCGCTGGGTGCCGATGAAGCGCACGGCGCTCGCCCTGCACACCCTGATCTCGAGCCGGTTCCGCGGCGACGAGCTGCAGCTGATCGCCTTCGGGCGCCAGGCCGAGGTGATGGACGTCGAGCGGCTCGTCGGCCTCGACGCGGAGTGGGAGAAGGGCACCAACCTGCACCACGCCCTGCTGCTCGCCAACCGGCACTTCCGCAAGCACCCGAGCGCGCAGCCGGTCCTGCTGATCGTCACCGACGGCGAGCCGACCGCGCACCTCGAGCCCGACGGGCAGGTCTACTTCGACTACCCGCCCGACCCGGTGACGGTCGCCGTCTCGGTCCGCGAGCTCGACGCCTCCACCCGGCTCGGCGCGCACACCACGTTCTTCCGGCTCGGCGACGACCCGGGGCTCGCCCGCTTCATCGACTCGCTCGCGCGCCGCGTCGGCGGCTCGGTCGTGAACCCGGAGGCGGACGACCTCGGCGCCGCGGTCGTGTCGTCCTACCTCGGTGCGCGCGGAGCGGCACCGGGCGGGCGTCCGCCGGGCGACGAGCTGTTCGGCCGCGGCTGGGGCTTCTAGGCGCTCGGCTCGCCGTCCGGGGTCAGAACAGCGGCCACGGCACGGCGGGCATGCTCCCGCGGGGGGCGGGGAAGCGACCGGAGGAGCGGAGCCGGTCGCAGCGCTTCGCGAACGTCGCGATCTCCTCCTCCAGCAGCAGCTCGGAGAGCGCGGCGCCGAGCGGCCCGTCGATCGCCGAGCGCAGCCGCTTCAGCGCCGCGAGCTCGTCGTCGGTCAGCGGCTCGCCGACCCAGCCCCAGAGCACCGTCCGCAGCTTGTGCTCCACGTGGAAGGTCAGCCCGTGGTCGACGCCGTAGCGGTGGCCGCCCGGCATCTCGAGCACGTGCCCGCCCTTGCGGTCCGCATTGTTGACGACGACGTCGAAGACGGCCATCCGCCGCAGCGCCGCCGAGTCCTCGTGCACGAGCGAGATGTCGCGGTCCTCCGCGTCGCTGCCGTCGAGCACGTGCCGCCAGCCGTCCGGAACCGCGTCGGCCGGCACCAGGTCGACGGCGTCCTGCTCCGGATCGATGTCCTGCCAGAGCTGCACCATGCCGATGCCCAGCGGACCCTCGCGGAGCCAGGTGCGCGGGACGACGTTCCAGCCCAGCGCCTCCGAGGCGAGGTAGGCCGAGACCTCGCGGCCCGCGAGCTGCCCGTCCGGGAAGTCCCAGAGCGGCTTCTCCCCGGCGACCGGCTTGTAGACGACGGAGGTGCTGCCGATGCTGCCGAGGAACGTCGCGTTCGAGGCGACCGTGATCCGGCCGGTGAGCTCCAGCTCGCCGCTCTGCAGGTCGGCGTCGCTCGGTTCGGGCGCGTCGCTGGGATCGGGCGCGTCGCTCATGTGAGCGGGCAGTCGTGCCCGTCGGGGTCCATCGGCTCGCCGCAGCGAGGGCAGAGCGGGCGGCCGGCGCCGACGACCTCGAGGGTGCGCTTGGCGAAGGCGCGGGCGGTGCCCACGGGGATGCGCACCTGCAGCATCTCCTCCGGGACGACCGGTTCGTCGTCGGTGTCGTCCTCGTCGCCCTCGACCACCGGATAGGCCTCGATGACGACCTGCGCCGTCGACGGGTCCCAGCCGAGGCTGAGGCTGCCGACGCGGAACTCGGCCGCGACCGGCTGGTCGAGCGGCTCGTTGTCGACGAGCTCCGGAGGGGTGCCGGGCGGCACGCTCGCCGGGTTGCCCTCCGCCGACATCAGCTGGTCGAGGATCTCGTCGATCTTCTCCGCGAGCAGCGCCGACTGCTGCTTCTCCAGGCCGACGCTCACGACGCGCGGTCCGGTGCGGGCCTGAAGGTAGAAGGAGCGCGAGCCGGGGGAGCCGACCGTCCCCACGACGACGCGGTCGGGCCAGTCGAATCCGTGCACGATGGGCATGCGCCCAGTCTACGAGCGCCCGGCTGACCCGCCCCTGCACGCCGACGGCTGCCCGCAGATCGAGCAGCGCCCTCCCTCTGCCGATCGAGCAGGCCACGCAGCGCCCCCTCTTGGTGATCGAGTAGCCCGCGCAGCGGGCGTATCGAGATCCCCGCCCCTACTCGTGCCCCGCCCCGCCTCCGACCGGCGCCTCGGCCTCCACCGGCGCCGGCGCCCGCAGCCACCCCAGGTCGCCCGCTTCCGTGTTCATCGCGATCACGTCGGGCCGCCCCGCGCCGTAGCGGATGATCGACACCGACGCCGGCCCGACCGACAGCCGCTGGAACAGGTCGAGGTGCATCCCGAGCGCGTCGGCGAGCACCGCCTTGATGATGTCGCCGTGGCTGACCGCCGCCCACACCGCGTTCGCCCCGTGCTCCGCCGCCACCCCCGCGTCGTGCCGCCGGATCGCGGCGACCGCCCGCGACTGCATGCCCGCGAGCCCCTCGCCCCCGGGGAACACGGCGGCCGACGGCTGGTTCTGCACGACCGACCACATCGGCTCCTTGGCGAGGTCCCGCAGCGAGCGCCCCTGCCACTCGCCGTAGTCGCACTCGGTGATGCCCTTCTCGATCGGCGTCGCCGGCGAGCCGTCCTGCCGCTCGAGCAGGTACCGCGCCGTCTGCCGGCAGCGCTCGAGCGGGCTCGACACGACGGCGGCGAGCGGCACGGCGGCGAGCCGCTCCCCGGTGCGCGCGGCCTGCGTGCGCCCGACGTCGTCGAGGCGGACCCCGGCCGTGCGTCCGGCGAGGATCCCCGCAGTGTTGGCCGTGGTGCGCCCGTGACGGACGAGGAGGAGCGTGGGCATGCGGCTCAGCCTAGACACGCCCGCCCCGCCCCGCCCCGCACCACCTCCGGCACGCCGAACCACCTCCGGCTCGCCGATTCCGTCGATCCCCGCGAGCCCAACGCGTTCCCACGTGCCGGAGCTGCCGGGCGGACCACCTCCGGCACGCAGAACCACCTCGGGCTCGCTGAATCCGCTGATTGCCGCGAGCCGAACGCGTTCTCACGTGCCGGAGCTGCCGGGCGGGCGATCTCCGGCACGCGGAACCACCTTCGGCACGCGGAACCACCTCGGGCTCGCCGAATCGGTCGATTCCCGCGAGCCGAACGCGTTTCCACGTGCCGGAGGTGCCGGGCGGACGATCTTCGGCTCGCGGAACCACCTCCGGCTCGCGAGATCCATCGATTCCCGCGAGCCGAACGCGTTTTCACGTGCCGGAGCTGCCGGGCGGAGTACCTCCGGCTCGCGGAACCACCTTCGGCTCGCGAGATCCGTCGATCCCCGCGAGCCGAACGCGTTCTCACGTGCCGGAGGTCCTCCCCACGCCGGCCCGCACCCTCCTCCCCGCGGCTGATGCCGCCGCGCCCGCCCGTCGCTACCGTGGAGAGGCGGCCGCCCACCGCGGCCCAGAGGACAGTCGCACCGAAGGGACCCCATGGACGGCTCGAACGGGACCACGCCGACAGGCACCCCGCAGCACCCCGCCACCGCCACCGAGCAGGACGCCCCCGCCACCGAGCAGGACGCCCCGGCCACCGCGCAGGCCGCGCCCGCCACCCCGCTCCCCGCCCCCGCCTGGGCCGCCCCCGACGCCACCGGCCGCCAGGACGAGATCGCCCTGCGCATCCGCGGCCTCCGCAAGCGCTTCGGCGACAAGGAGGCCGTCGCCGGCATCGACCTCGACGTGCCGGCCGGCTCCTTCTTCGGCCTCGTCGGCCCCAACGGCGCCGGCAAGACGACCACCCTCTCGATGGCGACCGCCCTGCTCCGTCCCGACGCGGGCACCGTCACCATCCACGACGTCGACGTCTGGTGGGACACCCTGGAGGCCAAGCGCCTGATCGGCGTGCTGGCCGACGGCGTCAAGCTCTTCGACCGGCTCACCGGCCTGCAGCTCATCACCTACTACGGCCTGCTCTGCGGCATCGACCGCCCGACCGTCCTCGAGCGCGCGGGCGACCTGCTCGACCTCCTCGGTCTCGACCCGGCCGACCGCACGCTCGTCGTCGACTACTCCGCCGGCATGACCAAGAAGATCGCCCTGGCCTGCGCGCTCGTGCGCGCCCCGCGCCTGCTGGTGCTCGACGAGCCGTTCGAGTCCGTCGACCCGGTGTCCGCCGCGAACATCCGCGACATCCTCACCGGCTACGTCGCGTCCGGCGGCACCGTCATCGTCTCCAGCCACTCGATGGACCTGGTCGAGCGGATGTGCGACCGCGTCGCCGTCATCGCCGACGGCCGGGTGCTCGCGGCCGGGACGCTCGAGGAGGTCCGCGCCGGCTCCAGCCTCGAGGAGCGCTTCGTCGACCTCGTCGGCGGCCGCACCCACCAGGAGGGCCCGGCATGGTTGCGCATCTCCTGAGGCTGCGCCTGCTGCTGCTGCGCAACACGCTGACCCGCAACGTGTGGCAGCTGGTCGGCGTCGTCTTCGGCGGGCTGTACGCGATCGTCGTCCTCGGTCTCGTCGTCGTCGGACTGGTCGCGCTCGGCGCCACCGACCCGGCGTTCGCGAGCGTAGCCCTCGTGCTCGGCGGCTCCGTGCTGCTGCTCGGCTGGGTGCTCGGGCCGGTCTTCGTCTCGGGGTCGGATCAGAGCCTCGACTTGGCGACGCTCGCGACCTTCCCGATCCCGCTGCGCACCCTGATGCTCGGGCTCGCCGCGGCCGGCCTCGCCGGGATCCCCGGGATCGTCACCTCGCTCGGCGCCCTCGCCTCCGCCGCCGCCTGGTGGAGCCACCCGATCGGCATCCTCCCCGGCCTCGTCGCCGCGGTGATCGGCGTCGCGACCTGCGTGGTCGCCTCCCGCCTGCTCGGTGCGCTGACCACGGGGCTGGGCTCGAGCCGCCGCTACCGCGAGGTGATCGGCGGGGTCGTCCTCGTCGTAGTCATCCTGATCGGTCCGCTGCTGATCGGGCTGATGAACGTGATCCGCGAGGGACTCGACGTGCTGCCCGTGATCGCCTCCGCCCTCGGCTGGTCGCCGCTCGGCGCGATCTGGGGCGTGCCAGGGGCCGTCGTCGCGGGCGACTGGGTGACGGCGCTCGGCCGTCTCGCGATCGGCGTCGCCACGCTCGCCGTGCTGGTGTGGCTGTGGGCGCGGGCGCTGCGGCACGCGCTGGCCGAGCCGGCCGCGTCGTCCGGGCCGGCCTCCTCGGGGGCGCAGGGGATCGGGCTGCTCGGCCGCTTCCCCGGCACGCCCACCGGCGCGATCGCCGCCCGCGCGCTCGGCTACTGGTGGCGCGACCCGCGCTACAGCCGCGGCCTGCTGGTGATCCCCGCCGTGGTGGTGCTCGCCGTCTTCTACAGCGCGCTGCAGGGCGGCGGATCGATGCTGGTCGTCCTCTCGTCCCTCTTCATCGCGCTGATCTTCGGGGTCACCCTCTGCGCCGACGTCTCCTACGACGGCACCGCCTGGGCCGCGCACGTGAGCTCCGGAGTCGCCGGCTCGGCCGACCGCGCCGGCCGCGTCATCGCCGCCGGACTGATCGGCGTGCCGGCGGTGCTCGTCGTCTCGGTCGGCACCTGCCTGTACGCGGGGCGTCCGGAGGCGATCCCCGCGGTCCTCGGCATGGCGCTCGCGCTCGTGCTCGCCGGCTTCGGCGTCTCGAGCGTCGCCTCGGCGCTGGTCGTCTATCCGGTGCCGGCGCCGGGCGACAGCCCGCTCAAGACGCCGCCCGGCTCCGGGATGATCTCGAGCATCGTGATGCTCGGCAGCATGGGCGCGACCGCGGTCCTCTCGCTGCCGTCGCTGATCCTCGGCACGATCTCGCTCGTCGGCGGCAGCACCGGCCTCGGCGTCGCGGCGCTCGCCGCCGCCCTGGTGCTCGGCACCGCGCTCGCCCTCCTCGGCATCCGCGTCGGCGGCCGCCTCCTCGACCGCCGCGCCCCGGAGCTGCTCTCCGCCCTCGTCACGATCGGCTGACCCCGAGCGCCCTGCCGCCCCCCGCCCCCCCACCCTCCAAAAGTTGCGGTAGTCGCGCCCGACTACCGCAACTTCTGGATCCTCGCGAAGCCCGCCGGTCGCCCGGGACCGTGCGGACGCGGCGAGTACGCAGTAGTTGCGGTACTCGGCGTCGACAACCGCAACTTCTGGAGAGTCGCGCGGCTGCGCGGGCGCGGAC
Organism: Rathayibacter sp. VKM Ac-2760; assembly: GCF_009834185.1. Classification (GTDB taxonomy): domain Bacteria; phylum Actinomycetota; class Actinomycetes; order Actinomycetales; family Microbacteriaceae; genus Rathayibacter. The sequence goes on from NZ_CP047173.1 coordinate 640,559, forward strand.
CGGGCGGGCGGCGGGGAGCGACGAGGCCGGCGCGGCAGGATGGGGGCATGCGCAGCCTCGAAGTCCTCCTCGATCCGGAGTCGGAGGCGCGGATCCGCGGCCAGTGGGAGGCGCTCGAGGCGGCCGGTGTCCCGAGCCTCTCGCTGCACACCGCCGCGAGCAACCGGCCGCACCTCACCCTCCTCGCCGGCCCCGAGCTGACCCCGCCGCCGCCCGGCGCGCTCGGCCCGCTTCCCGCCACCGTCGACCTCGGCGCCGTGCTCCTCTTCCCGCACGCCGCCCGCTTCGTCCTCGCCTGGGGAGTCGTCCGCTCGCCCGCGCTCGACGCCCTGCACTCGCGGGCCGCGGCGCTGATACCGGGTGCCGTGCCGACGTCGCTCCCGGACGCGTGGACCCCGCACATCAGCGTCTCCCGCCGTCTCCGCGCCGAGCAGCTCGGCCAAGCCGTGCCGCTGCTCGGCGGGCCCTTCCCCGTCGGCCTCGCGAGCGTCCGCTTCTGGGACGGCGACACGAAGACGATCACCGAGCTCTGACCGCCGCCCGCCCGCCCACCTCCGGCTCGCGATTCGACCTCCGGCTCGTCGGATCCGCGGTTTCCGGCGTGCCGGAGGTGTTTCCACTTGCCGGAGATGCGCCGCGCCGGCCAGAGGTGCGTCCGGCCCACCTCCGGCTCGTGATTCGACCTCCGGCTCGTGGAATCGGCGGTTTTCTGCGTGCCGGAGGTGATTCCACGTGCCGAAGGTGCGCCCCGCCCGCCAGAGGTGCGTCCCACCCGACAGACGTGCGTCCGGTCCACCTTCGGCTCGCGATTCGACCTCCGGCTCGTCGGATCGGCGGTTTCCGGCGTGCCGGAGACGGTTCCACGTGCCCGAGATGTGTCCCGCCCGCCAGAGGTGCGCCCCGTCCACCTCTGGCTCGCGATTCCACCTCCGGCTCGTGGAATCGGCGGTTTCCAGCGTGCCGGAGGCGGTTCCACGTGCCGGAGGTCGGTCGCACCTGCCGGACGATGCACCACCCACCCACCACCCACCCACCCACCCACCCCCGCAGACCGGCGCGACCGACCCTCCTCCCCAGCCCCGCAGCCGCGACGACCCTCCCCAGAACGCCGCCGGCCCGGGGTCGCGTCGGAGGCGGCGGGTAGAGTTCCACGGGTGACCGAGCCGACCGCGACCGCCCTCTCGACCGCCGAGCTCCCGACCACGGACGCCGCGGCCGGGCCCTCCGACGCCACGGCCGGGCCCTCCGGCGCGGCGCAGGAGATCCTCGAGCGGGTCTTCGGCTACGGCTCGTTCCGGGGCGAGCAGCAGGCCATCGTCGAGCAGGTCATCGGCGGCGGCGACGCGGTCGTGCTCATGCCCACGGGCGGCGGCAAGTCGCTCTGCTACCAGATCCCCTCGATCGTCCGGCCGGGCACCGGCGTCGTCGTCTCGCCGCTGATCGCCCTGATGCAGGATCAGGTCGACGCCCTCCGCGCGAACGGCGTGCGCGCCGAGTTCCTGAACTCCACGCAGGACATGGGGGAGCGCCAGCGCGTCGAGCGCGCCTACCTCGACGGCGAGCTCGACCTCCTCTACGTCGCCCCCGAGCGCCTCGGCAACGAGGGCACCAAGCAGTTCCTCGCCCGCGGCCGCATCGCCCTTTTCGCGATCGACGAGGCGCACTGCGTGAGCCAGTGGGGCCACGACTTCCGTCCCGACTACCTCGCGCTCGGCGAGCTGGCCGAGCGCTGGCCGGACGTGCCGCGCATCGCCCTCACCGCGACCGCGACCGAGGCGACCCACCGCGAGATCACCACGCGCCTGCACCTCGGCGCCGCCCGCCACTTCATCTCCAGCTTCGACCGGCCGAACATCCAGTACCGGATCGTCAACAAGGTCGAGCCGCGCAAGCAGCTGATCGACTTCCTCAAGCGCGAGCACGCCGACGACGCGGGCATCGTCTACGCACTCTCGCGCAAGAGCGTCGAGGCGACGGCCGAGGCCCTGCGCGCCGCGGGCTTCGACGCGGTCGCGTACCACGCGGGTCTTGACGCCCGGGTCCGGGCCGCCGCGCAGTCGCGCTTCCTCCGCGAGGAGGGCGTCATCGTCTGCGCGACCATCGCGTTCGGCATGGGCATCGACAAGCCCGACGTCCGCTTCGTCGCGCACATCGACCTGCCGAAGTCGGTCGAGGGCTACTACCAGGAGACGGGCCGCGCCGGTCGCGACGGCCTCCCCTCCACGGCCTGGCTCGCCTACGGCCTGCAGGACGTGGTGCAGCAGCGCCGGATGATCGACGAGTCCCCGGGCGATCTCGCGCATCGGCGGCGGATGTCCGCGCACCTCGACGCGATGCTCGCCCTCTCCGAGACGGTGCAGTGCCGCCGGGTGAACCTCCTCGCCTACTTCGGCCAGGAGAGCACGGCCTGCGGCAACTGCGACACCTGCCTCGAGCCGCCCGCCTCGTGGGACGGCACGGTCGCCGCGCAGAAGTTCCTCTCGACGGTCGTCCGGCTCAAGCGCGAGCGCAACCAGCAGTTCGGCGCCGGCCACATCATCGACATCCTCCGCGGCAAGACCACGCCTCGGACGACCCAGCACAAGCACGACTCGATCGCCACCTGGGGCATCGGGGCCGACCTCAGCGACACGCAGTGGCGCGGCGTCGCCCGCCAGCTCCTCGCGCAGAGCCTGCTCGGCGTGAACGACGACGGCTTCGGCACACTCGTGCTCACCCCGGAGTCGGCGTCGGTGCTGAGCGGCGAGCGCAAGGTCGAGCTGCGCAAGGAGCCGGAGCGCCCCGCGCGCTCGAGCGGCTCGTCTCGCTCCGGCCGCTCCACCGTCTCCGACCTCTCGGCCGAGGCGCAGCCCCTGTTCGAGCGGCTGCGGGAGTGGCGGGTCGCCCAGGCCCGCGCGCAGTCGGTCCCCGCCTACGTCGTCTTCAACGACGCGACCCTGCGCGAGATCGCGACGGTCGAGCCGTCCACGATCGACGCCCTGAGCGTCATCGGCGGTGTCGGCCAGAAGAAGCTGATCACCTACGGCGCAGCGGTGCTCGCCGTGGTCGCGGGCGAGACGCCCGAGATCGCCGAGCCGGACGACACCCAGGAGGCCGCCCCGGCCCGCCGGCAGCCGGCCGCCCGAACCGCATCCGCGCGCTCGTCGGCCGCGCGCCCGTCCTTCGGCGGCGAGAGGTCCGGTCCGCCGGTCTCCTCCGCCCCGCCCGAGGACGACTGGGTCCCGCCGGAGGAGCCCGACGAGGACCCCGGCTGGGACAGCTACTGAGCCCCGCCCGTCAGGTCCCCGAGCCGACGGTCGCCATCCAGCCGCCGAGCACGGTGCAGCCGAACGACAGGGCGAGCCCCGCGATCGGCACCCAGAAGGCGATCCGCCGCCGCACCAGCAGCACGATCGAGACGACGATCGCCGCGAGGAACGGCAGCCACACCCCGCCGGCCGCGACGAGCACGCCCCAGCCGATCAGGTCGCCGTCGCAGTCGTTCGAGCCCATGCAGGCGTCGCTCGCCATCGCGAAGAACAGCCCGAAGTAGGACAGCAGCAGCGTCGCCCCGAGCGCGCACAGGATCAGCGCCATCGTCAGCACCAGGTCCCACACCCGCACCGGGCCTCGCTGCCGTGCCGCGGTCCACGGCGTGCCGGGCCCCGAGGGTCGCGCGGACTCGAGGGCCTGCACGGACTCCATCGAGGTGGGCGGCCGCCAGTCCGGCCGGCTCTCCCGGCGGGGCGGCGGAGGCGGAGGCAGCTGCGGCTCACTCATGCTCCGAGCCTAACCACGCCCCTCCCGGCGCCCCAGGTCCCCGTGCTGGTCGAGTAGCCCCGCAAGGGCGTATCGAGACCCACCCTCCTCAGCCCCCGGGTCGGCGCACCCGAGGTCTGCCACCGGCGGATCCGCCCCCCCCCCGCCCCCTGGCCGGTTCCGACAACGCGCGCCCGCCCGCGCCCGGCGCCCTTTGTCGCCGCGCGACGGAACCTTTCCGCGGAGCAGCGGCCCGACCTAGCGTGCAGGAGCACCGCCTCCCGACGCACGGCGACGGGATCGACCGCTCGATCCTCCGCCGCCGGCCGATCGCGAGCGGCTCGAACCGAAGACGGTCGAAGGGATCCTCCTCATGAGCACCACAGCGCCTCGCCCCCACTCCGCCGCGAACGCCGCCGACCGCGCCGGATCCCGCTCCCGCACCCGCCGCTCCCGCTCCGGCCCGATCACCCCGCCGCCGCCCGTCGACGTGCTCGCCACCGAGGTCGACGCCCGGCTCGACCAGGACGGCGCACCCGGCGTCGACGTCGCCGCGCTCGGCGAGCTGCTGCTCGGCGACTGGCGCGAGCAGCGCCTCGCGACCCGTGCCCTCACCTCGCGACCCGAGCTGCACCGGACCGACGGCCTCTCGATGGCCGACCACCGCGCCCGCGTCACCCAGCAGATGAGGGTCCTCGCGGCGGAGGGCGGCGTGCACCGCGCCTTCCCGGTCGCGCTCGGCGGCGAGGCCGACCACGGCGGCAATATCGCCGGCTTCGAGGAGCTGGTCACCGCCGATGCGTCGCTGCAGATCAAGTCGGGCGTGCAGTGGGGCCTCTTCGGGGCCGCCGTGCTGCACCTCGGGACCCAGCCGCACCACGAGAAGTGGCTGCCGGGCATCATGAGCCTCGAGATCCCGGGCGCCTTCGCGATGACCGAGACGGGCCACGGCTCCGACGTCGCCTCGATCGCCACCTCCGCCACCTTCGACGAGGAGGCCGGCGACTTCGTCCTGACCACCCCGTTCCGCGCGGCCTGGAAGGACTACCTCGGCAACGCCGCGGTGGACGGTCGGGCCGCCGTCGTCTTCGCCCAGCTCGTCACCCGCGGCGTGAACCACGGCGTGCACGCGTTCTACGTGCCGATCCGCGACGGCGAGGGCGCCTTCCTCCCCGGGGTCGGCGGCGAGGACGACGGCCTGAAGGGCGGGCTGAACGGCATCGACAACGGCCGCCTGCACTTCGACCACGTCCGCGTGCCGCGCGAGAACCTGCTCAACCGCTACGGCGACGTGGCCGCCGACGGCAGCTACTCCTCGCCGATCGCGAGCCCGGGCCGCCGCTTCTTCACCATGCTCGGCACCCTCGTGCAGGGTCGCGTCTCGCTCGACGGCGCGTCGGTCGCGGCCTCGAAGATCGCCCTCACCATCGCGGTCACCTACGGCGATCAGCGCCGCCAGTTCACCGGCGGCGGCGACCGCGAGGAGGTGCTGCTCGACTACCAGCGGCACCAGCGCCGACTGCTGCCGCGCCTGGCGACCACCTTCGCGGCCGGCTTCGCGCACGACCGGCTCCTGCGCGCCTTCGACGACGTGTTCTCCGGCAAGAACGACACCGACGAGTCGCGGCAGGACCTCGAGACGCTCGCCGCGGGCCTCAAGGCGCTGTCGACCTGGCACGCGCTCGACACTCTGCAGGAGGCGCGCGAGGCCTGCGGCGGCGCCGGATTCCTCGCCGAGAACCGGCTCACCCAGCTCCGCGCTGACCTCGACGTCTACGCCACGTTCGAGGGCGACAACACCGTCCTGCTCCAGCTCGTCGCCAAGCGACTGCTGACCGACGTCGGACGCCGTTTCAAGAACGCGCAGCCGGGGGAGCTGGCGCGCTACGCCGTCGGCCAGGTCGCCGGCGCGACCGTGAACACCTCCGGCCTGCGGCGCCTCGCGCAGGTCGTCGCCGACCGCGGCTCCACCGCCCGCTCGGTCGGCCAGCTCCGCGACGAGCAGCGCGAGCTGCTGACCGACCGGGTCGAGAGCATGGTCTCCGGAGTCGCGTCACGGCTCCGCTCCGCGTCGAAGCTTCCGTCGGACGAAGCCGCCCGGCTCTTCAACGCGCACCAGAGCGAGCTGATCGAGGCCGCCCGCGCGCACGCCGAGCTGCTGCAGTGGGAGGCGTTCACCGAGGGGCTCGCGGCGATCGAGGACGAGGGGACGCGCACGGTGCTGACCTGGCTCCGCGACCTGTTCGGTCTCGGCTTGATCGAGAAGCACCTGGACTGGTACCTCATCCACGGCCGGCTCTCCTCGCAGCGCGCGCTCGCGGTCACCTCCTACATCGACCGCCTGCTGGCCCGACTGCGCCCGCACGCCGGCGATCTGGTCGCCGCGTTCGGCTACCGCCCCGAGCACATCCGCGCGTCGATCGCGAGCGGCGCCGAGGCGACCCGACAGGAGGAGGCGCACGCCTGGTACGAGGCCGCCCGCGCCGCCGGCACCCTCCCCACCCCCGAGAAGTCCTCCCAGCGCTGACCCCCTCCGCGAGATGCCACTTGTGCACGCGACACGCCGTGAGAAGCGTGCACAAGTGGCATCTCGCGACCGGAGTCAGCGCTGCAGGAAGGCCAGGGCGGCGTCGCGCTCGGCGCGCAGCTCGAGCACGGACTCGTCGATCTTCGCGCGCGAGTGGGCGTCGATCTCCAGGCCCGGGATGATCCGCCACTCGCCGTCGACGGAGCGGACGGGGAACGAGGAGATCAGTCCCTCCTCCACGCCGTAGGAGCCGTCGGACTCGACCGCTGCGGAGGTCCACTCGGTGCCGGTCACCCAGTCGTGCACGTGGTCGATCGCGGCCGAGGCGGCCGAGGCGGCGGAGGAGGCACCGCGCACCTCGATGATCTCGGCGCCGCGCTTGGCCACCCGCGGCTCGAACTCCTCGTGCAGCCAGGAGGCGTCGACCAGCTCGGCCACGGGGCGGCCGTCGACGACCGCGTGCGTCACGTCCGGGTACTGCGACGCGGAGTGGTTGCCCCAGATGGTGACGCCGGAGATCGCGTCGACCGGGGCGTCGAGCTTCGCGGCCAGCTGCGCGACGGCGCGGTTGTGGTCGAGGCGCGTCATCGCTGTGAAGCGCCCGGCCGGGATGTCGGGCGCGCTCGCGCGGGCGATCCAGGCGTTGGTGTTGGCCGGATTGCCGACGACGAGCACGCGGATGTCGTCGGCGGCGTTCTCGTTGAGCGCCGCCCCCTGCGGGCCGAAGATGCCGGCGTTCGCGGCGAGGAGGTCGGCGCGCTCCATGCCGGCCGAGCGCGGTCGGGCGCCGACCAGGAGGGCGACGCTCGCACCGTCGAACGCGGCGGCTGGGTCATCGGACACCTCGATCCCGCGGAGCAGGCCGAAGGCGCCGTCCTGCAGCTCGAGCGCGGTGCCGGCCGCCGAGCGCAGGCCGGCCGGGATCTCGAGGAGGCTCAGCCGCACTGGGACGTCCGGCCCGAGGAGCTGCCCGGAGGCGATGCGGAACAGGAGGGCGTAGCCGATCGCGCCTCCCGCTCCCGTGACGGCGACGGTGACGGGGGTGCGCTGCATGCTCATGCGGCCGACGCTAGTCCGGGCGCCTGCGCGCCGCATCGGAGGGCGGGTCTCGACGCGCGCTGCGCGCTGCTCGACCGGCGGTTGCTGCCTTGCTGATCGAGCAGCGTGCGCGCTGCTCGATCAGCGGGGGATGCCTTGCTGATCGAGCAGCCCGCGCTGCTCGACCAGCGGGGGCCGCCTTGCTGATCGAGTAGCCCGCGAAGCGGGCGTATCGAGATCCCCCGTCCTCGACCCTTGATCATTAGAGATCAAACCATTAGAGTCCTGATCATGCAGGATCCCCGCACCCGCCCCGCCTCCGGACTCGAGCTCGTCCGCTGGCTCGCGTGGGCGCAGCGCAAGGCCGGCGAGGACTGGATCCGCGTCCGCGAGCTCAGTCACGAGCAGGCCTTCGTCCTCGGCTACCTCGCGCAGACGCCCGGCGTCATCCAGCGCGAGATCGCCGAGGTCAGCCGCACGAGCGCCGCGAGCGTCACGAGCCTCCTGCAGGGGCTCGAGCGCCGCGGACTCGTCGAGCGGCGCACCGAGGCGGGCGACGACCGGCGCAAGCGCGTCTTCGCCACCGCCGAGGGCGCCGAGCTCATCGCCGGCTTCGAGGAGGCGATGCTCGCCGCCGACGAGACCCTCCTCGCCCCCCTCGACCCCGGGGAGCGCGCCACCCTCCAGGCGCTCCTCACCAAGATCACCGCCGTCCTGCCGCCCCCCACCCGCTAGGCGTTCGGGCTCTCAGCCCTGCCTCCGCCCCTCCTCACGCGCCGTTCCCTCGCGCGCTCCCTCACCGCGCCCTCCGCTCGGCGCCTCGACCGCGCCTCCACCGGCGCGCCCTCCCTCCTCGCGCCGTGCCGGCGACCCTCGGCGCGCGCTCGACCCTGCCCGGAAGAAGCCCTCTCATGAGCACCGCCACCCCCGCCACCCCCGCCACCCCCACTACCACCGCCACCCCCGGCTCCGACCGCTGGTACCTCTCCTCCGCCCCGATCGTCCGCGCCCTCCTGCACCTCTGCGTGCCGATGGCCGCCGCGATGATCGTCTCCGCCGTCTACAACGTCATCAACGCCGGCGTGATCGGCTCGCTGCACGACGCGACCCTGCTCGCCGCGATCACCCTCGGCTCCCCGCTGCTCGGCCTGGTGATGGCCGTCGGCGGCGTCTTCGGCGTCGGCGGCAGCGCCCTGATCTCGCGCCTGCTCGGCGCCTCCGAGCGCGACCCGGAGCAGGCGGGCGAGATCAAGCACGTCGCCTCCTTCGCGCTCTGGGGCTCGGTCGTCACCGGCGCCGTCCTCGGCGGCCTCGGCCTGCTCCTGCTCGGTCCGCTGGTGTCGCTCCTCGGCGCCGACGCGACGACGGCGGCCGCGACCGGCGCCTTCACCGCGGTGACGCTCGCCTTCGTCCCGGTGCTCGCGGCCTCGTTATGCCTGGAGCAGCTGGTGCGGTCGGAGGGCGCCGCCCGCCAGGTCATGATCGGCCTGCTGCTCTCGACCGTCGCGAACCTCGTCCTCGACGTCCTCTTCATCCTCGTGCTGCACCTCGGCGTCGCCGGAGCGGCGCTCGCCGTGGGCCTCGCGAACCTGCTCGTGGTCGGCTACTTCGCCCTCTGGCTGCAGCGCCGCAGCGAGACCATCGACCTCTCGCCGCGCTGGTTCACCCTGCGCGCGAGCGTGCTGAAGCCCGTCTTCGGCGTCGGCGCCGGCGAGCTGCTCCAGTCCGGCTTCCTGATCGTGACCGCGCTCGTGCTCAACAACCTCGCCGCGGCCTACGGCGACGGACCGCTCGCGGCGATGGGCGTCGCGGTCCGCATCGCGCAGGTCCCCGAGTTCCTGGTGATGGGCATCACGCTCGGCGTGCTGCCGCTGCTCGCCTACTCCTACGGCAGGGGCGACCGCGAGCGACTGCGCTCCGCCCTCCGCGGCGCCGGCGTCGCGGTCGGGACGATCACGGTGCTCGCCGCCGCGGCCCTCTGGCTGCTGCACGAGCCGGTGCTGGCGATCTTCGCGGACGACCCCGGCGTGCTGACCCTCGGCGCCGTCGTGCTCGCGGCGCAGCTCGTGGCGATGATCGCGAACGGCTTCGCGGGCCTGCTCACCTCGCTGTTCCAGGCGACCGGACGCGCACTGGCCGCAACGACCCTGTCGCTCACTCAGGGCGTGCTCTTCGTCCCGGTCGTGCTGCTCGGGAACCTCTGGTTCGGCCTCGGCGGAATCATCTGGGCGCTGACCGTCACCGAGACGCTCGTCCTCGTCGCCGGAGTGATGCTCTGGCTCGCCTCGCGCCGGGCCATCGACCGCGGACTCGCCGAGGGCGACGCCGAGCGCGCCGAGGCGGTCCTCGAGCAGGCCTGACACCTGCCCGGATGCGCAACCCCCGGGCGCATCCGGAGCCGGGCCGCGTGCAATCGCTCCTCCCGTCCCTGATCGTCAGTAGTGTGCGGCCCATGCGCACTCTGTACCCCGAGATCGAGCCCTTCCACACCGGGATGCTCGACGTCGGCGACGGCCACGAGATCTACTGGGAGGCGTCGGGCAACCCCGAGGGCAAGCCCGTCGTCTTCCTGCACGGCGGCCCCGGCGCCGGCGCCTCGGCCGCCCACCGCCGCCTGTTCGACCCCGAGAAGTACCGGATCGTGCTCCTCGACCAGCGGATGTGCGGCCGCTCCACCCCGCACGCCAGCGAGCCGGGCGCCGACCTCTCCACCAACACCACCTGGTACCTCGTCTCCGATCTCGAGAAGCTCCGCGAGCACCTCGACATCGAGCGCTGGCAGGTCTTCGGCGGCTCCTGGGGATCGACGCTGGCCCTCGCCTACGCCGAGTCGCACCCCGAGCGCGTCACCGAGATCGTCCTCCGCGGGATCTTCACCCTCCGCTGGGCCGAGCTCGAGTGGTTCTACGAGGGCGGCGCCGCCGCGGTCTATCCGGACCTCTGGGAGGGCTACACCTCGGTGATCCCGGCGGGCGAGCGCGGCAGCCTGATCGAGGCCTACTACCGGCTGCTGCACGACGAGGACCCGGCGGTGCACGGCCCGGCCGGCGTCGCCTGGACCACCTGGGAGTCCTCGACCATCACCCTCCTGCAGAAGCCGGAGATGATCGCGGCCTGGTCGGACCCCGCCTTCGCCCTGGCCTTCGCGCGGATCGAGAACCACTACTTCGTGCACAGGGGCTGGCTCGAGGAGGGGCAGCTGATCCGCGACGTCGGCGTGCTCCGCGGCATCCCGGCCGTCATCGTCCAGGGCCGCTACGACATGTGCACGCCGGCCTTCACGGCCTGGGACCTGCACCGGGCCTGGCCCGAGGCCGACTTCCACCTGATCCCGGACGCCGGCCACGCCTTCGACGAGCCGGGCATCCTCGACGCGCTGATCGAGGCGACCGACCGCTTCGCCTCCTGAGCGCTCGCGCAGGGTCGTCCCGCATCGGCGACGGGCGGACTAGCCTGGGCGGATGCGCGTGGACGACACCCCGGGGATGGACGGCTGGCCCACCGGCCGCCTCCTCGCCACGGCGTCCCGGATGGTCGAGCACGCCTGGCACGGCGCGCTCGCCGAGATCGGCCTCACCCACGCGGGCCTGGTCGTGCTGCACCTGCTGCAGGCCGGCCCGGCCGCGCAGAAGGAGCTCGCCGCCTCCGCCCACGTCGAGGTGCAGACCATGTCGCGCACCATCGAGCGGCTCGAGCGCGAGGGGCACGTCTCCCGCGTGAGCGACCCCGCGGATCGGCGCCGCCAGCTGGTGTCCCTCACGGCGAAGGGGACCGAGGCGTGGCAGCGCGCGCACCGGCTCGAGGTCGACATGCTGCCCGGCACCCTCGACCACGGGCCGCTGCGCGAGGCACTGCTCGACATCATCCGCGACGCCAGCGAGTCGCGCTGGGGCTGATCCGCCCGAGCCGTCCGAGCCGCCCGAGCCGTCCGCAACCCCGGGCAGCGTGTCCTCGGTCGGCGCTAGTTTGACCGCATGACCTTCAACGACGACTCCCAGCTCAGCGGCGGCAAGGTCCGCCGGCGCGGCCGCACCACCGGCATCGCGGTCGGCGGAGGCGCGGTGGGCGTCGTCGTGCTCGCCCTGCTCTCGCAGCTGCTCGGCGTCGACCTGTCCGGGCTGGGCGGGCTCGTCGGCGGCGGCGGCGGCACGTCGCCGGATCAGGTCACCAGCACCGCGGTCGCCTGCGACAGCGGCGCCGACGCCAATGCCGAGGTCGACTGCCGGCTCGAGGGCGCGGCGGAGTCGCTCGACCGCTACTGGGCCGGCGCGGCGGGCGCGATCGGCGCGAGCTACACGACGACCGGCGGCGTCATCGTCTTCGAGGACCAGACGACGACCGGCTGCGGGAACGCGACGGCCGCTGTCGGTCCGTTCTACTGCCCGCCGGACCAGACCATCTACCTCGACACCGACTTCTTCGACGAGCTGCGCACCCGCTTCGGCACCTCGGGCGGCTCGCTCGCGCAGATGTACATCCTGGCCCACGAGTGGGGCCACCACATCCAGAGCCTGACCGGGGCGATGGAGTCGGCCGACCGCAGCGGCACCGGCCCCGACTCGGACTCGGTCCGCCTCGAGCTGCAGGCCGACTGCTACGCCGGAGCCTGGGCCGGCGACGCCTCGACCGTCCCCGACGAGACCGGCACCCCCTACCTCAAGCCCGTGACGCAGGAGCAGTACCGCGACGCCCTGAGCGCCGCCGCGGCCGTCGGCGACGACCGCATCCAGGAGCAGGCGACCGGCACCGTCGACCCCGAGGGCTGGACCCACGGCTCCGCCGAGCAGCGCCAGCGCTGGTTCCAGGCCGGCTTCGACGCCGACGCCACCGCCTGCGACACCTTCGCGGTCGAGGGCTCCGCCCTCTGACCCCGCCCTCCCTGCTGGTCGAGTAGCCGCGCAGCGGCGTATCGAGACCCCGCGTGCAGGAGGCGGTGGATCTCGATACGCCCGCTGCGCGGGCTACTCGATCAGCAGGGAACGCCCGCCCGCTCGACCTCCGCTGCGCCCCCTCGCCTGCTGGTCGAGCAGCCGCGCAGCGGCGTCTCGCGACCCCGCCCCTCAGCTCACCGAGTCGCTCGGCTCCTCCATGTACCACTCCGTGAACGAGCAGGCCCGCCCGTCCGGCGCGAAGCGGATCACCCACAGATTCAGGTACGTCCGGTCCGACGGGTAGATGGTCCGCGCCTCCACCACCGCCGTCGTCTCGGTCAGCGCGACGAGCCCCCACGCGAACGTCGGGTCGTCCGGCTCGCTCTCCGCCAGCCACCAGTCGACGATGGCGTCGCGCGGAGTGATGGCGTCCTCGTACGGCGCCGTGAAGTACTCCGCGCCCTCGGTGAAGAGCGCCGTGACGTCGGCGGGGTCGTCCGTCGCCCAGGCCTTCTCGTAGCCGGCGATCCAGCTCTCGATCTCGATCATGCGCCCATCCTCGTCCCGCCCGCCGCCGCCCGGTAGAGCGATCGGGAAGGTTTCCGAGCATCGGTCGGTTCGGCTCAGAGGCCCGGCGATGCAAAGCTGAGCAATACGACCCGCCCCGCAGGACGCCGGAACTCCGGCGCCCCGCTGGTCCACGCCGCCGACACGAAGGACCGCCGTGCCCGACTCCGACAGACGCTCGCTGACCCGCTCGCCCAGCCCCCGCCTGATCACCGCCGTCCTCGCCTTCGCGGGGATGAGCGCCTCGTTCATGCAGACGCTGGTCGTCCCGATCCAGTCCGAGCTGCCCACGCTGCTCGGCGCCGATCGGAGCGAGACCGCGTGGGTGATCACCGCGACGCTGCTCAGCGCCTGCATCCTCACCCCGGTCTCCGGCCGGCTCGGCGACCTCTACGGCAAGCGCCGGATGGCGCTCGCCGCGCTCGTCGTCCTGGTGCTCGGCTCGATCGTCTGCGCCTTCGCGGACGACGTCTGGACCCTCGTCGTCGGCCGCGCGCTCCAGGGCGCGGTGATGGGCGTCATCCCGCTCGGCATCTCGATCCTCCGCGACACCCTGCACCGCGACCGCCTGCCCGGCGCGATCGCCCTGGTCAGCGCGACGCTCGGCATCGGCGGCGCGCTCGGACTGCCGCTGAGCGCGCTGGTCGCCGAGAACCTCGACTGGCACGTGCTGTTCTGGATGTCCGCCGGACTCGGCGTGCTCGACATCGTCCTCGTGCTCCTGGTCATCCCGGTCTCGACCCTGCGCTCGCCGGGCCGCTTCGACATCGTCGGCACCATCGGCCTCGCGATCGGACTGAGCGGCATCCTGATCGCCGTCTCCCGCGGCAACGACGCGGGCTGGACGAGCCCCGCGATCCTCGGCTCCGGCCTCGGCGGCGTCGCGGTCCTGCTGATCTGGGGCTGGTACGAGCTGCGGCAGGAGAGCCCGCTCGTCGATCTGCGGGTGGCCGCCCGCCCCGCCGTCCTGTTCACGAACCTCGCCTCGGTCGCCGTCGGCTTCGCCTTCTTCGGCGCGCAGATCACCCTGCCGCAGCGCCTCGAGCTTCCCGCGGCCTCGGGCGTCGGCTTCGGCCTCAGCCTCATCGTCGCCAGCCTGGTGCTGGCGCCCTCCGGCCTCGCGATGATGGCCACCTCGCCACTCGCGGCCCGCCTCTCGGCCCAGTCGGGTCCGCGCCTGGTGCTGGTCTCGGGTGCGGCGCTGATCGCCGTCTCCTATCTGCTGATCCTCCCGTTCGGAGCGGAGGTGTGGCAGATCCTGGTGATCAACGCACTGATCGGCGTCGGCCTCGGCCTCGCCTACGCCGCGATGCCGACGCTGATCATGCACGCCGTGCCCGCCTCCGAGACCGCGGCGGCGAACGGACTGAACTCGCTGATGCGCACGCTCGGCACGACGCTGTCGTCCGCGGTCACCGCGGCGGTCCTGGCGCAGCTGACCGTCTCGGTCGGCGCCGTCGATCTGCCGAGCTCCGAGGCGTTCCAGACCACGTTCGTCATCGGCGCGATCGGCGCCGTGGTCGCCGTGGTGCTCGGCCTGCTCATCCCGAAGGTCTCCCGCCCGGAGTCGCACCCCGCGCTGCCCTGATCGCGGGCGGTGGTCACTCCTCGTCGAGGAGCAGCCGCTCGATCTGCAGCTCGCGCAGCCGCACCGTCGCCAGCTGGTTCTCCCGCGCCGCGATCGCGAGCCGGCAGAGCAGCACGGCGAGGACGAGCACGATCACGACGACGGCGACGGCCGCGACGATGTACAGGATCCCGAAGACGTTGAGAGCGGAGAACATCCTCCGACGCTACCCATCAGGGGCCGGGCGGGTCGTCCCCCAAGGGGAGGAAGGGCGACTCCTCGGAACCGCGATGGCGCTTCACATCCGGGCCCGAGGTGCCCGCGCGTAGGGTGGTCGACCGTGGAACCCCGATCCTCCGACCGTGCAGCGCCCGCCGTGCCCCCGCTCACGGACGAGGTGGCCCAGGCGCTCGACGCGACGACGGTCGCCGAGATCCGGGCCCTCCGCGACGACTTCGCGCGGTTCATGCTGCAGTACAAGTTCGGCATGGACGAGATCGTCACGAAGGTGACGATCCTGCAGGAGGAGTTCCGCGAGATGCGGGAGTACAACCCGATCGAGCACGTGTCGAGCCGGCTGAAGTCCTCCGACAGCCTGATCGAGAAGATCGAGCGCAAGGGCTGCGACACCTCCTTCGAGGGCATCGCCGGCGCGATCACCGACATCGCGGGCGTCCGGATCACCTGCAGCTTCGTCTCGGACGTCTACGACGTCTTCGAGATGCTCACCTCGCAGGCCGATGTCCGCGTCCTCGAGGTGAAGGACTACATCGCCAACCCCAAGGAGAACGGCTACAAGAGCCTGCACGCGATCGTCGAGGTGCCGGTGTTCCTCTCCGGCGGCTCGGTGGACGTCTGCGTCGAGATCCAGTTCCGCACCATCGCGATGGACTTCTGGGCGAGCCTCGAGCACAAGATCTACTACAAGTACGAGCGCCAGGTGCCGCAGCAGCTGCTCGACGGCCTCGCCGACGCGGCCCGCACCGCCGCCGCGCTCGACGCGGACATGGAGCGCCTGCACCGCCAGGTCCGCGGCGAGCTGCCCCTGGACCCGGTCCTCCGCGTCGTCGACGTCTGACCCGCTCGCGTCGTCCCGGCGATCGAGCAGCCGGCCTCGCTCGCCTGCTGATCGAGCGGCCCACCCCGCCTGCTTGCTGATCGAGCAGCCCGCCTCGCCCTCTTGCTGATCGAGTAGCCCGCATCGCGGGCGTATCGAGATCCACCGTCGCCCGCACATCGGGTCTCGATCCGCCGCTGCCCGGCTGCTCGATCAGCAGGCGAAGGCCTCCGAGCATGCCCGCCTGCCTGGCGATCGAGTCGAGATCCCGTCTACCCCAGCGCCGTCACCAGCACGAGCAGCAGCACCGCGGTCCCGTTCAGCGTCGCGTGCGAGACGATCGCCGCACCGAGGCGCCCGGTGACCGTCGAGATCCACCCGTGCGCGAGCCCCGCGATCACGGTCGTCGCGCCGAGCGTCACGACCGTCGCCGGGTTCACCATCTGGTGCCCGTGCAGCAGAGCGAACACGAGCGTCGACGCGATCACGCTGAAGACGGCCGCCCAGACCCGGCGCCCGCGGCTGGGAGGCGCGGCGCCGTCCTTCCGCCGCAGCATCCGGTTGCGCACCGCCCGCATCACGACGCCGCGGCAGAGGATCTCCTCGACGACCGGCGCCACCAGCACCGGGATCGCCACCGAGCTGAGCACGAACCAGAGCGGATCGGGGTCGAGCTCGAGATTCCCCTGAGCGTCCTGCAGCAGCGGTGCGAAGGCGAGCAGCACCGCCACGATCGCGATCCGCACGCCGATCCCGAGCCCGATCCCGATCGGCACGTCGATCCAGCGGAACCGCAGCCCGTAGTCGGCGGCGAGCGACCCGAGCCCGCGCAGCCGCGACGCGGCGAACGGGATGACGAGCGCGACCAGATAACTGGCGAAGGATCCCGCGAAGACGAGCCCGGGGGAGTAGGGCAGCACCCCGAAGCCGAACAGCAGGATCAGCAGCGCGAGCGGCAGCACGATCCCCGCGATGGTCAGCGCCGCCGTCGGCAGCCCCCACCGCACCCGCGGATCCGGCAGATAGAGGAGAGAGGAGTACGGAGCGTCGACCGACGGCTGCGGCTCGGGCGGCGGCGCCCACGCGAACGCGGGCCCACTCGGCACCGGCGCGCCGACGGGAGGCTGCTCGGGGGCGACGGTCGACGGATCGGGCGGCGGGAAGGCGGCGGGATTCATGGCCCGCCCAGGCTACGCAGCCCAGCTGAGCGCACGGAGCGCACCTCCGGCTCGCAGAACCACGTCCGGCTCGCAGGATCGGTCCGTTCCCGCGAGCCGAGGTCGATTCGACGAGCCGACGAGCCGGTGCGGACGGTCGAGCTCGAGTGCATCGATCCGCAAGGCGACAAGCCCTCCGTCTCCGCGACGAGTGTTCGTTTTTTTCGATTGTGCCGAGTACGATCGATGCCATGAGCACCTCCACCGATCGTCCACGCGGTGCCCTCAAGGCCCAGACGTACCTCCCCGAGGCCGGCGCCCGCGACGAGATCCTCGACTTCGCCGCGCTGATGCGCGAGCTCGAGATCTTCCTGGCGCAGAACTCGTCCAAGGCGGCGCTGGTCGACCCTCAGGGCAGGGCTCGACCCATCCCCGACGAGATCTTCCGCATCCTCGATCAGGTGACGAACGCCCTCGCCGCGGGAGAGGGCATCACCGTCGTCCCGCAGGGGGCGACGATGACAACTCAGCAGGCCGCGGACTTCCTCGGGATCAGCCGTCCCACGCTGGTCCGCCTGTTGGAGGCGGGCGACATCGCTCATGACAAGCCCGGCCGTCACCGTCGTGTCCGTTTGGAGGACCTGGTCGCCTACCAGGCGGACTCCCGAGCCGAACGCCGCGCCGCGCTGCGCGAACTGCGGCGGGCGAGTCTCGGCGCGAAGATCCAGGTGGGTGAGCCTGCCGCTGTGAGGCGGCGTGCGGAGCTCGACGCTGAGTGAGATTCCCGGCCTTCTTCGACACCAACGTCCTCTACGGGGCGCTGCTCAACGACTTCGTCCTCGAACTCGCTGATCGCGGGCTGTTCCGGCCGCTGTGGTCGAAGGACGTCCTGTTCGAGCTGGCGAAGAACCTGGTCAAGAACGGGGAGGACCCGGTTCTCGTCGAGAAGCGCGTCGGCACGATGGAGCGCTGCTTCGCCGACGCGATGGTCACCGGCTACGACGACCTGGTGCCCACGATGACGAACGACGAGAAGGATCGGCACGTCCTCGCCGCCGCCGTCCGTGGTGGCGCCGAGGTGCTGGTGACGTTCAACACGAAGGACTTCCCGCCGGGGTCCGTCGAACCGTTCGACCTCGAGATCCTCCACCCCGACGTCTTCCTGCTGGATCAGCTCGACCTGTACCGCGCGCCGACGCTCCGCGCCCTGGTCGAGCTCGTCGAGGGGTACGACTCTCCGGCGATGACCGTCGACGACTTCCTGCTCGCACTCGCCCGCGCCGGGGTGCCGCAGTTCGTGGCCGCCGTCCGGTCGAAGCTCGACTGACCCGTCCCGAAGGGACCGAGGCAGGAGCGTCACGCGCCGGCCGCCGGGCGGCGGCTCACGCGGCGGCCGGGCCGACCCGTTAACGGAAGAAACCCCCGCCATGTAGAAGCTAGGCGAGGGTTTCCGTGGCTCCGACGGGCGTCGATCCCGTGACCTCACGATTTTCAGTCGTGCGCTCTACCAACTGAGCTACAGAGCCGTGGCGAGGAGCCGTCCGAGGACGACCGTGCCGCGAGGAGACGAACTCGTCGTCTCCTGGAAAAGGCCCTTCCTCTCGGAAGGGCCTCTCTGCGACCCTGACGGGACTTGAACCCGCGACCTCCGCCGTGACAGGGCGGCACGCTAACCAGCTGCGCTACAGGGCCTCGTTGCGAAGACAAGCATACTGCCTTCGAGGCTGTTCGATTTTCACATCCCGTCCGTCTCCGGCCGTTCTGCGGTGGTGCACTTCTCTTGCTGCGGTAGCCCTCATCCGTGACCCCAACGGGATTCGAACCCGTGCTGCCGCCGTGAAAGGGCGGTGTCCTAGGCCACTAAACGATGGGGCCGGAAGCTCGCCGGGGCGACCTGCGGCCGACCCACCATGACTACCGACACGCAAGCATAGGGACAGCGGGCCGGATATGCAAAATCGGTCGCTCGACACCCGACGAAGCACGCCAGCACCCCGTGTGCCCCGGACGGGCGACGCCGATCTCTAGGTCTACGGGAGGGCCTTGACTAGTGTTGGTCGGAATCATCACTCCCGCGCGTCGGAGCCGCACCGCCGCCGAGGGAGGACTCCGTCTCCAGCTCCGAGGTCCCATGCTCCACTCCCCGCGCCGTTCCCGCCCCGCACGCCCCTCCGGCGCGCCGCGGCTCGGCCGTCTCCGCGGCACGGCCCTCGTCTCGGCCGCGGTGGCCCTGCTCGCGGGCCTGCTGGTCGCTCCGCCCGCTCAGGCGGCCGAGTACCCCAGCTGGGCCGACGTCGAGGCGGCGAAGGGCAACACCCAGGCGGCGGCCGCGCAGGTGGAGAACATCACCTCGCTGATCGCCGGACTGCAGGGCGAGGTCGCGGCGGCGCAGGAGCTGGCGCAGCAGCGCGGCGACGAGTACTTCGCGGCGCAGCAGAAGTTCGACGAGGCGTCCGACGAGGCGACCAGGCTCGAGACCCAGGCGACCGCCAGCGCCGACGAGGCCGATGCCGCCTCGCAGCAGGCGGGCCTGCTGGCCGCTCAGCTCTACCGCACCACCGGCACCGATCTGTCGGTCAACATCTTCCTCGACGGCGAGGGCGGCAAGGCCGACGACCTCCTGGGCCGCATCGGCAACATGACCAAGCTGGTCGAGCGCTCCAACGCGATCTACGAGCAGGCCAGCACCGCGAAGAACACCGCCGCGTCGCTCGGCGACCAGGCGGAGGTGGCGACGGCCGCGCGCGAGCAGCTCCGCGTCGCCGCGGAGAGCAAGCTCGCCGAGGCGACGGCCGCGCAGGCCGCCTCGGAGGCCGCGCTCACCGAGCAGCAGAACCAGAGCATCGTCCTCGAGCAGCAGCTCGCCGCCCTCCGCGACACCGAGTCGACGACCGTCGCCGAGTACGAGGCCGGCGTCGCCGCCCGCGAGGCGGAGCGGCTGGCCAGGCTCGCCGCGGAGGAGGCCGCTCGTCAGGCGCAGGCCGAGGCCGCGCGTCAGGCCGCGGCGGCCGCTCGTGCCGCGGCCGCGGCGTCTGCGCCCTCCGGCGGCGGCGGCCGGGGGCGGCGGCTACGTCGCTCCGGCCCCCTCCGCGGGCGGCGGCTCGACCGCGGTCAACGACTCCGGCTGGGTGCGCCCCGCGTCGGGCCGGATCACCGGCACCTTCGGGCCGCGCGGCAGCCTCTCCACCGGCGGCGGCTCGACCAGCTCCTTCCACCGCGGCACCGACATCGCCGGCGGCTGCGGCATCCCGATCTTCGCCGCCCACAGCGGGACGGTGACCTACGCGGGCTGGTTCGGCACCTACGGCAACTGGATCGAGATCAGCAACGGCGACGGCATCAGCACCGGCTACGCGCACATCATGCCCGGCGGCGTCTACGTCGCCGTCGGCCAGCGGGTCGAGGCGGGCGAGCAGATCGCCGCCGTCGGCACCACGGGCGCCTCCACCGGCTGCCACCTGCACTACGAGACCCGCGTCAACGGCACCGCCGTGGACGCCCAGCCGTTCATGGCCGCACGAGGAGTGACACTTGGTTGACGCCCGGAAGACCGCCCGCAGCTTCACCCCCGCTCCTCGCGAGCGGGCCTGGAAGGGAAGGCTCCCGCTGGCGGTCTCGGCCGCCTTCGCCGTGACCGCGGTCACCGCCTCCCTCGGCATCGTCCCGGCTCAGGCGGACGACCCGGCGTATCCGTCCTGGGACGACGTCCAGAACGCGAAGACCGACGAGGCGACCAAGCAGGCCGAGATCGACTCGATCACCGCCCTCATCGGCGGTCTGCAGACCTCGGTCGACGACGCGTCGCTCGTCGCGATGAAGAAGGCCGAGTCCTGGCGCCAGGCGCAGGAGGCGCTCGACGCCGCGGCCGCCGCCGTCGCCGAGCTCGAGGACCGCGCGAACGAGGCCTCGTCGAAGGCGCACACCTCGCAGATGCGCGCCGGCCTCCTCGCCGCGCACCTCTCCCGCTCCGCCGGCGGCGACCTCTCGATGAGCCTCGTCGCGAAGGGCCAGGACGCGGGCGACCTGCTCTACCAGCTCGGCGCCATGTCGCAGCTGTCCGAGCAGTCGCAGCGCGTCTACGCCGACGCCCTCGCCGACAAGCAGAACGCCGAGTCGCTGGCCGAGCAGGCCGACGTCGCCGTCGTCGAGCACCAGAAGCTCTCGGACGCGGCGGACGAGGCCCGCACGAGCGCCGACGCCGCGGCCGCCTCCGCCCGCTCCGCCCTCGCGGCGCAGGAGGCGAAGTCGGAGGAGCTCATCGCGCAGCTCGCGCTGCTCAAGGACTCCACGGTCGAGATCGAGACCGCGTTCCTCGCCGGTGAGCAGCAGCGCAAGGCCGCCGCGGCCGCCGCTGCCGCCGCCGCGAAGGCCGAGGCCGATGCCGCCGCCGCCCGGCCGGCCGCGCAGCCCCAGTCGTCCGGATCCTCGTCGTCGGGCTCCCGCCCCGCCGCGCCGGCCGCGAACCAGCCCTCGGCGCCGGCAGCGAACCAGCCCGTCGTCGAGCAGCCCGCCGTCCAGCCCGCCCCGCAGGAGCCGGCCGCACCAGCGGCTCCGGCCCCGGTTCCGGCGCCCGCCCCGGCGCCCGCCGCCCCGGCGCCCGCTCCGGCCCCGGTGGAGAACCCCGCCCCGCAGCAGAACCAGGTCGAGACCGCCATCTCCTACGCGATGGCGCAGCTCGGCGAGCGCTACGTCCTCGGCGGCATGGGCCCCGACGTCTGGGACTGCTCCGGGCTCACCAAGCAGTCGTACGCGAGCGCCGGCGAGTACATCGGCACGCACTCCGCGACGAACCAGTACAACACCATGGCGAACGAGGGCAAGCTCGTCCCCTACGGCCAGCGCCAGCGCGGCGACCTGCTCTTCTGGTCGGACTCGCCCGGCGACTACTACCACGTCGCGATCTATCTGGGCGACGGCCAGATGATCGAGGCGCCGAACCCCAATTCGCCCGTGCGCGTGCACTCCATCTGGGGCACTCCGACCGGCATGGTCGGCCGCCCGACGGCGTAGCACCGCCCCCACAGCGCCGCCCGAAGACACGAGAACCCGCCCCCTCGAGGCGCCGGCAGCAGCCGGTCGACTCGACGGGGCGGGTTCCGTCGTTCGGGGTCCGTCGTCGTTCGCGGACCCTTCGGGGTCAGTGCCCCTCTTCGGCCAGCTTCTTGATGCCGTCCTGGACGATCTGCTCGGCCTCGGCCGCATCGCCCCAGGCCTCGACCTTGACCCACTTGTTCGGCTCGAGGTCCTTGTAGCGCTCGAAGAAGTGCTTGATCTCGTTCTTGGTCTGCTCCGGGACGTCGCCGATGTCCTGGATGTGCTGCCAGCGCGGGTCCTTCGCGGGGACCACGATCACCTTGGCGTCGGAGCCGGCCTCGTCGCTCATGTTGAGCACGCCGACCGGGCGGACCGAGACGCCGACGCCCGGGAAGACGGGGTACTCGAGCAGCACCAGCGCGTCGACGGGGTCGCCGTCGAGGCCGAGGGTGTTCTCGAAGTAGCCGTAGTCCGTCGGGTAGACGAAGGAGGTGAAGAGCACGCGGTCGAGGTAGACGCGACCGGTCTCGTGGTCGACCTCGTACTTGTTGCGGCTGCCCTTGGGGATCTCGACGACGACGTCGTATGCGGCCATGTTCGCTCCTTGAGTCGGTGGCGCCGGAGGCGGCGCATCGGCGGGTCGGACCGGTCGGGGAGCGCATGCAGACACGCACGCTCGCAGGCCGGATCGCTGGCCTAACGTTACTTGATGTGCCCGATCGCCCCCGCCTGACTCCCGCCGTCGCCGACATCCGGCGCGCCGTGCGCGCGAGCCTCGACGAGCTCGACCCGGGAGTCCTGGTGCTCGTCGCGCTGAGCGGCGGAGCCGACTCGCTGGCCCTCGCCGCGGCGGTCGCCTTCGAGGCCGAGCGCGGCGGTCGGCGGGCGGGCGCGGTGATCGTCGACCACGGACTGCAGCCGGAGTCGGCCGAGACGGCGCGCCGGGCCGCCGGGCAGGCGCACGCCCTGGGTCTCGCGCCCGTGCTGCGCGAGGTCGTCACCGTCGCGGCGGCCGGCGAGGGGCCGGAGGCGGCGGCGCACCGCGCGGTACCGCGCCTTCGACGACGCGGTGGCGGCGACCGGCGCCGCGGCGGTCCTCCTCGGGCACACCCTCGACGACCAGGCCGAGACGGTGCTCCTCGGTCTCGCCCGCGGCGCCGGGGCCGCGAGCCTGCACGGCATGGCGGCGGTGAGCGGGGTGCTGCGCCGTCCCCTCCTCGGCATCCGGCGCGCGAGCACCGTCGCGGCCTGCGCCGACGCCGGGCTGGAGCCGTGGAGCGACCCGCACAACGACGATCCGCGCTACACCCGCGTCCGGGTGCGCGGCACGGTGCTGCCGGTGCTCGAGGACGAGCTCGGCCCGGGGGTCGCGGAGGCGCTCGCCCGCACGGCCGATCAGCTCCGCGAGGACGGCGACGCCCTCGACGCGATGGCGCTCGACTGGGCGCTCGAGCTCGTCGGCCAGAACGACGACGGCCACGTCACCGTCGACGCCCGCGGCCTCGCCGCCGACCCGCCGGCGCTCCGCCAGCGGATCATCCGCCTCGTCGTGCAGAACGAGTTCGGCGTCGCCCTCTCCCGCTCCCAGACCCTCGCCGTCGCCGCCCTCGTCACCGACTGGCACGGCCAGAGGGGCGTCGACCTCCCCGGCGTCCGAGCCACCCGGGTATCCGCCACTCTCGTCTTCGCCCCGCGCTGACCCCGTGTGATCCCCCCCCCCCCGCCGCGAGATGCCACTTGTGCGCGCGACACGCCGCGAGAGGCGCGCACAAGTGGCATCTCGCGGAGGGGAGTGCGGGGTCGCCGCCCGTAGAGTGGCCGGGTGGAAGCAGCCGACATCGCCGACGACATCACCGAGGTCCTCTTCACCGAGGCCGAGATCCACGAGCGGATCCGCGACCTGGCCCGCGCCATCGAGCGCGACTACGCCGGCGAGAACCTGCTCATCGTCGGGGTGCTCCGCGGCGCCGTGATGGTGATGGCCGATCTCGCCCGCGAGCTCAAGCTCGACATCGTGATGGACTGGATGGCCGTCTCCTCCTACGGCAGCAGCACGAAGTCCTCCGGCGTGGTGCGGATCCTGAAGGACCTCGACACCGACATCACCGACCGCAAGGTGCTGATCGTCGAGGACATCATCGACTCGGGGCTCACCCTCTCCTGGCTGCAGGGCAACCTGCGCAGCCGCGGCGCCGAGTCGGTCGAGATCTGCGCGCTGTTCCGCAAGCCCCGGGCCGCCAAGGTCGAGGTCGACGTCGCCTACGTGGGCTTCGACATCCCGAACGACTTCGTCATCGGCTACGGGCTCGACTACGCCGAGCGCTACCGCAACCTCCGCGATGTCGCGATCCTGGCTCCCCACGTCTACGAGTAGCCCGGCGGCCGCGCGGGCGGAGGCGGCGCAGTCGAGCCTCGAGCGGCTCTTCGCGGTGCCGGTGCTCGGCTACCACATGAGCTATCCGACGTCGCTGCGCGCGGATCTCGAGTTCAACTACTGGTGGCTCGCGCACGCGATCGACGCCGCGGTCGACGCCTTCGAGCGCACCGGAGACGCGGAGCACCTCGAGCGCGCCGAGCGGATCCACCGCGCGATCCGGATCCGCAACGGCGGCCGGCTGGTCAACGGCTACTTCGACGACATGATGTGGCTCGGCGGAGCGCTCGCCCGCCTCGGCGAGGCGACGGGGGAGGGCCGCTGGCTCGACCGCGCCGACCGGCTCTGGCGCTTCGCCGTCGACCGAGGCTGGAATCTCCGGCACGGCGCGAGCCTCGCCTGGCGCCGTCGGCAGCTCGACTACAAGAACGCGCCGGCGAACGGTCCGTTCGCGATCCTCGGCGCGCGGCTGGAGCGCCTGCGCCCCGACGGCCGCGAGGAGCTCTCCCGCACCGCCTTCGACTGGCTGCACGTGCGACTGCGCGACGACGACACCGGCTTCGTCGCGGACGGGATCGGCCGCGAGGGCGGCTCGGCCCGCGACGACTGGGCGTTCAGCTACAACCACGGGGTCTACCTCGGCGCGGCGCTCGCGCTGCACCGGCTGCGCCCGGATCCGCGGCTGCTCGTGCACGCCTCCCGCACCGCCGACGACCTGCTCCGGCGCCTCGCGCCCGACGGCGTCTTCGTCGAGCAGGGTGCGGGGGACGGCGCGCTGTTCGGCGGCATCGCCTACCGGCACCTGGTCGATCTCGCGACGGCGGAGGGGGTCGATCCCGGGTCCGCCGAGCGGATCCGCGACTTCGTCACCGGCAGCGTCGACGCGCTGTGGCGGTCGAGCGCGCGTGGCGGCCTGCTGCTCGCCGGCCCGCGCTGGGACGCCCCGCCCACCCTGCCTGCGACCTTGTCGGCCGAGCTCGGCGCGGTCCTCGCGACGGAGGCGGCGGCGACGCTGGAGCGGCGCACGGTGCGGGACGGCCGGCGCGGCACAGCAGACTGAGACCGTGAGAGCCCCTTCCGACAGCCCCGTGGTCGCCGTCGTCATCAATCCGAGCAAGTTCGACGAGGTCGGCGCGGCGCAGGACGTGGTCGCCACGGTGGCCCGCCGGGCGGGCTGGAGCGAGCCGCTCTGGTTCGAGACCTGCGCCGACGACTCGGGCGCGGGAGCCGCGCACGCCGCTCTGGACTCGGGCGCCGATCTCGTCTGCGCGATGGGCGGCGACGGCACCGTGCGCGCGGTCGCGTCCGTGCTGCGCGGCACCTCCGTCCCCTACGGCCTCCTGCCGAGCGGCACCGGCAACCTGCTCGCCCGCAACCTCGGCATCCCGCTCGGCTCTCTGGCCGACGCGGTCGAGATCGCGCTGCTCGGGCAGGACCGCGCGATCGACGTGGGGACCGCGACCTTCGACGACGGCGAGGAGCGCGTGTTCATGGTGATGGGCGGCGTGGGCCTGGACGCCGAGATCATGGACAAGACCGACGACGAGCTGAAGAAGCGGGTCGGCTGGGGCGCGTACGTCGCGGCGGGCGCCGAGGTGATGTTCAAGGCCGGCTTCGAGGTGACGCTGACGATCGACGGGAAGCCGGAGCCGCCGACCCGCACCCTGATGGTGCTCGCCTGCAACTGCAGCTCGGTCGTCGCGAACATCGAGCTCGCTGCCGGCGCGGTGCTCGACGACGGCGATCTGGAGCTGGTGCTGCTGCGCCGGCGCTTCGGCCTCGCCCTCGACGTCGCGACGGGCAACCGCAACGGCCTGGCGTCGCTGCACCAGTGGCCCGGCCGCGAGTTCTCGTTCGAGCTCGACCAGCCGGTGCTCGCCGAGCTCGACGGCGACCCCGTCGGCCGCACCACGAGCGGGCGCTTCAGCGTCGACCCGGGCGCGCTGCTGGTGCGGCTGCCGGTGCCGACCCCGAAGAGCCCCGGCCTCACGCCGCACGGCGCCGTCGTCGTCGACACCACCGAGATCGCCACGATCCTCGCGGACCTGCCGGACGAGACGCCCGCCTGAGGCGCGGCGGAGCGGCGCCCCCGCGCTGATCGGGTAGCCCCGCCGGGGCGCCCCCCCTGCTGATCGGGTAGCCCCGTCGGGGCGCCCCCCCCCTTGCTGGTCGAGTAGCCCCGCAGGGGCGTATCGAGACCCACGACCGTCAGCGGTCCGCGCCTGTCGACCGGACTTCTGACGCCGGTGGTTCTCGATACGCCCGCCGCGCGGGCTGCTCGATCAGCAAGGTGGGGGCCTGCTGCGCGGGCTGCTCGATCAGCAAGGCGGGGGGCCTGCTGCGGGGGCTCCGGGATCAGCAGGTGCATTCCTTTACGGATGTAAGGTATCTTACGAACGTCAAGGAGTCGCGCCGCGCCTCCGACCCGGAGGAGATCACCGTGCCCGACCCGCGCCTCGCCCGCTCGCGCGACCAGCTCATCGCCGCGATCACCGCCGCGCTCGACCGGCCGGGTGACGACCAGCCCTCGATCACCGAGCTCTGCACCGCGGCCGGCGTCAGCCGCCCGACCTTCTACCAGCACTTCGGCGACGTGCCCTCGCTGCTCGAGGCCGCCGCGCTCGAGCGGATGCACGCCCTCTTCGCCGCCGTCACCCCGCCCGCCGCGGAGGACGACTGGGAGACCGCGGTGCCCCGCGTCGTCCGCGGGCTGCTCTCAGGCCTGCTCGAGCACGCCGACTTCTACCGCCGCGCGCTGAACGGCGGCACCGCCCGCTCGGTCCAGGAGTCGGTCGTCGCCTTCCTCGCGCAGCGGCTGCTGACCTTCTCGCCGCTCGCCGCCGCGTCGGCCGGAGCCGGAGCGGAAGCGGGCGACCGCGCGCGCGTCGAGCGCTTCGCCGTCCTCCTCGCCGCCGGGACCGTCTGGCTCGTCGTCGGCTGGCTGCTCGACGGCGACGCCCGCCGGCCCGTCTCCGCCGCCTCGGCCGACATCGCCGAGCTCCTCGTCACCGGAGTCGCCGCGCACCACCCCGCCGCCGCCGTCGCCACCGCTCCCGCTCCCGAGAAGTAGAAGGACCATGCCCGCCTCCGCCCCCCGCCGCTCCACCCCGCGCCTGCGCTCCGCGCTCCTGCGCCTGCGCTCCGTCTCCCCGCGCCTCGTCGTCGTCTTCTCCGCCGTCGCGCTCATCCCGCTGATCTACGCCGGCCTGCTCACCACGGCGAACCTCGACCCGACCCACCGCCTCGACTCCGTTCCCGCGGCGATCGTCAACGAGGACACCGGAGCGACCGCCGCCGACGGCTCCGCCCTCGCGCTCGGCGACGCGCTGACCGAGGAGCTGACATCGAGCACCTCCACCTCGAACTTCGACTGGACGCCGACCGACGCCGACGAGGCCGCGCGCGAGCTCGCCTCCGGTGCCGTCTCCGCTGTGCTGACCGTGCCCGCCGGCTTCTCGGCCGACGTCGCCTCGGTCGGCGGGGACGACCCGTTGGCTGCGACGGCGGCCACCCTGTCGATCGAGACGAACGACGGCGCGAACCTGATCGTCGGGAACATCGCGGCGACGATCGGCAGCACCGTCACGCAGACCCTGGAGAAGCAGGTCGGCGAGAGCTACCTGAAGAACGTCTACGTCGGATTCACCGACGTGCACGACAGCCTCGAGCTGGCCGCCGACGGCGCCACGCAGCTCGCCGACGGCGCGAGCACCGCGGCCGACGGCTCGAACCGGCTCGTCGTCGGCCTCGACCGGCTCCGGGACGGCACGGCGGAGCTCTCGACGGGCGCCGCCTCCCTCCGCTCCGGCGCCGACTCCGCCGCGGACGGAGCGGCGACCCTCTCCACCGGTCTGCAGCGGCTCGCGGACGAGACGGCGGCCCTGCCGTCCTCGGCGGCGGCGCTCGACTCCGGCGCGCAGTCGGTCGCCGCCGGGGCGGAGACCCTCGACGGCGGAGCGGCCGGCCTGGCGACCGGCGCCGCGACCCTCGCCACCGGCACGGCCGCGCTCGATGCCGGAGCCGCCAGCGCCGCGGCCGGCGCGCAGTCCCTGACCGTCGGCGCCTCCTCGGCCGCCGACGGCACGGCGACGGCGCTCGGAGCGGCGACCCGGCTCGCCGACGGCTCGGCGGCCCTCGCCGCGAGCACCCCGGCCCTCGCCTCCGGAGCGGCGACCGTCGACACCGGACTGCAGGCGCTGATCGCGCAGTACCCGACCCTCAGCGACACCCAGCGCCTCGCGCTCCTCACCGAGCTGCAGGCCGGATCCGCGCAGGTCGCAGCCGGAGCGACCGCCGCCGATCAGGGCGCGCAGTCCCTCGCCGCCGGCTCGTCGGCACTCGTCGGCGACTCCTCGGGCGGGCTGACCGCGCTCGCCGCGGGCACAGCGGCGGTCGCCACCGGTGCGGCCGACCTGACGACCGGCACGAAGTCCCTCGCCTCCGGCGCCGCCTCGGCCGACGCCGGGGCGCAGTCCCTGGCGACCGGCGCGCAGTCCCTCGCCGCCGGGGCGGCCACGCTCGACTCCGGGCGGCGCAGGTCGCGGCCGGCACCGGCACCCTCGCCGGCAGCGTCGGCCCGCTCACCGACGGCATCGGCAGCGCGGCCGCCGGGGCGGGCACGCTCGCCTCCGGGCACCGCGTCCCTCGCCGCCGGCTCCGGCGCGCTCGCGGGCGGCGCCGCCGACGCCGCCCAGGGCTCCGCCGACGCCGCGACCGGTGCCGGCTCTCTGGACTCCGGGATCGACTCGCTCGCGACCGGCTCCGAGACGCTCTCCGGGAATCTCGCCGACGGTGCCGCCGACGTCCCCTCCTACACGGACGACGAGGCGGACTCGCTCAGCGCCGTCGCCGCGGCCCCCGTCTCGCTCGACACCGAGCGCCTAAATCGGGTGTCCGGGTACGGCTCCGGTCTCGCGCCCTACTTCCTCGGCCTCGCGCTCTGGGTCGGCGCGCTCGCCTTCTACCTGATGAGCGCGCCGCTGAGCGAGCGCCTCCTCGCCGCCCGCCGCCCCGCGTGGCGCATCGCGCTGCGCAGCTACCTCCCCGGCGCCGTGATGGCGGTGGCGCAGGGCGTGCTCGCGGCGCTGATGCTCCGGTTCGGCGTCGGCGTCGACATGGCCCACTTCCCGGCGCTCGTCGGGATCGCGGTGCTCACCAGCCTCACCTTCGTCGCGATCAACCAGGCGCTGATCGCCCTGCTCGACGCGCCGGGCCGCTTCCTCGCGCTGCTGCTGATGGTCGTTCAGCTCTCCTCGGCCGGCGGCACCTACCCGATCGAGACGGCGCCCGCCTTCTTCCAGATCGTGCACGGAGTGCTGCCGCTGACCTACTCCGTCGAGGCGTTCCGCTCGCTGATCGCCGGCGGAGGCATCGGCGTGGCGAACGCCGTGCTGGTGCTCTCGCTCTGGCTCCTCGGCGCGCTGGCCGTCACCGTGCTGGCCGCCGCGCGCCGCCGCCGCGGTCTGGCGCCGGCGCTGCGCGATCCGGAGCCGCTGCTCGAGACGGCCTGACCGCCGTCGTGCTGGTCGCTTGGCCGCGAAGCCGCCTCGCGTCCCGGTGGGGAGCATCACGCCGGTCGAGCAGCCCCGCAGGGGCGTATCGACACCCGCTGTCGTCAGCAGGGCGGATCTGCAGACTCGGCTTCTGAGGCTGATGGATCTCGATACGCCCGCTGCGCGGGCTACTCGATCAGCACGGAGGGCGCCCGCTGCGCGGGCTACTCGATCAGCAGGGAGGGCCCCCGCTGCGCGGGCTACTCGATCAGCAAGGAGGGCCCCCGCTGCGCGGGCGGCTCGATCGGCGTGCAGGAGGAGGCCGCAGAGCCACCGCCGATCGTCCAGCCGACGCTTCCTCCGCCCCTGGCGAACGCGTGGCGTGCGCTCAGAGAGCGGGAGGTAGCCTGACACTCACATTTCCTCGTCAGAAAGGTGCCGGGCCGCAGCCCGCAACATTCATGAACGTCAAGCGCATCTTCCGGGGTCCCATTCTCTACGTCGTCCTCGCGATCGTGGCGGTCTGGATCGGCTCCTCGCTGATCACGATGTCGGGCTTCCGGCAGATCAGCACGCAGGAGGGGCTCCAGCTCCTCTCGGACGGCAAGGTCGTCTCCGCCAAGATCGTCGACGGCGAGCAGCGCGTCGACCTGACCCTCGCGCAGGACGACGGCGACAACGGGAAGCAGGTGCAGTTCTACTACGTGGCACCGCGCGGCGCCGAGGTCGTGGACGCGGTCACGGCCGCGTCCCCCTCCGACGGCTACGACGACGAGGTCCCGCAGACCAACTGGTTCCTCTCCGCGCTCGGATTCCTCCTGCCCATCCTGCTGATCGGCGCGTTCTTCTGGCTGATGCTCTCGGGCATGCAGGGCGGCGGCAACCGCGTCATGCAGTTCGGCAAGTCGAAGGCGAAGCTGGTCTCGAAGGAGTCGCCCAAGGTCACGTTCGGCGACGTCGCCGGCGCCGACGAGGCGATCGAGGAGCTGCACGAGATCAAGGAGTTCCTCAAGGAGCCGGCCAAGTTCCAGGCGGTCGGCGCGCGGATCCCCAAGGGCGTCCTGCTCTACGGCCCTCCCGGCACCGGCAAGACCCTGCTGGCCCGCGCCGTCGCGGGCGAGGCGGGCGTCCCGTTCTACTCGATCTCCGGCTCGGACTTCGTCGAGATGTTCGTCGGCGTCGGCGCCAGCCGCGTCCGCGACCTGTTCCAGCAGGCGAAGGAGAACTCGCCGGCCATCATCTTCGTCGACGAGATCGACGCCGTCGGCCGCCACCGCGGCGCCGGCATGGGCGGCGGCCACGACGAGCGCGAGCAGACCCTCAACCAGCTCCTGGTCGAGATGGACGGCTTCGACGTCAAGACCAACGTGATCCTGATCGCGGCGACCAACCGCCCCGACATCCTCGACCCCGCGCTGCTGCGCCCGGGCCGCTTCGACCGCCAGATCGGCGTCGACGCCCCCGACATGCTCGGCCGCAAGAAGATCCTCGAGGTGCACGGCCGCGGCAAGCCGCTGGCCGGCGGCGTCGACCTCGAGGTCGTCGCCCGCAAGACCCCGGGCTTCACCGGCGCCGACCTCGCGAACGTGCTCAACGAGGCCGCGCTGCTCACCGCCCGCTCCAACGCTCAGCTGATCGACAACCGTGCGCTCGACGAGGCGATCGACCGCGTCATCGCCGGTCCGCAGCGCCGCACGCGCGTCATGCGCGACAAGGAGAAGCTGATCACCGCGTACCACGAGGGCGGCCACGCCCTCGCCGCCGCGGCGATGCGCCACACCGACCCCGTGACGAAGGTCACGATCCTCCCGCGCGGCCGCGCCCTCGGCTACACGATGGTGCTGCCGCTGGAGGACAAGTACTCCACCACCCGCAACGAGCTGCTCGACCAGCTCGCCTACGCGATGGGCGGCCGCGTCGCGGAGGAGATCGTCTTCCACGACCCGACCACCGGCGCTTCGAACGACATCGAGAAGGCGACCTCGATCGCCCGCAAGATGGTCACCGAGTTCGGCATGTCCTCGAGCGTGGGCGCCGTGAAGCTCGGCTCGTCCTCGGGCGAGATGTTCCTCGGCCGCGACATGGGCCACCAGCGGGACTACTCCGAGCAGATCGCCGAGCGCGTCGACCTCGAGACCCGCCAGCTGATCGAGCAGGCGCACGACGAGGCGTGGCAGGTCATCAACGCCAACCGCGACATCCTCGACCGCCTGGCCGCCGACCTCCTCGAGAAGGAGACGCTCGACCACGACCAGCTGGCCGAGATATTCAAGGACGTCCGCAAGATCGACGAGCGCCCGCAGTGGCTCTCGAGCGACAAGCGCCCGCTGTCCGACCTGCCGCCGATCCCGATGCCGCCGGCCAAGGCGCCGATCGACGCCGGAGCGACCGACGGCGCGGTCGTCTCGGAGGGCTCGGAGGAGGTCGCTCCGCAGCGTCCGCCGCTGATCAGCCCGCGCCCCACGACGGCGTAGCGGACCCGTGCCGGTCGACAGGGCGCGCATCGAGGCCGCCGTCGCCGAGCTCCTCGCGGCCATCGGGGAGGACCCGGGCCGCGAGGGGCTCTCCTCGACCCCGCGGCGCTTCGCCGACTCGTACGAGGAGTTCTTCGGCGAGTTCGACGTCGATCCGGCCTCGCACCTCGCCGAGACGTTCGCGGTCGTCGAGGGCGACGAGCCGCCCGCCACGCAGACGGTGGTGGTTCGTGATCTCGCGTTCCGCTCCGTCTGCGAGCACCACCTGCTGCCGTTCGCCGGCGTCGCGCACATCGCCTACCGCGCCGGCGAGCGCGTCGTCGGGCTGGGCAAGCTCCCGCGCGTGGTCGAGACCGTCGCCTCGCGGCCGCAGCTGCAGGAGCGGCTGACCGAGCAGATCGCGGACGTGCTCGACGCCGGGCTCTCGCCCGAGGGGGTGCTGGTCGTCGTCGATGCCGAGCACGGCTGCGTCCGGATGCGCGGTGCCCGTCAGACCGCCAGCTCCACCGTCACCGTCGCCGCGCGCGGCACCCTCGCCGACCCCGCCGCCCGCGCCGAGATCATCGCGCTGATCGGCGCCGCGCGGGAGGCCTGACATGGGACCCTCCGTCGCCGAGCTCTCGCCGGCCGGTCGCGCCGCCCTGCTCGGGATCCTCAACGTCACCCCCGACTCCTTCAGCGACGGCGGCCGCTGGCTCTCCGTCGACGACGCGGTGCGCCACGGCCTCGGCATGACCCGCGCCGCGGGAGAGGAGCCGGCCGCCTTCGGTGCCGACCTCGTCGACGTCGGCGGGGAGTCGACCCGGCCCGGCGCCGCACGGGTGGACGCGGCGGCCGAGCAGGCCCGCGTGCTGCCCGTGGTCCGCGCCCTCGCGGCCGAGGGCGTCCGGGTCAGCATCGACACGATGAGCGCGGCGACCGCGGCGGCGGCCCTCGATGCGGGCGCGGTCGTGGTCAACGACGTCTCCGGCGGACTGGCCGACCCGGCGATGCTGCCCCTCGTCGCCGAGCGCGGGGCGGTCTACATCGCGATGCACTGGCGCGGTCACAGCGCGGGGATGACCCGGCTCGCCACCTACTCCGACGTGGTCGCGGAGGTGCGCTCCGAGCTCGAGCGCCGGGTCGACGCGGCCCGGGCGGCGGGCATCCGCGACGACCGCCTGATCCTCGACCCCGGGTTCGGCTTCGCGAAGGACGGCGGGCACGACTGGGCGCTGCTCGCGCACCTCGGCGCGATCGTCTCGCTCGGCCTGCCCGTGCTGGTCGGCCACTCCCGCAAGCGCTTCCTCGCCCCGTTCGCACCGCCCGGAGCGACCGCCGCCGACCGCGACGAGGTGACGGCGATGCTCAGCCTCGTCGCCGCCGACCGCGGCGCCTGGGGCGTCCGCGTGCACGACGTCCGCTCGAGCGCCCGCGCCCTCGCGCTCGGCGCCCGCCTCCAGGAGGAGCTCCCGTGACCGACCCCGCCGCCACCCCCTCCGGTCTCGACGCCGCCGCGCTCGCGCTGCGCGACTCGATCACGCTGACCGGACTGCGCGTGCGCGCCCATCACGGCGTCTTCGACTTCGAGCGCGAGAACGGCCAGGACTTCGTCATCGACGCGACGGTCTGGCTCGATCTGGCGCCGGCGGCCGGCGGCGACGCTCTCGCCGAGACCGTGCACTACGGCGAGCTCGCGATCGCGCTGGCCGACGCCGTCACCCGCGACCCGGTCGATCTGATCGAGACCGTCGCGGAGCGCCTCGCCGCGGTCGCGCTGGGCTTCGCCGCCGCCGAGGTGGTGCGGATCACCGTGCACAAGCCCGACGCGCCGATCCCGCTGCCGTTCGACGACGTCGCGGTGCAGATCACCCGGGTGCGCGCGTGAGGCCGCGCCCGCAGCGCATGCTGCCCGAGCGCCGCGTCGTCCTCGCGCTCGGCAGCAACCTCGGCGACCGGCTGGCGAACCTGGAGACCGCGGTGCGCTCCCTCGCGACGACCCCCGGGCTGCGGCTCGACGCCGTGTCGAAGGTCGTCGAGTCGCCCGCCTGGAAGCCGGGCGGCACGGACGAGGACGCACCCGGCTACTTCAACGCCGTGGTGATCGGATCGACGACCCTCGAGCCCGACGATCTGCTCGCCGCGACCGCCGCGATCGAGGTCGCCGGCGGGCGGATCCGCGGAGCGGGGGAGGAGCGCTGGGGCGACCGCACCCTCGACATCGACGTGATCGCGGTCGGCGGGGTCCGCCGGGAGGACGCGCACCTGACCCTGCCGCACCCGCGCGCCTTCGAGCGCGCCTTCGTGCTCGAGCCGTGGCTCGACGTGGAGCCGCACGCCGTGCTGCCGGGGCACGGCCCCGTCGCCGAGCTGCGCGCCCGCGCAACTGACCGCGTGACCGACCGGCCGGAGGCGATAGCGTGGCGGCGCACCCGGCCTCGCACCGCCCCCGGCCTCCCCGACCCCGAGAGCAGCACTCCGTGAAGCGCACCCGCATCAGCACCCTGCTCGGCCTCGGCCTCGTGGGCGCCGTCGCCGGCTTCCTGATCGACCTGGCGATCGCCTCCGCCGGGCGCCCCGTGCTGATCCCGCCGCTGACCGTCCCGCTCACCCTCGTGGTGGTCGCGGCGCTCGTCCTCGGCTTCGCGATCCCCATACACCGGGCGACGAAGGGGACGCTGCGCCGGCCCATCGATCCGTTCCGCGCGATGCGCGTCGTCGTGCTCGCGAAGGCGTCCAGCCTCGTCGGCGCGCTGCTGCTCGGGGCCTCGGGCGGAGTGCTCGTCTACCTGCTGAGCCGCCCGGTGATCCCTTCGCTAGGCTCCGTGTGGCAGGACGTCGCCGCCATCGTCGGCGCGATCGTGCTGCTGGTGGCCGGTCTGGTCGCCGAGCACCTGTGCACCATCCCGCCGACCGACGACGACGACCCCGCCGTCGGCGAGGTGAACCACGCCTGACGACGACGCCCGCTCGGACGCGGGCAGGGAGGACGTCAGCATGGCCGACGACCAGGAGCCGACCCCGCTGGCCGCCGCGGAGCCGCTGAGCCGCCGCGCCGCGATCGCCCAGGAGGGCGGCCGTCGCGAGTCGAGCGCGGAGGCGGAGCGGAGCGCCGAGCCGAGCGCCGCGCCCACCGCTGATCCGGCCGGGACGCCGACCGCCGAGCCGGCCGCGAACCGCCTCGATCTGGCCGGCCCGTGGCATCGGGTCTCCCCGCGCTACGTCGCCGTCGAGGTCGTGTCGGCCGTCGTCTCGAGCGTCGTGCTGCTCGCCGTCCCGACGGTGCTGCTGCTGATCGGCGTCGAGTGGGCCTGGATCCTCGTGGCCGCCGCCGCGGTCCTCGCCGTGACGATGCTCGTCGTCGCGCCTCGCCGGGCGAGGGCCTACGGCTACCGCCTCCGCGAGGACGACCTGCTCTTCCGCCGCGGGATCATGTTCCAGCGCTTCGTCTCGGTGCCCTACGGCCGGATGCAGCTCATCGACGTCAACCGCGGCCCGCTCGCCCGCGCGCTCGGCCTGGCCGATCTGCGCTTCGTCACGGCCGCCGCGGCGACCGGCGTCAGCATCCCCGGGCTCGTCGACGGCGACGCCGAGGAGCTGCGCGATCGGCTCGTCCAGCTGGCGGAGTCGCGCCGGGCCGGCCTGTGAGCGAGGCTCCTCCCGCCGTCCGCGGCATCGAGACCGACCTCGCCGACGGCGAGTGGCACCGCCTGCACCCGGCGACGCCGGTGCTGAAGGGCGGGATCGGCCTGCTGGTCGTCCTCGGCATCCTGATCACCAACCTCCGCGAGCGCCTGCTCGAGCTCTTCCTCCCCGGCCCCGGCGATTACGAGAGCGGCGACCCGGTCGACGCCTTGATCGATCGCGGGCTGATCGGCTGGGCGCTGCTCGCCGTGGCCGCCGGCCTCGCCGTCGCCGTGCTCGCCTTCTGGCTGTCCTGGCGGATGCACACCTTCCGCATCACGGAGGAGATCGTCGAGGTGCGCTCCGGCGTGCTGTTCCGCACCAACCGCCGCGCGCGGCTCGACCGGATCCAGGGCATCGCCGTGCAGCGCCCGCTGTTCGCGCGCCTCTTCGGCGCCGCGAAGCTCGAGGTCAGCGTCGCCGGGCAGGACGCGAACGTGCAGCTCTCCTATCTCGGCTCGCGGCTGGTCGACGCCCTGCGCCGCGACATCCTGCGACTGGCCTCCGGTGTGCGCGAGCGGGAGGCGGTCGCGGGGGAGGCGCCGGCCGGCGGCTTCCTCGCGCGCCGGCTCGAGGAGTTCGGCGAGCAGCCGGAGGAGGCGCCGCCCGAGTCGGTCGTCTCGATCCCGCCGGGCCGCCTGCTCGGCTCGCTGGTGTTCAGCGGCTTCACCGTCTTCCTGGTCGTGGCGATCGTCGCCGTCGTCCTCACCTCGGTCTACGGCTCGCCCTACGTGCTCTTCGCGATCCTGCCCGGTCTGATCGGCTCCGGCAGCTACTACATCCGCCAGTTCGTGCGCTCGCTGCGCTACTCGATCGCGGCCACGCCCGACGGCGTCCGCGTCGGCTACGGCGTGCTCTCGACCAGCAGCGACACCCTCCCGCCGGGTCGCATCCACGCCGTGGAGATCACCCAGCCGCTGCTCTGGCGCCCCTTCGGCTGGTGGCAGGTCAAGATCGACCGGGCCGGCCACGCGGCCTCGCAGGGCGCGAACGGCGAGCCGAACACCACGATCCTCCCGGTCGGCGATCTCGCCGCGGTCGAGCGCGTGCTCGCGCTGCTGCTCCCCAGTGCTGCGGACGGGGCGGAGGCGACCCCGGTCGGCGACGCGCTCCGCCGCCGTGACGCACCCGGCTTCACCAGCGCACCCCGCTCGGCGATGCTGCTCCGCCCGTTCTCCTGGCGGCGCACGGGCTTCCGCCTCGCCGCCGACGTCGTGATCCTGCGCAGCGGAGCCGTCTGGCGCCGCGTCACGGTCGTCCCGCTCGCGCGGATGCAGAGCGTCGGCGTGCAGCAGGGTCCGCTCCAGCGCCTGCTCGGGCTCGCCTCGGCCCGCGTGCACACGGTCGCCGGACCCGTGACGCCGCTGGTGCCGGTGATGAGCGTCGCCGACGGAGTCGCCTTCTTCGAGCGGGTCGGCCGGGCCGGGACCGCCGCGGCCGAGCGCGACGCGAGCCACCACTGGGGGCGGCGCACCGCCTCCGCCGCGACGCCCCGCGACGCGTGGGCCGCACCCGAGGGGGAGCCGTATGCCTGACACCCGCCGCGACGGACGCCTCGGCGTCGGGATCATCGGCGCCGGCCGCGTCGGCCCGGTGCTCGGCGCCGCGCTCGCCAACGCCGGGCACGCCGTCATCGGCGTCGCGACGACGAGCGACGCCGGGCGCGAGCGCGTCGACGCGCTGCTGCCGGGCGCCCCGGTGCTCGCGATCCCGGACCTGGTCGAGCGGAGTGAGCTCGTGATCATCGCGGTCCCCGGCGACGAGATCGCCGCGCTCGTCTCCGGGCTCGCCGCCACCGGAGCCTGGCAGCCCGGCCAGCTCGTGCTGCACACCGCCCCCGAGCACGGCTTCGGGGTGCTGGCGCCCGCGCTCGCCTCGGGAGTCATCCCGCTCGCCGTGCACCCGGCGATGGCGTTCAGCGGCACGAGCCTCGACCTGGCACGCCTCGCCGAGACCTACTTCGCCGTGACCGCGCCCGGCCCGGTGCTGCCGATCGCGCAGGCCCTCGTCGTCGAGATGGGCGGCGAGCCCGTGACCGTCGCGGAGGCGGACCGCGCCGCCTACGCGGAGGCCGTCTCCACCGCGACCACGTTCTCGACCGCCATCGTCGAGCAGGCCGCCGGCCTCCTCGCCGGTATCGGCGTCGACCGGCCCGGCTTCTTCCTCTCCAGCCTCGTCCGCTCCTCCGTCGACGACGCCCTCCGCCGCGCCGCCGGCTGACGCCGCCCTGCCGACGGAGGCGCGCCCCATGCTGGTCGAGTAGCGCCGCAGACGCGTATCGAGACCCGGCGTCATCAGCAGTGCGGTTCTGCAGGCTCATGTTCTGACGCTGGTGGATCTCGATACGCCCGCTGCGCGGGCTACTCGATCAGCAAGAAGCCCCAGGCCTCCCTGCCCGGACTCGCGCCGGCGCGCCCCGCCGGTAGGGTTCTCGGGTGATCAGCACCATCGAACGCATCGGCGAGCTCCGCGAGACCCTGCGGGAGGCGCGGCGCGCCGGGTCGCGGATCGCGCTCGTGCCCACGATGGGCGCGCTGCACGACGGCCACCTCGCCCTCGTCGACCGGGCCCGCGAGCTGGCGGACGTCGTCGTCGTCTCGATCTTCGTCAACCCGCTGCAGTTCGGCCCGAACGAGGACCTCGACCGCTACCCGCGCGACCTTGCGGCCGACCTCGCCCTGCTCGAGGAGCGCGGCGTCGAGCACGTCTTCGCGCCGAGCGTCGCCGAGATGTACCCGGACGGCCCCTCCTCCACCCGCGTCGTCGCCGGGAAGGTCGGCTCGCTCTACGAGGGCCGCTCGCGCCCCGGCCACTTCGACGGCATGCTGACCGTCGTCTCGAAGCTCCTCCACATCGTCCAGCCGGACGTCGCGATGTTCGGGCAGAAGGACGCGCAGCAGCTCTTCCTCGTCCGCCGGATGGTCCGCGACCTCGATCTGCCCGTCGCGATCGAGGCGGTCGAGACCGTCCGCGAGGAGGACGGCCTCGCGCTCTCCAGCCGCAACCGCTACCTCGACGTCCGCGAGCGCCGGGCCGCGCGGACGATCCCGCTCCTGCTCGAGGCCGCCGCCTCCGCCGCCGACCGGGGGATCGACGCCGTGATCGCCGCCGCCCAGTCCGCTTCGATGGGCGAGCCGCTGGTTAAGCTGGAGTACCTCGTCGTCGCGAACCCGGCGACGCTCCTGCCGGTCGACGACGACCACCGCGGCCCGGCCCTCGTGCTCGTCGCCGCGATCGTCGGCTCCACCCGGCTCCTCGACAACGGCCCGATCCTGCTCGCCTGATCGCGCCCGCCCGCCTCCAACCGAAAGCACCCGCGTTCTGACATGGTCGACACTCCCGGCGCCCCCGTGCCCCCGTCCGAGCCCACGCCCGAGGAGGCCTCCGAGCAGAAGGCCGTCCGCCTGGCTAAGCGCGAGCGCCTGATCGAGCTGGCCGGCGACGACCTGGGCGGCGGCGCCTACCCGGTCGCGGTCGCGGTCACCGACTCGATCGCCGCGGTGCGCGCGCGCCACGAGGGCATCGAGCCCGACGTGAAGACGGGCGAGCAGGTCGGCCTGGCCGGCCGCGTCGTCTTCCAGCGCAACACCGGCAAGCTCTGCTTCGCCACGCTCCAGGCCGGCGACGGCTCGCGGATCCAGGCGATGGTCTCGCTCGGCGACGTCGGCGAGGAGTCGCTCGCCGCCTGGAAGGAGCTCGTCGACCTCGGCGACCACCTCTTCGTGGCCGGCGAGGTGCTCTCCAGCAAGCGCGGCGAGCTGAGCGTCTGGGTGTCGGAGTGGTCGATCGCCGCGAAGGCCCTGCTCCCGCTGCCGACCCTGCACAACGAGCTCGGCGACGAGACCCGGATGCGCCAGCGCTACCTCGACCTGATCGTGCGCCAGCAGGCCCGCGACACCGTCATCGCCCGCTCCACGGTCAACGCCTCGCTGCGGAAGACCTTCGTGGACCACGGCTTCCTCGAGGTCGAGACGCCGATGCTCCAGGTGATGCACGGCGGCGCCTCGGCCCGCCCGTTCGCCACGCACTCGAACGCGTTCGACACCGAGCTCTACCTGCGGATCGCGCCGGAGCTCTACCTCAAGCGCGCCGTTGTCGGCGGCATCGACCGCGTCTTCGAGATCAACCGCAACTTCCGCAACGAGGGCGCCGACTCGACGCACTCGCCCGAGTTCGCGATGCTCGAGGCCTATCAGGCCTACGGCGACTACTCGAGCATCGCCGATCTCACCCAGGAGCTGATCCAGAACGCGGCGCTCGCCGTCGCCGGCTCGCACGTGGTCACCTGGGCCGACGGCACCGAGTACGACCTCGGCGGCGAGTGGGACCGGATCTCGATGTACGAGAGCCTCTCACTCGCGGCCGGCATCGCGATCACGCCGGCGACCCCGCTGGTCGAGCTCGAGACGCTCGCCGCGCGCGAGGGCGTCGAGGTGCACGTGCCCACCCACGGCAAGTACGTGGAGGAGCTCTGGGAGCACTTCGTCAAGGGCGGCCTCGTCCGCCCCACCTTCGTCCTCGACTTCCCGGTCGACACCTCGCCGCTCGTGCGCGCGCACCGCAGCATCCCCGGCGTCGTCGAGAAGTGGGACCTCTACATCCGCGGCTTCGAGCTGGCCACCGGCTACTCCGAGCTGATCGACCCGGTCGTCCAGCGCGAGCGCTTCGTCGAGCAGGCGCAGCAGGCGGCGGCGGGCGACGACGAGGCGATGCGCCTCGACGAGGACTTCCTCCGCGCGCTCGAGCACGGCATGCCCCCCACCGGCGGCATGGGCATGGGCATCGACCGGCTGCTGATGGCCGTCACCGGACTCGGCATCCGCGAGACCATCCTCTTCCCGCTCGTCAAGTAGGTTCGGAGTCGTGGTCAGGGCATCCAGCGTCGTCGCGACGGTCGTCGCGGGAGTGCTCACGCTCGCGCAGTTCGGCGTGGGCACGGCGGTCGCCGCGTCGGTGCTCGTCGACTCGACCGACCTCGGCCGGGCGCTGGCCGACCAGCGTGCCGCCGAGTCCTTCGAGCCGGACGCGACGATCACCGGATTCGCGGACCGCACCGCCATGTCGACCCGCGGCCGCGCGCTCTACTACGCCTCGCACCCCTCGGTGGAGCCGACGACCGGCTTCAACGCACTCTGCGGCTACGGCGCCTCGGACGAGATCGTGCTCGGCTGCTACACCGGCAGCGACATCTACATCTCCGACGTCGAGAACCCCGATCTCGACGGGATCCGCGACGTGACGGCCGCGCACGAGATGCTGCACGCCGCGTGGACCCGGATGGACGCGGCCGAGCAGGCCGACGTCGGCGCGCAGCTCGAGGCGGCCTACGCTGCCCTGCCGCAGGACGGCCCGATCGCCGAGCGCCTCGAGCTGTACCGCACCGGCGGGCTGGGCGAGCGCGTCAACGAGCTGCACTCCATCCTCGGCACCGAGGTGGCCGACCTGCCGCCCGCGCTCGAGGCGCACTACGCCGAGTACTTCTCCGACCGCTCGATCGTGGTCGGCCTGAACGCCCAGTACGAGGCGGTCTTCACCGATCTGGAGGACCGCATCACCGAGCTGGTCGCCCGGATCGACGCGATGTACGCCGACCTCACGGCGCGGATCGACGCGAACAACGCGGAGTACGACGCGCTGAACGCCGAGATCGACTCGTTCAACGCCCGGGCGGACAGCGGCGACTTCGCCTCCGATGCCGCGTTCGACGCCGAGCGCGCCGATCTGCTCGCGCGCGGCGAGGCGATCGACGCGACCCGCGCCGCGATCGACGCCGACGTCGCCGTCTACGACGGGCTGCGCACCGAGCTGGAGGGCCTGAACGCCGACGCGTCGGCCCTCAACCAGTCGATCGAGAGCAGCTGAGGTCCGCCGCTCGAGGAGCGCCTCGGCCGGCACCCTTCGCCGAGCGGCCGCTCCGGGCCCGCTCCCGGCCCGGCCGGGTAGGATCGCCCCCATGGACTGGGAGCTGTGGAATCAAGGACTGTGGGCACTCGTGCCGACCGTCACCATCGGGCTCCTCTTCTGGTTCATCATGCGCGCGCTGATCCGCTCCGATCGCAACGAGCGCCGCGCCTACGACCGCATCGAGGCGCAGGAGCGGGCCCGCCGCGGTCTGCCCCCGCGCGACGCGGCGTAGAGCCGACGGTGAACGCCCCCGACTGGTCGCTCATCCTCGCGGTCGGCGCGATCGTCGTGGAGCTCGTCGTCCGCGTGATCGCGGTGATCGTCGTGCCGCGCAACCGCCGCCCGACCACCGGCCTCGCCTGGCTGATGGCGATCTTCCTGATCCCCTACGTCGGCATCCTGCTCTTCCTCTTCATCGGGAGCTACCGGCTGCCCCGCAAGCGGCGGCGCAAGCAGGAGGAGATTAACCGCTTCATCCTGGAGTCGACGGAGGGCATCGACCGGGTCGCGCGCAACCACCCGTGGCCGCTCTGGCTCGAGTCCGTCGTCACCCTCAACCGCAACCTCGGCGCGATGCCCCTGGTCGGCGGCAACGACGCCCGCCTGCAGGGCGACTACGAGGAGACCATCCGGGCGATGGCCGACGAGATCGATCGCGCCCGCCGCTACGTGCACTGCGAGTTCTACATCCTCGCCGCCGACGCGACGACGGCACCGTTCTTCGACGCGCTCGACCGCGCCGCCGCCCGGGGCGTGACGGTGCGGATCCTGCTCGACCACATCGCCTCGATCCGGGTCCCCGGCTACTACACGGGCACGCACCGCCGGCTCCGCGCGCTCGAGCGGGCCGGTGCCCGCTGGTCGTACATGCTGCCCGTGCGGCCGTGGCTCGGTCAGTACCAGCGGCCGGACCTGCGCAACCACCGCAAGCTGCTGATCGTCGACGGCAACGCCGCCTTCATGGGCTCGCAGAACGTGGTCGACTCCAGCTACAACAAGCGCGGCAACATCCGCCGCGGCCTGCACTGGCACGACCTGATGGTGCGCCTGGAGGGGCCGGTGGTGCAGGGCATCAACGCCATCTTCATCACGGACTGGTACAGCGAGACCGACGAGCTGCTGCTGCGCGAGTCGGAGCCGATGGAGGCGCTGCAGCAGCGCGACACCATCGACTGCCAGGTGGTGCCGAGCGGTCCCGGGTTCGACGGTGAGAACAACCTCCGCCTCTTCCTCGCCCTGCTCTACTCGGCGCAGAAGTCGATCATCATCACGAGCCCCTACTTCGTGCCGGACGAGGCGATGCTCTACGCGATCACGACCGCGACCCGCCGCGGCGTGCACGTGGAGCTGTTCGTCTCCGAGATCGGCGACCAGGCCGTGGTCTACCACGCGCAGCGGTCCTACTACGAGACGCTGCTCACCGCGGGCGTGCGGATCTGGATGTACCGCAAGCCGACCATCCTGCACGCGAAGCACTTCACCATCGACGACGACGTCGCCGTGATCGGCTCGAGCAACATGGACATGCGCTCGTTCACCCTCAACCTCGAGGTGTCCCTGATGGTGCGCGGCTCCGAGTTCGTCGAGGACCTGCGCCAGGTGCAGCAGGACTACCGCGAGCGCTCCCGCGAGCTGACCCTCCGCGAATGGCGGCAGCAGCCGCTGCGCTCGACGATCCTCGACAATCTCGCGAGGCTCACCTCGGCCCTCCAATAGGGGTCAGACCCCCTCCTGTGGATGGTGAGCGAACTTCCCTCATCTTTTGCTACGCTCCGAAGGCGAGCGTTCCTCGACGCCCGCTCCTCTCGAACGGAGTCGCCACCGTGTCCTCACGCCCCGATCATCTCAACCCGCTATGCGTCCCCCTCAGCGCGGGCGCCCGCGTCGTGCGGCTCCGCGGGGCCGAGGGCGTCACCGCGCTCCGGCGCTCCGCCGACGTCTCGGTGTCCACGTCCCTGGGCTTCCGGATGGACCTGGCCGTCGCGGCGACCGAGCGGGTGCGGGTGCTGCAGGTCGTGACGTCGCCGTTCGCGGTCCGCTGGCCCGGTCCGAACACGCCGGAGGGCGCCACCGTGTTCGTGCTGCCGATGGAGGGGGTGCTCGACGTCGACACGCCGGACGGATCGCTCTCGGTGGACGACGGCGTGCTCGCCCTCTCCACCGACACGTCGGTCGTCCTCCGATCGTTCCAGCCCGTCCGCTTCCTCCTCCTCTGCGCCGAGAGCGCGGTGCCGGAGCGCCGCCGGACCGAGCCGGTGCGCCTGCTCCCCGCCTCGTCGATGACGGCGACCGCGCGGACCGTGCTGCGGGCCTTCCTCGCCGAGCTCGACGCCGATCACCCGGTGCAGTCGGAGTACCTCGAGGGCACCGTCCTGCGGCTGGCCCGCCTGCTCGGCTCGGAGCGGGAGGAGGGCTCACGCGAGCGCCTCGGTCTGCACGAGATGGTCGAGGCGGCCCTCCAGGTCATCCAGGCCGACTACAGCGACCCGGCGCTCGATCCCGGCACGGTGGCGCGGCGCTGCCGGGTCAGCCTGCGCACGCTCCAGCGCGCGGTCGCCGACGAGCGCGGGTCGACCCTTCGCAAGCTGATCTCCGACGTGCGCACCGAGAACGCCCTGCGGCTCGTCGGCGTGCCCGACGCGTCCGTGCTGCCGCTCAGCGACATCGCCCGGCGCTCCGGCTTCTCCTCGCCCGAGCGGCTGCGGC
The DNA here is from genome assembly GCF_009834185.1 of Rathayibacter sp. VKM Ac-2760. Taxonomy (GTDB): domain Bacteria; phylum Actinomycetota; class Actinomycetes; order Actinomycetales; family Microbacteriaceae; genus Rathayibacter. Next base: position 684,728 of record NZ_CP047173.1, read on the forward strand.
GGGCCATCGCCACCGAGACCGGTCTCTCGCCCAGCGAGTACCGCCGCCGGCTGATCGGCGAGGACCTCGCGGTGGGCTGAGCTCCGGTGACGACTCGCCGCGCCGCGCGCAAGGCCCTGGTCCGCCCGCCGACCCCGGCGTAGCGTCGGAACGTCCTCAGCACGGTGCGGGCCACCGGTCCTCGCGGATCGGTGCTTCAGAAGGAGACCTCATGGCGGCGAGCGGAACGACGCGCATCCTCATCCTCGGCGGCGGCTACGTCGGCCTCTACACGGCTTGGGGGCTCGAGAAGCTCCGCGGTACGACGCCGATCGACGTCACCGTCGTCGAGCCGAACCCCTACATGACCTATCAGCCGCTCCTTCCGGAGGTGGCCGGCGGGCACGTCCAGCCCCGCCACGTCACGGTCCCGCTGGTGCAGGCGCTGAAGCGCACCCGGGTCGTCCGCGGCGCGATCACCGGCGTGAGCCTGGCCGACCGCTCGGCGAGCGTCGCGGCGATCGACGGCTCCACCCGCACGCTGCCGTTCGATCACGTCGTCTTCGCGCTCGGAGCGGTGACCCGCACCTTCCCGACCCCGGGCCTCGCCGAGAACGCCATCGGCTTCAAGACGGTCGAGGAGGCGGCCCACCTGCGCGACCGGGTCATCGAGAACGTCGCGAAGGCCGCCCTGACGACCGATCCGGCGGAGCGCCGTCGGCTGCTCACCTTCGTCTTCGTCGGCGGCGGCTACACCGGTGTCGAGGCGCTGAGCGAGCTGCTCGACCTCAGCCGCCGGGCCCTCGCCGAGCAGCCGTCGCTGTCGATGGGCGACGTCACCTGGCACCTCGTCGAGGCGCTCGACCGCGTCGCCCCGGAGGTCGGCCCCGAGCTCTCGGTCTGGACGCTCGGTCACCTCCGCGAGCGCGGCGTGCACGTGCACCTGAAGACGACGATGCCCTCCTGCGAGGACGGCGTCGTCGAGCTCTCCAGCGGCGAGCGCATCCCCGCCGCGACCATCGTCTGGACCGCCGGCGTCAAGCCGAACCCGATCCTCGACGCCACCGATGCGCCGCGGGGTCCGAGGGGCCACGTGATGGCCGACGCGCGGCTGCGGGTGATCACGGAGGACGGCGAGCCGGTCGGCGGGGCCTGGGCCGCGGGCGACGGCGCGCAGATCCCCGACCTCACCGCCGCGAAGCAGCCGGCCTACTACCCGCCGAACGCGCAGAACGCCGTCCGGCAGGCGAAGCTCCTGGCACGGAACATCATCGCCGACATCACCGGCGGCCCGGTCGAGGAGTACCGCCACGTCTCCGTCGGAACGGTCGCCGAGTACGGCATCGGCAAGGGCGCCGGCGTGATCAAGGGCGTCAAGCTGCGCGGAGTGCCGGCTTGGCTCGCCCACCGGGCGTACCACGGGGCGGCGATGCCGACGCTCGATCGCAAGTGGCGCATCATCGTCGGCTGGATCGTCGACGCGGTGGCGCCGCGCGACCTGTCGCCGATGACCGCGCTGCAGGATCCGCGCCGGGCGTTCCGCGAGGCCGCCGAGGCGACGGACCGCGAGGCGGCCGAGAAGCGGGCGGCGAAGGAGAAGGCGGGCGACGCCTCCTGAGATGGAGTGGGGACCAGGCGCGGCGGCGGGCTAGGCGCGGCGGCGGGGCTTCAGGCGCACCGTCGGCAGCGTCGGCGCGGGCAGCGCCCGACCCGGATAGCCCTCGACCGTACCGAACGGCCCGTCGCCGTCGCCGCCGGCGATGACGTCGCTCTGCCAGCGCTCGCGCGCCACCGCGACGTCGTCGTGGCTGCGGCCGACGAAGTTCCACCACATCACCAGCTGGTCCGGGAACGGCTCGCCGCCGATCAGCACGACCCGGGCGCCCTCGTCGCCGGCCGTGAGCACGAGCGCTTCGCGGCCGGGCGCGAGATAGGCGAGGTCGGACCGGGGGACGTCGACCCCGTCCACGCCGACCGGGCCGGAATCGACCAGCACGCCGTACTCCCACGCCGCCTCGAGCGGCAGCTCGACCCACGCGCCCGGCTCCAGGTCGAGCTGCGCGGCGACGAGCGGGGTGAAGACGCTCGCGGGCACGGAGGCGCCGAGCAGCTCGCCGACGAAGACCTGCGCGACCGCGCCGGGCAGCTCCACCCGCACGCCGCGGTGGTGCTCGAAGAACGGGTCGCCCAGTCGCGCCTCCTCGGGCAGCGCGACCCAGAGCTGCACGCCGTGCAGAACGGGCTCGGCGCCGGTCGAGACCTCGGAGTGCGAGATGCCGCGCCCGGCGGTCATCAGATTGAGCTCGCCCGGTCGTACCAGCTGGTGGCTCCCGACACTGTCGCGGTGGTCGATCTCGCCCTCGAAGAGCCAGCTGACCGTCTGCAGTCCGGTGTGCGGGTGCGGCGGGACGTCCATCCCCGCCTCCTCGCCGAGGCGCACCGGACCGTAGTGGTCCGCGAAGCACCAGGCGCCGATCGTGGAGCGCGAGCGCTGGGGGAGGGTGCGGCGCACCTCGATCGCGCGCGGCCCGCCGAGCGGCACCAGGCGCGCCTCGAGGATCTCGACGGGCGACGTCGCGGCCGGCTCGGAGGCGACCTCGTGCTCGTCCGGGTGCTCCTCCAGATTGCTCATTCCGAAACCATATGCCTCTGCATGGAAATCAGCCCTCACGCCCAGGGCGAACAGGGGGTCCGACCGGGGGGAGCGCTTACTACAGTCGAGCTATCGGAGCCCACCCCTGCGGGTTCTGTAGGGAGTGACAGCATGTTCGAGAGATTCACCGATCGCGCACGGCGCGTCGTCGTCCTGGCCCAAGAAGAGGCCAAGATGCTCAATCACAACTACATCGGGACCGAGCACATCCTGCTCGGCCTGATCCACGAGGGCGAGGGAGTGGCCGCCAAGGCGCTCGAGTCCCTCGGCATCTCGCTCGACGCGGTGCGCGAGCAGGTCCAGGACATCATCGGCCAGGGGCAGCAGCAGCCCACCGGCCACATCCCCTTCACGCCGCGTGCGAAGAAGGTCCTCGAGCTGTCCCTGCGCGAAGCGCTGCAGCTCGGCCACAACTACATCGGGACCGAGCACATCCTTCTCGGCCTCATCCGCGAGGGCGAGGGCGTCGCCGCACAGGTGCTCGTCAAGCTGGGCGCCGACCTCAACCGGGTGCGCCAGCAGGTCATCCAGCTCCTCTCGGGCTACCAGGGCAAGGAGCAGGTCGCCGTGGGCGGTGAGCAGCAGCAGCCTCAGGGCGGCTCGCAGATCCTCGACCAGTTCGGACGCAACCTCACGCAGGCGGCGCGCGACAACAAGCTCGACCCGGTCATCGGGCGCGAGAAGGAGATCGAGCGGGTCATGCAGATCCTCTCCCGCCGCTCCAAGAACAACCCCGTCCTGATCGGCGAGCCCGGCGTCGGCAAGACCGCCGTCGTCGAGGGCCTCGCCCAGGCGATCGTGCGCGGCGACGTGCCCGAGACGCTCAAGGACAAGCAGCTCTACACGCTCGACCTCGGCTCGCTCATCGCCGGCTCCCGCTACCGCGGAGACTTCGAGGAGCGCCTCAAGAAGGTGACGAAGGAGATCCGCACCCGCGGCGACATCATCACCTTCATCGACGAGATCCACACCCTCGTCGGCGCAGGGGCCGCGGAGGGCGCGATCGACGCCGCCTCGATCCTCAAGCCGCTGCTCGCCCGCGGCGAGCTGCAGACCATCGGCGCGACCACGCTCGACGAGTACCGCAAGCACTTCGAGAAGGACGCCGCGCTCGAGCGCCGCTTCCAGCCGATCCAGGTCGCGGAGCCGTCGCTGCCCCACACGATCAACATCCTCAAGGGCCTGCGCGACCGCTACGAGGCGCACCACAAGGTGTCCATCACCGACGGTGCCATCGTCTCGGCCGCCAACCTCGCGGACCGCTACATCAGCGACCGCTTCCTCCCCGACAAGGCCATCGACCTGATCGACGAGGCCGGCGCCCGCCTGCGCCTCTCGATCCTCTCGGCCCCGCCGGAGCTGCGCGAGTTCGACGACAAGATCGCCGTCGTCCGCACCGCGAAGGAGGCCGCGATCGAGGACCAGGACTTCGAGAAGGCCGCGTCGCTCCGCGACGAGGAGAAGCAGCTGCTCGGTGAGCGCCTGCGCCTGGAGAAGAAGTGGAAGTCGGGCGACGTCAAGGCGACCGGTGTCGTCGACGAGGGCCTGATCGCCGAGGTCCTCGCGCAGGCGACGGGCATCCCGGTGTTCAAGCTGACCGAGGAGGAGTCCTCGCGCCTCGTCTTCATGGAGAAGGCGCTGCACCAGCGCGTCATCGGCCAGGAGGAGGCCATCGCGGCCCTCTCGCGCACCATCCGCCGCACCCGCGCCGGCCTCAAGGACCCCAAGCGCCCCTCGGGATCGTTCATCTTCGCCGGCCCCACGGGCGTCGGCAAGACCGAGCTCGCCAAGGCGCTCGCCGAGTTCCTCTTCGACGACGAGAACGCGATGATCTCGCTCGACATGTCGGAGTACGGCGAGAAGCACACCGTCTCGCGGCTGTTCGGTGCCCCTCCCGGGTTCGTCGGCTTCGAGGAGGGCGGCCAGCTGACCGAGAAGGTCCGCCGCAAGCCTTTCAGCGTGGTGCTCTTCGACGAGATCGAGAAGGCGCACCCCGACATCTTCAACTCGCTCCTCCAGATCCTCGAGGAGGGTCGTCTGACCGACGGCCAGGGGCGCGTCGTCGACTTCAAGAACACCGTCATCATCATGACCACCAACCTCGGTGCGCGTGACATCGCCGGTGGTCCCGTCGGGTTCCAGATCGAGGGCGAGAACGCCACCGGCTACGACCGCATGCGCGGCAAGGTCAACGAGGAGCTGAAGAAGCATTTCAAGCCCGAGTTCCTCAACCGCGTGGACGACGTCATCGTCTTCCCGCAGCTGTCGAAGCCGGAGCTCCTCCAGATCGTCGACCTGTTCATCGGGCGCCTCGGCGACCGCCTGCTCGACCGCGACATGACGGTGGAGCTGACGCAGTCGGCCAAGGAGCGGCTGATCGAGGTCGGGTTCGACCCGGCCCTCGGCGCCCGCCCGCTGCGCCGCGCGATCCAGCGCGAGATCGAGGACCAGCTGTCCGAGCAGATCCTGCACGGCCAGCTCGGCTCCGGAGACCACGTGCACGTGGACTTCGCCGAGAACAAGTTCGTCTTCACGACGACGCCGCGGCTCATCTCGATCAGCGCCGGCGCGACGACCGGAGCGGCGACCGCCGGCCCGGCGACGCCCGACCTGATGGCGTAGTCCGCACCGGCACCGCACGACAGCGAGCCCGTCCCCTCCTCGGAGGGGGCGGGCTCGTCGTCGTTCGGCCGTAGGCTTGCCGGATGGCCGAGTGGAAGTATCCGGTGCGCCGCGCGCGCACGAGCGACGTCCCGTTCATCCAGGAGCTGAGCGAGCCGCTCGTCAACGAGCGCATCCTCCTCGGCAAGGACCGGGTGGTGCTCTACGGCGCCGTGCAGGAGTTCCGGATCGCCGAGGACGGCGAGGGGAACGCGATCGGCTGCGGTGCGCTGCACGTGATGTGGGACGACATCGCCGAGGTGCGCACTCTCGCCGTGGCGCAGAGCTGGCTGGGGCACGGAGTCGGCCACCACATCCTGGAGCGGCTCGAGAACGACGCCCGCGAGCTGGGGCTGAAGCGCCTGTTCTGCCTGACCTTCGAGGTCGGCTTCTTCGAGAAGCACGGCTACGCGCCGATCGGCGAGAAGGTCGTCGACCCCGAGGTGTACGCCGAGCTGCTGCGCTCGCCCGACGAGGGTGTCGCGGAGTTCCTCGACCTGGCCCGGGTGAAGCCGAACACGCTCGGCAACACCCGCATGCTCAAGACGCTCTGACCGCTGCCGCGTCGTAGCCTGTATCGGTGACTCCGCCTCCCCGCCGCCTGCCCTCCCGGGTCTACCGGCGGCGCAGGGCCGGACTCCTGCTCGCCCTCCTCGTGATCGTGGCCGGCATCGCCGTCGTCGTGTCGCTGCAGCCCTGGGCGGGAGCGCGGGACGCGGCCGAGAGCGCGAGCCCGACCGCCTCCGCCCTGCCGACGCTCTACCCGACGACGGCACCGGAGGGCTCCGCGCCGGCCGACGCCGCGGCCTGCACCGCCGACACCGTGGCGGTCACCGCCGTCACCGACGCGACGAGCTACGGGCCGGACGAGGCGCCGCAGCTCTCGCTCTCGCTCGCGAACATCTCGAGCGCGGACTGCATCATCGACGCGGGGACGAGTCAGCAGGTCTTCACCATCACCAGCGGGTCCGATCCGGTCTGGACCTCGACCGACTGCCAGACCGGCGCGGCCGACCTCGAGATCCTGCTGCAGGCCGGCACCTCGGTCACGGGCAGCTCGATCACCTGGGACCGCACCCGCTCCTCGGCCGACACCTGCTCCGGCGGGCGCGAGGCGGTGGACGCGGGCGGAGCGGCCTACAACCTCTCGGTGTCGGTCGCCGGGATCCCGTCGGGATCGACGACGCAGTTCCTGCTGCAGTAGGGCTCGGGCGCCGCTGTCGCCCGTGAGGGGGACGTGCGGCGCGGCGGGCGCGCGTACGCTCGCGGACATGACGGGGATGCTCAGCCGGATCCTGACCGCGGCGATCGCGGGAGTGCGCGCCTCCGGTGCGCGCGGAGCCGGCCGCCGATCCGGTGCGACGGCGGGGGTGCTGCTCGCGGTGGCGCTGGTGGGAGCGCCGGTCGCAGGGGCCGCCGAGGCGCTCGAGGCGGGACGCGCGGAGGCAGGGACTCCGGCCGTCGCCGCGCCGGCCGCCGGACCGCTCGCCGCCGTGGTCGTCGGCTCTCTCGGCCGTGGCGTCGACGACTTCCGCTTCTCCCGCTACGCCGCCGACTTCGAGCTCGGTCGAGACGCGGAGGGACGCTCGACGCTGACCACCGTCGAGACCTTCGTCGCCGAGTTCCCGGCCGACCAGAACCGCGGGATGCAGCGCGCCATCCCGCTCGAGTACCGGGGCTACCCGACCGGCGTCGACCTGGTCTCGGTGACGGACGAGGCGGGCGACCCGCGACCGGTCGACACCGAGACCGAGGACGGCTTCCTCCTCGTCACCAGCGCCGCCGACGATTTCGTCCGCGGCAGCCAGACCTACGTCTTCACCTACACGCAGCACGACGTGACGCTCCCGGCGTCGGGGACCTCGAGCGGCGAGGACGAGTTCTACTGGGACGTGAACGGCACGGCCTGGCGCCAGCCGTTCGACGAGTACGACGTGCGGCTGCGGCTCAGCCCCGGCCTGGTGGACGCCGCCACCGGGACGGCAGCCTGCTACCGCGGGGGCGCGGGCTCGACCGACGGCTGCGCGATCGGCCGCGACGGCGCGCTCGTCACCGCGAGCGGCACCGACCTGGCGGCGGGGGAGAACGTGACCGTGGCGGTCGGCTTCAGCCCCGGCACCTTCACCCCGCGCGACGACGCCTACTTCGCCTCCGGCTGGTCCTGGGTGCAGCTGGTGTCGCTCCTCGGCCTGCTCGCGGTGCTCGTCGCGGCGATCCGCCGACGGGCGACCGTGCTACGGGACGCACCGGGGCGGCCGACGGTCGTCGCCGAGTACGAGCCGCCGGCGCAGGGGCTCTTCCTCGCGGGCGCGCTGCGCGGCAAGGCCGCGCGGGCGCCGTCCGCGGCGTTCCTCGACGCGGCGGTCCGCGGCCTCGCCCGGATCGAGGAGACGTCCTCGGGTCGGAAGCCGGGTTTCCTCCTGCGCGTGCTCGACCCGGCGACCGCGGCGCCGCGTCGTGCCGGCCGGCCGCGACCGGTGCCGGAGGACGAGCAGCGCTTCTTCGACATCGCCTTCGGCCCGTCGCCCGCGCCGGGCACCACTCGGGATCTGTCCGCGAAGGACAAGGCGTTCGGCAAGGCGGTGTCGGCGTTCCAGCTCGGTCTGACCAAGCGGCTCACCGAGGCGGGGCTCCGCAGACCCGGCACCGTGCGCGGCTCGGTGCTGCTCGTCGTGGTCGCCGTCGTCGCGGTCGTCGGCGCGGTGCTCGGCGGGGCGCTGCTGCTCACTGCGGTGCTCGGCGGCGCGCTGCCGCTGGTGCTGGTGCTGTTGGCCGTCCTCGTCGGGGCAGCGATCTGCGTGCTCGTCTCGAAGGTGCCCGTGACGGCGGAGGGCGCGGAGCTGCGCGACCACCTGCGCGGCCTCGAACTGTACCTGCGACTGGCGGAGGCCGACCGCTTCGCGATGCTGCAGTCGCCGAAGGGCGCGGACCGGCGCAGTGCCGGGCCGGTCGAGGTGGTGGAGGTGACGGAGCGCCTCCTGCCCTGGGCGGTCCTGCTCGGGCTCGAGAAGGAGTGGGCGGCGGCGCTCGCCACCGCCTACGAGCAGACGGGGGAGTCGCCGGGCTGGTACTCGGGACCGAGCGGGTTCCAGGCGGCGGCGTTCGTCGGGAGCGTCTCGTCGTTCTCCTCATCGGCGACCAGCTTCGTCGGGTCGTCGTCGAGCTCCTCCAGCGGCGGCGCGGGCGGCGGGGGCAGCAGCGGTGGCGGCGGGGGTGGCGGCGGCGGTGGCGGCGTCTAGCCGGTCGTCGTCCGGCTGCGGGCCTTCCTCCCGGCTCTCCGCGCGGCGCGGAGCCGGCTCTTCGCGGCGGCGTAGTCGCGCGAGCTGCGGCTCGACAGGGCCAGCAGGACGAGGACGTCGAAGGTCACGCTGACCAGGTCGGTCTGCAGGCTGATCGGCTCACGGCCGTGCACGGAGGCGTCGAAGGCCGGGACCGTGCTGACGAGGCTCGACGAGAGCGCGAGGAAGCGGGCGATCCCGGAACCGCGGAGCAGCCGATGTCGCTTTCCACGATGTCAGCCTAGGGACGCGGTCGCGCCCCGGACGGCGCTCAGCCCGCGGGGATGCGCTCGGGGACGGGGACGAGGGCGTGGGTGATCGCGCTCGACAGCGTGAACGCGCTCGAGTCGAGGTGGGAGGGGTGGCCGAGCCTGGTCGCCTCGTTGGCGCGCTGCTTGGCGCCGGACGCCGGCCGGATGTCGCCGGAGAGGCTGATCTCGCCGAACGCGGCGATGCCGGAGCGCAGCGGCGTGTAGGCGTGGGCCGAGGCGATGGCGACGGCGATCGCGAGGTCGGCGGCCGGCTCCATCAGCTTCACTCCGCCGACGGTCGAGACGTAGACGTCGCAGCGGCGGAGCGGGATGCCGGCCTGGCGCTCGAGCACCGCGAGGATCATCGCGACGCGCGAGGCGTCGACGCCGTTGGTCACGCGGCGCGGGTGGTCGCCGTCGTTCGCGATGACGAGGGCCTGGATCTCGACGGGCAGGGCGCGGCGCCCCTCCATCGCGACGGTGACGCAGATGCCCGGGGTGGGGAAGCGGGTGCGGCTGAGGAAGAGACCGCTGGGGTCCGGGATCTCGGCGATGCCCTCGGCCGTCATCTCGAAGCAGCCGACCTCGTCGGTCGGGCCGAAGCGGTTCTTCAGCGAGCGGACGAAGCGCAGGGCCGTCTGGCGGTCGCCCTCGAAGTGGCAGACGACGTCGACGAGGTGCTCGAGCAGGCGCGGGCCGGCGATCGAGCCGTCCTTCGTGACGTGGCCGACGAGGACGAGGGGGAGGGCGCGCTCCTTGCAGACCCGGATGAGCGTCGCGGCGACCTCGCGCACCTGGCTCGGGCCGCCCGGCAGCCCGTCGACGGTGTCGCTCGCCACCGTCTGGACCGAGTCGACGATGAGCAGGTCGGGCTGCACCTCGTCGATCTGGCCGAGGACGGTCGCCAGATCGGTCTCGGCCGCGAGGTAGAGGCTGTCGTGCATGGCGCCGGTGCGCTCGGCGCGCAGCCGCACCTGAGCGGCCGACTCCTCTGCGCTGACGTAGAGGACGCGCTGACCCTCGGCAGCGGCCCGCGAGGCGACCTCGAGCAGCAGCGTCGACTTGCCGACGCCCGGCTCGCCGGACAGCAGGACGACCGCGCCGTTGACGATGCCGCCGCCGAGCACCCGGTCGAGCTCGCCCACGCCGGTGGGGCGGTGCGCGGCCGAGGTGGTCTCGATCTGGGTGATCGGCCTGGCCAGCCGCGCCGCCGTGGGTGCGACGGCGGCGACCGCGCGGACGAGGCCCGTGCGCTCGGTGCTCTCGATCACGGAGCCCCACTGCTGGCACTCGCCGCAGCGGCCGGCCCACTTCGCGGTCGTCCAGCCGCACTCGGAGCAGCGGTAGGCGGCGGTGCGCGTCTTCGAGGTGGCCATGGGGTCCTTCCGGGCCGGGGTGCGGGGAGGCGGGGAGCGCGGGGGTGAGCTGAAGCGGTGGAGCATCGGCGACGCTACGGCCGGCCTCCGACATCGGGCGCTCTTTCGAACGTGTCTTCGACAGTAGCGGGGACCGCCGACACTCGCTCGCGGCGCGCCAGCGCTGTCGGTGGTCTGCGAGAGACTGTCCCCATGTCGTCGACGGTGCACACCCTCAAGTCCGGCCGCGCGCTCGGAGTCACCTGGTCGGGCCCGGAGGACGCGGAGCACGTCGTCGTGCTCGCCCACCCAGCCCCCGGCGCCGCGGGGCTCGATCCCGACCCCGCCGCCACCGCCCGCCACGGCGTGCGCCTCCTCTCGGTCGACCGCCCCGGCTACGGAGAATCGGCGCTGCTCACCGATCTCGACCCGGCCGGAGCCGGAGCCGGCGCGAGCCCGGAGCAGGCCGCCGCCGACATCGCGGAGTACCTCGCCACGGTGGGCATCGCCTCCGTCGCCGCGGCCGGCTGGTCGGCCGGCGGACGGGTCGCACTCGCGCTCTCGGCCAACTATCCGGGTCTGGTCGAGCGGGTCGCCGTGCTCGGCACCCCCGCCCCCGACGACGCGGTGCCGTGGGTCGGCGAGCAGAACCGGGCCATGCTCGACGAACTGCGCGAGCTGCCGCTCGGCGAGGCCGTCCGCTCCCTCACCGCCGCACTCGACGGCGCCTTCGGTCCGTCGCCCACCCCCGAGGCGCTGCTCGGGATGCTCGGCGCCGATGAGGCCGATGCCGCCGTGCTCGAGGCGCCCGGCGTCCGCGAGCGGCTGCTGGTCATGCTCGAGCGCGCCGCCGCCCAGGGCAACCTCGGCCAGGCCGCCGACATCCTCGGCTACACGGTGCAGGACTGGGGCTTCGCGGTCGAGGCCGTCGATGCTCCCGCGCTCCTCCTCTACGGCGCCGAGGACGCGACCGTCGGCCGTCTGCACGGCGAGTGGTACGCCGCCCGCCTGGCGGACTCGCGCTTCGAGGTCGTGCCCGAGCGTGGCCACCTGCTCGCCGTCTCCGAGTGGGACCGGGTGCTCGCCTTCCTCCTCCCCGAGCCGGCCTGACCCCGAGCCGGCCTGACCCCGAGCCGGCCTGACCCCGAGCGCCGCTATCCGCGCCGATTGGCGAGTTTCGCGGGCCTCGCGTACACTCGTCCCCGGTACCGTGTCCGAGCGGCCGAAGGAGCATGTCTCGAAAACATGTGTGGGCTTGCGTCCACCGTGGGTTCAAATCCCACCGGTACCGCCAGTCAGAACCCCCGAGTCAGCGAGAGCCGACCGGGGGTTCTGTCGTCCCCGCCGCAGCACGCCGATCCGCCGCCTCACCCGTCCCCTTCCGGGGGCATCTCGCGCTGTTCACCGACTCGACGGCTGGTGATGGTTGCGCTGCCATGTTACGTTCGAGGCAGCGGATGTTGACGTGGACATTCCGGGATCGGAGCGATGACGATGGCGTCGGCGACCCCCGGAATCTCCGTCGGAGAAGGCCAGGATGACGGCCCCTCCCCGCCTCCGACGCCGCGTGCCCGCCACAGAGTCGACCGACACGGCGCGTCGTGCTCGTCACGGTGAACAGCACGACGACCGACTCGACCGTCGACGACGACCTCACCCGCTTCGCGTCCGCCGGCTCCACCGCCTCGGGCGTGCGCACGAGCCCTCCCAGGACCTCGCCGCCCTGCCCGCGGTGGCGCTCACCGCCAACGGATTCACGGATTCCGCTCCGGCGGAGTCGACCACGACCTGGGTCGTCCCCTCGACGACCCGGCCCTAGAGAAGGAGAAGTTTCAATGACGAAACGAAGAGAACGACTGCGGATGGCGCTGATCGCGCTGCTCGCCGCGGTGCTGGCGATCGGCGCGGGCGTCGCGCCGGCCTCCGCCGCACCGCAGACGGTCACCAACGGCGCGCAGTTCCTCAGCACGCAGGGGCAGCCGATCCACGGCCACGGCGCTGGGCTGCTGAAGGTGGGGCAGTACTACTACTGGGTCGGTCAGAGCACCGACGCGGACAACCGGTTCATCTCGGTGCCGCTCTACCGGTCGACCGACTTCACGAACTGGGAGTTCCGCGGCGACATCCTCACCAAGAACTCCTCGCCGGATCTGAACGTCTCCACGATCGAGCGGCCGAAGCTCGTCTACAACGAGGCCACGAAGAAGTTCGTGCTCTGGATGCACTGGGAGAACGGGCGGGACTACACGCAGGGCCGCGTCGCGGTCGCCACGTCGAGCACGATCGACGGCTCGTACGCCTACCAGGGCAGCTTCCGGCCGCTCGGCTACGAGTCGCGCGACATGACGGTGTTCCAGGACACCGACGGACAGGCGTACCTGTTCTCCTCGACCGCCATCCCGACCACGAACGCGTCGACGGCGATCTTCAAGCTCAACGCCTCGTACACGGACGTCGCCTCGTTCGAGGGCCTGCACTGGGAGAACCAGTCCCGCGAGGCGCCGACCATCTTCAAGCGCGACGGCGTGTACTTCGCGCTGTCCTCGGGCACGTCGGGCTGGAACCCGAACCAGAACAAGTACTCCACGGCCACCAGCATCACCGGCCCCTGGACGACGCCCACCAACTTCGGCGGCCCGAACGGCAACCGGTCGCAGCCGACCTACGTCGCCACGATCAGCGGCACGGCGGGAACGTCCTACCTCTACATGGGGGACCGCTGGGCGGGCGCCAACGGCGGCCCGGTCAACGACTCCACCTACGTCTGGCAGCCACTGCAGTTCCCGACCAGGACCTCGGTCGCGATGCCCGCGGTGGACGGCGTCGTGATCGACACGGCGGCCGGGACCGTCGCGGCGGCGCCGGCACTGCCGCGATCGACGATCAAGTCGGCGTTCAGCTCGCTCTGCGCGAACGTGGCCGACGACTCGACGGTCGCGGGGTCGAAGGTCGTGCAGTGGACCTGCGGCACCGGTTCGAACGCCGTGTTCGCGCGGGCGTCCAGCGGTGGGTACGTGCAGTTCCAGACCCAGCACAGCGGACTCTGCCTCGCGCAGTCGGGGTCCTCGAGCTCCGGTGGGCTGCTCGTGCAGGCGTCGTGCCTCTCCAGCTCGACGACGCAGTGGCAGGTGAACGGTCAGACGATCGTGAACCGCGCGAGCGGTGCCTGCCTCGACGTGCCCGACGAGAGCACGACGCCGGGGAAGCAGCTCGCGACCTGGCCCTGCAACGGGCAGAGCAATCAGAAGTGGAGCCTCGTCGGCTAGGGCTCGGGCGCGATCCTCGCGGGGGTGACCCCGCGAGCGAGCGGATCGCAGGGGTGGCCGTGTCCTGAGCGGGAGCGGACCACCCCGTCCTCGCCTGCTCCGGACTCCGGCGCGGTCAGTGCGGGAGGGACGGGGCCGCGGGGCGGCTGGAGGCCAGTGCGTGGGCGCCGAGGGTCGCGGCGACGCCGACCGCGACGCCGATCGCGGTCTCGAGGGCGCGGTCGCGCAGCAGCACGAACTCGTCGGTGTGGTGCGCGAGCTCGACCATCAGGATCGCGAGCGGGGTGATCAGCGCCAGGGTCAGGCCGTAGTTGCGGCCCACGACGAGTTCGGCGAGCATCTGCAGCAGCACGACCACGACGATCGTCGCGAGCGGGGACAGCGGCAGGGCGAGCAGGGCGGCGGCGAGGACGACGCCGATCACGGTGCCGAGCATCCGGTGGCCCGCGCGGACGAGGCGGGCGGTGGCGTCGGCGCCCGAGACGGCGGCGACGGCCGAGACCATCGCCCAGTAGGGGTGCCCGAGGCCGGTCGCGGTGGGGATCGCGCCGGCGATCAGCACGACGGCGCCGAAGCGGAGCATGCCCGCGCGGGTCGCGGAGCGGGTGGCGGCGGCGCGGAAGGAGGGCCGCCACGGGGTGGCGGGCAGCAGGCGGGCGCGGGGAGCGGCGAGTCCGCTCACGCCGACGAGCAGCGAGAAGGCGGCGGACGCGGCGGCGAGGGCGAACGCCTCCGGGAGGCGCGACACCTCGACGGGCACCGAAGCGCAGGCGGTGACGGCGAACACCGGGAACAGCGGGCCCGGCGGGTGCCAGTGCAGGGCGTCGCTGAGGTAGGCGGCGCCGACGGTCGCGGCGGTGACGACGGGGATGATCAGCCAGTCGCGCTGCGGCGAGAGCGCGACAGCCGTGCCGATCGTCACCATCGCGACGAGGTAGGCGGCGGCCGAGGCCTGCATCAGCAGGCGCGGGCGGTGGGTGTGCTGGCGGCCGTAGAGCACGGTGAAGGCGCCGAAGGTCGCGTAGAGCGCGAGGTCGGTCCGGCCGAAGACCCAGAGGACGAGCAGCGGCACGGCCATCGACACTCCCGCGCGCAGGGCGACGCGGTGCGCTCCGGCGTGCGGGCCGAAGGCGACGAGCTCGCGCGGGTGGGGCAGCGCGCTGCGGAGGGAGGGGCTGGCGGGCATCGGAGTCCTCGGGTCGGGGGTGGATCCGAGCGGCAGCGGCCGGAGAGGTCGTTCACGGGTGAACCGGATATAGTTTACCCGTGAATCATCCCGTGTCGAGCCCCTCGCCCGAGACCGCCGCCGCTCCCGCAGTTCCCGACGCCGTCGACGAGATCCGCGCGGGCTGGCGGGCGCTGCGGCCCGAGCTGGACACCTCGGCGGTCGACATCGCCGGCCGGCTGATCCGCGCCTCCGCCCTGCTCGTGCGGGCGACGGAGGAGCGGCTCGCCGCGTTCGAGCTGACCCGCGGCGAGTTCGACGTGCTGACGACGCTCCGCCGCCGTGCCGTGCCGCAGTCGCCGACGACTCTGCGGACGATCGGGCTCGCCTCCGCGCCGGCCATCACGAAGCGGCTGCACGCCCTCGAGGGTCGCGCGCTGCTCGTGCGGACCGCCAACCCGGCCGACGGTCGCGGCGCCCTGATCGCCCTGACCGCGGCGGGGGTCGCGCTCGTCGACGCCGCGTTCCCGGAGGTGCTCGCCGTCGAGCGGGAGCTGCTCGCGGGAGTGCCGGACGCGCTCCGCGACGACGCGGCGCGGGGCCTCCGGGCGGTGCTCGCGAGCATGGAGACGGCACCGGAGCGGTGACCGGCGTCGGGAGCCGCGGCTACCGTGGACGCATGCGCCTGACGTCCAGCTTCACCGTGGACAGGCGGCCGCCCGTGCTGCAGCTGGTCAAGACCGCGGCGGCGACCGTCGTCACCTGGATCGTCGCCGCCCTGATCTTCCCGGGCACCCTGCCGGTCTTCGGCGCCATCGCCGCGCTGCTCGTGGTCGCGCCGAGTGTGAACCAGTCGTTCTCGAAGGCGCTCGAGCGCAGCGTCGGCGTGATCATCGGGGTCGTCGTCGGCTCGCTGATCGGGACGCTCTTCGGTGACGACAGCGGCATCGTCCTCGGCGCGATCGTCGCCGCGATCGCCGTGGGCTGGGCGGTGCGGCTGACGCCCGCCTCGGCCGTGCAGATCCCGATCAGCGCGATGCTCGTGCTCTCGGTCGGCGCGGTGACGCCGAACTACGCCGTCGACCGCATCCTCGAGACGCTGATCGGCGCGGCCGTCGGGATCGTCGTCAACGCCCTGATCGTGCCGCCGGTGACGCTCGCGCCGGCCGAGCGGGCCGTCGGCGATCTCACGGCGCAGCTCGCCGCGGGCCTGGACGACCTGGGGGAGGTGCTGCAGACGCCGGTCGGGCGCGAGCGGCTGAGCGAGCTGCTGATCAACGCGCGGCTGCTGCAGACGATGCAGCTGAAGGCGGAGGAGGCGATCGCGACCGGCGAGGAGTCGCTGCGGCTGAACCCGCGGCGGTCCGCGCACCGCGACCGGCTCCTCGCGCTGGACTCCGTCACCCCGCGGCTCGCCCGCATCGTCACCCGGGTGCGCGGGATGACCCGCACCGTGCACGATCTCTACGACCAGGACCTGGTGGGGGAGCCGACGATCGCGGACATCGCCGTGCAGCTGCACCGGGCGGCGCACGACCTGCGGCTGCTCGTGCAGTCGTCGGTCGCGGTGCCGGAGCCGGAGCCGATCACCGACGAGCTGCCGGCGCTCACCGCCCCGCTCGTGATCGTGACCCCGCATCCGGAGCACTGGATCCTGATGGGGGCGCTCGCCGAGGACCTGCGGCGGATCCGCGCGGAGATCGTGGGCGAGGAGTCCTGAGCCGCGGGGTGTCCTGAGCGGCGGGGTGTCGTGGGCGCTCGCCGTCAGTGCGCGGCGGCGGGGCTGTCGAGGAGACCGGGGCCGGAGTCGCCGTCTCCCGCGTCCGTGTCGGACTCCTGGAGCGCGGCCGGGTCGGTCGCCTCGGCGTGCTGGGTCTTGCCCTCGGCGATCAGCGAGTCGTCGTCGGTGAGGATGCCCGCCAGCTCGGTCACCCGGCCGCGCAGGGCGCCGATCGGGTCGGCGATCGGCGCGTCCTCCTCCGAGTGGTCGACCTCGTCGTCGGGGAAGCGGCGCAGCTCGGCCTCGCCGCGGTCGGGCTGCGGCGCGCGGGCGTGCTCGACGCAGAGCCGGGCCACCTCCTCCGCGTGCGCGTGCATCACCGAGTGCGAGGCCTCGGGGATCTCCCACGCGCGGGCGTGCGGGATCGACTCCGCGACCTCCTCCGCCCACTCGCGCGGCACCAGGCGGTCGTGCTCGCCGCGGATGACCAGCGTGGAGGCGCGGATGCTCGGCAGCACGTCCTCGATCCGGTACTGCATCATCTCGGGGAGCACCCGCGAGAACCAGCGCGGGCCGCAGAGCAGATAGGCCGCGGCGGCGAGGATCGCGACCTGCGCCGGCTCGCGGACGCTCGACTGGAGGAAGCGCCAGGCCGCGATCGGGATGCCGCGCTCGTGCCGGTTCATCACCGGGCCGAGCAGCACGATCGTGGTGAGCTCGGGGCGGCGCGCGGCGAGCTCGGCGACGACCTGCGTGCCCATCGAGTGGCCGAGGACGACCGGGTCGTCGAGCCCGAGCTCGTCGATGACGGCGCCGACCAGCTCGGCGTAGTCGGCGATGGTCATGTGCCGGGCGTTCGGCGGGTGCGGGACGCCGCCGAAGCCGGGGAGGTCGAGCGCGTGCACGGGGCCGAACTCGTTGAGCGCGGGGGCGAGGCGCTCGAAGTAGGTGGCGGCCACTCCGATGCCCGGGACGAGGACGAAGGTGCGCTCGCCGGTGTGCCCGACCGTGTTGACCCGGGCGTAGACGTCGCCCCGGCGGACCCGGAGGACGGAGACGTCGGTGTTCTTGTAGCGGCGGCGCGGGTCGCGGCGGCGGGAGCGCGTGGTCGCGAAGACGTCGCGCAGACCGTGGCGGACGCTCGCGGCGAGAGCGCGCAGGGGGCGGCCGGGGTAGGGCACGGGCGCCTCCTCGGGTCGTCGGGCGTCGGATCGCGTCGGATCGCAGGTCGGAACGGGTCGAGGAGAGCCTAGGCGCTGGCCGATCCGCTCAGATCAGCATGTCCTCGGAGCGGTGGAGGATCAGCCGGGCGGGCCCGAGGTGGAGGACGCCGTTGCCGAGGGGAGCGCAGCGGACGCCGCCGCGCCGCCGCATCGCCTTGAACGCGCCGGGAGCGAGCGAGACGTCCATCCACGCGCAGGGGTTGGCGGGCCGGCCGCCCTGGAACTCGATCCGCTCGCCGCCCTGCTCGAGGGCGAAGGTGCGGCCGGCGAGGGAGTCGATGTCGGCGCCGCGCACGATGATGTTGCGGCGGGTGTCGGCCGGGTCGAACGGCGCGGTGCCGAGCTCGGCGGCGACGTGCTCGAGCGACTCGATCGCGAAGAGGGTGACCGCCGCCGGCCGGTGCGCGCGCTGGGCGAAGTAGCGGTCGCCGACGATGCCCAGGCCCGCGCGGATCTCGATCCGCCCGGGCTGCTCGTTGCCCTCCGAGGGGATCGGACCGTCGGCGGGCCGCCCCTCGAACCGGTGCAGCGGCGAGACGACGAAGCGCACGAGCTCGATCGCGGCGGCCTCCATGCCCGCCACGCTACGCGATTCGCGGAGGCGCCCCGCGGCATGTATAGTCGTACCTCGTTGCGTGCGCCCCCCAAGGCCTCGCGATGGACTGCGCCCGTAGCTCAACGGATAGAGCATCTGACTACGGATCAGAAGGTTGGGGGTTCGAATCCCTCCGGGCGCACTCTGGTTGAGACAGAACAGGACGGCCCGCTTCGGCGGGCCGTTGCTGGTTGAGTGCCCGGCGAAGCGACTCCAGCGCCGTCCCGCCGCTCCTGCGACAGCTCGCGACTGAGCTCCTCCGCGGCGCGGGCCCAGGGAACGTTCTCGGCCTCCTCGGCCATCGCGGCGTCGAAGGCCTGCGCGTCCTCCACGCTCTCGAGGGCGTCCCTCATCCGCTCGTACTGCTCGAGGCTGATCACGACGGCCACGGCATGACCGTGGTGCTCGAGGACGACCGCCTCGGTGCGCGATCGGTCGATCAGATCGGAGAAGCGGGCGCGCGCATCGGCGACGGTGACGGTCGACATGCTCCGACGGTACGTCCGTCGGCCTGCCTCGAGCCGGCGTGCGCGTGCTGCTTCGTCGGGCGTCGGGCGCCACGGACGGCGCCGACGGTTGCGGTCGCGCGCCCGAGCCTTCATACTCAAAACCGTACGATGCAAGGTTTTGGCCGCGAGGGCCACGGCATCGACGCTCGATGAGGAGAGGGAACGACGATGACGACGTCCAGCGGATCCGCGGCGGGGATGCCTTCGGGCATGACCACGTCGACGGCCACAGTGCGGAACCAGAGCTGGTTCCCCGAACCCACGGAGCCCGCGAAGAAGGGCTACGTCTTCTGGCTGCTCGCCGCGCAGCTGATCTTCTTCATCGCGCTGCTCGGGCCGGCGATCGTCGGCATCGGCCTCAAGATCGAGTCGCTCGTCGAGGCGGGCGAGATCGCGCGGAACGGCGCGACCGGCGCAGCCGCGGTGCTCGGCGGATTCGGCGCCCTCTTCGCGACCATCGCCAACGTCGTCTTCGGCCGGCTCTCCGACCGCTCGACGAATCGCTTCGGCCGCCGCCGCGTCTGGATCGTCTCGGGCACGGTCATCATGACCGTCGCCTTCGCGATCATGGCGGTCGCCCCGAGCCTGCTCGTCGCGACCGTCGGCTGGTCGCTCGCCCAGCTCGGCGCGAACATGACGCTCGCGCCCTTCATCGCCACCCTCGCCGACCAGGTGCCGAAGTTCCAGCGCGGCAAGATCACCGCCGCGCTCGGGATCGCGCAGAACGTGGGCATCCTCGGCGGCACCTACGTCGCCCAGGCCTTCGCGGGCCAGCTCGTCATCATGTTCGTGGCGCCGTCGATCCTGGCGATCATCGCCATGGTGGTCTTCGCCGTCGTGCTGCCCGACAAGCGGCTGCCCCAGGCACCGCCGCGGGCCACCCTCCGCGACTGGGCCGAGACCTTCTGGGTCAGCCCGGCGAAGAACCCCGACTACGCGCTGGCGTGGTGGTCGCGCTTCCTGATCACCTTCGCGAGCTTCGGCTTCACCACCTTCCGCTTCTTCTACCTCCTCAACCACATCGGGGTCGAGGCGGAGAGCATCCCCGCCGTCATCAGCACCAGCGTGCTGATCTACACGGTGGCGCTGATCGCGGCGAGCTACTTCGCCGGCTGGCTGTCCGACCGGATCGGGCGCCGCAAGGTGTTCGTCTGGAGCTCGACCGCGCTGTTCGCGATCGGCACCTTCGCGCTGATCTTCGTGCAGGACGTCGGCACCTTCTACGTGCTCGAGGCGATCCTCGGCCTCGCCTACGGCATCTACGTGGGCGTCGACCTCGCGCTCGTCGTCGACGTGCTGCCCAACCCGGACGACTCCGGCAAGGACCTCGGCGTCTTCAACATCGCCAACGCCCTGCCGCAGACGCTCGCCCCGCTGGTCGGCGGCATCCTCGTCTACGTGAGCGACCCCACCGGCAACAACTACGGCCTCTGGTTCACGGTCTGCGCGGTGGCGGCGGTCGTCGGCGCGCTGGTCATCTTCCCCATCAAGAAAGTCCGGTAGGCCAGGCTGGTCCTGAGACCGCCGACGACCTCGTCCCACCAAGGAAAGCGAAAACGATCATGACTCTGCCCCTGGCGTCCATCCAGCTCTACACGCTGGCGAAGGAATTCACGGAGGACCCGAACGGGTCGCTCGACAAGCTCGCGGCGATCGGCCTGAAGAACGTCGAGGCGTTCGACTTCGTCCGCCGCCCCGCCGAGATCCGAGCCGCGCTCGACGCGAGCGGCCTCGCCTCGCCGACCGGCCACGCGCCCCTGCTCTCGGACGAGCTGTGGACGCCGGACGGCTCCATCCCCACGCCCGCCCCCGAGGTCGTCTTCGAGGCGGCCGCGCAGATCGGCATCCAGACCGTCATCGACCCGTTCGTGTCGGCCGAGCGCTGGCTGACCGAGGACGGCGTCGCCGACATCGCCGACCGCCTGAACAAGGCCGCCGAGGTCGCCGCGACCTTCGGGCTGAAGGTCGGCTACCACAACCACGCGCAGGAGTTCATCGCCTCCTTCGACGGGCAGACCGCGTACGAGCGCTTCGTCGCGAGCACCGACGAGCGCGTCGAGATCGAGCTGGACCTGTTCTGGGCGCTCACCGGCGGCCAGGACGGCGCCGCGCTCGTCTCGAAGCTGGGCTCGCGCCTCGTCGCGGTGCACGTCAAGGACGGCATCGCGCCGGCCGAGAACCCGTTCGCCCCGGGCGCCGCCGCGTTCGGCTCCGACACCCTCGACCAGCGCCGCCCCGGCGAGGGCGACGTGCCGCTCGTCGAGGCGCTGAAGGCCGGCGAGGGCGCGATCAAGTACGCCGTCATCGAGTACGACAACGCCCCCGGCGACGTCTTCGCCGACATCCAGGCGAGCTACGACTTCCTCGTGAAGGGCGGCTACGCGGCATGAGCGGTCCCATCGGAATCGGCCCCGTCGGAATCGGCGTCATCGGCGTCGGCGTCATCAGCGACACCTACCTCGAGAACCTGAAGTCCTTCCCGGACGTCGAGGTCCTCATCGTCGGCGACCTCCTGCTCGACCGGGCGAAGAGCCAGGCCGAGAAGCACGGCGTGCCCGCCTGGGGCTCTGCCGAGGACGTCCTCGCGCACGACGGCGTGCAGGTCGTCGTCAACCTGACGATCCCGGCCGCGCACGTCGAGGTCTCGGCCGCCGCGATCGCCGCGGGCAAGCACGTCTGGAGCGAGAAGCCGCTGGGCCTGGACCGCGCGGGCTCCGCGCAGCTGCTGCAGGACGCCGCCGCCAAGGGGCTGCGCGTCGGCTCCGCGCCGGACACGCTGCTCGGCCCGGGCTTCCAGTCCGCCAAGCGCGCGATCGCGGAGGGCGTCATCGGCGAGCCGATGTTCGCGTCCACCGTGTTCCAGACGGTCGGGCCGGACCTCTGGCACCCGAGCCCCGCGTTCCTCTTCGCGCAGGGTGCGGGACCGCTGCTGGACATGGGTCCGTACTACTTCTCCGGACTCGTCAGCCTCTTCGGGCCGGTCGAGCGGGTCGCGGCCCTCGGGCGCAAGAAGCTCGAGGAGCGGGTCATCCGCTCGGGTCCGGACGCCGGCACGACCTTCCCCGTCGAGGTGCCCACCTCGCTGCAGGTGCTCACCTCGTTCGCGGGCGGCGCGCAGGCGTCGAGCCTGCTGAGCTTCGACTCGGCGCTCGAGCGCCACGGCGTCTTCGAGATCCACGGCACGGAGGGGTCGATCGTGATCCCCGACCCGAACCAGTTCGAGGGGCGCACCGCCTACGTGACGGCCCGCACCTCGATCGCCGACGGCCAGTGGGGCGAGCAGGAGTGGACCGAGATCGAGCAGAAGGGCACGGTCGTCGGCCGCGGCCTCGGCCTGCTCGACATGGTCCGCGCGATCGCAAAGGACCGCCCGCACGTCGCCACCGGCGAGCTCGGCTTCCACGTGCTCGACGTGATGCTCTCGGCGCAGGAGTCGGCCGAGAGCGGCGAGTTCGTCGCGGTCGACAGCACGCTGTCGGCGTCGGTGCCGGCCGTGCCGGTCGACTTCGACCCGTTCGCGCAGACGCTCTGAGGCGCTGAGCGCACGCCGTGGCCCCCGTTCTCCGCACCCGGAGGGCGGGGGCTTCGGCGTTCGCGGGGGTGTCACGCGCGAGTGCCTGCTGATCGAGGGGCCCGCTGAGCGGGCGCATCGACATCCGCCGGTGAAGCACCCCGCTCCTCTAACGCTGCGCGCGGTTCCGGCTGCAGAACATCGGCTGCAAGCACCTCTCATCTGCGATGGGCGATGAGAGCGGTTCTGGGCTGATGTTGTGCGTTGCTGCTGATCGAGTAGCGGCCGGAGGGCGCGTATCGAGATCCATCGGCGCCCGAACTGGGAGCCTTCAGACTTGTGCCACTGGGGACGGTGGGTCTCGATACGCCGCTTCGCGGCTACTCGACCAGCATGCAGGGGCCGCTTCGCGGCTGGGCGGCCGGGGCGGCGGGGTCGCGTCAGGCGGGCGGGGGCGAGAGTTCGCGGCGGAGGCGGGCGAGGGTGTCGCGGAGGCGGGTCTTGACGGTGCCGACCGGCAGCTCGAGCAGGGCCGCGATCTCGGAGTGGCTGAGACCGCGGACGTAGGCGAGGAAGAGCAGGTCGCGGTGCTTCGGCGCGAGGCGGCGGATCTCGGCCGCGGCCCGGGCGAACTCGCCGCGGATCTCGCCGCGCGTCTCCGCCTCGTCGATCTCGCGGAGGTAGCTGTGGATCGCGTAGCGGTGGTCGCGCTCGCGCGAGGACTGCGCGGCGCGGACCCGGTCGATGGCGCGGCGGCGGGCGATGACGGAGACGAGAAGCTGCTGCTCCTCGATCGGCGTCTCGCGGCCGGCGGAGCGCCAGAACTCGAAGTAGGTCTCCTGCGCGACCTCCTCGGCCTGCGCGCGATCGTGCAGGATGCCGAGGGTGATCGAGCGGACCCGGCGGATCGTCCGGTCGTAGACGGCGGAGAACGCCGCGTGGTCGCCCTCGGGCAGTCCGGGGACGAGGTCGTCGATCGACGACCGGTCGTGCTCGCTCATCGCGCGCCCGTTCGGCGAGGCGTCAACCGAGCCGTGCCTCGGGGAGCCCGCCGAGCTCGGCCGCGAGCCGCTCGAAGGCGGCGACGGCTTCCTCGTTGCCGATCCGGCCGGCATCGACGCCGTCCGCGATGCGGAGGATCTCGAGCTTCCGGCCGGCGCGGGCTGCCGCGTCCAGGCCGGCCGTGCTGATGGCTGCGGTGGCCTGGACCCGCGCCACGATCGTGCGCACCTGCCATCGACGGCTGTTGAACGACATCCTCTGACCTCCTCGATCGATCCCGTCGTTCATTCGGAGCCGAGGCCCTGTCCGATGGGTGTCGGAGAGGAGGGAGTTCAGGGCAGCTGGTCCTCGAGGTGGAAGACCTCGGTCAGCTGGAGGAATCCGGTGTCCGGAGCGCCGTCGAGCTCGACGAAGAACTCGGCCATCTCGGCCTGCCAGCGGGCGTTGACCTCGGTCGCGGCCATCCCGGCGCGCGCGGCCTCGAGCGAGGGCGTCTCGAAGTAGCCGATCAGCAGGCCGTCGGGGCGGAGGAAGAGGGAGTAGTTGTGCCAGCCGGTCGCGGCGAGGGCGGCGGCCATGTCGGGCCAGATCGCCGCGTGGCGGCGGGTGTACTCGGGGATGAGCTCGGGCTTCACCTGGAGCTGGAAGCAGACGCGCTGCATGGGGTGGGGCCTTTCGGTGGGGGGATCTCGATACGCGCCCTGCGGGCGCTACTCGATCAGCATGGCGCGGGTGCCGCTCGATTCACATGGCGGAGGGTGATGCACGATCGGCGTGACTCCATGCTGGTCGAGCAGCCGCGGAGCGGCGTATCGAGACCCACCGTCTCATGGACGATGGATCTCGATACGCGCGCGTCGGGCGCTCTTCGATCAGCATGCCGCGATCAGCACGGCTGCGGAGCGGATCAGAAGTCGAACTCGGCGATGTTGTCCGCGGTGAAGGTGAACGGGTCGCCGAGGAGGACGGTGCCGTCCGCGTCGACCGTGAACGAGCCCAGGTCGCCGGCCTCGAAGGTGTCGCCCTCGGCGCCGGTGATGTCGCCGTCGATCAGGGCCTTCGAGGCGTAGGCGGCGAGGTAGCCGAGGTCTCCCGGGTTCCACAGCGCGAACGCGGTGACGGTGCCGTCCTCGACGAACTCGCGCATCTGGTTCGGCGTGCCGAGACCGGTCAGCGCGACCTTGCCCTTGAAGTCCGAGGTGGACAGGTAGCGGGCGGCGGCGGCGATGCCGACCGTGGTGGGCGAGATGATGCCCTTGAGGTCGGGGTGGGTCTGCAGCAGCGCCGCGGTCTTGTCGAACGAGGTCTGGTCGTCGTCGTCGCCGTAGACGGTGTCGACGAGCGTCACGTCCGGGTGGTTCGCGGTGAGCTCCTGCTCCATCAGCTCGATCCAGGCGTTCTGGTTCGTCGCGTTGGCGGAGGCGGAGAGGATCGCGACCTCGCCGCTGTCGCCGATCTGCTCGGTGATGAGGTCGACCTGTGCCTTGGCGATGCCCTCGGCGGTGGCCTGGTTGATGTAGAGGTCGCGGCAGTCGGCGTTGGTGTCGGAGTCGAAGGTGACGACCTTGGTGCCGTTGTCGCGCGCCTCGTTCAGCGCGTCGCAGATGGCCTTGGGGTCGTTCGCCGAGACGACGATCGCTCCGGCGCCCTGCTGGGTGAGGGTGTTGATGTAGGAGACCTGCGCGTCGGGGGAGGCCTCGGCGGGGCCGACCTCGGCGTAGGTGCCGCCGAACTCCTCGATGGCCTTCTCGCCGCCGGCGTCGGAGGTGTCGAAGTAGGCGTTGCCGAGGTTCTTCGGGAGGAAGGTGATCGAGTAGTCGCCGGAGCCTTCCGCGCCGCCGCCGTCCGAGCCGGAGCCGGCGTCGTCGGAGGCGGAGCAGCCGGTCGCGACGAGCGCGACCGAGACGGCCAGGGCGGTGAGGGTGCCGAAGCGGCGCCCACGGGAGGAGAACATCATCGTCTGCCTTTCGTCGAGGTGCTGTGGGGTGGTGCGGGGAGGGAGCGGGTGCTGTGCCGGTGATGCGGGATCAGGGGCGTCTCCTGCCCGAGCGCCGCAGTCGCGGCAGCCAGGCCAGGAGGCTGGTGGACACCACCGAGAGCACGAGCAGCACTCCGGTGATGATGTTGATGACGTCGGAGGTGACGTTGGCCAGGCGCAGCGCCGAGGCGATCACGCCGATCAGGATCACGCCGGCGATCACGCCGTGCAGCGCGCCGCGGCCGCCGAAGATCGAGACGCCGCCGAGCAGGACCGCGGCGATCACCTGCAGCTCGAGGCCGGTCGCGTTGTCGCCGCGGGCGGAGCCGTAGCGCAGCGTGTAGTAGATGCCGGCGAGCGCGGAGACGGCGCCCGAGACCACGAACAGGATGAACTTGGTGCGGTTCACGTTCACGCCCGAGAAGATCGCCGCCTCGTCGTTCAGGCCGATGGCGAAGACGCCGCGGCCGAAGCGGGTGGAGTGCAGCACCACGGCGAAGACGATCGCCAGGATCGCGAACGGCAGCACCACCAGCGGCACCGGACCGAACAGCTTCGCCTTCGCGAGGTCGGTCCAGAACTCGGGGAAGTCGGTGACGGCGGTGGTGCCGAGCAGCCCGACCGCGAGCCCGCGGTAGAGCGCGAGCGTGCCGATGGTGACGGCGAGCGAGGGCAGCCCCACCACGGTGACGAGGAAGCCGTTCAGCGCGCCGCCCACGGCGCCGGCCACGATCGCGATCAGCGCCGCGACCTCGAACGGCACTCCGGCCTGGTGCAGCGTGCCGGTGAGCACGCTCGCCAGGCCCACGGTGGAGGCGACCGAGAGGTCGATCTCGCCGGTGATGATGATCAGCGTCATCGGCAGGGCGATCAGCAGCGTCGGCGCGATGTCGAGGAAGAGGTAGGTGATGGTGATCGGCTTGTCGAAGCTCTTCACCGAGGCGGAGGCGACGACGATCACGAGGATCAGCAGCACGACGATGGCCGTCTCGCGGCTGAAGAGGATCCGCTGCCAGGCCGGCCGGGCGTAGTCGCGGTAGTCGCGCGCGGTGCGCACGGCGGTGGTGTCGGTGACGAGGCTCATCAGGAGTCGTCCCTCTCTTCGAGGAGCTTGCGGGACTGGCGGAGGGAGAGCACGCGGTCGAGCACGATCGCGCCGATGATCAGCACGCCGACCACGGCCCGCTGCCAGAAGTCCGGCACGCCGAGGATGGGCAGGGCGCGGTTGATGGTGAGCAGCAGCACGGCGCCGATCGCGGCGCCCCAGACCGTGCCGGAGCCGCCGAAGATCGCGACGCCGCCGATCACCGCGGCGCCGACCGCGTCGAGCTCGTAGCCGGAGCCGGCCTGCGAGTTGACGGTGCCGTAGCGCGCGGCGTAGAGCACGCCGGCCAGCCCGGTCAGCGCGCCCGAGACCACGAAGGCGACCAGGATGCGGCGCGTGACGGGCAGGCCGTAGAGCCGCGCCGCATCCGGGTCGGAGCCGATCGCGTAGAACTCGCGGCCTGCGCGCTGGTTGCGCAGGTACCAGCCCGCGGCGATCAGCACGACGAGGGCGATGATCGTGAGGTACGGGATGGTGAGGAACTGCCCGGTGCCGAGCGCCAGGAAGTCCTTCGGCATGTCGGACGCGTTGATCCGGTCGCTGCCGGTCCACGCCACGTTGATGCCGCGGTAGGCGTAGAGCGTGCCGAGGGTGATCACCAGCGCCGGCACCTTCGCGAACGCGACGAGTGCGCCGTTGATCAGGCCGAGCAGTCCGCCGAAGACGATGCCCGCGACGAAGACCGCGAGGATCGGGATGCCCGGCACGTCCAGGAACAGCCGGCCGGTGAGGTAGGCGGTCAGGCCCAGGATCGAGCCGACCGAGAGGTCGACCGAGCGGGTGATGATGACGATCGCCTGGCCGACGGCGATCAGGATCAGGATCGACGGGGTCAGCAGCAGGTCGCGCCAGCCGTCGGGGGAGAAGAGGAAGGTCGGGTTCTTCGCGGTCGTCGCGATCACGACGAGGACGAGCGCGAGCAGGATGCCCGTCTCGCGCGCCCGGATGAACGCGCCGAAGCCGGAGGAGAAGGTGCCGGGCTTCGCGGCGGGCACGCGCTTCTGCGCCGGTGCCTGGGCGGTGCTCATGCGGCGGCCCCCCGGGTCGCGGCGAGCATCACGGTCTCGCTGGTGGCGTCCGCGCGGTCGAGCTCGGCGGTGATCCGCCCCTCGCGCATCACCAGGACGCGGTCGGCCATGCCGAGCACCTCCGGCAGCTCCGACGAGATCATCAGGATCCCCATCCCCTCTCCGGCGAGCTGCGAGAGCAGCCGGTGCACTTCGGACTTGGTGCCCACGTCGATGCCGCGGGTCGGCTCGTCGATGATCAGGACCTTCGGGTCGGTGGCGAGCCACTTGCCGAGGACGACCTTCTGCTGGTTGCCGCCCGAGAGCGTGCCGGCGACGGTGTCGAGCGCGTCGGTCTTCACCTCGAGGCGCGCCGCCCACTCGCGGGCCGCGCTGTTCTCGGCCCGGCCGGTGATCAGGCCGCCCTTCGAGAGCGACTTCTGGATCGCCGTCGTGATGTTGCGCGAGACGGAGGAGTCGAGCACGAGGCCCTGCTTGCGGCGGTCCTCCGGCACGAGTGCGATGCCGGCGCGCATCGCGGCCGACGGTCTGCCCGGCGGGATGCGGCCGCCGGCGAGGGTGACCGAGCCGGAGTCGTAGGGGTCGACGCCGAAGACGGCGCGGGCCACCTCGCTGCGACCGGCGCCGACGAGGCCGGCCAGGCCGACGATCTCGCCCGCGCGGACGGTGAAGGAGATGTCGTGGAAGACGCCGGCGGAGGTGAGGCCGGAGACCTCGAGCAGGACGTCGGTGATCTCGGTCTTCTGCTTGGGGAAGAGCTCGGTGATGTCGCGCCCGACCATCTCGCGCACGATGCCGTCGACGGTCGCGTCGGCGGTGGCGGTGGTGGAGATGTAGGCGCCGTCGCGCATGACCGTGATCGTGTCGCAGAGCGAGAAGACCTCGTCGAAGCGGTGCGAGATGAAGACCAGCGCGCGGCCCTCGTCGCGGAGCGACCGGGCGACGGTGAAGAGGCGCTCGACCTCGACGCCGGAGAGCGCGGCGGTCGGCTCGTCCATCACGAGCACCGTCGCGTCGAGCGAGATGGCCTTCGCGATCTCGATGATCTGCTGGTCGGCGATCGAGAGGCCCTCCGCGGGGCGGTCGGGATCGATCCGCACGCCGAGGCGCTCGAAGAGGCCGACGACCTCGGTGCGCATGGCCCTGCGGTCGATCCGGCCGAAGCGGCCGCGCGGCTGGCGGCCCATGAAGATGTTCTCGGTGACGCTGAGATCCGGGAAGAGCGTGGGCTCCTGGTAGATCACCGCGATGCCGGCGGCCTTGGACTGCGCGGTCGAGGAGAAGTCGACCGGTGCGCCGTCGAGGAGGAACTCGCCCGCGTCGCGCTGGTGCACGCCGGCGATGATCTTGACCAGCGTCGACTTGCCCGCGCCGTTCTCGCCGACCAGGGCGTGGATCGATCCGCGGTGCACCGCGAGGGTGCCGGAGCGCAGCGCGATCACCGCGCCGAACGCCTTGACCACGCGGGCGAGCTCGAGTGCGGGTGGCGGATCTGCTGCCACGGGTGGTACCTCCTCATCGAGGGGAATCGCGTCCGGCGGCCTCTTCGGATGAAGAGCACCTGAATCGATTCATCCAGCTTCATCGCTACTATAGGGACGTCGAGCGGGAGCGGTCAACGCGAGAGGCGGCTCGGCGTGATGTCGGAGGCGATGTGGCTCGAGTGAGCATCCGCGACGTGGCTCTGCGGGCCGGCGTCTCGGTGGGCACGGTCTCCAACGTGCTCAACCGGCCGGACGAGGTGTCGGACGACTCGCTCGCGCGCGTCAACGCCGCGGTCGAGTCGCTGGGCTACATCCGCAACGACGCGGCGCGGAAGCTGCGCAACGGCGTCAGCTCGACGGTGGGCTTCGTGGTGCTCGACGGGCAGAACCCGTTCTTCAACGACGTCGTGCGCGGCGCGGAGGACGAGGCCTCCCGCCACCAGATCGCCGTGCTCTACGGCAACACCGACGAGGACCCGTCGCGCGAGCGGCAGTACCTCGACCTCTTCGAGGAGCAGCAGGTGCGCGGCGTGCTGATCGCGCCCTACGGCGACATCTCGCAGCGGCTGGAGAAGCTGCGCGGCCGCGGCGTGCCCGTCGTGCTGGTCGACCGCTTCAGCGGCGACGGCCGCTACAGCTCGGTCTCGGTCGACAGCGTGGCCGGCGGGCGGATGGCGGCCGAGCACCTGATCGCGACCGGCCGGCGCCGGCTCGGCTTCGTCGGCGGGCCGTTCGAGATCCGCCAGGTGACGGACCGACTGGCCGGCGCGCGCGTGGCGGTGGAGAACAGCGGGATCGCGGTGGACCTCGAGGTCGTCGCGACCTCGGCGCTGACCGTCGCGCAGGGCGTCGCCGCGGGCGCGCGCATCCTGGCCCGGCCCCGCCGCGACCGGCCCGACGCGCTCTTCGCCGCGAACGACCTGGTCGCCCTCGGGCTGCTGCAGGCGCTCGCCGTGGACGGGCGGATGCTCGTGCCCGAGGAGATCGCGCTGATCGGCTTCGACGACATCTCCTTCGCGGCCGCCGCCGCCGTGCCGCTCTCCTCGATGCGGCAGCCGAGCTCGGTGATCGGGCGCACGGCGCTGCGCGTGCTGCTGGAGGAGGCGGCGGATCCGGAGCTGATCCCGCGGCAGACGGTGTTCCTGCCGGAGCTGGTCGAGCGCGCGTCGACGCGGCCGCGGCGCTGAGAGCTGAGGCGCTCGGGGCGGGCGTCTGGGCGGAGCCTGTGCGAGTTCTCAGTGTCCACTCCATCGGGTCGTCGCTGTCGGCGGTCGCGCCTACGGTCGAGCACGAGCACGACGGCGTGCGGAACTCCCTCTCGAGACCCGCTCCGACCGGAAGGCACGCCATGACCACCACGCTCGACCGCCCCGCCACCACTCCCACCGCCCGCCGGCGCGCGCTGCCCGGCTCCTCGGCCGGACTGCTGGTGCTCCGCCTCGCACTCGGAGCCGTCTTCCTCGCGCACGGCTGGCAGAAGATCGCCGTCGACGGCCTCGCGGCCACGACCGAGGGCTTCGGAGCGATGGGGATCCCGTTCGCGGCCGTCCTCGCCCCGGTCGCCGCCTTCACCGAGCTGCTCGGCGGTGCGGCGATCATCGTCGGGCTGCTGACCAGGATCGCCGCCGCCGGCCTCGCGATCACCGCGGTCGTCGCGCTCGTCGTCGTGCACCTGCCGGGCGGCTTCTTCGCGGCCACCGGGGGCATCGAGTTCGTCCTCGTCCTGGCCGCGGGCGCGGTGGCGCTCGCGCTCACCGGAGCGGGTCGGCTCTCGGTCGACGCGCTGCTGCGCCGCCGCCGCTGAGACCGCCGCCGAGCGCCGCGAGTCTCCACCGATCCCGTGAGAGGTGCCCCGACAGGGACTCTCTCACGGGATCGGCGCCGCCTACCGTGGCGGTCATGGATCACCGAACCGCGCCCGTGCTGCCGCTCGACGAGAGCGAGCGCGCCGAACCGCGCACGATGCCCTGGCTCGCGCTCGCCCTGCTCGCCGCGATGGGGTTCCTGCTGGTCGCCGCCGAGACGATGCCGGCGGGGCTGCTGCCGGTGATCGCCGACGGGATGGGCACGAGCGAGGGGGTCGTCGGCCAGTTCATCAGCGTCTGGGCGCTCGGGACCGTGCTCGTCACCGTCCCGGCGATCAGCCTGACCCGCGGCGTCCGGCGCAAGCCGCTGCTGCTCGCGGCCGTCGCCGGCCTGATCGTCGCCAACACCGTCACGGCGCTCTCCGGCGACGTCGTCGTCTCGCTCGTCTCGCGGTTCGTCGCCGGGGCGTTCACCGGGATCGTCTGGGGGATGCTCGCCGCCTACGGCCGCCGGATCAGTCCGCCCCGCCGCGCCGGTCTGGCGCTGTCGATCGTCTCGGTCGGCGCGCCCGTCGGCTTCGCGCTCGGCACGCCGCTCGGGGCGTGGCTCGGCACGGCGCTCGACTGGCGCTGGTCGTTCGGCGGCCTGAGCCTCCTCGCGCTGATCACCCTCGTGCTGATCGCGCTCGTCGTGCCCGACGCTCCCGGCCAGCCGCGCACCGCCGAGGGGAGCCTCCCGCTGGCGCGCGTGCTCGCGATGCCGGGCGTGGCGATCGTGTGCCTGACGATCGTCGTCTGGATGCTCGCGCACAACACGATCTACACCTACATCGCGCCGTTCCTGCGCGAGGGCGGCTCCGGACTGCGGCCGGACCTCGTGCTCCTCGTCTACGGCGTGTCCTCGATCGTCGGGGTCGCGATCACCGCCGCGGTCATCGACCGCTTCCCGCGGGCGCTGCTGCACTCGAGCATCGCCGCGTTCGTCGTCGCCGGGCTGATCCTGCTCGTCGGTGGGGGCGAGCCCGCCGCAGTCCTGCTGGCGAGCGTGCTCTGGGGCATCGGCTTCGGCGGCGCCTCCGCCCAGCTGCAGTCGGCGCTCACCCGCTCGGGCCGCGAGAACTCCGACGTCGCGAACTCGTTCCTCCCCGTCGCGTTCAACCTCGCGATCTTCGCCGCGGGGATCGTCGGCGCGGTCCTGCTCGAGAGCCTCCCCGCCGTGGTCCTCGCCGGCCTGATGGCGGCGCTCGGCGCGGTCGCCCTCGCGATCACGCTGGTCGGCCGCCGCACCGCGTTCACCGTCGACCACCTCGACGCGCGCTGAGGCGTCCGGCGGTGGCCTCCGCTCAGGATGCGTGGACGCCGGGAACCTAGGGTGAGCGGATGACCTCCTGGAGCGCCGCAGACATCCCCGACCAGACCGGCAGGACGTTCGTCGTCACCGGTGCGAACAGCGGACTCGGAGAGGCGACCGCGCGAGCCCTCGCCGACCGGGGCGCCTCGGTGGTGCTCGCCTGCCGCACCGTCGAGAAGGGCGAGGCGGCCGCCGCCAGGATGGGCGGCGACGTCGTCGTCCGGCGGCTCGACCTGGCCGATCTCGTCTCGGTGCGGGAGTTCGCCGAGGCGACCGGGCCGATCGACGTGCTCGTCAACAACGCAGGAATCATGGCGGTGCCGGAGGGGCGCACGAAGGACGGCTTCGAGCTGCAGTTCGGCACCAACTTCCTCGGCGCGTTCGCGCTGACCGGGCTCCTGCTGCCGCGGATCGCCGACCGCGTGGTGTCGCTCTCGAGCCTCGCCCACCGCTTCGGCACGCTCGACTTCGATGACCTGAACTGGGAGCGGCGCCGCTACAGCGCATGGCCGGCCTACGGGCAGTCCAAGCTCGCCGACCTCGTCTTCGCGTTCGAGCTGCACCGGCGACTGCGCCGGGCCGGCTCGAGCGTCGGCTCGATGGCCGCGCACCCGGGGATGTCGGTCACCGAGCTGCACACGCACACCGGCGGCGGTCAGGGCGCGATCATGGGCGCCATGATGCGCGCGATCGGCCAGAGCGGCGACGACGGCGCCCTGCCGACGCTGCTCGCCGCGACGTCGCCCGACGCCCGCTCCGGCGCCTACTACGGGCCGGGCGGTCTCGGCGAGGTCCGCGGGGCACCGCGCCAGGTGAACCCGAACCGTGCCGCCCGCGATCGGGACAGCGCACGCCGACTCTGGGACCGCGCCGTGGAGCTCACGGGGGTGTCGCCGCTCGACGCCGCCTGAGCGCGCCTGCTCCTTCCGTACACTGGCGAGCGCGCGGGACGCCGCCGCCGGATTCCGAGGAGGGCATCGTGGCAGCACGACGAACGACCGCCGCCGCGACGCTGCACGACGTGGCCCGGGCGGCGGGAGTGTCGCTCGCGACCGCGTCGCGCGTGCTCAACGGCAGCGCTCGCAAGGTGCAGGGGGAGTACCGCGAGCGGGTCGAGGCGGCCGCGGCCGAGCTCGGCTACTCCGCCAACCCGGCCGCGCAGGCCGTCGCGCGCGGAACGACGTCGACGATCGCGCTGCTCGTCAGCGACATCACCGACCCCTACTTCTCGGGCATCGCCTCCGGAGTGATCGGCGCCGCCGACGCGGCCCGGCTGGACGTGCGGATCGCCGTCACCGATCGCGACCCCGACAAGGAGCTGGGACTCGTCCGCTCGCTTCGCGGCGGGCGTCCGCGCGTCATCGTGCTGGCCGGCAGCCGCTTCGCCGCCGACCGGCACCGCGACGCGCTGATCGCCGAGCTGCAGGCCTACGAGGCGTCCGGCGGGCGGGTGGCGATGATCAGCCAGGGCGGGCTGCCGTTCCCCTCGGTCCAGGTCGACAACCGCGCCGGAGCCCGGGCGCTCGCGGCGGCGCTCGCCGAGGCCGGCTACCGGCGCTGCGCGATCGTGCGCGGGCCCGCGGCGGTGCTCACCTCCTCCGACCGGGTCGAGGGATTCCGTGAGGGCTTCGCGGCCGCGGGGGTCGACGTCGACCCGAGTCTGATCGTGGAGGCGCCGCTCACCCGCGACGGCGCGTTCGAGACGGCGGCCGCGCTGCTGGCCGAGCGCTCCGGCGACATCGACCTCGTCTTCGCCGTGACCGACCTGATGGCCGTCGGAGTCGCCTCCGCGATGCGCGCCGCCGGCGTCGAGCCCGGCGCGCAGATGGGCGTCGCGGGCTTCGACGACGCGCCGATCGCGGAGGACGTGCACCCCGGGCTGAGCACCGTCGCGGTGCCGCTGGCGGCCCTCGGCGAGCGCGCCGTCGCGGCCGCCCTCGGCGACGAGGCCGACGGCGCGTCCGTCGAGCTGCCGACCCGCGTCGTGCTCCGCGCGAGCACGCCGCGGCGCCCCGAGCCGGCCGCGTAGCCCGAGCCGCCGCCTCTTGCTGGTCGAGTAGCCGCCTCGGCTTTGCTGGTCGAGGAGCCGCCTCCTCTTTGCTGGTCGAGTAGCCGCCTCGGCGGCGTATCGAGACCCACCTTGTCCGGTCGTCCGGGAGCAGGCGTCCTCCCCAGCCTCCGATTGCCCACGTTGTCCCCGATCTGCCCAGGTCGCCGTTCGCATGACAGTGGCCCCTGCTTCAATACTTGTATGTCAAAAGATGAGGATGCAGCAGCACTTGCGGAGGTGCGCGACTGCTTCGACGACTCCGCCGCCGACGAGCGCTCCACCTCCCCGACGCGCCTCCGGGCGGCCGAGCGCCTGCACCGCGGCTACCGGCTCGCCCTCGCCATCCCGGACGCGTTCGCCCGCGGCGCGTCCCGCAGCGAGACCCGCGACCTCGTCGAACGCTCCATCCGCGCCGAGCTCGCCCTGACCTTCGGCCTCTCGGAGCGGGAGATCTCCCGCCGTCTCGAGACCGCGCAGATGCTGATGGAGCACCTTCCTCTCACCCGCGTGCTGCTTCGCGACGCGAAGATCCTGTGGGACGTCGGGGAGGCGATCTGCCGGACCGCGAGCAGCCTCCCCGAGGAGTCCCGCTCTGCGCTGGACGAGCGCGCGGCCGAGGCCGCCGTCACGATGACCACCGCGCAGTTGCGCCGTGCACTCGGCCGCTGGCGCGAGGGGCTGCACGAGCAGCCGCTCGCCGAGCGGCACGCGCGCGCGAAGGAAGACCGCGCCGTCTGGGTCACGCCGGACGTGGACGGCATGGCGACGCTGTGCCTGCACGCTCCGGCCCCGGCCGTGTCCGGGGCGTACGACCGGCTCCGGCGCATCGCCCGCACCCTCCGCGACGAGGGCGATCCGCGCACCCTTCAACAGTTGAGCGCGGATGCCGCCGTCGATCTGCTGTGCGACGGCGACATCGCCGGCACCACGCCCGACGCGGAGCACCGGCCGGACCCGACGTTCGTCCCCGGCCTCCGCGCCGAGGTGCGGCTCACGCTCGCCGCGTCCACCGCTGTCCGCCTCGACGACGCGCCCGCGGACCTCGACGGCTACGGACCCGTCCCCGCCGAGATCGCCCGCGAACTGATCCGCACCGCCGCGTCGTTCACCCGGGTTCTCACCGACCGGGACACCGGCGCCGTCGTCTCCGTCGGCCGCACCTGGCGCGTGCCGCCGCCGCAGATGCGCCTGCACGTGCAACTGCGGGACCAGACCTGCCGGTTCCCCGGCTGCACCCGCAGCGCGTCGAGGGCGGAGGCCGATCACTCGATCGAGTGGCGCCACGGCGGCGAGACCTCGCTCGAGAACCTCGTCTCGCTCTGCACGTCCCACCACCATGTGCGGCACGGGGATCAGTGGAGCTACGACAGGGACGACGACGACGGGTCCATCACCTGGACGACGCCGACCGGACGGCGCATCAGTACCCGGCCACCGCCGCTCCCCGGGCGACCGCCCGAACCGCCGCCGCGACCGCGGTTCGTCGACGTGCCG
The DNA here is from genome assembly GCF_009834185.1 of Rathayibacter sp. VKM Ac-2760. GTDB lineage: Bacteria > Actinomycetota > Actinomycetes > Actinomycetales > Microbacteriaceae > Rathayibacter. Next base: position 720,191 of record NZ_CP047173.1, read on the forward strand.
GCGCCGTTCTGACGACGGTGGATCTCGATACGCCCGCTCCGCGGGCTACTCGATCAGCAAGGAACACGGACCGCTCGATCAGCGAGGAGCGCGGGCCGCTCGATCAGCGAGGAGTGCGGACCGCTCGATCAGCGAGGAGTGCGGACCCCTGCTCGATCAGCAGGCAGGGTCCGCACCTCCCTGGGAGATCCGCCCTTCCTTGCTGGTCGAGTAGCCCGCAGGGCGTATCGAGACCATCGTGATCAGGCGCGCCCAGCCGGAGATTCCAGGCGCCCGCTCCACGGGGTGCTCGATCGGCGTGAACATCGGCGTCGGGCTCGGAAAGCGCTTGCCCAGACCGATCCGGCGCCGCTAGCATCAGGAAAACGCTTCCCCTCCCTCCGAAAGGCGCACCGTGTCAGAGTCGACCACCCCCACCCTCGGGATCATCCTGAACGGCGCCTCCGGCCGGATGGGCTACCGCCAGCACCTCGTCCGCTCGATCCTCGCGATCCGCGAGCAGGGCGGCGTGCTGCTCTCCGACGGCACCCGCGTGCAGATCGAGCCGCTGCTGGTCGGCCGCTCCGAGGCGAAGCTGGCCGAGCTGGCCGGCAAGCACGGCCTCACGAACTGGACCACCGATCTCGACGCCGCGCTCGCCGACCCGAGGTGGCAGGTCTACGCCGACTTCCTCGTGACGAAGGCGCGCGTCCCCGCGATCAAGAAGGCGATCGCCGCCGGCAAGCACATCTACACCGAGAAGCCCACGGCGGAGTCCTACGCCGAGGCGCTCGAGATCGCCGAGCTCGCCAAGGAGGCCGGCATCAAGAACGGCGTCGTGCACGACAAGCTCTACCTGCCCGGACTGCAGAAGCTCAAGCGTCTGATCGACTCCGGCTTCTTCGGCCGCATCCTCAGCGTCCGCGGCGAGTTCGGCTACTGGGTGTTCGAGGGCGACTGGCAGGCCGCCCAGCGCCCGAGCTGGAACTACCGCAGCGAGGACGGCGGCGGCATCATCGTCGACATGTTCCCGCACTGGAACTACGTGCTCGAGAACCTCTTCGGCCCGATCGAGGGCGTCTACGCGAAGGCGACCACCCACATCGAGACCCGCGTCGACGAGAGCGGCGCGCCCTACACCGCGACCGCGGACGACGCGGCGTACGCCATCTTCGACCTCGCCGGCGGCATCACCGCGCAGCTCAACTCCTCCTGGGCGGTGCGGGTCGACCGCAAGGAGCTCGTCGAGTTCCAGGTCGACGGCACGCTCGGCTCGGCCGTCGTCGGCCTCTTCGGCGCCAAGATCCAGCCGCGCGTCGCGACGCCCAAGCCCACCTGGAACCCGGACCTCCCCGAGACGCATGACTACGCCGAGGACTGGCAGGAGCTGCCCGTCAACGACGTCTTCGAGAACGGCTTCAAGACCCAGTGGGAGCAGTTCATCCGCCACGTGGTCGAGGACGCGCCGCACGAGTACGACTTCTTCGCCGGCGCGCGCGGCGTGCGTCTCGCCGAGCTCGGCCTCGAGTCCTCGCGCGAGGGCCGCCGGATCGACGTGGCCGCGCTCGACGCCGCCGCGGACGCCGAGGCGCTCGCGCAGGCGGGCGCCGTCCAGTGACCGGGCTGACCCTCCTCGGCGCCGACGGCGCGACCCGCTCGATCGAGCTGCTGCCCGCTCCGGCGCACACGAGGCCGACCGCGCCGCTGCGCTCCCGCACCGCCTACGCCGCCGCGCACGTCGTCCCGCTCGTGCACGGCGAGAACCGCCCCGGGCATCCGGCCGAGATCGACTGGGACGCCACGCTCGGCTTCCGCCACCACGTCTGGTCCTGGGGTCTCGGCGTCGCCGACGCGATGGACACCGCGCAGCGCAACATGGGCCTCGATTGGGCCGCGACGCAGGAGCTGATCCGCCGCAGCGCCGCAGAGGCCGCCTCGGTCGGCGGCGCGCTCGTGGTCGGGATCAACACCGACCAGCTCGTCGACGACGTGGTCTCGCTCGACACCGTGATCGACGCCTACGTCGAGCAGCTCGTCTTCGCCGAGGACGCGGGGGCCGAGGTCGTGCTGATGGCCAGCCGCCACCTCGCCTGCGCGGCCGGGAGCGCGGCCGACTACGAGCGGGTCTACGCCGCCGTGCTCGCCCGCGCCACGCGGCCCGTGGTGCTGCACTGGCTCGGCACCGCCTTCGACGCCGTGCTCGAGGGCTACTTCGGCGCGGCCGACCCGGTCGATGCGTTCGACGTCGTGCAGCGGATCATCGAGGACAACCTCGACTCCGTGCGCGGCATCAAGATGTCGCTGCTCGACGCGGACGCCGAGATCGCGCTGCGCTCGCGACTGCCCGAGGGCGCGACGCTCTTCACCGGCGACGATTTCAATTACGTCTCCCTCATCGAGGGCGCCGCCGACGCCGACGGCACCACCCGCTGGTCGGACGCGCTGCTGGGCGCCTTCGCCGCGATCGCGCCGGTCGCCTCCGCGGCGATCCAGGCGCTCGACGCGGGCGACTCCGCCGAGTACTGCCGCGTGCTCGGCCCGACCGAGGCGCTCTCGCGTCAGGTCTTCGCCGCGCCGACGCAGTACTACAAGACCGGCGTCGCCTTCCTCTCCTGGCTGAACGGCCACCAGTCGGCGTTCTCGATGGTGGGCGGGCTGCACTCCGCGCGCTCGCTGCCGCACCTGTCCGAGATCGTGCGGCTCGCGAACGCGTCCGGCGCGCTCGAGCGGCCGGAGCTGGCGGCCGACCGCTGGACGGGGCTGCTCGCGCTGAACGGCGTCGAGGTGACCCGGCGCGCCGAGCGGCTGCACCTGGTCGAGGCGGTGAACGCGTGAGCGACGTCGATCCGCGGCTCTCGCTCAACCAGGCCACGATCAAGCACGCCTCCCTCGACGAGGCGCTCGACGTCACCGCGGCGGCCGGCCTCGGCAGCATCGGCCTCTGGCGCGAGCCCGTCGCCGAGGTCGGGCTGGCGGAGGCCGTGCGCCGCGTCGCCGACTCGGGCCTGCGCGTCTCCTCGCTCTGCCGTGGCGGCTTCTTCACCGCGCCGGAGGGGCCGGAGCGCCGTGCCGCGATCGACGAGAACCGGCGCGCGATCGAGGAGACGGCGGCGCTCGGCGCCCCCGCGCTCGTGCTCGTCGCCGGTGGTCTGCCAGCCGGCTCGCGCGATGTGATCGGGGCCCGCGCCCGCGTGCAGGACGCGCTGGCCGAGCTGGCGGACGACGCCGCGGCGGCCGGGGTGCAGCTCGCGATCGAGCCGCTGCACCCGATGTACGCCTCCGACCGCGCCGTCGTCTCGACGCTCGGTCAGGCCCTCGACCTGGCCGCGCCCTTCGACGCGGCGGCGGTCGGCGTCGTCGTCGACACCTTCCACGTCTGGTGGGAGCCGCAGGTCCTCGCGCAGATCGCCCGCGCCGGGGCGGAGGGCCGGATCGCGAGCTACCAGGTCTGCGACTGGGCGACTCCGCTGCCGGCCGACGTGCTGCTCGCCCGCCGCTACCCGGGCGAGGGCGTCATCGACTTCGGATCGCTGACCCGCGCGGTCGTCGAGGCGGGCTACGCCGGCGACGTCGAGGTCGAGATCTTCCACCAGGAGGTCTGGGACACGGCGTACCCCGAGGTGGCGGAGCGCGTCGTCGCGTCGTTCGCCGAGTGCGTCGCGCCGCACCTCTGATCGGCGCACCCCTGAACTCCCGGTCCGCCGTCGCTGGAGGGTGAGCGGCGGACCGGGATCATCCCCTGTCGGCGTTCAGCTCCAGGCCAGGCCGAGCTCGGCGAACGTCGTCTCGCGGCGCAGTGCCTCCTGGAGGGCCCTCTCGACGCCGGCGACGACGCGGTGCCGCCCCTCGACGTCCTCCACCTCGCGCCAGGCGTCCTCCGGCAGCGCGCGCGGCGCCGGCGCGGCCATCACTGCGTCGAGCAGGCGCATGAAGCCGCCGGTGCGCTCGATCCCGGCCTGGAGCGGCGTGCCCAGCTCGCGGGCGGCGAGCAGCCCCTCGAACGGCGTGATCCGGTCGAACTGCAGCGTGCGCGGCGGCAGGCCCTCACGCTCCAGCTGCACGACATCGAGGGTGTAGTAGAACCGCAGCGTCCCCCGGGTGCCGACGATCTCGACGGAGGGCTCCTCCGGCCGCTCGGCGCAGAGGGTGACCGCGGTCGTGACCCGGAGGCCGTCCGCCAGGGTCAGCACCGCGACCGAGGTGTCGTCGGACTCGATGTCGTTGGCGCGGCGGAGGTCGAGCCGCACGTCGACGACGTCCTCGAGCCGATCGGCGCCGGCGAGGGTCAGCGCGGTCGCGGTGGCGTGCGCGAAGGGGTTGGTGAGCACGCCGTCGGCGACCACCGCTCCGCCGAGGGTGCGGCGGCCGGCCCAGGGGGAGCGCGCCCAGTAGCGGTCGTCGCGCACCCACACTCCGGAGGCGCCGTAGCGGACGACCTCGCCGATCTCGCCGCCGCCCACCGCCGCCCGGATCGCCGGGATCGCGGACGAGCCGAGGCTCTGGAAGCCGACCTGCACGAGCGCACCCGCGGCCGCGGCCCGGTCGACGATCGCACTGAACTCGGCGAGCGAGGCGGCCGGCGGCTTCTCGAGCAGCAGATCGTTGCCGTGCTCGAGGGCCGCGAGCGCGATCGCGGCGTGGGTGTGGATCGGGGTGCTGACGATGATCACGTCGGTGCCGCCGCGGGCGAGGAGTCCCGCCGCGTCGGGGTGGTGCTCGACGCCGTCCGGGAGCGGCCCGTCGACCGGCGGCCGCGGATCCGCGACCCCGACCAGCCGCACCCGCCCGTCGCGGTGCGCCGCGAGCACGGCGCCGAGGTGCGAGGCCCCGTAGCCGCCGATGCCCACCAGCCCGATCCGCGGGATCACGGGCGTGCTCCGTCGGTGGAGCCGGACCGGTCGTCTCGTCTGCGCGCCGTCATCCGGTCAGAATAGCGGAAAGCGGTTACCACGCGGTGGTCCGCTCAGCGGGACGGGTCGATCATCGTCATGCCGGCCGGGCTCGCGCGGTCGAAGACCGGCAGCAGCTCCGCCGCCTCCGCGAGCCCGATGGTGCGCTCGATCAGGCGCTGCGGGGCGAGCACGCCCTGCTCGATCAGGCGCAGCATGCCGGGATAGTCGCGGGCCGCCATGCCGTGGCTGCCGAGCACGTCGAGCTCCCAGGCGATGACGCGCGCCATCGGCACGCGCGGGTGGCCCTCGACCGGCGGGAGCAGGCCGATCTGCACGTGCCGGCCGCGGCGGCGCAGGCTCAGCAGGGCGTCGGCGCAGGTCTGCTCGCTGCCGACCGCGTCGACCGAGACGTGGCCGCCGCCGCCGGTGAGCGCGTGCACCGCGGCCGGGAGATCGCTCCCGTCGGCGAGGAGGACGTGCTCGGCGCCGACGCTCGCCGCGACCTCGAGGGCCGCGGGATTCCGGTCGACCGCGATCACGCGGGCGCCGAGCGCGTGCGCCACCATCACGGCGCTGAGGCCGACCCCGCCGGCGCCGACCACGGTCACCCACTCGCCCGGGAGCACCCGAGCCCGGCCGACGAGTGCGCGGTAGGCGGTGGCGAAGCGGCAGCCGAGGCTCGCCGCCGTCGCGAAGTCGACGCCGTCGGGGATCGCCACGAGGTTGGTGTCCGCCGCGTGCAGCGCGACCGACTCTGCGAACGAGCCCCAGTGCGTGAAGCCCGGCTGCTCCTGAGCGGGGCACACCTGCGCGTCGCCGCGCAGGCACCACTCGCAGCGACCGCAGCCGCAGACGAAGGGCACGGTCACCCGGTCACCGACCGCCCAGGAGCGGACCTCGGCGCCCACCTCGGTGATCACTCCGGCGAGCTCGTGCCCCGGCACGTGCGGGAAGGCGAGGTCGTCGTGCCCGGCCCAGGCGTGCCAGTCGCTCCGGCAGAGGCCCGTGGCCAGCACCTGCACGACCACGCCGTCGGCCGGGGCGACCGGCGTCGGGACGTCGCGGACCTCCGGCTCGCCGCGGACGGAGTCGAGGACGAGAGCGCGCATGCCCTCATCCTGGCAGCGCCTGTCGATCGGCATCGCGGAGGAGGGAGAGCCGGGTGATGCTCCGCGCATCGTCGTCGCAGTCCCAGACCTTGCTGCGTCTCATCGTCACCGCGCCGAGCCGCCGGGCGAAGTATCTGTTCGCCCACTCGTACTCCGACCACTCCGGGTCGAGGAGGTAGGCGCTCAAGCGGCCGAGAAGCGCGCAGATCCAGTCCGCGGCCTGAACGGTCTGGTAGAGGTGGCTCTCGACCTGCATCGGCGGCTCGATGAGGTGGCGACCGCGTGCGTCGCTGAAGATGAAGCCGCTCGCGGAGGCGAACGCCTCGATGCGCGACCTGTCGTCGACCTCGTCGAGCACCATCATCAGCGATGTCTCCGGATCCGAGCCCTGCCCGGTCCGAATGATGGTCTGGATGAGGGCGTGGTCGTATCGACTGCGAGCGGTCTCCAGCACGACGGAGGGGTCGCCGACCGGCTTGAGCTGGCCGTAGAAGAACACGCGTCCGCCGTCCTTCTCGAGGCGGGCGACGAGGCGATTGACCGCCCGGCGCACTTCCGGGTAGCGGTCGATGTTCGTCGTCGTGAGGAGGGCGCTGCCCTTCTTCTCCCAGCGGCTGGCGTGGACGCCCGACTGCTCGAGCTCCCACGCCAGCAGGCGGTTCTTCAACTGGAGGAAGAACGAGCCGAAGCTGCGCACCCGATCGGCGGGCAGCACGACTCCGCCGAAACCGAAGACCGGGTGCGTCCGGTACCTCGCGTCGGTCCGTGAGACGTAGGGTCCGATGTGACCGAACTCGTCGAGCTAGGCGATGTGCATCGCACCATGAAACACGAAGGCCCACGCTCTCGCGTGGGCCTCGGAAGTGGAGCGTCGCGAAGCAACGCGTCCGAGAACGATCGTAGCAGGAGCGTCTCGCGGGCCGCGGCTCAGCGACCGGCGCTGTAGTGGTTCTGGATCTGGGTGGCCGTGAGGGCGGTCGAGTAGACGGCGGCGTAGCGCAGGCTGCCGGAGAAGGAGGCGGGGCCGACGTTCGTCCAGGAGCCGCCGAGGGTGTCGTAGCCGATCTTCCAGTAGCCGGTGGTGTTCTCCGGGCTGCGGAAGGCGGTGTTGCCGGCGACCTTCACTCCGTCGAGCCAGAGACTCATGCCGGTGCTCGGCGAGAGGGTGGAGACGACGTGGTGCCAGGCTCCGTCGTTGACGGCGTTCGGGCTGGTGATCGCCTCGACGCCGCTGTTGTAGATGCCGAAGACGAGGCGGCCGTTGGCGCCGATGTAGGTGTGCCGGTCGTACTGGCTGCCCGCGGTGTCGCGGCTGCTGTTGAAGGAGAAGAGCTTGCCGCCCGCGACGGTGGTCTTGAACCAGATCTCGGTGCTGAAGGTGGTCGGGTTGACGAGCTGCAGCGGCGTGCTGAGGTACCCGTTCGTGCCGTTCAGCAGCCAGGAGCCGCCGGCGTCGCGCGGGCAGGCCTTCGGGGTGGTCGCGGAGCTGGTCATCCCCGGGCGATAGGTGCCGGGGTAGGCGCCGGAGTCGGTGTCGGCGGCGGTCGTCGATCCGCTCGTCTGGGCGAGGGTGTACGAGAAGAGCGCGTCGCCCTTGTCCGCGGCCACCGCGGAGTCGCAGGTGAAGAAGGCGGCGGCGCTGCCGACGGTGTTGGTCGAGTTGCGGATCGAGGCGACGTAGGCGCCGGAGGTGGCGGGGGCGAGGAGCAGCACGGCCGAGAGGGCGGCGACTAGCAGGGCCGCGAGGGTGACGCGGGTGCTGCGCGGCGCGCGGGCGCGGCGGTGGCGGCTCATCGCGCGGGCTCGGGCTCGGGCTCGGTGGTCTCGGTCTGGGCGGTCTGGGTGGTGCGGGCCCGGCGGCCGTGCTCGCCGCGCGGCTCGTCCCCCGCGGGGAGGCCGACCAGCACGGTCCAGAGCACGGGCGCGGCGCAGACCGCGCCGAAGAGGATCCAGCCCCAGAGCGGCAGGTGCAGTGCCGAGGAGACGTTGTAGAAGTCCTCGCCGTTGGCGGGGACCTGGATGCTGCCGACCTGGCCGGAGACGAGGTCGGCGTGGGTTCCGCCGACCGCCGTCACGCGGATCGGCAGCAGGCCGACCGAGACGAGCGAGGCGTCCGTCTGCCCGTCCTCGACGGTCGCCTCGAGGACGACGATCCCGACGAACGGGCGGAGCACGAAGACGGTGAACGAGGCGACCAGCGAGATGCCGAGCACGCGCATCGCGGCGCGATGGGTGGGCGAGGCGAGCAGGCGGGAGAGCAGCAGGACGAGGACGGAGCCGGCGAGGAGCATCGGCAGGCCCTTCGCGAGCCAGCCGACGCCGGGGAGCGCGACGACGACCTTGCCGATCAGCTGCTCGGCGCCGGTCGCCCACGGGTCGGTCGCGCCGTTGATGTCGCCGCGGGTGACGAGCGTGCCGTCGGCCGCGAGGTCGACGACGCGGTGGGTGTAGGTCTCGTCGGGCGTGGTGCTGGGGTGGAAGCTGACGACGTCGCCGACCCGGATGTCCGCGAGGGGCGTCGGCGCGGTCAGGACCAGGGTGCCGACGGGCGCGGCGGTGCCCATCGAGGGCGTCTGCACGATGAACCAGCGGCCACCGGAGAGGTGGAAGAGCAGGGCCGCGACGACCAGGGCGGCGACGGCGGCGGTGACGATCCAGGTGGCGAGGGTGCGCAGGCGGGTGCGGGGGGAGCGGGGGGAGCGGGGCTCGGGGGTGGTGCCGGGGGTGGTGGGGGCGGTGCCGGTCGGGACGGCGGTGGAACCGGGGAGCGCGGGTGCGGGGCGGGTCAGCAGCGTGGTCACGGGTCCACCTCCTCGGCGGGAGGGGGCCGCCCAGGTGGCGGCCCCCGGTGCGGGTGTCGGGTTGTGCGGGTGTCGGGTTGTTCGGGTGTTGTGGGGGGTGTTTCTCGGGGTGGGGCGGGTGCTCCGGGGGAAGCTGTCTTCGGTGGTGGATCTCGAGACGCACGCTGCGCGGGCTGCTCGATCAGCGGGGACCGCTCGATCAGCTGGCGAAGGTCCAGGTCAGGGGCAGCGAGGCGGAGAGGCCCTGGTAGGTGTTGCCGGCCGAGGAGTCGAGCGTGACGGCGATGGTGAAGGGGGTGCTGGTGCCGGCGGTGACGGGGGTGGCGGAGAGCGACTTGGCGGCGGTGCCGGCGAGGGCGGCGGCGGTGCCGCTGTAGACGGTGGTGCTGCCGCTGGTGATGACGACGTTCAGCTTGGAGCAGAAGTCGGTCGCCGTGCCGGACGCGCCGGCGGCCGCGTTGGCCGACTGGGCGCAGGTGGCGCCCGGGGTGAGCGTGAAGGTGTTCGCCGAGACGGTGCCGGTGTTCTTGATGGTGATCGCGGTGCTGACGGTCTGGCCGGGGACCATGGTGGTCGATCCGCCGAACTTGTTGATGGTCGAGCAGGTCGCGGTGTTGGTGCTGACCGAGCCGCCGTCGGTGCTGAGGCAGGTGACGGGCGTGGTGCCGGTCGACTTCTCCTCCATGACGAGCGAGCCGGAGGCCGCGGTGTTGTTGGTGTTGGTGATGCTGGCGACGAAGCCGGACAGGGTTCCGGACATCGAGACCGACAGCAGCGCGGCGGCGGCGACGCTGGTGGCGAGGACGAGGGGGGCGAATCGGACGCGCTTGCGCTTGGCGGTGTGGTTCGACATGACAGGACTCCTGATCGGGTAGAAGGTGAACTGCCGTGCAGTTCGCTGTGGGGTGTTGCTGTCCGGCCTTCGCTGGCGAGGTCCGGCTGGCTTGCTGGTAAAGTTACTTGACCACAAAGATACTTTGCAATCGTTCTATTGCCCCCTGTTCGAGGGACGGGCCGCACGACACGGCCCGGCTCTCAGCCGCCACCGAGACGACACCGAGAAGGCCCGCATGGACTCACCGATCACGCCCCCCGGCGCCTCGCCTCAAGGCTCGCCCGACGGCACGGCCCTGCGGCAGGCGCTGCGGCAGCTCGAGACCGCGCAGCGCGAGCTCCGCACCGCCGTCGCGCTGGACGTCGGCCTCGGCATCTCGGAGCTGAGCGCGCTGGAGGCGCTCGCCGAGGCGCCGGGCCTGACGCCGAAGTGGCTGGGGCTCGAGCTGTCGCTGACGACGGGCGCGGTCACCGCGCTGCTCGACCGCCTCGCGAAGGCCGGGCACCTCGATCGCGTCTCGAACCCCCAGGACCGCCGCAGCGTCCTGCTCCGGCTGACCGACTCCGGGACCGCCCTGCTCGCGACCGTCGACGAGCGCTACGGCGCGGTCGGCGCCGAGGTGCTGCGGGCGTCGCCGCGGCTGGGGGAGGACGAGATCGTCGAGGACCTCGCGCGGGCGGCCGCGGTCATCACGGCGCACACCATCGGCTGACCCCGCCGCTGACCACGAATCCGCTCACCTCGCGAGGTCAGTTCTGCGTCGCGCGGTCCTTCCGCAGCGACCACCGGTTGCGGCTCGCCGTCCGCTCGTAGTCGAACTCGGTCACCAGCGCCTGGATCAGCGCGAGACCCCGGCCGGACTCCGCGAACGCGTCCGGCATCTCGCGCGGGCCGGCGTCGATGCCGGGCGGGTCCGCGGTGTCGATCAGCTCGGCCCGGATCGCGTCGTCGTCGACGGTGACGACGAGGTGGCAGAGCACCGCGGTGGCGGAGGTGGCGTGCTGGAGGACGTTCGAGGCCAGCTCGACGACGGCCGTCTCGAACGCGATCCGGTCGCGCGCGTCGACGTCGTCGCGCTCCGCCCAGAGTGCGGCGAGCAGGTCGTGCACGACGTCGATCTCGTCGGGCGGAGTCCGGAAGGCGAGCGAGCGCTCAGTCACGGTACGCGTCGCCCGCGGAGTCGGAGCACGCGAGCACGCGGTCGAGGTTGGACAGCTCGAGCACCATCGAGACCTGCGCGCTCGGCGCCGCGATCCGCAGGTCGCCGCCGGCCTGCCGGGCGCTCTTCAGGCAGGCGACGAGCGCGCCGAGCCCCGTCGAGTCCATGAAGTCGATCCCGCTCAGCTCGACGACGATGCGGATGCCGCCCTCGTCGATCGAGCTCCGCACGGCGGTGCGCAGCTCGCCGGCCGTGGCCGTGTTGAGCCGGCCGGTGCCGCTGATCACGGCGATGTCGGGGGCGATCGTCCCGGTGCTGAAGGTCATGCGTGCTCCTCGTCGGTGTCCGCCGGTCCGGCGGAGGGCGGGGCCTCGTGCGTGCGCGTCACGAGGAGGGCGGTGATGTCGTCGATCGCGCGGCCGGAGCCGGCGAGGGCGGTCAGGGCGGTGAGGAAGCCGATGGCGCCGTCCGAGCTGCGGACGAGATCCGCCGCGAGGACCAGCGACTGCAGCGTCCCGTCGAAGAGGTCGAGCACGCCGTCGGTGAAGGAGACCAGGGAGTCGCCCACGTCCAGCTGCACCGTCTGCGTCACCCAGCCGCCGTCCTCCGTGATGCCGAGCGGCAGCCCGAGGGCGGCGAGCCGGTGGAAGGAGCCGTCCGCGCGGACGATCACGGTGAGCCCGTGACCGGCGTCGACGAACTCGATCCGCCCGGTCGCGGTCTCGAGCCGGCCGTGGAAGAGGGTGGCGAAGGTCTCGGTGGCGGTGAAGTCCGGCAGCAGCTGCTCCGCGACCGCCGCGACGACGGCGTCGGGCGCGCCGCCCGCCCGCGCGCGGAAGGCGGAGCGGATGCCGGCCGCCAGGATCGCGGCTCCCGTGCCCTTGCCCATCACGTCGACCAGGGTGAGGTCGACGACGTCCTCGGTGGCGCTCCAGCTGTAGAAGTCGCCGCAGATCTGCCACTTGGGCAGCGACGCCCCGGCGAGGTCGTAGCCGGCCGGGTGGCGGAACGCGCCGGGAGCGAGTCGCGCCTGCACGTCGGCGGCGCGGTCCCACTCCGCCGTGTCGCGCAGCTCGCGCTCGACCCACTGCCCGAACTCCTCGAAGAGCAGCTCCTCGTCGCGGCTGAGCGCGCGCGGGACGAAGTCGAGCAGGCAGAGGGTGCCGAGCTGCAGCCCGTCCTCCACCGAGAGCGGGCGGCCGGCGTAGAACTGCACGTGCGGCGGACCCGAGACGTGCACGTGCTGCGCCCAGGCGCCGTCGGAGCCGAGGTCCGGGACGACGAGCGTGCTCCGCTGGGCGAGGGTCGCGTCGCAGAAGGTGCCTGCCCGGGGGTAGGAGACCGGGCCGTCGGGCTGCGGCGACTTCGTGAAGAGCGTCGTCTCGTCGAGGAGGTGGATCTCCGCCACCGGCACGCGGAAGAGCTCCTGCGCCATCCGGGTGATGCGGTCGAAGCGCTCCTCGGGGCCCGAGCCCATCAGGCCCAGGGCGTCGAGTGCTGCCGACGCGCGTGCCGCATCAGGCACCTCGGCCATCGACGGATCCTGACCGGTCTGCTGCGCCATCGTCTCCCGCGTTCTCCGTGCCGGAGGCGGTTCGTGCCCCCGCGACGACCGTAGCGTCCGGCGTGGAGGAGACCGGCGCTCAGGCCCCCTTCCCCACCCGGACGGGGGTCGGCCGTCCATCACTCCGCGGAGATTGCACTCAGTGGCGGTTAGTGCAAGTATGCACTCCATGCACGAAACCGTGGCGACCCCGACCCGACGCGACCGCCGCGTGTCCGAGCGGCGCAGCGCGCTCGCCCGCACCGCGCGCGAGCTGACGATCCGCCACGGCTTCTCCGGCTTCACCGTGGAGGAGCTCTGCGAGGAGGCCGGCGTCTCGCGCCGCACCTTCTTCAACTACTTCCCGAGCAAGGAGTACGCGATCGTGGGCCGGCCGGAGGAGGGGCTCGACGACGAGAGCGTCGCGCCGTTCCTCGCGCGCCGCCCCGGCGTCACCCTGCTCGAGGACCTCGTCGACCTCGGAGCGGTGCACTTCGCCGCGATCGGGCTGAACGCCGACAGCGTGCGCGAGTTCGTCGCCGTCGCCGACCGCGAGCCGAAGCTCCTGCAGGCCCTGCTCGACGTCGGCACCCAGCGCGACCTCCTCGTCGCCGACCTCGTCGCGCGGCGCGAAGGGCTCGACGCCGCCGATCCGGCCGTGCTGCTCGCCGTGCAGACCGCCGGCACCGTGATCCGCAGCGCCGTCGGCGCCTACCTCGACTCCGACGGCTCCGTGCCGCTCGAGCGCCTCGCCCGCGACCGCATCGCGGCCGTGACGCGCCTCCTCCTGGGCTGACTCCGCCCCGCCTGCCCCTGACCCCTCACGCCCCACCCGACCCCGAGGACACCATGACCGCCACCGCCTCTCCGCTCCTGCTCACGCAGCGCCGGATCTGGATCATCTTCTCCGCGCTGATCGCCGGCATGCTCCTCTCCAGCCTCGACCAGACCATCGTCTCGACCGCGATGCCGACCATCGTCGGCCAGCTCGGCGGCGTCGAGCACCAGGCCTGGATCACCACCGCCTACCTGCTCGCGACCACGATCGTGATGCCGATCTACGGCAAGTTCGGCGACGTCCTCGGCCGTCGCACGCTGTTCCTGATCGCGATCGCGCTGTTCACCCTCGCCTCGGTCGGCTGCGCGCTGGCCGGCGACTTCTGGTCGTTCGTCGTCTTCCGCGCGCTGCAGGGCCTCGGCGGCGGCGGGCTGATGATCCTCTCGCAGGCGATCATCGCCGACATCGTGCCCGCCAACGAGCGCGGCAAGTACATGGGCCCGCTCGGCGCCGTCTTCGGCCTCTCGGCCGTCGCCGGACCGCTGCTCGGCGGCCTCTTCGTCGACCACCTCACCTGGCAGTGGGCGTTCTACATCAACATCCCGGTCGGCATCGCGGCCTTCGCGATCGCCTGGTTCGCGCTGACCCTGCCGAGCAAGCGGGCTACCAAGCGGATCGACGTGCCCGGCGTCCTGCTGCTCTCGATCGCCACCACCTGCCTCATCTTCTTCACCGACTTCGGCGGCGACGCCGCGCACGGCTGGGGCGCCCTCGAGACCTGGGCTTTCGGCGCCGGCCTGATCGCCGCGGTCGCCGGCTTCATCTGGGTGGAGTCGCGGGCCGAGGACCCGATCATCCCGCTCAGCCTCTTCCGCAACCCGATCTTCGTGAATGCGACGGCGATCGGCCTCACGCTGGGCCTCGGCATGTTCTCGGCCATCGCCTTCGTGCCGACCTTCCTGCAGATGGCGTCCGGCACCTCGGCCGCCGCGTCCGGCCTGCTGATGCTGCCGATGATGGCGGGCCTGATGGGCACGTCGATCTACTCGGGCATCGCGATCTCGCGCACCGGCCGCTACAAGGCCTTCCCGATCGTCGGCGCGCTGCTGACCGGGCTGGCGATGGCGGCGATGACCACGCTGACCGCCGAGACGCCGATCCCGCTGATCTGCGTCTACCTCTTCTTCTTCGGCGCCGGGCTCGGCCTGATCATGCAAGTCATCGTCCTGGTCGTGCAGAACGCGGTCGCCCCCGAGATGATCGGCACGGCGACCAGCACGAACAACTACTTCCGCGAGGTGGGCGCCTCGCTCGGCGTCGCCGTGTTCGGCACGATCTTCACCAACTCCCTCGCGGAGAAGCTGACCGGCGTCTTCACCGACGCAGGCGTCGCCGACGTCGGCGGCGCGACCGCCACGCTCGACCCGCAGGCGCTGAACGCCCTGCCGGACGACGTCCGCGACGGCGTCGTCCGCGCCTACGCCGAGTCGCTGGCGCCGGTGTTCTGGTACCTGCTGCCCTTCATCGCGATCGCCTTCGTGCTCGCGCTGCTGCTGAAGCAGATCCCGCTGTCCGACCAGTCGGGCATGGTCGCGCGCGGCGAGGCCGTCGGCGGCGAGGAGGCGGAGCGCCTGCACCGCGAGAGCCTCGCGGCACCGGCCGCCGGGGTGCGGTCGGAGGCTCCGGAGGACGCGCGCGCGGACCGCTGACGCGGCTCAGGGCGGGCTCGCAACGAAGGGCGAGCAGGCGCTATAGGAGGAATCTCGAGTGGTCAGTGACAGGGCACTGCGCCAGAACTGCTCCCACGCCACTGTTCTCCTCGAGCCAGTCACGAAGGTCGGTCGCCACGTAGCCGGCGAGATCGAGAAGCGCTCCATGCGCGTCGCCCAGGGAGAGTCTCACCGTGCTCCCATCCGGCCGCTTCTCTCCAGCGAGGGGAACGCCCCAGACGATGTGCTCGTGATGCGCGATCCGATTGCGGAGCGACTGCACTGGTCGAGCGGTCTTCTCGACCGTCGCTCGATCGAGGGCTCCCGCGTGAGGGAACGCGTGCCGAAGAGCAGGCTTCCAGAGCAGCGTGTCGTATATGCGGCGCTCCCTCATCGGCTCCTCGCCGTGATAGCCGCCCCGACCGAGGATCTTCACCCAGAAGCCGAACATCAGTGTTGCGACGAGCTTTCCCTGGACGACGTCCGGAGCCGCAGCTAGGCGCGCCAGCCTTCCGGTCCTCCACGCCTGAGCGATGAGCGTCAGTGTCTCGTCATCCAGAAGGTCCGTTCTGCTGTACCAGTCGACGCCGTGGGCCCGGGTGAGCTGCGCGGCCATGGCCGACCTCATCGCCACCTCGACAGTCGCGAGATCATCGAACACTGCGAGCGCCGCGCGCGAAGCCCATCGGTACACCTCGATCGCCGGCACCGCCGTCGCAGCGCATGCGGCGGTGTACGGCGCCAGTCGAGGTGGAGGGATGAGGGCGACGAGTCGATGCACGGCTGCTCGATTCTTGCGAGGGTCGACAGATGCCGACTACCGTTGGAGTTCTAGCCCCCGGCGCAGCGCACTGACGTGTGACGGCCGGGGTTCTCTCGTTCGGACCGCGCGGCCTCCTCCGGACCGGCGACCGGGGCGCGAGCTGCGGCCGCCGCAGGTCCGGTCAGGAGGACGCGTGTCCCACTCCGTCGACGAGCAGGCCGTCGCCTTCGAGGCGGAGCGCGGCCGGCTCACCCGGCTCGCCTCGCGGCTGCTCGACGACCACCACGAGGCCGAGGACGCGGTGCAGTCGGCGTGGCTGCGCCTGCACGGCACGACGGCCCCGATCGACAACCTGTCGGCCTGGCTGACGACGGTCACCACCCGGCTCTGCCTCGACAGGCTGCGCGCGCGGATCCCCGAGGCCGCCGAGCTCGTCGAGACCGGCACGGGCACCGAAGGCGCGGGGCTCGAGCGCGCCGAGGCCGTCGGCCAGGCCCTGCACGTCGTCGTCGAGAGCCTGACGCCCAACGAGCGCGTCGCCTTCGTGCTCGCCGACAGCTTCGGTGTCGACTTCGCGACCATCGGCGAGATCCTCGGGCGCAGCGCGGTCTCGGCCCGCAAGCTCGCCTCGCGGGCGCGCGCCAAGACCGCGGGAGGACTCGCGGACGGACCGGTCGCCGACTGGCAGGTGGTCGACGCGTTCATGGCGGCGGCGCGGGGCGGCGACCTGGCGCGCCTGCTGCTGCTGCTCGCACCGGGGGCGAGCATCCGGGCCGACGCGGATGCGCTCGCCGCGGGGACCCCCGAGAAGATCGACGGGCGCGAGGCGGTGGCCGCCTTCTTCGACGGCAGCGCGCACGCGGCGCTCGCCGCGGTCGTCGACGGGCGGCCGGGAGCCGCCTGGTTCCACCGCGGAGCCCCGCGGGTCGCGTTCGACTTCACGGTCGCGGACGGGCGGATCGCCGCCGTCGTCTTCCGGGCGGACCCGGCCGTGCTGGCGTCGATCCGCCGGCGCGAGGGCGCCGCGGTCGACGCGGGCTGACCTCGCTCCGGCGTGTCGTGTCACATCGGCGGCCTCCCGGCCGTCGAACAGGAGAGAGGCCCACTCGGGCCCCCGACAGAAGGAGCACCCGATGAAGACCATGACCTGCCGCCAGCTCGGCGGACCCTGCGATCTCGAGCACCGCGGCGACTCGGCCGACGTCGTCATCAACCTGCAGGACCGGCACCTGCGCGACGCGGTCAAGGCCGGCGACGTCGTCCACGAGGAGGCGCGCAACGACATGAAGAACCGCTGGCGCCACCCCGTGCAATCGATGGGCTGGTACAACGGCGCCAAGCGCACGTTCGCCGAGCTGCCGGAGGGCTGACCCCGCTGATCCGCCCCGAGGGCCGCTTCCGGCTCGCAGAAACCGCGAGATTCCGCGTGCCGGACGCGGAACGACGAGCCGGAGGTCTGCCGGTGCCAGCTCCGGCTCGCGAAACGGCCCTCGGCTCGCGGGAACTGCCGGATTCCGCGTGCCGTAGGCGAATTGACGAGCCGGAGGTCCGCCGGTGCCACCTCCGGCACGCAGAATCGGCCCGGGCTCGCAGAATCGGCTCCGGCCCGCCGGAACCTACGGCGAGACCATCCCGCCGTTGACGTTCAGCGTCTCGCCGACCACGTAGCTCGACTCCGCCGAGGCGAGGAAGACGTAGGCCGGCGCCTGCTCGGCCGGCTGCGCCGCGCGGCCCATCGGCGCCTCGCTCGAGCCGAAGTCCGGAAGGCTCTCCGGGTTGACGCCCGCGGTCACCTGCAGCACCGACCAGGTCGGCCCCGGCGCGACGACGTTCACCCGGATGCCCTTCGCCGCGAGCTGCTGCGCCAGCCCCTTCGAGAGGTTGTTGATCGCACCCTTGGTCATCGCGTAGTCGAGCCGGTCCGGCGCCGGCTTGTGCGCCTCGGCCGAGGCGGTGTTGATGATCGTCGAGCCCGCGGGCAGGTGCGGGAGGGCCGCCTTGATGATGCGGAACGGCGCGAACACGTTGATCGCGAACGTCGTCTCGAACTGCTCGTCGCTCAGCTCGAGGACGTCGTCCTGCCAGACCTGCTTCCCGGCGACGTTGACGACGGTGTCGAGGCCGCCGAGCCCCTCGACGGCCTTCGCGACGAGGTCGCGGCAGTACTGCGCATCGGTCAGGTCGCCGGGGATCGTCACGGCGGTGCGGCCGGCCGCGCGGATCAGCTCGACGACGTGCTGCGCGTCCTCCTCCTCGTCCGGGAGGTAGGCGAGGGCGATGTCCGCACCCTCGCGGGCGAAGGCGATCGCGACCGCGGCGCCGATGCCGGAGTCGGCGCCGGTGATCAGCGCGCGACGGCCGGTCAGGCGGCCGGTGCCGCGGTAGCTGTCCTCACCGAGGTCCGGGACCGGGGTCATCCGCGACTGGAGGCCCGGCTCGGGCTGCTGCTGCACCGGCGGGGTCACGTTCGGGTACTGCGTGGCGGGGTTCGTGAAGGTGTACTGGTCGGGCATGGGGTCCTCCGGACGTGGTCGAGCGGCCGGGCCGACGCGGTTCCGCGGTGCCGGCCCTCCTCGACGCTAGCCGCGGCCCGCGTGCCGGCGGAGGAGGTTGACGGGCGCCCCGATCGTCCTGCGGCGCCTGCCGTCCACCCCCGGGCGATACGGTCGTGGTCATGCCGTCCCGCCCCGTCTCCGCCGCGAAGCGCCGCCTGGCCATCTCGGCCTTCATGCTCGTCTTCGGCATCGGGATGGCCTCCTGGGTCGTCCGGACTCCGGCGGTCCGCGACCTGCTCGCCGCGTCCACCGCCGAGATGGGCCTGGTCCTGCTGGGCCTCTCGGTCGGCTCGATGAGCGGAGTCCTGTCCTCCGCCGCGGTCGTCCGGCGGCAGGGGGTGCGCTTCACCGTCGTGATCGGCGGCGCGTCCTTCGTCACCGGCATCGCGCTGACCGGCGTCTTCGCCGAGCTGTCGACCCCGTTCGGCGTCGCCGCGGGCCTCGCCCTCGTCGGCTTCGGCATCGGCATCTCCGAGATCGCGCTGAACGTGGAGGGAGCGGCGCTCGAGACGCTCACCGGCCGCTCCGTTCTCCCCGCGCTGCACGGCTTCTACAGCCTCGGCACCGTCACCGGCGCGGTGGCGGGTATCGGGCTCACGGCGATCGACTTCCCCGTCGTCTGGCAGCTCGTCGGAGTGGCGGTCGTCGCGCTCGCACTGCTGATCACCGTCATCCGGTCCATCCCCGTCGAGACCGGGCGGGTCGAGCGCGCCGTCGAGGGCGCTCCCCGCGAGAAGACTCGCTCCACCCCCGTCTGGCAGCAGCCGCGCGTGCTGATGCTCGGCCTGATCGTGCTGGCCCTGGCGCTGGCCGAGGGGTCGGCGACCGACTGGCTGCCGCTGCTGATGGTCGACGGTCACGGCGTCTCCGCCACCGTCGGCACGGTCGTCTTCACCGCCTTCGCGGCCGCGATGACGGTCGGCCGCTTCCTCGGCACGCCGCTGCTCGCGCGGTTCGGCAAGGCGACCGTGCTGCTGGCGAGCACCCTCGTCTCGGCGCTGGGGATCGGCATCGTCGTCTTCGCCGACAACGCGGTCGTGGCGGGTGCGGCCGTCGTCCTCTGGGGCCTCGGCGCGGCGCTCGGCTTCCCGGTCACCCTGTCCGCCGCGGGCGAGAGCGAGGACCCGACCTCCGCCGTCGCCGCCGTCGCGACCGCCGGCTACATCGCCTTCCTGGTGGGCCCGCCGCTGCTCGGCTTCCTCGGCGAGCACTTCGGCCTCCGCGGCGCGATGGCCATCGTCCTCGTGCTGGTGGCCCTCGCCTCCCTGCTCACCTCCGCCGCGAAGCCCCGCGCGGCCCGCGAGCGCGTCCCGGCCTGACCGCCTCCTCGACCGCTGAGACGTCCCGCAACGGTCGACGCGTCCAGCAGCAGGTGGACGTCTCGACCGTCCGAGGACGTCTCGTCGGGCGAGCTCAGTCCGCGACGACCCAGGGGAACGCCTCGGCGCGGGAGCGCGCGCCCTGGCGGGCCTTCGAGCGGTTCGGCTCCTCGACGTCGGCGAGCAGCCGCTCGGACTGGCGGACGAGCTCGGCGAAGCGATCGGTGTCGAGCCAGTCGGGGCGCATCGCGAAGACGAGGTCCTCGGTCGCGGTGTTGCCGCTCGCGCCGGGCGCGAACGGGCAGCCGCCCAGCCCGCCGAGAGCGCCGTCGACGACGGTCGCGCCGGCGCGGACGGCGCTGAGCGCGTTGACCACGCCGGCGCCCCAGGTGTCGTGACCGTGGAAGACGATCTCCCGCGGCGGCGTCTCGGCCGCGACGCGGGAGACCAGCGAGAAGACCTGCTCGGGGTGCGCCTGGCCGAGGGTGTCGCAGATCACGACGTCCTCGGCGCCGGCGGCGCGCGGGTCGTTCGCGAGGGCGAGCACCCGCTCCTCGGGCACCGGACCCTCGAACGGGCAGGTGAACGACGTGGCGATGCAGAGCTGGATGCGCCCGCCCACCGCGTGCGCGAGGGCGACGGCCTCGGGCATCGCGTCGAGACTCGCCTCGGTGCTCCGGCCGATGTTCGCGCGGTTGTGGGAGTCGGACGCCGAGAAGCAGTACTGGAAGTTGCGCGCGCCGGCGGCCGCCGCCCGCTCGATGTGGCGCGGGGTCGCCACCCAGACCCAGCAGTGCTCCAGCTCCTCCGGCGTCAGCGCCGCGACGACCTCGAGGGTGTTCGCCATCGGCGGCACGAGGTCTCCGCGGGCGAGCGAGCCGATCTCCAGCTCGGGGACGCCGGCCGCCAGCAGCGCCCGGACCAGCTCGACCTTGCGCTCGGTCGAGAGCAGCTTGCCGGTCAGCTGCAGTCCGTCACGGAGGGTCACGTCGCGCAGGCGGGCGGTGCGCTCGCGGGTCATCGCGCTCCCTCCGCGTCGTCGTCGCGCGGCGTGGTGGAGAGCATGGCGAGGACCTCCTCGGTGTCGTGGCCCAGGACGGGCGCGAGCGTGCGGATGGGCAGCGAGCGCTCGCCGAGCACCGGGACGATGCCGGGGAAGCCGACGCCCTCGATGACGCCGGCGCCGGTGTCGACGTCGAACTTCTGGATCATGCCACGGGCGGCGTACTGCTCGTTCGCGCTGATGTCGGCGGCGGTGAGGATCGGGCCGGAGGGGACGCCGTTCTCGTCGAGGATCGTCAGCGCCTCGGCGGAGGTGGTTCCGGCGGTCCAGGCGCCGATGGCGGCGTCGAGCTCGTCGCGGCGGCGCCAGCGGCCGTCGTTCGCGACCAGATCGGCGTCCTCCGCCAGGTCGGGGCGGCCGATGATCGCCATCAGCCGCTGGAAGATCGCGTCGCCGTTCGCCGCGACGACGATGCTGGCGCCGTCGCCGCAGAGGTAGGCGTTGGTCGGCGCGATGCCCTCCATCCGCCCGCCGACGCGCTCGCGGACGATGCCGTGCGCCTGGTAGTCGGGGATCAGCGACTCCATCATCGAGAACATCGCCTCGTTGAGCGCGACGTCGATCACCCGCTCCACCAGCGGCGCCGGGCCGAGACCGGCGGCGCGGCGGGTCTCGCGCTGGAAGAGCGCCATCATCACTCCGTAGCCGGCGTAGAGGCCCGCGATGGAGTCGCCGATCGAGACGCCGACGCGCACGGGCGGGCGGTCCGGGTCGCCGACGAGCTCGCGGAAGCCGCCCATCGCCTCCGCGACCGCCGCGAAGCCCGGGCGGCTCGATAGCGGCCCGGTCTGGCCGAACGCGGAGATGCGGCCGATCACCAGCTCGGGGTTGGCCTCGTTCAGCACGTCCGGTCCGATGCCCCAGCGCTCGAGCGTGCCCGGGCGGAAGTTCTCGAGCACCACGTCGCACTCGGCGGCGAGCCCGCGGACGGCGTCGCGGCCCTCCTCCGTGCGCAGATCGAGCGCGACCGAGCGCTTGTTGCGGTTGAGGGTGTGGAAGAGCATCGACGTCGTCGACCCGGGATGAAGCCGCCATTTGCGCAGCTCGTCGCCGCTGCCCGGGCGCTCGACCTTGATGACCTCGGCGCCGAAGTCGGCGAGCAGCCGCCCCGCGGTGGGCGCGGCGATGAAGTTGCCGAGCTCGAGGACGCGGACGCCGGCGAGCGGGGCGGGTGCGGATGCGGGCGGTGCGGATTCGGGCGGTGCGGATGCGGGCGGTGGCGGGGGTGCAGCGGTCATGTCGGCCTTCCGGTCCCCACGAGCGTGCCACGGATCCTCGCCGCCGTCTCCGCCCGACGCGGGAGGCGCCACTCCTCCCCAGGACCCGATCCGCGCAGTTGTCCACCGAAGACCTCACCCGCGCCACGATGGACGGAGGTGAGCATTACTCTCCTTGCCGTGGGGCTGCATCACCGCCGCCGGCGCTGCGAGCGCGGGTGGCCGAGGAGAGGGACGACGGATGAGTGGAACGGAACGGCCGGGGCGGGCCGGTCATCGCAGGGGGAGAGCCGTCCGGCTGCTCGCGGGAACGGGGGTCGGCGTCACCGTGCTCGGCGGGCTGCTCGGTGCGGGGGCGGCCGCACCGCCCGCTCGAGCGGCGGCGCCACCCGACGGCGCGGCGGCGGGAGCGCCGCACCGGACGATCGAGAACACGCTGCTGCACGGCGGGTCCACCAACGCCGGCGCGACGACGGTCTCGGCCTGGCTGCAGAAGGGCGAGCGGCTCAGTGCCGACCTGCATCCGCTGAAGGGCGGCTCGGGCACGGGAGGGGGCGAGAGCGAAGGAGGCACCGCCTCGATCCTCGCGCCGGACGGCTCGGTGCTCGACACCCAGGTCTTCCCGCGCGGGGCTCCGCCGTCGGTCGCGGCGGGAGGCGACTTCGTCGCGGCCGAGACCGGGGTCTTCCGGGTGAGCGTGAGCGACGACGACGTGACAGCGCCGGTGAACCTGGTCTGGGACATCGGCGTCACCGGGGCATCGGGCGCTCCGATCGCCGGCCGGGTTTGGTCGACCTCCTACGCGATCCAGTCCGGGGCGCGGATTCCCGTCGACCTCGGTCGAGCACCCGTGCGCCGATGAGCCCGCGGCCAGCTGCGCCGAGGTGTCCGTCCCTCCGGTCGGTCTCGTGCCGACGGCCCTCGCCGTCACCGGTGCGGCGGCGGGCCCGGTCGGGCCGGCGGCAGCCGTGCTCCTGCTGACGGGCGGCGGTCTGCTCGCGGGCCGGCGCCTGCGCAGTCGGCGCACTGCGACTCGGGCCGAGCGCTGACTCTTCTCTCCCCACCTCCTGGAAGGCACGAACGATGACCCATCCCCGCGACGAGCTCCCGCTGCGGATCACCGAGCGCTTCGCCCTCCCCGATGGTCGGGTCGGGGTCAGCGCCTGGTCGGCGAGCGATCCGGAGCAGCTCGAGCAGCAGCTGCGCACCCGCACCGGCCGGGCGGACCCGGAGCGCGAGCCTGGCCGGCGCCTGCACCTCGTCCGCCCGCCGGTCGTGCGCATCGAGGAGCGGATCGACGGCGTCCTGCAGCCGGTCGACCCGCTCCAGCGCGCGGTGGTCGACCTCCGCTGGCGGACAGCCCTGACCCGCTCGCGCCGACCGGCCCGGCTGCGCCGACTCGTCGGCCCGCAGGACCTCCCCACGACCGAGCCCCCGTCGGACGTCGCCCGGTGGATCGAGCGGCGCCCGGCGGGGGAGGGCCCGGCCGAGGAGGAGGCGGCTCCGATCAGCCCTTGACCGCTCCGGAGGTCATGCCCGCGACGATCTGGCGGTTGAAGAAGATGTACATCACCAGCGGCGGGATCGTGATGAGCAGCACGAACCGAGGGAAGCAAGAGCGAGAGAGGTCTGAGTGATCATTGCCTGTTCCGCAATCGGAGTGACTGCGAGCCTGCCCCCGCCCGTCCTGCTCCACGAGAACCACCACCGGCCCACGCCACCAGAAGGCGCCACCCATCGCGCCACTCGCCAGTGTCCAGGGACATATAAGTATGGTGACGGTGTCACTCGAGCGGCGTCCACGCAGCGAGACTCATCGCCGCGCTACCCGGGGGGAAGAAGCTCATGAAACTTCGGAAGTTCCTCGCCGCGACAGCGGTCGCAGGCGTTCTCACGATCGGTTTCGCCGGCCCGGGATACGCGGCGACCAGCTCGCTGACAGCGACTGGCGCGGGAGATCCTGTCGCTTCGTCGGACTCGACGGTCCAGGAGCTCGAAGCCCTGGCGAAGACTCAGCCTGCGGCTGAGGTCTGGAAGATCGTGGCGTCGGGTGTTCCCGCGGAAGTCCTCTTCGACCCGAAGACCGACGAGTATCTGGCTGCCATCACAACCGAACCACTCTTCTCGACGTCGGCGATCTCTGCCGTCGGTCCGGGCTGCTCGACGACCTCGGCATGCGCCTACAAGGACGGGAAGACCCCCTACGGCTACGCCGGATCGGGCTCACTGGAGATCGACGTGACCGATGTCACCAAGATCCGCGGCGGAGACCGCCTCACCACGTTCTGGTCAGGGAACACCGGCTACTACGCCAACGCGAACGTGACGGTGAACCTCACCAGCGCCGTCGATCTGACGAAGGTGACGAGGGGCCGATGACGACCTCACGCTGCGTATCACGGAGCGCTTCGCCCTCCCGGATGTCCGGGTCGGGCTGAACGCCCGGTCGGCCCGCGATTCGGAGCAGCTCGAGCAGCTCCTGCGCACCCGAGCGGGGCGGGCCGACCCTGACCGCGAGCCGGGTTGGCGGCTGCACCGACCCCTCGTGCGGATCGAGGAGTGGCGCTGGAGAGGCCCGCCGGTGGAGAGGGCGGCTCCGATCAGCCCTTGACCGCTCCGGAGGTCATGCCCGCGACGATCTGGCGGTTGAAGAAGATGTACATCACCAGCGGCGGGATCGTGATGAGCAGCACGTCCATGAAGAGCAGGTTCCACGACGAGACCGACTGCGAGGAGAAGTTGTAGAGCGTGAGCTGCACGGTCGCGTTGTCGTCGCCCGGGAGGAAGTACAGGGCGTAGGTGAAGTCGTTGAACACCGTCACGGCCTGGACGACGATCACGGTCACGATCACCGGCTTCAGTAGCGGCAGCACCACGGTGAAGAAGAGGCGGAAGGGGCCGGCGCCGTCGATGGTCGCCGCCTCGTCCAGCTCGCGGGGGATCGTCGAGACGAAGGCGCGGAACAGGAGGATGCAGAAGGAGAGTCCGAAGGCGACGTGCACGGCGATCAGGCCGGGCAGGGTCTTGAAGAGCTCGAGGCCCTGCAGCACCCAGATGGTCGGGACGACGGCGGGCGGGATGATCAGGCCGGCGAGGACGAAGCCGTTGACGAGCGGGTTCCACTTCGAGCGGCGGCGCTGGAGCACGTAGCCGACCATCGCCGCGAGGACGACCATCACGGTGACCGAGACGATCGTGAGGATCGCACTGTTCGCGAACGCCCGCAGCAGCACGAAGTTCCGGGCCGAGATCACCTCCTGGAGGTTCTCGAAGAAGAGCCACTGGGTGGGGAGCGTGAAGCCCAGCAGCGACGACTCCTGCTGCGTCTTCGCGGCGGTGAGCACGATGAAGAGGAAGGGGACGATGAAGACGATGACGGCGAGGACGATCGCGACGATGCCTCCGCCGTAGCGCCAGGTCCGGGAGCCGCGGCCGACGCCGCGCTGGCGCACCTTCGCGCGCAGCGGGTCGTCCTGGAGCGGGGTCGGCGAGAGCGGGGCGGGCGTGAGCGGAGTGGTGGTCACAGCTCCTTGTCCTTCCGGTTGAGCCAGGCCGAGAGCGGGAAGATCAGCGCTGCGACGACGAGGAAGAGGATGACGTTGCCGGCGGTCGAGAGACCGTAGAAGCCCGCCTGGTACTGCTTGTAGATGACGGAGGCGACCACGTCGCTGGTGAAGCCCGGGCCGCCCTTGGTCATCGCCCAGATCAGGTCGAACGAGCGCAGCCCGCCGATCAGCGAGAGGAGGATGACCGTCACGGTCGCGGGACGCAGTAGCGGCAGCGTGATGTGCCGGAAGTTGTGCCAGGCGCCGGCGCCGTCGACGCGGGCGGCCTCGAAGTAGTCCTGCGGGATCGCGACGATGCCGGCGATGTAGATGAGCGTCGCGAGTCCGACGCCCTTCCAGACGTCGACGAGCGCGACCGAGAAGAGCGCCCACTGCGGGTCGGTGAGCCAGCCCGGGCCGGCGACGCCGATCGTCGCGAGGCCCTGGTTGATCAGTCCGTCGAAGGGGTCGAGCAGCACCTTGAAGGTGATGCCGATGCCGATCGTCGACACCAGCACGGGGAAGAACACGACGCTGCGGAGGAAGCCGCGGCCGATGATCTGCGAGCTCAGCAGCACGCCGAGGGCCATGCCGAGCACGATCTTGAGGCCCGAGGTGATCGCCGCGTAGATGAAGGTGTTGACGAAGCCGGTCGTCAGCGCCGGGTCCTGGAAGAACTCGACGAAGTTCTCGAAGCCGATGAAGGTCGAATCGAACAGCGTCCAGCGGGTGAGGGAGAAGTAGAGGGAGGCGACCGTCGGGACCAGGAAGAGGACCACGTAGAAGACGCCGGCCGGCAGGTAGAACCACGTCGGGTACGGGCTCTTCATCGCCTTGCGCCGCTTCGGCGGCTCGGGGGAGCGGGAGGGGTCGGAGCGCCGTGCCGGGCGCTTCTCCATCGTTGCGGTCATCAGATCTCCGTCGATCGGCCGGGGGAGGGGTGGGAGGGCGGTGCGCCCGGGGGAAGGGGCCGTGAGCGGAGGGAGTGCCTCCGCTCACGACCCCCGAGGCTCACCAGCCGTCGAGGCCGAGCTGCTTGGCCTGCTTCGTGACGTCGTCGTCGTACTGCTGAGCACCCTCCGCGGCGGGCGTGATGCCCGAGCCGACGGCGACGGTGATCTGCTCCAGCGCCGGTCCCTTGATCGGGGAGAGGAACTCGAGCGCGAGGCCCGTGTCACCGCTGTCGAAGTAGGGCTGCATGTCCGAGACGAGCGCGGGTACGTCGTCGGGCAGGGTGCAGCCGTCGATCACGAAGGGACCCTGGGGTGCCGCGATCTCGCTCTGGATGTCGCAGCTCTCGGGAGTGACCAGGAACGCCATCAGCTTCTTGGCGCTCTCGAGCTTCGCGCCCTCGGTCGACTTGGGGACGTAGACCGCGTTGGGCTGCCAGACGGTCAGCGGGTTGGAGTCGGCGGACTCGCCGGGCAGCGGGAACAGGCCGACCTTGTCGAGCGAGTCGGGGTAGTTCTGGATCAGCGGGCCGGCCGCGAAGGTCAGCATCGGGTACTGCGCACCCTCGCCGGTCGCGACCATGCGGACGCCGTCGTCGTAGGTGGCGGAGGCGTAGTCCTCGTTCACCAGGCCCGACTCCGCCACCTGCTGCAGGTGCTCGAAGCCGGCCAGGGCGGGCTCGTCCACGTACTTGGCGTCGTTGGCGGTGTACTGCTCCGCCCACTCCGGGTCCTGCGCGAGGACGTTGGCGAAGTCGCCGAGCACGAAGAGCTGCGAGGTCCAGGTGTCGCCGTAGGTCTGGATGATCGGCGCGACGTCGCCGGCGGCCTTGATCGCCTCGCTGTTCGCGATGAACTCGTCCCAGGTCTTCGGCACGGTCAGGCCGAGCGAGCTGTAGACGTCCTTGTTGTAGAGGACGGCGCCGCCCATCGCCTGGCCGAGCGGGATGCCGTAGAGGTCCGAGTCGGTCGACACGACGGTGCGGAAGCCCTCGTCGAGCGAGTCGACCCAGGCCTCGTCCGAGAGCGGCGCGAGGTTCTGGTCGGGGTTGAGCGCCTGGAAGAGCGAGCCGGAGTTGTAGGCGAAGACGTCGTTCATCTCGCCGGTCGCGAGGCGCGTCTTGACGAGGTTGTCGCCCTCGCTGCCCTGCGGGCGGGTCTCGATGTCGAGGGTGATGCCCTCGTTCTCCTCCTCGAACTTCGACTTCAGCGCGTCCCAGAGCTCGACGGTCGCGGTCTGGTTGTCGATGAGCACGCTGAGCGTGGCGCCGTCGGCGGAATCGCCGCCACCGCCTCCGGTGCTGCAGCCGGTGAGCGCGAGAGCGAGAGCCGCTCCTCCTGCGCCGAGGGCGAGCACTGCTCGCCGGTTCTGTCGGGTCGACATCACTACCTCCATGTAGGGACAACTTCTTCGTTGCGGGGGTGCCCGGGGGCTGTCGTCCTGCTGCCGGACCGTTCGGAAGGCCGGGCTGCGGGGCGACGCAGGGAGAACCTACGTCCGCGCCGTGAAACGTGTCAACGAAAATGCGCAAATCCGTGGATCGATCTACACAATCGCAAGTGAACCGTTACAGTGGCGTTCGCGGCGGCCCCGATCGGAGCCCCGATCACGGCTGCACGGCAGCAGCGACACCGCGAGGAGGCGATGATGAGCTCGATCGACACCGGACACCGGGGTCCCGCCACCATCCAGGACGTCGCCCTGCACGCCGGCGTCTCCCGCGCCGCGGTCTCGAAGGTCATCCGCAACGCCTACGGCGTCAGCGCGTCGATGCGGGAGCGCGTCACCGCCGCGATCGACGAGCTCGACTACCGGCCGAGCGTCGCGGCGCGCGCCATGCGCGGCGCCAGCTTCACCCTCGGCGTCGAGGTGCCCTCGCTCGACAACGCCTTCTTCAACCGGATCGTGACCGGCGCGAGCACCGCCCTGGAGGGGACCCGCTACCAGCTGGTGGTGGCGCCGGTGCAGAGCGACTTCGGCGACGACGGGCTGCGCGCCATCGAGGCGCTGGTCGACCGCCAGGTCGACGGGCTCATCGCCGTCTCGCCCGTGGTCAGCCACGCCTGGCTCGAGCGGCAGTCGACGCGGATCCCGATCGTCATGCTCGGGCGGCACGACGCGTCCGTCGGCTACGACACCGTCACCAACGACGACGTCGCCGGCACGGATCTCCTGATGGACCACCTCTTCGCCCTCGGGCACCGCCGCATCGTGCACCTCACCGAGAGCAGCCAGGTCACCCACCGGCTCGCGGAGGCGCCGCACTTCGTCCGGCGCGTCCGCTACGAGGAGCGGATGCGCGAGGCCGGCCTCGAGAGCGAGACGCACATCGTGCACGTCGACGCGGAGCGCAGCGACGCCCGGGTCCGCTCGCTCGAGCTGTTCCGCTCGCCCGACCGGCCCACGGCCCTCTTCGCGGGCAACGACTCGCTCGCGCTCGGCGCGCTCTGGGCCCGGAGCGACGCCGGACTCGACCCCGCCGAGCTGTCGATCGTCGGCTACGACGACATCGAGATCGCGGCCCACCCGGGTGTCTCCCTGACGACGATCGATCAGCACGGCGAGACGCTCGGCGCCCGCTCGGTCGAGCTGCTGCTCCAGCGCATCGCCGGCCGGACCGAGGCCGTGCACTTCGAGGTCGACCCGGTGCTCCGGGTCCGCGCGTCCTCGGCGCCGCTCCGGACTCCGCCACTCCGGACCCCCGCGCTCCCGACCCCCGCACTCGCCGCAGACCCCGCCACCCACTCTCACCACCCCGACCACTCCTGACAGAAGGACGATGATGACCGACTGGACCGCCCGCTTCACGGCGCCCGCCGCCGCCCTGGACGCCGCCCCCCTGCTCCGCCGCGAGACCGCCCTCGAGACCGGGCACGGCGACGTCGTCTCCGCGACCCTCGCCCTCTCGGCGCTGGGCATCGTCGAGGCCTGGATCGACGGCGAGCCCGTCTCGGACGAGCTCTTCACCCCGGGCTGGACGAGCTACGAGTGGCGCCTGCGCTACTCGGAGCACGACGTCACGAGCCTGATCTCCGGCGACAGCGTCGTCCTCGCGCTCGCGCTGGGCGACGGCTGGTACCGCGGCCGCCTGACCTGGGGCGAGGGCGCCGAGCCCTACGGCACCGAGATCGCCGGCTTCGCCGAGCTGCGGATCACCTTCGCCGACGGCGCCGAGCAGGTCGTCGCGACCGACGACTCCTGGCGCGCCGCGACCGGATCGACGACCGCCGACAGCATCTACGACGGTCAGGACATCGACGCCCGCCTCGAGCCGCAGGGCTGGAGGAGCGCCGGCTTCGACGACTCCGCCTGGACCGCGACCCGCGAGATCGACGTCGACCTCTCGATGCTCGAGCCCTACATCGCGCCGCCCGTGCGCCGTCTGCGCGAGGTCGCGCCGCAGAAGGTCTGGACGAGCCCCTCCGGCCGCACCCTCGTCGACTTCGGCGAGAACCTCGTCGGCTGGCTGCGCGTCGAGGTCACCGGCCCCGAGGGGAGCACGGTCACGCTCCGGCACGCCGAGGTCCTCGAGAACGACGAGCTGGGCGTGCGCCCTCTGCGCGCGGCGGAGGCGACCGACCGCTTCACCCTCTCCGGCGGCGCGGACGTGTTCGAGCCGACCCTCACCTTCCACGGCTTCCGCTACGCCGAGGTCGAGGGCTGGCCCGGAGACATCGCCGACGGTGCCCTCACCGCGGTCGTCGTCTCCAGCGACCTGCGCCGGATCGGCACCTTCCGCAGCTCCGACGACCTCGTCAACCAGCTGCACGACAACGTCTACCGCGGCATGGTCGGCAACTTCCTCGACGTGCCGACCGACTGCCCGCAGCGCGACGAGCGCCTGGGCTGGACCGGCGACATCGCCGCCTTCGCCTCGACCGCCGTCTATCTCGCCGACTCCAAGGACTTCCTCCGCGACTGGCTGCGCGACCTGGCGCTGGAGCAGGAGCACCACGCCGGCGCCGTCCCGTTCGTCGTCCCGGACGTGCTGAAGCGCCGCACCGCGGAGATCGAGTTCCCGCCGATGGACTCCACCGCGCTCTGGAGCGACGCCGCGGCCTGGGTGCCGTGGGCGGTCTGGGAGGCGTACGGCGACCCGGTCGTGCTCGAGGAGTCGTTCGCGTCGATGGCCTCGCACGCCCGCCGCGTGCGCTCGAAGCTGTCGGACTCGGGAGTCTGGGACACCGGCTTCCAGTTCGGCGACTGGCTCGACCCCGACGCGGCGCCCGACAAGCCGGCCGACGCGAAGGCCGACACCGGCGTCGTCGCCACGGCCTGCGCCTACCGCACGGCGCGCATCGTCGCCGAGAGCGCCGCCGTGCTCGGCCGCACCGAGGACGAGCGGGAGTTCGCCGACATGGCGGACGGGCTGCGTGCGGCGTTCCGCGCGAAGTACGTCGCCGACCAGCGCGTCTTCAGCGACTGCACCACGGTCTACTCGCTCGCGATCGTCTTCGGCCTGCTCGACGACGACGAGCTCGGCTGGGCCGGCGACCGCCTCGCCGAGCTGGTCGCCGAGAGCGGCTACACGATCTCGACCGGCTTCGCGGGCACGCCGTTCATCACCGACGCGCTGTCCTCGACCGGGCACATCGACGCCGCGTACCGCCTGCTCCTGCAGCGCGAGTGCCCGTCCTGGCTGTACCCGGTGACGATGGGCGCGACGACCGTCTGGGAGCGCTGGGACTCGATGCTGCCCGACGGCAGCATCAACCCGGGCGAGATGACCTCGTTCAACCACTACGCGCTCGGCGCCGTCGCCGACTGGCTGCACCGCGTGGTCGGCGGCCTCGCCCCGCTGGAGCCCGGCTACTCCCGCCTCCTGGTCGCGCCGCAGCCCGGCACCGACCTCGACTGGGCCGAGTCCACGCTGGAGACCCCGCACGGCCTCGCGTCGGTCCGCTGGGACCGCCGCGGCGACGCGATCGAGCTGGCCGTCACCGTGCCGGACGGAGCGACCGCCGTCGTCCGCACGGCCGGCACCGAGGATCGCGAGCTCGCCTCGGGCGCGCACACGCTGACCCTCTGAGCGCGGAGGGCCCGACGCTTCCGTGCGTCGGGCCCCTCTCTCTCAGACCTCCGCGATGTGGTCCCGGACGAGGGAGCCGAACCGCCCTCTCGGAACGGGGGAACCGCGGAGCATCAACTTGAGCCCCGGTGATCCGGCGATGCGCCGGAGCGCCAGCGCCGCATCGCGCCGGGCCCCGGTCTGCGCACCGTCGCCGATCCTCCACCCGCCGATGTCCTCGGCACGGTGCGCATCTCTGATCTCCATCAGGTTGTAGATGTCGACGAGGTCCTTCTGGGCGCGGCGCGACTCGTAGGCGAGTGCTTTGACGATCAGCGCTCGCTCGACGCCGGGGACCCGAGTCGAGAACGTGAGAAGCGTCGTGTCGAGCAGGACTGCCGTCACGCCGAGTTCGGGGTGTAGCCGAGCCCGGTCAGCGCGTCGTGGAGCGTCCCTCGGGCGGCGACGAGGGGGGACACCGCGGCATCCGCATCGGCGGTCCGGCGCACGATCAGTCCTGAACTCGGGTACGCACCGCAGAGAAGTGCGACCATCTGCCCGCCGACGATGCAGGCGTCCTCGAGGCCGGCGATCGCGAGTGATGCGTCCTCCAAGGCATGGAGGGCGGCATCGTCGGCTTCGGACGTGGAGGGAAGGTCGACCGACGTCATCGCAGCCACGCCAGCTCCTCGTCGAGGAGGCGATCGACGGCTTCGTCCGCATCGGAACCGCCGCTCTGCCTCAGATCCCAGGCGGCGATGAGCGGGTCGACCGTCCTCCCGGACGGATACCATGCGGCCGCCGTCGCCCAGATGGTCCGGTCCGCCGGAACGACGACCCGCAGCGTGGCTTCCGGGGAATCCGTCTCCGCGAAGCCTGCCGACTCCAGCGGAAGGCTGCTCTCCGCGTACAGGACGGCGAAGGTGGGGATCCTCCAGGGGGCGAGCGCATCGGCGGCGCTGTCGCCGGAGAGCAGTGCCCTCCGGCCCGTCTTCGACGCGCGTTCGGCCTGTTCGGTCACGGGGCGACTCGAGTACCAGAGCTGCGAGAGGCCGCCTGCGCCCGGGTAGTCCGCGAGGAATCGGTCGAGGAGTGAGCGGGGGTCGCGCGCGATCCATCCTCGGGTGGTCTTCTCCGCCAGGCCCGAGTCGGCTGCGAGCAGCTTCGAGACGGTCACCTGCGAGACGCCGCACTCGCGCGCCAGCTCCGTCTGGAACCGAGGCTCGGGTGTCCTGGTCAGCACTCGCTGGAGCGCGAAGAGCGCGGAGGACACCCGCCGGTGTCCGCCGCTCGGCTGTCGATCCTCCGCTGCCGGCGTCAGCTCTTCTCCACGAAGGATGACGGCTCCGTCGGTGGTGCCGAAGAGCGCCACTCGAGGATCTGCGAGCGCGACACGTCGGCTGATGCTGTTGATCCGGGGGGTCACGAATCCGATCGTCGTTCCTGCTGCCGCTGCCGCCACCTGCTGGCGCATTTCGCCGGCGGTGGGGGGACGGGACACGAAGACGAGGCGCACGTCGATCGGCACTCCGGAGGGAGGGGTGATCTGCACGTCACGCGGGCTGAGGATGCGCGCAGCCGCTCCAGCGTCCGAGAGCAGCTCCTGGAGCGGTACCGCAGTGCTGGCTCGGGTCATGGGAGCAGTTTATAACCGTCTGAACGTATTCGTTCAGAAGGTTATATCTGGTGATTCGCTGAGTGACTTCCGGCGCGACGGTCGGGTCACGCTGCGACGGCGTCCTCCAGGGGATCGGTGGGCTCGTCGGGCTCGAAGGTGTCCGGCTCGGCGAGGACCGAGACCGGCGCGAGAGGGGCCTGCGCCGCGGGGTCCGACTCGTTCTGCGCCGGCGCCGCGACCTCGGCCAGGCGCGCGCGCTCGACCGCCGCGATCAGCACGGCGAAGGCGACCTCGAGGGTGTCGGTGTCGCGCAGCAGGACGCGCTCGCCGCTCGGGCCGTCGAGGCGGACGGTGCGGAAGACGGGGTGCGGGAGGTCCGCCGCGAGGGTGATCAGGCCGACGACGACGCCGGTGCGGCGGGCGCGCGCGACCCAGCGGTTGGAGTGGGTGCGGAGAAGGATCATGACCGGGACCGTCCTTGCGGCTGGTGGGGCGGTGGGGGAGTGAGTGGATCCTCTCCGAGCTTCCTGCACGGGTGCCCTCGCGCGCCTGTACTTGACACGAGAGAGTTCGAGCATCGGCGCGGTCAGCGCACCCGCCCCCGCGCCCCCGCCGCCGCTCGGAGTGCCGCGACGAACTCCGGAACGACGGGGTTCGCGGTCGCCCGCACGAGCACGCCGATCTCGCGGACGGCCCGCGGATCGTCGATCGGGATCTCGCGCACCCCGTCGTCGGTCGACGACGGACTCGGCGGCAGGATCGTCAGCCCGAGGCCTGCCGCCGCGAGCCCGCGGGCGGCCCGGTAGTCGCCGACCTCGAAGGCCGGCTCGGGGTCGCGCCCCTCGAACGACAGCAGGCGCCGGGCCGACTCGTGCAGGCCGTAGCCGGGCGACAGCATGATCAGGTCGAGGCCGCGCAGGTCGTCGACCGTGACGGAGCGGCGGCCGGCGAGCGGGTGCCGGTCGTCGACGACCGCGAGCAGCGGCTCCGTGTAGAGCGTGGTCGTGGTGGTGCCGGGCAGCTCGGGCGGGTCGGCCACGATCGCCAGCTCCGACTCCCCGTCGGCCACCGCCCGCAGGCACAGCGCGCGCGAGCCGTGGCGGAGGCCGAAGCCGACCCGCGGCCAGCGGCGGCGGAAGCGGCGGATCACGTCGGGCACGAAGGTCTCGCCGAGCAGCGTCTGGAAGGCGATCGCGATGCGCCCGTCCTCGAGGTCGCGCGCCCGCTGCACCTCCATCAGCCCCGCGCGGATCAGCGCCATGCCGTCCTGCGCGACGTCGGCCAGCCGCGCACCCGCCTCCGTCAGCACCACGCCGCGGCCCTCGCGGCGGACGAGCGGCGCCCCGACCAGCTCCGAGAGGCGCGCGAGCGCGCGGCTCGCGGTGGGCTGCGGCACCCCGAGCTCGGCGGCCGCGGCCGTGACGCTTCCGGTCTGCGCGACGGCGACGAGGGTCGGCAGGAGGCGGAGGATCGCGGGCCAGTCATCCATGCTCTCAGCGTATGCGTCAGTGGTCGAACGGCATTGGTCATGCGCTCAGCGCAGTCCTACCCTCGAAGCATGAGCAGCAGCGTCCGCACCGCAGCCGGCGCTCCTCCCGTCTCGCAGCGGCGGATGACGCTCGCCCTCCTCGCCGCCGGTCTCGCCACCTTCGCCGAGCTCTACGCCGTCCAGGGCGTGCTCCCGCAGTTCTCCCGCGAGTGGGGGATCTCCGCCTCCGACGCCGCGCTGACCGTCTCCGCCGCGACCGTCGGGCTCGCGCTGATGGTGCTGCCGTGGGCGTCGATCGCAGAGCGGATCGGGCGGCTGGAGTCGATGCGGATCGCGGTGCTCTCCTCCGTGGTGCTCGCGCTGCTCGCCTGCGTCGCGCCGTCGTTCGAGGTGCTGCTCGTGCTGCGCTTCCTCAGCGGCGCGGCACTCGGCGCGGTGCCGGCGCTCGCCGTGGCGGCGATCCACGACCGGGTCGGCGGAGCGGGCGCGACCGCCGCCGCCGCGGCCTACGTCTCCGGGACGACGCTCGGCGGAGCCGCGGGCCGGCTGCTCGCGGGCCCGCTCGCCGCGGTGGTCGGCTGGCGCGGCGCTCTGCTCGCCGTCACGATCGTCTGCGCGCTCGCGGCCGTCGCGTTCGTCCTCCTCGCGCCGCGCGGCGGGGGCGTGCGGGCGCCGCGGGAGCCGGGCGGCTGGCACGGCAAGATCGCGCGGGTCCTCCGCGACCCCGTCCTGCTCGCCGTCGCCGCGCAGACGTTCTTCGTCGTCGGGGTGTTCGTCGCCGTCTACAACTACCTGGCGTTCCGGCTCGAGGCCGCGCCGTTCGCCCTGCCGCCGGCGCTCGTCTCGCTGCTGTTCGTCACCTACCTGGCCGGCACGGCCACCTCGCGGCTCGCCGGCGTCTGGGCGCCGCGCCTCGGCCCGCGGGTGGTGATGCGGATCGGCGTCGCGGCGATGATCCTCGGCCTGCTGGCGATGCTGTCCGACGCGATCGTCGTCGTCGTCGCCGGACTCGTCCTCTTCTCGGCCGGCTTCTTCGCGGTGCACGCGACGGGCGCCGCCTGGACCGGCGCGCGGGCGGACGCCGCCCTGCGCGGCCACGCTGGCGCGGTCTACACGATCGCCTTCTACGTCGGCTCCGGAGTCGGCGGCTGGCTGCTCGGCTTCGTCGTCGAGGCGGGCGGCTGGGGCGCGCTGACCGGCGTGATGATCGCCCTGCTGCTCGTCGGCGCCGGCTGCGTGAGCCTGCCGAGCCGCGCGAGCGTCGCCGCCGCCCGCTGACCCGGGTTCCGCCGCTCCCCGCGGGTCTGCGACAGGATGGGGGTTCGCGCACGGAGTGGGGGACTTCATGACCGACAGCACCCGGACGGACCCGCGGTTCCATCCCGCCTATCAGCGCGGGTACCAGCGACAGGGGGCGCCGACCCTCGAGGCGGCCCCGGCGGAGGAGCGGTTCCGCCGCCCGCGCGGAGGCGAAGCGGCGCAGGGGCGGCGCCGCTCGACGGCGGCGGAGGCTCCGGCACTGCCGACTGCCTTCGCGGGGGTCGAGTCGGACGTCGGGCAGGCGCCGGTCGACGACGTCGCGACGGAGGCCGGGCCGGCGGTGCCCCGCCGGCCGTCCGCGCTGGATCGGCGCGTCCCGCTCGCGCTCGCCGTGCTGGGCGCGCTCTTCCTGGTGTCGGGACTGGGCCTGCTCTGGACCGCGACCTCGTCGATGTACGGGGGCATCGGGGTCGAGCAGACCGAGTTCGATCGGTTCGTCAGCGCGATCACCAACTACCTGGCCGGCCCGGCCGTCACGATCGGGCTGCTCTCGATCGGCGCGGCGATCGCCGTGCGGGCGGCACGCTCGTGACCGGGCGCGGCGGCTGGTGGCCGCTGCTCCTGGGCTACACCGCCCTGCTCTGGGCGCTGGCGCTCGGGGCCTGCTGGGTCTCGGCGGTGCAGCCGGGCGAGTGGAGCTACACGGAAGGCGACGACGTCCCGCTGGCCGCGATCGTGTCGAGTCTGCTGTGGCCCGTCGCGACGGCACTCGGCACCGCGACCTTCGCGATGACCGCCGCGACCCTCGCGATCGGACTCGTCCGCGTCGGCCGGGGCCCGGCCGCCGCTGACGGCGACCTGCAGGAGGACGTCGACCTCGACGAGGGCGTCGTCGTCGAGCTGCTGCCCGCGGGAGGCGCCGGGCGCCGCTCCTGACGCCGCGGCCTCGCTCCTCGCCGGGCCGTGCGACAGGATGAAGGGGCGAGCGCACGAGGCGGGAGGCGGTCATGGCCGACAGCACCAGGACGGATCCGCGGCACCACGCCGCCTATCAGCGCGGCTATCAGGGTCCGGCGCCCGAGGCGCGAGACCGGGACGAGGCGTCGTTCCGGCGTCCGCGGCGGGCCGGTGGTCGTGCGGTGCGCGCGGAGGCGGAGCTGCCGTCCGCCGCGCTCGAGCCGGCCGAGCCGGCCGATGAGGCGCCGTCGGGCAGCGCGGAGCCGGTGGACACCCCGCGGCCGGACGTGCCGGCCGCTCGCCGCCCGATCGACCGCCGGGTCCCGATCACGCTCGCGGTCGCCGGCGTCGTGCTCGTGCCGATCGGTCTCGCCGCGCTGTGGTGGTCGACGCTCGCCTCGTACACGACCACCGTCGTCTACGAGCGGCTGGAGCCGGAGCAGTACCTCTGGATGCTGCTCGGCTTCGCCGCGGCGCCCGCGCTGACCATCGGCCTGATCGCGCTCGCCGCCGCGGTCGTGCTGCAGGCGGTGCGGCGGTCCCGCGGATGAGCGGCGCCCGGGTCTGGTGGATCGGCGCCGTCCTCCTCGATCTCGTCCTCTGGGCAGCGCTGCTCGTGATTCCGGCGATCATCCTGCAGCTGCCGAACCAGTGGCAGGGCGATTCTCCGACCGCTCCGATCGAGATCGTCGTCCGCACGACGCTGGCGCAGGCGGCCGGACCGCTGGCGACGGCGGCGATCGGACTGCTCGTCGTGCTGCTGGTCGCGGCGGCGCAGCACCGGCGGGTGCGGGCGGAGGCGCCGGACAGCGAGGACGCCCTCGACGGCTGGGTCGAGGGCGAGCTCGTCGAGCGCTGACGGAGTGGGACGCCTGCAGGGCGGGTCTCGATACGCCGCTCCGCGGCTACTCGACCAGCAAGGGGAGCGGCGGGATGCCTGTTGATCGAGTAGCGCCCGGAGGGCGCGTACCGAGATCCGCTGTCTGGCGGGGGTCGGGTCTCGATGCGACGCTTCGCGGCTACTCGACCAGCAAGGCGTGGCTGCTGCGATCCGCCCTACTTCGCCAGGGCTCCGAAGCGGAAGAGGTACGTCGCGTCGAGGGTGTCCTCGATGCCGGTGACTCCCGAGGCCGCGACGACCGTCTCGCGGCCCTGGAGCAGCGGGATGATCGGGGCGTCCACGGCGGTCTGCGCCTGGATCTGCTCGATCGCGGTGGCGCGCGCGGCCGGGTCGGTGGCGGTGGCCTCCGTGTCGATGAGCGCGTCGACCGCGGGGTTCGAGTAGCCGTTCGCGACCGAGGCGCCGGTGGTCGAGTAGGCCGAGCGGAGGAAGTTGTCCGGGTCCGGGTAGTCCGGGAAGAAGCCGAGCTGGTAGGCCGGGTAGCCGGCGTCCGGCGAGAGCTGCTTCACGTAGCTGGTCCACTCGGTCGACTGCAGGTCGACGGCGAACAGGCCGGTCGACTCCAGCTGCGACTTGATCAGCGCGTACTCCTGGTCGGAGTCGGGGCCGTAGTGGTCCGAGGTGTACTGCAGCGGCAGGGTCACGGGAGTGGAGACGCCCGCGGCGGCGAGGATCGACGCGGCCTCGTCCGCATCCGGGGTCGCGCCGTACGCGTCGGCGAAGGCCTGCGTCGCGCCGGTCTGCCCGTCGAGCACCACGGAGTAGGCGGGCGTGTAGGTGCCGCGGTAGACCTGCTCCGACAGCTCGTCGCGGTCGACGAGGGAGGCGACGGCCTGGCGGATCGCGAGCTTCTGCTCGGGGGAGTCGCCGGGCTGGGTGTTCACGTTGAAGGTGAGGAAGCGCACCGAGCCGCCGGGGCCGTCGACGACCTGGAGGTCGGAGTTCCCGCGCAGGTCCTCGACGTCGGTCGCGGTGAGCGAGCGGTACGCCACGTCCACGGCGCCGTTCTCCACGTCGAGGCGCAGGTTGGTCGACGAGGTGTAGGGCTTGAGCACGACGTCCGCGGTCTTCGGCGCGGGGCTCGAGGTCGACTCGTTCGCGGCGAGCTGCAGCAGGCCGCCGGCCTCGTAGTTCTGCACGGAGTACGGCCCGGAGCCGATCACGTCGGCGTCCTCGAGCAGCGCGTCCGCGGGGAACACGTCCTCGTCGACGATCGGCCCGGCCATGCTCGAGAGCACGTACGGCCAGGTCTGGTCGTTCGGCACCGCGAGGGTGAAGACGACGTCGTCGCCGTCCTGCGCGACCGACTCCATGTTCGCGAGCAGCGGTGAGGGGCCGTTGTCCGCCGCGATGTCGACGACGCGCTGGAAGGAGAAGACGACGTCCGACGCGGTCAGCTCGTCGCCGTTCGAGAAGGTCAGGCCGGGCGCGATCGAGCAGCGGTAGGTGGTCGCGTCGTCGAAGCCGCACTCCTCGGCGGCCTCGGGGACGGGTGTGGTCGAGCCGTCCGCGTAGCTCAGGAGGTGCTGGTAGATCTGGTTCTGCGGCGTGAAGCTGCCGCGGTCCCAGGCGCCGGCCGGGTCGAGCGAGACGATCGAGTCGGTCGTGCCGATCACGAGGCGGCCGGATGCGGCGTCACCGGTGTCCGAGCCGCCCGCGGAGGGCGAGCAGCCGGCGAGGGCGACGGCGGTGCCGAGTGCGGCGAGGGCGCCGAGGGCGCGGAGTGTCTGCATGCTGCTGCTTTCGTCGGGGGCGTGCGGAGGAGTACGGGGGTCTGCGGGGTCCGGCGGGCCTAGCGCGTCGCGAGCCGGAAGCGGTCGAGCGCGTCGGCGCCGTCGACCAGGTCGGCCAGCAGCTCGCCGAGCACGGGCCCGAACTTGAAGCCGTGGCCCGAGAAGCCGGTCGCGAGCGTGACGCGGCCGACGCGGTCGAGCACGAAGTCCTCCGTCGGCGTGATGTCGTAGAGGCAGGAGATCGGGTCGGCGCTCGCCGCGTCGACGCCCGGCAGCCAGTCGGCGACGTACTCGACGAGCCGGGCGAGCCGCTCGGGCTCGGCGCGGAAGTCGCGGTGGTCCGGATCGACGACGCGGCCGGTGCCGTGCTCGCCGACCTTGACGCCGACGCCGGGCGTCGCGAGGCCGTAGATCGTCGGCAGCTCGCCGCGGTGGTGCACGAAGCTCGGCCAGGCGTCCAGCGGCAGGTCGGTCGTGAAGTGCGCGGGCTGCTCCTGCGTGATCCGCAGCGGCGGGAGCGAGCGGCCGGCCGCGGCGACCAGCCCGTCGACGAGTCCCGGGGTCCACGAGCCGCCGGCGACGACGACCGCGTCGGCGAGCAGCGGGCCCTCGTCGGTGACGACGCGGACGCCGCCCTCGCGCTCCTCGATCGAGCGCACGCCGGTGCTCGCGCGGACGACGGCCCCGTGCGACTCGGCGGAGGCGAGCAGCGCCTCGATCGCGGCGGCGGCGTCGAGCCGGCCGCCCTCCGGGTGCAGCAGCACGTCGGTCTCGAAGCGCAGGCCGGGCCAGCGGCGGGCGGCCTCGGCGGCGTCGAGGCGCTCGACCGGGATGCCGTCGCGGGTGAAGGCCTCCTCGATCGCGAGCAGGGCGGAGGCGTCGCCGTGGTCGATCGCACCGGTCGCGGTGAAGAGGCTCCGGCCCGACTCGGCCTCGAGTCGCGCCCACTCGGCGGCGGCCCGGCCGGTCAGGGCGCGGTAGTCGTCCTCCGCGTAGCCGCGGCGGAAGATGCGGGTCTCGCCGTGCGAGGAGCCGCGGTCGTGGCCCCGCTCGAACCGCTCGAAGAGCAGCACCCGGTCGCCGCGCTCGGCGAGCGAGCGGGCGGCGGCGGCGCCGACCAGTCCCGCGCCGACGACGACGACGTCGCGGTCGCTCACCGTCCGGACTCCGCGTCGACCAGGCGCCGGGCGGGCATGGCCGCGCGCACGGCGGCCTCGTCGGCGAACTCCCGCGCGGCGAAGCGCGACGGGGCGTAGCGGGCGGCGTCGCCGAGGGTCGAGCGGCCGGTGAGGACCAGCTCGGCGACGAGACGACCGAGACCGGGCCCGTGCGTCACTCCGGATTCGTTGTCGCCGGCCGCGACGAAGAGGCCGGGCAGCTCGGGGATCTGGCCGGCGAGGAAGCGCCGGTCGGCGGTGTACGAGACGACGCCCTGGGTCCACTCCGCCTGGCGGAGCGCGTCGGCGGCCGCGGGGATCAGCCGGGAGAGCAGGGGAGTGAGGTGCGCGTCCATCGCCTCGACGAGGTCGGTGCGCTGCGGGCGCCGGTCGGCGGCGGACTCGCCGAGCGGCTCGTAGCCGACGCCGTTGCCGTAGGTGAGTCCGCCGAGGTGCTCGCGGACCCAGAGACCGCCGAGCTCGGGCAGCATCAGCGTCGGCAGGTGCGGGAGGCCGAAGGGCGCGGTGGTGAGGCGGCTCGCGACGACGCGGGCGAAGGGGAGCCGGCGGCCGAGCGGGGCGAGCAGCTCGTTGGTCCAGGAGCCCGCCGCGAGCACGATGCTGTCGCCGCGGAAGGTGCGGCCGTCGGCGGAGCGGACGCCGCTCGCCCGGCCGCCGGTGGCGAGCACCTCGGTGACGGGTGCGTGCTCGACGACCTCGACTCCGGCCGCGCGGGCGACCGCGACGAGGGCGAGCGCCGCGTCGGGGGCGCTGATCTGGATCCCGTCGGGCTGCAGGAAGCCGCCGGTGACGGCCGCCGCGTCGAGACCCGGGACGAGCTCGGCCGCCTCGCTCGGCGAGAGCTCGCGCGAGCCCTCCGGCCGCAGCGGGTGCTCGGCGAGCGGACCGAGGTGGTCGCGGACGCCGGCCTCGGTGACGGCGAGCCAGGCGCTGCCCGTCTCGCGGAGGAGGATGTCGCCGCCGCGGTCGGGATCGACGGCGAGGGCGCGGTAGAAGTCGAGGCCGTACTGCTCGAGGTCGCGCTCGGACTCGTTCCAGTACCAGGCGTAGCCCGCGGCCCAGAGTCCGACGAAGCCAGCGCCGGCCGCCGTGGTGCCGCGCGCCGCGTCACCCGACTCGACCAGCGTGACCCGGGCGCCCCCGCGCGCGAGGTGCAGCGCGGTGGCGGCTCCGAAGAGACCGGCTCCGACGACGACGACATCCCTACTCATACTCGGTATCCAACCAGCGGTCCCTCGCCTGGTCGAATCCGATGACCCCCCGAGTCCCTCCCCTCCCGCGAGATGCCACTTGTGCGCACTTCTCACGGCGTGTCGCGCGCACAAGTGGCATCTCGCGGGGCGCGACGGGGGGTTCGGTAGGGTCGGGGGACGTCGAGAGGAGGGGCCTGTGGCCCGCACGCCGGACACCCGCGTCACGCTCGACGTCGTCGCGGCGCACGCCGGCGTCTCGAAGGCGACCGCCTCGAAGGTGCTGAACGGGCGGCCCGGCGCGTCGGCGGCGACGCGCTCCCGGGTCGAGCAGTCCCTCCGCGAGCTCGGCTACAGCCCGAGCACCCGCGCGCCGCGCGTGGGCGGCGGCGTCACCGTCGTCTTCGACACCCTGCTCAGCGTCTACTCGCTGCGCGTGCTCGAGGGCGTGGTCGGCGGCGCGCAGAGCGAGCGCGTCGACGTCACGACCGGCGTCCTCGCGCCG
Source organism: Rathayibacter sp. VKM Ac-2760 (assembly GCF_009834185.1). Classification (GTDB taxonomy): domain Bacteria; phylum Actinomycetota; class Actinomycetes; order Actinomycetales; family Microbacteriaceae; genus Rathayibacter. The sequence continues at coordinate 762,248 of NZ_CP047173.1, forward strand.
AGCGGCTCCGCCGACGAGTCGCTGCGCTTCGACGCCGCGTTCGTCCGCTCCGTCGCGGCCAAGGGGCACCTCGGGATCCTCGCCGTCACCACCGCGATCGACGCCGAGATCGTCGCGGCCGCCGCCGAGGCCGGGCTGCCGCTCGTCGCGGTCGACCCGCCGAACCCGCTCGACCCCGCCGTCGTGAGCATCGGCTCGAACCACTGGGTGGGCGGTCAGCAGTCCACCGAGCACCTCGTCTCGCTCGGGCACCGGAGGATCGCCTTCGTCGGCGGCGACGCCCGCAATCCCGGGCTGCGCGCCCGCTACGGCGGCTACCGCGAGGCGCTCGCCGCCGCGGGCCTGCCGGAGGACCCGGCTCTCGTCTCCGAGGAGGGGATGGGGTCGGCCGAGCACGTGGTTCCGGCGCTCCTGGCACGGGACGATCCGCCGACCGCCGTGGTCGCGACCAACGACATCGACGGCCTGCAGACGATCCGCGCCGCGATCGCGGCCGGCCTCCGCGTCCCCGAGGACCTGAGCGTGATGGGCTACGACGACACCTTCGCCGCGCTGCCGACCGCCGTCCTGCTCTCGACCGTGCACACGCCCATGCACGACCTCGGCCGTCTCGGCCTCGAGACCCTGGTCCGGATGCACGACGGCGTCCCGCCCCTCTCGCACCGCATCGAGCTGGCCACCAGCCTCGTCCTCCGCGAGTCGACGGCCCCGCCGCGGGCCTGACGTCGCTCGGCCGGGTCAGGCCGAGGCGCCCCGCGAGGCGCGCCGCACGCCGAGGAGCACGACCAGGCGGAGGAAGCCGACCAGGCCCGTGCCGAGCAGCGCCGCGAAGAGGAGGAGCACGCCGACGCCGGCGACCCAGGTGGTGTCGCCGCTCGCGTCCTGCACGAGGAACTCGAGGCAGAACAGTGCGAGGCCGGCGTAGGCGAGGACGAGCACGACGATCGTGCCGGGCCGCCGCAGGCGCTGCCGCGGGGTGCGCCAGAGCGCGGGCGGCTCGAGCCAGCGGCGCAGCAGGCGGACGACCAGCGTGCCGACGATGCCGACGAGACCCGCGCCGATCAGGACGACGCCGGCCGAGCCGAGCGCGGTGGTGTCGAGGCCGGCGAGGGAGAGGCCGATCCCGATTCCGGTCAGCACGGCGCCGAGCACGCCCGCCGCCATCGCCGCCCACATGCCGAAGCCTCCGCGCAGGACGCTCTCGCGCTCGGGGCGGGGCTCGAGGGGCGCGTCGACCACGCGCTGCGCAGCGGGAGGAGCGGCGGTCGGGACGGCCGGCCCGCCCCAGGCGGGCGCGTCGCCGGTCGTCTCGACCACGTTCTCGCGCACCGGGATGTAGCGCAGCTGCGCGTCGATCCGCACCTCCGGCCGACCGCGCACGATCGCGGTCGCGCTCACCGGGACTCCGCGGGAGAGGAGGACGGGGGCGAGCAGCAGCGAGCCCGACGGGTCGATCGACCACTCCGGGGTCTGCGGCGGGGCGCCGTACCACTCGGCGGCGGTGGCGCCGGTGAGGGCGAACACGATCGGCCGGTCGTTCACGAAGGTGGTGGCAGGGAGGTCGCTGCGGCCGAGGTTGCGGATCGTCGCGGTCACCCGCCACCAGTCGTCGCCTGCGTGCGAGAGGCGCACGTCGATGTCGACCAGCGAGGCCGGCTTCGCGCGGCGCTGCCCGATGACGACGGCGACCACGGCGGCGGCCGCGACGATGAGGCCGCCGAGCAGGCCGACGACTCCGAGAACGATCTCCATGGGGTCAGTCAACCATCCGGGCGGGGCGGGCGGCCGGGGGTGCGGGCGGGGTGGATCTCGATACGCGCGCGGTGCGCGCTACTCGATCAGCAAGGAGGAGCGCGGTGCGCGCTACTCGATCAGCAAGATACGCGCGCGTTGCGCGGTACTCGATCAGCAAGGACGAGCGCTGTGCGCGCTACTCGATCAGCGGGGGAGCGGACCTCGGCGACGGTGCCTGGTCGGCCGCTCCATGCTGGTCGAGTAGCCGCCTCCGGCGGCGTATCGAGACCCAGCACCGTCGGACATCCGGGAGCGAGCCTCCTCCCCAGCCCCCTCTTCGACCGCGCTCTCCCCGATCAGCCCGCGGAGCCGGTCCGGTGTCGGTGGTCCCTGATTCAATACTCGTATGACAGGCAACGAATCGGACGACGCGGCACCCGCCGACGTGCGCGGGCGAGGCGACCGCGCCGCGGCCTTCGCCCGAGCCGCCGCGCCGCTGCGCCTCGCCGAGGCGGAGGAGCTCTACGCCGGCTACCTCGAGGCCCTCGCCGATTCGGACGCGTACGCCCGCGGGGCGACCCGCAGCGAGACCCGCGATCTCGTCGAGCGCTCGATCCGTGCCGAGTTCGCGGTCGCGGAGGGTCTGCCCGAGCAGACCGTCTCCCGCCGCCTCGAGAACGCGCAGCTGCTCTTCGAGCACCTGCCGCTGACTCGGGCGCTGCTCGCGCAGGCGCGCCTGCACTGGGAGGAAGGGGAGGCCGTCTGCGGCGACCGCGGGAAGCCTCCCCGAGTCCTCCCGCGCCGCTCTCGATGAGCGCGTCGCGGAAGCGGCGCCGTCGATGTCGCTCACCCAGCTGCGTCGCGCCCTGCGCCGCTGGCGGGAGGAGCTGCACGAAGATCCGCTCGCCCAGCGGCACGCCCGCGCCCGCGAGGACCGCGCTGTCTGGGTCACGCCCCACGTCGACGGCATGGCCACACTCTGCGTCCACGGACCGGCACCGGCCGTCTCGGGCGCCTACGACCGGCTGCGCCGCATCGCACGCACGCTCCGCGACGACGGCGACTCGCGCACCCTCCAGCAGTTGAGCGCCGACGCGGCGATCGATCTGCTCTGCGACGGCGACATCGCCGGCACGACTCCGGACGCCGATCACCGGCCCGACCCGACCTTCGTCCCCGGTGTCCGCGCCGAGGTGCGGCTGACGCTCGCCGCGTCGACCGCCGTCGGCCTCGACGACGCGCCCGCGGACCTCGACGGGTACGGACCCGTTCCGGCGGAGATCGCCCGTGAGCTGATCGCCACCGCGGCCTCCTTCACCCGTGTCCTCACCGATCCGGACACCGGCGCCGTCGTCTCCGTCGGCCGCGCCTGGCGCGTCCCGCCGCCGCAGATGCGCCTGCACCTGCGGCTGCGGGATCAGACGTGCCGATTCGCCGGCTGCACCCGCCCGGCCGCGACGAGCGAAGCCGACCACACGATCGAGTGGCGCAACGGCGGCGAGACCTCGCTCGAGAACCTCGTGATGCTCTGCACCAGCCATCACCACCTCCGGCACGGGGACCGGTGGAGCTACGTCAAGGACGACTCCGACGGGACGATCGTGTGGACGACGCCGACCGGACGGCGCGTCAGCGACCGGCCGCCGCCGCTCCCGGGGCGCCCGCCCGACCCGCCGCCGGGGCCGCGATTCGTCGACAGACCGGCGCCGTTCTGACGGTGGTGGATCTCGATACGCGCGCTGTGCGCGCTACTCGATCAGCAAAGGGGAGGGCGCACCTCGATGGCGGTCGAGCAGCCGAGGAGCGGCACGCTCGAGACCCGGGCGCACCACCGCGGGGTTTGGCCGCTCGCGGCCGGGTCCTCATACTGGAACATTGCCCCCAACAGGGAGCGTTCAGCTGCGACAGCGGAGGGTGGAGCGGTGTCGACCGTGCGTGATCGGGCCCCCGTGGCCCGCCGAACCGCCAGCATCCTGCCTCTCGCAGTGGGTGCCGCGGGCCTCGTGGTGAGCCTCGCGCTGGCGATCGTGGCCGCCTCCGTCGCCTCCGCTCCCGTGCGCGTGCTCGGCGTTCCGCTGCCGCTGGTCCGCGGCAGCGCGGTCTGGCTGAGCGTCGCCGGCTACCTGCTGACTCCGCTGCTCGTCTTCCTCGCGACCGGCTGGGACCTCTCCGGCCAGCGCGCGAACTCCCTCCGCGACGCCCGCCGCTTCGTGCCCGACGCGCGCTTCACCCGCGCGCTCTACTGGCTCTCGGGCGCCGCGCTCGTCCTCGGCGCCTGGCACGTCCTCAACATCAGCGTCCCGATCTCCGAGTGGCTGGCATGATCCGGCGGGCGCTCGCGGTCGTGGTCACGACCCTCCTGCTCACCCTCGGGCTCGGGGCGGCGGCGCAGCCCGCGCAGGCGGCCACCGGTCAGGCGGCGACTCAGTCCGCCACCCTCACCGACATCGGCCGCGGCGCCATCGAGGACCTGCGCACCTGCCTCTCCTCCTCCGATGTCCTCAACGTCTACTACCTCGTCGACAGCTCCGGCTCGCTGAACACCGGCGGCGACGACGGTCGCGGCTCCGACCCCGACGTCGCGCGGGCCGGCATCCTCGCGAACAGCCTCCAGGAGCTCGGTGGCCTCCGCGACTCGCTCACCGTCAACTGGGGCGCCGCCTTCTTCAGCCGCGCCTTCGAGCCGGCCGTCGACTGGCGGGCCTGGGCGCAGGAGAGCCCCGACGACCTCGCGACCGTCATCCGCGACAAGACCCCCGGCGGCGGCACCAACTGGCTCGCCGGGCTCCAGGGCGTCCAGTCGGCGCTGCAGAACCAGCCGAGCGCCGGCTCCGCCTGCCAGCTCGTCGTCTGGCTGACCGACGGCGAGATCGATCTCGGCTCGGCGCAGGCCACCGCCGACGCGACCAATGCGCTCTGCGGCGCCCGGATCGACCCCGACGGCGACGAGCCCGGGGGCAACGGCGTGCTCGCGGCGCTGCGCCAGGCCGGCGTCGTCGTCATCGGCACGCTCCTGGCCGACGGTGAGCAGCGCGAGCAGGCCCGGGTGATGTGGCCGCTCGTCGAGGGCAGCGGTGCCTACGGCGGCGGCACCGCCACCTGCGGGCCGGCGACGACGCCCGAGGGCTCGGTCCGCGGCGCCGTGGTGGACGCCTCCGACCCCGACGCGCTCGCCTCCGTCTTCCTCGAGCTCGGCGCCCGCATCGACGGCGGAGCGGCGCAGGCGCTCGACGCCGACGGCGGCTTCTGGATCGACCCGGGCGTCTCCCGGATCCAGGCCGTCGTGCGGGACGGCTGGACGCTGCAGGCGCCCGACTCCTCCGGCCTCGGCACCCTCTCCGCGAGCACCGGAGCCCCCGAGGTCGTCGTCACGCAGTCCTCCGGCGTCGCGCGCCTCGAGATCACCGTCGACCGGCCCGAGCTGCAGGGCCAGTGGACGCTCAGCTCGCCCGGCACCACCGAGGTCTTCGCGTTCAGCGACCTCCGGATCGTCTTCGACGACGCCAACCAGGTGCAGCGCGGCGAGGACGGCACTCTCTCCGCGACCCTGACCGCCCGCGTCCAGGACGCCGACGGCGCCGCGGCCGACCTCTCCGTCTTCGGCCAGGCGGCCTTCCGGGCGACCAGCACCGCGGACGGCGCGACGACCGAGCTGCCCGGCGCCGCGATCGACGAGACGACCGGCGTCATAACGCTCCCGCTGCCCTCCGACGTCACCGCCTCCGAGCTGCTCGTCACCGCCTCGCTCGACCCGCTGACCACCGACGAGCACGCGATCGCGCTCGCCCCGGTGACCACGCAGCAGCGGATCACGACCGTGCTGCCCGCCTCCTTCCCGAGCGTCGCCTCGCCGCTCGTGCTCAGCGAGCTGACCGGTGCCGACGGCCGCGCGGAGGGGACCCTCACCGTCCAGGGCCCGACCGCCGGCGGCGACGGCCAGGTCTGCCTCGCCGCGCTACCGACCGTGACGAGCGACAACGCCGATCGCGCCGACGGCTGGAGCTGGACCTTCACCGAACCCGGTGGAACGGCGCTCGCCCCCGACGACTGCCTCGTCGTCGCGTCCGGGAGCTCCGCCGCGCTGACCGTCACCGCGGAGAACGACACCCCCGCCGACTCCACCGTCTCGGCGACCCTGCCGCTCGACATCCGCACGGGTGACGGCAGCAGTGCGCCGCAGACCGTCGCGCTCTCCTTCCCCTCGACCTTCCCGGTGAACGCCGCCGCGATCGGCCTGGTCGCGCTCGTGCTCCTGCTGCTCGGCGTTCTGCTGCCGCTGCTCGGCCTGTACCTCTTCAACCGGGCGAAGGCGAAGATCGCGATGGAGGGCTCGTTCCAGCGCGGCACCGTCCCGGTCGAGATCACCCCGGAGGGCGTCCGCTCGGCGCTGACCCACGGTCGCCTGGACGAGCGCTTCCGCTACCTCCGCAGCGAGACCGGCGTGCGCGAGCTGCCCGACCCCGAGCTCGGCCGCCTCCGCGCGCACGTCCCGTGGTGGCCGCTGAAGGCGCCGAGCTACCGCGTCGGCCCGCCCGCCGCGGGCGTGATCATCGCCTCCCGCACCGGCACCCGCGGCACCTCCGCCGGGCGACCGCTCGGGAACGGCGGCGTCGAGTTCTCCGCGTTGCCGCTCGACGTCTTCTGGGCGATCGTCGTCTCGGAGCAGGAGCTCGAGCGCCCCCGCGGCGACGAGCCCGTGCGCGCAACGGCGGTGCTCTACCACCGCGTCGACCGCGACGACGAGGGGCAGTACGAGCGCCGGCTCGAGGACCTGCTGCGCGACTCCGGCGAGCCCGCCTGGCACACCGTCGACGTGCTGCGGCGCGAGCGCGCGGCGAAGCGGCCCGAGCGGCGGGAGCCGCCGCAGCCCGCGCCCGCCGCCGCCGAACCGCACGCGTCCGTCCCGCCGCGGGGCGGGAGCACGACAGCAGCACCCCGGCCCTCCGCCCCGCCCGTCCTCACCGCCGCGCCCCGGCGAGGCCGCCCCGCGGACGCAGGAGCTCGCCCGGCCGCCCCGGCGGACCGCCGCCGCCCCGGCCCGGCGGCTCCCGCCGCCCCCGCCGCCCGGCCGCGCGGGCCCCACCCGCCGCCCCGCGGTCGCTGACCGCGACACCGCGTCACGACACCGCCAGACGACACAGCCCCGCCTCACGACACACCGCGCTCCCGCAGAACCACCGCGCGACCAGACGAAAGCAGGACCTCATGCTCAGACCCTTCCTCCTGATCGGAGTCGGCGGCTCCGGCGGCAAGACCCTCCGCGGCATCAAGTACCAGCTCGAGCTCAAGCTCCAGCAGCTCGGCTGGGAGGGCGGCATCCCCGCCGCCTGGCGCTTCCTGCACTTCGACACCCCCACCGTCCAGGACGGCATGGAGTACCAGGCGCCGTTCCTGCCCCGGCAGGACTACCGCGGGCTGGTCAGCACCGCGGCGACCTTCGACATCGTGCACGGCTCGATCACCAGCGCCCACGCGACCAACAACGCCCTGCGCCACGACATCGAGCGCCAGCTGCCCGACCCGACCCTGGTCAAGGTCGACGTGACCAAGGGCGCCGGTCAGTACCGCGCCGTCGGCCGCGCCGTCGCGCTCGCCGCCACCAAGGAGATCGCCCAGGCCGCGCGCCTCGCGATCGGCCGGATGAACGACGCCGAGTCGCTCGCCGAGCTGCAGACCCTCGGCCAGCGCCTGCGCGCCCGCGACGACGGCGGAGACGGCAGCCCGATCGTCATCGTGATCTCCTCGGTCGCCGGCGGCTCGGGGGCCGGCCAGTTCCTCGACATCATCGAGATCATCAAGTCGACCGCGAAGCAGTACCCGTGGTCGAACCAGTTCTTCAGCATGCTCTACGCGCCCGACGTCTTCGATCAGCTCGCCGTCACCGCCGGCATGCCGGGCAACGCGCTCGCCGCGATCTCCGAGACGATGAACGGCTTCTGGACCGACACCCCCTCCGCCGCGACCCTCGAGCTGCTGCGCACCAAGGGCGTCGCCCCCTCCTACGGCGCCGCGATGGACCGCGTCGGCGCCGCGTACCCCTTCATCGTCGGCCGCAGCAACAGCAAGGTCACCTTCGAGGACCAGAACGCCGTCTACGACGCCGTCGCCACCAGCCTCACCGCGTGGATGATCGACGAGCGCGTGCAGGACGACATGATCGCCTACTCCTCCGGCAACTGGCAGGCCCGCTCGGCCGCCAACGTGCTGCCCGACAACTCCGGCCTGATGAGCCCCGGCCGGCACTCGCCGCCCTTCTCCTCGATCGGCTTCGGCCGGGTCACCCTCGGCCGCGAGCGCTTCCTGGAGTACTCGGCCGAGCGCTTCGCCCGCTCGGCGATCGACCGGATGCTGTTCGCCCACGCCGAGGAGGACCCGCAGTTCGAGCGGATGACCGAGAAGGCGCACATCGACAAGTCGGCGGACAGCGAGTACCAGCGCTTCCTCCGCGACCTGCGCCTGAACGAGGAGACCGCCGAGCACAACGACGTCACCGACGCCCTCCGCGATCAGGGCGTCCTCGACGTGATCAAGTCGGAGCTGCAGCGCGGCGCCGACGAGGAGCTGGCCCGCCCCGAGTCGCTCGACCGCCAGGGCGGCACCGACATCACCACCTGGACCGACCGCCTCGTCAACGAGTACACCCGGAACAGCCCGCGGCTGCTGCAGCGCGACCGCGAGGCGCGCCAGCGCCGCCTCGACGACTGGATCCGGACGATGCCCGGCCACATCCTCGAGACGGTCTCCCGCTACGTCGCGCAGGACGGCCTCGCGGTCGTCGTGGCGATGCTGCGCCGCGTCGAGCGGAGCCTCAAGGGCACCGTCGACGCGCTCCAGGTGGACGCCCGCCAGCACGAGGACTGGGTGAACGGCCTCGGCTCCCTCATCGCCGACGAGCTGCGCGCCTCCCCGAACCAGCAGTCGATCCGCCCGGACCAGGAGGCCGTGCAGTTCGCCATCCAGCGGCTCGGCCAGGCGCTCGAGTGGTCGTCGGAGGCGGCGCTCCGCGACTCCGCCTCGGCGCTGCTCGGCGAGCTGCGCGAGACGTTCCTCGTCCTGCTCGCCGAGTTCCTCGACGGCTCCCGCTCCGCGCTCCTCCAGCGGGTCAACGCCCGCAAGACGATCGACGACCGCGAGAACGCCTTCGACTTCTGGCCGAGCCGCGTCGACCGCACCGTCCCGCGCAAGTACACCCCGGCCCCCAACGAGCGGATGCTCGTCGAGCCGGAGCGGTACCCGACCGAGTTCGAGAAGCTGGTCAGCGCGTCGGTCGAGGAGGACGCCAAGTACCAGGACGCCGTCACGACGGTGCTCGCCGACCTGCTCGTGGGTGCCGGCGCCGACGCCGAGGGCTCGACGGGCACCTGGTCGCTGATCGCGAACCCGCGCACCTGGAAGCCGGCCGTCACCGCGGATCCGGCCGTCGCCAACCCCACGCAGCGCGCCGGCTTCGGCCTCGCGACCGACCCGGAGACCTACGTCGCCCGCGCCCGCGCCTGGATGAAGCGCGACGGCACGCCGTTCGCCGCCTACATCGGCGAGGACCTGCTCGGCTTCTTCGACTCCGAGATCCTGCCGCCCGACGTCTTCGCCGCCCGCCGCGACCGCTACCGCGAGCAGCTCCAGGCCGCCCTCGGCGCGAGCGAGCCGCTGGTCAAGCTCAACCCCGCGCTGCTGCGCGAGGTGCACGGCAAGGCGATCAACGAGGACACCTCGCTGGTCTTCAGCTCCATCCCGTTCCGCGCCGGCACCGAGATGTACGAGGTGACCAAGGGCGTGCTCGCCCAGATGGGCGTCTGGGACGACGCGACCAGCGAGTCCTGGTTCCAGGACCAGAAGGTCGACGGCATCGAGGTCTTCGCGATGTCCGGCTTCCCGTACGAGCCCATCGTGATGGACTCCGTGATGGAGCCGATCGCCCGCGGCTGGCTCGCGCAGTCGAACACCCAGGACAGCCGCGAGGCGTTCTGGAAGTTCAAGCGCGCCCGCCTGCTCGGCGAGAGCATCCCCGCGGACCCGACCGTGATCGCGGACATGATCCGCGGCTGGTACGTCGCCAAGGCCCTGAGCCGGCTGGCCGTCGACTCCTCGCAGGGGGAGAAGGGCCCGAAGCTCTCGGTCTGGGACCCGGCCTCGCGCTCCTTCGCCGATTTCCCGCACCCGCTGCTCAGCGAGCGCAACGCCCGCGCCGCCGACTTCCCCGGCGTCGTGCTGCAGTCGCTCGCCATCGCGATGGCGCTCTGCAACGTCGACGGCACCCTCGCACCCCTCGCCGCCTACCGCGTGCTGATGAGCCTCGGGCGCCGCGGCGAGGACACCGAGCTGTCCGAGTGGCTGCAGACCGGCGAGCTGCCGAACGGAGCGCCCGCTCCGGACGCGTCGCGCGCGGGCACCGTCGACGGCGACCTCACCTCGCGCCGCACCGCGGTCCAGGCGTTCCTGAACGCCGAGATCGCGAAGTTCGACAGCGACATCGTGCAGCAGGACGACATGGTCTCGGTCTACGACTACCCGGTGACCTGGGAGATGCGCGAGCAGTTCCGCGAGGCGCTCGTGGGCCTGGTCTCCTCGGTCGGCTCCACCGGTCCGCGCGACTCCGGAGTCTGAGGGTGCCCCAGGAGATCGGGCACGACGGGTTCTGGCCCGACGGCAAGGCGGCGATCGTCCTGCTGCCCAGCGGCACGCAGGGCGAGACCCTGCTCGAGCTGGCGGCGCAGTGGACGAAGACCGGACTGCTCGGCCAGGCGCTCTGGGTGCTGCCCGAGCACGTCACGACCTCGCCCTACGCACCACCGCAGATCGAGGCCGTGGTGCTCGGCGTGGGCGCCGACCTCGAGTCGGTCGCCATCGCCGTCGACCTGTTCGAGGCGCTCGCGGAGGAGCCGCTCGCCCTCGTGCGCCTGGTCACCCTCCGCTCGGCCCTGCCCGAGCGCGAGACCGACGAGGCGCAGGACGCCGTGGCCGACCTCGTCAGCCGCTGGGTGCGCACCTCGATGCCGCTGCCGAACCCGTCGGCGACCCTCGCCGACCAGACCACGGAGCTGCGCCGGGTCACGCTGATCTGCGCGCCGACCGCGTTCCAGCTGCGCGAGCGGGTGGAGGCGCACGAGCACGGCTTCGTCGTCATCGCCTCGCCCGAGGACCGCTCGAGCCCGTGGTCCGGCGACGCCTTCGTCCGCGACGACGAGCGCTTCACCGGCTTCACGCTCACCCACCTGGCGAGTGTCGCCGGGCTGTGGAACGGCGTCACCGACGGCAGCGTCGAGCTGATGAGCCGCGAGTCAGACGGCGGCGACTCCGTCTGGATCTCGCGCGTCTTCCTCAACGCGGTGCTGACCGAGTCGCTCGGCCGCCGCGTCGCCGCCGGCGTGCTCGAGAACGCCGCCCGCCCCGACTCGCTGCTGATCGACCCCAGCGTCAGCCCGCCGCCGCCCGGCACCGCCTACATCGACGACGGCCAGATCGCCGGCTACGTCGACAGCATGGTCGCCGGCGCCCTGCGCCTGGACGGCGGCGCGCTCACCTACGACTCCGCCGGCTCGCTCGACGTGCCGGAGCCCGAGCGGATCGGCTTCTGGGCGCAGATCGGCCGCTTCTTCGCCTTCTCCGCCGGGAAGCTCGTGCAGATCCCGCGCTGGGCCGTGCTCTGGATCACCTCGAGCGCGAACCGCTCGGTGACCCGCGCCCTGCACACCTCCGAGGGCTCGGCCGTCGTCGGGGCCGACTACGACGAGGTGCTGGACGTCCGCGACCGCCTCCTGGTCGCCGACCTCGAGCACCTCCGCGACGACGAGGGCCGCGCCCGCGCCGAGGCCGACGCGCCCGCCGCGATGGCGCACGTCCGCACCACCCCGCAGCTCTGGGCGGGCCTGCGCGAGCTGGTCTTCGGCGCGCTCGACGGCAGCGCCGACCTCCGCGACGCCGGCTTCGCGCCCGTCGAGGGGGCCGTGCCCGTGTTCGGCCGGGTGGGCGACGTGCTCGCGCTGCCGGACGACCCGTGGGTGGCGTCGGGCTACGACGTGCCGCCGGGGTTCCCGGAGCGGGTGGACTGGTATGCGCTGGCGCTCGCGGATCCGCGGGAGAGGCTGCAGAACTGGGTGTCGGCGTCGGAGGCCTCGGCGGCTGCTGCTGTCGCCGCTCCAGCTGCTCCGGTCGTTCCGGAGCCCGAGGCGCCCGTCGCCCCGGAGCCCGAATCCGCCCCCGCCGCCGACTCCTCCGATGCCGCCGCGTTCGCGCCGCCCGCGCAGGAGACGCTCGTCGAGGGCGAGGCCGCCGAGGCGCGTCCCGTCGTGCAGATCGAGGTCCCCGCGGAGGAGGCTCCCGCGCCGGCCGTCTCGCCCGCCGACGCCGAGGCGCGCCGCTCCGGCCGCCTGCAGGCGCTCGGCGAGTACGACCTGTGGGCCGGTCGGCAGAGCTCCTCGTTCGTCTGGCGCTTCCTCGACCGTATCGGCGCCGAGCGCCGCCGCGCCGAGGACGAGGTCGCCTACCTCCGCGGCGAGATCGACGCGATCCGCTCGCAGCGCCCCGGCGTGCTGCTCAGCCTGCGCCGCGAGTTTCACCGCACGCTGCTCGTCGGCTGGGTCACCGTGCTGGCCCTCGCGATCGTGGTCGGCGTCGGCATCTGGTTCGTCAACGACTACGCCTCGCGGCAGGCCGACGGCTCCTTCGATCCCGGGCTGATCACCTCCGTGCTCCTCTGGGTGCTCGTCGGTCTCGCCGGCGCCGGAGTGCTGATCACGCTGGTCTCGCTCGTGCGCTACCACGCCGGCTGGTCGCGCTTCGAGCGGCGGATCCAGCTCGAGCGCACGCGCCTCGCCCACTACGGCCGCAGCGCCCGCCGCGCCCGCGAGGAGGCCGCGCGCCTGCGCTCCGTGCACCGCCAGGCCGTCGAGTGGCTGGTGCTGCTGTCCAAGGCCGTGCACCGCCCCTGGCACGTGCCGCCCGTCTGGACGCAGCACGAGACCTTCGACGTGGAGCGCGGCGCGATGCCGTTCGCCGTGCGCCTCGCGACCGTCAGCGGCGAGGAGACCGCGGCAGTCGCCCGCATGCGCGCCGCGATGACCTCCAAGCTCGTCCGCCGCGGCTGGCGGCACGAGGCCTTCGAGTCGCTCGTGCAGGAGATGGCCGCCGACTACGGAGCCGGCCAGGGCTTCGGCCTCTCGGCGCTCGACGAGGACCTCCCGCACTCGTCGAACCACACCCGCCGCATGCTGCTGCGCGCCCTCGACGACGAGTCGCTGCTCACCCGGATCGCCGCCCCGCGCCTGGCCGACATCGTCGCCTCCGTGCAGCGCGACGAGGAGGCGATCGCCCGCCCGCGCGTCCGCCCGATGGGCACCAACCCCCTGAACGCGCTGCGCCGCCCCGAGGACTTCGACGGCGTCGAGCTCGACGTCCCCTGGGACGACTTCCTGCTCGACTCGCTGACCCGCGCCGACCCGATGACTCCCGTCAGCGCCACCGTGCTGACCGAGCTGCAGGTCGGCGAGCGCTACCACGAGCGGGTGACGAGCTTCCTCGTCGCGCCGTCGCGGCTGCAGGAGCGGCTGCGGTTCGACCCGTCGGCGCCGATCCATGTCGTGCCGTTCGAGGCGTCGACCGGGTCGCCGGTGGATCTCGTGTGGCGGGTGGACGTCGTCGGGCCGGTGCCGCGCGCGGCGATCCGGCTGTGGGACGGGGCGGTGCGGGCCTCGGCGCCCGTCGTCCCGGCCGACGGCGACTCGGGGGTGTAGTCGGTGGTCGGGGCCGCCGCCGCCGCGACCAGGGGCGTCTCGGCGAGCAGGGGCTCCGGCGCGCGCGCGGTGCTGTGCGTCCGGGCGGTGGTGCTGCGCGCAGGCGGCGGCAGGCGCCGTGGTGGGCGTGGATCGTGGCCGCTGTCGTCGCGGCCGCGGCCGCGTTCGCGGTGGTCGGGGTGGGGGAGACTGTCGGAGGGCCGGGGGCTGGGTCGACGGGAGCTGCCGCGGCTCCTGGGTCGGCCGCTCCCGCGACGGCGTCCTCCGCGCCGGTGCTACCGAGCGCGTCACCCTCCGCCGCGTCGTCGCCGGGCGCCGCTGATCCGGCCGCCCTCGCGCTCGCGACCCTCGCCGCGCTGCCCGCGGACGACGGCCGCGCCGACGTCGCCTACGACCGCGACCTCTTCGGCGAGTCCTGGAAGGACGTCGACCGCAACGGCTGCGACACCCGCAACGACATCCTCGGCCGCGACCTGCTCGACCCGGTCTTCAAGCCGGGCACCCGCGACTGCAAGGTGTTGTCCGGAACGCTGGTCGATCCGTACGACGGCGCCGCGGTGTCGTTCGTCTCCGGGAGCGACACCTCCCGGCTCGTGCAGATCGACCACGTCGTCGCCCTCGGCTGGGCCTGGCATCACGGCGCGTGGGCGTGGACGGACGAGCAGCGCCTGCTGTTCGCGAACGACCCGGCGAACCTCGTCGCCGCCTCGGACGACACGAACCAGGCGAAGAGCGACGCGGGGCCGGGGGAGTGGCTGCCGCCGGCCGCGGAGCTGCGCTGCGGGTACGTGGAGCAGTTCGTGGGGGTGCTGGGGGCGTACGGGCTGGCGGTCGGGGCGGAGGACCGGGAGGCGGCGGAGGCGGTGCTGGTCGGGTGCTGATGCGCGCCGCGGCTGTGCCGCCCGCGGTGCCTGCGCGCCGTGCTCGGCTAGCCTGAGCGGCACTATGGCCTTCGACTCGGACGCGGACTGGGACGACCCGGACCCGTTCGACCGGCCGGTTTCCCGTAGGCGCCCCGCCCGCCGCCTGTCGGCCGGCGAGGACCGCGTCACCGCGATCCTGCTGCTCGTCTTCCTGCTGGCAGTCGGTGCCGTTCTGTCCTTCTTCGTCCTGGTCGAGCAGCTGGCGATGGATCGGTGCGGCGGAGCCCCGGGCGAATGCGACTACGAGCTCCTGAGCACCACGACCGTACTCGTCCCCGGAGTCGTCGCGCTGACCTTCCTCGTGACGGTCATCGCACTCGTCCGACCGAACACGTCGCGTCGGATCTGGTGGATCCCCGCGATCGGAATGATCGGCGCGATCCTTACATTCTTGGTCGCCTCGGGTCTCGTCTTCATCGCGGTGCACTGAGCGGCGGAGCGGGTCGCGAGGCTCGTCAGTGGTGACCTCGCGCGGGCCGCCTTCCTCTTCGCTGCGTACTGCCGCAGGGCGCCGCACTTCCAGTCAAGAATGGCGACAACTCTTCACTAAAGAGACACGAGCGTACCTCGCCAATAAAGGGCTTTGATATTCCTACTCTCGGGCTATGCCCGATCTCACTCCCGCAACCCTTTCCCTCGAGTTGGGTGTCTCGCAGAAGCGAATCCGCTCCGTCCTGCGCGAACAATTCGGAACGCTCGATCCGTCGACGACGCGCTGGAGCCTGAGCGAGGAGCAGGCCGACTTCGTTCGCACGCGAATTGCACGGCGTGGGGCGAATGGCACGCGATTCACCCTCGTCGAGGGCGACCAGGTCCTGAGGCGGGCCGTTCACGGGGCGTACGGCGGTCAGCAGCAGGGCGGAATTGCGACTCCAAAGTCCCTCGGCGAGATTTTCATCTTCACTGATCCGGCGAAGGGGGCTCGGTACGGGTACGACCGCTTCGAGGGCCTCCGCGAGGACGGCTCCTACTCCTACACCGGCGAGGGCCAAATCGGCGATCAGACCTTTGTCCGCGGCAATCTGGCTCTTCGTGATGCTGCCGTTCAGAACCGCGTCATCCGGCTCTTCACGGTGCAAGGTACGAGCGTGACCTACATCGGGGCCTTCACCACGGGAACTCCGACCTACCGCTTTGAGACCATCCCCGACACCGAGGGAACGCTGCGACAGGGCATCATCTTCACCCTCGTGCCGATCAGCGCCGACGTCTCGTCACTCCCCGCGTATGGCGGACGCCCGGTGGCGTCAGCGGAAATCTCCGAGTGGACTGCCCCGGAATCATCCGATGTTGTGATCGCGGGTGCGGACCTCAGCCCGATCGAGGAGCGGGTTGTCTCCCGAGTGGAGTTCGAGCTGCAGGCGGCCTTCGGTGAGTGGCTGGCGGAAAACGGGACGCCGCCGAGTCGGCTCACCCTTCCCGTCGGCTCCACCCGGATTGAGCCTGATCTGTACGTGAAGTCCAGCGGCTGGATCGTCGAGGCCAAGAAGTCAACTGCTCGCGCCTATGTGCGCACTGCTATCGGCCAGGTTCTCGATTACGCCCACGTCGCCAATGGCCTCGGCTGGGCGGCGGTGCCCGTCATCCTGCTTCCAGGTCGTCCCGAGTCAGATCTTCTCGAACTCATTGGGCGGCTGGGGATCATCACCGCAATCCGTACGGACGATGGTTTCGACCTCGTCGATCCCTAAGCCGTCAGGAGAGCTACGGCGGGTAGATCGGCGGGTGCCCATTCCAGCGGCGTGAGGTCGGCACGCGTGACCCACAGCATCGAGTCGTGGTCGGTGCTAGACGTAGGACTCTCCGAGGAGAGCGTCGCCCAGAAGCACGACAGCCGGATCACGCGAGTGGAGCCTGCGGTGTCGTCGACGGTCAAGAGTTCGCCCACCTCGATCTCGACGCCGAGCTCCTCGCGTATCTCGCGGGCGAGCGCCTGCTCGTGCGTCTCGCCGACCTCGACCTTGCCGCCCGGGAACTCCCACTTGCCACCGGCATCCTTCTCGGGTCGGCGGCGGCAGGCCAGGATGCGGCCGTCGCTCTCGATGACGGCGGCGACAACCTCGAGGACATCCATCCCTTCATGATGGGGCACCGCACAACGAAGGCTGACTGCCGCCGATCGCCGATTTCCTGCGCCTTTGCCTCGACGGGCCTTCGTTGTGTAGCCAGGTAGTGGGAGGCTCGTTCGTCTGAGCGCGCTTTGACGCCCCCGCCACCCCCGTGTTACGTTCGCTCTCGGACATGTGACTGGTCGTGCAGGCAGGATCCGACGAAACGCGTAAGCAGCGTCGTCGGGTCCTTTTTTTGTGCCCGGACGCCTCCTGACGCGCCGATGACGGCGCGGGGACAGCGACGGAATCAGCGAGAGCACGATGCAGCACAGCGCAGGGAAGCGCGCGTCCCCCACACACCCGAAGGAGTACCGATGAGTACCCAGGACAGCGCGAAGGCGATCCTCGAGCACGTCGGCGGCGCCGGCAACGTCTCGAAGCTGCAGCACTGCTCGACCCGCCTGCGCTTCGCGCTCGCGGACGATCAGAAGGCCGATGTCGATGCCCTTAAGGCGGTGCCCGGCGTGATCGGCGTCGTCATGGGGCCGCAGACGCAGGTCATCGTCGGCAACGGCGTCGCCGAGATGTACGCGGCGGTCGAGAAGCTGCGCGGCGGCACGCAGGCCACAGCACCCAAGGCCAAGCAGCCCCGGTCGCTCAAGCGCCTCGGCGCGACGATCATGGACTTCGTCGTCAGCGTCTTCACGCCGATCATCCCGGCCATCGCCGGCGCCGGTATCTTCAAGTCGTTCCTCGTCCTCGCCTCCGCGGTGGGCTGGCTCGACCCCGCCTCCGACAACTTCAAGCTGCTGTCCGCCATCCCGGACGCGGTGTTCGGCTTCCTGCCGCTCCTCGTCGCGTACACGAGCGCCAAGAAGCTCGACGTGAACCGGCCGCTCGCCCTTGGGCTCGTCGGGGTGCTGGTCTTCCCGGCCTTCACCACGCTGCTCAACCAGGAGGGCGGGGTCGCCCTCTTCGGCATTCCGGTGCCGGTGATCGCCTACAACGCGCAGGTGTTCCCGGCGATCCTCGCGGTCCTCCTCCTCTCGGTCGTCGAGCGTTTCTTCACCAAGCACTCGTGGGGCCCGATCCGCACCTTCTACGTGCCGCTGATGTGCCTCGTCATCGTCGCGCCGGCCACGATCTTCCTGCTCGGCCCGCTCGGCTACTGGCTCGGCTCGATGCTCACCGGCGCCCTGATCGGCCTCTACGGCGCGCTCGGCTGGGTGGCCGTCGCGCTGCTCGCCGGCGTGCTGCCGCTGATCATCTCGGTCGGCATGCACAAGGCGTTCATCCCGCCGACCATCGCGACGATGGCCAGCGCGGGCAAGGACACCTTCTACCTCGCCTCCTCGCTCGCCCACAACGCGGCGGAGGCCGGCTCCAGCCTCGCGATCGCCCTGCGCACCAAGAGTGCGGCGCTCCGCGCGACCGCCTTCTCCGGCGGGCTCTCCGCCCTCTTCGGCATCACCGAGCCCGCTCTCTACGGCGTCACCCTGCAGAACAAGCGCGCCCTCATCTCCGTCATCTCGGGCAGCGTCGTCGGCGGCGCCTACATCGGCGCCACCCAGGTCGCCGCGTTCGCGCTGGTCAGCCCGGGCGTCGCGAGCATCTCGATGTTCATCGACGGGCTCAACCCCTGGAACCTGCTCAACGCGGTGATCGGCCTGCTGATCTCGGTCGCCGTGTCGTTCGTCGTCTCGTTCATCATCTGGCGCGACGACGCCTCCGCCAGCGTCCAGGCCCTCGGCGACGTGGTCGCGAAGGACGCCGCAGACACGACCGCGCTCATCGCCCCGCTCAGCGGCGACGTGATCCCGCTCAGCGAGGTCAACGACCCCGTGTTCTCCGCCGGCGTCCTCGGCGAGGGCATCGCGATCCGCCCGGCCGACGGCGTCGTCCGCTCGCCGTTCGCCGGGACGGTCATCGCCGTCCTCAGCTCCAAGCACGCGATCGGCCTGCGCCGCGACGACGGGGTCGAGGTCCTGATCCACGTCGGCCTCGACACCGTCCAGCTCGACGGCGCGCCCTTCGACGTGCACGTCGCCGTCGACGAGCGCGTCGAGGCGGGGCAGCTGCTGCTCACCGCCGACCTCGCGGCCATCACCGCCGCCGGCTACGACACCACCACCCCGGTGCTGATCACCAACTCGGCCGAGTACACCGTGCTCATCGAGGCCGCCGACCGCGTGTCGGCGGGCGATGCGATCATCACCGTCACCCAGAAAGAGAAGGAGCTCGCCGATGGCGCTGCCTGAGGGATTCCGTTGGGGCGGTGCACTCGCCGCCAACCAGGTCGAGGGCGCGTGGCGCGAGGGCGGGCGCGGGCCGGCCGTCAGTGACGTCGCCTCCTACAAGCCGAAGGCCGACCCCAAGGAGTACGCGATCCACCATCAGAACACGGTGGCGAGCATCACCGCGGCGATGGCGGACGACGACACCGAGTACTACCCCAAGCGCCGCGGCATCGACTTCTACCACCGCTATCCCGGCGACCTGGCGCTCTTCGCGGAGATGGGCTTCACCACACTCCGCGTCTCGATCGCGTGGACCCGGCTCTACCCGACGGGGGAGGAGGCGGAGCCGCTCGAGGAGGGCATCGCCTACTACCTCGCGCTCTTCACCGAGATGCGGCGCCTGGGCATCGAGCCGCTGGTCACCCTCTCGCACTACGACCCGCCGCTCGCCCTGGCCCTGAAGCACAACGCCTGGGTCGAGCGCCGCACGATCGAGCTGTTCGAGCGCTTCGCCCGCACCTGCTTCGAGCGCTTCGGCCACCTCGTCGACATGTGGCTGTCGTTCAACGAGATCGACGGGATCATCCGCCACCCGTTCACCTCGGGCGGCATCATCGAGGAGACCGTCGAGGGCAGCGTCGAGCAGGCCTGCTACACGGCGCTGCACCACCAGTTCGTCGCGTCGGCGTCGGTCACGAAGACGCTGCACGAGCTCTGGCCCGAGGCGCGGATGGGCTGCATGCTCACGATGCTGACGACCTACCCGAACACCTGCCACCCCGACGACGTCGCAGCCACGCAGGCCAAGGAGCGGATGCTCTACCTCTGCACCGACGTCCAGGCCGGCGGCGCCTACCCGCGCCTCGCCCTGCGCGCGCTCGCTGCGCGCGGCGTCGAGATCCCGTTCGCGGAGGGCGACGCCGAGCTGCTGCGCGAGCACCCGGTCGACTTCATCTCGTTCAGCTACTACATGTCGATGACGGAGTCGGTGCGCCCGGACGCCGAGCGCACCCCCGGCAACACGGTGCTCGGGGTGAAGAACCCGTTCCTCGAGTCGAGCGAGTGGGGCTGGCAGATCGACCCGGTCGGCCTGCGGATCTCGCTGATCGACCTCTACGACCGCTACGGCAAGCCGCTGTTCATCGTCGAGAACGGGCTCGGGATGCGGGACGAGCTCGTCCCGTCGGACTCTGCTCTCGGGGACAATGAGGGGGAGGATCCCCGCATCCACGACCCCTATCGGATCGACTACTTCCGCGCGCACTTCGAGCAGATGATCCAGGCGGTGGACGAGGGTGTGGAGCTCCTCGGCTACGTGAGCTGGGCGCCGATCGACCTGATCAGCGCCTCCAGCTCGCAGATCTCGAAGCGCTACGGGTTCGTCTACGTCGATATGGACGACCTCGGCCACGGCAGCACGAACCGGTACCGGAAGGACTCCTTCTACTGGTACCAGCGGGTCATCGCGTCCAACGGCGCCGACCTGGGATGACCCTCCTCGCTCCACCCGCCCGCCGGGCAGCGCAGACGCCGTCGACGGAGACACGCATGCAGACCATCAAGAAGGTGCTCAACTCGAGCGTCGTGCTCGTCGTCGACGAGCGCGGCGCCGAGCGGGTGCTGCTCGGCAAGGGCATCGGCTTCGGTGCCAAGGCGGGCGAGGTGATCGAGGCGTCGGCGGTGGACCAGGTGTTCGTCGCGCTCGACGACGCCGACCAGCGGAACCTGGTCGAGCTGCTGGCGCAGATCCCGCCGGAGTTCGTCGAGCTGACCCGCGCGGTCGTCGCCGACGCGGAGGAGCAGGGGCTGAAGCTCGACCCGCACGTCTACCTCGCGCTGACCGACCACCTGCACTTCGCGGTGGAGCGGCAGCGGCGCGGCCTCGCGGTCGCGAACCGGCTGGCCTGGGAGATGCGCTCGGTGTACCCGGTGCAGTACGCGGTGGGGGAGCGGGCGGTCGCGGCGATGCGCGCGCGGCTGGGCGTGGACGTGCCGGACGACGAGGCGGCGAACGTGGCCTTCCACCTCGCCAACGCGGAGCTCGGCAAGGTCGGCATCGACTCGCTGCGGATCGTGCAGCTCATCCGCTCGGTGACGGCGATCATCCAGCACGCGAGCGGAGCCGCGCTGGACCGCGAGGACCTGCGCTCGGCGCGCTTCGTGGCGCACCTGCAGTACTTCGCCGAGCGGTTCTTCTCGGGCGGGCTGCTGGTCAGCTCGGACGACTTCCTCTTCACGAGCCTGAGCACGCGGTATCCGCGGGCGGTCGCGTCGGCGGAGCGGGTCCGCGCGTTCGTGCGGGCGGAGTACGGTGCGGAGCTGCCGAACGAGGAGGTGGCGTTCCTGGCGCTGCACATCGCGCGGGCGGCGCCGGAGTAGGGCGCGTTCCAACCGTTCATTCACGTTCAGTAGAGAGAGCACCATGACCCGCGGCACCGTCCACTTCGTCCGGCACGCCCAGACGCTGTTCAACGTCAACGGCCAGCTGCAGGGCTGGTGCGACTCGCCGCTGACCGCGCGGGGCGAGCGGCAGATCGCGGCCCTCGGCGAGCGGATGCGCGGGGTGCCGCTGGTCGCGGCGTTCCTGAGCGACCTCACCCGGACCCGGACCACGGCCGCGGCGGCGCTCGTGGGGCACCCGTCGATCGAGTCGGTGCCGACGCCGACGCTGCGGGAGTGGCACTTCGGCGGCTTCGAGGGGCAGCCGAACGCGTCGCTCTGGGAGCCCGTCTTCGCCGACCACGGCTACTCCTACGTCCCCGCCTCGGCGGACTGGCCGCGGATGACCGACGCGGGCCTGGACAGCGTCATCGACGCGATCCACCGGCACGACCCCTCCGGCCGCGCGGACACGGCCGCGTCGGTGCGGGAGCGCGTCGAGGCGGCGCTCGCGCTGATCCTGCCGGCGGCCGAGCACGGCGACGTGCTCGTCGTCACCCACGGCACGGTGCTCGGCAGCCTCCTGCGCGCCATCGACCCCGCGCACCGCCCGCGCGCGGGTTTCCCGAACTGCGGCATCGTCCCGGTGACCGGCGGCGTGATCGGCCCGATCGACGCGAGCTGCGCAGTCGACTGACGGCGGGCAGGCGCCGCGCCCGTCAGTCCTTCAGGGGGTCGTTGCCCCAGTTCATCAGCGAGTAGCGCCACTTCGTCTCCGTGACGTCGCCCGAGGGGCGCTGCTTCGAGTGGCGGGCGACGTATGCGGTGACCTTCTTCATGTGGTCGTAGTCCGAGTCGCTCAGGTCGGCCTGCTTGGTGCCGAGGATGTCGATGATGCGTCGGCCGCTGTGGTGGCCGGTCGACTCGCCTCCGCTCGCCGGCTTCTGCCCCACCTCCTTCGACTCGTCCTTCTCGAGCCACGCCTCGAGCTGCTTCGCCGTCATGTTCACGGCGTCGTGGAACTCGTCGCGGATGCGGTGCCTGTCGTCGTCGCTCATCGTGTCGTCGCTCATAGTGCTCTCTCCTCGG
This sequence comes from Rathayibacter sp. VKM Ac-2760, assembly GCF_009834185.1. Lineage (GTDB taxonomy): Bacteria > Actinomycetota > Actinomycetes > Actinomycetales > Microbacteriaceae > Rathayibacter. Next base: position 784,390 of record NZ_CP047173.1, read on the forward strand.
GTCGGTACCCCTCCACTTCGAGACCGCTCGGGCCGCGAGGTCAAGCCCCGTGCCAACCGGTCGGGCGCGCGTACCGTCGAGTGGACCGCATTCGCGAGATCCCCCAGCAGAGAAGAGGCAGTCATGCCCTCACGCAACACCCTCGTCCGCAGCCTCCACGACCTCGGTGCCGCCGCCTGGTTCGGCGGTTCCCTGATGGGCGCCGTCGGCCTGAACGGCGCCGCGTCCACCTCCTCCGACCCGTCGGAGCGCCTCCGCCTCGCCGCGAAAGGCTGGGCCCGCTGGACCCCCGTGCAGCTCGCGGCGATCGCGGCCCACGGCGTCGGCGGCATCGGCCTCATCGTCGCGAACCGCACCCGCCTGCAGCACCAGCAGGAGAGCCGCACCAACACCGTCGTGAAGACGATCGTCACCGGTCTCGCGGGCGCCGCCTCCGTCACCGCCGCGATCGCCGGCGCCACGCAGGCCAAGCACGCCGACGAGGGCGCGAAGGGCGTCACCGAGGCCTCGCCGAGCAACTCCGACGAGCTGACCACGGCACTGCGCGTCCAGAAGGTCACCCAGTGGGCGATCCCCGTGCTGACCGCCGTCATGATCATCCTCGGCGCCCAGCAGGGCGAGCAGCAGCGCCCGGTCGCCGGCCTGTTCGAGACGACCGCGCGGATGTTCCGCAAGTAGCCGCCGCGCGTCGCCGTCACGCGCCGCAACGATCGGCCTCGCGGCGTCACGCGCCTTCCGTCCCGCCTCCGCCCGGACCACCCTGGACGGAGGCGGGCTGCGCGCCCCGAGTGCCCTCCCCGCCGCCATCGCGGCGTGCCCGAGAGGCCAGGGAGCGGTCTGCAACACCGCTGACGCGGGTTCGAATCCCGCCGTCGCGTCGATGGTGAATTCGGCGGGGCCTACGCCCTCGGGCGCGCCGCCTCGAACGCCGCGATCACGTCTTTCGGAAGCCGCCCGCGAACGCCGACGTCGTGGCCGTTCGCCAGCGCCCAGCTGCGGATCTCAGAGGGGGACGCCGTTGAGCGTGCCTCGGACGGCAGGGCGACGATCGCTTCGGAAGGCAGAGCGCGCGGCGCAGAAGGCGTCGAGCGGATCTCCGGCTCGGCGGACGAGCGGGCCGGCTGGAGGTGCTCGAGGAGGATCTCGAAGGTGTCCGGGTGGACGATTCGAGTTCCGTACTCGAGGGCGCGCTCGTGCTTGCCGCCCGAGAAGGATCCGTCTGCCACGAGAACCGCGGTCAGGCGTGAGACGTTGCCCAGCACCCGGACCCCGAGCTTCTCGGCGCGGCGTTCGAGTTTCTCGCGCTGACGCTCGTCGCAACCGGTGAAGGCGACGCGGTCCCCGACATGCAGGGGAGCGCCGTGCGCCCAGATCCGAGGCAGCGGCCCGAGTCGGGCACTCAGCCGGGTGATCCGCGCGGCGTCTGCGCGCTCGATCAGGGTCTTGACCGAGTTCGCTGGGACGGACAGCAGGGCGGCGAGGGCCAGGAGCTGCTGCCGTTCCGACTGCGACACCCGGCCGTCGTCGAGTGCCCGGTGCGCGAGCGCCTGCAGGAACGCCGTGTGGGCGGAGGCGACGTCCGCCGCGGAGAGGCCGAACGTCTGGGTCAGCTCATCGAGGGCGGAAGCCTCCGACACCGAGAGGTCGCCGTCGGTGAGGCAGTCGAGCAGCAGCTCGAGGTAGGCGATCGTTCCGACCGGCGCGCCCTCGTCGATGAGCTCGAGAAGGCCGACATTCGTCAGCTGCTGCACGAGGGGCTGCTGCTCAGGGCGCTTCGGCGTCATGCGGACGGGAGCGCTCGTCCGTGCTCCGGCGGTGCGGCGCCGCGAGACGGCGGCTCGGGACGGCGCGCTCGGCCAGTGCGGAGTGCGCGGAAGTGCGGCCAGTGTCGGATGCGGGCGACGACGGTCGGCGGTGAGGTAGCTGCGGAGCAGCGCTGCCGTGGCGCGTGCGTCGCCGAGGGCCGAGTGGGCGTCGACCAGCTCGACGCCGGCACCCCAGCAGCAGTCGGCGAGACGTCGGCGCTGAAGGTCCGGGAGGTAGTGGTGACTTCCGTCCATGGTGCAGAAGGTCGACAGCCTGGGGACCGCCCATCCTGCCGCCTGGAACTCCTCGTGGAGGAAGGCCGTGTCGAACTTCGCGTTGTGAGCGACGATCGTGACTCCGCCGAGTGCGGCGGCGATGGTCGTGGCGAGGTCGCGGAACAGCGGGGCGCCGGCGACGTCCGACGCCCGGATGCCGTGGATGTGGGTGGCGCCGACCGGGCCTTCAGGATCGAAGCGGGACACCCACTCGTCGACCACGACTCCCGCCGCATCGGTGCGGACGATCGCCAGTTCGAGGATGCGGTCCTGCCGTGGGGACAGGCCCGTCGTCTCGACGTCGATGACGGCGAAGGTGGGAACCCCTGCGCCGCTCGTTCCCGCCGGCTTCTCGGGCGTCGGCCCTGTCTCCAGCAGGCTCAGAAGCCACTTCACGATCCCCACGGATGTCCCCCTCGCCGAGTGCAGGTCTTCATGCTGGCAGACAGCGACGCGCGTCCTGGAGAAGGACGAGTACTTTCACTAGGAGCGACCCTAGGACCGGTCCTTCAGAGATTCTTGGATGTTCGGGTGTACTTGGATGCGCGGTACTCGGCGACCGCCGCTTTGCTCGAGCGGTACCGTCCGTCGCTACCGATGATCGCCTCCAGCCTCCCTCGAGCGGCGGCCTGCCGCAGCGCAAGGAGGCTGAACTCCTCGTCCGCGAGCGCTTCCAATGGGACGTACTTCGCCGGTCCCGCGATATTGGGAATCAGGCGGTGCAGATTGTCGATGACGGATCGGCTGATGACTTCCGCGAGGGGACCGTCGTCTCCCTCGTCGGAGCGCTGCAATGCCCGGAGGTACTTCACCCTTTGTTCTTTCAGGATGATGGCCGGCGGCCAGCCCAGCCGGATCAACAGCAGGTTCAACAGGAGACGTCCGCTTCTGCCGTTTCCATCGATGAAGGGGTGGATCGCCTCGAATTCACGATGCAGCTTGGCGAGCTCTTCCGGAACCTGACCGACGGAGAGCTCGCCCGCGTCGAGACGGCGGCGCATCGAGTTGGCACGGTCCACCCATGCGCTGACTTCTGCAGGAACGAGCGTGAAGGTTGGTGGCTTCATCCCGCCGATAAAAGAGTGGATCTCGTGTCGACGCCAGTTCCCCGGCGCTTCAGAGTCCTGGGCGTCGGGGTGAGGAGCGACGTCCCAGGCCTTCGCCATCATGACGGCGTGAATACGGCGGACCTCGGTGACGACGACGAGGCTGTCGTGTCCCCAAGATGTCGGTTCCATCGCCTGCTGGTACACCCAGCGCGCTGCCTCCGCGTAGCCCAGCACCTCCATGTAATCCTTGAGCTCTTTCGAGCCCACCGCGCGGCCCTGCTCGAGCAGCTGCTCTACTTCCCGCAGAACAAGAGTGTTGCCCTCGATGGCGGTCGAGTGGTGCGCTTCGAGATGCCAGAGGTCATCCCACAGCTTCTTCGCCTCATGAGGCTTGGGCAGTCCTCCATAGTTGGCGAGTTCGTCGATCGCTGTAGCGAAGCGCCGGAAGACGGCGTCCCGGCTGGGACGCCCACGCCCAGGACGGGCGCCTGCTGAATTTGTCACAGCTCGACCTCGCTTAAAAATCAACGACAAATTAGCAGTCACCGCCGCTGATGGTGGCGTACGTCGCGTTACGTCCTACTCCGGGGTCGCGATGCAGACGGCCGAGGCGAAGGCGCCGGTGCTGGTCTCCTCGGCGAGGACCTCGCCGTCGAGGGTGATGCGGCAGGTGATGTCGCCCTCGTCGTCGGCGCCGTTCGTCGCGGTGACGGAGAACGCCTGGAAGGCGGTGCTGTCGACCTGGAGCTCCTTCGTGAACGGGAGGGGCTGGGCGGCGACCTGCTCGACACCGGAGTTCGCGCCGTCGAGGGTGGAGTAGAAGATCGACGCGTCCGTGCCGGCGCCGGTGACCTCGTAGACGAGGGCCTGAGGAGTGCCGGACGTCGCCGAGGCCTGCGCCGTCGCGATGGCGTTCGAGATGCCGCTCGCGAAGCCGGCGGTGTAGACGATCGCCAGGACGATCGAGAGGACGATCGCCACGGCATTGAGGACGACGCCCGCGATGGCCGTCCCCTTCCTCCGGTTCTTCAGGAACAGCGCGACGACGCCGAGCACGAGTCCCACGAAGGCGACGAAGCCGGAGACGTAGTTCACGATCGGGATCACGGCGCCGACGAGCGCGACGATGCCGATGATCAGCGAGGCGAGGCCGAGGCCGTTGCCGGACTTCGGGGGCTGCGGGCCGGCGCCGGGGGTGGGCTCGGGAGACGCGGCGGGGTTGTAGGCGGTCATGCGGCGAGTATCGCAGGCGCGCGGTTGACCGGCCTATCTCTACATAGGTAGCCTCGGCGCATGACTCCGCTCAGCCGCATGACCCCCGCGACCGCGGACGTCCTCCGCGCGCTCCTCGATGCCGCCGGGCCGACCTGGGGGATGCTCGTCATCAAGGCCACGAGCCGACCGGCGGGCAGCGTGTACCCGATCCTCGAGCGGCTCGAGGGCGCCGGCTGGGTGACGTCGGCGTGGGAGGCGGACAGCGGGCGCAGCGGTCCGCGGCGCCGGCTCTACGAGCTGACGAGCGACGGGGCGGAGGCGGCGCTCGCCGCGGTCGCCCGCTTCGACGCCGTCGCCGCGCGACCCGTCCGCCTCTCCGGAGCGGAGGCCCCCGCGTGATCGACCTGCTGCTGCGTCTCCTGGCCCGGCTCCTCCCGCCGCTCGCCCGCGAGCGCTACCTCGAGGAGTGGCGGGCGGACGTCGCGGGCGCGGGCGAGGCGGGGCTGCGGCGCCGCGACGTCGTGCTCGGCGCGCTCGTGCTCAGCGCCACCCTCGACCGTGCGCTGCCGATGCACTCGGGGGAGCCGCGGTTCCTGCGGCCTCGACGGCTGGCCCGTCGCGGGCTCGGACTGCTGACGGCTGCCGCGGTGATCCTGATCGGCGGGTACCTCACGGGCGGGGGAGTGGTGCCGGAGGGCGTGTCCGCGGGCGTGCTCACGGTGCTGCAGGCGACGGGGCGGACCCTCGTCGGAGTCGCGCTGCTCATCGGTCTGGTCGGAGTCGCGCACATGGCGGGGGCCGCGCGGGCCGCCGAGACCCGGACGGCGCGGGTGTCGCTGCTCGCGGCGATCGCGGGGCCGACGATGGTCGCGGCCGGAGTGCTCGTGCCAGGGGCGCCGTGGTGGCTGCCGCTCCTGGGCTTCCTGGTCTCGAGCGCGGGGCTGGCCACGGGGATCGCGGTGATCGGCGGGACGCGGCCGGTCGCGTGGGAGTACCGCACGGCGTCGCGTCCGCGGCGGGTGCCGGTCGCGCTGAGTGGGGCGGCGCTGGTCGTCGCGGTCGTCGTCGTCGGCGGTGTGGACCTGCTCGTCTGGAACCCGCTCACCAAGGTCCCGGGCACCGAGCTCGCCACGATCTACGCGCTGATGGCCGAGCGCGACGGCTTCTCGCTCACCGGCACGCTCGTCGCCACCGCGATCTGGGCCGTGTTCTGGACGGTCCCCGCGCTGCTCGTGGCGGCGCTCGCGGTGCACCGCATCGGCGACGCGCTCACCCCGCGGCGCCTCGCCGTCGTGATGCTCTCGCTGGTGGGAGCCGCGATCTTCTTCCGCTTCTTCACCGGCTTCGGCATCGGGATGTCGATCGCCGACTCGTTCGCGACCAGCGGCGGCGACGCGTCGCTCGTGTCCGCGGTGCTGCCGTGGGTGGGGCAGCTGTCGTTCGCGGCGGCCGCGATCGCGCTCGGCTGGGCGCCGCGGGCGCGGACCGAGCCGGTCGCTGCGGCCGCCTGAGCGTGCGCGGTCCGCTGACTCGACTTCTGTGGCGATGGTGGATCTCGATACGCCCGCTGTGCGGGCTACTCGATCAGCATGGGGCGGCGCCCGAGTCGGCTGAGCTGCCGCCCGCTTGCTTGCTGGTCGAGTAGCCCCGGAGGGGCGTATCGAGACCCGGCCTCGTCAGCAGGGTGGCCCTGCGGGCGGGTGGATCTCGATACACCCGCTGTGCGGGCTACTCGATCAGCATGGACCGTCGCCCTGGCAGGCCGCGCCGCAGAAGCTCTGTTCGGCCGGGCCTCGCGGAAGCGGGGCCGGCGGAACTCCGCCGACCCCGCCTGCCGTGCGGTAGCCGGCCAGCACCTCCATCAGCAGCGCTGCGTCGGTGACGGTCGTCGTCATCGGGCCCGAGACGTCCTGGCGCGGCGACAGCGGGACGATGCCCGTGACGCTGGTCTGGCGCATGGTCGGCCGGTAGCCGACGAGGCTCTGGTGCGCGCTCGGCCCGACGATCGAGCCGCAGGGGTCGGTGCCGAGACCCGCGGGGGCGTAGCCGGCGGCGACGGCCGCGCCGGTGCCTCCGCTCGAGCCGCTGGCGCTGTTCGCCTGGTTGTAGGGGTTGTTGGTGCGGCCGCGCTCGGAGCTCAGCGTGTAGGTGCCGTGCCAGGCGAACTCGGCCATGTTGGTCTTCGCGAGGATGATCGCGCCGGCACGGCGCCGGCCTGCCGGTGATCCCCGCACAACATCAGCTGAGGAGGGGGTCCCTCCCCCCACAGCGGAGGCCCACCCTTCTCAGCTGATGTTGTGCGCGGCCGCGCTCAGTCCAGGTGCCGGAGGTACCGCTGCGGGTCGCCGAGGAAGCCGCGCCAGGTCCGCACCAGGTCCAGATCGTCGTACTCCGCGCGCCGCAGCCCCCACTCGCCGAGCTCGTAGAGGTCCGCGCCCGGCAGCGCCGCGAGCACCGGCGAGTGCGTCGAGAGGATGACCTGCGAGCCGCCGGCGACGAGGGACCGCAGCTGACCGATCAGCGCGAGGCAGCCCGAGACCGAGAGCGCCGACTCGGGCTCGTCGAGCAGCCACAGCCCGCGGATCCGCGAGCGGTTCACCACGATGTCGAGGAACGACTCCCCGTGGGATCGCTCGTGATAGCCGCTGTCGAGGCCGATGTCCTCGAGGTAGGTGAAGAAGCCGTGCATCGTCTCGGCGCGGAGGAAGAAGCCGCGCTTCGAGGCGCCCGCGCCGCGCACGAGCTGCAGCTGTGCGGCGAGGTCCGACTCCGAGACGCGGGTCGAGTGCATCGCGCCGGTCGAGCCGCCCTCGGCGTTCATCCCGTAGGCGATCGCGATCGCCTCGAGCAGCGTCGACTTGCCGGAGCCGTTCTCGCCGGTGATCACGGAGGCGGCACCGAGGTCCCAGCCCTCGGCGAGCACCTGCCGCACCGGCGGCAGCGTCGCGGGCCAGACGACGTCCCCGAGGGCTGACGTGTGCTTCTGCACCCGGCGCACAGGGAGGGAGGAGAACACCTGCACCTCCTCCGACCGTCGCGACGACCCGGCCAGTCAAGCACCCCGCGGGAGTGCTGTGCCGGCCGGGTCGCGACGGCGCCTACTTCGCGGTGGGGCCGTAGAACGAGGTGATCTCGTCCAGCTCCATCTCGGCGGTGGTCTGGATGAGCTTCAGCAGCTCGGGGTCCAGGCCCGGCGAGAACTCCTCGAAGCGCTCCGGCGCGATCGTCGACGGCACGCCCTCGGGGGCCTGCTCGTTCGCCGAGAGGTCGGTGCCGTCGTTGGAGGGGGAGGCGCCGCGGAAGATCTTGCCCGCCTCGGACGCGCCCTCGAGGTCGAAGGTGAACTGCTTGCTCTGCAGGCCGAGGTCGACCAGCTTCTTCACCTCGGGGAACTTCTCGGCGTTGGTCTTCGGGATCGGCAGGGTCTTCCTCCAGTCGATGCCGAGGGTCTCCAGCGCCTTCGCGTAGCCGTTCTCGTGCGCCTGGTCGCGGACGATCAGGTAGGCGACCGTGGAGCGCGCGGTCTTGTTCTGCGTCATCTCGTAGATGCGGCACTTCTGCAGCCGGCCGGTCGACTCGAGCATGAGGTTGTAGAGCAGGTCGAGCACGAGGTTGCCCGAGTTGTAGACGTAGCTGCCGCTCCACGGGTTGCCGACCGAGTCGACGGGCAGGGCGCCCTGCGCTCCGACGAGGTAGTGGTGGATGTTGCCGGTGTCGAGCGCGATGCTCAGCGGAGTCGCGCCGCCGGCGCCCGGGGTGTCCAGCGGGTCGGTCGGCTTGCCCTGGTAGCGCGGCGAGCCGTCGAGCAGGCGGGAGATGGTGGTGCCGATCAGCTCGACGTGGCCGATCTCCTCCGTGCCGATGCCCTGGATCAGGTCGCGGTACGGCTTCGCGTCGGCGCCGCGGAAGTTCATCGCCTGGAAGAGGTACTGCATCATCGTGCGCATCTCGCCGAACTGCCCGCCGAGGCCCTCCTGCAGCGCGTTCGCGGCGGCCGGATCCGGCTCGTCCTGCTCGATGTCGTTGATGAGTCGTTGCACGTGGAAGTACACCATTGCCTCCAGAAGGATCGTCGGTGCCTCCACCCTCCGCCGCACTCGGGCGGTTTGCCGAGCCCCTTGCCACCGGGGGTGCGCAACGGACACTGCGCGCGCGGGCGGCGCGGGGGCCGGGCCGGAGCGGGGGCCGGGCCGGAGCGGGGCTCGTGCCGGGAGCGGGGCCTGTGGCAGGCTCGGAGGATGACCGAGACCCGTACGGCGCCGCGCCCCGTCGACACCCGGGCGCTCGCGAGCGCGGGCGTCGCGGTGCTCGGTGCCCTGCTCGTCGGCGTTCCGCTGCTGGCGTCGGCGCTCGCCGTCGTCGCGATCGTCCTCGCGCTCGGTGCCCGCGACCGTCTGCGCGCGGACGAGGCGCTCCGCGGTTCCCGGGCGAGCCTCGTCGGGTTCGTCCTCGGGCTCGGGGTGCTCGCGGTGGCGCTCGGTCCGCTGCTGCTGGGGTGGGTGCTCGGGCTGTTCGCCTGAGTCCCGCGCCTACCGCTGCGCGAACGCCTCCCGGTACAGGCTCGTCAGCTCGGGGGAGTCGGCCGCGCTCAGGCCGCAGGTGAGGATCGTGTCGCCGTCGGCCGCGATCAGGTAGTCGATGCCGCGCTCGAAGACGATCGGGGCGCCGTCGACGGCGGACTCCTCCGCCTGGCTGACCTGCACGGAGTCGCCGACGTCGCCCGCGAACCGGTCCAGGACGCGCAGGGTCACGGTGCCGCCGTCGATCGCGGCGACCTCGGCGCGGAAGGCGAGCTGCGACGGTGCGAGGGCCTCGGCGGTGACCGGCGCGCAGAGGTCCATCGGTCCGCCGGTCGCGGGCAGCCGCAGCGCGGAGGCCGAGCCGCCGGTGGTGACGCCGAGGGCGAAGGGGAGCAGGAGCGACGCGGCGGCTCCCACGGCGAGGGCGCCGACCCCGATGATCAGCCAGGGGGAGCGGCGGCGCCGGGCGGGGGCCGGGTCGCCGACGGACTGGCCGGTGCCCGACTCGCCGGTCGCCCGCTCGCGGTGCGCGGCCAGCTCCGCGCGGCCGAGCGGGGCGAGCCCCTCCGCCGGGTCGGTCGAGCGCACCAGTCGGCGCAGCTCCGAGTCCTCGATCGCGGTCATCGTGCTCCTCCTTCTGTCGTCGTCGGGTCCTGCGTCGGGTCCTGCGTCGGATCCTGGGCGGCGCGGCCCTCGTACAGCTCCGCGAAGCGCAGTCGCGCGCGGTGCAGCCGGATCGACGCCGCGTTCGGCGTGATCCCGAGCACCTCGCCGATCTGGCGGGCGTCGAGCTCCTCCCACGACCACAGCCGCAGCAGCTCCGCGTCCGACTCGCGCAGCCGCGAGAGCACGAAGCGCACGGCGTCGTCGGTCGCCGAGGGTCCGTCCGCGTCGCGCACCTCCTGCGGCGGATCGACGACGGCGATGCGGTGGGTGAGCAGGACCTGGCGCCGCTGCATCCGTCGCGCGTTCTGCAGCTGCAGCCGGGCGACGCCGATCGACCAGGCGATCGGGTCGTCCTCGGGCACGTCGGCGAGGCGCCGCCAGAGCACGGAGAGGGTGGCGGCGAGCACGTCGTCGGCGGTGGCCTCGTCGGTGCGGCGCCAGAGGTAGCGGCGGACGGGATCGGCGACCGCGCCGGCGAGCACGGCGAAGCGGTCGGGACCCGCGAGGGGAGCTGGCATGTGCCTCATGCTCCCTCCTGTCCGGCGCGCGCCCGGTTCTTTCACCGGCGCGCCGAACCCGCTCCCGGGCGCGTCACGGGGAGGCGGCGTGCGTGCCGCGCCGGCCGCGCCTCCGGCTCGTGATTCCGGCTCGGGCTCGTCGTTTCGGTGGGCTTTGGCGTGCCGGGGGTGGTTCTGCGTGCCGGAGGTGTGCCGCGGCCGGTTCTGCGGGACGTTCGGCTCGTGATTCGAGCTTCGGCTCGTCGTTTCGGTGGGTTTCCGCGTGCCGGGGGTGTTTCTGCGTGCCGGAGGTGTGTGGCGGGCGGTTCTGCGGGACGTTCGGCTCGTGATTCGAGCTCCGGCTCGTCGTTTCGGTCGGTTTCCACGTGCCGGGGGTGTTTCTGCGTGCCGGAGGTGTGTGGCGGGCGGTTCTGCGGGACCTTCGGCTCGCTATTCGAGCTTCGGCTCGCCGTTTCGGTCGGTTCCCGCGTGCCGGAGGTGTTTCTGCGTGCCGAAGGTGTGTGGCGGCCGGTTCCGCGGACCTTCGGCTCGTGATTCGAGCTCCGGCTCGTTGTTTCGGTGGGTTCCCGCGTGCCGGAGGTGGTTCTGCGTGCCGAAGGTGTGCCGCGGCCGGTTCCGCGGACCTTCGGCTCGTGATTCGAGCTCGGGCTCGTCGTTTCGCCCGGTTCCCGCGTGCCGGAGGTGTTTCTGCGTGCCGAAGGTGTGCCGCGTGCGGTTCGGCGGACGTTCGGCTCGTGGATCGAGCTCCGGCTCGTGATTCGAGCTCGGGCTCGTCGTCTCGCCCGGTTCCCGCGTGCCGGAGGCGTTTCCGCGTGCCGGAGGTGCGCCGTCGTCCGCCCCGCCGCCTCGCTACTCTGAAGCGCCCCCGTCCCCCCTCTTCCGCCGAGGAGCCCCATGCCCATCTGGTCCCTGCACGGCGACGGCCGCACCGTCGCGCCCGGAGCCGTCGTCGGCCCCGCCGAGCGCCTCAACTGGCCCGCGACCGTCGCGATCGGCGTCCAGCACGTCGTCGCGATGTTCGGCGCCACGTTCCTGGTGCCCGTGCTCACCGGCTTCCCCGTCGCGACGACGCTGCTCTTCTCCGGCGTCGGCACGCTGCTGTTCCTGCTGATCACCCGCAACAGGCTGCCCAGCTACCTCGGCTCGAGCTTCGCGTTCATCGCCCCGGTCACCGCGGCGACGGCGGTCGGCGGCACGGGCTCGGCGCTCGCCGGAGTCGTGGCCGTCGGCGTCCTGCTCACGCTCGTGGGCTTCGTGGTCCAGTTCGCCGGCCTCGGCTGGATCGACCGGCTGATGCCCCCGGTCGTCTCCGGCGCGATCGTGGCGCTGATCGGCTTCAACCTCGCCCCGACCGCCTGGTCGAGCTTCCAGCAGGCGCCGGTCACCGCGACGGTCACGCTCGCCGCGATCATCCTCGGCAGCGTCTTCTTCCGCGGCTTCCTCGGCCGCGTCTCGATCTTCGTCGGCGTCGTGATCGGCTACGTCGTCGCGCTGATCCGCAACGAGATCGACTACTCCGCCGTCGCCGACGCCGCCTGGGTCGGCCTGCCGCCGTTCACCTTCCCCGACTTCGCGTCCGGATCCACGTGGTCGGGCATCGCGATGTTCCTGCCCGTCGTCCTCGTGCTCATCGCCGAGAACGTCGGCCACGTCCGCGGCGTCGCGACGATGACCGACTCCTCCGTCAACCAGCACACCGGCCGCGCCCTGATCGCCGACGGCATCGCCACCACCGTCTCCGGCGCGTTCGGCGGCTCGGGCACCACCACCTACGGCGAGAACATCGGCGTGATGGCCGCGACCCGCGTCTACTCGACCGCCGCCTACTGGGTCGCCGGTGTCACCGCCGTGCTGCTCAGCCTCTCGCCCAAGGTCGGAGCCGTCTTCAACTCGATCCCGGCCGGCGTCCTCGGCGGCGCGACCACCGCGCTCTACGGATTGATCGGCGTGATCGGCATCAAGATCTGGATCGACAACCGCGTCGACTTCTCCCGCCCGGTCAACCAGTACACGGCCGCCGTCTCCCTCGTCATCGCGATCGCCGGCTTCTCCTTAAGCTCCGGCGGCTTCGAGCTCGGCGGCATCGTCCTCGGCGCGGCCGCGGCCCTCGTGATCTACCACCTCGGCAACGCCGTCGCCCGCTGGCGCCGCACCGGCGCCGACGACGGCGGCCCGCTGCCCCCCATCGGCCAGCTCGGCGGCGACCCGCAGCACTGACCCGCGCCCGCCTCGATCCGTCACGAACGGTCGTCCTCCGCGCATGCGGACGGCCGTTCGCGCCGGATCACGTGCGCCGGTCGTCCCGATTCGGCACTTTCTGCTGGTTCCGCGGCTTCATACCCGCACAAAGTGTCGAATGGCGCGCCGGATCAGCCGGAGGCGTGCGGCCGGCGGGCTGGTGATCGTGGGTCTCGATACGCCGCTGCGCGGCTACTCGACCAGCATGCTCTGGTGGCCCTGCTGCGTGCGCGTGGGCGCTTCATGTTGATCGAGTAGCCCTCGGAGAGGGCGTATCGAGATCCTCCGTGGCAAGGGCGTGAGCGTGAAGCCACTGCTCTGGCGGGCGTGGGTCTCGATACGCCGCTGCGCGGCTGCTCGACCAGCGTGGGGGCGCGGCTGCGCAGGCGGCAGCGCGCGGGAGGTCAGGCGTCCGCGGCGCGCAGGGCGAGCTTCGCGTACAGGTCCTCGAGGAGGAGGCGCGTGTCCACGTGCGTGTAGACGCGGACGTCCGGGCCGTCGCCGGCGCGGGGGCCGTACTGGCCGTCGGGCGTGATCGACGGGCGGGGGACCCGCGCCGTCCGGCTCGAGGAGGCGTCGGGCTCGAACGCCGAGAGCAGGGCGGTCGCGAGGACGAGCGGGCTGTCGCCGAGGGCGTAGGTCTCGCCGAGGCGGATGCCGTGCGCGGCGCCCATCCGGAAGACGCCGTCGAGCGCGTCGTACAGGTGCCGGCCGAGCTCGCCGGCGGTGCGCATCCGCACGCGCAGCTCGGCGACGGAGGCGAGCGGCTGCCGGTACGCGTCGCGCGGGAACTGCTCGATCGGCAGCGCCGACGCGAACACCTCCGCGGCGGCCGGCACGTCGATCAGCAGGTTGTACTCGATCGGCATCGCGCCGGGCGGAGGGACGGCCAGGCCCGGGTGCTCCGGCCCGCCGATCCAGACCAGCGTCATCCTGGCGGCGATCGACGGGTTGAGGCGCAGGGCCGCGGCGACCTCGGTCAGCCCGGCCCCGGCGCAGAGGTACAGCGGCCGCGGGTCGTCCCGGAGCGCCTCCGCCACGATCGCGTGAGCGGCCTCCGAGACACCGCCCGCCGTGTTCGAGCCCGCCAGCACCGGCACGTCCGAGCGCCCGCAGAGCGCGAGCACCTCGCGCGCCGCCGCGGCCGCGTTGTCGGCGGTCCGGTCGGACGCGTCGAACGGATCGCCCGGCCGCAGCCGCGAGCCGACGACGAGCGCCAGCTCGACCGACTCCGACAGCGCGTGCTGCGCGAGCTGCACCAGCCCGTCCGGATCGCCGGAGTAGTCGTTGTCCGAGATCACCCGCACCCGGGGCGGCACCCCGCCCACGCCCCCGCTCACGAGACCACCCGCGTCAGCCGCACGGCCATGAACTGCCGCGCCGGCAGCTCCACCCGGAAGGACCCGGAGAACACCCCCGGCACCCGCGACACCGTCATCCCCCAGGTGTCGATCACGTCGACGATCCAGGAGTCGGAGGGGTCCCGCACGATCTGCCGGAAGCGCGGCCGGTTGAAGCCGAAGTAGACCAGCTGCACGCCGCCGCCCCCGCCCCAGGGCGCGTCCCAGTCGGAGGGCAGCGGGTCGATCCGCCCGTCCGGCATCTCGGCGGTGAGGCGCCGCAGGAACGCGATGCGCGCCGGGCTGTCGCCGACGAGCTCGCCGCCCTTCGACCACCAGAGCTCCTCGCGGTCGTTGAGGTACGTCTCGCCGTGGCCGACGTAGCCGCCGCGGATCGCGCCCTCCCAGAACCGTCGGACCATCTCCTCGCCGGTGATGTTGCCCCAGCCCTGGTCGATGTCGCCCTCGTAGGCGCACTCGTCGATCACGACGGGCTTGCCCCACTGCTCGCGCCAGGCGTCGGTGTTCTCGGCGGTGCGGTACACGTCGATCCGCTGCACGCTGGCGTGCGTGATCCAGGGCCGGGAGTAGTCGTAGAAGCCGAAGCAGTTGTGGATCGAGAGCAGGTGGCCCACCGGGTCCTCGGCGACGACGAGCGCGGCGAGGCGCTCCCAGTCGTCGACGGTCTTCGACCAGAGCAGGTCGTACTCGTTGGCGAGCGACCACCAGACGTTCGGCGAGGCGGCCAGGCGGCGGACCACGTAGCGGGTGACGAGGTCGTCGGCCGCGCGGCCCATGTCCGAGAAGCCCCAGCGGTCGTAGGCGTGGAAGAGGATCACGTCGGCCTGGATGCCGAGCGCGTCGAGATCGGCGACCCGCTCCTCCAGCCGGCGGAAGAACGCGGGCACGGGCCGGTCGAAGTCCCAGCCGTCGCCGTCGCGCTCGAACGGGTACAGCTCCGGCTCGTTGGTGTTGTACAGGTACGCCTTCGGGAACACGCAGTGCCGGACCTTGGTGAACGGCGCGTCCGCGAGCGTCGCGAGGGTCGCCTCCTGCAGCGCCTCGGTCTGGTGCGTCCAGGCGTAGGCGGTCGTGCCGAGCGGCAGGTGCCGGGTGCCGTCCTCGTGCGCGAAATGGAAGGTGTCGGCGACCCGCACCGGCCCGTGCGCACCGGGCAGGGCGGCCTCCACGGTGACGGAGGCGGTGAGCCCGTCGAGGGAGCGCGCGGTGGAGGCGGTGGTCACGCTCCAGACGCCGGCGGCAGGAGGCAGGAAGCGCACCCGGTACACCCCGTCGCCGTCGTAGAAGCCGCCGGCCCGCACCGTCTCGTCGCCGAGTGAGAACTCCGCCGAGAACTCGACATCCACGAACGGATTGCCGTGCGACGGCCCGTCGACGACGACCTCGGCCGGCGCCCACACGGTGCCGGGAGCGACCGGTCGCACCACGGCGGAGGCGACAGCCACGTCCTCGCCCTCGTAATCGGTGCGCGGCAGCACGGCCACCCGCTCCGGCCGCGGCGCCGCGACCCCGGAGTCGTCGACCGCGTCGAGCGCCGCCCAGAACGAGGCCTCGCGCTCGGGATCCGCCTTGAGCAGCGGATCCATCCCCACGACGAGTCCGACGGGGGCGGAGCGCAGCTGCACCAGCAGCGGCGAGTTGACGACGCCCGGGACGAAGCGGCGCACGACGTCGCCCGCCTCCCCGTGGTCGAGGACGGCGGCCAGGGTCGATTCGCGGGAGAAGCCCACGGTCACACCTCCACGGTCGTCAGGGTCTGCACGGTGCGCCGGAACTCGGCCTGCATGTCGAGGGCGTCGCGCTGGAGCAGCCACTGCACCTGCAGCCCGTCCATGGTCGCGATGACGCGGATCGCGGCGCTGCGCGGGTCCACGCCCGGCACGAGCTGCCCGCGGGTCAGCATGTCGCCGAACGCGCCGGTGAACAGGTCGACGATGAAGCGGTAGCGCTTCGCGAAGTACTCGTGCGCCGGGTGGTCGGCGTGGGTCGCCTCCGCCGAGAGCACGCACTGCAGCTCGACGAGGCCGGGGATCTCGGTGTTGTAGGCGACGAGGTCGATCAGCGCGCGGACGGTGTCGATGCCGGGGACGGCGTCGCCGCTGGGCACGCGGACGATCGAGTGGTCGTCGCGGAGGGTGAGCACCGCGGAGAGCAGCTCCCACTTGTTGGCGAAGTGGTGCAGCACGCCGGCCTGGCTGAGCCCGACCTTCTCGGCGATCTCGCGGAGCGACGCGGCGTGGTAGCCGCTCGAGGAGAAGACCTCCAGGCCCGCAGCCACGATCTCGGCGCGCCGGGCGGCCGTCTTGGCGTACTGCCCGCGCGGTCGCCGCGGGGGAGAGGTGGGGAGTGCCATGAGGTGCCTCCAGGCGCATCGTTGCGAGGGGGCGTCGAGCCTCCGGTGCGAGAAACCTAGCCGCTTGAGGTTTCCGAGTCAAAAACCTGGAGCGGATTCGGCTTTCAGGATCTTCCCCGTCAGGACGCAGATCGGAGGGGGTCGACGGGATGTGAACGGTCACGAGAATCACGAAAACCTAACGGCCCGAAGTTTTTCTGCCCAAAACCTAGGGGTCATCTGTTTTTCGTGTTAGCTTCCTCGGCACCGGTTCATGGGAGAACCGGGAGAACCTGGAGACCGAAGATGTTCCGATGGAAGAGGCTGGCGGCCGCTGCGATCGCCGTCACCACCATGGTCGGCTTGACCAGCTGCGCGGCCGACTCCGGCGGAGGTGCCTCCGGCGGGTCGAGCGAGACGCTCACGCTGGGTGCGATCCAGACCCTGTCGACGTTCGCTGCGGCGGACTCGTACTGGGCCAACGAGTCGCCCTACATGCAGGCCGTCTACGACAGCGTGCTGCGGGCCGAGCCCGACGGCACCATCACCGAGGGCCTCGCCACCGAGTGGACCTACAACGAGGACAGCACGGTCCTCACCCTGAAGATCCGTGACGGCGTGACCTTCTCCGACGGATCGACGCTCGACGCCGACGCCGTCGCGCAGAACCTGATCCGCTTCCGCGACGGCAACTCGCCCGACACGAACAAGATGGCCGACCTCGCCGACGCGGTCGCGACCGACGCCTCGACCGTCACGGTGACCCTCAAGCAGGCCAACCCGACGTTCCTCTTCTACCTGACCCAGAACGCCGGCCTCGTCGAGGCGCCCTCGGCCTTCGAGTCGGCCGACATCCAGACCGTCCCGGTCGGCTCCGGCCCCTACGAGCTCGACGCGGCCAAGACCGTCATCGGCACCTCCTACGCCTTCACCAAGCGCGACGGCTACTGGGACGAGGACTCGGTCCACTACGACAACCTGAACATCAACGTCTACAGCGACTCCACCGCTCTGGTGAACGCGATCAAGGGCGGTCAGGTCAACGCGGCCAACACGGTCGACAACAACGACCTCAAGGAGATCGAGGCGTCGGGCTTCACCGTCAACGCCTTCGAGCTCAACTGGACCGGTCTGCTGCTGCTCGACCGCGACGGCACCATCGCGCCGGCCCTGAAGGACGTCCGCGTCCGCCAGGCCATCAACTACGCGTTCGACAAGGAGTCGCTGCTCACGGCCATCGGCCAGGGCTACGGCACCCCGACCACGCAGATCTTCCCGACCTCCTCCGAGGGCTACGACGAGTCGCTCGACGACGACTACCCCTACGACCCCGAGAAGGCCAAGGAGCTGCTCGCCGAGGCCGGCTACCCCGACGGCTTCGAGCTGAACATGCCCTCGAGCTCGCTCGTCGGCTCCTCGACCTTCACGCTTATCCAGCAGCAGCTCTCCGAGGTCGGCATCACCGTCACCTACACCGACGCCGGCAACAACTTCATCGCCGACGTCCTCGCCCCGAAGTACGCCGCGACCTGGCTCACGCTGCAGCAGGACCCCGACTGGGCCCTGATCAACTTCGAGCTCAGCCCGAACGCGATCTTCAACCCCTTCAAGAACGCCGACCCCGAGCTCGAGACGCTGATCGAGGCCGTCCGCACCGCTGACGAGTCCGGCTACGCCGCCGCCGTCCAGGCCGTCAACGCCTACACCGTCGAGAACGCCTGGTTCGCCCCCTGGTACCGCCAGCAGTCGAGCTTCGTGACCGACGCGAACACCAAGGTCGAGACCCAGACGGGCAACGCCTACCCGTACCTCTGGAACATCACCCCGGCCTGATCCGGAGTGAAGGGGCCGGCCCTCGGGTCGGCCCCTCCCCTTCTCGGCGCCTCGAGCGCCGACTCTTCTCGACCGAAGGACCACTGATGACCAGGTTCATCCTGCGACGCGTCATCTCGGGGATCATCCTCGTGGTGCTGATCTCCGTCGTCGCCTACGCACTCCTCTATCTCGGCGGCGGCGACATCGCCCGCCGCATCCTCGGGCAGAACGCGACGCCGGAGGCGGTGGCCCAGCGGGCCTCGCAGCTCGGCCTCGACCAGCCGATCTGGTCGCAGTACCTCGGCTGGCTCGGCCACGCCGTGACCGGCGACCTCGGCAGCTCCTGGTTCACCGGCCAGGCGGTCACCACCGCCATCTCCACCCGCGTCACCGTCACGCTCTCCCTGGTCATCGGCGCCACGATCATCTCCGCGATCGTCGCGGTCGTGCTCGGCGTCTGGGCCGCGGTCCGCCGCGGCTGGGCCGACAAGCTCGTGCAGCTCGTCTCGATCCTCGGCTTCGCGATCCCCGGCTTCCTCATCGCGCTGGGCCTGGTCACCGTCTTCGCGATCAACCTCCGCTGGTTCAAGCCGACCGGCTACGTGAACCTCACGGACTCGTTCGCGGGCTGGATCGCCACGGTCACCCTCCCGATCATCGCCCTCGCGATCGGCGGCATCGCCGGCGTCGCCCAGCAGGTCCGCGGCTCCGTCATCGACGCGCTCCGCCAGGACTACGTCCGCACGCTCCGCTCGCGCGGCCTCCCCGCCTCCCGCGTCGTCTTCCAGCACGTGCTGCGCAACGCCGGCGGCCCCGCGCTCGCCGTGCTCGCCGTGCAGTTCATCGGCCTCCTCGGCGGCGCCGTCATCGTCGAGCAGATCTTCGCGATCCCCGGCCTCGGCCAGGTCGCGGTCACCGCGACCACCCAGGGCGACATCCCGCTGGTCATGGGCCTCGTGCTCATCACGGCGATCATCGTCGTCATCGTCAACCTGCTCATCGACCTGCTCCAGGGCTGGCTCAACCCGAAGGTGCGACTCTCATGACCGCCACGACTCCGCTGCCCGCCAGCACCCCGTCGGTCGGAGTGGAGGAGCGCGCCGCCCGCACGCACCTCTTCCGCCGGCTCCTGCACAACCCGGTCGGGCTCGTCTCGCTCGTCTTCCTCGCGATCGTCGTCCTCTCCGGGATCTTTGCGCCGCTGCTCGCGCCGGCCGACCCGAACCGCGCCTCGCTCCAGGACGTGCTCGCCGAGCCCGGCGCCGCGCACCTGCTCGGCGCCGACAGCGCGGGGCGCGACGTGCTCTCGCGCCTGCTCTTCGGCACCCAGTTCAGCCTCGCCGGCGCCCTGGTCGCGCTCGCCGTCGCCGTCGTCATCGGCGTGACCAGCGGACTGCTGGCCGGCTACTTCGGCGGCTGGTTCGACTCCGTCTCGGCCTGGATCTCGGGCCTCGTCATGGCGCTGCCCGGCTTCGTCGTCCTGCTGGCGGCCCGCGCCGTCATCGGCCCGTCGATGTGGCTCTCGATGGCGATCTTCGGCGTCCTGCTCTCGCCGGCCTTCCACCGGTTGGTCTACGCCTCCGTCACCGCGGTGCGCGGCGAGCTGTTCGTCGACGCGGCCCGGGTCTCCGGCCTCAGCAACGCCCGCATCATCGCCCGGCACATCCTCACCGTCGTCCGCGCCCCCGTCATCATCCAGGCGGCCCTGATCGCCGGCATCGCCATCGCGATCCAGGCCGGACTCGAGTTCCTCGGCCTCGGCGACCTGTCGATCCCCACCTGGGGCTCGATGCTCAACGACGGCTTCTCGAACGTCTTCAACGCCCCGATCCTGATGCTCTGGCCGAGCCTCACGATCGCGCTCACCTCCATCGCGCTGACCCTGCTGGGCAACGCGATGCGCGACGAGCTCGAGCGCAGCGCCTCCGGAGTCAAGCGCTCCAAGAAGCGCAAGTCGGCCTCGGCGCCGGCGACGGTGCCGACCAGCCTGTCGACGATCGGCATCCAGACCATGCTCGACGAGGACGCCGCGGCGCCGAAGACCGTCGTGCACGAGGAGGCCGCCGGCGCCAAGAGCTCGGAAGAGATCCTCCGCGTCACGAGCCTCTCGGTCGGCTACGGCCAGAACGACGGCTCGGTGAAGACGGTCGTGCACGACGTCTCGCTCGCGGTCCGCCGCGGCGAGATCCACGGCCTGATCGGCGAGTCCGGCTCCGGCAAGACGCAGACCGCCTGGTCGGTGCTGCGCCTGCTGCCCGAGGGCGGCCGGATCACCGGCGGCTCGATCGTCTTCGACGGCAAGGACCTCGCGCACCTGTCGGAGAAGGAGATGACCAAGCTCCGCGGCAAGCGCATCGCGTACATCCCGCAGGAGCCGATGTCGAACCTCGACCCCTCCTTCACCATCGGCACCCAGCTCGTGCAGCCGATGCGGATCTGCCTCGGCCTCTCCAAGGCGGCGGCGAAGGAGCGGGCGCTCGGCCTGCTCGCCCGGGTCGGCATCCCCAACCCGCAGCGCACCTTCGACGCCTACCCGCACGAGGTCTCGGGCGGCATGGCCCAGCGCGTGCTGATCGCCGGCGCCGTCTCCTGCGACCCCGACCTGCTGATCGCCGACGAGCCGACCACCGCGCTCGACGTCACGGTGCAGGCCGAGGTGCTCGACCTGCTCCGCGAGCTGCAGTCGGAGCTGAACATGGGCATGATCCTCGTCACGCACAACTTCGGCGTCGTCGCCGACCTGTGCGACCGCGTCTCGGTCATGCGCGACGGCCGGATCGTCGAGACCGGGCCGGTGCGCTCGATCTTCGCCGACCCCCGTCACCCCTACACCCGCGCCCTGTTCGACGCGATCCTCGAGGAGGGGCCCGCCCGCGGACCGCTCGTCGCCACCACCGCCGTGAAGGAGTCGAGCCGATGAGCGCCGCACCCGCCGCACCGTCCGAGCTGCTGCTGGACGTCAAGGACGTCGTCGTCGAGTACCCGGGCAAGGGCTTCCGCGCGAAGCCGTTCCAGGCGCTGAAGGGCGTCTCGCTCGACATCCGCCCCGGCGAGACGGTCGGCCTGGTCGGCGAGTCCGGCTCGGGCAAGACCACGCTCGGCCGCGCGGTGCTGGGGCTCGCCCCGGTCACCGGCGGCGAGATCCTCTACAACGGGCGCGACATCGCGCACCTCGACCGGCGTCAGCGCCGCGGGCTCTCCTCCGAGATCCAGGTCGTCTTCCAGGACCCGTACACCTCGCTCAACCCGTCGCTGACGATCGAGCAGATCCTGGTGGAGCCGCTGACCGTGCGGAAGGTCGACGCCAAGGTCGCCTCCAAGCGGGTGCGCGAGCTGCTCGACCAGGTGGGGCTGCCGCAGTCCGCGGCGGACCGCCTGCCGCGCGAGTTCTCCGGCGGTCAGCGCCAGCGGATCGCGATCGCCCGGGCGCTCGCCCTCGAGCCGCGGCTGATCGTCTGCGACGAGCCCGTCTCGGCGCTGGACCTCTCCACCCAGGCGCGTGTCCTCGACCTCTTCACCGAGATCCAGGAGCGCACCGGAGTCGCGTACCTCTTCGTCTCGCACGACCTCGCCGTCGTGCGGCACCTCTCGCACCGCGTCGCCGTGATGTACCACGGCGAGATCGTGGAGTGGGGCGACGGCGACCAGGTCACCGCCCGCCCGGAGCACGCCTACACCCAGCGCCTCTTCCTGGCGGCCCCCGTCGCCGACCCCGTCCGCCAGGCCACCCGCCGCGAGGAGCGCCGCGCCTTCGTGGCCGCCCGCTCCTGACGCCCCGACCCTGACGCCCGCCCGCGTCACCCCCCCCTCCGCGAGATGCCACTTATGAGCGCGACACGCCGCGCGATCGCGTCATAAGTGGCATCTCGCGGAGGGGATCAGCACCTTCGAGAGAGAGATCTTCGTGACCGATACGTTCACCGCTTCCGTCGTTCCGGCCGACGGGCCCCTCGCGGACGCCCGCCTCACCGAGCTGGTCGGGCGCCTCGACCTCGAGGAGAAGGTGCAGCTGCTCACCGGCCGCGACTTCTGGACCACCTGGCCGATCGAGAAGATCGGCCTGCGCCGCATGCTCGTCTCCGACGGCCCGTCGGGCGTCCGCGGCGAGGTGTGGGACGAGCGCTCGCCCTCGCTCAACCTGCCCTCCGCCACCGCGCTGTCCTCCTCCTGGGACCGCTCGATCGCCCGCCGCTACGGCGCCGCCGCGGCGGTCGAGGCGCGCCGCAAGGACGTCGACGTCGTCCTCGGCCCGACCATCAACCTGCACCGCTCGCCGCTCGGCGGCCGCCACTTCGAGGGCTTCAGCGAGGACCCGGTGCTCACCGCCGACCTCGCCGCGGCCTACGTGGCCGGCGTGCAGGAGAACGGCGTCGGCGCCACTCCCAAGCACTACATCGCCAACGACTCCGAGACCGACCGCTTCACCGTCGATGTCCGCGTCGGCGACCGCGCCCTCCGCGAGCTCTACCTGCTCGCCTTCGAGCGCGCGATCGTGGAGACCCGCGCCTGGCTCGTGATGAGCTCCTACAACTCGATCAACGGCGTCACCGCCACCGAGAACGACCTGCTGGAGACCCCGCTCAACAGCGAGTGGGGCTTCGACGGTGTCGTCATCAGCGACTGGACCGCGGTCCGCACCGTCGACAGCGCCCGCGCCGCGCAGGACCTGGTCATGCCCGGCCCCGACGGCCCCTGGGGCGCCGCGCTCGTCGCCGCCGTCCGCGCAGGAGAGATCGAGGAGTCCGTCGTCGACCGCAAGGTCCGCCGCATCCTCCGCCTGGCCGCCCGCGTCGGCGCGCTCGAGGGCTTCGAGCCCGCCGTCGCCGAGCCGGTGCTCGTCGAGGACGGCGTCGCCTTCGCCCGCGAGGCGGCGGCGGCCGGCAGCGTGCTGCTGCGCAACACCGGCGAGCTGCCCTGGGACGCCGCGGCGCTCTCCTCCGTCGCCGTCATCGGCCACAACGCCCGCGAGGCGCGCACCCAGGGCGGCGGATCCGCGACGGTCCTGCCCGAGAAGGTCGTCACTCCGCTCGACGGGATCCGCGCGGCGCTCCCCGGCGCCCGCGTCGACTACGCCCTCGGCGCGGTCGTGCAGGACGGCGTCGCCCCGCTCGTCCTCGACACCATCACCAACCCGGTGACCGGCGAGCCCGGGCAGCGCGTCCGCTTCCTCGCCGAGGACGGCGCCGAGCTGTTCGTCGAGGACCGCCGCGCCACCTCGCTGGTCTGGTTCGGCGGCACCGCTCCGATCGCCGCCTCGGCCCGCGTCGAGTTCTCGACCGTCCTCACGCCGGCCGCCGACGCGACCGTGCGCCTGGGCTTCGCGGTCGCCGGCACCGCCCGCGTCTTCGTCGACGGCGAGCTCTTCCTCGAGGAGACCCTCGCCGCCGTCGGCTCCGACCTCGGTGCCGCGCTGCTCGCGCCGCCGTCGGTCTCCGCGCCGCTGAGCGTCACCGCCGGCACGCCCGTCGACATCCGGATCGAGTACGACATCGTGCACGCCGAGGGCGACCTCGAGGGCGCGCTCGGCTTCACCTACGGCCTCGAGCCCGACGCGACCCCCGCGGAGGAGCTGATCGCGGAGGCGGTCGCGCTCGCCCGCGACGCCGACGTGGCCCTCGTGGTCGTCGGCACCAACTCCGCGGTCGAGTCCGAGGGCTACGACCGCAGCTCGCTCGACCTGCCCGGCCGCCAGGACGAGCTCGTGCGCGCCGTGGCCGCCGTCAACCCCCGCACCGTCGTGGTCGTCAACGCCGGCGCGCCGGTGCTGCTGCCGTGGCGCGAGGAGGTCGCGGCCGTGCTGGTCGGCTACTTCGGCGGTCAGGAGATGGGCGACGCGGTCGCCGACGTCCTGCTCGGCCGGGTGGAGCCCGGCGGGCGCCTGCCCACCACCTGGCCGATCGCGATCGAGGACGTGCCCGTCCTCTCGACGCTGCCGACCGACGGCGAGCTGCACTACGACGAGGGCATCCACATCGGCTACCGCGCCTGGCTGCGCAGCGAGGTGGAGCCGGCGTACGTCTTCGGCCACGGCCTCGGCTACACCTCGTTCGAGCTGGTGTCGGTCTCCGCGCCGGAGCCCGCCCGCGGCGGCGAGGACGTGTCGCTGCTCGTCGACGTCGTGAACACCGGCGAGCGCGCCGGCAAGGTCGTGCTGCAGGCCTACGCCGAGCGCCGCGACTCCGCGGTCGAGCGCCCCGTGCGCTGGCTGGTCGGCTTCGAGAGCGCGAGCATCGAGGCCGGAGCGAGCGCGCAGGTCGCCGTGACGGTGCCCACGCGCCTGCTCGCCACCTGGAACGACGGCTGGGACTACGAGGCCGGCACGTTCACGATCCGGGTCGGCACCTCGCTCGAGGACGTCCCGCTGGTCGCCGAGCTGGAGCTGCGCGCGTGAGCGGCCCGGTCCCGAGCGGCATCGTGGGAGCGCCCTTCCCCAACCCGCTGATTCCCGGCTTCAACCCCGACCCGAGCGTGGTCCTGGTCGACGGCGTGTACTACATCGTCACCTCGACGTTCGAGTACCTCCCCGGCATCCCCGTCTACCGCAGCACCGACTTCGAGACCTGGGAGCGCGTCGGCAACGTCGCGACCCGCGCCGAGCAGATCGGTGTGGAGGAGGTGCCCACCGGCCTCGGCGTCTGGGCGCCGACCATCCGGCACCACGACGGGCTCTTCCACGTCATCGTCTCGGTCCCCGCGGGCGTCGGCACCGTCGTCTTCACCGCGGCCGACCCGGCCGGCGAGTGGAGCGACGGCACCGTGCTGAGGGACGCCGACGGCGGACCGCTCCAGGGGATCGACCCGGACCTCGCCTGGGACGAGGACGGCACCGCGTTCGTCACCTACTCCGGCCTGATCCTGAGCGGCGAGGAGGCCGGTGCGCACCTCGGCATCCAGCAGGTGCGGGTCGACCTCGCGAGCGGCCTGATCCACGAGGAGCCGCGCTCGCTCTGGTCCGGCACCGGCGGCGGCTTCCCCGAGGCGCCGCACCTGTACCGGCGTGGCGAGAAGTGGTACCTCCTCATCGCCGAGGGTGGCACGGAGCGCGGCCACGGCGTCTCGATCGCCCGCGGCGACTCCCCGGTCGGCCCGTTCGAGACCGCACCCGGCAACCCGTTCCTCACCGCGCGCGGCACCACCCGCCCGGTGCAGAACACCGGCCACGGCGACCTGGTGGAGGGCCCGGACGGCTCGACCCTTCTGGTCATGCTCGGCGTGCGCCCGCGCGGCGCGACCCGCGCCTTCGCCGCGCTCGGCCGCGAGACCTTCGTCACCCGCGTCACCTGGGTGGACGGCTGGCCGCAGGCCGAGCCCGTCGCCCTCGCACCACGCGGCCCGCTGCGCGACGACGTCGACTTCTCCGGGCCGCTCGACGCGGGCTGGATCGGCGTGCGCCGCCTGCCGAGCGCGCTCGCGAGCGTCGAGGGCGGCCGGCTGACGCTCCCGGGGGAGGGGCGCACCCTGCGCCACCCGCAGCCCACCTTCGTCGGCCGCCGCCAGCTCACCCAGTCGATGCGGGCCTCGGTCGTCGTCGACGTCTCCGGCGGCTCGGGCGGACTCGCCGTCCGCTACGACGAGTCGACGTTCTACGCCGTCGAGGCGGAGTCGACCGGCTCGGGCACGCGGATCACCGCGCGCGCCGTCATCCCCTCGTTCGAGCAGGAGTGGACGGAGGAGCTGCCCGAGGGCCCGGTCACGCTGGTGATCGAGTCCGAGCGCGACGGCGGCGTCGGCTTCGGCCCAGGCCAGATGACGAGCGACTTCGTCGTGCTTCGGGCGGAGGCGGGCGGCGTCTCGCGCACCCTCGCCCGCGTCGACGGCCGCTACCTCTCGGCCGAGACCGCGACGTCGTTCACGGGCCGCGTCCTCGGCCTGTACGCGACCACGGGCACGCCGGTCTTCACCGACTACCGCTTCGCCGGCACCGACGACTGACCAGGGCATGCTGATCGAGTAGCCCGCGCAGCGGGCCACCCTTGCTGATCGAGTAGCCCGCGCAGCGGGCCATCCTTGCTGATCGAGTAGCCCGCGCAGCGGGCGTATCGAGATCCACCGTCACCGGACGTGCTGGCGACAGCGGGTCTCGATACGCCGCTGCGCGGCTACTCGACCAGCAGGGGGCGGCGCTCCCGGGTTGTACCACGTCTGCGTCCAGCCGCAACCACGTGAACTCCCAGGCAGCGCGCCCCTACCGTCGAGGGAGGCGACCGCAGCAGCGGCCTGCCGCACACCGAGTGAGACAGCAAGGAGCACCACCGTGTCGCAGATCATCGAGACCGTCGACGTCAACGTCCCCGTGTCCGTCGCGTACAACCAGTGGACCCAGTTCGAGGAGTTCCCCAAGTTCCTCGACGAGGTGGAGTCCATCCAGCAGGTCACCGACGTCCTCACCGTCTGGAAGGTGAAGGTCGGCCCGGTCGAGCGCGAGTTCGAGGCCAACATCACCGAGCAGCACCCCGACGAGCGCGTCGCGTGGAACAGCACCGGCGGCGAGACCGACCACGCCGGCGTCGTCACCTTCCACAAGCTCTCGGACACCGAGACCCGCGTCACCGTGCAGCTCGACTGGGAGCCGAAGGGCTTCTTCGAGACCGTCGGCTCGCTCGTCGGCGCCGGCAGCCACGCGGTCAAGAAGGACCTGAAGAACTTCAAGGAGTACATCGAGTCCAAGGGCTCGCCGGACGGCGCCTGGCGCGGCGACGTCGAGGCCTGATCCCGATGTCGGACGACAGCACTCCGGACACCGGCACTCCTGAGGAGGGCGGCCTCGGCACCGAGGGCACCATCCCCGACTCCGAGGACGGGATCGCCCTGGGCGTCTCGGGCGACTCGCACTTCAACCCTGAGGAGGACGCCCCGAGCGACTCCGAGGGCGAGGCCGACGAGAAGTAGCACCACGAACGGAAGGGCCGGAGGCGGCGACGCCCCCGGCCCTTCGTCGTCTCAGCGCCAGGCTCGTGCGTACTGCGGCGGCACCAGCCCCAGCGGAGCCGCGAGCTCGCGCGCCATCCGCGACGGCGCGTGCGGGTCGCGCAGCAGCTCGCGCGCCAGCAGCACCACGTCCGCGTCGCCGCCGGCCACCACTCCCTCGGCCTGCTCGGCGGTCGTGATCAGCCCGACCGCGCCGACGGGCGCCCCCGTCGCCCGACCGACCTCGCGCGCGAACGGCACCTGGTAGAGCGGCGCCACCGGAATGTCGGTCCCCTTCACGAGCCCGCCGGTCGAGACGTCGAAGAGGTCGACGCCCTCGTCGCGCGCCCACTCCGCGACTCGGATCGTCTCCTCGAGCGTCCAGCCGCCCTCGGCCCAGTCGGTGGCGGAGAAGCGCACCAGCAGCGGCAGCTCGCCGATCTCGGCGCGCACCGCGCGGACGACCTCGAGCAGGAGCCGCGCGCGGTTCTCCAGCGATCCGCCGTAGGCGTCCTCGCGGTGGTTGGAGAGCGGCGAGAGGAACTGGTGCAGCAGGTAGCCGTGCGCCGCGTGCAGCTCGATCACGTCGAAGCCCGCGTCGACCGCGCGGCGGGCGGAGGCGCGGAACGCCTCGACGAGCCCGGGCAGCTCCTCGGCGTCGAGCGCGCGCGGGACCGCGTAGCCCTCGAAGGCGACGGCGGACGGGGCGACCGTCTCCCAGCCGCCCTCGTCGACGGGCACGGAGCCGCGCCCGCTCCACTCGCGGTAGGTGGACGCCTTGCGGCCGGCGTGCGCGAGCTGGATGCCGGCGAGCGCGCCCTGGCCGTGCACGAAGTCGACGATCGGCGCCCAGGCCGCCTGCTGCGCGTCGTTCCAGAGGCCGGTGTCCCAGGGGCTGATCCGCCCCTCGGGGACGACGCCGGTCGCCTCGACGATCACGACTCCCGAGCCGCCGCGCGCGAGTGAGCCGAGGTGCACGAGGTGCCACGGCGTGGGCACGCCGTCCTGCGCCTCGACCGAGTACTGGCACATCGGCGCGGCCCAGACGCGGTTGCGCGCGGTGCGGGAGCGGAGGGTCAGCGGCTGGAAGAGGGCGGGGAGCGTGTCGGTCATCTCAGGGCCAACCGAGGGGGGCCGCCGGGTATGCCCGTGGCGCGTACCGTGGCGCGTCCTGCGGCGCGGGATCGCTCAGCGCGGCCAGCTCGTCCCCGGCGCGTCCTGCCAGACCGAGCTCGGCGGCGCGAGCGACTCGAGCTCGTCGAACAGCGCGTCGGGGATGTCGAGCGCGTCGTCCGCGACGAAGGCGTCGTAGTGCTCGGCCGTCGTCGCGCCGACGACCGTCGTCGTCACGCGCGGGTCGCGGGTGGAGAACTGCAGGGCCGCGGCCGCGAGCGGCACCCCGGCCCGCTCGCACGCCTCGCCCATCGCGGCGACCGCGTCGACGATCTCCCGCGGCGCGGGCGCGTACGCGTAGGAGCGGACCGGCTCCGGCCAGCGCGCGAGCGCCCCGCCGCCGTAGACCGCCGCGTTGACGACGACGACGCCGCACGCGACCGAGGCGTCGATCAGCTCCTCGGAGGAGCGGTCGACCAGCGTGAACCGGTTGTGCGTGATGACCGCGTCGAAGAGCCCGGTGTCGACGTAGTGCCGCAGCATCGGCGCCGGCCCGCCCGAGATGCCGATCGACAGGGCGACGCCCGCCTCCTTCATCGCGACCAGCGCGCGCACGGGGCCGTCATCGGCGAAGGCCTCGTCGTAGGAGATCCGCTCCGGGTCGTGCAGGTAGAGCAGCGGCAGCACGTCCATGCCGAGGCGCTCGCGGCTCTCGTCGAGGCTGCGGCGCATCCGCTCGGCCGAGAAGCTGCCCGTCTCGGGGTCGCGGTCGAGCTTCGTGACGACCGTGATCCCCTCCGGAGCGCCGCCGCGGGCCCGCAGCGCCTCGCCGATCAGGCGCTCGCTGTGGCCGAGCGCGTACTCGTTCGAGGTGTCGATCACCGAGACGGGGCGGCCGGCGCCGGAGTCGAGCACGCGCTCGAGCGCGGGCACCGTGTCGAGCGCGCCGACGCGGTCGGGGTTCCAGGAGGTGCCGAGGGTGAGCCGGGTCACCGAGGCGCCGGAGGGGCCGAAGGGGCGGGGCGCGGAGGGCTGGGAGGTCATCCCGCCAGCCTGGCAGGGGAGCTG
The DNA here is from genome assembly GCF_009834185.1 of Rathayibacter sp. VKM Ac-2760. Classification (GTDB taxonomy): domain Bacteria; phylum Actinomycetota; class Actinomycetes; order Actinomycetales; family Microbacteriaceae; genus Rathayibacter. The sequence goes on from NZ_CP047173.1 coordinate 813,273, forward strand.
CTCAGTGCACCAGCGTGCTCAGCCAGACCACGACGAATCCGAGCACCGTGGTGAGGAGCGTGCTGAGCACCCGGCGCGGCCAGGTGCTGCCGCGGCGCGCCGACATCAGGTAGCCGAGCGCGGCGAGGATCGCGACGCCGGCCCCCAGCGACAGGTAGTACGCGGTGTACTCGTCGAGCACGCCCAGCGGCGCCAGGGCGAGCAGCAGCGCCGGCACGACCATGGCGGCGATCATGCCGATCGAGTGCCGGGCCGTGTCGCCCACCGCGGCGAGGACCGTCCGCGGGGTCGCGTCCGACTGCGGCAGCCGCGCGATCGTCCCGGCGTAGAGGTGCGCGACCCAGAACACGGTGACCGAGCCGAGGAGGAAGAGCAGGACGTCGAGGTCGGTGTCCTTCTCCCAGCCGACCGCGATCAGCGTGATCGAGAGCACGGTGCCGTAGATCGCGCCCTCGGTGCGCATGACCGCGCCGAGCACGCCGACGGCGACGGTCGCCCCGGTCCGGGTGGTCACGATCCGGCGCGCCGGCGGCGCCTGCTCGAGGGTCGGCGACTCGTCGTGATCCATGGTGCTCGGCCTTCCCGGTGGCGCGGGCGACCGGCGGGCGGACCGGTCTCGCGCTCACCCTACTGGGCCGCTTCGTTTACTGGGCCGCTTCCTTCACTGGGCGCGCGGAGCGGGGCGGGAGTGGCCGTGCGGCCGGGTCTTCAGCGGCACCTCGGGCAGCTCGGCGAGCGAGGGCGCGACGAACCCGGCGACGTCGGAGTAGTGCTCGTACGCGCCCGAGCGCACGAACGACCAGCACTTGAGCGAGGCCGGCCGATCGCGCAGCGGCAGCGGGCTCGCCTCGACCACCAGCGCGGTCGGCGAGCGGTGCACGACGCGGACGGGGACGGAGCGGCGCCGGCCGTCGACGGTGTGGCTCGCGGTCGCCCGCAGCCGGCCGTGCTGCTGATCGACGCCGATCGAGAGGAACGAGCGGAAGTCGTCCGACGCGGCGCCCATGCCGATCTGGAAGCCGCTGCCGGGCTCGTCGAGCAGGAAGACCACGTCGAGCCCCCGCCGGTGCCGGACCGCGAACGTCGCGCGCAGCAGCCCCTGTCCGAACGACGTCGTCCGCGCTCGCGCGTCCTCGACGTGCTGCCGTGCCTCGTGCTCCTGCACCCGGTGCCTCCTCCGACGGCGTTCGGGCGCCGTCGCTCGCGCCACCCTCGCGAGAGGGGCGCACGCCGATCCTGGCACTGTCGCGCTTGCCCTCTCGACAACTGTCGTTCATACTCGTCAAAACGAACTTTCAGTTCACCTGGCGAACCTCTCCGGAGGGCCACGAGAACTCATCCCCCTCAACGACGAGCGGAAGGAACGACCCATGGGGTTAGCCGTCTGGGCCCTCATCGCGTACATCGCGATCATCGTGATCTGGAGCGTCGCCCTCCGACGCGGCATCGGCGAGGCGATGGTGGTCGGCTTCGTGACCGTCTGCGCCTTCGGCGGGGCCGACTTCCTCCGCCTGCTGCTGGTGGGCCTGCAGGCCGCGTTCGATCAGGAGATCGTCTTCGCGGCGCTCGCCTTCACCTTCATCGGCTTCCTGCTCGCCTCGACGGGAGTCATCGACCGCCAGGTCGACCTGCTCAACTCGCTGCTCGGCCGCCTGCGCGGCGGGGCCGGCTACGTCGCCACCGTCGGCTCGGCGCTCTTCGGCGCCGTCGCCCACTCCGGCTCCGCGAACGCCGCGACGATGGGCTCGGTCGCCATCCCGTGGATGAAGCGCTCGAACTGGCCGCCGCACGTCGCCGCGACGCTGATCGCCGGCAATGCGGGCAACGGCACGGTCATCCCGCCGAGCGCCTCGTTCTTCATCCTGATCGGGACCGCCACGGTCGCGCCGTACGTCTCGATCGACCAGCTGCTGCTGGCGATGTTCGCCGCGGCCGCCTGGTGCATCCTCTGGCGCCTGATCGTCGTCTTCTACTTCGTCCGCAAGTACAAGATCGGCCGGGTCGCCGCGGAGGACATCCTCCCGTTCGTGAAGTCCTTCAAGCGGGGCTGGACCTCGCTGCTCGTCTTCCTCGGCATCGTCATCCCCGTCGCGGTGACCCTCGGCCCCACCGGCGAGGCGCTCACCGGCGTGCTCGGCGAGGAGGTGATGGACTCGATCAGCATCATCGTCTGGATCCCGGTGCTGCTCGGCCTGTTCGCCGCCGCGCTCGGCTGGCGCGGTCTGCCGAAGTCGGGCCGCGAGTGGTACGGCTTCGTCGCCAAGACCGCGCCGCGCTACCGCGACATCGGCGCGACCCTCGTCTTCGCCTTCGCCGGCGGAGCCGTGCTCACCGAGCTCGGGCTCGCCGAGCAGCTCTCCAGCGTGCTCAACGGCCTGAACGCCTCGCCGGTGGTGATGTCGATCATCGTCGCGGTGATGGTGGTGCTCGTGGCCGGCCCGCTGAGCTCGACGGCGACCATCGCGACGATCGGCGGCATCGGTTTCAGCGTCCTCGTCGCCTCGGGCGTCGACCCGATCCTCGCCGCCTGCGTCGTGCTCGTGGCCGCCTCGACCGAGGGCGCCTCGCCCCCCGGCGCCGCCGCGATCTACATCGCGACCGGCATCGCGCAGGTCAACCCGGTGAAGACCTTCGTGCCGCTGATCGTGCTCTACGTCCTTCCGATCCTGCTCATCGCGGCCCTGATCGGGCCGGGATGGCTCCCGGTCCCGCACTGATGCCGGCCGCACCTATGCCGACCCCTGACCCGTCGTCCCCCTCGAGGAGCAGCTGATGTCCGAAGAGAAGCCCCCCACCGACAGCCCGCACGGCCCCGGCCGGCAGCGCGCCATCTCCCTGATGACCACGGTCTTCGTGGTCCTGCTCGTCACGATGCTGGTGCTCGGCACCGTCCTCGTCCTGCTCCAGATCATCGGCCTCCTCCTGGTGAACGGCTCGTTCATCAGCGGAGTCTCGGCCGCCCTCAGCCCGTGGACGTTCGGCGTCGCCGGCGTGCTGGGCATCTGGACCCTCCTCCTCTCCTACGCCCACGGCTGGAAGCCCGCCGACTAGGCGCGGCCCGGCAGAAACGAGAACAGCCATGCCAGAGACCTCGAAGACACAGCTCCCGATCGCGCCGAGCCTGCTCGAGCGCTTCGCCGCCCTCCCCGTCGCCAACGTGGGCGACTCGATGGACCGCCTGGGCGTCGTCGACGCCGACATCCACCCCGTCTGGCGGGGCGCCAGGCTCGCCGGCCCCGCGTACACCGTCGAGGTCGCGGGCGGCGACAACGCCGGCATCCACGAGGCGATCCGCCGCCTGCAGCCCGGCGACGTGCTCGTCGTCAACGGCCACGGCGTGCGCGACCGCGCCCTCGTCGGCGAGCTGATCGGCGAGCGGCTGCGCAAGGCCGGCTGCATCGGCATCGTGATCGACGGCGCGCTGCGCGACGTCGACGACCTGGAGGAGATGGGCTTCCCCGCCTTCGCCCGCGCCGTCAGCCCCGCCGGGCCCTACAAGAACGGCCCGTTCCGCCTCGGCGTGCCCGTCGCGATCGGCTCCGTCGTCGTCTCGCCGGGCGATCTCGTGCTCGGCGACTCCGACGGTCTCGCCGTCGTGCCGCGGGCCGAGGCCGAGGCCGTGCTGGAGCGCTCGGAGGCGAAGCACGCGCAGGAGACGGCCACCCGCGCCTCGATCCTGGCCGGCTGATGCGCGGCCTCCTGGACAATGGCGGGTATGGCCACCCCCTCGGACGCGACCCCACCCGACTCGAGCACCGCGACCGTCCGCAGCGTGGACCGGGCGCTCGATCTGCTGGAGCTGCTCGAACGGGCCGACGGGCCGCTCCGCCTGGTCGAGCTCAGCCGGGGGACCGGGCTGCAGAACGCGACGGTCCTGCGGATCGTCGGCTCGCTGCAGCAGCGCGGCCTGATCACCGGGGAGGGCGGGGAGTACCGGCTCGGCCCGGCCGTCCTCGGCATGGCGAACGGCTACCTGGCCTCGGATCCGCTCAGCAGCCGGGCCCGCCCCGTGCTGCAGCAGCTGGCCGACAGCACCCGCCTCACCGCGTCGCTCTACGTGCGGATCGGCCGCTCCCGCATCCTCTCGGTCCGGGTCGACGGTGAGAACCCGCTCCGCTACCAGCTGCCGATCGGCCGCCGCCTCCCGCTGAACGTGGGGGCGGGCAAGAACATCCTCGCCGCGTTCCCCGCGGACGAGCTCGAGCAGGAGCTCGACCGCGTCGGCGACACCACCACCGCCGCGGGGCGGCCGATCACCCGCGACGAGCTGCGCGAGCAGCTCGCGACTGTGCGGCGCAACGGCTTCCACATCTCGGTCGACGAGCGGGAGACGGGAGTCGCCGCGGTGAGCGTCCCCGTGCACGACAGGACCGGCTCGGTCATCGCCGCCCTCTCGGCGTCGGGACCGGTCGAGACCACCACCCCCGCCCGACTCGAGGCGCGGGTGCCCGAACTCCGCCGAGCGGCAGCCGCCGTCGAGCGGTAGACCGCCGGGGCGCAGCTGCGGCCCGGTCGGAGGAGGAGACAGCCATGAGAACAGCCTTCATCGGACTCGGCGAAGCCGGAGCCCTCTACGCCGCAGCCTCGGCCGCGCACGGCGACACCGTCACCGGGTACGACCCCGCGGCTCCCGGCACGCCCGAGGGCGTCGAGCGCTCGGCGAGCCTGGCCGAGGCGGTCGCGGACGCGGACCTGGTCGTGCTGCTGACCGCCGCCTCGCTCAGCGAGCACCTCGCCGGCGAGGCCGCCCCGCACCTCAAGCCCGGCGCCGTCTACGCCGACTTCACCACCGCCTCGCCCGGCACCATGGCGGCGGTCGAGCGGATCATCGACGCCGCGGGGGCCCGCTTCGCCGACGTCGCGATCCTCGGGCCGGTCCCCGCCAAGGGCGCCCGCACCGAGACCATCGTCAGCGGCTCCGCGGCGGCCGACGTCGAGCGGTACCTCACCGCGCTCGGCGCCGACGTCGAGCGGATCGACGGACCGGCCGGCGTCGCGACCTCGCGCAAGCTCCTGCGCAGCGTCCTGATGAAGAGCCTCGCCGCGGTCGTCGTCGAGGCGGTCACCGCCGGTCGCGCCGCCGGCTGCGAGGACTGGGTGCGCGAGCAGATCGCGCAGCAGCTCTCGGGCGACGTCGAGGCGAAGATCGAGCGCTACGAGTCCGGCACGCGCAAGCACGCCGTGCGGCGCGGCCACGAGATGGAGGCGGTGGTCGAGTACCTGACGAGCCTCGACGTGCCCTCGGAGATGTCCGAGGCGTCGACCCGCTCGCTCCGCCGGCTCGCCGAGGAGGAGGCCGCGCGGCGCCCGAACTAGGCTCGCCCCGTGACCGACTTCTCCGCGCGCTCCGCCGCGCTCGACTCCCTTCCGACGCCGTCGCTCGTCCTCGACGAGGCCGTGCTCGACGCGAACCTCGCGGCGGTCGCGGCGTCGGCGCGCGAGCGCCGGCTGGCGCTGCGCCCGCACGCGAAGACGCACAAGTCGATCGAGATCGCGCGGCGGCAGCTCGCGTCCGGCGCGGTCGGCCTCACCGTCGCGACGGTGTCCGAGGCGGAGGTCTTCGCGGCGGGGGGAGTGCGCGACCTCTTCATCGCGTACCCGCTCTGGCTCGACGGCGAGCGGGCGGAGCGGCTGCGCGCGCTGCTCCGGTCCGCGCGGATCCGGGTGGGGATCGACTCCGCGGAGTCGGCCGAGCGGATCGCCGCCGCGCTCCCCGATCGCTCGGCGCTCGACGTCGTGGTCGAGATCAACTCCGGCCACCACCGCAGCGGCGTCCTGCCCGCCGAGGCCGGCGCGGTCGCGGCCGCCGCGCGCGACGCCGGGCTCGACGTCGCCGGAGTCTTCACCTTCCCCGGCCACAGCTACGCGCCCGAGGGTCGCGCCGCGGCGGCCCGCGACGAGGCGGAGGCGCTCGCCGCGGCCGTCGCGACTCTCGCGAGCACGGGCATCGCGGCGCGCGTGGTGAGCGGCGGATCGACGCCCTCGGCCGCCTTCGCCGACGCGGGAGTGCTCACCGAGCTGCGCCCCGGCGTCTCCGCGCTCGGCGACGCGCAGCAGTGGGAGCTCGGCACGACCGGGGTCGACGCGATCGCCGTCACCGTGCTGGCCACGATCGTCTCGCGCCGCGGCGACCACCTCATCGCCGACGCCGGCAGCAAGGTGCTCTCCTCCGACCGCGGCGCCGCGTCGACCGGCTTCGGCCGGCTGCCCGAGCACCCGGAGGCGCGCGTCACCGTCCTCTCGGAGCACCACGCCACGATCACCGGCGTCGACCTGCCGGTCGGCACCCGCGTGCGGATCGCCCCCAACCACGTCTGCGTCGCCGTGAACCTCGCCGACGAGTACCGCGTGCTGCTCGCGGACGGCGGCACCGCCACCTGGCCCGTCGACGCCCGCGGCCGCAACACCTGACGCCGGGTCTCGATACGCCGCTCCGCGGCTACTCGACCAGCATGAGCTCGCCGCTGATCGCTCCCTGCGACCAGCATGAGCTCCCCGCTGATCGCTCCCTGCGACCAGCATGAGTTCGCCGCTGTTCGCTCCCTTGCTGATCGAGTAGCCCGCGCAGCGGGCGTATCGAGATCCACCGTCGTCAGAACGGCGCGGGCACGTCGACGAAGCGGGGCCCCGGTGGCGGGTCCGGCGGCCGTCCGGGCAGCGGTGGCGGTCGGACGCTGATCCGCCGGCCGGTCGGCGTCGTCCACACGATGGTCCCGTCGTCGTCCCTGGTGTACGTCCACCGGTCGCCGTGCCGGAGGTGGTGGTGGCTGGTGCACAGCGAGACGAGGTTCTCGAGCGAGGTCTCGCCGCCGTTGCGCCACTCGATCGTGTGGTCGGCCTCGCGCCGGGCGGCCGTCCCAGTGCAGCCGGCGAAGCGGCAGGTCTGGTCCCGGAGCTGGAGGTGCAGGCGCATCTGCGCGGGCGGGACACGCCGGGTGCGGCCGACGGAGGCGACGGCGCCGGTGTCCGGGTCGGTGAGGACGCGGGTGAAGGAGGCGCCGGTGCGGATCAGCTCGCGAGCGATCTCGGCCGGAACCGGCCCGTAGCCGTCGAGATCCGCCGCGGCTTCGTCCAGTCCGGCGGCGGCGGACGCCGCGAGCGTGAGGCGGACTTCGGCGCGGATGCCGGGGACGAAGGTCGGGTCGGGGCGGTGGTCGTCCGGAGTGGTGCCGAGGATGTCGCCGTCGACGAGCAGGTCGGAGGCGACGTCCGCGCGCAGCTGGCTGAGGGTCCGCTCGTCCCCGCTCTCGCGCAGGACGCGGGCCGTCCGGTCGACGCGGTCGTAGGCGCCCAGCACGATCGGCGCGGGAGCATGGAGGCGGAGCGTCGCCATCCCGTCGATGTCCGGGGTGACCCGGACCGCACGGTCCTCGCGGGCGCGGGCGTGCCGCTCGGCGAGGGGCTGCTCGTGCAGCTCCTCGCGCCAGCGACGCAGGGCTCGGCGCAGCTGCGTGAGCGTCGTCGACGGCGCCGCGTCGGCCGCGCACTCATCGAGAGCGGCGCGGGAGGCTTCGGGGAGGCTGCCCGCGGTCGCGCAGATCGCCTCGGCGGCCTCCCAGTGGATCCGCGCGTCACGGAGCAGCGTGCGGGTGAGCGGGAGGTGCTCGACGAGCAGTTGCGCGGTCTCGAGGCGCCGGGCGATCAGCTGCTCCGGCAGTCCCTCCGCGACGGCGAGCTCGGCGCGGATCGAGCGCTCGACGAGGTCGCGGGTCTCGCTGCGGGACGAGCCGCGGGCGTACGCGTCCGGGTCGGCGAGGGCTTCGCGGTAGCCGGCGTAGAGCTCGTGCGCCTCGGCGAGGCGCAGCGGTGCGACAGCGCGGGCGAAGGCCGCGGCGCGGTCGCCGTGCCCGCGCACGCCGGCGGGTGCCGTGTCGTCCGATCCGTTCTGCGTCATACGAGTATTGAACCAGGGACCACCGACATCGGGGCCGGGTCGGGGGCCGATCGGGGACAGCGCGGTCGGATCGAGGGGTGGGGAGGAGGCTCGCTCAGCAGGGAGCGCCCTGCGCACCGTCAGCGCCGCGGCAGCCGCAGTCCCACGACCGCCGTCAGCCCCAGCAGCACGAACGCCGACGCGAACGCCGCCGTCGGCGACGCCGCATCGGCCAGCGCCCCGGCCAGCAGGGGTCCGATCACCCCGCCGAGGTCCGACGCCGCCTGGAACAGCGACACCGGCCGCCCGCCGCGCTCGCCCGCCGCGTCGCCGACGAGCGCGCCGGGCGCCGTCCCCATGAAGGCGGCCGCCGCTCCGTACACGCAGAGCAGCGCGATCAGCAGCCACAGCTCCGACACCAGCGGCATCGCCAGCATCGCCGCCGCCGCGACCGCGAACCCGCCGATCAGCGCGGGCCGGCGCCCGACCGTGTCGACGAACCGCCCGGCCGGCGCCAGCGCGACGGTCTGCACGACGGCCGCGATCGCGAAGGCGATCCCCGTCCAGGCCGGCTCGTCGCCGAGCCCCTCCACCACGAGCACCGGCACGAGCGTCGCCCGCACCCCCATCGCCGACCAGCCGAGCGCGAAGTTCGCGAGCACCGCGCTCTGGTAGCGCCGGTCGCGCGCCACCTCCCGCATCGGCTTCGCCACCGCGGTCGCCGCCTTCGCGTCCGCGTCCCGGTCCGGCCGCTGCAGCAGCACCAGCCCCACGATCCCGGCGACCGCGAGCGTCCCCGCGTAGAAGAAGAACGGAGCGGTCAGCGAGATCGCCGTCAGCACGCCGCCGACGGCCGGCCCCGCCATCCCGCCGAGCAGGAACCCGCCCTGGTAGAAGCCGATCGACCGGCCCCGCCGCTCCGGATCCGCCGTCCGGAGCAGCAGCGTCATCGCGGCGACCGAGAACATCGCGGAGCCGATCCCGCCCGCCCCGCGCAGCAGCAGCAGGTGCGCGTAGTCGCCGGCGAGCCCGACCAGCGCGCTCGACAGCGCCACGATCCCGATGCCCGTCGCGAGCACCACGCGCTCGCCCAGCCGGTCGACGAGCGGCCCGACGAATGGATTCGCGACCAGCCGCATCAGTGCGAACGCCGACACCACCGCTCCGACCTCGACGTAGCCGACCCCGAAGCTCCGCACGTACACCGGCAGCACCGGCACCACGACCCCGAACCCCAGCATCACGAAGAACGCCACGATCCCGAGGACCTTCACGTCCCGGGGGAGCCGCGCCCCGGGTTCACGGTTCTTCCACGGAGCACGCACCCACCGACGCTACCCCGCGCATCCGACGCCACGGTCCTGCACGGTCCTCGATCGACGGGCATCCTCGACGACATGAAGCGACGTCACCGGGCCTGGGCGGTTCTGCTCGCGGCTCCGGTGCTGCTCGCCGGGGGCTGCGCAGCCCCCGGGCAGAGGCAGGACCCGACCCTCTGTCCGCCCCTGGCCGAGTCGTGGAACGCCTTCGTGGCGGACCCGGTCCCGGAGAAGCGCGCGGAGTTCGAGAGCGCTCTGGACGCGTTCGCGCACGACTCCTCCACGTCGACGGCGAGCCATGCGGCGCGGCTCGCGAAGAGCGCGCTCCTCGAGGCCGCGGCGCGGACGCCGGCGCGCAGCCCCTCCTTCTGGAACGCGCTCGACATCCTCGCCGAGGAGTGCGCCGCGGCCGGCGCGGAGCTCTCGTTCGACGGGCGAGGCGAGCCCCTGCCGGCCGTCGGCGGCTGACCCGGCAGGAACGACCCGCCAGGAATGCCACTCACCCCCGAGCGTTGTCCCCAGGGATGACTTCCGCAGCAGCACCGTCCCCCGTCCCCCCGACCGAGCAGCGCGCCCTCGTGGTCGGCGCCACCGGCATCGGCGGCTCCGCCCTCGTCGACCTGCTCACCGAGCGCGGCTGGCCCGTCACCGCTCTCTCGCGCCGGCCGATCGCCGAGCGCCCCGGCGTCACCCCGCTCTCCGCCGACCTCCGCTCGGCCGACGACCTCGCCCGCGTCCTCGCCGACGAGAAGCCGACCCACGTCTTCTTCACCGCCTGGTCGCGCCAGGCCACGGAGGAGGAGAACATCGCCGTCAACGGCGGCATGGTCCGCGACCTCCTCGCCGCGCTCTCGCACGCGCCGCTGCAGCACGTCGCGCTCGTCACCGGCCTCAAGCACTACCTCGGCCCGTTCGAGGCCTACGGGCAGGGCGAGATGCCCGACACCCCGTTCCACGAGGAGGAGGAGCGCCTCGACGCGCCCAACTTCTACTACGCGCAGGAGGACGAGCTCTTCGCCGCGGCCGAGCGCGACGGCTTCACCTGGTCGGTGCACCGCTCGCACACCGTGATCGGCCACGCGGTCGGCAACGCGATGAACATGGGCCTCACCCTCGCGGTCGCCGCGTCGATCCACCGCGCGCATGGCACGCCCTTCGTCTTCCCGGGCTCGCTCACCCAGTGGAACGGCCTCACCGACATGACCGACTCGACCGTCCTCGCCGAGCAGATGCTCTGGGCGTCGACCACCGAGGCCGGCCGCGACGAGGCGTTCAACGTCGTCAACGGCGACGTCTTCCGCTGGCGCTGGATGTGGTCGCGGATCGCCGAGCACTTCGGCGTCGAGCCGGTCGGCCCGACCGAGGAGCCGCAGCCGCTCGAGCGGCAGATGGCCGGCGCCGACGAGGTCTGGCAGCGCCTCGTGCGCGAGCACGACCTCGTCGAGCCCGACCTCGAGCGCGTCGCCTCCTGGTGGCACACCGACGCCGACCTCGGCCGCCAGATCGAGGTCGTCACCGACATCAGCAAGTCGCGCCTGGCCGGCTTCGGCGTGCATCACCGCACCGTCGACTCCTTCACGGCCCTGTTCGACCGCTACCGCGCGGAGCGCCTCATCCCGTAGGCCGGACCCGGCGGCCCCGACCGGTCGCCGGCCCGACGCCCGGCGGACACCCGGGCGACACCCCGCGTCCCCCCGCGCTCCCTAGCGTCACGGCATGGCGGCGGCGGTGGGACTCCAGTGATCGAGCGGGTGGACCCGTTCCTCGGCACCGAGGCGACCCTGCTCCCGGACGCGACCGGGCTCGCGGCGACCTGGTGGTCGCCGAAGCCGCTGATCGGCAACACCCACCCCGGCGCGACGTTCCCGCTCGGGATGGTGTCGGCCTGCTCCTACTCCGGCGCCTACCCGACCGGCTACGGCCGCTACGACCTGGCGCTCGAGGGCGTGCCGCCGACCCTGCGCGACGGGCTCGTCGCCTCCGGATTCACGCACTTCCAGCAGTCCGGCACCGGCGCGATCCGCAAGTACTACAACTATCTCCGCGTCACGCCGATGCTCGAGCCGCTCGACGAGCTCGGCCGCAGCTGGGCCATCGAGGACGAGGTCGCCGAGCCCGGCTACTACGCCGCGACCCTCTCCTCCGGCATCCGCGCCGAGCTGACCGTCGGTCCCGCCTCGGTCGTGCACCGCTACACCTTCCCCGAGCACCGCAGCGCCCGCGTGGTCGTCGACCTCTCGCTCGGCGGCCTGGCGATCCCGTCCGGAGCGACGATTCCGCTGCGCGCGCAGCTGCACTCGATCGCGCCGGGCGTCGCCGCGGGCGAGGTCGTGATGGAGGGCGCGCCGCTCGCCGTGCACCTCGAGTGCGACGCCCTGCAGTGGCGGCAGATGCTCTGGTACGACCGGCGGCTGATGCCCGGCGGCACCCGGCTCGACTTCGACCACATCCGCCCGACCACCCTCCGCCCGTTCGGACTGATGTGGGCCGGCCCGAGCACGGCGGGGCAGACCGTCGAGCTGCGGATGGGCTTCTCCCTGCGCGGCACCGAGCGCGCCCGCGAGAACCTGCACCGCGATGTCCCCCCGACGACCGGCGGCTTCGACCAGCGCCGCGACCGGACCCGCAAGACCTGGCGGAAGCGCCTGCGCTCGATCGCGGTGGACACCCCGTCGCCCGAGCGCGAGACCGTCTTCGCCACGGCGCTGTACCACTCGCTGATCAAGCCGTGCCTCGCGCCGGACGAGAGCCCGTTCTGGCCGACCGACGGCCCGTTCGTCTTCGACATCAGCACGATGTGGGACATATACCGCACCCAGCTCCCGCTGCTCACCGCCCTCGTTCCCGAGCGCGCGGTCGAGATCGGCGCGGCCCTGCTCACCATCGCGGAGGAGGAGGGCAACTTCCCGATCGGCTACCGGATGGCGAAGGGCAGCGACCGCTTCTCCCGCCAGGGCAGCGCGCTCGCGCACACCTTCCTCGCCGACCTCTGCCGGCTCGGCCTGCCCGGCATCGACTGGGAGGCGGCGCTCGTCCACCTGAGCGAGGACCTCAAGCGCACCTACGGCGAGGAGTTCCTCGCGGTCGGCGAGGCGCACCCGATCAGCCACACCCTCGACCTGGCGCACGGCTACTGGTGCACCGCGGTCGTCGCCCGCCACGTCGGCGACGTCGCACTCGCGGAGCAGCTCGAGGAGAGAGCCGCGCAGTGGGTGAACGCCTACGACCTGCGCTCGGGCCTGCTGAAGGACTCGACCTACTACGAGGGCACCCGGCACAACTACTCCTTCCGCCTGCTGCACGACATGGCCGGCCGCATCGCGATCAGCGGAGGCGACGACGCGTTCGTCGAGCAGCTCGACGCCTTCTTCGGCTACGGGGCGGAGCCGGTGGTGCAGCCGGGGCTCCGCCCGGACCGCGCGGAGATGGTCGCCGGCTCGGCCCTCGCCCGCTTCGAGGGGCTCAACAACGAGCCCGACATGGACGCGCCGTGGGCCTACCACTACGCCGGCCGGCCCGACCGCACGGCCGAGATCGTGCACGGAGTGGTGCACCAGCGCTTCGGCACGGGCCGCGGCGGCCTCCCCGGCAACGACGACTCCGGCGGCCTCAGCTCCTGGTACGTCTGGGCGAGCCTCGGCCTCTTCCCCGTCGCCGGGCAGGGGATCGTCCTGGTCAACGCGCCCTCCTTCGCCCGCGCCTCGCTCGCGGTGGGCGGCGCCGACTTCGAGATCCGGACCACCGGATTCGTCGAGCCCGTCCCCGGCGGCCCGGTCCAGTACGTGCAGTCGGCCGAGCTCGACGGAGCGCCGCTCGAGGTGAGCGCCATCAGCGCCGCGGATCTGCACCGCGGCGGCCGGCTCACCCTGCACCTCGGCGCCGAGCCGGCCGGCTGGGGCAGCGCCCCCGAGCACCGGCCGCCGTCGTTCCCGCCGCGCTGACCCGCGCCCGCACCGTCCCACCCTGCACCGACCACCCCTCGCTCCACGCACCACCCCTCACCGATCGCCCCGAAGGAGACCCATGGACCAGCACACGCACGCCCGCACCGTGCAGAACCGACTCGTCATCGTGGTCCGCGCCGATCCGGTGATCTGCGGTCACTCGGTCGAGGCCCGCAATCTCGCGGAGACCGCCCTCGAGCGCGGCTTCGACGAGGTGCGGATCGTCACCTGGCCGATCGAGCGGCTCCAGGCCGCCGGCCTGCCGCTCAAGCCGCTCGACGCGGTCCTGCCCTACAGCGACGGCATCGTCGTCGAGCGCCCCGAGCCCGTCGGCGACTACAAGGTGCCGGACGGCCGCTTCCTGGCCGGCATGGTCGGCCGCCTGGTCGAGCTCTTCACCGACGGCGTGCCCACCGTCTGCCTCTCGCTCTACCTCAGCCCGCACACGATCGCCGTGGCCGACGCGCTGCGCGCCGCCTGGAGCACCGGCCTCCCCGTCGACGTGACCACGGTGGCCGAGGCGGTCGGCTCCGATGTCACCAATGTGGTGCGCCGGGCGGTCGAGGAGGGCCGGCTCGGCGCGGCGGCGCACATCTTCGCGTCCTACCTCTCGCAGGACCACTGCGTCGCCGTGTCGGAGTACACCCGCGACCTCATCGTCGAGGAGGCGGAGCGGATCGACGCCGTCCACGGCACCCGCTTCGCCGAGCAGTGCCGGTCGCGGATCGAGATCTCCTACCCGGCGATCGACTCCGACGCCTACACGAGCCTCGATCCCGGAGTGGTCGACGAGGTCGTCCGCGCGCGCGGGCTGCGCACCGACGGCTACGTGCTCTTCCTCTCCCGGCTGACGGAGGCGAAGGGCGTCGAGGATCTGATCGGCGGGTACGAGCGCAGCCGCGTCCACGCGGACCACGAGCTGGTGATCGCGGGCCGCGGCCCCCAGGAGGCGGAGCTGCGGCGACTCGCGGCCGCCTCGCCGCTCGCGCACCGCATCCGCTTCCTCGACGACGTGGGCGACGCCGAGAAGCCGTACCTGATGGCCGGCTGCTCCGCGTTCGTGCTGCCGAGCAAGCCGCGCCCCGAGTTCGTCGAGACCTTCGGGATCGCGCTCGCCGAGAAGATGCTGGCCGGCGGCGGCCCGGTGATCACGACGCTGACCGGCGGCATCGGCGAGGCGGTGGGGGAGCACGCGTTCATCACGCCGGTCGAGGATCCCGGCACGATCGCGGCCCTGCTCGACCACGTCGTCCTCGAGCTGACGGCCGAGGAGCGGGCCCGCCGGGCGGTCGCCGCGCGCGAGTTCGCGCTGCAGTTCGATCGCCGTGCGGTGTTCGACCGGATGTTCGCCCGGATCGTGAGCCCGGTGCGGGCGGAGCGCGCCGCCTAGCGGCGGACCGGGACCCCGTCCTCGTCGGCGAGCCGCCGCGCGACGTCGGGCGACAGCCGGTAGCGCACGAAGCGGAGGGTGAAGCTGTGGTGCTCGTCGCCGGCGACCCGCTCCGCGAGCACGCGGATTCCGAGCACGGCGACGACCCGCCACCACTCGAGGCCGCCGGAGACGACGGCGGTGAACTCGTCGCCGGGCCGGACGTCGCGGGGGAGGACGTCGCCGTCTCGGACGTCACTGGGACCGTGGATCGCGCGCGGCACGAGGGGTGTGTCGATGATCATCTCGCCGACTCCTGAAGCTGGCGGGCATCGCGGGGGCGCTTCGGGTGCGCCGCGCACCCGGACGCCGGGCCCACGAGAGGGGGGCTCGCTACCCGGCGTCCGGTCATGCGTGCGGCCACGGGGTCGAGCCCGCCGGAACGAACCCGGACCGCCTTGGCAGTTTAGGCACGCACTGCGGGGCCGAGGCGGGATGTCAAGCGGTTGCGAGGAGGTTCGGAGAGTCCGACAGATATCGGGGAGTGGCGCTGCGGAGGTGACGCGGCGGAGGCTGTGCGGCGGGGCTCCGCAGCCGAGGCTACGCGGCGGGCTCGGCTCGGCGCAGCGGCACGGCGGCGGCGCTGACCGGCTCGGGGACGATGCGGAGACCGGCTCCGCTGTTCGCCCGCTCCATCAGCGCCTCGACCCACTCGGGGTTGATCGTGGGCTGGCGGCTGCCCTTGAAGTCGAACTGGATCGGGATGGTGGGGTGCATCCACACACCGCGGCGGCCGGTCCCGGCGTTGGGGCTGGCGTCGAGGGTGAGCAGGAAGCGCTCGTCGCGGCGGAACTTGTTGATGATGACGATCTGCAGGTGGGCCAGAGTCCGGTCGTCGACCTCGATGGCCGCCGGAGGGGTCCCGTACATGATGCTGCCCATGGTCTACTCCCTATCGCTCGTCCACAGGGCGGTGCTCCCTGTCGCTAGACAGACTCTCTACTAGTTTGACTAACGATGTCAAGCCGGGCCGGATGAACGGCCGGTGACGCGGCCGGCACCGGGAGGAGTCGGGGTGCCGCGGGGTGGTGAGCGGTCGGCTCAGGCGCGGCGTCGGGCCGGTGCGAGCTCGTGGTCGACGTCCTCGTCGAGCACGTCGCCGTGTTCTCCGGGCAGCTCGACGATCTCGCGCACGGTCTTCAGGAAGCCAATCACCGCTCGCGCCTCCTCGGTGGAGAGCTGCTCGGCCGCCTCGAGCATCCGCTGATTCATGTCGTCGAGCGTCTCGCGCACCTCGCGGTGCGAGGTGGGGGTGGCGATGATGCGGATCGCGCGCCGATCGCTCGGGTGCGGCTGGCGAACCACGTGGCCGCTCTTGACCAGGCGATCGATGAGGACCGTGGTGGAGGCGGACGAGATGCCGAGGTAGGCGGCGAGATCCTTGGGGCTGACGTGCTGGCCGCCCTGCTGGCGCCGCATGAGGAACTGCACGGCGAGCAGGTCGTTCTCGCCCATGCCCATCGATCCCCGGGTGCGCCGGCGCATCGCGGTCTCGGCCGTGCGGAACGCGCGCATCGCGCTGAGGACGTCGGCGGCTGCGGGCGCGCTCTGATCCCCGGGGAGCCGTGTGGCCCCCGGTCGAGTCGGCGCGACCTCATCCATGTCGGACAGTTTAGACAGACTCGTAGCAAGAACATCTAGTCATGTACAACCCCGCCTCCCTGGTTGTAGGGGAGGGGTCGCACGGGGTACTAATGACTCAGCTAGTTAGACGAGCTAGCGATTTCGACGGAACGGAGGACGACGTGCTCGACTTCCCACCCGTCGCTCCGATCGCGGATCCGCTGCTCGGCTCGACCCTCGCGAGCCGCTACCTCCTGCTGGAGCGCATCGGCGAGGGCGGCAGCGCCTCCGTCTACCGGGCGCGCGACCTGCGCCTGGCCCGGTCGGTCGCCGTGAAGGTGTACCGCGAGGTCGCGGACACCCCCAACGAGCGGTCGCGCCGCGAGCGCGAGGTGCGCCTGCTGATCGACTCGCGCCACTCGTCCATCGTCGAGATCCTCGACCAGGGCGAGATCGACACGGACGAGGGGGCGCTCGCCTTCCTGGTCCTCGAGTACTTCGACCCGGCCGACGACGCCGCCGCTTGGTTCTCCTCCGGCGACGAGCGACTGCTCGCCGAGGTGGGGGCGCAGGTCGCCGACGCGCTCGCACATCTGCACGCGCGGGGCGTGCTGCACCGCGACGTGAAGCCGGAGAACGTGCTGGTCCGCTCGCGCGCCGTGCCCGCCGCCGCCTCGCTGAACGAGGCCAAGCTCAGTGACTTCGGGATCGCCCGCGCCGTCGACGACGCGCGGCTGACCCGCTCGGACGTGCTCGTAGGCACCGCCGCGTACCTCAGCCCGGAGAGCCTCGGCTCGGGAACGGTCGGACCGGCGTCCGACGTCTACTCGCTCGGCCTGGTGCTGCTCGAGGCGGTCTCCGGCCGTCGCGCCTACACCGGCACGACCCTCGAGATCTCGCTGCAGCGGATGCACCACGCACCCGTCGTGCCCGACTCGGTGCCGGCGCGCTGGCGCGGACTGCTCACGGAGATGACGCGGCTCGACCCCGCCGCCCGGCCGTCGGCAGAGGATGTGGCGCGGAGGCTCTGGTCGGGGCTGCGCGACGAGCCGGTCGTCTCGCTGAGCACCGGCCTGCACGGCGCGGTCGCCGCGATCTGCGCGTCGTCGGTGGTCTGCGCGGTGGCGGTGGGTGTCGTCTCGACGCTCACGCTGCTTGGCCGCCTGGGCTGACCGGCGCCCAGCGGGCGGGCAGGCGGGCTGTCGTAGTCTCCCGGTGACCGTCGACCTGCCGCCCGTCGACCGACGCCGACCGCCCGCGGGACTCCCGCGGGCCCGAACGGAGCCGATCCCATGAGCCCTCGCCGCCTCTTCCGCATCCTGTCGATCCTCGAGGCGGTGACCTGGACCCTCCTGCTCGTCGGGATGCTGCTCAAGTACGCCGTCGGGGTCGGCGACTGGCCGGTGAGCGTCGCGGGGCCGATCCACGGCTTCGCCTTCCTCGCCTACGGAGCGGCAGCACTCGTCCTCGCGGTCAACCAGCGCTGGTCCGCCGGAGCGACAGTGCTCGCGGTCGCCAGCGCCGTCGTGCCCTACGCGACGATCCCGCTGGAGCGCGGCTTCGAGCGCCGCGGCCTGCTCGAGGGGCCCTGGCGCCACGAGGCCGGCGCCGACCCGCGCGACCACCGGCTCCCGAGCCGCCTGCTGCGCTGGGCGCTCGGCCGCCCCGTCCTCGCCGGCGCCCTCGTGCTGGCCGCGGTCGCCGCCGTCTTCGCCGCTCTGCTCGTCGTCGGCCCGCCCGGCGGCGGCGAGGCCTGACGCGCGGCGGCCCTGCCCGCTGGTCGAGGAGCCCCGGAGGGGCTGTCACCGGCACGTCCGGCGGAGGTGGATCTCGATACGCCCGCTGCGCGGGCTACTCGATCAGCAAGGGCCGCCCGCTGGTCGAGTAGCGCCGGAGGGGCGCATCGAGACCTGCTCGATCAGCGGGGGAGGGCCGCGGTGCCGGCGTCGATCAGGATCTCGGCGGCGCGGCGGGCCTGCAGCGCGGACTCGGGGGTGCCCGAGATGGCGGCGGTGGTCTGCGCGCCCTCGGCGAGGAGGGCGAGCTGGGCGGCGAGGTCGGCGCCGCCGCCGGCCTCCTCCGCGATCGAGGCGAGGAAGCGCTGGAAGCTGTCCTTGTGCTCGCGCGCGAGCTCGGCGACGGCGGGATTCGAGGCGCCGAACTCGCCGAAGGCGTTGATGAAGCTGCAGCCGCGGAACGAGTCCTCGGAGAACCAGTCGAAGAGGAAGTCGTAGATCGCGAGGAGCTTGGGCCGCGCGCCCGTCTCCGCGGCGACGCGGGTGCGCACGCCCCGGGTCCACTGCTCGTGGCGGGCCTGCAGCACGGCGAGGACGAGCGCCTCCTTGCTCGGGAACTCCGAGTAGAGCCGCTTGAGCGAGACGCCCGCGGCGGTGCGCAGCGCGTCCATCCCGACCGACTGGATGCCGCGCTCGTAGTAGAGGCGGTCGGCCGCGGCGAGGATCGCCTCGCGGGGAGGCGGCCCATCGAGCGTTCGCGGAGTCATCCCTCCATCGTAGGCGCTGTGGGAACGGGCGTTCTCGGCCGCCCGATCCTCAGCCCGGGGCGGACCCGGCGCGGTGTCGGAGGCGGCTGCTAGCGTCGGCCCCGCTCGGACCGCCGCGGATCGTCACTCGTCGATCGCGGCCCGGGCCGAGAGGTGGTCACCGTGGTGCTGGCGATGCAGGCGCAGGACTTCGACGGGCCGGCGGCGCTCCGCGCGGTCACGGTCGATCCCGGCGAGCCCGGGCCCGGCCGGGTGCGGATCCGGGTGCGGGCGGCGGGCGTGAATCCGGCCGACGCGAAGCTGCTGCGCGGGCTGTTCGGTCGCGGTCGCGTCCCCGTGCGGCCCGGCAGCGAGGTCGCCGGCGTGGTCACGGCGGTCGGCGAGGAGGCGAGCGGGCCGCTCGGCGCGATCGCCGTCGGCGACGAGGTGGTCGCCTTCCGCGTCTCCGGCGGCTATGCGGAGGAGCTGGTGGTGCCGGCGACCGCCGTGCTGCCGAAGCCGGCCGGGCTGGCCTGGGAGCAGGCGGCCGGACTGCTGCTGGCGGGCACGACCGCGATGCACCTGCTCGAGGCGACCGCGGTCGCGGCCGGCGACACCGTGCTGGTGCACGGGGCGAGCGGAGCCGTCGGCAGCCTCGTCGTGCAGCTGGCCCGCGGGCGCGGCGCCCGCGTCCTCGGCACGTCGAGCGAGCACGGCGCGGCCGTCGTCGAGCGCTTCGGCGGCGAGCCCCTCCCCTACGGCGCGGGACTGGAGGAGCGGGTGCGCGCCCTGGCGCCGGACGGCGTCGACGTCGCCCTCGACACGGCGGGCACCGACGAGGCGCTCGACGCCTCGGTCGCGCTGGTCGCCGACCGCTCCCGCATCGCCACCGTCGCCGGCTTCGAGCACGGTGCCGCGCTCGGGGTGCAGCTGCTGGGCGGCGGCGCCGGAGCCGACCCGGGCACCGCCCTGCGCGACGCCGCCCGGGCCCCGCTGCTCGAGCGCGCCGGCCGCGGCGAGCTGGAGGTCCTGCTCGGTCCGTCCTTCCCGCTCGCCTCGGCGGCGGAGGCGCTCGCGCTGGTCGAGTCGGGCCGCGCGGGCGGCAAGGTGGTGCTTCTCCCCTGAGCGCGGCCGAAGCGGGGGCCGTCGTTCCGCCGGCCGTCGAGCTGGTCGCGAACGGCCCGTTCGATCTCGCGGGCGCCGCGAGCCTGCTCCGCAACCACTCCGTCCCGGGCGTCGAGCGCGTCACCGACGACGGGCGCAGGCTCGAGCGGCTGGTCACCGTCGGCGTGCGGGCGGTGCCGCTCGCGCTCGAGCTGACGCCGGACGGCGCCCGCGTCAGCGCGGCGGACGACGCGGTGCTCCCGCTCGTCCGCGCGTGGCTCGACCTCGACTCCGACGTCGTGGCGATCGGCGCGGCGCTCGCCCGCGATCCGCTGCTCGCCCCGCTCGTCGCCGCCCGGCCGGGACTGCGCGCGACCCAGTACCCCGAGCCGTTCGAGGCCGCGGTGATGGCCGTGCTCGGTCAGCAGGTCTCCGTCGCGGCCGCGCGGACCTTCGGCGGGCGCGCGGTGACGGCCTTCGGCGAGCCCGGCGGCCTCGGCCTCCGCGCGTTCCCGACGCCCGCGGCGCTCCTGGCCGGCCCGCTGGAGGAGCTGCGCGCGGCGATCGGCGTCACCCGGGCCCGCGCGGCGACGGTCCGCGCGGTCGCCGCGGCCTTCGCCGACGGGCTGGTGCTCGACCGCGCAGGCGATCTGCCCGAGCAGCGCCGGCTCCTGCTCGCGATCCCCGGCATCGGACCCTGGACGGCCGACTACCTCGGCCTGCGGCTGCTCGGCGATCCGGACGCGTTCCCCGCCGGCGACCTCGTGCTGCGCCGCGCGCTCGGCGGCGTCTCGACGGCGGACGCCGACCGGGCCTCGCAGGCCTGGCGCCCGCACCGCGCCCACGCGGCCTTCCACCTCTGGGCGTCGACGGGTGCCGTCTGAGCCGGGCAGCCCCTGGAGCCCGCCGCTACCCCGACGAGGCGCGCACGACGAGGGTCCCCTCGAGGAGGGTCGAGCCGGTGACGCCGCCGACCAGGCGGTCGAGGGCCGCCTCCGCCAGCGCCTCGAGCGGCTGGCGGAGCGAGGTCAGCGGCGGTGCGCTGTACTCGCCCTCCCACGTGCCGTCGAAGCTCGCGACGGCGATGTCGTCCGGCACGCGGAGCTCCGCGTCCCGGAGCGCGCGGAGCAGGCCGATCCCGATCAGGTCGGAGGCGGCGAAGACGGCGTCCGGCCGGGGAGACAGGCCGGTCAGGACGCGGCCGGCGGCCCAGCCGCCCTCGCGGGAGTAGTCGGCGGGGAGCGCGGGACCCGCCTCCAGGCCGGCCTCGAGGCATGCCGCCTCCCATCCTCGCCGTCGCGCCTCGAACCGGCCGCGGTCGTCCCGCTCGACGTCGCCGACGAAGGCGATCCGGCGCCGGCCCGTCTCGAGGAGATGACGGGTCGCCGTCGCCGCGCCGGCCGCCAGGTCGACGCCGACGCCGTTCGCCCCCGGCTCGTCGCTGCTGTTGAGGTACAGCCAGGGAACGCCGAAGGCGTCGATCGAGCTCCGCTCGACGGGGTCGCCGCCCAGGAGGAGCACCCCGGCGACCTGCCGGGCCGTCAGATCGCCGAGGCGGGCGTGGAGGGCGTCGACGTCCGGGATCGCCGTGACCACGAGCAGATCGAGACCTCGGGCGCGCGCCGCGTCCTCGACCGCGCTGGCCAGCTCGGTGAAGAACGGGTTGCTGAAGACGCGCACGCTCCCGACCGGGGCGAGCAGCGCGACGGTCCGCGAGGTCCCGGTCCGCAGGGCCGCCGCCGCGGCGTTGGGCTGGTAGCCGAGCTCGGCGATCGCCGCCCGCACGCGGATCGCGGTCGCCTCGGCGACGGGCGCTGTCCCCTTGAGCGTGTACGTCACGACGGCGTCGCTGACGCCGGCCAGGCGGGCGACGTCGCGCCGAGTGACCCGTCGCGAGGAGTTCATTGCAGTGAACCTACCGCGCAGTGATCCTCCCCGCGCAGTGCCGCCCCCGTGCCGTCAGGCGCCCTCCACCCGGGTCACCTCGTAGAGCACCCCGCGCTCCGGGTGCAGGAGCGGCGGGACGAGTCCCGCCCGGCCGAGCAGCGCGCCGGACAGTTCGAACGCCTCGCCGTCCTGCGGCCACCAGAGCGCGTCGCGGAGCGCGACGTCCCTCGCGCCGATGACGACGGGGGCGACCCGGTAGACCGACTCGGGGTCGAGGCCGGGCAGGCGGACCCGCCCGGGGGAGACGACGCCGGCGCGGGCCAGCGAGACGTACGCGTAGACGGCGGCCGAGCGGTCAGGAGCGACGACGCCGTGCAGCGCGATCGTCTCGTCCGGGTGGTCCAGCCGGACCAGGTCGCCGCCGTGCAGGAGCGGTCGGAGGCGCTTGTGCAGCGCGATCCACTGGCGCAGCTCCTCGAGCTCCTCCTCGCCCGCGGAGCGCAGATCCCACTCCACGCCGAGGTGGCCGAACAGCGCCGTCATCGCGCGGAAGGACAGGTCGTGCACGCGGCCCGTCGTGTGCGAGGCCCCCGAGGCGATGTGCGTGCCCATCAGCTCCGGCGGGAGCAGCTGCGTCGTCCAGCGGTTCATCTGCTGGCGGTCGAGCGGGTCGTTGTTGTCGGAGACCCAGACGCGGTCGGTCCGCTCGAGGATCTCCAGGTCGACCCGCGCTCCGCCCGAGGAGCAGGACTCGATCTCGAGTCCCGGGTGCAGAGCGCGGATCTCGTCCATCAGCCGGTAGACCGCGAGCGTCTGCCGGTGCACGCCCGGCGCGCCGTCGGGACGCCGGCCGGCGTCGGTGAGGTCGCGGTTGTGGTCCCACTTGATGTAGCCGATGTCGTACTCGTCGAGGATCGCGAGGATCGCGTCGCGGAGGTAGGCGAAGCAGTCCGGGTCGCCCAGGTCGAGGACCTGCTGCCAGCGCGACTCGGGGGGCATCCGGTCGCCGGTCGAGAGGATCCACTCGGGGTGCGCTCGGGCGAGGTCCGAGTCCGGGTTGACCATCTCGGGCTCGAACCAGAGTCCGAACTGCAGGCCGAGGGACCGGACGTGGTCGACCAGGGGGTGCAGGCCGTCCGGCCAGACGTCGCTCGAGACGGTCCAGTCGCCCAGGCCGGAGTGGTCGTCCCGGCGGCTGCCGAACCAGCCGTCGTCGAGCACGAAGCGCTCGATCCCGAGGTCGGCCGCGCGGTCGGCGAGCTCGACGAGCGTGTCGAGGTCGTGGTCGAAGTAGACGGCCTCCCAGACGTTGATCGTGACGGGGCGTGCCGAGTGCGGGTGGCCCGGCCGGGCGCGCAGCTGCCGGTGGAAGCGCCGCGCCACCTCGTCGAGTCCGTCGCCGTAGACGGCGTGGATCCACGGTCCGGTGTAGGTCTCGCCGTGGGCGAGCCGGACCTCGCCGGGCAGCAGCAGCTCGCCGCCGCCGAGGGTCTGCACGCCGGTGTGCACGCGCTCGACCTGGTGGACGTGATTGCCGGACCACGCGGTGTGCACGCCCCAGACCTCGCCGCGGGCGAAGCCGAAGCCGGGCTCGCCGACGCTGAGCAGCGTGGCGGCGTCCGCCCCGGTCCGCCCGTGCCGGCCCTCGCGGCGGTGCGCGCCGATGGTGACTGCCGAGCGCTGCGGCACGCGCTCCTTGCCCCAGCGGCCGGCGAAGTCGAGGATCTCGCTCGCCGAGGGCGGGGTGGGCAGGCTGAGCAGGAGCTCGTCGACCTGGTAGCCGTCCTCGCCGAGGTTGGTGAGCGCCGCGCGCATCCGCAGCACGCCGGAGGGGTCGAGGACGATCACGATCTCGAGGCCGAGCGCGGCGACGTCGTCCTGGGCGCGGACCACGAGCGTGCCCGCGCCGGCGTCCGCGATCTCGCCGGCCGGCAGGGCGGCGCCGTCGAGTTCGAGGCTCGTCGTGCGGAAGGACGGCGACCAGCCGGCGCCCGCTCGGGAGCCGCTGAGGCCGGGCCGGCCGGTCCAGCCGGTGGAGTGCTCGAGGAGCACCGCGAGGCGGATCGGCTCGTCGATGTCGTTCGGGCCGACCGGGGCGGTGCCGGAGAGCACCAACGCGTCGAACGCCGCCCGATCCAGGGGCCCGCAGTCCGCGCCCCAGTGCACGACCGACGGGAGCCGGGAGTCGCTGAGGTCCAGCACGAGGGCGACTCCGGCCGAGCGGAGGACGACTCCGAGGGTGACGGTCATGGTTCTCTCCTTGTGCCGACGACGATCGGTGGCGCGGCGGACCCAGTCGAGCACCAACGTTTACTCGTGTCAACCGCGGACAGCACGATGCATCGGAGGAGGGCGGCCGGGCCCCGAGAGCGGCGGCTAGGTCAGGTACTCGACGTCGTCGTACTGCACCGACGCGTCGTCCGGCTCGAACTCGTCGACCGGCACGTCCTCGTACTCGAGGATGACCGCGACGCCGGGCGAGACGAGCACGCACACCTCGCGGTCGCCCGCGACCAGGAAGCGGACCATGCCGCCGCGCGCGCGGACCGCCTCGACGAGCTCGCGCTCCAGCACCTCCGTGTCGAGGGCGAGGGCGAGCAGGAAGCGGCGCCCGTCGATGCTGAGGCTCGTGCGCCGGGTGGTGACGGGCGGGGTCGGCGGCACGCCGCGCCGGTCGGATCCCGGGGTGACGGCGCGCACGCGCATGGGGGAGGCGTGCATCCGGATCACGGAGTTCATTCGGGATCCGGTCGGGACTCGTGGTGGCGGAGACCGTGCGAGCGACGGTCCTCCTTCATCTCGGACTCGAAGAGGTGGCGGCGGCCCGCGGCCAGCTCGTCGCGCGCGGACCGCTCCCGCTCGCGGAACGCGGCGTAGTAGCCGTCGTCGTACTCCTCGACGATCTGGAACGTCCAGCGGCCCTCGATGACGTTGCGACCGACCAGCTCGCGCTCGAGCGAGTCGGCGAGCTCGCCGCGCCCCGCCTCGCGGAAGGCGTCGACCGCCTCGCCGAGGGCGAGATCGGCGGCACCGGTGAGGCGGTGGAAGCCGTAGAGCAGCCCGCGGGCGTGCTCCACGGTCTCGAGGGCCTCGGAGAGCTTGCCCAGCGCGGCGACGGTGGCGTCGTCGAGACCGTCCGGACGCAGGTGCGCGGAATCGGGGTGGTCGTGTGAGCGGGTCATCTCCGAGAGCTTAGGCCGACCATATTCCGCTGTGACCCCCTTGCGCCGTCGGCGGAAACAGGTCGTGCTGCGGCTGAGCACTCTCGAAGGGTGCGGGTCACGCGCGGCGGATCGGCGCGAAGCCGTCGCTCTTGCCGGGGGCGTGGAAGTCGCGGATCAGGCGGGCGACCAGGCCCGGCTTCTCGACGACGAGCCCGTGCGAGGCGCGCGGGACGACGGCGAGCTCGGCGTCGGGGATCGCGTCGTACATCGCGACGACGTGCTCGAAGCGGACCTCGTCGTCGTCACCGAAGAGGAGGAGCGTCGGCACCGCGAGGCCGCTCAGGTCGGCGGTGGTGAGCTCCGGCTCGGCGGCGTGCAGCGCGTCGAGCTTCGCGACGATCGTGTCCCAGTGCTCCGCGCCGTCCGGCGACACCTCGGCGTAGCTGTCCCTCATGAACTCGGGGGCCTCGCCGTCGAGCACGCCGGGCAGCCAGCCGTCGCGGTGGAAGACGCCGGAGGAGAAGACGACGCTCGAGACGAGGTCGGGGCGGTGGAGCGCGACGTGCAGGGCGACGATCGCTCCGTCGCTGTGGCCGAAGAGGTGCACGGGCACGCCGGGCAGCGACTCGATCAGCGCGATCGTGTCGCGCGCCATCGCGGCGAAGCTCAGGGGCGCGTCGGTGTCGGCCGTGCGGCCGTGCCCGCGCTGGTCGGGGAGGTGCAGCGTGTAGTCGCCCCGCAGCTCCGCCACCAGGGGCTCGAGGGAGCGGGAGTCGGTGCCGCCCGGGTGCAGCAGGACGAGGGCGGGGCCGTCGCCGACCCGGCGGCTCTCGAGCGGTTCGGCGTCCTCGATCATGCGGCGAGCGTAGCCCCGCGCTCGCGCGGCGGGAAGGCGCGCCCTCAGCGGGCGGGGACGCGGACCGGGAGCTGCACCAGGCGCACGTCCCGCAGCTCGCCGTCGTCCGCGGTCGCGGTGAGGTAGGTGCCGGCGGGCTGGCGGCGGCGGTCGGTCGGCGAGCCGGGGTTGAGCAGCCGCATCCCCGCCGGGGTCCGCGAGTCCCAGGGGATGTGGCTGTGGCCGAAGACGAGCAGGTCGGCGCCCGGGTGGGCGGCGTCGGCGCGCGCCTCCCGACCCGCCGCGGGGCCGGTCTCGTGCACGACGCGGACGTCGAGCCCGGCGAGCTCCGCGCGGGCGACCTCGGGGAGGCGCGAACGCAGTCCGGCGGGGTCGTTGTTGCCCCACACGCCGAGCACGCGCGCGGCCCGCGCCTCGAGGGCGTCGAGCGTCGCCTCGTCGACCCAGTCGCCGGCGTGCACGACCAGGTCGGCCTCGTCGACCGAGCGCCAGACCTCGTCCGGCAGCGCCTTCGCCCGCTTCGGCAGGTGCGTGTCGGCGAGCAGGAGCAGGCGCACCGGCCCGTCGAGCCGCAGCATCAGCGGGCGGGGCCGGGGGTCGGCTCCACCCCGCCGTCGGCGCCGGGCTCCTCGGCGGTCGGGGAGTCGCCGAGGCGGGCGTCGAGCTCGTCCAGCGTCGCCACGAACCAGAGGTGGTCGCCGCGGTTGGACTCGACGACAAAGTCGTGCAGCGTGCTCGAGCCGGAGACCTGCTCGGTGATGTCGCCGACGACCACGAGCCGCTTGCCGTACATCACGAAGCGCTGCACGAACTCGCCGGCGATACCGGAGCGGAGCCGGAAGAACTCCGGGTCGAGGCGGCCGACCGGGACGACGATGGTCTCCGCGTCGCTGCCGTAGATCTCGCCGATGACCGCGAGCGCGTCCTCCGTGCTGGAGAGGGCGGGCCCGTCGTCGTCGACGAGGAGGAGGGGGACGCCCTGGCGGGTCTCGGTGCGCATGCACCCAGCCAACCACGTCGCTGCGGCCCCGTCACTCCGCGCGGAACGAGCGCAGCCGCAGGCTGTTCAGCACGACGAACACACTCGAGAAGGCCATCGCCGCCCCCGCGACGAGCGGGCCGAGCAGCCCGGCCATCGCGAGCGGGATCGCCGCGACGTTGTAGGCGAAGGCCCAGAACAGGTTGCCGCGGATCACGCCGAGGGTGCGCCGGCCGAGCCGGAGCGCGTCGGGGAAGCGGGCGAGATCGTCGCCGACGAGCGTGATGTCGCTCGCCTCGATCGCCGCGTCGGAGCCGGCGCCCATCGCGACGCCCAGGTCGGCGGCGGCGAGGGCGGCCGCATCGTTGACGCCGTCGCCGACGAGGGCGACCGAGCGGCCCTCGGCCCGCAGCCGCTCGACGACCGCGAGCTTCTCCTCCGGGAGCACCTCGGCGATC
Source organism: Rathayibacter sp. VKM Ac-2760 (assembly GCF_009834185.1). Lineage (GTDB taxonomy): Bacteria > Actinomycetota > Actinomycetes > Actinomycetales > Microbacteriaceae > Rathayibacter. Next base: position 840,331 of record NZ_CP047173.1, read on the forward strand.
ACCTCGTCGATCCCCACGGCGGAGGCGACGGCGGCCGCGGCGCGCGGGTTGTCGCCGGTGAGCATCAGCACGCGCAGCCCGCGGGCGCGCAGCGAGGCGACGGTGCGCGCCGCCTCGGGGCGCGGCTCGTCGCGGAGCACCGCGAAGCCGCGCAGCTCGCCCTCCCAGCCCACGCCCACCAGGGTGCCGCCGTCGGCCGTGGCGCGCTCGGCCCGCTCGGCGAGAGCGCCGGGCGCGTGGCCCCACTGCTCCTCGAGCCAGCGCAGCCGGCCAGCGACGACGAGGCGGCCGTCGATCCGGGCCCGCACGCCGAAGCCGGCGCTCGCGCGGAAGCCGGTCGCCTCGGGGACCGCGAGGCCGCGCTCCTCGGCGCCGCGCAGGATCGCCGCGGCGAGGGGATGCTCGGAGCCGCGCTCGACGGCCGCGAGCAGGCGGAGCACCTCGTCGTCGTCGCCCGAGGCCTCGACCGCCGCGAGCGCGAACGCACCGGTGGTGAGGGTGCCGGTCTTGTCGAAGACGACGGTGTCGATCCGGTCGCCCGTCTCGAGCACCTCGGGTCCGCGGATCAGGATGCCCAGCTGCGAGCCGCGGCCGGTGCCGACGAGCACGGCGGTCGGCGTCGCGAGACCGAGTGCGCACGGGCAGGCGACGATCAGCACCGCGACGGCCGGCGAGACGGCGGCGGCGAGATCCGCTCCGGCGAGCAGCCAGCCGACGAGGGTCGCGAGCGCGAGCACGACGACGACCGGCACGAAGACGGAGGAGACGCGGTCGGCGAGCCGCTGCACCCGCGCCTTGCCGGCCTGCGCGTCCGAGACCAGGCGGCCCATCCGGGCCAGCGTGGTGTCGGCGCCGACGCGGTCGACCCGCATCGTCAGAACGCCGTGCGCGTTGAGCACCCCGCCGGTCACCGCGGAGCCGGGGCCGACCTCGACCGGCACGCTCTCGCCGGTGAGCAGGCTCGCGTCGACGGCGCTGGAGCCGTCGAGCACGGTGCCGTCGGCGGGCACGACCTCGCCGGGGCGCACCCGCACCCGGTCGCCGACCGCGAGGGCGGCGGCGGGCACGCGCTCCTCGGCGCCGCCGGCGGTGACGCGGGTCGCGTCCTTCGCCCCGAGGCGGAGGAGCGCCCGCAGCGCCGCGCCGGCGTCGCGCTTGGAGCGGGCCTCGAGCCAGCGGCCGGCCAGCACCAGCACGGGGACCGCGGCGGCGACCTCGAGGTAGATCTCGTCGTGGCCGGAGCGCGCGCCGAGCAGCTCGAACGGCATGCTCATCCCGGGCCGCCCGGCGTCGCCGAGGAAGAGGGCATAGACGGACCAGGCGAACGCCGCGGTGACGCCGAGGCTGATCAGGGTGTCCATCGTCGTGGAGCCGTGGCGCAGCGCTCGCCAGGCGGTGCGGTGGAACGGCCAGGCGCCCCAGACGGCGACCGGCGCGGCGAGGGTGAGGCAGAGCCACTGCCAGTTCGCGAACTGCAGCGGCGGGATCATCGAGAGCAGCACCACCGGGGCGGCGAGCAGGGCGGACACGATCAGCCGGGTGCGCAGGACGCGGCGCTCGGTCTCGGCGGCCTCCTCCTCGCGGGAGGGGCCGCCGTCTCCCGGGGCGTCGGTGGCGGCGGCGGCGCCCGAGACCGTGGCGGTGTAGCCCGCGGCCTCGACGGCGGCGATCGCGTCGGCGGCGGTGGTGCCCTCGGGCAGCGCGAGAGTGGCGCGCTCGAGGGCCAGGTTGACGCTCGAGCGCACGCCGGGGAGGGCGTCCAGGCGACGCTCGACCTTCGCGACGCACGAGGCGCAGGTCATCCCGCCGATCTCGAGCTCGAGCTCGGCCATCTCAGGCCAGGGGCGCCAGGCGGTACCCGGCGTCGGCGACGGCGGCCGCGATCTCCTCGCGGCCGAGCGGACGGGACGAGCCGACGGTGACCCGCGAGACGCCGTCGGGCGCGAGCGAGACGTCGACGCTGTGGACCTCGGGGTAGGCCGCGAGCTCCTCGGTGACGCTGCGGACGCAGTGCTCGCAGGTCATCCCGGCGACGCCGAAGGACTGCGAGGTGGCCGCGGACGAGGAGTGCGAGGAGTGCGCGGAGTCGTGGCCGCCGCAGGCGCAGCCGCCCTCGGACCCGCAGCCGCCGGCGGCTCCCTTCGCGGTGAGTCCGAGATCGAGGTGCGCGGTCATGCTGGTCTCCTTGCGTGGGTGCTCGTGCGGGGGTGCTCGTACGAGGGTGGTGGATACCCCCCGGGGGTACCCCCATCGTAGGCCCGCGCATGCTCGCGGGCAAGGCGCAGCCGCGAAGGTCCAGAATCGAGGGAGTGCCCGCGAGGGCCCCGCGAGCACCGGAGGAGGGGACATGTCCGCAGCGCCGCCGCCCGACTGGGGCGCCCCGCCGCCGCACGCCCGGGCGCATCCGCTCCCCGCCGATCCGCTGCCGCCGCGCCGCCGCTTCGAGCCGACCGCGCTGGTGACCTCGCCCGCGGAGATCCGTCGCGCGCGCGCCGCCCTCGCCTCGCAGCTGCGCCAGACGTCGCCCGCGAGCCGGCGCCGCCTGGCCGAGTTCGCTGCCGTCGCCGGCGGGGTCGCTCTGCTGCGCGGCCGCGAGTTCGACCGGGCGCTGCGCCGCCTCGCCGCGCCCGCCGCCGCCGTCGCCCCCGAGGCGACCGGTCGTCACCCTCGGCGGCGACGGACCGGCGCTCGCCGGGGAGCGCGCCGACGGGCTGGCCATCGCGGACTGGAGCGATGTCGTCTCGGTGCAGGTCGGCACCGTCGCGCACGGGGCGTTCCGCGTCCGCGCGATCGTGCTCGGAGTCGCGGCGCCCCGGGCGGAGCGCGCTCCCGCCACCGGCCTGCGCGGGATGGTGGCGGAGGCGGCCCGCGCGTCCGCGGCCGCCCTCGCCTCGCGCTCGCGCCCCGTCCTGGTGCCGCTGGTCGTCGCCTCGCCGGGGCCGCTCGGCTGGAGCGTCGCCGACGACCGCACCTTCCTCCTCGTCCTCGACCGGGTGCGCCGCGCGCGCGGGTCGCGATGAGGGCCCGGCTGCCGTTCGCGCTCGCGGCGGTCGCCGCGCTCGGCCTCGGCCTCGCCCTGCGCTTCCTGCTGGTGGGCCTGCTCGCCGATCTCGCCGGCAGCGTCCTCTACGTCGTGCTCGTCGCGCTGCTGGTCTGCGTCCTGCTGCCGCGGATCCCGGCGGTCACCGCCGCGGGCGTCGCACTGGCCTGGTCGATCGCGATGGAGCAGCTCCAGGCGATCGGAGCCGCCGCCCGGCTCGTCGAGCTCTGGCCGCCGCTGCGGCTCGTCGTCGGCAGCACCTTCTCCTGGCTCGACATCGCCGCGTACGTGCTCGGCGCGGTGGTGGCCGCGGCGGTGCTGCTCGCGGTGGCCCCGCGCGGGCGGGCCGAGCGCGGGGAGCCCGGGGAGCTCCGCCCGTAGGGTGGGCCCATGCACGAGGCGACACCGGCACTGCCGCAGACGGACGACGCGCCGCACGACACCCGCCGCGACCGCCGCACGCCGGAGCCCGTCGACCGCTTCGCCACCGGCGAGGAGTTCCCGGAGTACCGGGTCGACCTCGAGCGGATCCGCTTCTCGCCCTACTTCGCCCGTCTCTCCGCCGTCACGCAGGTGATCTCGCCCTCCGGCGTCGGCCAGGTCGTGCACAACCGGCTGACCCACTCGATCAAGGTCACCGCCGTCGCCCGCGCCATCGCGATGCAGCTGACCACGACCGACCGCGCCCAGCGCGAGCTGGTCGAGCGGCTCGGCGGCTGCGACCCGGTCGTCGTGCAGGCCGCGGCCAGCGCGCACGACCTCGGCCACCCGCCGTTCGGGCACCTCGGCGAGCAGGCGCTCGACCGCCTGGCCCGGGTGAAGCTCGGACTCGAGGAGGGCTTCGAGGGCAACGCGCAGTCGTTCCGGATCCTCTCGGAGCTCGACGTCTGCGAGACGGTCGAGGCCGGCCTCAACCTCACCGCCGCCTCCCGCGCCGCCGTGCTCAAGTACCCGTGGGGGCGCACGGTCTGCCGGCCGGACATCCACACCGCCGACCCGACCGAGCTGCCGCGCGGCTCGACCGCGAGCCAGTGGGAGACCGCGCCGCCCAAGTTCTCCGCCTACACCCTCGACCTCGACGACCTGCTCGACTCCCGCACGGGCTTCACCGCCATCGCGCCCTGGCAGCAGACGCTGGAGTGCTCGGTGATGGACGTCGCCGACGACATCGCGTACTCGCTGCACGACCTCGACGACTTCTACCGCGCGGGGGTGCTGCAGCAGGCGGCCGTCGCGGTCGAGTTCCGCGCGTTCCTCCGCGAGCAGAACGCGCTGGCCGCCCTCGACGCCGACGAGCTGTGGGCGCGGGCGCCCGGCCACTCGCTGGAGATGCTGCGGCGCCGCCTGGTCGCCCGCGACCCGTGGATCGCGAGCGACGAGCACTTCCGCTCCTCCGTCGAGCGGGTCTCGACCGAGCTGGTGGAGGGGCTGCTCGCCGTCCCCTTCGACGGCTCCACCCGCACCGAGCGGGCGATCGAGTCGTTCGTCTCCTCCTGGATCGGCCGGCTGCAGCGATCGGTCCTCGTGCTCGCCGAGCCCAACGTTCGCTCCGGGCACCTCACCCTGCTGCCCGACGCCTGGCACGACGTGGCCGTGCTCAAGTTCGTGCACACCCGCTTCGTGATCGACCGGCCGGACTTCGCGACCTACCAGCGCGGCCAGTCCCAGGTGCTCGAGACGCTGGTCACCCACCTCGACGCCTGGCTCGACGACCCGCGCGACGGCCCGCGCGCCCCGCAGAAGCTGCTCGACCTGATCGAGCTGGCGACCGACGGCTACTTCCGCCTCCGCGCCGACCGCCCCGAGTGGCTGCCGGCCGGCGAGCGCGGCCGCCCGCGTGTCGACGCGGAGACGCTGCAGCGCCTCGGCCGCGCCCGCGGCGTCGTCGACTACGTCGCGACCCTCACCGACGAGCAGGCGATGGCGCTCGCCGCCCGCCTCCGCGGCGACCGCGAGCCCTGGGCGATGGGCACCTGACCGGATCCGCGGGCCCGCCGGCCCGCTCGCGCGCACACCTCCGGCTCGTGGAATCGGCTTCGGCTCGTCGAATCGGGCTGTTCTGGCGAGCCGAGGCTGTTTCTACGAGCCGAAGCTGGGCGCCTGTGACCTCCGGCTCGTGAAATCGGCCTCGGCTCGTCGAATCGGGCTGTTCTGGCGAGCCGGGGTTGTTTCTGCGAGCCGGAGGTGGGCGCCTGTGACCTCCGGCTCGTGGAATCGGCTTCGGCTCGTCGAATCCGGCTGTTCTGGCGAGCCGGGGCTCTTTCTACGAGCCGGAGGTGAGCGCCCGCGACCTCCGGCTCGTGAAGTCGGCTCCGGCTCGTGGATTTCGGCGGTTTCGGCGAGCCGGAGCTGTTTCTGCGAGCCGAGGCTGGGCGCCTCTGACCTCCGGCTCGTGAAGTCCGCTCCGGCTCGTCGAATCGGGCTGTTCTGACGAGCCGAGGCTGCTTCTACGAGCCGAAGGTGGGCGCCCGCGACCTCTGGCTCGTGAAATCGGCCTCGGCTCGTGGATTCGGCGGTTTCGGCGAGCCGGGGCTGTTTCTGCGAGCCGGAGGTGGGCGCCTGTGACCTCCGGCTCGTGGAATCGGCTTCGGCTCGTGGAAGCCGGGCGTTCTGGCGAGCCGAGGCTGTTCTTGCGAGCCGGAGGTGGGCGCCTGTCGCCTTCGGCTCGTGAAATCACCTCCGGCTCGCGGAATCGGGCTGTTCTGGTGAGCCGGGGCTGATTCTGCGAGCCGGAGGTGGGCGTCCGTCACGTCCGGCTCGCGGAACCGGCCTCGGCTCGTCGAATCCGGCGGTTCCGACGAGCCGAGGCCGTTCTCGCGAGCCCGAGGTCAACAGCCCGAGCCTCGCCGGCCCGACCCCAGCACCCCGAGCCTCGCCGGCCCGACCCCGGCACCCCGAGCCTCGCCGGCCCGACCCGGCACCCCGAGCCTCGCCGGCCCGACCCCGGCACCCCGAGCAGCACGCGCGGCGGGTGGTTGACAGCGCAGGCCCGACTGTGGCCACCCGGCAGCAAGCGCGGTATTCCGCGCCGTCCGCTGCGAAAGGCCCCTCGAGTGTGCTTCGGACTCCCGTCCAGCCCGCGTCCAGCAAGCGTCGGGTGAACGACAGCGTAAAATCGCGGGGGCACATGCCGAGATCGACAATTGGACAGGGAGTTCCGTTGGACGGAAACGCAACGACCACGCACCGCAACGTCGCATTGCTGTCCGTCGCTACCACGATGGCCCCCCGGGTGACCACGTCGGAAGAGATCGACGCGCGACTGGCGCCGGCGCTGAAGCGGCTGCGACTCCCCACCGGACTCCTCCAGCGCGTCGCCGGCGTGCAGGAGCGGCGCAACTGGGGTCCGGAGCAGGGCTTCGACGGCGCCGCGATCGAGGCGGGCAAGCGCGCGCTGGCCGAGGCCGGCATCCGGCCCGACCAGATCGGGCTGATCATCAACACCTCGGTCACCCGCAAGCACCTCGAGCCCTCGGTCGCCGTCCGGCTGCACCACGGGCTCGGCCTGCCGTCGTCCGCGATCAACTTCGACATCGCGAACGCGTGCCTCGGCTTCGTCAACGGGATGACGCTCGCGGCCCAGCTGATCGACTCCGGCCAGATCAAGTACGCGATGATCATCGACGGCGAGGACGCCGACGAGATCCAGGTCAACACGATCGAGCGCCTCAGCCGCGAGGGCATCAAGCGCAAGGACTTCATGAGCGAGTTCGCGAGCCTGACCCTCGGGTCCGGCGCCGCGGCCGCGATCCTCGGCCCGGCCGACGAGCACCCCAAGGGCCACCGGATCCTCGGCGGCATCACCCGCGCGGCCACCCAGTTCAACGAGCTCTGCGTCGGCAGCGTCGACGGGATGTTCACCGACGCGAAGGCGCTGCTCAAGGGCGGCATGGAGCTCGTCGTCTCGGCCTGGAAGGAGGCGAAGCGCGACTGGAGCTGGGGCGGGATGGACCGCTACATCATGCATCAGGTGTCGGACGTGCACACCAACGCCTTCGTGAAGGCCGTCGGCATCGACCCCGAGCTGGTCCCCACCACCTACCCGACGCTCGGCAACGTCGGCCCCGCGTCGATCCCGATCACCCTCGCGCAGGAGTCGAAGACCCTCGAGCCGGGCCACCGAGTCCTGCTGCTGGGCGTCGGCTCCGGCATCAACACCGCGATGCTCGAGATCGCCTGGTGAGCGCCGCCGCCGGCCGGCACCCGGCCGCCAGGATCCGCCGCGCACTCGGCTCGACCTCGGCGGCGGAGCTGCCGCCGGCGGGACTGGACGGCCTCGATCCGTCCTGGTCGCGCCTCGTCGACGCGCCCGACGCGCACGGCGTCCCGCGCCGCTGGCACCTGCTCGACACGCACGAGGCGCTGAACGGCGTGGAACCGCTCGGCACGATCCTCTGCGTGCACGGCAACCCGACCTGGTCCTACCTCTGGCGCGCCCTCGCCGCCGCCACCGTCGCCGCCGCCCGCCGCGGCGAGCCGGCCTGGCGCGTCGTCGCCGTCGACCAGCTCGAGATGGGCTTCTCCGAGCGCACCGGCCAGCTGCATGCCCTCGCCGACCGTGTGCGCGAGCTCTCGAACCTCACCGACGTGCTCGGCCTGACCGACGTCGTCACCCTCGGCCACGACTGGGGCGGAGTCGTCTCGCTCGGCTGGGCGGTCGACCACCCGGCGCTCCTGCGCGGCACGATGCTGCTCAACACCGCGATCCACCAGCCGGCCGACGAGCCGATCCCCGCGCCGCTCCGGCTCGCGCTCGCCTCGGGGATGCTCGGCGCCTCGACCGTCGGCACGCCGGCGTTCCTCGAGACCACGCTCGCCCTCGGGCACCCCGCGCTGCCCCGCGCCGTCAAGGCCGGCTACCGCGCGCCCTACGGCTCGGCGGAGCGACGGGGCGGGGTCGGCGGGTTCGTCGCCGACATCCCGGTCGGCCCGTCGCACCCGAGCCACGCGGAGCTCGAGCGCATCGCGGCCGGCGTCCGCGGCCTCGAGACGCCGGCGCTGCTGCTCTGGGGCCCGCTCGACCCGATCTTCTCGGACCGCTACCTCGACGACCTCGTCGATCGCCTCCCGCACGCGCAGGTGCACCGCTTCGAGGGCGCCGGCCACCTGCTCGCGGAGGACGTCGACTACTCCGCTGCGGTGCTGACCTGGCTCGGCGACGTCACCGCGGGCGTCGAGGCTCCCGACGTGCACCGCCCGACCGTGCCGATCGAGCCGCTCTGGCGGCACCTCGACGAGCGCGTCGAGGACGACTCGCTCGCGCTGGTCGAGATGGCGCCGCCCGGGGGAGGCGGCCCGCGCTCCGTGTCCTGGCGCCTGCTCTCGCGGCGGGTCCGCGAGCTGGCCGCGGGGCTCCGCGCCTCGGGCGTCGCCCCGGGCGACCGGGTCTCGCTGCTGGTCCCGCCCGGCGCCGACCTCACCGCCCTGCTCTACGCGTGCCTGCGCATCGGGGCCGTCGTGGTCGTCGCCGACGCGGGCCTGGGCCTGCGCGGACTGACCCGCGCGGTCCGCGGCACCTGGCCGGACCTCGTGGTCGGCGCGCTGCCGGGGCTCGCCGTCGCCCGCGCCCTGGGCTGGCCGGGCGGGCGCGTCTCGACGCAGACCCTGCCGCGCGCCTCCGCCCGCGCCCTCGGCGTCGACACCTCGCTCGGTCAGCTGATCGAGCTCGGGCGGGCGGAGCTGGAAGCCTCCGCCGACGCGCTCGGTGCGCCGCCCGCGGCCGACGACGTCGCCGCGATCCTCTTCACCTCCGGCTCGACGGGCCCCGCGAAGGGCGTCGTCTACACGCACCGCCAGCTCGCCGGGGTACGCGACGCCCTCGCCCGGCAGTACGGCATCGGACCGGGGACCGGACTCGTCGCCGGCTTCGCGCCGTTCGCGCTGCTCGGCCCCGCACTCGGTACCCGCTCCGCGACGCCGGACATGGACGTCACCTCCCCGCGCACGCTCACCGCGCGCGCCGTGGCCGCCGCGGCGGCGCGCGTCGACGCGACCGTCCTCTTCCTCTCGCCCGCCGCGCTCGCGAACGTGGTCGCCAGCGCGGGCGACCTCGACGCCGACGACCACCGCGCGCTCGCCGGCGTCCGCACCTTCCTCTCGGCCGGCGCGCCCGTCGCCGAGGGCCTGCTCGCGCAGGCGCAGGCACTGATGCCGAACGCCTCGGCTCGCACGCCCTACGGGATGACCGAGGGGCTGCTGCTCACCGACGCGTCGCTCGAGGGCATCCGCGCGGCCGCGGCCGACGAGGATCCGCGCGGGGGAGTGTGCGTGGGCGTTCCCGCCGCGGGCGTCCGCCTCCGGATCGCTCCGCTCGACGACGACGGGCAGGCCGCTCCCGAGCCGGCGGAGTTGGTCGGGGTGACCGGCGAGATCGTCGTCTCGGCCGGCCACGTCGAGGACCACTACGAGCGGCTCTGGCTGACCGACCGCGCCGCGCGCCGCGGCGCCGTTCCGGGCGAGCGCTGGCACCGCACCGGCGACGTCGGCCGGATCGACGCCGACGGCCGGCTCTGGGTCGAGGGGCGTCTGCCGCACGTGATCGTCACCGCCGACGGCGTGGTGACGCCCGTGGGGCCGGAGCAGCGGATCGAGGCGCGCGTCGCCGCCGTCTCCCGCGCCGCGATCGTCGGCGTCGGACCGCGGGGGATCGCGCAGCTCGTCGCCGTCGTCGAGCGGCACGAGGGCGCACGCCGCACGCAGCTCGCCTCCGAGGAGCTCGCCGCCGAGGTGCGCGCCGCCGTCGGCGCACCGGTCGCGGCCGTGCTCGTGGTGGCGGCGCTGCCGACCGACATCCGGCACAACTCCAAGATCGACCGGGCCGCGCTCGCGCGCTGGGCGGAGTCGATCCTCGCCGGCGGCCGGATGGTCGCACCGTGAGGGTCCTCGTCACCGGAGCGAGCGGGCTGCTCGGCGGCGCCGTCGCGGCGGGGCTCGTCGCGCAGGGGCACGAGGTCCGCACGTTCCAGCGTCGACCGTCGGGTGTGGCCGGGGCCGAGGACGTCCGGGGCTCGCTGGCCGACGCGCGCGCCGTCGAGGCGGCGGTCGAGGGCTGCGAGGGCGTCGTGCACCTCGCGGCGAAGGTCTCGCTCGCGGGCGACCCGGCCGACTTCGTCCGGGTGAACGTCGACGGCACGCGGGGCCTGCTGGCCGCCGCCGCGCAGGCGGGCGTCCGGAGCTTCGTCCAGGTGTCGTCGCCGTCGGTGGCGCACTCCGGCTCCTCGATCATCGGCGAGGGCGCCGAGCCCGCCGATCCCGAGCGCGCCCGCGGCGACTACGCGCGCACCAAGGCGCGCGCCGAGCTGCTGGCGCTGGCCGCGGATGCGCCGGGCTTCGCCGTGGTCGCGGTCCGCCCGCACCTGGTCTGGGGACCGGGCGACACCCAGCTCGTCGCCCGCATCGTCGAGCGCGCCCGCACCGGACGGCTGCCGCTGCTCGGAGACGGCCAGGCGCTGATCGACTCGACCTACCTCGACAACGCCGCCTCGGCGATCGTCGCCGCGCTCGGCCGGGCGGAGGCGGTGCACGGCCGCGCCTACGTGGTCACGAACGGCGAGCCGCGGCCCGTCGCCGAGCTGCTCGCCGGGATCTGCCGCGCCGCCGGTGTCCGGCCGCCCGCCTGGTCGGTGCCCGCCGCGGTCGCGCGCGCCGCGGGCTCGCTCGTCGAGCGCGTCTGGGCGGTGCGCCCGGGGGAGGACGAGCCGCCGATGACGCGCTTCCTCGCCGAGCAGCTCTCCACGGCGCACTGGTTCGACCAGCGCGCGACCCGCGCCGACCTGCAGTGGACGCCCGCGGTCACCCTCGACGAGGGCCTCGCGCGCCTGGGCGCGTCCTACCGCTGACTCCACGCGTTCCTTTGCTGATCGAGTAGCCCGCGCAGCGGGCGTATCGAGATCCACGTTCGCCGGAAGTCCGGGTGACAGGGGTCTCGATTCGCCCCTTCGAGGCCACTCGACCAGCATGAGGCGACCGCGTCAGTCCGCGAGGATGAGGTACAGCGCCCGGCGGGTCTCGTCGAGCTTCGCGGAGGCGGCGGCGCGTTGCGCCTCCGAGGCCCCGCGGAACTGCTGGACGACGCCCATCAGCTTGCCGATGTTCTCGACGAACTCGCGGTCCGAGTCGCTCGCTCCGGGAGTCGCCTCCCAGGCGGCGGCGAGCTCGTCGGCGTGCTCGCGCACGTAGGTGCCGCCCGCGTCGGTGAGCTGGTACTCGGTGCCGCGGCCCTCGCCGACGGCCGTGATGAGGCCCTCGTCGACGAGCTGCTGGAGCGTGGGGTAGACCGAGCCGGGGCTGGGGCGCCACGAGCCGTTGGTCTTCTCGGCGATCGCCTTGATCAGGCCGTAGCCGTTCGAGGACTTCTCGGCGAGGAGGGAGAGCAGGGCGGCGCGGACGTCGCCGCGTCGGGCCCGTCCGCCGCCGCGGCCGAAGCCGGGGCCGCCGAAGCCGGGGCCGAAGCCGCCGAAGCCCGGGCCGAAGCCGAAGCCGGGACCGAAGCCGCGCCCGTGTCCGCCGGGGCCGCGGCGCTCGCGGCGGCCGGGCTGGTCGTGGCCGGCGCGGCCGTGGTCGTGGTCGTGGTCGCCGTGCGAGCGGTCGAAGCGGTCGCTGTGGTCGTGGAAGGAGTTCCTGGTGTTCATGGTGTCTCTTCTCGTGTCAGGGGATTCCTCTCGAAATCCGTCTCGCCCGTCGGAGCGAGTGCTCACGATCTGTCGGCGATGTAGTAACGATATATCGGCGACAGTCACTCGTCAAGCACGAGTTTCGAACTACGCTCGAGGGACCCTCACCGGAAGGCCCCTCCGCATGCCGCTGTCCGCCGCCGCCCTCGCCACGATCCTCGACGAGTCGCTCCTCACCGGCGCCGTCCTCACCGGCCGCGCGAGCAACCTCGGCAACCTCCGCCGCCTGGCCGCTCGCGAGCCCGCCCACCTCTACGGCGTCGACGTCGCCGAGCACTGGGACGTCGAGAGCCTGCTCGCCCTGATGGGGGAGCGGGTCGGCATCAGCACCGACCCCGCCTTCGAGGACGGGCAGGACCGGATCGACGCCGCGCTCACCGTCGCCGCGCTCGACGCGTACCGCGACCGCTTCGCCCGCGCCGTCCGCGAGGGTGCGCTGATCCTCTTCGCCACCGCGCACCCCGCGACCCTGCTGGACGTCTACCGCCGGCTCGCCGCGGCCGCGACGGACGCGGGTGCCCGGGTGATCGACGTGAACGCCCTCCCGTTCGCGCGCCCCGACGGCATCCGCGTCACCCTGGCCGACGAGCACGAGCGGCTGTGGTGCACCGGCGGAGTCAGCTGCGCCTACCGCGGCGGCAGCCTCCAGCACACCCACTCGGCCGAGCCGATGAACGCCCTGCTCGACGAGCTCGAGGCGCTCGGGATCCGCCCCGACCTCGTCGTCGCCGACCACGGCTGGGCGGGCGCGGCCGGGCGGCGCGGGCTCGCGACGATCGCGATCGCCGACTGCAACGACCCGGCGGTCTTCGTCGCCGAGGCGCAGGGCTCGATCGAGGTGGTCGTGCCGATCGACGACGGGCTCGCCGTGCACCTCTACGAGCCCGTGATCGCCTACCTCCTGGACGCCCTCGCCGCCACCTCCGAGCCGGCTCCGACCTCGGACTCGTAGAATCGCCTACGGCTCGTCAGGATCCCGTGATCCGGCGAGCCGTACGCGTTCCCGCGAGCCCGAGGTCAGTCCTCGCCACCACTTCCCAGACGGAGCATCCGTGACCCAGCCCCAGGACGGCCTTCTGCCGCGCTTCGCCGTCGGCGTCGACATCGGCGGCACCTCGATCAAGGCCTCCCTCGTCGACGTGACCACCGGCGAGCGCGCCGCCCGCCGCTTCGCCGTCGCCAACCCGGCCGGCAAGGAGCCCGAGGACTTCGCCGCCGCCATCGCCGGCATCGTCCGCGACGTCTCGCCGATCGCGGGCACCCCGGTCGGCGTCGGCTTCCCCGGCATCGTCCGCGGCGGCATCGTGCGCCAGACCACCCACGTCTCGCAGCGCTGGGTCGGGATCGACGCGCAGGCCCTGCTGTCCGAGGCGACCGGCGTCGACGTGGTCGTCGTCAACGACGCGGATGCGGCCGGTGTCGCCGAGCGCGAGTTCGGCGCGATGCGCGACCGCGAGGGGCTGTGCCTGCTCACCACGCTCGGCACCGGCATCGGCACCGCGCTGGTCTACGAGGGCGAGGTCATCCCCAACTCCGAGCTCGGCCACGTGCACATCGACGGACCCGACTTCGAGCCGCGCGTCGGCTTCTCCGCCGTCCGCCGCGAGGGCATCACCCTCGAGGAGTGGGCCGGGCGCCTGAACGTCTACTACCGGCACCTCGAGATGCTGCTCTCGCCGCAGCTCTTCGTGATCGGCGGAGCGGCCGCGCACGTCTTCGACGAGTTCGCCCGCTTCCTCGACCTCGGCACCGAGATCGTCTCCGCGCGCTTCGGCAACGACGCCGGCTTCACCGGCGCCGCCATGGTCGCCGTCTCGCCGGACCGCCTCGCCCCCTGGTACCGCTCCACCCGCGGCGCCCACTTCGACCCGGGCACCCCGGCCATCGCCGACTGACCGCCTTCGGAGGAGCCGCGCAGCGGCGCCTCTTTGTTGGTCGAGTAGCCGCGCAGCGGCGTATCGAGACCCGCCCTCCGAACGACGGTGGATCTCGATACGCCCTCTGCGAGGGCTACTCGATCAGCATGATGCAGACGCCCTCTGCGAGGGTTGCTCGATCAGCATGATGCGCACGCCCTCTACGAGGGCTGCTCGATCAGCAGGGGGTCGGCGCGCCCTCGCAGCAGGCCGCGGTACACCGCGTCGAGCCGCGCCGCCGCCGCCGCCCAGCTGTGGGCCGCCGCCCACGCCGTGCCGCCGCGGCCGAGCCGCGCGCGCTCCGCGTCGTCGGCCAGCAGGCGGCGGATCTCCGCCGCCCACGCCTCCGGGTCGCCCGAGTCGATCAGCACGCCGCTCTCCCCGTCGCGCACCGCGTCGACCAGCCCGGTCGTCCGCCGCGCCAGCACGGGCGTCGCGCTCGCCGCCGCCTCGAGCGCGATCAGCCCGAACGTCTCCGCCGCCGAGGGCACCAGCGCGATCCGCGCCTCCCGGAGCAGCACCGCCGCCCGGGCGCGATCTGCGACGCCCTCGAACCGCACCCACTCGTCCGCGCCGAGCTCTCGCACCGCGGCGCGCACCTCCTCGAGGTACCCCTCGCGCCCCGGCGCCGGCCCGCCCGCCAGCCGCAGCAGCGGCCGCTCGGCCCGGGGGATCCGCGCCAGCGCCTGCACGGCGAGCCGCTGCCCCTTGAGCGGCTGCACCCGCCCGAGCAGCACGATCTCGTGCGCGCGCTCGTCAGCTCCCGGCGAGAACCGCGCATCCACCCCCGGCGGCACGACGACCACCCGTGCCGCCTCCACCCCGTACCCGTCGACGACGTCCGCCCGCTCCGACGCCCCCGCGACCACCACCGCGTCCGCCGACGCGAGCACCGAGCGCTCGGCGCGGATCCGCTCCTCCGGCTCCCGCACATCGCCCGGCACGAGCCGCACGTTCTTCGCGAGCGAGTTCGAGTGCATCGAGTGCACGTGCGGCGCCCCGGTCAGCGCCCCCGCCAGACCCGAGACCCAGTAGTGCGAGTGCACGACGTCCGCGCCCTCGGCCGCCGCGGCGAACGCGGGGGCGGAGGCGGCGAGCGCGTACTTGTCCGCCGCCTCGACCGGCACGCCGACCACCGTCACCCCCGGCGCGAGGCGCTGCTCGCCCTCGCCGCGCGTGAGCACGGTGACCTCCCAGCCGAGTGCCGCGAGCTCGGGCAGCACCCCGGCGAGGTAGACGTTCATCCCGCCCGCCTCGCCGGTCGAGGGCTGCTCGAGGGGGGAGGTGTGCGCCGAGACGATGGACAGGCGGGGCATCCGTCCATCGTAGGAGCGCCCGCCGCGGCCACGGATCCCGCCCCGCGGCTCCCGGCGCCCTCGGAATCGGGTTGAATGGACGGATGCGCTCCGGTCGGTGCGCGGAGAGCGTGAGGTCCATGGCCCGCCAGAGTCCCCCCGAAGAGGTGCTGCCCCCGTCGGCCGCGCCCGGGACCGAGGGCCGAGAGCCCTTCAGCGAGCAGGACGTCCGCGGTCTCGTCGGCTCGGCCGCCCTCGACAAGGGCGTCGCCTACGCCGACGAGGGCCGCGTCGCCGAGCTGCAGTGGTTCGGCGGCCGCACCCGCCTCTTCGGCCAGGTCCGCGGCTCCGGCCGCTCGCCCTACGCGGTGAGCGTGCAGCTGCGCGACGAAGGCGACCACTCGCTCCTGCTCGGCGGCGCCTGCAGCTGCCCGGTCAAGCACGAGTGCAAGCACGTCGCCGCGGTGCTGATCGAGGCGCTGCGCCGCGAGCGCGAGGGTGCCCTGAGCGGCCCGTTCCCCGGCGAGACGGCCGTCGACGCGGTCCCGGAGTGGCGCAGCGCGCTCGCCCCGCTGCTGGCCGGCGCCGAGCGCTCGCACTCCGGCATCCCGCTCGGCCTGCAGTTCGAGCTGCTGCCCGGCGAGCCCGTGCGCCGCCCGCCCGGCCGCTACAACAGCTACCGGCCGCCGCCCGAGCCGCGCCCGCGCCTCGGCGTCCGCCCGGTGCGGATGGGCGACCGCGACCGCTGGGTCCGCACCGGCACCAGCTGGCGCGACCTCGGCTACCTGCACTACAGCCACGACTACGACGAGCGCCAGATCGACGTCGTGCGCGAGATGCAGGGCCTGCTCTCCGGGCACAGCGCCTCGAGCTACTACTCGCCCGACACCTGGCTCTACCTCGACCAGTGCCGGAGCGAGGCGATCTGGGCGGCCCTGCACGGCGCCGTCCGCGCGGGCATCGGCCTGGTGATGGGCGACCGCGACCAGTCGCCGCTGCGGATCCTCGACACCACCGCGACCGCGTCCATCGACGTCACCCGCACCGCGGGCGGCCTCGAGCTGCGCTCGCTCGTCGCGATCGGCGACCGCCCGGCGCCCGAGCACTTCGGCTTCATCGGCGATCCCGCCGTCGGCCTCTACACCTGGGACGAGGGCGACGAGCTGCGCGGCAAGGCCGTCACGCTCGTGCCGTTCGCCGCCCCGCTGGTCTCCTCCGCGCGCACCTTCCTCTGGAGCAGCGAGCCCATCCGCATCCCGGAGCAGGAGGAGTCGGCGTTCCTCACCGAGCACTACCAGCGCCTGCACCGCCTCTTCGACATCGTCTCGCGCGACGGCTCCTTCGAGGCGCCGCCCGTCCCCGAGCCCCGGCTCGGCCTGACCCTCGAGCACACCGAGGGCGCGGGCCTGCGCGGCTCCTGGTGGTGGCGCTACGGCATCGAGGGCGGGCGCGGCACCGAGGCCGAGCGCCTCCCGCTGCGGTTGGACGACGAGTCCGGCTACCGCGACGCCGAGGCCGAGCAGCGGATCCTCGACTCGCTCGCCGGCGCCGGCATCGACCCGGAGTCCACGCCCGCCCTGGTCTCGCCCTCGAGCCGACGGCTCCGCCCGACCTTCGACCTGCGCGGCATGCAGACCGTCGGCTTCCTCACCGGCGAGGTCGAGCGCCTGCGCGAGCTCGGCACCGTCGAGATCGAGGAGATCGGCCAGCGCGTCGAGTACCGCGAGGCCGAGACGGCTCCGGTCGTCGCCGTGCAGACCGTCGCCCAGCCCGACAGCCGCGACTGGTTCAACCTCGAGATCTCGGTCACGGTCAACGACGAGGCGGTCCCGCTCGCCGAGATCTTCCTCGCCCTGGCCCGCGGCGACGAGTACATGGTGCTGCCGAGCGGCGTCTACTTCGCCCTGGACGACGAGCGCTTCGGCCGCCTCCGCGAGCTGATCGCCGAGGCGCGCGAGCTCTCCGACGACCCGAGCGAGACGCTCCGGATCAGCCGCTTCCAGTCCTCGCTCTGGGACGAGCTGGTCGAGCTCGGCGTCGTCGAGGCGCAGGCCGCCGCCTGGCGCCGCTCGGTCGAGGGCCTCTCCGGCTTCACCGCGACCGGCGCCCTCGAGTCGCGCGCCCTGCCCGAGGGCTTCGCCGTCGAGCTGCGGCCCTACCAGCAGCTCGGCTACGACTGGCTCTCCTTCCTCTACGACAACCAGCTCGGCGGCGTCCTCGCCGACGACATGGGCCTCGGGAAGACGGTCCAGTCGCTCGCGCTGGTCACCCGGGTGATGCAGGAGCAGCGCGCGGCCGCCGCGAGCGCCGGCACCTCGCCGCGTCCGTTCCTCGTCGTCGCCCCGACGAGCGTCGTGCCCAACTGGGTCGGCGAGGCCAAGCGCTTCGCACCGGGCCTGCGCGTGGTCGGCGTCGACGAGACCTCGAAGAAGAAGCGCAAGGCGCTGTCGACGATGATCGGCGAGGCCGAGCTGGTCGTCACCTCCTACGCCCTGTTCCGCCTCGACTACGAGTCCTACGCCGGCATCCAGTGGTCGGGCTTCCTGCTCGACGAGGCGCAGTTCGTCAAGAACCGCCAGTCGGCCACCCATCAGCTCGCGCGGCGCCTCGACGTGCCGTTCAAGCTCGCCATCACGGGCACCCCGATGGAGAACAACGTGATGGAGCTGTGGTCGCTGCTCTCGATCGTCGCTCCGGGCCTCTTCCCCTCGCCGGCCGGCTTCGCCGAGTACTACCAGAAGCCGATCGAGCGCGACGCCGACACCGAGCGCCTCAGCCAGCTGCGCCGCCGGATCCGCCCGCTGATGCTCCGCCGCACCAAGGAGCTCGTCGCCACCGAGCTGCCGCCCAAGCAGGAGCAGACCATCGAGGTCGAGCTCGGCGCGCGCCAGCGCAAGGTCTACGACACCTACCTGGCGCGCGAGCGGCAGCGCGTGCTCGGCCTGATCGGCGACTTCGAGAAGAACCGCTTCGCGATCTTCCGCGCGCTCACCGTGCTCCGCCAGGTCGCGCTCGACGCGGCCCTGGTCGACGAGGCGCACGCGACCGTGCCGTCGACCAAGCTCGACCTGCTCGACGAGCTGCTCGCCGATGCGCTCGCCGAGGGCCACCGGGTGCTGGTGTTCAGCCAGTTCACCCGATTCCTCGGCCGGGTGCGCGGGCGCCTGGACAAGGCGGGCATCGAGTACGCCTACCTCGACGGCGCGACGAAGAAGCGCGACGAGGTGATCGACCGCTTCCGCTCCGGCGAGGCGGGCGTCTTCCTCATCTCGCTCAAGGCGGGCGGCTTCGGCCTCAACCTCACCGAGGCCGACTACTGCATCCTGCTCGACCCGTGGTGGAACCCGGCGACCGAGTCGCAGGCCGTGGACCGCGCCCATCGCATCGGCCAGACCCGCTCGGTGATGGTCTACCGCCTCGTCGCGAAGGACACCATCGAGGAGAAGGTGATGGCGCTCAAGGAGGCGAAGGCCGCCCTGTTCGCGGCCGTCATGTCCGACGACGGCGCGGCGGCGACCGGCGGCATCACCGCGGAGGACGTCCGGGAGCTGCTGGGCTGAGACGGGGCCGTCGCGGGTCCGGTCAGCAGGCCGGATCCGCGAGCGCCTTGACGAACGCGCCGGTCTGGTAGACGTACTCGTAGGCCCAGTCGCCGAAGGTGTACGGCTCGCCGGAGGACACCATCGACAGCTCGCCGTCGAAGCAGCGGCCGAGCAGCAGCCGCGCCCGCGCGATGTGCGGGGTCTGCGTGATGACGACGACGCTGTCCCAGCCGTCCGTGCGCGCGTCGTCGGCGAGCGCGCGCGCCTCGCCCTGGGTCGTGCCGGGGTCGGCGGTGAAGCAGACCACGTCCATGTCCGGCTCGTCGCAGGCGACGACGTCGTTCTCGCCCGGAGCCGCGGCGAGGTCGGAGGCCCAGACCGAGATCACGAGGGTGTCGGCCACCCCCGCCTCGACCAGATCGCGGCCGAGCTCGGTGCGCGCGCGGGTCGGCGGCCCGAGGACGAGCACCGCGTCGGCGTGCGCGGGCACCGGATCGATCGGCGGCAGCACGTAGACGGGGATCCCGGCGACGAGCATCAGCACGAGCGCGGCGAGGGCGCCGACGCCGAGGCGCCGTGCCCGCAGTCCTGCTCTGCCCACGCGTCTCCTCCGGAACCCCGGCGGTCACCGTACCCCAGGCAGGTGACGCGGGTGTTTCGGGACGGCTTCCAGACTCTCCCGGCCCCCCCCGCATGCTGATCGAGTAGCCCGCGCAGCGGGCGTATCGAGATCCACCATCGCCAGAAGTGGAGTCTGCAGACTCGCCCTCCTGGTGACGGTGGGTCTCGATTCGCCCCTGCGGGGCTACTCGACCAGCATGTCTGCGGGGCGTCGCCCTCGAGTGCCCGTCTCCGGCAGCGTGCTGTACACGATCAGGCAGAGCGCGACGACGACGATCATGGCGACGGCGAAGGCGGGTGCCTCGAGGGGTCACCGGCCTTCACCTTTCGGTGGTACCCCGGCTGACTCCGATCATCGGCACCTCCTGCTTCACCGTCCTCTCGGCTCGGCCGGCCGGGACGGACGAAGGCGACGGACCGCGCGAAGGATTCCAGCCGACGGGCCTGCTCGCCGGCCGGTGGCGGCGAGGCGGATTCCTGCCACGACGTGGCGAGGGCGATCATGCCGCCCATCGTGAAGACGACACCGTCGTCCGTGGAGGAGAAGGGGATGCTGCTGGTCTCCGTGAAGGCTCCGTGGCGCATCCACGAGGAGAAGGCTGCTGCGAGGACGAGGGCGAATCGATCAGTGCGCGGGAGCGAGCGCAGCTTCCGGAAGAACCGGCGGTCCTCGTGCATCCTCGCCAGGAAAGGTTCGATTCCGCGCTCGGCGACCGCGGCGACGAGCTCCTGCTCTCCGTTGTCCATCACCGGTGAGCCGGCGGGGCGGACGCCTTCGAGGAGCCGGTGGTAGATGACGTCGATCATGAGGGCTCCGACGTCCCGGTAGTGGTTGTGCAGCACCTGCCGGCTGAGACCTGCGCGGAGAGCGACGGCGCTCATCGCGATGACCTCACCCTCCTCCGCCTCCCAGATCAGCTGGGTCATCGCGTCGATCAGAGCGGCGCGGGTGCGGAGGACCCGGGGATCGATTCGAGCGGGTCGCCGCGGCTCAGGGGTCGTCGGCGCGTCCTTCGTCGAAGTCATGCCGCCATCCTCGCAGATCGGGTTGTTTTATGTTCAGTTGTCAACAACACACCATCTGTAAATAAAACGAGATGACCACTCATGACGGTGCCGGTCCCCGGCCCGCTCCCCAGCCCGATCACGCGCGCCTCGCCGAGACCGTGGCGGGCGGGCCGCTGACGTCGGAGGGGCCGGGTTCGGTCCACCGCTACCGCAGTCTCGTCCTCGGTGCGGTCGGAGTGCTGCTGCTCGCGATGGCCATGCTGATGGGCTACTCCGGCGCGTTCTCCCAGCCGCAGTCGAACGACGTCGAGTTGGCCGTGGCCGGAGACGCCTCGTCGATC
Organism: Rathayibacter sp. VKM Ac-2760; assembly: GCF_009834185.1. Lineage (GTDB taxonomy): Bacteria > Actinomycetota > Actinomycetes > Actinomycetales > Microbacteriaceae > Rathayibacter. The sequence continues at coordinate 860,766 of NZ_CP047173.1, forward strand.
GTCGCGCTCGAGCAGCAGGAGGCGCTCGAGCTCACGATCGTGGCGTCCGATGCGGACGCGCAGCAGCTGGTGCGGGATCGGGAGGTGGACGGCGCCGTCGTCCTGCCCGCCGCGGGCCAGGGCGGCACCGTCACGACGTACATCGCGAGTGGCAGCGGGCGGAGTCAGGCGCTGGCGATCGCCGCCGCAGGCACGACCATCGCGCAGAATCTCGGCGCGTCCGACACGACGACCGATCTCGCCCCGCTTCCCGAGAAGGATCCGGGGAGAACCCTCGAGTTCTACGCCGTCCTCTTCGTCACCCTCGGGGCGTCACTGGGCTCGACACTCTTCGGCCGCATTCTGGGAACCGTCGACACGGCGACGGTCTCGAGATCATCCGCTCGATCCAGTACTTCGACGGCGCCGCGGTGGCGGGGCCCGTCGCCCGCCTCGCGATCCGGGCGACGTGCGGCATCCTCCTCGCCCTGGTCGCGATGCTCCTGCGGAGCCGCCGCGAGGCGAGAGCGTCGAGGAGCCACCGCTCCGCGTCCGCGACCGAGCACTTCGTGCAGATCGACAGGCAGGCCTCGACGGCGACTCCGCAGGCGGCGCTGGGAGGATCCGCGGGACGTCACGACGAGACGGGCGAGGTTCCGACGGCGCCGGTCGCGGGCCGACCTGGGGGCTCGGGCCCGCCTGTGGGCTCGGGCCGGCGAGGACGCGCTGGTCCTCGCTCGCCCGAGCCCGGGAACCGTGGATCAGGCGCTGTGGGCGACGTAGTGCAGTTCGGCCCGGTCGCGTTCCGTGTAGAGGTCGAGGTAGGACTTCGCGATGACCTCGGCTGCGGCGTCGGGATGTCCGCCGTTGATGAGGGCGGAGATCGCGACGTGGGCGACGTGGACGCCCTGAGGCTTGAGCGCGTCGTGGAGGTTGAGCGTCCAGTTCCGCAGGCCTGCGGCGGCGATGCCGATGTTCGCGTAGGCCGCGTTGGGGGTGATGGACCCGCCGCCGGTGGTGACGAGGATCGTGCCGCTGCCGACGGTGATCATGTCCGGGACGACGTCGCCGATGGCGCGGAGAGCGCCGCCGAGGTAGAAGTCGATCTGCGGCTGCAGGTTCTCGGCCGTGACCTCGAGGACGGCGGCCGGGGCGAGGGACACGTCGGCGGGGGAGAACTCGAGCACGTCGATCGGGCCGAGCTCGGCCTTGACCGCCTGAAGCGCTGCGGTCAGCGTCTCGGGCGCGGCGATGTCGGCGGCGTATCCCTTCGCACGGATCCCCTCTTCTGCCAGGAGGGCGGCCAGGCCGTCCAGCTTCTCCTGGTTGCGGGAGAGGAGGGCGACGGTGAAGCCGGTGCGGCCGAAGGCGCGGGCGATCTCAAGTCCCAGGCCGGGGCCGGCGCCGATGATGGTGAGGAGGGGCATGAAGGATCCTGACGTCTGGCGCGCCGATGCGCGGGCGATGACCGCTAAGTTGAGTGCGGCCTCAGTATCACGCTAGACCTAAGTTGAGGTATGGCTCAAGAAGCACGGGGGATTCGCATGGTCGAGCAGAAGGCCCTTCGCCGCGACGCTCGGGAGAACATCGAGAAGCTGCACTCCGCCGCTCTCGAGATCTTCAGCGCCCGGGGTCTCGCTGTACCGCTCGAGGACATCGCCCGGCATGCCGGTGTGAGCATCGGCACGCTCTACAACCGCATCGGCTCCCGCGAGGCCCTGATCGACGCCGTGATCCCCGCGGTGGCCAGTGCCAAGCTGAAGGACCTCACTCGGCGTGCGCTCGAGGAGTCCTCCTCGCGCGCACGTCTGGAGCGGTTCGTCTCGGGGATGATCGATCTCCAGCTGCAGGACCCGGCGATGAACGACGCCATGCTGCGTCGATTCCCCGATGCGACTGCGCTCATCTCCGCGTGCGCCGGCCCGATCGAACTCGGCAGCGATCTCGTGGACGCCGCGCACCGCGACGGCACGCTCTCGCCCGGCTTCACTCACGACGACCTCGTGGCCATCCTCTGGATGGCCGGCGCGACCAGCCGCGAGGCCACTGCTCCGCCGGGCTGGCGCCGCGTCCTCGAGCGCAGCCTCGCCGGGGCCTGGATCGCGTCGACTCCGTGAGTGCCGGGGGACCGTGGACGGTGCCCGGCGTCGACCGAGGCGCCGCGGCTCCGTGCGGCGCCTCCGTCAGGTGCGTTCCGCCCTACCGGGCCAAGCGGGGGAAGAGCTGTTCCGCGGCGGAGCGGTCGATCTGCCCCAGTCGCTCCGCGTCGGGGCCGTCGTAGGTCTCCAGCCACTGGTCGAAACGTGCCCGCCACTCCGGATGCGCGTAGGGGAAATCGCTGCCGTAGAGGACGTGGCCGGGCTCCGCGAACGCCAGAAGCGACGGCAAGGACGTGGGTGTCGAGGACAGGGCCGTGTCGAAATAGAACCTGCGCAGGCCCGCCTGGATGCTCTCCGGCGTCGTGCCGGGATTGAACACCGCTGCGGCGCTGAATCGGCTCGCAGCGTAGGGCAGGAAGCCGCCGGCGTGCGAGAGGATCACGCGCAGGTTCGGATGCCTGTCGAACACCCCGTGTGCGACGAGGTCGACGGCCGTGCGGGTGGTGTCGAAAGGAAAGTCCAGCAGCGCAGTGGGCAGTCCGGGCAGTTGCGCGATCGGCGGAGCGGTCGGATGCACGAACACGACGGCCGAGCGCGCGGCGAGCTCCGTCCACAACGGCTCGTACGCGGGATCGCCGAGGTAGTGTCCGTGCGCGTTCGAGAACAGGAGCACGCCGTCGGCGTGGAGCTCGTCGAGCGCTCGCACCGCTTCCGCGACGGCCCCGTCGAAATCAGGCAGGGGAAGTACCGCGAAGTGACCGAAGCGGTCCGGCCGCTCCCTGACGAGCTCGGCCTGGTAGTCGTTCAGTTCTCGCGCGAGCTCCCGGGCCGCAGCATCGTCGCCGAAGTGGACGCCCGGCGCGCTGACCGACAGCATTCCCGTCTCGATACCGGCCTCGTCCATCATCGCGATCGCCGCTCGAGGATCCCACTCCGGCATCAGCCAGCCGCCGACGGCTCGCGGACCCTGCCGCGCCGCCGTCCCGCCGCTCAGATCCCAGGGATTCCACTGCGCCGTCCCGCCGGCGACGGCCTGTGATTGCCCCGACAGCAGACTTCCCGCAGCCGCCAACGCCTCGAAGTACCGAGGCGGAAGCAGGTGCTGGTGAACATCGATCTTGCCCGGCATCTCGTCGACCTCCGATTGTTCGCATCACCTGCCGCCGCTGATCCTCAAGATGCACGACAGTTCGTTTACAGGTGTCCAGTACATGACCAAGGTACATCAGTGACCACGCCGCGGCGAAGACTTTCCGCACAGCTGAGACAGAGCATCGAGCCGCCTGCCAAGACGGAGATGAACCCGAGTCGGTGGCGCTCACCTCGGTGCGGCTTCCGGTGGACGCGATGGCGCAGGAGCTCGTCCGGCAGTCGTCCGACGGCCGCGCCGTCTCCGCGGTGCAGGCGGTCGAGCACGGTGAGCCGCTCCTGGTCCAGCGCAGCGCGAGCCGAGCGCCGGCGCTCGGACCGCGGCTAGCTCGCTGCCGGGTCCGGCACCGCTCCGATCTGCGTGAGGATCGCCAGCAGGTCGGGCATGCCCCGCTCGCCGACGATCAGGCCGTCGTGGAAGCGGTAGAGGTTCACGGCCGCGGCGACGACGGCGGTGCCGGTCGCCGGCACGCCGAAGAACGCTCCGTCGTGGGTGCCGCGCAGCGTGAAGCGGGCGGCGACGGCGTCGCCCTCGATGATCGTCTCCTCGAGGGTCCACTGGATGTCCGAGAAGCCGCCGCGCATCATCCCCAGGACATGCTCGTACCCGGCGAGCCCCTGCAGGGCGCTGTCGCTGAAGGGGACGTGGAACAGCGCTTCCGGCGAGATGATCGACGCGCCGATCGCGGGATCGGCGCTGTTGATGTACTCGACGAACGTCTGCATGCGGGACGGGAGGGTGTCGGTCATGCGAAAGAGTATTACATAGCACTAAATGCCATGTCATACTCATCCCATGGGATCGATCGCTGCGGACTTCAGGGCTCTCGCGCAGTTCGAGACGGACGTGTGGAACCAGGTGGAGCGGCGATTGCGGGCTGTGGACGGGGCGGTGTCGCTCGGTCGTCACCGCATCCTCGAGCTCGCGGCGACCGACGGGGCGACGACGCGGGTGCAGGACGTCGCCGACGACCTCCTCATCACCGTCGGCGCCGCCAGCAGGCTGACCGACCGGCTCGAAGCCGACGGCCTCGTCGAGCGCACGCCACATCCGAGTGATCGGCGCGGATCGATCCTCCGGCCCACCGAAGCCGGCAGGCGTGCGCTCGCGATCACGACACCCGCGATCGACGAGGCCCTCGAGGGCATCCTCGGCGCCGACGGCGCAAAAGCTCTCGCGACCGTCGCCGCTCTCCTCCCGGCAGCGTCCGGCGAGAAGGAGGCCTCGCGATGACCAGCACGATGCGCGCCGTCGTCCTCGAGCAGTTGGGCGGACCCGAAGTCCTGCAGGTGCAGGACGTGCCGATTCCGGTCCCGGTCACCGGCCAGGTGCTGGTCCGGGTCGAGGCGTTCGGCCTGAACCGCTCCGAGCTGCACTTCCGGCGCGGGACGGGCTCGTTCGGCTCCCTGCCGCGCATCCCGGGGATCGAGGCGGCCGGCACTGTGGTCGAGGCTCGCCGGTGGCGAGTTCGAGCCGGGGCTCCCGCGTCGTCCCCGTGGCGAGCGAGAAGATCGACGCGGACGCCGCCGCGATCATCGACTCGATCAGCGCCGCACTCACCCCCGAGGGACTCCTCGAACTCGACACCCGCAGCATCACCGAGCAGGTGCCTGCCGCGACCATCGTCCGCGACCGGCTCGACGAGACCACGCTCGACCAGGAGCGGCCTCGAGTGCGACGTCAGCGGATTCCCGCCCGGCGCAGGTCGTCGGCCAGGCCCCAGGCGTGCTGTCGCACGATCGCCGCGACGCGGTCGAGCTCGGTGGCGCTGGCCTCTGCCAGCGGGATCGAGCAGCTGATCGCGTCCGTTGCGGGGATGCGGTAGGGCACCACGGCACTGATGCACGACACTCCGAGGGTGTTCTCCTCGCGCTCGATCGAGTATCCGCGAGCCCGCGTCTCCTCCAGCTGCTCCGCCAGGTGGACGGCATCGCTCACCGTATTGGCCGTCAGGCTCAGCAGCCGGCCGGGAGGCAGCACGTCCGACACCTCATCCGGACTGAGCTCGGCGAGCAGCGCCTTTCCCAGCGCGGTCGCATGGGCGGGCAGCTGGCGGCCGACGCGCGAGGTCAGCCGGTGCGACTCACTCGCCTCGCGGGTGGCGAGGTAGATGACATTGGGACCCTGCAACCGCGCGTAGTGCGCGGTGTACCCCGATGCGTCCCGGATGAGCTCGAGGGTTCTCGACGCCCGCTGAACCGCTCCGTCGCGGTCGAGGTAGGAGGTGCCGACGACCAGCGCCCGGTATCCGATCTCGACACCCGAGCCGTCATCGGTGAACTGGATCCAGCCCGCGTCGGCCATGGTGTGCAGCAGCTGGTGCAGGCTCGACCGGGGGTAGCCCGTCTGACGGTGCAGGTCGGTGACGGAGATGGGCGCGCGGGCCTTCCCGAGGGTCTCCAGAATCGTCAGGGTGCGCTCGGCCGATTTCACCGTGCGCACCGGACCCGCACCGAGGTCGGCAGTGTCGGGGGCGACCTTCGGTTCGCGTGGCCCCGCATCGACCTCGATCATTCTCTTCACCACGCCTCCCCGAGCGCATTGTCGATGACCCCACCGCCGACCCGGTCGGTCGACGGGAGCGGGTCGGGGCTCCCCAGGGAGGCCGCCCACTGTTCAGCGTCGTCCTGTGGACGATATCCGATCCGCTGTCCGGCTTCGCGGTTCAGCCACCCTCGGGTGTTGGCCGATGTGCCCCACACGACGTGGCCACCCGGATGCGCGGTGGTCGCCGTCGCCTCGATCAGTCGGCAGAGGTCGCCGGGCGACAGCCAGACCGAGAGCGAACGGGGGTTGGAGGGCAGCGCTTCCGTGGTGCCGAAGCGCGCAGACACGACGGTCATGCCGAAGCGGTCGGCGTACAAGCGCCCGAGAGCCTCCATCGCCGCTTTACTGACGCCGTAGTAGGAGTCGGGGCACGGGGCGAGCTCGACGGCCGACAGTGTCTGGGCCGCCGTGGCGTAGCCGACGGCATGAATCGAACTCGCCAGCAGGAGCTTCATGACGCCGGCCGATCGTGCCGCTTCGAGGACCGTCCGCGTTCCGTCGATGTTCGTCGAGAGGATGTCAGGCCACGGTCGCTCCTGAGCGAAGCCGCCCAGATGGACCACGACGTCGACGCCCCTGGAGGCTGTCGTCAACACCTCCAGGTCAGTGATCGAGCCGCTGACGAAGGTCTCGGACGAGCGCAGTGCGTCTCGGGGCTCGACGAGGTCGAGAAGCGCGACCGACCACCCGGCATCGGCCAGGATCGGCCGGATGAGCGAGGCGACCATCCCCGAACCGCCGGTCATCAGCAGACGTCGCACCATTGCACACACTCCCTTGTTGACGGCACCGGATCTGGTATGTAGCTTAGCGCACACGTTCACAAAGATGGAACGTGTTTACATATGTGAATGGAGAAACATCAATGAAGAAGTTCTCTCTGGCCGGCAGGACTCTCGCCGTGGTCTCAGCGCTCGCGCTGGTGGGCTCGGTGAGCGCCTGCTCGACGGGCGGCGCCAGCTCGTCCAGCAGCGACGACGGTGAGCCGCTCGAGGTCTGGACCCGCTCCAGTGCCGATGCGGCCAAGACCTACGACAAGGTGTTCGCCGACTTCACCGAGAAGACCGGCATCGAGATCAACTACCAGGCCGTGGAGGAGTTCGACACCCAGCTCGCCGCGCGCGCCTCGGAGAAGGACCTTCCCGACGTCATGATCAATGACGCGGCATCCCTCGGCAACTACGCCTCGCAGGGCTTCCTCCTGCCGGTCGACCAGTCGAGCATCGAGGGCGAGGCCGACATCAGCCAGACCACCTGGGACCAGAACAAGGGACTCGACGGCACGATCTACGGCGTCCCGTTCTCGCGGCAGACGAACGTGCTGATGGTGCGCAAAGACTGGCGCGAGAAGCTCGGTCTCGCCCAGCCGAAGACCTGGGACGATCTCACGGCGATGGCCACGGCCTTCGCGACCCAGGATCCCGACGGCGACGGTCAGGCGGACACCTACGGAATGGTCGTCCCCGGAACCGCGAAGAGCGCCTACATCGCCCGCTGGGGCGTGCCGTACATCTGGCAGGCGGGCGGCGACATCATCGAGAGCGACGGTGAGGGCACCTACGAGTCGGTCATCGATTCCCCCGAGACCGCCGAGGCGATGACCTTCATCCGCACGCAGTTCTGCACCCCGGGCAACGTCGTGCCGGGGTCGTTGAATCTCACCACCGGCGACTCGCCCTTCTTCGCAGAGGGCACCGCGGGCATCTACCTGACCGGGCCCTACAACATCCCGAACTTCGACCGCGCCGTGGGAAAGGAGAACGTCGAGGTCGTGCCGATGCCCGCAGGGCCCGCCAGTACGACGACCTTCGCCGAGGGCGAGAACATCTACTTCGGCGCGAGCTCGACGAAGGCGGAGCAGCAGAAGGCTCTGGCCGAGTACCTGATCTCTCCCGAGGCCCAGGAGCTCGCCATGGATGTCCAGCCCGCCGATTCGACGACGGTGAGCCAGCCCGTCGTCCGTCTCTCGGTGAACAAGAACGTCGACGTCGCCGACGTGCTCGGAGACGAGCGCTGGCAGGTCGTCGCGGACTCCTACGACGACGACGCCAAGACGTTCACCTGGTCGATCAACTACAACCCCATCCGCCAGGCCCTCGCCGACGGCATGAACGCCATGATGGCGGACTGCAACAGCGACATCCCGGCCGGCCTGGCTTCCATCGACAGCACCATCACCACCGAATTGAAGAACCAGGATCTGCTGAAGTGACCTCGAAGCCCACCGAACGACCGATCACCTCGGGGGGTGTCGGCCTCGCCCCTTCACGGCCGATTCCCCCCACGGTCCGCAGTGCCGGCGCCGGCCGCACCAGGAGGCCCCGCTTCACGCTCCGCTCGCTGATCCCCTGGATGTTCCTGCTGCCCGGCCTGGTCTTCGCGCTGGTGTTCAAGTTCATCCCGATGATCGAGGGATTCCGCTTGAGCGCCTTCAAGGTGCAGCCCTTCCTCGGCGACGTCTTCGTGGGCTTCGAGAACTACAGCGCGGTGCTCACCGACCAGCGCTTCCTGGATTCGCTCGGGCACACGGTCGTACTGGGCGTAGGACAGACCATCGGAGCCCTCCTCCTGGGCTTCCTCCTCGCACTGCTGCTCGAAGGTCAGTCGCGGAGCCTGTTCCTGGTGCGCACGGCGGTCTTCCTCCCCGTCGTCACCGCCCTCGCGGTGGTCGGCGAGATCTGGCGCATCCTGTACTTCCCCACCGAGACCGGGTTCATCAACTCGATCCTCGGCGTCTTCGGACTGCCCGCCCAGGAGTTCCTGAGCGATCCGAATTCGGCTCTCTTCTACGTCATGGTCGTCGGGATCTGGACGGGCGCGCCCTACAACATGGTGATCATCCTCGCGGGGCTCGCCGGCATCGACCGCACGCTCTACGAAGCCGCGGCCGTCGACGGAGTCTCCGTGTGGCAGCGCATGCGCTACATCGTCCTGCCGGGACTGCGCTCAGCGGTCTCGGTCGTGCTGACCCTCGCGGCGATCCGGAGTCTCCGGACCTTCACAGAGGTGTACGTGCTGACCGGTGGTGGTCCCGCCGGCTCGACCGAGGTGTGGATGACCCGGGTCTACTCGCTCGGCTTCCAGAACAACAACCTCGGGGTGGCGTCGGCCGCGTCCGTGCTGCTGCTGGTCGCCACCCTGGTGCTCACCCTCGGGGTCCGCATCCTCTCCTCCAGAAAGGCCGCCGCATGATCCCCACTTCTCCGGCCGCACCCGACACGGCGCTCGCCGCTCTGCGGCCGGCGAAGGACAAGGCCACCCGCGCGAACACGCAGTTCGACACGGCGCTGGGCTGGCGGCCCGGGTTCGGTGTCGCCACCCTCGTGCGCATCCTGATCTGCGCCGTGGTGCTCTTCGTCTTCGCCGCTCCCTTCATCACCATCATCTCGGGAGCCTTCGACGCCAGCACCGACTCGACGAGGGTCAGCCTCTTCCCCAACAATCCCTCGCTCCTGCCCGCCCAGGTCGCCGCCGACAAGGGCATCTGGGGGTACTTCGCCAACTCGCTGATCATCGTCGGCGGCGGGCTCCTTCTGCAGATCGCGATCTCGATCCTGACCGCCTACGCGCTGGCCAGGCACCGCTTCCTCGGACAGTCGATCGTCCTGCTGCTCTTCCTGCTGACGATGATGCTGCCCGAAGAGGTCATCGCGATCCCGCTCTCGCAGGTCATCGGCAACATCCCCGTGCTCGGCATCAGTCTCCGCGGCACCGTGTTCGGCGTGATCCTGCCCGTCGCGGTCTGGGGGTTCTCGATCCTCATCATGACCGAGTTCATGAAGGACATCCCTCAGGAGATCGAGGAGGCGGCCCGCCTCGACGGCGTCGGCGAGCTCCGGATGCTGTGGTCGATCATCCTGCCCCTGTGCAAGCCGGTGCTCGGAGTCGTGACGATCTTCGGATTCATGATGATCTGGGACCAGTACCTGCTTCCTCTGATCGCCGCGAACGATCCGAGCGACTACACCCTCACGGTGGCCCTGAGTGTGCTGCGCACCGACGCCCAGACAGGCCCGGGCGTGCTGCTCTTCGGCGCTCTGCTCGCTCTCATCCCCAGCCTCATCGTGTACCTGCTCATGCAGAAGTCGCTCATCCGCGGCATCACGTCCGGCGCAACGAAAGGCTGACGACCATGACGATCCTCACTCCCACCCCCTCGACCCCCGACGGGCAGCCGGTCGAGCTCGACTCCACCGGCAGGCCGGAGCACCGCATCACGGACCTCGTCATCACGCCGATCGCCTTCCGCGACCCCGCGCTGCTGAACTCCAACGGCGTGCACGAACCACTCGCCCTCCGCACGATCGTCCAGCTGGTCGTCGCCGACGGCAGCGTCGTCGGCCTCGGCGAGGGCTCGGGCGAGCGCGAGGTCCTCGACCGGCTCGAGGTCGTCAGGCCCGCAGTCCTCGGGCTCAGCGTCTTCGACCTCAACGGGATCGAAGCGGCGATCAACACGGCACTGGGCGGCGACGACGGCGGACTGACCCGCATCCAGCGCCGCGTCGTCTACTCGATCATCGATGTCGCCTGCCACGACGCCCAGGGCAGGATCATCGGAGTTCCCGTCAGCGAGCTGCTCGGCGGCGCCGTCCGCACGGAGGTGCCGTACAGCGCGTACCTCTTCTACAAGTGGGCCGGGCATCCGGCGGCCGACGGCAGCACGGCCGACGACGAATGGGGTGCGGCCCTCGACCCCGCAGGCATCGTGAAGCAGGCCCGGCAGCTGATCGACGAGTACGGGTTCGGGTCGATCAAGCTCAAGGCCGGCGTCTTCCCGCCCGAGCAGGAGATCGCGGCCATCCGCGCACTCGCGGAGGCGTTCCCCGATCTGCCGCTGCGCATCGATCCGAACGGCGCGTGGACCGTCGAGACCTCCCTCATGGTCGCGGACGAGCTTCGGGACGTGCTGCAGTACCTGGAGGACCCGACGCTCACCCTCGACGGCATGTCGGCCGTGGCGGAGTCGGCCGGGATCCCGCTCGCCACCAACATGTGCGTGGTCGCCTTCGAGCAGATCAAGGAGGCGCTCGAGAAGAACGCGGTGCAGATCATCCTGAGCGACCACCACTACTGGGGCGGTCTCCGGCACACCCGGGAGCTCGGCGCCATCTGCGACACGCTCGGCATCGGTCTGTCGATGCACTCGAACTCGCACCTCGGCATCTCGCTCGCCGCGATGACGCACGTCGCTGCGGCATCACCGACACTCACCTACGCGTGCGACACGCACTACCCGTGGAACCACGCCGACGAGATCGTGAAGCCCGGCGTCCTGGCGATCCGGGACGGCTCGGTCGCCGTGCCCACCGGCCCGGGCCTCGGAGTGGAACTCGACCTCGAGGCCCTCGAACGCCAGCACCGCGTCTACGTGGAGTCGGGCCGCACCACCCGGGAGGACACGGTCTACATGCGCTCCATCGACCCCGACTACGACCCGACGCTGCCCCGATTCTGATGGGCTCGTTCCAGACCGGGTCCTCCTTCGATTCCACGGCGTACCTCTACCCGTGGGACGTGGTGGGCGACCCCGCTGCCGCTCGGCGCATCGCGCGGTCGGGCGTCTCGAGCGTCACCCTGGCTGCCGCGTACCACTCCGTTCGGGCGGCGACGCCACGTCATCCCGGGCATCGCGTCGTCGAGGCCCGCACCGCCGCGCTGTACGTGCCCGTGCGGGAGCGCGCGTGGGCGGGCCAGCGTCTCACGCCCGGCGACGGTGCGGCCTGGGCCGGACACGACTCGTTCGCCAGGGCTCGCGATGCACTCGCCCAGGCGGGTCTCGCCAGCCGGGCCTGGCTCGCGCTGACGCACGCCGACGGCATCGCCGCCGGTGGTACGTCATCACCGGTCGCGCCCGACCTGTGCACGACGAACGCGTTCGGCGACGTCTACACCTACTCTCTCTGCCCCTCGAGCGAGGAGGTCCGGCAGTACGCCGCCACGCTGACCTCCGAGTGCGTCGCACTGGCGGGCGTCGACAGCGTGATCCTCGAGGCCGTGGGCCCGATGGGCTTCGGCCATCTGAGCGCGCACGAGAAGACGGCGGGGGCCGACCACGGCCCTCTCGGAGAGGCGCTCCTGTCGGTGTGCTTCTGCGAGGCATGCTGCTCGGCCTACGACGAACGGAGCGGGGCGGATGCTCTGCGGCAGTCGGTCCGCGAGGCGCTCTCCCGTGCACCGGGCACGTCGTCGGCGCTCGACGACGGTCTGCGGACCGCGCTCGGCGACACGACCGCCGACGTGCTGCTCGAGAGCCGGCGTTCGGCCTCTCTCGCACTCCGGACAGCCGTTCTCGACGCGGCCCGGTCGGCTGGAGCGTCGAGGGTGACCATGCACTCCTCGACCGAGACCTGGGCGACGGGGCCGTTCAGCGCTCTTCTCGACGACGCACGCGACCTGGACGGTGTCGTCGCCGCCGCGTGGGCGCAGGGGCCGGAGAGCGTCGTCGAGGTGTCACGACTCGCTCGAGCCGCGCATCCCTCGCTCGCCATCGGGGCGTACTGCACGGTCCTGCCCCCCACCCCGATCGATGTGCCGCAGACCGTCCGGCACTGGTCCGCCCTCCTCGAGGCCGGCGCCACCGAACTGCACCTGTACCACGCCGGTCTTGCATCGGATGCTCGGCTCGACCTGCTCGAAGCGGCGCTCGACCAGGTCGAGGCCGCCGACTCCACCCGGACCCGCACTGCCCCGTCACCCCTCGCGAAGGAGCCCTCCCATGACTGAGCTGACCCAGAGACTCGGCGACCGACCGATCGTGGCCGTGCTGCGCGCCTCCGAGTCGACCGCCTTCATCCCCGTCTGCGACGTGCTGTTCGACGAGGGCTTCCCGGCTGTCGAGATCACGATGACGACGCCCGGAGCCCTGCAGGTCATCGCGGACATCCGCAGACGGATGCCCTCCGACGCGGTGGTCGGCGCCGGCACGGTTCGCACACTCGCCCAGGTCGACGGTGCGATCGACGCCGGGGCGCAGTTCCTGGTCAGCCAGATCACCTCGCCCGAGCTCGTCGCCGCTGCAGCCGCGCGCGGTGTGCCCTTCATCCCCGGCGCCCTCACCCCGACGGAGATCGTCCATGCCTGGCAGCTCGGGGTCGAAGCGGTCAAGGTGTCGCCCATCGGGCCGGTCGGCGGCCTCGACTACCTCGCCGAACTCATCGGGCCGCTCCCCGAGATCGCCCTGTTCCCCACCGGTGGCGTCCTGATCAGTCAGGCGGCGGACTACCTCGACACCGGTGCTTCGATCATCGGCCTGAGCAGGGACCTCGTTCGCGACGCCTTCACCGACGGCAGCCTCGACGAGCTGCGCGAGCGCGCCCACTTCGTGGTCGACTCCGTCGCGGCGCGCCGGACCGCGCAGCCGGCCTGACTCCTTCTCCCGTCCCGTCACACCCACCTACAGATCCAGGAACCTCATGCAGAAGATCGCCTTCATCGGACTCGGGATCATGGGACTGCCCATGGCGAAGAACCTCGTCGACGCCCGCTTCGACGTCACCGGCTTCAACCGGTCCAGCGCCAACCTCGACGCTCTCCTCGAGCACGGCGGGCGGCGAGCCGGCAGCGTCGCCGAGGCCGTGGACGGCGCCGATGTCGTCATCACCGTGCTGCCCGATTCCCCCGACGTGGAGGGGGTGGTACTCGGAGAGGGCGGAGTGCTGGAGTCGGTGAAGAGCGGCGCCCTGCTCGTCGACGCGAGCTCGATCGCACCCGCGACGGCCCGCCGAGTGGCGGAGGCGGCCGCAGCCGTCGGAGTGCGGGCGCTGGACGCTCCGGTCAGCGGAGGCGAACAGGGCGCCATCGACGGCGCGCTGTCGATCATGGTCGGCGGTGCGGCCGAGGACTTCGAGGCCGCGCGAGACGTCTTCGCCGCGATGGGGAGCACGATCGTGCACGTCGGCCCCAGCGGATCGGGCCAGACGGTCAAAGCCGCGAACCAGCTCATCGTCGCCGGCACCATCCAGCTGGTCGCCGAGGCCCTCACCTTCCTCGACGCCCACGATGCCGACCTCGAGGCCGCCGTGAGCGTGCTCGCCGGGGGGCTCGCCGGAAACCGCATCCTCGATCGCAAGGCGGCCGGGATGATCGCGCACTCCTTCGCGCCGGGGTTCCGCATCGGACTGCACCACAAGGACCTCGGCATCGTGCTGGCCGCCGCCCGGGAAGCAGGAGTGGTCGTCCCGGTCGGAGCGCTGCTCGGCCAGCTCATGGCATCGATGGTCGCGAACGGCGACGGCGGGCTCGACCACTCCGCCCTGCTCCTCGGAGTGGAGCGCCTCTCGGGCCGGGGGAGCGTGGGGGGCGCATGATCCGTGCAGCGGAGCCTCGCAGGAGCCCGACAACCGTCCGAGTCACTCCGGAGCCGTCCTCCGTGGCGGATGTCGTCACACCCACCGAGGAGATCTTCGTCTGGCGAGCCGGTGCCCTGACGGTGTCCTTCGGCTCGGGGGAGCACCCGGTCCGGATCGTGGGCGTGAACGCCGGACCGGAGCAGGTCGTCACCGAGGCGACCCAGCCGCTCGTCGAGGCCATCATCACGGGCGACGGCCGCGCTCGGAACACCACCCGCTTCACCCATACGGGAGTCGGGGCGCGCCTTCGTCTCGCCGACATCCGCGAATCGGTGATCGACGGCGTCGCGCGCCTCGAGATCGATCAGCGCGACACTCGGACGGGTCTCGTCGTGACGGTGACCTTCACGGCGTCTCCCGACATCGCGGGTGCCCGTGTCAGGACGTCGGTCCGCAACGAGGGTTCGGCGCCGGTCGTACTGGAGGCGCTGTCCACGGTCGCGATCGGTGCGCTCGTCAGTCACGGCGACGACCCGCACGACGCGCTCCTGCACTCGGGATCCGGCGAGCAGCTCGCCGAGAACCGCTGGGTGGTGACGAAGGCCTGGTCGCAGGCAGGGCTCGGCGACTTCCACTCCGGGATCAACCACCAGCCCGGACGCGGTTACACCGCGGCGACAGGGACCTCGACCTGGACGACGGCTCGCGCGCTGCCCACGGGGGTGCTCGAACACCCCGTCTCCGGTCGCGCGATCGCCTGGCAGCTGGAGCACAACGGCGGCTGGCGCTGGGAGATCGACAACCAGCGCGAAGGCGAGGACGCGCTGGCTCTCGTCCTGCTCGGCCCGACGGACCTCCATCATCACTGGGCCGAGGAACTCGTCCCCGGAGCGGACTTCGAGTCCGTCCCCGCATCGTTCACCGTCGGCAGCGCCGGCGCGGCGAGCGCAGTCGCCGAGCTGACACGGCATCGTCGCTGGCTCCGACGAGCACAACGAGCGGACACGTCGTCGCTCCTCGTCTTCAACGACTTCATGAACACGATCCTCGGCGATCCGACGACCGAGCGGCTGCTCCCTCTCATCGCCGCTGCCGCCGCAGTCGGGGCGGAGTGCTTCTGCATCGACGCCGGCTGGTACGACGACAGCGAGGAGGGCGACTGGTGGCCGAGCGTCGGCGAGTGGCTCCCGTCGACACGACGGTTCCCCGGAGGCGGGCTGGTTCGAGTCACTGAGGCGATCCGCTCCCGCGGAATGAAGGTGGGCATCTGGGTCGAGCCCGAGGTCATCGGAGTCCGCAGCCCCCTCGCCGACACGCTCCCCGCCGACGCGTTCCTGCAGCGACACGGAATCCGTGTCCGCGAGCACGACCGCTACTTCCTCGATCTGCGCAACGAGGCAGCCCGGGAGCACCTCGATCGGACCTTCGATCGACTCATCGCCGACTTCGGTGTGCGCTTCTTCAAGCTCGACTACAACGTCACTCCCGGCGCGGGGACGGACCTCGACGCCTTCTCGGCAGGGGCCGGGCTCCTCGCGCACAACCGCGCGCACCTGAGCTGGTTCGCCGCGCTCCGGGCTCGGCACCCGGACGTGGTGTTCGAGAACTGCGGCTCGGGCGCCATGCGCTCCGACTTCGGGATGATGGAGGTCTTCGACCTGCAGTCGACGTCGGACCAGCAGGACTTCCGGCTGTACCCGCCCATCGCCGCCGCCGCACCGATGCAGATGCTCCCCGAGCAGGCGGCCAGCTGGGCGTACCCGCAGCCGTGGATGAGCCAGGAGGAGATCGCGTTCACCATGGTGACGGGCCTGTCCGGCCGTCTCTACCTGTCCGGCTTCCTCAACCGGATGAACGAGGAGCAGTTCGCCCTCGTCGAAGAGGCGGTCCGAGTGTTCACCGAACTGCGCTTCGACATCGCGGAAGCCGTTCCCGAGTGGCCGAGCGGCTACCCGGACTGGGATGCACCCGCACTCTCACTGCGGCTGCGAGCCGCCGGCCGGTCGATCCTCTACGTCTGGCATCGGAGCGAATCGAACAGCGAGACCCTCGAACTCGACCTCGGCACGAACGCGACGCCGGCCTCGCTGCGGCAGATCTATCCGGCTTCCGCGCCGGCCTGGACGATCTCCGGGAACGGAGACGGCCGGATCGCTCTCAGCCCGCCTGCTCCCGGTGTCTCGGCACGGATCTATGAACTCACCATCGACTGATCCGGCTGCTTCTTCGTCACCTCGTGCCGCCTGATGGGCAGCTCGGTTGCGATCGATGCCGGCCAGAGCGGCATCCGAGCCCGGGTCTTCGGCGGCGATGGCGGGGTGTACGAGCTGGACACGTCGAGCCTTCACGGGATCCGCACCGACCTACCCCTCGGCAGCGAACTAGAAGCGGTAGCGACCTCGATCATCGGTCGGATCGGTCAGGTGGAGGAGATGGCCGTAGGATCCACTGGTTTCACTGGGAACGAGAACCTGCTCGGACTCGAAGGGCTGAAGGACCTCGGCGTGCGGAAGGTTCTGATCGCCCACGACTCGATCACTTCCTACCTCGGAGCTCTCGGTGAGCAACAGGGCGCTGTCGTCGCCGCAGGGACCGGTGTCGTCACGCTCGCCGTCGGAGCGGACGCAGTGGCAAGGGTCGATGGCTGGGGCCACATCATGGGAGACGCGGGCAGCGGTTACTGGTTCGGGCGCGCAGCTCTCGACGCGGCCATGCGCGCCTACGACGGGCGCGGTCGTGACACGGTTCTGCTCGATCGACTTCGAGACGAATTCGGTGACGTCGAGAAGGCCTACATCGCACTGCAGGCCGACCGAGCCCGCGTTCGACGAGTCGCATCCTTCTCCAGATGGGTGACAGAAGCCGAGAGTGACGGCGATCCAGTGGCTGCCGACATCTGTCAGAGAGGAGCGGTGGAACTCGCCCTCTCCGCTGCAACCGCGCTGGACGAAGTCGACATCGGTCTCGATGCAGAATCCCTCGTCTGCACTCTCGGTGGGGTGTTCAGGGCACCGGCCATACGAAAGAACTTCGAGACAGAGATCTCAAGACGACGACCACGTTCGCGTCTTGTTCTTGATAGTGGCGACGGTCTGGATGGAGCGTCAAGACTTCTTGACCTCGCGTCTGGCAGCCCTCTCATCTCTCACGTCAAGATCATCTCCCTCAGCTGAGAAATGGGTCTCGAGGAGGCCGAGTCCCTGACAAGCTCGGGTCGCCCGCGTCGTGCGCCCGCTCCCTGTTCTCGGGGGACCGCCGAGCCGAGCCGGATACTGATGGGATGACATCACCACTCGTCTCGGCCGTCGCTCACTCCGGCCTGACCGTGACCGATCTCGACGACTCGGTGGAACTGTGGTGCTCCGGTCTCGGCTTCACACTCGAACGCGCCTTCACGCTCGATGCGGACACCACGGTCGCGACCACGGGCGTCGACGGAGCGACGATCCGGGGAGCGGTGGTGACGCTCGGAGACCACCGAGTCGAGTTGCTGCAGTACGACCCCCCTCGGTCGGCTCGAGCAGCCGGCTCACCCGCGGACATCGGCACGGTGCACATCGCGCTGACGGTCTCGGACCTCGACCGGGTGCTGGGTCTGTGTGCTGTGCACGGTTGGCGTCCGGTCGGTCCGCCCCACCGGATGACCAGCGGCGCCCGAGCGGGTACACGCATCGTCTACCTCGAGGGTGCGCTCGGCGGCTTCCTCGAACTGATCGCGCCACCGCGACGTCCCCAGCGCGGGCCTGCTCGGTCGTTGACGGAATCCGCGTTCAGCAACCTCGGGAACAAGGAGCTCCCGACTCTCGCAGGGGCCTCAGCGCCGCAGCGGAGACCGGCGCCGCTTTCCTGACGGCCGTTTCGAGCACGCCTGACCTGGAGGAAGCGTCATCCTACGCGTGCCTGTCAGGTAAATGACATAACGTCGACTATCGGATGATTGTGTCGTTGCTTGCGCGCCGCGCTCCTGGCCGGGCGGCTCGCGGGGGCAGGTCTCGGACTCGAGTTGTCACCGCGTCGGCTAGCCAGTGCAGCGAGTCGTCGACGCCGGGCATGGCTGGTGAGCGGGGAATCAGAGGTTCGTGGCGCCCGGAACGATCGCTGACTGCTTCAGCCACGCAACGATTTCGGAGCGCACGGATGCGAAATTCTTGTACGCCGCCATGTCCTCAGGAAGCTCGCCGAGCACGGAGATCAGCTGATCCCGCCACTCGGGGACGTCGGCGAGCTGCGACAGCGGCGCCAGCTGGTAGGCGATGGTGAACAGCACGGCGTCGGTCAGCGGCAGCTTGACGAGGTGCTGGATCTCGATGCGCATCCGCAGCTCGCCGTACGCGCCGGTGGCGATGATGTGGGGGAGTCGGCCGACTGGCCGCGCAGCCACGGCCGAATGGGGGCGTGCGCGCTGGCGCACTGTTCTCTATTGTGAGCGATCTCGCGGCAAAGGAGCCCGGCATGAAGTCAGCATCCTCTCGCACCATCGCCTTGTCCCGCTTACACAGTGGCCCGCGTTCCCGATTCTTCGGCGCCCGAGCATCAAGTCCGGCGATCAACCCGGAGATCGGAGTCGGGAGTAGCGGAACGTCTCCGAGCGATCTCGGCTCCCGCCCGCCGGATGTTGCCGTTGTCGTGGTGCACGGGATGGGCGAGCAGCGCGAGGGCGAGACCATCCTGGAGTGGGCGGAGCCGCTCCTCGGCCGGATCGACTGGGCGATGAAGCGGTCGGTACCCGCCGAGCTAGGAGACACGGTCGGCGTCACAGTCACCCGGTCGGAGCTGCAGAACTGCGACGTCGCGCGCGTCGACGCCACAATCGTCGACGGGGACCGCGTCGAGCGTTCGGCGGTGTTCCTCGAAGCGACATGGTCCGAGTCGTTCGTGCCGGTGTCGCGCACCGAGACCTTCCAGTGGGGCGCCAAGTTCCTCTGGGTCGCGCTCTGGCGGATGTTCACTCACAACTACCGCACGATGCTCTGGGTCCCGCTGACCGTGCCCGGCTGGTTCGGCGGAGCGGGCAGACTCGTCCGGGTCGCTGTCGGAGCCGCGGCCGTCGTCCTGGAGGGCGTGGTGCTCGCAGTGCTAGGGGCCGTCTTGACGGTGTTCCTCATCCTCGCGTCCCCACTGCTGCTCGTGCCCGCCGTGAAGGCGGCGCTGCAGCCGATCGTGGATACCCTCGTCGCCTTCATCGGAGACGTCGCCACCTTCCGCCGCCATCCGCTGCGCAGTGCTGCGATGAAGAAGGTCGTGGCGGATCGTCTGAAGCTGGCGCACCTCCTCCTCGGCGAACGGCCCGACATCGAGATCATCGTGATCGCGCATTCGCAGGGCACCGCGATCACGCTGGCGTCCCTGTACGAGACGGAGCATGAGCGCGCCGACTGGACCACACCCATCCACGTGAACACACTCGGAACCGCCATCAACCTGCTCGGACGTTCGGCTTATCTCGGTCGGCGCGCCAGCGGCATATTCGACCCGGTGAAGCGGTGGAGCGCGCTCGAGCACGGCTTCGCCTGGGACAACTTCTGGGGGATCTGGGACCCGGTTCCGTCCGGACCGATGGGAGACTCGCGGAAGAAGCGCGATGCGCGGTGGCGGAGCATCTACTCCTCCTCCTCCTCGTCCTTGCAAATGTCCGCCCCGGGCCCGCGCGAGCATCCACTGCAGAACACCGCGTCGCCGTTCACCGACCACATCACCTACCCGAAGAACATCCTGCAGGCGATCGATCCGCTCGCCGCTCGGATCGACCCGCGGGTGGCGGCCATGACGGCGGCTCAGTGCCCTCCCACATCGACCGAGCGCTGGGTGTCCGGGATCCGGCGGTCCCGTCCAGTCGCGATGGTCGCCGCACTGGTCATCGCGACGTGGTTCGGCGCACAGGTCGTGGTGCCGTCGATGGCGATCGCGTTCGTCCGTGAGGAGGTCGCGAGGTGGACGGATCCGATCCGCGACACATTCCTCGCGGTGTTCGGCGGCATCCTCGACATCGCCGGTGATCCGCAGCACGCCGTCCTCGTCGGCATCGGGTGGGTGCTGTTCCTCTCAGCGCCACTCGTATGGCTACACGGGCTCTTTGCGTCGCGGAACGAGCGCGCTCTGGTGTGGCCGGATCGGGCGAAGGAGTCGGCCGGGTCAGATCAGTCCGACGGCGCAGCGCCCGCGTCGCGCGGCACTCTTCTCGCAGGTCGGTTCCGGATCGTCACGCCGCTCGTCGTGTACCTGCTCGGCGTGGTCGTCGCCGTACTGCTCTGGCAGCCTCCCAGCGCCGAACACGTCGTCTGGGTGATCGTGTGCCTACTCGCGGCCGTTCTCATTCCGTTCTCGGTCTTCGCTCCGACCCCCGGAGCCGTATTCACTGATACGGCGCCGGCGCAGACGAGCCCTGGCACCTGAGCGCCGCTCACGCAGCTTCTGTAGCTCGAGGCGCAACGCCGAAGTGCCCGACGCCAGCAGGGCCTCAATCAGCCGGAGCCTGCGATGACGGGCGAGTGCAGCCCGGCTGGGCGCTGTGCCGTATCCGCCGCGCCGACAGCTGCTTCCTGATTCCACCCGCAAGATCTGCGGTTCTCGCAAAGCGCCCGACCCCGGCGCAGTAGGCCCGTGCGCCGTTCCACGTCGCGTAAATGACCGGTGTATCACTCGGCCGGTCCTCTGCTTATGAACAGCGAGTGCCGCAATCCGTCCGCCGACAGCCGTGGGCTCGTTCTCCGACAGGCCAAGGAACCCATCCATCGCTGGCGACGTCGACCACAGGGCGTCGCCGTGTTCGGCAAGGAGGGCATGTTGAAGCTGTGGAGCGCGTCGAACGCGTTCCTCTACCTCGGCAGCGTGAAGGAGAACGACTTCCTTCAGCACGTCTCCGAGCTCGTCGGGGACTACGACCGCGAAACGACCTCCGCCAGCTACAACAAGGGCGTCTGTTCGACGTCGACCGCGTCGAAGCGTGAGCGGATCCTGACCGTGGACGAGCTCGGTGCGATGCCCCGCGGCCGCGCCGTGATGCTCTCCACCGGATCCCGGGCTGCGCTGCTGCGCACCGTGCCCTGGTACGAGGGCACGAAGGAGAAGGTCGAGGCGATCAAGGCGTCCATCGCCGCCCACGACCCCGCGACCACCCCGGTACGCGGCGCCGAGCGGGCTTCCGTCGCGACGACGTCGGCGCGGCCGGTCGCGCCCGGCGCTGAGCCGGTCGTGGCAAGTGTCGAGCCGGCTCCGGCGATCGACCTCGCCGTCTCGATGCGGGCTCTGATGGAGAACGAGGACGCGAAGCGGACGGAGGCGCAGCGTGACTGACGACGATCCGCTCGCGGGCGGAGACGTGCAGGAAGCTGCAGGCCTCTCGGCCGCCGTCGACGGGGACCGCGACACCGCGACCACGTGACTGCTCGGTGGGTTCGACGTCGACGCGATCGCCGCGAGAGAAGTCGCGGACGTCATCACCGGGATCATCGCTGGGATGACGAAGGAGGCCCTGGAACTTGCGCTGACACCCGCGCGGGTCGAGCTGATGCAGGAACGAGCCGAAGCGGCCGTGCAGCGCTCGTTGGAGGAGGACTCCGCCCCGACCCTCGTCTACGGCTCCGCCGACGAGTGGCTGCGGAAGTACTGGCGATACACCTACCGCCGACGCGTCTCCGCCAAGGGCCAGGGCACCGGACGCTGGCGCGCCGACTGGTGGACCGTCGATGAAGCCGTGCAACGCATCGAAGCGCTCTGGCGCAGCTGGGAAGCGTCAAGGCTCGACGCAGGGCTCGGGATCAGCACCTGGTGGATCAACCACGCCGAACCTCACATGGGCGCCCTGCTATCCACCGAGGGGCCGTTCACGGGCGCGACAGACGAAAACCTGCCGGGCGAACCGCTGCCGTATAAGAACCCGCCGACGGGCATGTTCGAACCGGATCGGCAATCCCAGTGAAAGCCCTTTTTGCGAACTGCTGGATGTGCCAGCTACGGCGACGAGAGCAGAGAAGCGCTCGAGCGTCTCGGACAATTCCTGCTTGCTTCGTCGAGGCCGACGGAGGGCGGCGGAGCATCGGCTGACTGAAGTCAAGTGCGGGCTAGGGCGGGCTGCCCGTCGCTGGACGCGGGTCTTTGACCTCCTGGCAATCGCCCGCACGGCGTTCGATCCCTGCTGCTCGAGGCGCTGCAGGGCTGCCACCCGATGGGGGCCCTAGGCACCAGCGGAGCAAGGGTGGGGAGCCCTGTTTGCTGAAGCGGAGGAACGAGTCGGTGCTGCAGCCAGCACAGACCGGCGGCAGCACCGACTCTCTAGAGCGCGTTGACGTGAGCGACGCCACCGAGCCAGGCCAGGCTCGGCTTGGGCGTGCGCTGGAAGGTCTTGCGGTCGACGGCGACGAGGCCGAACGTCGGTGCCCAGCGTCCCCACTCGAAGTTGTCCAGCAGGCTCCAGTGGCAGTATCCGCGGACGTCCACTCCGTCCGCGATCGCGTCGAGCAGGCCGGAGAGGGCGTCTCGCGTGTAGGCGATGCGACGCTCGTCGTCCGGGGTGGCGATGCCGTTCTCGGTGACGAGGATCGGCACGTCACCGACCACGTCTCTCGTGTGACGCAGGGCGGCACCGAGAGCGTCCGGCCGGTACGCCCATCCCATCAGGGTGTTGTCGGGGTGCTCAGGGTGGGGGACGACGCCGTTCTCGTCGACCGGCTGGCTCGTGTACGACTGGACGCCGATGTAGTCATCGCCGCGCGCGGCTTCGAGGTACATGTCCTCCCAGCGGTGCTGCACTTCGTTGAACTTCTCCTCGGCGCCCGGTGTCGCGGTGAAGGCCTGGTTCGCGACGGTCCAGCCGACCTGGGCTCCAGTGAGGGAGCGGATGAGGGGTGCGGCCTTCAGGTGGGCGGCGATGAGGGCCTCACCGAACTCGGGGTCGGGATCGGGGACGGAGGGGTAGGGGTTCCCTGCGGCCATGATGCGGGCGGCGCCGTGGTTCATGGCGACGACGTTGGGCTCGTTGATGGTGCAGATGTAGGGGACGTCGCCGAGGATGGTGCAGGCCTGCTCGACGTAGCGGAGGAAGGTCTCCGTTGCGTCCTCGGCCAGCCAGCCGCCGCGCTCCCCGAACCAGATCGGGTGGGTGAAGTGGTGGAGCGTCACGATGGGAGTCAGGCCCAAGCCGAAGGCGGTGTCGATCATCCGCCGGTAGTGGGCGAGCTCAGCGCGCGAGAACGCGCCGGGCAGCGGTTCGATGCGCGCCCACTCGATGCTGAAGCGGTAGGTGGTCAGTCCGGACTCGGCGAGCAGGCGCATGTCCTCCTCGTACCGGTGGTAGCTGTCCAGAGCGTCGCCGCTCGCGTCGATGTAGCCGGCGGCGATCTGCTCGAGCTGCCACCAGTCGTTGTTGAGGTTGTTGCCCTCGATCTGGTGCGCGGCGGTGGAGGCGCCCCAGAGGAATCCGTCGGGGAAGGATCGTGTCATGGGTGAT
Source organism: Rathayibacter sp. VKM Ac-2760 (assembly GCF_009834185.1). GTDB lineage: Bacteria > Actinomycetota > Actinomycetes > Actinomycetales > Microbacteriaceae > Rathayibacter. Next base: position 884,274 of record NZ_CP047173.1, read on the forward strand.
GCTCTTTCTGGTCGGTGAACGGTCGGTCGTCGGCGACTGCCGCGGTACTGGGAGGAGTAGGAGGGCGGGGAGCTCAGGACGGGTGGCTGTCGGCGATGATGTCGTCCAGTTCGTTCCGCGGAACAGGCGCTCCGGAGATGGCGAGGAACTGGGTCATCGTCATCGACGTCATCATCGCCATGTGCTCGGGCGAGATCTCGACCGTGTCGAAGCCGAGAGTGCGGAGGACGCGGTCGGCGACGAGAGGGTGCTCGAACCACTCCCCGAGCGGGGTGTCCATGGTGAGCGCGGTGATCACGACGTCTCCGGAGAGGTCGAGCGAGAGCTCGTGGAGGACGGTGTCCGCATCCGCAGCGATCTGCACGAGGTGTGCTCCCGGTGCGATCAGCCATCGGCCGTGCCGGATGTCCCAGTAGGCGAAGGATCGACGGGGGAGCTCGAGGCGGACGGTGGTGCTCTCTCCGGCGTCGAGTTCGACCTTCTGGAAGGCGCGGAGCTCGCGGGCCGGTCGTCGTACCGGCCCGGCTTCGGTTGCGACGTACACCTGCACCACGTGCTTTCCGGCATGGGTCCCGGTGTTGGTGACGGTCACCGTCACGGTGGCTGCATCCTCGCCGACGCGTTCGAGCCGCGGAGAGGTGACATCGAACGTGGAGTAGGAGAGCCCGTGTCCGAAGGGGTACCGGGTCGCGGTCTCGGTCGTCGTGAAGTACCGGTAGCCGACGAGGACTCCCTCGCCGTAGCGGACGTGGCCCTGCTCGCCGGGGAAGTTGATGCTGCTCGGGTGGTCCTCGAGGCGCAGCGGGATGGTCTCGGCGAGGCGCCCGGAGGGGTTGACCCGACCGAAGAGGATCTCTGCGAGCGCGCGTCCGCCTCCCTGGCCGAGGAGGAAGCCCTCCAGGACGGCGTCGACGTCGTCGTGCCACCCTTCGAGGGAGACGATTCCGCCGTTGGAGAGCACGACGACCGTGCGCGATGCGACCGCGGCGACCGCGCGGATGAGTTCGACCTGGTCGATCGGAAGCTTGATGTCGCCTCTGTCGATGCCCTCCGACTCCGCCGATTCGCTGAGACCGGCGAACACGACGGTGACGTCGGCGCGACGAGCGACGGTGATCGCGTCTTCGAGGAGTTCCGGGCTCGAGGAGCCTCGAGTCCGGAATCCGGGGGAGTACTCCACAGCGACGCTCTCCTCGACGGCGAGATCGCGAATGGCCTCGAGCGGGCTGTCGACGCGAGTGGCGTGCACGTGTGCGCTGCCGCCGCCCTGGAAGCGGAGGGTCTCGGCGAACTCGCCGATGACGGCGAGGCGGGTGCTCGGCTGAAGCGGCAGTGTGGTGCGGTCGTTCTTGAGCAGGACGGCGCATTCCCGGGCGAGGTCGCGGGCGAGCTCGTGATGTGCGTCCTGGTCGATGGCGGGCCGTGGCCGGCGCGGGCGGCGGGCCAGGGCGGCGACGCGCGCGATGCTGGCGTCGAGGGCGGACGAGTCGAGCCGTCCGGAGGCAATCGCCATCCGCAGGTCCTCGTCGTGCGAGGCGTCGCCGCCAGGCATCTCGAGGTCGAGACCTGCCTCGAGCGCTGCGACGCGATCGACGACCGCGTTCCAGTCCGAGAGGACGAGGCCCTCGAAACCCCACTCCTCCCGGAGGACATCGGTCAGGAGCCAGGCGTTCTCCGAGCAGAACACTCCGTTGATCTTGTTGTAGGCAGTCATGACGGTCGCGGGTGCGGCTTCCGTCACGATGCGCTCGAACGCGGGGAGGTAGATCTCCCTCAACGTCCGCTCGTCGACCTCGGAGCTGATCGTCTGCCGGTTGGTCTCCTGGTTGTTGGCGGCGAAGTGCTTGACCGAGACGCCGGGCCCCTCGTCTTGAAGGCCGCGGGTGAAGGCGGTGCCGAGGACGCCGGCGAGCAGGGGGTCCTCGGAGTAGTACTCGAAGTTCCGTCCGCACAGCGGCGACCGCTTGATGTTGACGCCGGGACCGAGGACGACGTCCACACCTTGAGCGAGAGCCTCGCGACCCAGTGCAGCGCCGAGGCGAGCTGCCACCGTCGGGTCCCAGCTCGAGCCGACCGCGACTCCGGGCGGGAAGCAGGTGGCCGGTTCGCTCTCGAAGACTGCCAGGTGGTCGGACCGTCCCTGCTGGTGGCGGAGGCCGTAGGTTCCGTCGGCGAGAACAGTGGAGCCGACGCCGAGCTCGGGGATCGGCTCTGTCTGCCAGAAGTCGAGGCCGGACAGCAGGCCGGCCTTCCGCTCAGCGGAGAGCGAGGAGATCGCCGGGCCGTCGAGCGCCGATTCCTGTTCGGGTGTGGAGTCGCCGTTGATCACGTGGTGTGCCTTCTTCTCGTCGCGGATCTGGTCAGTCGGAGGTGACGGTTGCTGCGAAGCGGTCGCTTCGGCGGTCGTCGTGTGCGGTTACGGTGCGCTCTGCGCGACCTCGGGTCTGCGCCTGCGCGGTGATGGTGATGGTTCCCGGCTCACCTGTCGGGCGGACCACGGCGAGTGCGCGTCCGCGGAAGGTGGTCCGCCGTGAGGCGGTGAAGTCCTCCGCCGTCGCAGGAGCAGCCGTTCCGAGTCCGATCAGCTCGCCAGGACCGGTGACCGTGACCGCGACGGGTTCATCGACGAGCATCTCGACGATGCCGTTCTCATCCGCGAGTGTGATCTCGGCGAAGACGAGGTCGTCCCCTGCCGCTTCGATCCGGGTCGAGTCGGTCTCGATCCGCACGCCGACGTTCGCAGCTGCAGTCCGCAGCGTCGAGCGGGAGACCTCAGTGCCATTCCGGTAGGCGACCGCGGTGAGGGTGCCAGGCTCGTAATCGGTGGTGAAGGCTGCAACGAATCGGCCGCGCCGGACGCGACGACGTCCGATCCTGCGGCCATTGAGGAGGAGCTCGATCTCGTCAGCGATCGAGTAGACCTCGATCTCCGCCGTGCGGCCTTCGCAGCCGCGCCATGACCAGGACTCGACCGCGTCGGTCCTCCGCCACGCCGACCTGACCATCGGGGTGCCACTTCGATCGAGTGGGCGGACGCCGATGGCCGGGGCGTCGAGCACTCCCCAAGCCGCCTGGGCGACGCGCAAGGTGATGTCGGGCTGTCCGATGAGGTCGAACATCCCAGGTCCTGCGATCAGGTAGGGATAGGGCTTGGACAGTCCCGCCTTCTTGCCGGGCACCCAGACGGCGACGCCCGCTTCGCCGAGGTACTCCCAGCCGGCCCAGACGAAATCGCCGATGATCGCCGGGTGCTTCTTGACGAGCTCCCACGCTCGAGGCACATCGCTCGGAAGAGTTTCCGATCCGAGGATGACCCGGTCCGGATAGGCCCGGACGTCGTGCCGGTACCGTCCGATCCCGTAGTTGTAGCCGGCGATGTCAACCTCAGCGAACGCCTCTCGGGAGGCCTTGTCGGCTTTCGGGAGCCGCGAGGCGATGTCCATCATCCGCCCGATCTGGTTGATCATGACGTTCGCCTCAGTGCTTCCCGCCATGGAGGTCTCAGCGCCCGAATCCTCCTTGTAGGGGGACTTGTCCAGCGACACCATCAGGTTGAGGAAGAGGTTGGTGGCGACGGTCACCGGCCGGTCCGGGTCGAGGCGGTGCAGGTAGGCGGTGATCTCGCGGGTGAGGGCGACACCCTCGGGCTTCGCGGTCTCGGGGATCTCGTTGCCGGCCGCGTACATCACGACGCTCGGCCGGTTCCGGTCTTTCTCGACGAGGCGGTCGGCGTCCTCGCGCCACGTGTCGCGGAAGCGCCAAGCGAAGTCGTGCTTGGTCTTGGAGACGATCCAGTAGTCGGCGAGCTCGTCGAGCACGTACATGCCGAGCTCGTCGCAGGCGTCGAGCAGGTGGCGGGACATCGGGTTGTGTGCGCTGCGAATGGCGTTGAAACCGGCCGCCTTGAGCTTGCGTACACGGCGGTACTCCGCCGCGCGATGGGTCGCGGCGCCGAGGACGCCGTTGTCGTGATGGATGCACGCGCCGCGCAGCTTCACCGTCTCGCCGTTGATGCGCAGTCCCTGCCGAGCGTCGACCGAGAGGGTTCGCAGTCCGACGCGCTCGTGACGACTGTCGACGGTCTCGCCGTCGATCTCGACGCGGGCGGCGAGGTCGTAAAGGAAGGGCGTGTCGGCCGACCAACCCTTCGGATCCGGAACCGAAAGCGTCACGGTCGCCTGTGAGCCGGTGGCCGAGCCCGAAGCGACGACCATGTCTCCGTCGAGCAGGTCGATGTCGACACGTACGCGGTCGTCGGCGTTCTCGAGAAGGCAAGCGACCTCGACGGTCGCAGATGAGGGCGAGAACGCGAGTGTCCGCACCCGCAGCCCGTCGGGTGCGATGTGAATGGCCGGGCGGAGGACGAGATGAACGGAGCGGTAGAGACCTGATCCGGGGTACCAGCGGCTCGCCGGCTGCTTCTCGTTGTCGACCACGACGACGATCTCGTTCTCCGCGCCCCAGACGATCGTGTGCTCGACGGGGAGTTCGAACTCCACGTAGCCGCTGCGCACTGTCCCGACGAGCTGTCCGTTCACGGACACCGTCGCGTCGCCTTGCACGCCTTCGAAGCGCAAGCCGACGAAGGGGGACGACGTCTCATCGGCGTTCCACACCGTCCGGTAGACGTATCGGCCGCCGGGGAAGTACGCCGTGTCGGGGCCGCCCGGCGCGTCCGGCGTCCGGGTCTCGCTGATCATGGCGTCGTGCGGGAGCCGGATCGAGCGCCACTCCGTCGCGCCCTCCGCCTGGAATTCCCACTGGTCGAGTGCACGGTGCTCTGTCGAGCGAGCTGCGGCGGTCATCGTCGTCCTCTCCGAACGCGGCCACTTCGCGACCACGATTCACGCAGCCAAGCACATGCTTTGACGCGCGTCAAATAGGTCGGTCGTCGCCTGCACTCCGAGGGCGCGGGTGATCCGGCATCGACGATGATCCGACGAAATCGAGTCCGGTCGCGGTGTCGAGCGGCGCCTGCGTCAGAGATCTCGATCGGTATTGACGCGCGTCAAATTAAGTGCTTCCCTGAGTCCGAAGACCCGGCCGAGCGCAGTCGCCCGACGGACCAGAGTGCCCGATGACGGGCCCAGGATGAAGGCAAATCAATGAGACGCAAAGACGCGGCGAGCAACGTGCCGAGCAACACGCCCATCGAGGAGGTCTCGCAACTCACCTTGCGCGCAGAAGACGCGGCCGATGGCGCTGGTGTCGAAGCACCAGTCTCCAAGGTGGGCCCGGGCTTCATCTTCACCTACGGCCTGACGTACTTCGGCTTCTTCCTGTGCCTGTTCATGCCGGCCCTGTTCAGTCTTCCCTACAAGATCCAACTGATCGATCCGGCAAGCAAGGAGACCGCCCTCGGTCTGATCGTCGGAATCAGTGCTGTCGTTCTTCTGCCGATCGGCCCGATTCTGGGAGTTCTGAGCGACCGCAGCAAGTTCTCCTGGGGGCGTCGCAGGCCTTTCCTCCTGCTGGGCCTCGCCGCCTTCGCAGTGAGCGCGTTCGTGATTGCGACTGCGCCGACCGTGCCGATCGTCCTGCTCGGTTACGTCGTCGCGCAGTTGGGCGTGGCGCTCGTGAGCGTTGCACTGAACCCTGCGCTGGCCGAGCTCGTTCCGCAAGCGCAGCGAGGGAAGCTCGGAGCCTTGAGCGGTGTGATGGCGTCCATTGCTGGAGTCTTCGCCACCTTGGTGGGCAGTCTCCTCATCGGCAACCTCCTGCTCCTCTTCCTGCTTCCTGTCGGGGTCCTCGCGGTCGGCGTGGCGCTGTGGATCGTGGTCGTTCCGGACCGGCCCGCGCCGGAGCGTTTCCAGTCCGTCAGACTCGCAACGGCACTGCGGTCTCTCCTTTTCAACCCGCTGAAGCACCTCGACTTCACCTGGGTGTGGATCGGCAAGCTCTGCATCGGCGTGGGAACGGCGTTCTTCAGCACCTATCAGCTGTACTACCTGCTGGATCGGCTCGGATTCACCGTGGAGCAAGCAGGACAGCAGCTGGCTGTAGCTGGCGGTCTGGCGCTGCTCGCCACCGTCGGATTCACCATCCTGGGCGGTTTCCTCTCCGACAAGCTGCACCGTCGTAAGCCCTTCATCTACATCGCGTCAGCCATGATCGCCTCGGGCATGGTTCTCGCAGCCTTCGCGCCGGACTTCGGCGTCTACATCATCGGAGCAGTACTGCTCTCGGCCGGCTCCGGCGCCTTCAACTCGGTGGATCTCGCTCTCGCCTCGGAGGTGCTTCCGGATCCGGAAGCGGGTGGGAAATGGCTGTCGATCTACCAGATCTCCGGGACCATCGCGACTGCTGTCGGTCCCGTGATCGCACCGCTACTCCTCGCCATCGGCGGAGGGTCGGGCAACTACACCGCCCTGTTCATCGTGGGAGGCCTCTTCGCCCTCGGTGCTGCCGTCACCGCATCTCGAGTGCGTGGCGTCCGATAACTCGAGCTGAACCTACCGGGAAGCTCTGCGGAATCGGAAAGCCGTCCGTCTGCCGAGGAACGACTTCTGATGGTCGTTCGTCTTGAAACGTGGTGGCAGAGGAACTGGCTCGGCCGTCACGCGGACCAGATCGTCACAGCACGCAGGAGCGGCTGAAGAGGTATCGCCCTCTTCAGCCGCTTCTCTATTGGACGAAGGTCTTTCTTGCGGTGTGGCGTCTATCGAGGTTCGAGCGAGCACCGAGGCGTACGGACACCCCTGCGTGCTGAATCGCACACGCGAACGTCGTGGCTGGCGGTTCCCATGTGCCGACGCGATCCACGCTGAGGGAGTCCCGCTTCGCAGACGGCGATCTGATATCGACACGAGCCACTAGCGGGCACGGGCTTGGCATGTCTGCTCACCCACCGCGCGAGACCGAGCGCTCTGAGCACAACCTCACCGAGACTTCGGAGAAGGCCGTCGGCGAGTGCTCTTCCGTCGCGGATGCGGTTCACTCTCCATCCAGCATCCGAGGCTGATCGAGGGGCGAGTAGTGGCGTCCGCTCCGAGGGAGGCTCTTTCACGTGCTCGGACCCTGCTCTCCGGGCCGGCGGGATGCAGCGTGTGCCTCGGTCTGCGCAGGGGTGTCCGGCGTCTCGGGAGGTTCGGCGCTCACCTGGTGCGATCGGACTGACCGGCAACCTGGCCGTACCGTCGGCATGCCAGGGCCAACGACCCTGGTCGTGGTGGCAGAGGAGAACGGGCCGGCCAGTAGCCGAGGAGCGTTCGGGCGTGCTCAGCGACCCGGAACCAGGCGATCCCGCTCTGCCCTCACAAAGGATAAGTCGCAGGTCGCCGGTCTTCCACGAAGACTTCGCTCATCTGGTCGGCAGCCTCCCGGGCGCTGCTGTGCTGAGTATCAGGGAGGCTGCCGACGAAACGTGAAGTGACGGTTCCGGTTCTGTACGAACCTATCGCGCGGGTCCGACCTGTTACAGCGACGCCAGAGCCGCCCGGAGATCGCTCTCGAGCTCTGGAGTGCTGTGGGGAATGGCCGTGAGCAGCATCGCAACGGTGATGCTCGCAGCTTCCGCTCCTGATGCATCGATAGGGAACGGAAGGTGCTTCTTGAAGACCTGGGTCAGCGCCCGCCACGCAGTCCTATCGGCGGCGAGTGTCTGCAGCGACGTGTCGAAGGTGTATGTCTCGCGCTGCTCCTCGCTGACGGCGTATGTCCAGGTGTGCGTTCCTGACTGCACTTCCAGCGTCGAAGCCACGGGGTGATCGGGGAGGACGACTTCTGCCGATGCGCCCTCCGGTACGGTCACCGTCACCGTCAGCTCACCGGCGGTCTTGCTCCAGGACACACGTATCTGGCCGCGGATGGTGTCGTGCACGAGTTCCGCGGAGGTGAGGCCGCCTCCCGGCTGCGGCGCGATCCTCATGCGCCGGTAGCCGGGTTCGAGCGCTTCGAGGCCACCGATGACGCGGTACATCCATTGCGCGATGGATCCGAGCGCGTAGTGGTTCAGTGAAGTCAGACCGGAGGAGTCCAGCGAACCGTCGGGGCGGATCGCGTCCCATCGCTCCCAGATGGTCGTAGCGCCTTGGGTCAGGGGGTACAGGAAGGACGGGCATTCCTGTTCCGTGAGGAGGAGGTAAGCGACGTCGACGTGACCGGTGTCCGAGAGGGCGTGGGCGACGAGCGGTGTCCCGACGAATCCGGTGGAGATCCTGTATCCGGCCTTCGTCACGAGCTGCGCCAGGCGAGCGCCCGCGTGCTCGCGCTGCTGCGGGTCGAGCAGGTCGTAGCAGATCGCCAAGGAGTAGGCGGTGGCAGAGTCGCTGACCAGCCGACCCGAGCGCGACACGTACTCGTCGCGGAACGCGTCCCGAACCCGGCGCGCCAGGGTCGTGTATCGAGCCACCTGGTCGTGGAGGTCGAGCACGCGTGCCGCTTCGGCCATTTGACTGACGGTCTTCGCGAAGCAGGCGGTCGCGACGAGGTATCGATCCGTCTTGCCGCCGGCTGCGTCCTCGGACGGCGCGTCCGGGTCGAGCCAATCGCCGAACTGGTGCCCTGAGCTCCACCGCCCCGTCGCATCGAGCAGCGACTCGACTTGATCCACATAGGCGGTCATCGCCGACCAGTAACGGCGAAGGAACCCCTCGTCCCCGTACTCCCGGTACAGGATCACCGGCAGCCCGACGATCACGTCGCCCCACTGGGCGGTGGGCGCCGAGGGAAGGCCCGACACATCGGGGACGAAGAAGGGGATGAATCCCTTCTCGCGCTGCTCCGCAACGACGTCCTGCAGCCAGGAGCCCAGGACGTCACGCACGTCGTAGAGGAAGGCCGCCGTGGGCGCGAACGTGTGGATGTCACCGGTCCATCCCAGGCGCTCGTCGCGCTGCGGGCAATCGGTCGGGACTCCGACGAAGTTTCCGCGCATCGACCATACGACGTTCTCGTGCAGTCGGTTCAGAAGGGGATCTGACGTCTCCAGCCATCCGGTCCGCTCCATGTCACTGTGAACGACCACCGCGACGAGGTCCGCAGGGTCGAGGTCCCCCGGCCAGCCCTCGATGTCCACGTAGCGGAATCCGTGGAAGGTGAAGGCGGGCTCCCACGTCTCCTCGCCTTCGCCTCGGAGCGTGTAGCTGTCCGTGGCTTTCGCCGTACGGAGGGTCTCGTACTCAGGTTCTCCCTGAGCGTTGAGGAGCTCGGCGTGACGGAACGTCACTGTCTGACCTGGTCGACCCGTGACCCTCAGTCGAACCCACCCCGTGAGCACCTGACCGAAGTCCACGACGGTACGGCCTGCGGGCGTGTTGATGACGGACGTCGCTCGAAGCTCTTCGATCCGACGAATGGGGGGCGGGCCGTCCTCGATGAGCGCGGAGAGGTTGGAATCGTGCACGGTCGCGCGGGACCAGGTGGCGTCGTCGAACTGGGGCGTCTGCCAACCCGACGGCTCCAGTCGAGCATCGTAGGTCTCGCCGTCGTAGATGCTCGCCGAGCGCACCGCTCCCTCACCGACGCGGAACGAGTCGTCGGTGACGATCAGCTCAGTGCGGTCCCCGTAGTCCAAAGTCAGTTCCATGTAGAGCGCCGGGCGATCGCTGTAGTGGTGCCGCTTGAGTTCATATCCCATGTTTCCCACCGCCCATCCCTCGGCGACGAGCGCACCCAGGACGTTGTCACCTTCGCCGAGGTCTCCTGTCACCTCGTACTCGGAGACGGCGATTCGGTGATGGTAGGAGGTCCACCCGGGAGCAAGGACATCCGCTCCGACACGCCGTCCGTTGACGAGACTGGTGACGATGCCCAGTGCCGTCACTCGGAGGCGCGCGGACCTCAGCCCTTCGCCGACGTGGAAGACGCGCCGGAAATAAGGGACCGGGTCTCCCTCCGCTGCCGCATGACCTGCAGCGATGAACTGTGCTCCTCCTGGGGAGCTGATGTGGGATTCGGTCATGTCGGGGCCCTTCTCTGCGCCTCACAGCACTCTGATCTGCGCGGGAGAACGTGCAGAGCCTTGACGCAATCATAGAATTTGACGCGCGTCAATCTCCTCGAAGCGCGTCCGGGTCCGAAGGCGGTCGCGGCCCGGACTCCTGTCCACTCTCGGCGTGTTCTCGCGGCTCCTGCTCGAGCTGGGGGCCGTCGGGCGAGCGTCTTCGTGCCTTCCTCTTGTCCGTCTGTCATCGACCCGTTGGCCTTGGCCGAGATGCACCAGGCCGATAGGCGTACGAGCACCGCCTGTCTTTCGTTCGGCATCTGAGAGCGTCCGCGCCGACCAGCCGTGCTGATCCTCAGCGGTGCGGGTAGTGGTTCGTCGCGCGTGTAGTTCAAGGGATCTGGCCACGCGTTGCCGGGTCAGCGGCGTCCGTCCTTCGCTGGCATCGAAAGGCCCGGGAATCATGCGAAGCTGAACTCGCCGGAAGGAGGGCGCATGACCACCAGTGCTGAGGTCGCGAGTCACGCGGGTCTGTCCCGGTCGACCGTGAGCCAGATCCTGAACGGACGCGATCACCTGTTCACGCCGGAGACCATCGCCCGGGTCAGGACATCCGCCGCTGCGCTGGGCTACCGGCCGTCGCTCGCGGGCAGGACCCTCGCACGTGGGACGAGCGACATCGTCATCACCCTGATCCCCGATGTGACGTTCAATCCGAGGCTCCGCGAGCTGGTCGACGTCGTCAGTGCGGGTCTCGCGCAGGCCGGACTGACGAACCTCCTGCAGTTCGTGGGTGCGCAGACCCTCCTCGAAGACACGATCCTCGGGCTCAAGCCCTTCGGCGTCGTCAGCCTCGCACCGCTCTCCGAGGAGCAGCGTCGACGCCTCCTCGCTCAAGGAGTGCATCTGATCGTTCAGTCGACCTCGGTGCAAGCGGCCATCGACCGGGCCATCGGAAGACTCCAGGCAGAGCACCTCATCGAAGCCGGCTACGACATCCTCGGAGTCGCTGTACCCGTTGCCGCGAGGGAGCGGAAGTTCGCCCTTCCGCGCGAGGAGGGCGTGACGCGGTTCGCGGCATCGCGTGGTGTGACGATCATCCCGACGCTGCATGTGGCGCTCGAACGCGGCGGATCCGAGAACGCACTCCGAAGTCTGCCTCCGGAGCGAATCGGGATCGCGGCATACAACGATGAGGTCGCAATGGCGGTCATCGGGGCTGGCTCACGGTTCGGTCGATCCGTCCCGATCGATCTCGGCGTCATCGGGGTGGACAACTCCTCCATCGCTCAATCGATGACACCGACGATCACCACCGTCGACTATGACATCGTCTTCAGCGGACACGCCATCGTCGAAGCGCTCCTTCGAGGTTCCGAGGACGCAGGCTCCGATGCAGAGAGCGTTCACCAGGTCGAGGAACGTCTGCGTGTGGTTCAGGGAGAATCCACATCGCTTTCACAACGCGCGTCAGACGAGAACTGACTGTCGCAGATCGCGTCTTCATCAGGTCTCACACAGCAGAACGGAGGCCGAGGCTCTCGGTCTTCGAATGAATCACATCGATCGGCCTGACCGGGTGTACGCCCACGGCACACGCAGGGCAGCGCGTTGATCATGGCAGGTCGGCTTTCGCACGATCGACCAGCTCGAAGCACAGTCGAGTGGCGAAACGGGTGAGACAGGTGACGTTCGACGGACCGCCGACGCTGTTCAGCATGCACGCGGGGACGTCGCCGCGCGGGGCGCAATTTCGGGCGTGATGCTGTTTTCTTGCCCGGCCCGAGCACCGAATTGACCTGGAGCGCGCCGCGGCCAGAGAACTGAGCTGCGTTCCAGATCTCGCTCGGCGTCGCGCCGGTAGGAATCCTGGTACGCACTCGTGTCGCCGACTGGGCGTCGGCGGTGAACGAGATGTCGGCGAGGCGGGACCGGCGGAGTGCTTAGGCCCCGCGCTCCTCGTCGATCGAGTTGGCTCCGTCGACGACCAGCAGCTGGCCTGTGATGTAGGACGCACTGCGGCCGGCGAGGAACGCCACGGCGGCCGCGACCTCCAGCGGGGTTCCTGAGCGCCCAATGGGAGTCGCCGCTCCCATCGCGATCTCGTGCTCGCTGGAGGACGACGTGACGATCCATCCGGGCGCGACTGCGTTGACGGTGATGCCGGCGGCGGCGACATCGACCGCAGCACCCCTGGTCAGCCCGAGCATCCCGGCCTTGGCGGCATGGTAAGCGACGTCGCCGGAGTACGCCATGACGGGACCCGAGAGGGACGACACATTCACGACGCGGCCGTAACCGACGGCTCTCATTGCGGGCACCACGGCCCGCATCATCCGCAACGCGGTGGTGAGGTTGCGGTCCAGGGACATCGTCCACTGGTCGATCGTGATGTCGTCGATCGCAGCGGGGGAGTCGGTCGTGGACACTGAGGTCATGCCGGCGTTGTTGACCAGGACGGTCGGCTCGCCGAAGGCGCGGCGCGTGGCCTCGAGCACCGCGTCCACCCCGAGCTGCCCCGTCAGATCGGCCACCACCCCGTGGGCGTCGATGCCGGCCCGTCTCAGGTCGGCGACGCGGTCCTGGATGCGCTCGGTCGTTGAGGTGACGACGACGCGCATGCCGTTGCGCCCGAGTAGGAGCGCCGTCGCGGCGCCAATTCCCTCGGCGCTTCCCGCTCCGGTCACGATGGCTATGTCGCTCGAGTCAGTCACGGTGTCTCTCCTTTTAGGTAGGGGCCGGCTGCGAGGCATGCGGTCGTCAGACGGTGGACTCGGCCGAAGCGTGATCAGGCGCCTCCAGCATGAGGCAGCCGCCGGCTTTCTCAAACCAGGAACCTGACATAATCTCCACCACTGTCGATAGTTGTGCGCCCGCTCCCGTTCTCGAGGGACCGCCGAGCCGAGCCGGATACTGATGGGATGACATCACCCCTCGTCTCGGCCGTCGCTCACTCCGGCCTCACCGTGACCGATCTCGACGACTCGGTGGAACTGTGGTGCTCCGGTCTCGGCTTCACACTCGAACGCGCCTTCACGCTCGATGCGGACACCACGGTCGCGACCACGGGCGTCGACGGAGCGACGATCCGGGGAGCGGTGGTGACGCTCGGAGACCACCGAGTCGAGCTGCTGCAGGACGACCCCCCTCGGCCGGCTCGAGCAGCCGGCTCACCCGCGGACATCGGCACGGTGCACATCGCGCTGACGGTCTCGGACCTCGACCGGGTGCTGGGCCTGTGTGCCACGCACGGTTGGCGTCCGGTCGGTCCGCCCCACCGGATGACCAGCGGCGCCCGAGCGGGTACACGCATCGTCTACCTCGAGGGTGCGCTCGGCGGCTTCCTCGAGCTGATCGCGCCACCGCGACGTCCCTATCGCGGGCCTGCTCGGTCGCTGACGGAATCCGCGTTCAGCAACCTCGGGAACAAGGAGCTCCCGACTCTCGCAGGGGCCCCAGCACCGCAGCGGAGACCGGCGCCACCTGACCCGGAGGAAGCGTCATCCGAGGCGCATCCGTCGGATTGCTGACACAGCGTCGATCATCGGTCCCTGGCACGGTTCGCCCGGCGCCCCGCCGCCTCACTCCGCGATCAGCGACCGCAGCTCCCGCACCCCCGCGACCACGTCGGCCCCGAGCCGACCCGCCTGCACCGCCGCGCGCAGCGGCAGCGTCCGGTGCGGCTGCAGCAGTCGCCGCGCCGCCGTGCAGGGCAGCGCATAGCCCGCGACGACCCCGGCGTCGATGCCGTCCAGCCCGCCGTCGTCGCGCCCGAAGACCAGCTCGCGCCCCTCGCGGGCCAGCTCCTCGGGCAGCGCGCTCTCGCCGACCGGCAGTCGCACCGCGGCGAGGACCCCCGCGGCGACGATCCGGCGCCGCAGCGGCCGGCCGATCGAGTCGGCGGCGAGCTCGCCGAAGAAGTCCGCGTGCCGCTCGAGGATCCCGGCGACCGTCTCGGCCAGCCGCTCCATCTCGGGGTGCAGCGACAGCCGCGCCAGGCGGCGGTAGGCGTGCAGCGCGATCTGCGCGTCGACCGCCAGCGCGAGCGCGATCGGCCCGGCGAGCAGTCGCGAGGCCCGGTCGCGGAGCACCTTCGGCGCGGCGATCGGCTCGGCCGGCCCGGTGTCCACGCCGCGGATCCGCGGTGACGCCGCGAGGACCTCGCCCAGCGCGTCGGCGATGCGGTGCCGCTCGGCGGCCCACGACGTCGCGAAGGTCCGCACCCGCGGGTCCGGATGCGCGCGCGCGAGCGGCAGCACCCGCGCGATGGCGGCGTGCTCGAGCGCCCGGAGATACGCCGCCGCGACGATCGCCTCGCGGTCGAGCGGTGTCTCCTCGAACTCGCGGATCGAGAAGTGGTCGTGCAGGCTGCCGTGCGCGCTGCGGCGGTAGCTCTCCACGTCGAACGGTTCCGCGATGCCCATGCCACCCGCCCTTCGCGATCGACCGTACCGCCATCCTGGGCCCGGAAGCTGAACAGCGGAAGGGTTCGCCGCTGCCAGACTGGAGCCCGCGCGCCGCCCGGCCGCGGGGACGGGCAGTGATGGGGTCACGCGGGTCTGCGATCGTCGCGATCGTCCTCGCCGCCGTCTGCTTCGGCACCACCGGCACCGCGCAGTCGCTCGGTGCGGCGGACGTCGATCCACTGCTGCTCGGCGCCGCCCGCATCGTGCTCGGCGGGACCCTGCTGGCCGCCCTGCTCGGGGTCGAGACGGCGCGCGCTCCCCGGCGCGCGACGCGGAGACCGCGCGGATCGACGGTCCTGCTCGTCCTCCTCGGCGCGGCGGGCGTCGCCGCCTACCAGCCCGCCTTCTTCACCGGCACCGCCGAGAACGGCGTCGCGGTCGGCACGATCGTCGCGCTCGGCTCCGCTCCCGCCTTCACCGGACTGCTCGAGTGGCTCGTGCTGCGCACCGCGCCGAGCCCGCGCTGGTTCGTCTCGACGGCGCTCGCCGCGGTCGGCGTCGTCCTGCTCGCCGGGCTGCTCACCGGCGGGGGAGCGGGAGGCGTCTCCGTGCTCGGTCTCGCCGGCTCGGCCGGGGCCGGCGCCGCCTACGCGCTCTACGCCGTCTGCGGCAAGCTGCTCCTCGAGCGCGGCTTCAGCCCGGCCGCCGCGATGGGCGCGCAGTTCGGCGCGGCCGCGCTGCTCGCGCTGCCGGTCCTGCTCGCGGGCGACCCCGGGCAGCTGGCCGGATCGATCCCGGCCGTCCTCTGGCTCGGCGTCGTCACCGTCGCGGTCGCCTACACCTTCTTCGCGCGGGGCCTGCGAATCCTCCCCGCCGCGACCGTCTCGACGCTGACCCTCGTCGAGCCGGCGACGGCGACCCTGCTCGGCGTCGCCCTGCTCGGCGAGCGGCTGACGCCGGACGCGCTCGTCGGCATCGTGGTGCTCGTGCTGGCCGTGCTGCTGCTGGCGCTGCCCGCGCGCCGGGGGAGTGCGCGCCGCGCGGTCATCGCGCCTGAGACGCCGTCGAGCCGCGCGGAGTAGCCTCTGCCCTGCCGCGGCGCGCGAACGCCTGACCGATCGACTTGAGGGGCGGAACCGATGACCAACCCCTGGCTCGCCCTGCCCGGCAGCGGTCGTCGCCGCCCCCTGGTCGAGGCCTCCTGGGAGCGGGCGCGCCGCCACCGCCTCGACCCGGAGCGGCTGACCGCCCCGCTGTCCTTCTCGAGCGACGAGCTGCGCGACTACCGGATGGGCCACCCGCTCGCCTCGGTCCTGCCCGTCATCCGGCGCCTCCTCGTCCGCGACGCCGATGAGGACAGCGGCGTGCTCGTCGCCGTCGGCGACGCCCTCGGCCGGCTGCTCTGGATCGACGGCGACCAGCAGCTGAAGAGCTCCGCCGAGCGGATGCTCTTCGTCGAGGGCGCCGCCTGGGCCGAGCCCGACGTCGGCACCTCCGCCCCCGGCACCGCCCTCGTCCTCGACCACGGCGTGCAGATCCACGGCGCGGAGCACTTCGCCTCGCTCGTGCACCCGTGGAGCTGCACCGCGGTGCCGATCCACGACCCCGAGACCCACGAGATCCTCGGGGTGATCGACATCACCGGCGGCGCCGAGGTCGTCGCCCCGCAGACCCTTCCGCTGATGGAGGCGACCGCGGCGGCCGTCGAGAGCCAGCTGATGGTGCAGCGGCTGCAGCGTCCGCGCCGCTCGCACCCTCGGCCCGCGGCGGCCCGTGCGCCGAGCCTGCGCGTCCTCGGCCGCGAGACCGGCGTCGTCACCGCCGGCGGCGTCGAGCTCGAGCTCTCCACCCGGCACGCCGAGATCCTCACCCTGCTCGCCTGGCATCGCGCGGGACTCTCGGCGGAGGCGCTCGCGCACCTGCTCTACGGACGCGAGGATGCCGTCGTCACCGTGCGCGCCGAGATGGTGCGCCTGCGCAAGCTCCTCGAGCCGCGCCTCCCGCGACTCGTGCCGCTCTCCCGGCCCTACCGCCTCGCCAGCCCGGTCGACCTCGACGCGCGCCAGGTCGTCGGACTTCTCGACCGCGGGGCGCACCGCCTCGCCCTCGACGCCTACGCGGGCGCCCCGCTGCCCGGCTCCGACGCCCCGGGCATCCGCGCCATCGCCGACGAGCTGCGCGGTCGGGTGCGCGCCACCGTGCTCACCAGCGCCGCGGCCGAGACGCTGCTGGCCTACGCCCACGGGCCCGACGGCCGCGACGACGCCGAGGTCTGGGCCGAGCTGCTGCGGATCCTGCCGCGCCGCTCGCCCCGCCGCGCCGGCATCGTCGCCCACCTCGAGGAGCTCGAGGCCGAGCAGCGCTGAGCGCTCGCCGCGGCACTCGCCGCGCAACCTCCCGCAACCTGCCGCGACGTAGCGTCGGATCGAGCGCACATCCCGCGCCCACCCGACAACGATGTCGATGGAGGTCCCCATGACGCTGTACGCCGATCCGGTCGCCGAGCAGGCCCCGCAGGAACCGGAGTCCACGGTCTACGCCAACCCGGGCACGGAGGGATCCGTCGCCTCGTTCCGCTCCCGCTACGACCACTACATCGGAGGCGAGTACGTCGCCCCCGCGAAGGGTCAGTACTTCGAGAACATCACCCCGATCACCGGCAAGCCCTTCTGCGAGATCGCCCGAGGCACCGCCGAGGACATCGACCGCGCGGTCGAGGCCGGCTGGAAGGCGTTCGCGAGCTGGGGCAAGACCAGCCCCGCCGAGCGCTCCAACATGCTCCTCAAGATCGCCGACCGGATGGAGGCGAACCTCGAGCTGCTCGCGGTCGCCGAGACCTGGGAGAACGGCAAGCCCGTCCGCGAGACGCTCGCCGCCGACATCCCGCTCGCGATCGACCACTTCCGCTACTTCGCCGGCGCCATCCGCGCGCAGGAGGGCGGTGTCTCCGAGATCGACCACGACACCATCGCGTACCACTTCCACGAGCCGCTCGGCGTGGTCGGCCAGATCATCCCCTGGAACTTCCCGATCCTGATGGCCGTGTGGAAGCTCGCCCCGGCGCTCGCCGCCGGCAACTGCGTGGTGCTCAAGCCCGCGGAGCAGACACCCGCGTCGATCCACGTGCTGCTCGACCTGATCGGCGACCTCATCCCCGCCGGCGTCCTCAACGTCGTCAACGGCTTCGGCTTCGAGGCCGGCGCCCCGCTCGCCTCGCACCCGCGGATCCGCAAGATCGCCTTCACCGGCGAGACCACCACCGGCCGCCTGATCATGCAGTACGCCAGCGAGAACCTGATCCCGGTCACCCTCGAGCTCGGCGGCAAGAGCCCCAACGTGTTCTTCGCCGACGTGGCCGCCGAGCGCGACTCGTTCTACGACAAGGCGCTCGAGGGCTTCTCCTTCTTCGCGCTCAATCAGGGCGAGGTCTGCACCTGCCCCTCCCGCGCCCTCGTGCAGAAGTCCATCTACGACGACTTCGTCGGCGACGGACTCGAGCGCGTCGGCCGCATCAAGCAGGGCAACCCGCTCGACGTCTCCACGATGATCGGCGCCCAGGCCTCCAACGACCAGCTGGAGAAGATCCTCTCCTACATGGACATCGGCAAGCAGGAGGGCGCCAAGCTGCTCATCGGCGGCGACCGCGCCGACCTCGGCGGCGAGCTCAGCGGCGGCTACTACGTCAACCCGACGGTCTTCGAGGGGCGCAACTCCATGCGCATCTTCCAGGAGGAGATCTTCGGCCCCGTCCTCGCCCTCACCTCGTTCGAGGACTTCGACGACGGCATCTCCATCGCGAACGACACCCTTTACGGCCTCGGCGCCGGAGTCTGGAGCCGCAACGGCGCCCAGCTCTACCGCGCCGGCCGCGCCATCGAAGCAGGCCGCGTCTGGTCCAACACCTACCACCAGTACCCGGCGCACGCGGCCTTCGGCGGCTACAAGCAGTCCGGCATCGGCCGCGAGAACCACAAGGTCATGCTCGACCACTACCAGCAGACGAAGAACCTCCTCGTCTCCTACGCGGAAGGACCCATGGGCTTCTTTTGAGCCGTCTTGCGGCGATTCCTCGCTCCGCTCGTCATCACCGCCGCGGTCGGCTTCCGCGGGTGGTCGCGCGGGTGGAGCGGGGAGCGTCGCGCTCCGCGAATCCGCTGGCACGCGGATTCGCGCTCCGCGCTCTCTCTTGCAGGGCGTGCCGATCGAGCAGCCCAACCCATGCTGGTCGAGTAGCCCGCGCAGCGGGCGTATCGAGACCCACGTCCCCAGCACATGCGGGAGCACGGCGGCCTCGCTCCGCTTCGCACCCCACGCCTCCCCTGCTGGTCGAGTAGCCCGCGCAGCGGGCGTATCGAGACCCACCCCCGCAGACACGTCACCCCGAGAGGACACCGCCCATGGACAGCACGCGCGTCGACGTGACCGAGGCGGCAGCCGGCATGCTGCGGAGGATGAGCGAGCTCCACGGCCCCCTGATGTTCCACCAGTCGGGCGGCTGCTGCGACGGCAGCTCGCCGATGTGCTTCCCGGTCGGCATGTTCCGCACGGGAGCCTCCGACGTGCTGCTCGAGACGCTGCACGTCGACGGCCTCGACCCGATCGAGTTCCACATGTCGCGCTCCCAGTTCGAGTACTGGAAGCACACCCACCTCACCGTCGACCTGGTCGACGGCCGCGGGAGCGGCTTCAGCGTCGAGGCCCCCGAGGGCAAGCGCTTCATGATCCGCAGCCGCCTCCTCACCGACGCCGAGCTCGTCGAGTTCGGCCTCCTGCCGGCCGCCGCCGTCCAGCTCTGAGCCGGGCAGCGCAGCCACAAGACCACGTCCCTCGGGAATATACCCCCGGGGGGTATGTTTCACCTCGGTGACCGACACCGAGGGAGCACCGATGACCGACGCCGCGCACGACCACAGCACCCACTCCTCCTCCACCGCGACGTCCTGGCGGACCGCCGCCACGGCCACCCTGCACTGCCTCACCGGCTGCGCCATCGGCGAGGTCCTCGGCATGGTGCTCGGCACCGCGCTCGGGCTGCACAACCTCGGCACCGTGGTGCTCTCGATCGCCCTCGCGTTCCTCTTCGGCTACGCCCTGACGATGCGCGGCGTGCTCCGTGCGGGAGTCTCCTGGCGCGCCGCCGTCGGCATCGCCCTCGCGGCCGACACCGTCTCGATCGCCGTGATGGAGGTCATCGACAACACGGCGATGCTGGCGATCCCCGGCGCCATGGACGCGGGACTCGCGACGGGCCTCTTCTGGGGCTCCCTCGTCGGCTCGCTCGCCCTGGCCTTCGTGGTCACCACCCCGGTCAACCGCTGGCTGATCGGCCGCGGCAAGGGCCACGCGGTCGTGCACCGCTTCCATCACTGAGAGTCCACGGATCCTCGGCCTTCCGGTGGCGGCGCAGCTCCGACCTCGAGCCGCACCGCCACCGGCCTCACGCCCCGCAGCCGCCGATCGTCAGCACCGGCTGCTCGTTCAGCGTGATGTCCACCACCGTCCCCTGATCGGCGGCGATCCGGAACCACAGGGAACGCCCGGAGCCGTCGCTCAGCGCGTAGAGGGCGTCACCGGCGACCGGATCCGCCGGGGTGATCCCCGGGTAGGCCGCCAGGAGCTCCTGCTCGGTCGAGCCGATCCCGATCCCCTCCGCCGTGCGCGGGAACGCGGCCGCCGCCCGCGTCGCGTCGATCCCGTAGCCGAAGACGTTCAGGAGGGTGACCCTGCCCGGCTCGTCGGAGACCGCCATGATCCAGGCCTGGGCGTTCTCCGCGGAAGCCCGCCGATCCGAGCGGCACTCCTCGATCCCGAAGTCGTACGGCACGAGAGCGGTCGTGTCGAGGGCGGCGGAGGCGGACTCGCTGCTCCCGCCGAACACGATGGGCCCGATGCCGTCGAACCCGATCACCCAGTCGGACAGGTCGGCGGTCGCCGCGGTCTCCGTCGGCACGGGGGTCGGCGCCGGAACGGGCGCGGCGGCGGCGGTGGCCGTGGCCGTCTGCGTCTCGCTCGGTGTCGGGACGGGCTCCGGCGTCACCGTCTCGACGGGTGCCGGCTCCGGAGGGTCGAACGCGCCGGTCAGGGCGACCGCCACCCCGCCGCCGGAGAGCAGCACGGCCGCCGTCACGAGGCCGACGAGGAAGGAGGCGCGGTGGCGCAGCGGCCGCAGAGCCTGGTCGGCACGGGCGTTCTCGACGATCATGCGACGGAAGGCGCGGTCGCGCTCCGGATCGATCACGGGCTTGTCGTTCATCGTGCACCTCCATCGGTGGCTGCGTCGGCGGTGAGATCGGAGATCAGCCCTGCGAGCTTCCCCTTGGCCCGGGAGAGCCGGGACTTGACCGTTCCCTCGGGGACGCCGAGCACCGCGGCGGCGTCGGCGATAGGCATCTCGGCGACGACGCACAGCGACAGCACGTCCTGGTCGCGGAGGCCGAGGGCTCCGAACGCCAGGCGGATCGCCTCGCGTCGCGGCTCGTCGTCGATCCGCCGGTCGGAGTCGCCGGCGAAGTCGCCCTGGTGCACCGGTTCGGGGAGGCGTCCGAGAGCCAGCCGGTGCCGGCGTGCCGACCGTCCGGCGTTCCGGGCGACGTTGTTCGTCGTGGCGAGCAGCCAGGGGAGCGGCGACCCGTCGACGAGCCGGACGGACGCCCGGCGGCGCCACGCCTCGAGGAAGACGAGCGCCGTCACGTCCTCGGCGTCGTGCAGGGCGCGAGTGTGGCGGAGCGCGTGCCAGAACACGCGCTGCCGGAAGGCGTCGTAGAGGCGGCCGAAGTCGTCGGGGTCACCCGAGAGCGCGGTCGCCCACGACACTCCGGCTTCTCGAGGCGGTGAGGAAGCGGTCATGCTCAGAGATGTCCGATCGGGCGGAACGGTTCCCTCCGTCGTCTCGGCGTGTCGCGAGTCCGCTTCACGCCGAGGTGTCGGCGGGCGGGTCTCAGCCGGTGGGCGGCGACGCGGCGGGCGGGGGCGGGGTGGCCGCGGGCGGAGTGCCGGTGCTGAGGGTGACGCCGACGACCGACCCCTTGTCGACCGTCGTGCCGGCCGCGGGCACCGTGCCGGCGACCGCCCCCTGCGGCTGGGTCGAGTCCACCTGCGTGGTCGACCCGACCGTGAAGCCGGCGTCGGTGAGCGTCCGGATCGCGCTGTCGCTGCTGCGCCCCGACAGGTCGGGCACGACGACCTGCGGCGCCGCGATCAGCGCCGGGTCGGCGGCCGCGAAGTCCGACCCGCGGTAGAGCGAGTCGATCTCGGTCATCAGCGGCTTCCAGATCCGGTGACGCGCGTCCGGCGCCCAGCCGCTCGGGAAGTCGATGGACTCCAGGTTCACCCGCGAGCCGGTGGCCTGCGCCTTGATGCTGCCGACCCACACCGCGAGCGACACGGAGCTCGACGCCCCCAGCGCCCAGGTGTCGGCCGAGTTGTCCGAGGTCCCGGTCTTGGTGATGTGCTGCACGCCGTCCTTCGGGTCGGCCTGCGTCCCCGTCCCCTCCGCGGTCACCTTGAGCATCGCGTACTGCATCGCGCGGGCGACCGAGGACGACACCGCCCGCGTGCACTCGGACTCGCTCGGCGGAATCGCGTTCCCGTCCGGCCCGGTGATCTCGGTGATCACGACGGGGGTGCAGCGCATCCCGTCGTCCGCGATCGCGGCGTAGGCGACGGCCATCGTCATCGGTGCGATCTCGTTCGTGCCGATGACCGAGGCGGCCGACTGGCTCAGCGCACCGCCGTCCGCGCGGTGGATGCCGAAGGACTCGGCCGTCGTGCGGATCTTGCAGAGGTCGAGCAGGTGCGACATGCCGGTGTAGCCGGTGTTCAGCGACCAGATCGTCGAGTTCAACGCGGTCTGCGTATCGGAGTAGGCGCCGTCGCCCGCGTTCTTCGGGTTGTAGTCGGCGTAGTTCTGCGTCCCCTCGCAGCTGTCCGTGTAGCCGGTCCAGTTCTTCCGCTTCGAGTCGAACTGCTCGAGCAGCGTGTGCCCCGACCGCAGCCACTCCGCGAGGGTGAACACCTTGTAGCCGGAGCCGGGCTGGAAGCCGTTGCCGCCGCCCATCGCCGCGTCGACGTTGAGGTTGATCGCCGAGTACTCCGGCCCGCTCGCGATGACCTCCGGGTCCTGGCTGTAGCGCTTGTTCTGCACCATCGTCAGGACCTTCCCGGTCCCGGTCTGCACGGCGACCGCGGTCGCGCCGACGTCGAAGCGCGGGTCCGAGGCGGGGATCTGCTCGTCCATCAGCGCCTGCGCCGTCTCCTGCAGTCCGAGGTCGATCGTCGTGTAGACCTTGAGGCCGCCGCGCTTGAGGGCCGCGTAGCGCTCGTCGTCGGTGGCGCCGAGGGCGGGGTCGTCGCGGAGGACGTGCGAGACGTAGTCGCAGAAGTAGGCGGCGCTGCCCGCGGTCTGGCAGCCGGTCGACGGCGGCGTGATCCGCGGCTCGATCGGCGCGGCCTTCGCCTCGTCGCGGGTCGCGGCGTCGATCTTCCCGTACTCCAGCATCCGGTCGAGGATGTAGTCGCGTCGGCTCGTCGTCAGCGCGTAGCCGTTCGCCTCGCCGTTGTCCGGGTCGTCGGGCCGGTCGAAGCGGAACTTCTCCGGGTTGTTGACGATCGCGAGCAGCGCGGCCGACTGCCCGACCGTGAGGTCAGCCGCGTGGATCCCGTAGTAGTACTCGGCCGCGGCCTCGATGCCGTAGACGGTACCGCCGAAGAGCGCGATGTTGAGGTAGCCGAGCAGGATGTCGTCCTTCGAGTACTCCTTCTCCATGCCGATCGCGAGGCGCATCTCCTTGAGCTTGCGCTCGGGAGTGGTCGCGGTCGCCTCGGCGTAGGCCTCGTCGCGCGCGGTCTCGTCGGTGATCGACTCGGCCTTCTGCACGAGGACGTTCTTGACGTACTGCTGCGTGATCGACGAGCCGCCCTGCGGCTCCGCGTCGAGGAGGTAGGTGCTCGCGACGGCGCGGAGCGTGCCCTGCAGGTCGATGCCGCCGTGCTCGTAGTAGCGCGGGTCCTCACTCGCGATGAGCGCATCGAAGACCGACCCGGTGATCTGGTCGGCGGAGACCTCGATGCGGTTCTGGTCGTAGAAGGAGGCGAGGAGCGTCGGGTCGTCGGGGTCGCCCGCGTAGACGTCCGTCTTCTGCATCAGCTCGCCGACCTCGAGGTAGCTCGGCAGCGACTGGAACGCCGAGATCGTGCCCGAGGTGGCGGCCCCGGTGAGCGCGAAGGCCGGGGCCACCACGGCGGTGGCGAGCAGTCCGGCGAGCACACTGACGATCACGAACCCGAACAGCGCGCCGAGAGCCCCGTGGACGGTGCGACGGGGCTGGAAGACGGGAACGTTCGGACGCTTCAGGATGGATCCTCTCGGTGCACCAGCACCCTAGGCGACGACCCCGACATCCCCGCCCAGGCGCGCCCGGGCGCTGTGCGCAGCGGCGCGGAATCCTCCGTGCCGCCCACTCCGGGACCCGCCGGAGAGGGCCTGCTACTCGATCAGGTCGCCGTCGATGTCGGAGATGTCGCTGGTGTTCTTCGGGGCGGCACCGTTGCTGACCTGGAGCGGGATGACCGCGCCTCGAAGCGCCGTCAGCTCCGCGCTGGGCGTCGTCGAGACGACCGACCCCTCGGGGATCGACGCGGAGCCGACCGGCTCGAGGATGCCGACGGAGAAGCCCGCGGCGGTGAGCGTGGCGGTCGCCGCCGCGACCGTCAGCCCGGTCACGTCGGGGACCTCGGCGAGCGTCGCGTTCCGCGGCGACGAGGCCAGCATCGAGGCGGGCGGATCGGTGAAGTCGTCGCCGCCGTACTTCTGGTCCAGAGCCGTCATGATCGGCTTCCAGATCGCGTGCCGCGACTGCGCCGCCTGGATCGTGCCCGCCTCGCCAGTGACCCTGACGTTGCGGAGGTTGATCTTCGTGTTGTCGTCGAATCCCTTGATCGAGCCGACCCATACGGCCAGCGAGGCGGCCTTGCTGGCGCCCGCGGTCCAGACGTCGGCGGCGTCGTCGGTCGTGCCGGTCTTGCCGATGTGCTCGATGCCGTCGCGCGGGTTCGACGCGTAGCCGGTGCCGGAGGTCATCACGCGCTGCATCGCGTACTGCATGCCGTGAGCGACGTCGGCCGAGACCGACGGGGTGCACGACGAGGCGGGGGCGGCGACGGCGGCTCCGCTGGCGTCGGTGATCTTGTCGATGACGACGGTGGAGCAGGTCGTCCCGTCGTTCGCGATGCCGGCGTAGGCGGTGGCCATGGTCAGCGGCGCGATCTCGTTCGTGCCGAGCACCGAGGCAGGGCCGCTCGCCAGCTCGCCGCCGTCGGCGCGGTGCACGCCGAACGACTCGGCCGTGGTGCGGACGTCGCAGACGTCGAGCTGCTGGGCCATGCCCATGAAGCCGGTGTTGATCGAGTTCGTCGTCGCGGCGAGCGCGGTCATCGAGCTCGCGTTCTCGGAGGAGTCGTCGTTCTTCGGCGAGAACTTGCCGTAGTAGTAGCCCTTGTTGTCGATGTTGCACTTCTGCGGGTACGAGCTGAAGCCGGAGGTCGGCGACGGGAACGACTCGTTGATCGTGCGGCCCGACTCGAGCCACTGAGCCAGCGTGAAGACCTTGTAGGTCGAGCCGGTCTGCACGCCGGCCGTGCCGCCCATAGCGGAGTCGACGTTGAGGTTGATCGCGCTGTAGCCGGGGTTCGCGGCGAGGAACTCCTCGTCCTGGCTGTACTTGGTGTTCTGCACCATCGACAGCACGCGGCCGGTCCCGGCCTGGATCGAGGCGGCGGTGGCACCGACCTGGAAGCGGGGGTCGTAGGAGGGGATGTAGGCGTTCAGCGCCGCCTGCGAGACCTGCTGGATGTCGAGGTCGAGGGTGGTGACGATGTCGAAGCCGCCCTGGCGGATCCGCTGGTAGCGCTCGTCGTCGGTGGCGCCGAAGGCCTCGTCGTTGCGCAGGACGTTCAGCACGTACTCGCAGAAGTACGCGGCGTCGCCCGCCGTCGCGCAGCCGGTGGACGGCTCCGTGATGTTCGGCGTGATCGGCTCGGCGATCGCGGCGTCGTAGACCTCCTGGCTGATCTTCGAGTACTTCAGCTCCTCGCCGAGGATGTAGTCGCGGCGCTCCTTGGTCGCCGCGTAGCCGTTCGCGGCGCCGTTGGCCTCGTCGGCGGGGTTGTCGAAGCGGAACTTCGACGGGTTGTTGACGATCGCCAGCAGCGCCGCGGCCTGCGCGGTCGA
Source organism: Rathayibacter sp. VKM Ac-2760 (assembly GCF_009834185.1). Lineage (GTDB taxonomy): Bacteria > Actinomycetota > Actinomycetes > Actinomycetales > Microbacteriaceae > Rathayibacter. Next base: position 909,790 of record NZ_CP047173.1, read on the forward strand.
GAGCTGGCTGGCCGGGATGCCGTAGTAGTAGTTCGCCGCGGCCTCGATGCCGTAGACGGTCCCGCCGAAGAGCGCGATGTTGAGGTAGCCGAGCAGGATGTCGTCCTTCGACGACTCCTTCTCGAGGCCGATCGCGAGGCGCATCTCCTTGAGCTTGCGCTCGGGGGTCGGGTCGGTCGCGAGCTTGTAGGCCTCGTCGCGCGCGGCCTCGTCGGTGATCGACTCGGCCTTCTGCACGAGCACGTTCTTGACGTACTGCTGCGTGATCGACGAGCCGCCCTGCAGGTCGTCGCCGGTCAGCGTGACCGCGAGCGCGCGGAGCGTGCCCTGCAGGTCGATGCCGCCGTGCTCGTAGAAGCGCGGGTCCTCACCGGCGACCGCGGCGTCCTTCGCGGTCTGCGCGACCTCGTCCCAGCCGACCTCGACGCGGTTCTGGTTGTAGACGGAGGCGAGGAGGGTCGTGCCGTCGCCCGCGTAGATGTTGGTGCGCTGCATCAGCTGGCCGGCGTCGAGGTAGCCGGGCAGGTTCTGGAACATGCCGATCGTGTTGCTCGTCGCGAGGCCCGTCAGCGCGAGCGCCGGAGTGACTCCGACCGTGATCAGGACGCCCGCCACGGCGCTCATCCCGATGAAGCCCAGCACTGCCCGCAACGACATCCCCAGCGGTCGAGCGGAGCTGCGGGATGCGGTGGGGAGAGCCATGGAGCGGGAGGTCCTTCCGGCGCGGTGGTGCCGCGCGAATGCAGGGGGGCGGGTCGTCGCGCCGGTCGTGCGAATCCCCCGGGTCATGGTACGCGACGCGCCCGGGAGGAGGGGGTCCTCCTGGAGGACGAGATGCACCTGTGACGCGCGGCGCGGGGTCCGGCTGCGCACCCGCCGGCTCGGGCGTGGATCCTCCCGCCGCGTCCGTCCTGAGGCTGCCGTCGCGACGACGTTTCCGTATCGTGGAACGTGCGTCCCCGCGAGGGGAGCGGCAGCACCGCACCACCCACCGCCTCGGGGCCCCGGAGCGGTCGGCCCCGGCAGAAAGCACACCACCATGGCACGCATCCACGACGACGTGACGCAGCTCGTCGGACGGACCCCGCTCGTCCGCATCAACCGCCTCGACGGCGCCGACAGTGCCGTCGTCCTCGCCAAGCTCGAGTTCTACAACCCCGCGAACAGCGTGAAGGACCGCATCGGCGTGGCGATCATCGACGCCGCCGAGGCGTCGGGGGAGCTGCCGCCCGGCGGCACGATCGTCGAGGGCACGAGCGGCAACACCGGCATCGCGCTCGCGATGGTCGGCGCGGCGCGCGGCTACAAGGTCGTCCTGACCATGCCCGAGACGATGTCCGTCGAGCGCCGGGTCCTGCTGCGCGCCTACGGCGCCGAGATCGTGCTGACCCCCGGCTCCGAGGGCATGCGCGGCGCGGTCGAGAGGGCGCAGTCGATCGTCGCCGAGACCCCGGGCGCGGTGCTCGCCCGCCAGTTCGAGAACGCCGCCAACCCCGAGGTGCACCGCCGCACCACCGCCGAGGAGGTCTGGGAGGACACCGACGGCGAGGTCGACGTCTTCGTCGCCGGCATCGGCACGGGCGGCACCATCACCGGCGTCGGCCAGGTGCTGAAGGAGCGCAAGCCCGGCGTGCAGATCATCGGCGTCGAGCCGATCGACTCGCCGCTGCTCACCCAGGGCACCGCGGGCCCGCACAAGATCCAGGGCATCGGCGCCAACTTCGTGCCCGCGATCCTCGACCGCGAGGTCTACGACGAGATCATCGACGTCACCCTCGACGACTCGGTGCGCGTCGCCCGCGAGATGGCGGCGCGGGAGGGCATCCTCGGCGGCATCTCCTCCGGTTCGATCATGTGGGCCGCGCTCGAGGTGGCCAAGCGCCCCGAGAACGCCGGCAAGACGATCGTCGCGATCGTCTGCGACTTCGGCGAGCGCTACATCTCGACCGTCCTCTACGAGGACCTCCGCAGCTGAGCCCCGCTGGACCCCGTCCCACCGCCCTCGGTCGCCTCCGCGCGGACGTGGCGGCCGCGCGCCTGCGCGACCCGGCGGCGCGCACCACGGCGGAGGTGGTGCTCGCCTACCCCGGACTGCACGCCGTCTGGCTGCACCGCGTCGCGCACCGCTGGTGGCGTCGCGGCGCGCGCCTGCCCGCCCGGCTGCTCGCGCAGGCCGCCCGGGCCGCGACCGGAGTGGAGATCCACCCGGGCGCGACGATCGGCCGCCGGCTCTTCATCGACCACGGAATGGGCGTGGTGATCGGCGAGACCGCGCGGATCGGCGACGACTGCATGCTGTACCACTCCGTCACCCTGGGCGGGAAGTCGGCGAAGCGCGAGCGACGCCACCCGACCCTCGGCGACCGGGTCGTGGTCGGCGCCGGCGCCGTGATCCTCGGCCCGATCGTGCTGGGCTCGGACGTGAGCGTCGGCGCGAACGCGGTCGTCGTGAAGGACGCCCCGGACGGGGCCGTGCTGGTCGGGATCCCCGCCCGCGACCTGCGCGCGCTCGGCCGCGCCGACGACGCGCTCGCGGACCCGGCCTTCTGGATCGACCCCGCCATGTACATCTAGGGGCGAGCCGTCGAAGGCCGGCCCCGTGAGGGCCGACCAGTGATGGGCCGAGCCGGGTCGTCAGTCGTCGGAGTCGCGGCGCGAGATGTCGCGCTTCGCGCTCTTGATCACCGCGAACGCCTCCAGGGCGTGCACCCGGGTCTCCTTGAGGTCGAGGATGGGCGCGGGGTAGCCGTCCGCCTCCGGCGTCAGCGTGTCGCCGAGCGTCCACGGCTCGTGGATCACGGTGCGGTCGAGCTCGGCGAGCTCCGGCACGTACTCGCGCAGGTAGCCGCCCTCGGGGTCGAACTTCTTCGACTGCGTCACCGGGTTGAAGACGCGGAAGAACGGCGAGGCGTCGGCGCCCGAGCCGGCGACCCATTGCCAGTTCGCGGCGTTGCTCGCCGGATCGGCGTCCACGAGCGTGTCCCAGAACCAGTCCTCGCCCACCCGCCAGTCGACGAGCAGGTTCTTGATCAGGAAGGACGCGGTCACCATCCGCACCCGGTTGTGCATGTAGCCGGTCTTCCAGAGCTCGCGCATGCCCGCGTCGACGAGCGGGAAGCCGGTGCGGCCCTGGTGCCAGGCGTCGATCTTCTCCTCACCCGGGTGGCCCCAGGGGAAGGAGTCGAAGCGGGAGTCGAAGTTCGCGGTCGCCAGGTCCGGCCAGTGGAAGAGCAGGTGGTAGCAGAACTCGCGCCAGAGCACCTCGGAGAGGAAGCGGTCGCTGCCCTCGCCGCGGTGCTGCCCCTTCGCGTGCGCCTCCTCGAGCGCGTGCCAGACCTGGAACGGGCTGATCTCGCCCCAGCGCAGGTGCGGCGAGAGGTTCGAGGTCGCGTCGTGGGCCGGCAGGTCGCGGTCGTCGGCGTAGTCGTCGAGCTGCTCGGCGAGGAACGCGCGCAGCCGCTTCGCCGCCGCCTTCTCGCCCGGGATCCAGCGCTCACGGAGGCCACCGGCCCAGTCGGGGCTCGTCGGCAGCAGCTGCCAGTCGTCCAGGTCGTCGGAGGCGACGCTCGGCACGCCGCCGTCGATCTCGCGCGGTCGCGGCATCGGAGCCCGCGGAGTCTCGCGGTTGCGGCAGGCGCGCGCGAACGGCGTGTAGACGGAGTACGGGCCGCCGCCGCCGGTCTGCACCGTCCAGGGCTCGAAGAGCAGCGAGCCGTGGTGGCTCTCGGCCTCGACGTCCCGGTCGCGGAGGGCGGTCTTGATCGCCGCGTCGACCGTGCGCTCGGCCTTGCCGTAGCGCCGGTTCCAGTGCACCGCGCCCGCGCCCAGCTGCTCGGCGAGCTGCAGCACGACGGCCTCGGCCGGCCCGCGGCGCAGGAGGAGTGCGGCGCCGACCTCCTCGAGGTCGCTCGCGAGGCTCTGCAGGCTGCCGTGCAGCCACCAGCGGGCCGCCCCGCCGAGCGGACGGATGCCGTCGGACTCCTCGTCGAGGACGTAGCAGACGGCGACCGGGCCGCCGCGGTCGATCGCCGCGCGCAGGGCCGGATTGTCGGCGAGACGCAGGTCGTCGCGGAGCCAGACGAGGGTGGGGGAGGAGCTGCTCATGGTCCCTCCATGATCCGCGAGTGCGGCGGCGGCGCGAAGTGCTGGCCGCGCGACGGCGCCGCGTGCTAGCGGGTGGCGTCGCCGGTCAGGCGGAGGCGACGCGGTCGCGGAGCTTGTCGCAGAGGGCGGCGAGCTGGTCGAGCTCGTCGTCGTCGAGCGCCGAGCCGACGTGGTCCGAGATCGTCTGCATGTGGGTCATGGCGACCCGCCGGAAGAGTGCGTAGCCCCCCTCGGTGATCTCGATCACCGTGCCGCGCGCGTCGGTCGGGTCCTCGCTCTTGGTCACGCAGCCGCGCGCGACGAGCCGGTCGATCAGGCGACTGACGCTCGGCTGGGTGAGCAGCACGTGCTTGTTCAGGTCGCGGAGCCGGGCGCGGCGGCCGGGCTGGAGCGTCAGGTTGAAGAGGACGTCGTACTCATTGAGCGAGATCTCCTTGGACGGGAAGTCGGTGCTCAGCGCCCGCATGACGTGCACCTGCGCGCGGAACAGCGACTCCCACGCGGCGACCGCACGTCTCGAGCTCACGCATCCTCCTTGAGTTCCGTTCAGGATACGTTGTCTCGTCGCGCGCTCCCCGTGCTCGACCCGGAAGGGAGGGGGTGCGTGCCCGCCTTCCCGCGGCGGCGCCCGGACGAGGGCTCTCACGGCGGCGCGGCGAGACGGCGTGCAAGCGACCCTCCGTGTCGTGGAACGACAGAAGGCCGGCCGCTGAGGCGAGCGGCCGGCCTTCATTCCCTTGCACCAAGAGTGTCCTGCAATCACTTCTCGCGCTTCTCCGCCACAGCAAACGGATGACGCTCTAGAACTATATAACGGATCGGTAACGCCGCAAGAGCCCATTTCCTGAGTGTTCCCCGACACCCCGCGGCGCGCCGCCCGCAGGTCTCGATACGCCGCGTCCCGCGCCTACTCGACCAGCAAGTCGGCACCCGTGCCGGCGGAGCCGCACCCACCCGCCCTGCGGCGGGCCCGCGGCGCACCGCCCTCGCATGAACGGCCCGCAAGCACCGCGCCTGCTGGATGCGCGTGCGGCGCACCCCACCGGCCAGACGGGCCCGCGGCGCACCCCACCTGCTGGATGGGCCTGCGGACCCTCCTTGCTGATCGAGTAGCCCGCGCAGCGGGCGTATCGAGATCCACGTCTCTGGACGAGTAGGTCTCGATACGCCGCGACCCGCGCCTCCTCGACCGGCAGGGACGGCGCCCGTGCCGGCGAAGCCGCACTCCTCCGAGCACGCCGCGAACGACCAGCCGCCGCCCGCGAGGCGCAGGTGGAAAACGCGTGCCAGCGTTTTCCACGAGCCGTCCGCAGGACGCTCCACGAAACGCGCCCACCCGCGGAGCCGACCGCGGCGGAGTGAGCGCTCGCGCTCACTCCGCAATCCGCCCCCCGCGCGAGGCGCAGGTGGAAAACGCGTGCCAGCGTTTTCCACGAGCCGTCCGCAGGACGCTCCACGAAACGCGCCCACCCTCGGGGCCGACCGCGGCGGAGTGAGCGCTCGCGCTCACTCCGCAATCCCACTCAGAACAGGTCGGGCGACGGCGTGGAGGCGTAGCGGATCGCGACGTCCGCGTGGCGGTCGAAGCGGTAGCCGACGCCGCGGACGGTGCGGACGATGTCCTCGTAGCGGCCGAGCTTGGCGCGGAGGCGGCGGACGTGGACGTCGATGGTGCGCTCGTTGGGTGCGTCGTCGTCGGCGGCGCCCCAGAGGGAGGAGATCAGCTCGGCGCGCTCGATGGTGCGGCCCTCACGGAGGACGAGGTACTGCAGCAGCTCGAACTCCTTGTAGGTGAGGGCGGTGGTCTCGTCGTCGAGGATGACGCGCTTGCGCGAGATGTCGATGACGACGCCGCCGGGGGCGCGGTCGAGGTCGGGCTCGGTGTCGGCGCGGCGGCGGGCGACGGCCGCCGGGTCCTGGAGGGCGAGGCGGACGACGTCGACGTCGCGGCCGCCGGCGCCCTGGGGCGCGAGGGCGACGGAGGCGTAGGTCTCGGCGTCGGGGGCGAACTGCGCGGTGACGCGCTTGAGCTCCTCGACGAGGCGGCCGAGGTCGATGCCGGCGGCGCGGGCCTTGGCCTCGTCGATGCCGACGTAGAGGGCGAAGCCGCGGGCCTCGGTGCCCTGGGGCACGGCGCGGAGGCGGGGCGCGGCGGGCGCGGCCTCGGGAGCGGCCTGGAGGCGGGGAGCCTCGGTGCGGGTGGGAGCGGCGGGGACGGTGCGGGCGTGGAGGAGGGACATGACGAATCCTTGGTGTGGGTCGGATCCGGGACGAGTGTCCGGGGAGCGGATCCGGGGTGTGCGCGCGAGTGCCGGTGCACGAGGTGCGGTCCGGCGGGGGCGGATGCGGGGCATCCAGGGGATCATCGCGCCTGCGACGCCCGTCCGATCAGGATTTCGGAGCGATCAGTGCGATCGCGGGCGGAGGCTGCGGGGTGATCCGGCGAGGGTGGATCCTCAGGCGCACATTCGACAGCGCAGGACGAGGCCGCCGGCCATCATCATGCCGGCATCCCCGATGGCCTCAAGGGAGGTCAGGGCGTGCGCGTTGTCAGTCATGGTCGAAAGTAAAGCGGATGGCGGCGGACCTCGTCAACAGATCCGCCGACACTGGCGTGTTCCGGGCGCCGCGGAGGGCGCCCGGAAGGAGTCAGCCGGCGAGCCCGTAGAGGCGGTCGCCGGCGTCGCCGAGGCCGGGGACGATGTAGCCGAGCTCGTTGAGCTTCTCGTCGAGCGCGCCGAGGACGATGGTGACGTCCTTTCCGACGAAGGCCTTCTCGACGGCCGCGAGGCCCTCGGGGGCGGCGAGCAGGCAGACGGCCGTGACGTCGACGGCGCCGCGGTCGAAGAGGAACTGGATCGCGGCGATGAGCGAGCCGCCGGTGGCGAGCATCGGGTCGAGCACGAAGCACTGGCGGTTGGAGAGGTCGTCGGGCAGGCGCTCGGCGTAGGTGGTCGGCTCGAGGGTCTCCTCGTTGCGCGCCATGCCCAGGAAGCCCACCTCGGCGGTCGGGACGAGCTTCACCATGCCCTCGAGCATCCCGAGCCCCGCGCGGAGGATGGGGACGACGAGCGGCTGCGGGTCGCTCAGTGCGAGACCGGTGGTCGTGGTGACCGGCGTCTCGATGGTGACGGTGCGGGTTCGGACGCCGCGGGTCGCCTCGTAGGCGAGCAGGGTCATCAGCTCCTCGGCGAGCTGCCGGAAGGTGGGGGAGGGAGTGCGCTTGTCGCGCAGCACGGTGAGCTTGTGCGTGATCAGCGGGTGGTCGGCTACATGGACGCGCATAAGCTCAATCTACTTGCCGGTCGCCGCCGGCCGGAGCCGGACGAGGGGGCGCGATGCGCGAGAGCGACCTCCCGCTCCCTCCCGAGGCGGACGCGTGGATGCGGCTCGCGCTCGACGAGGCGCGGCGGGCCGCCGAGTGGGGCGACGTCCCGGTGGGAGCGATCGTCGTCGACCGGGACGGCGCGGTGATCGGGCGCGGGCGCAACGAGCGCGAGCTGCACACCGACCCGACCGCGCACGCCGAGGTCGTCGCGCTGCGTGAGGCGGCCGCCGCGCGCGGGGACTGGCAGCTCGCGGGCTGCACCCTCGTCGTCACCCTCGAGCCGTGCGCGATGTGCGCCGGGGCGATCCTCGCCTCCCGGCTCGAGCGCGTGGTCTTCGGGGCGTGGGACGAGAAGGCGGGCGCGGCCGGCTCCGTGCACGACCTGCTCCGCGACCGCCGCCTGCACCACGTGGTGCAGGTCTACCCGGGGCTGCGCGCCGACGAGGGCGCGCGGCTGCTGCTCGACTTCTTCGCCGCGAAGCGCTGAGCGCCGGAGATCGCCGCTCAGCCCTGAGCGCCGACCCACTCCGCGAGTGCGGCCTCGGTGGCCGCCCGCATCCGCTCGAAGCGGCCCTCGCGCACGTCCTCGTCGAGCTGCGCGAAGCCGTAGCCCGCGCCCGCGGCGTAGTCGGCGTCGCCCTCGAGCCAGCGCGCCGCCAGATCGGCGGTGAGCTCGGGGTGGAACTGCACGCCGAGCAGCCAGCCGTCGATCGCGAAGGCCTCGACGGCGTACGCGGGGGAGGAGGCGAGCAGGGTGGTGCCCGCGGGCAGGTCGAAGGTGTCGCTGTGCCACTGCATCACGGGGACGTCCGCGAGGTGGCGCAGCGGCGAGCGCAGCCCCTCCTCGGTCGCCACGATGCCGCGGAAGCCGACCTCGCGGGTCGGGCCGGGCCGCACCTCCTCGCCGAGGGCGGCGGCGATCAGCTGGGCGCCGAAGCAGACCCCGAGGGTGGGCCGGCGGTGGTGCAGCCGGTCCTGCAGCAGGGCGATCTCCGGCGAGATGAAGGGGTGCCGCGCGGTCTCGTAGACGCCGGCGCTCGAGCCGAGGGTGACGACGAGATCCGGCGCGAGGATGTCGACGGAGTCGAGGTCGGTGCCCGCGACCGCCTCGATCGCGAAGCCCTGCTCGTGCAGGATCGGCTCGAGGGCGCCGAGGCCGGCACCGCGCTCGTTGACGACGGCGAGGACGCGGCGCATCAGCCGGCGCTCCCGGGCGCGGCGGCGGTCGAGGCCGGGCCGTCGGAGGCGGCCCCGCGGTCGATGTCCGGTTCGAGGTAGATGACGCGAGCGGCCGGCACGGCGTCGCGGATCCGCTTCTCGGTCGCGTCGATGCCCGCGGCCAGCTCGCCGACCGTCTCCGCCGCCGGGAACGCGAGCTTCGCGGCGACGAGGATCTCGTCGGGGCCGAGGTAGAGGGTCTTCATGTGGATGATCCGCTCGACGTCCTCGCCCGCCTCGATCGCCGTGCGGATCGCCGCCGCGTCGGCCGGGGTCGCTCCCTCGCCCACCAGGAGGCTCTTGGTCTCGATGCCGAGCACGATCGCGACGACGACCAGCAGCACGCCGATCATGATCGTGCCGATCGCGTCGAAGACCGTGTTCCCGGTGATCACCGAGAGACCGACGCCGAGCAGCGCGAAGACGAGTCCGGTGAGCGCGGCGACGTCCTCGAGCAGGACGACCGGCAGCTCCGGTGCCTTCGCCCGGCGGATGAACTGCAGCCAGGACTGCTCCCCGCGGACCTTGTTCGACTCCTTGACCCCGGTGCGCAGCGAGTAGCCCTCGAGGCAGATCGAGACGAGCAGGACCAGGATCGGCAGCCAGGCGTTCTCGAGCTCGTGCGGCTCGGCGATCTTCTCGACGCCCTCGTAGATCGAGAAGACGCCGCCGACCGAGAACAGGATGATCGAGACGACGAAGGCGTAGACGTAGCGCTCGCGGCCGTAGCCGAACGGGTGCTCCTCGTCGGCGGCCTTGCGCGACTTGCGACCGCCGAGGAGCAGCAGCAGCTGGTTGCCGGAGTCGGCCAGGGAGTGCACGCCCTCGGCCAGCATCGAGGCCGAGCCCGAGAAGAACCAGGCGACGAGCTTGGTCAGGGCGATGCCGAGGTTCGCGGCCAGCGCCGCGATGATGGCGGAACCGCCTCCGGATGCGCTCACGGGGTCTCCTCGGGATGGCTGGTGGGGCGACTGGTGCTCGGGGGTGGTCGGCCCATCCTAGGAGGCGGGCGGCGGACGGCAGGCTCCCGGGCCGAGTGCACCGCGCATCCGCTCGCGGTCGCTTCCTAGGATGGACGGATGACCGACGCACCCGTGCAGCTCCCGTCCATCGCCGTCCTCGGGCTCGGCTCGATGGGCGGCGCGATCCTCAGCGGGCTGCTCGCCCCGGGCGTCGAGGTGCAGGGCGGCGTCCGGGTGACCAACCGCGACGCGGAGAAGGCGGCGCGCTGGAGTGACCACCCGGTGGTCACCGCGTTCGCGACCGCCGACGACCCGGAGGCGAACCGCCGTGCGGTCGCGGACGCGGCCGTGGTGCTCGTGGCCGTGAAGCCGCACATGGTGCCGGCGCTGCTCGACGAGGTCGCCGACGCGCTGGCCCCCGGGACGGTCGTGGTCAGCGTCGCGGCGGGTGTGACCGTCGCGACCTTCGAGAAGCACCTGCCCGAGTCCGTCGCCGTGCTCCGCTCGATGCCGAACACGCCGGCCGTCGTGGGGCGGGCCGTCACCGGCCTCAGCGCCGGCACCCGCTCCAGCGCGGAGGACCTGGCACTCGTCCGCCGCCTGTTCGAGACCGTCGGCGAGGTGGTGGAGGTGCCGGAGTCGCAGCTCGACGCGCTCTCGACCATCTCCGGCTCCGGGCCGGCCTACGTCTTCCTGCTGGTCGAGGAGCTCACCGCCGCGGCGCTCGCCAAGGGCTTCACGCCCGAGCAGGCCGCGACGATGGTGACGGGCACCTTCCGCGGAGCCGCCGAGCTGCTCGCGCACTCCGGCGAGGAGCCGGCCGAGCTGCGCCGCCGCGTCACGAGCCCCGGCGGCACGACGGAGCGCGCGATCGCCGTCCTCCAGGAGGCGGACCTCGCCGCGCTCTTCACCCGCGCGACGGACGCGGCCCTGGCCCGCGCCCGCGAGCTCGCCGCCTCCTGACGCCCTGCCCCCTCCCGCGAGATGCCACTTATGAGCCCGACACGCCGTGTCGTGGGCTCATAAGTGGCATCTCGCGGAGGGGGTCAGGAGCCCAGGGCCGCGAAGCGCTCGATGTCCGTGGGGGTGCCGCTGACGACGATGAGGTCGTGGTTGGAGACGACGGTCTGCTCGGTCGCGTAGGTGAACGGCTTGCCGGGGCTCTTCACGCCGACGACCGTCACGCGGTGCTTGCGGCGCACGCCGGACTCGGTGAGGGTGAGGCCGCGGATCGGCTTGGGCGGGTACATCTTGGCCAGCACGAAGTCGTCGTCGAACTCGATGAAGTCGAGCATCCGGCCCGAGACGAGGTGAGCGACGCGCTCGCCCGCCTCCGCCTCCGGGTAGATCACGTGGTTCGCGCCGATCCGCTCGAGGATCTTGCCGTGCGAGCGCGAGATCGCCTTGGCCCAGATCTGCGGGATCTTGAGGTCGACGAGGTTCGCGGTGATCAGCACCGACGCCTCGATCGAGGAGCCGACGGCGACGACGGCGACCTGGAAGTCCTGCGCGCCGATCTGGGCGAGGGCGTCGAGCGAGCGGGCGTCGGCCTGGACCGCGTGCGTGACGCGCTCCGACCACTTCTGCACGAGCCCGGCGTCGGCGTCGACGGCGAGCACCTCGCGGTCGAGCCGGTCCAGCTGGCCGGCCGTGGCGGCTCCGAAGCGCCCCAGGCCGATCACCAGCACCGGGGCGTCGTACCTGATGCGGTCAACCAACGATGGGCCTCTCTTCCGGTCGTCTGAACAACTGCCTGCGCTGGCTCGCGGCGAGCGCGGCAGCGAGAGTCACGGTACCAACGCGGCCCATGAACATCGTCAGCGCGAGGACGTAGACGCCGGAGGTCGGCAGCTCGGCGGTGAGCCCCGTGGACAGCCCGGAGGTCGCGAAGGCCGAGATCACGTCGAACAGCACGTGGTCGAGCGGCGCCTTCGTGATGTGCAGGATGAGCACCGACGAGACGGCGACGGTCGTCGCTCCCCAGAGCACGACCGAGACCGCGAGGCGCAGCACGTCGTTCGGGATGCGGCGGCCGAACGCCTCCATGTCGTTGTTGCCGCGCGCCTCGGCGAAGGCGGCGAGGAAGAGGATGGCGAGCGTCGTCACCTTGATGCCACCGGCGGTCGAGGCGGAGCCGCCGCCGATGAACATCAGCATGTCGGTGACGAGCAGGCTGGAGCCGTTGAGATCCGGGATCGAGATGGTGGAGAAGCCGCCGGAGCGCGTCATCGTCGACAGGAAGAACGACTGGAAGACGGTGTCGCCCGCGTCGAGGGTGCCGAAGGTGGTCGGGTTGTCGAACTCGAGCACGATGTAGAGCGCCGCGCCGGCGACCAGGAGGATCAGCGAGGTGACCAGCGTCAGCTTGACGTGCACCGACCACTTGCGCGGGCGCCGCCAGCCGCGCGAGAACGCGTAGATGACCGGGAAGCCGATCGAGCCGAGGAAGACGCCGATCATCAGGATGCCGAGGAACCAGTAGTCGTCCTCGAACGGGGTGAGACCGGCCGCGTTCGGCGCGAACCCGGTGTTGGTGAAGGCCATCGCGGAGTAGTAGAAGGAGTGCCAGACCGCCTCGCCGACCGGGATGCCGTCGATCAGCATCCGCGGGAAGAGCAGGAGCGCGACGACGATCTCGATCGCGGCGGCGCTGATGGCGACGGTCGCGAGCAGGCCGCCGATCTCGCCGAGCCGCACGGCCTGCCCCTCGGCGACCGGGCCGGAGTGGATCCGCAGCGGATTGGAGTCGCTCGCGGCCATCAGCTTCGCCCGCAGGCCGAGCCGGCGAGAGATCGCCAGGCCCATGATCGACGCGAGCGTCAGCACGCCGAGGGCGCCGATGTTCACGCCGACGAAGATGATCGAGTGCCCGAACGCCGACCAGTGCGTCGCCATGTCGACGGTCGCGAGCCCGGTGACGCAGATCACCGACATCGCGGTGAAGAACGCGTCGTGCAACGGGGTGACGGTGCCGGTCGTCGTCGCGACGGGCAGGGAGAAGAGGAGCGTGAAGACGAGGATCAGCGCCGAGAAGATCATGATCGCGAAGCGCGACGGGGAGCGGCCGGCGAAGTCGTCCACGAGGTCGCGGGCCCGGGCGAAGCTCGACCACGGCGAGGCCGGCGAGACGCCCACGGGGCTGCGGAACTGCTGCCGAACCACCACGGCGGATCCTCCACTCGATCGCGGCCATGCTACCCGCTCGCCGCGGACCGGCCGGGCGCACGGACACCATGCGCCGCGCGGCATACGCACGGCCGACGCCCTGCCCGCGCGGGAGGCCGCTGACTACCCTGGAGGCATGGCTGACATCTTCGCGGTGATCGCGGACGGCACCCGACGCGACATCCTCTCCCTCCTGCTGGAGCAGCGGGTCGAGGGGGCGGCGGGTGGTGCCGGGATGAGCGTGTCGCGGATCGTCGCGAAGCTCGAGCTCAGCCAGCCGACGGTGTCCAAGCACCTCAAGGTGCTGCGCGAGGCGGGGCTGGTCACAGTGCGGGAGAGCGGGCAGCACCGCTACTACGCGCTGCGCTACGCGCCGCTGGTCGCCGTCGAGGACTGGCTGCTGCCGTTCGGCGCGGCCGACGAGGCGGAGAGCGGCGCCGCACTGCTCGACGCGGCGGCGGCGGCACGGGCGGAGTCGCTCGGCCGCGCGCTCGCGGAGCGCACGCACCAGGTCAGCGCCGTGGTGCAGGACATCCAGCGCGGGGTGAGCGAGGGGGCGACGAAGGTCGCGGAGGCGCTGCGCATCCGGAAGTGACGCGGGCCCGGCGCGAGGTCTCCAGTGTGGCGTCTCCGGCGCGGATTCTCGCGGGGGGCCGGGTCGTGTAAGCTCGCGGGAGCCAGTTTTTCGTAAGCGGCCGTCCGTCGGGCGGTCGGCCCCCTGAACGTTGTGAGGTCTTCGTGGGTTCTGTCATCAAGAAGCGTCGCAAGCGTATGGCGAAGAAGAAGCACCGCAAGCTGCTTCGCAAGACTCGTCACCAGCGTCGCAACAAGAAGTAGGCTCGCGCCTCTTCCCCTTCGAGCGTCCGCCCCTCTGGGGTCGGGCGCTCGTCTGCGTTCCGGGGCTGCTCGCCCGCGGTGCCGGCCGGATCGGCGGGCGGAGGGCGCCTTTACACTGGGCGGATGAGCACTGAGCGGGTGGGCACTGAGCCGGTGGGCACTGGGCGGTCGGGCGCGGACGTGAGGCTGACCCTGGTGGGGAAGCCGGGCTGCCACCTCTGCGACGAGGCGCGGATCGTCGTCGAGCAGGTGCTCGCGGAGCTCGAGGGTGAGTCCGCGGCACCGGTCGTCTCGCTCGAGGAGGTGTCGATCCTCGAGGACGCCGAGCTGCACGAGCGCTTCGTCGAGGAGATCCCGGTCGTCCTGATCGACGGCCGCGTGCACACCTACTGGCGGGTCGACCCGGCTCGACTGCGCCGGGCCCTGGTCGAGCGCGCCTGATCCCTCGCGCGGCGGGCAGTGTCCGCCGTGATGCGAATGTTGTAGAACGGCCCTCGGATGGGGGACCGGAGCGCCCGCGGGTGCGCGCGGATGGCGCATAGTCTCTTCACGGGGAGGCTCGCTCCCCGTTTTCGGGGTGCGTCCGGCGTCTCGCGGGGAGGAACTTCCATGGCTCGACAGCGTCGCCGCAGCGCGGCCTCCGCACTCGCTCTCGCGGTGCTGATCGCCGGACTGGCCCTGCCCGCGTCCGCCCAGGCCGAGAACCTGCCCGGCCCGGAGAGCTCGAGTGCGTCGCCGGCACCGGCCGACCCCGTCGACACCGTGCCGGTCGTGACAGGCCCCGTGGAGCCTCCGACCTCTGAGGTCCCGACACCCGATCCTGAGCCGAGCACCGACACAGGCACCGGCGAACCGACGACCACTCCTGTCGAGCCGGAAGTCGAGCCGTCGGCTCCGTCGCTTCCCGGGATTCCCAGCCCGCAGCCGACGGTCGCGCCCGCCCCTGACGAGGGCTCGACCCCTGCGCCCGTCATACCGCCGAGCTCCGGAGGTAACCCCGCTCCCGCTCCTGCTCCTGCTCCCTCGAGTAACGGCAACGGCAACGGCAACGGCAACGGGACCGGCAACGGTGGCGGTGCCTCGACCGGCGGCTCCAACTCGGGCTCGACCGGCGGCGGCAGCGGCAGCGCGGGTGGCAGCACCACCACCGAGGCCGGCAGCACCGCGCCGCGCGCCTCCGCGCCCGGCCGCACCCTGCTCTCGACCTCGGCGGCCGACCCGGCCGCGGCGCCCGTCCCCGGTACCGAGACCGCGGGCGGTCCCGCCGTCTCCGTCTTCCTCACCCGCGACGCCGGCGTCGACCCCGGCGCGCTGACCGTCGACCTCGCCCGCTTCTACGGTGTGGGCGTCGCCTACGCCGGCTTCCAGCGCGAGGAGAACGCGACCGCGTCCCTCCGCGCGCCGTCCGGCATGGAGACCGCGCTCACGGTCGAGAACCGCCAGGACGGCGACACGACCAGCACCGGCTCCGCCACGGTGCCCACCGCGTCGCTGATGTCGATCGGCACCTACACGGTCACCATCACCGGCGACCGCGGCTCGACGGCGAGCACCACCTTCGCCCTCGTCGCCTCCTCCGGCCCCGGCATCCTCGTCGAGCCGCGCGAGTCGACGAGCTCGGAGGCCGCGTCGCCGCGCGGCGCGGTCTGGGGCTTCGGCCCGGTCGAGAGCGTCACCGTCGGCGCCTTCACGACGACCGGCGTCCGCGCCGATCTCGCCGCCGGCGACCTCTCGGTGCGCGTCGATGCGCTCGGCTGGTCCGACCTGACCCTGGGCGACGCGATCGTGAAGGAGCCCACGGCCGAGGTCTACTGCCTCGTCGCGGTCGGCTCGATCAGCAAGCGCACCGCCGCCGTCACTGTCGCGTACCCCGAGGAGGGCTCCAGCGTCACGGCCCCCGACGCCTCCCAGGTCTGCGGCATCGCCATCACGGCGGCGAAGGCCGGCACGGTGCCGCCCGCGGCCGCCAGCACCGGCGGGCTCTCGGCCGGTGTCGGTCTGACGATCGGTGCGGGCGTGCTCGTCGCGCTGCTGATCGCCGGCCTGGTGACGGCCGTGGTGCTGCGCCGCCGCCGCGAGAACGACGACCTGCTCATCGGCGGGCCGCTCCCGCACCCGACCGAGCAGTGAGCCGCACGGCGGACCGCCTCCGCTCGGCTCCCGCTCGGGACGGACGGGGTCCGTCAGCGCGCCAGGGGGAGTCGTGCGCGACGACGGCCTGATCGCGGCGCTGCACCGCGGGCGCCCGCGGACGATCGAGGACGCGGCCGAGCTCACGCACCTCGACCCCGCCGAGGTGCGGGCCGGCGTCGAGCGGCTCCGCGGCGAGGGCCTGCTCGCCGGCGAGGGCGACGTGATCGACTACGTGCCGCCCGCCGACTGGGCGGCGCGCGCGGTGTCGCAGCACGCGGCGACCGCCGGAAGTGCGCTGGACGGGATCGCGAGCATCGTCGGCGATCTGCAGGCGCTGCTCGGAGCGTGGTCGGTCGGCGCCTCCGCCGACGACCTCGTGCCGACGCTGCTGCGGCACGGCCCGCACGCCTCGGAGGACCTCTGGTTCGACCTCGTCCGCCGCGACTCCGGCACCCTGATGGCCGTGCTGCCCGACGTCGCGCGCTTCCTCGACCCGCCGACCGAGCGGGCCGTCCGCTTCGGTCGGGCGCTGGCCGCCAAGGACCGGGTCCGCGTCATCATCCCGGCGGAGGGTGTGCACGATCCCCGCGTGATCGCGCGGATCGAGGCGTATCAGCAGGCGGGAGTGGAGTACCGCCTGCTCGAGACGATGCCGAGCTGGTTCTGGATCGACGGCGACTACCTGGCCGTGCCATTCGAGCGCGGGGAGGCCCGGCCGACGAGCGTGCTCGGGCTGCACCACGCGGCGCTCGCGGGTCTCGTGACCACCTGCTTCGAGGAGCTGTGGCGGCAGGCGACGCCGTTCGGCGCGACGGATAAGCCGTGGACGCCGCTGCTGCGGCTGATGCAGCAGGGCGTCACCCTCGAGACGGCGTCGCACAAGCTGGGGATCAATCCGCGCACCGGCCGGCGCCGGGTGTCGGCGGCGATGGAGCACTACGGCGTCTCGACGCTGTTCGCCCTCGGGGCGGCCTGGTCGGCCGAGGGCGGTCGGGCCGCGTCGAGCGGGCCGGCGGACGAGGAGGCCCGCGGCGCCGGCCCGAGCTCGTGACGGCCAGGAGCCCGGACCGGTGTCCGACCGCTCGGGGGTGTTCGGGTCACCCCGGGCGGCCGGTCCTGGCCGACCAGGGTGTCTCCAGTGTCCCCAGAGTGACGACTCGCGGGCAAGACCCGGTAGCGGACACGTCCGGAAGCGGACACGTGCGGGGGAGCTCGCCTGGGGGATCTCGATACGCCCGCTGCGCGGGCTACTCGATCAGCGAGGACGCCCCTGCTGGTCGAGTAGCCCGCAGGGCGTATCGAGACCCACCCCGCCGCGCGGTCAGCCGATCGCGCTGAAGCGCAGCACGATGCTGCGCGCCTGGGGTCGGAGCTGGAAGTCGGGCCAGACGTCCGGGCCGCAGGCGCGCGAGCCGAGGCCGTGCTGAACGGCGTCGATCGTGAGCACCGAGCGGGTCGAGGTGGGCAGCTCGTGCGGGTGGCCCGCGGCCGTCAGCTCGTGCGCCGTGTGGCGAGCGAGCGTGAAGCCGGGGAGCCGGCCGTGCAGATCGGCGGCGGCCTCGATGCGGAGCCGGGCGGCGCCGCCCTCGAGGAGGATCAGCTCGCGGACGGCGCTGCGGTGACCGTTCTCCTGCGGCCGCGCGTACTCCGTCTTCAGCTCGTCGATCCCCGCGGAGAAGCGGCCGACCCGGGTGGCGCGGAGGCTGTCGGGGTACGACTCGCGCGGCCCGGTGCCGAACCACTCGGCGCCGTCGATCGACGCGGGCAGGTCGAGCCGGATGCCGAGGCGTGGCCAGACCGAACCCCAGCCGCGGGTCGGCACGAGGTCGACGCGCAGCACGACCGCGTCGCCGTCGGCGTGCCAGTGCTCGTCGACGAGGAGTGCGGCCTCGAGGTCGGCGGCCGACCAGCGGGTGCGCCGGCGGACGCCCGCCGAGGTGTCGACGGACTCGAGCCGGCCGACCAGCCGGTCGAGTCCCGCCGCCCGCCAGACCGAGGCGGAGGAGGGGGCGGGGACGCCGTTGCCGTTCCCCGCGAACGGGTCGCCGAGCGTATACGCGGGGAAGCCGTCGCCCTCGTCGTTGTCGGTCGGCGCACGCCAGAGCTCGGCACGCGGTCCGTCGACCGGCAGGCCGGCCAGCGCGGTCAGGCGCCCGTGACGGAAGCTCGCGAGCCCGACGGTGCCCTCGACGGCCGCGCCGCCGCGGGCCGAGCGCGCCCACGCGGGGATCGCGGTGGGAGCGGAGAGGCGGCGCTGACCCGTGGACAGCACGTGCCCCTCCTCCGCCCAGGCGGTGCCCGAGGCGAGCACCGCGTCGACCGTCAGCCAGGCCTCGCCGCCGGTCGGCACATCGGCCGTCGGGAGCTCCAGGCGGGCGGAGTCGCCCGCCGCGATCGAGGGAGCGTCGAGCACTCCCTCCGCGGTGACCCGGCCGTCGAGCTCGATCCGCCAGGCGAAGCGCAGGTCGGCGGTCGAGGCGTCGTGCCGGCGGTTCTCCACGAGGACCGCGTCGGCCCCGACGGTGACCCGGACGGGCGCGACGATCTGCTTCCACTCGAACAGGCCGGGGCTCGGCGTGCCGTCGGAGAGGACCATGCCGTCCATCACGAAGTTCGCGTCGTGCACGACCTCGCCGAAGTCGCCGCCGTAGGCGTAGTACTCGACGCCCTCGGGCGTGCGCGCCCGGATCCCGTGGTCGCGCCACTCCCAGACGAAGCCGCCGTGCAGCCGCGGGTAGCGGTCGACGAGGTCCTCGTACTGGTCGATCGCGCCGGGGCCGTTGCCCATCGCGTGCACGTACTCGCAGAGCAGGAACGGCTTCGAGCGCTGCCGGGCCGACTCGCCCGCCGTGCAGCCGAGGAGCGGCGTGCGCGAGTCGTCGCGGCCGATCTGCTCCGTCTCGGGGATCGAGGAGTACATCCGCGAGTAGACGTCGGTGTACGCGCCGGTGTAGTCGCCCTCGTAGTGGACGGGGCGCTCGGGGTCGCGGCCGTGCACCCAGGAGGACATCGCCGCGAGGTTCGCGCCGGTGCCCGCCTCGTTGCCGAGCGACCAGATCACGATGCTCGGGTGGTTCTTGTCGCGCTCGACGGTGCGCTCGATCCGGTCGAGGTACGCCTTGCGCCAGGCCGGATCGTCGCTCGGGTTGCCGACCCAGCCCTGGCGCTCGAAGCCGTGCGTCTCGAGGTCGCACTCGAGGATCACCCAGAAGCCCAGCTCGTCGGCGAGGTCGAGCAGCCGCGGGTGCGGCGGGTAGTGGCTGGTGCGGATCGCGTTGACGTTGAATCGCTTCATCATCGCCAGGTCCGCGCGCGCGAAGTCCTCGTCGAAGGCGCGCCCGCGATCGGGGTGCGTCTCGTGCCGGTTGACGCCGTGGAAGACGACGCGCTCGCCGTTGACCAGGAAGCGGTCGCCGCGGATCTCGACGGTGCGGAAGCCGAGGCGGAGCGAGACCGACTCGCCGGCGGCGGCGATCTCGGCGTCGTAGAGGCGGGGCGACTCCGCCGACCACGGCTCGACGGCCGGGACCTCGATCGGAGCGACCTCCGCCGCGGACGCCCAGACCGTCTCGATCCCGAGCTCGGGGACCCGCAGCGTGACCGGGAAGGCGGCGTCGCCCGCGGTCAGCTCTGTCTCGATCCGGCCCGCACCCGCGGCGAAGGAGGAGCGGACGAACACGTCCTCGACGCCGCCGACCGGGCGCGCGAGCAGGTGCACGGAGCGGAAGATCCCCGGCAGCCACCACTGGTCCTGGTCCTCGACGTAGCTGGCCGCCGACCACTGGTGCACGCGGACGACGACGAGGTTCTCGCCGGGCCGCACCACCTCGGTGACGTCGAACTCCTGCGCGAGGCGGCTGCCGGAGCCGATGCCGATCTCGACGCCGTTGACCCAGACGCGGTAGCGCGACTCCACGCCGTCGAACCGCAGCACGACCGCCTCGGCGCCGGCGAACGACTCCGGGAGCTCGAAGGTGCGGCGGTGGTCGCCGGTCGGATTCTCGTCCGGCACGAAGGGCGGCTCGGTCGCGAAGGGGAACTGCACGTTGGTGTAGGCGGGGCGCCCGTAGCGCCCGTCGCCCTGGAGGACCCAGTGCGACGGGACCGGCAGCAGGTCCCAGCCGGAGTCGTCGAAGGACTCGGCCCCGACGTCGTCCACCCCCTCGCCCTCGGGCAGCGCGTCGACGCCGCCGAGCGTCCCCGGTGCGGCGGGGAGCAGGCGGAAGCGCCACTCGCCGTCGAGCGAGAGCGCCGGAGCATCGGAGTGCAGCCATGCGCGGGCCGCGCGGCGCCGGCCGGTGCCGGGGCCGGTGTCGGCGAGGTAGTGGGAGGACGTCGGGGCGAGGGTCACTTCACGGATCCTTCGGTCAGGCCGCCGCGCCAGAAGCGCTGCAGCACGATCATGGCGATGGCGAGCGGGATGATCGACAGCAGGACGCCGCCGGTCGTGAGCTCGTAGAACTCGGGCAGCCGGTCCACCTGGCTGAGCCAGTTGTTCAGGCCGAGGGTGATCGGGAAGAGCTCGGTGTCCGAGAGCATCACGAGCGGCAGGAAGTAGTTGTTCCAGATCCCGACCAGCTGGAAGAGGAACACGGTCACGAGCGCCGGCGTGAGGATCCGCAGCCCGAGGGTGTGGAAGATCCGCAGCTCGCTCGCGCCGTCGATCCTGGCGGCCTCGATGATCGCGGTGTCGACCGTCGCCTGCGCGTAGATCCGGCAGAGGAACAGGCCGAACGGCGAGACCAGCGAGGGGATCAGCACGCTCCAGTAGGTGTTCGCGATGCCCATCTGGCTGAAGAGCAGGAACAGCGGGAGCGCGGTCGCCGTGCCCGGGACGAGGACGCCCGCGAGGATGGTGCCGAAGACCAGCTTGCTGCCCTTGAACTCGTACTTCGCCAGGGCGTAGCCGCCCGCCGCCGCGATGTAGGTCGCGAGCAGCGCGCCGACTCCGGCGTAGAGCACCGAGTTGAGGAACCAGCGGACGAAGATGCCGCCGTCGTAGGTGAGCACCTGCCCGAGGTTGTCCCAGAGCGCGAACGTCGGCGCGAACCAGAAGCCGTAGGTGGCGAAGAGGTCCTCGGTGGTCTTCGTCGCGGCGACGACCACCCAGTAGACGGGGATGAGGAAGTAGACCGCGACGATCATGAGGATCGCGGTGACGATGATCGTCGAGGCCTTGTTGCGCCCGGCCGAGCGATCGGGGCCGCGGCCCGCCTTCACGGGGCGTTCGGCGGTCACGATCCCGGTCGTCGTCGGGGCCTCTGCGGTGGCGCGCTCCGTCGTGCTCATGAGGACTTCCTGTTCGAGATCGAGAGGAACGTGAAGGAGAGGATGAACGCGACGAGCGCGATCAGCACGGCCTGGGCCGCGGCGACGTTGTAGTCGTTGTAGGCGAAGGCGGTGGTGTACGCGCTGAGGTTCGGCGTGTACTGGCTGTCGATCGCCGGCGCGACCGTCTTCAGCACCTGCGCCTCGGCGAAGAGCTGGAGCGTGCCGATGATCGAGAAGATCGTCGTCAGCACCAGGGCCGGGCGGATCAGCGGCAGCTGGATGCTGCGCGCGACGCGCCAGGTGGAGGCTCCGTCGACCTTCGCGGCCTCGTAGAGCTCGACCGGGATCGACTTCAGCTGAGCGACGATGATCAGCATGTTGTAGCCGGTGTAGCTCCAGAGCGAGATGTTCGCGATCGACCAGAGCACCGAGTTCGCGCCGAGGAAGTCGGGTTCGAGGCCGACCACGTTCGCCGCATCGATGATCGGGCTGAGCCCGGGCACGTAGAGGAACGACCAGAGGATGGTCGCGATCACCCCGGGGACGCCGTAGGGAAGGAAGTAGGCGGCGCGGAAGAAGCCGGGGAACCGCGCGGAGGCGGACTCGAGCATCAGCGCGAGCACCGTGCAGAGCGCGATCATGATCGGGACCTGGACGATGCCGAAGAGGAACATCCGCCCGATCGAGGCGATGAAGTTGCCGTCGGCGAGCGCCTGCGCGTAGTTGTCGAAGCCGGCGAAGCCGCTGGTGACTCCGGCCTCGCCGAAGAGGCCCGAGCGGGTCACCCTGGTGAAGCTCGAGCCGATGGCGACGACGATCGGGATGATGAAGGTGAGGACGAAGAGCGCCAGGAACGGCGCGAGCAGGATCCACGGGGCGCGGCCCACCGGGCCGCTGCGCTTCGTGCCGCGCGGGGTGCGGCTGGTGGCCGCGACCGCGGCGGCGGCGGGGGAGGTCGTGGTGGTCATGCGGAGGCCTTCCTGATGCTGAGGCCCTTGTTCTGGAAGACCGTGATGATCTGCTGCTCGGCCTGCGCGACGGCGTCGACGAGCGAGAGCCCGGACGCCTTCTTGCGGAAGCCGTCGCTGAGGATGTTGAACGACTGCTGCGTGACCGGCCACCAGGACCAGTCCGGGTTCTGCTCCGTCGCGGCGGGGACGAAGACGTCCTCGTTGTAGTTCTGGCCGCTGAAGAACTCGCTCGGCCCCTGCCGGATCGAGCCGATCTCACCGACCGCGGGCGACCAGCCGATGCCGCTGTTGGCGATCATCGCGTCGATGCCCTCCTGCGAGGTGGTCATCCAGACCGCGAACTCGAGCGCCTCCTGGGGGTGCTTGCTGTTCGCGAACACCGCCGCTGTCGATCCGCCGAGGAAGCTCGAGCCGAAGCCCGTGCCCTCCCAGACCGGCATCGGCGCCGCGCGCCACTTGCCGGCGCCGCCGCTGACGCCCTCGATCAGCGCGTCGCCCCAGCTCGCCGTGACGCAGGAGGCGATGCCGCCGCTCGCGGCCGCCGCGAACCAGGCGGGGGAGTAGGCGCCGTAGCCGACCTCGACCAGGTCCTGGTCGATCGCGGAGTCGAAGAAGGCGGCGACCTTCGTGGTCGCCTCGTCGGTCATGTCGATGACCCAGCCGTCCTCCTCCGCCTTCAGCCACCGCGCGCCGGCCTGCGTCGCGAAGGCGGCGAAGACCGAGGCGTCGGCGAGGGGGAAGCAGTCGATGTAGGAGTCGACGCCGCGCAGCTCGGCGGCGACGCCGGCCCACTCGTCCCAGGTGGTCGGCGTCGCGGCGCCGACCGAGTCGAAGATCTCCGGCTGGTAGAACATCGCCATCGGGCCGCTGTCCTGCGGGATGCCGAACACGCCGCCGGTGTAGCTGACCTGGCCCCAGAGGGTCGGGTCGTAGCGGTCGGCGTACTGGTCGGCGCCGTAGCGGTTGAGGTCGACCAGGCCGTTCACGAGCATGAACTCGGGGAGCGAGCGCATCTCGACCTGGCCGAGGTCGGGGCCGCCGCCGGCCGCGAGGGCCGAGTAGAGCTTCTGGTAGCCGCCGGCGTTGCCGCCGGGGATCCAGACCGCGTCGACCTGGACCTCGGGGTGCGAGGCGTTCCAGACGTCGCAGACCTTCTGCAGGTCCTTGAGCCAGGCCCAGTACTGGAGCCGGATCGGCCCGCTGGCGGCCGGGATGGTCGCGCCGGCGTTGACCGAGACGGTGCCGGGAGTGGCGCAGGCGGTGAGACCGCCCAGCGCCGCGGTGCCCAGGCCCGCCGCGAGGAGCTGCCTTCGTGTGAACGGGTGCATCTGTCCCTCACTTCATCGTGGTGGCTGCCGGACCTGTCCGCCCGGCTGATCGGGACGCTACCACAATTTCGAGTGGCTACTCGAAATTGGTGGCGAGCGCCGCGGGGACGCTCGGAGCGCGCGCTACGCTGAACGATCGACCGGCTGCGCAGCCGGCACCCCCGATGGCGAGGAGCGGCTGATGACGGAGGCGACGCCCACCCGGAGCGCGCGCCGCGGCCCCTACGCGAAGTCGGCCGAGCGGCGGCGCGCGATCATCGAGGCGGCCCACGCGGTCTTCGCCTCGCGCGGCTACGCCCGCGGCTCGCTGCAGGAGGTCGCCGACCGCGTCGGACTCTCCCAGACGAGCCTGCTGCACTACTTCCCGTCCAAGACTGACCTGCTCCTCGCCGTCCTGCAGCACCGCGACCGGATCACCGGCGACGGATCGACCCCCGTCGACCCGCAGGAGGGGCTCGTCGAGGGCATCCTGCGCCAGACGCGCTACAACGAGACCGCTCCGGGCGTGATCGAGCTCTACGCGGTGCTCTGCGGGGAGTCGACGACCGACGAGCACCCGGGACGGGACTTCTTCGCCGACCGGTTCCGCAGGCTCCGCGCCGACTACGCGGGGCAGCTGCGGGAGCTGCGGGCGGCGGGCAGGCTCCGCGCCGGCGTCGACCCGGACCGCGTCGCCGCGTCGATCATCGCGCTGTGGGACGGCATCCAGCTGCAGTGGCTGCTCGATCACGACGCGGTCGACATGATCGCCTGTCTCACCGACTACCTCGACCTGGTGATCCTGCCGGCGCCCTAGGCTCCAGGCATGACACTCACCCAGGACTCCGGCTGGCTCTGGTTCGGGCTCGCGATCGTGACCGCCGGCCTCGCCGAGCAGAAGGGTCGCTCGCGCTGGCGCTGGTTCGTGCTCGGGCTGCTGCTCGGCCCGATCGCGACGGCGCTCGTCGTGATCTGGGCGCGACCGGAGGCCGGAGTGGCGACCGACGTGCGCTGGAACTTCGCCATCGGCGCGGGCGTCGCCGCGGTGGCGCTCGCTCTCGTCGCCGTCACGTCGGCGCTCTGGCTGCTGCTCGTGCCCGCGGCGGTCGCGGCGCTCGTCTTCGGAGTGCTCGCCTGGCTGAGCCACCGCGTCCCGTTCGAGCGCCTGCCGAGCTGACCCGCGGATCTCGATACGCCCGCTCCGCGGGCTACTCGATCAGCATGAAGTCCTTGCTGGTCGAGTAGCCGCGGAGCGGCGTATCGAGACCCGCCGTTCTGCAGTGGGGCGGATCTCGATACGCCCTCTGCGAGGGCTACTCGATCAGCATCGGGCGCGACCCCGGTCGTCAGGCCCTACGGCAGCAGGCGCGTCGGGCCGCGGAAGAGGTAGGTGACCTCGCGCAGGTTCGCCTGCCCGAGCATCAGCATGATCACCCGGGAGAGCCCCATGCCGAAGCCGCCGTGCGGCGGGACGCCGTAGCGGAAGAAGTCGAGGTAGAACTCGAGCTCCTCCGGCTCCAGGCCCTTCTCGCGCGCCTGCTCGACGAGGACGTCGACGCGGTGCTCGCGCTGTGCTCCCGTCGAGATCTCGACGCCGTTGTAGATGAGGTCGTAGCTGTTGGTGATCGTCCCGTCGCCCTCGCGGCGCATGTGGTAGAACGGCCGGATGCTCGAGGCGTAGTCGGTCAGGAAGACGAAGTCGTGGCCGAACTCCTCCTGCACGTAGGCCGCGATCCGGCGCTCGCCCTCGGGGTCCATGTCGTCGTCGGCGCGGGGCACCTCGTAGCCGCGCTCGGCGACGATCCGCTTGGACTCGGCGAGCGGGATGCGCGGGAACGGCGTCGTCGGCACGCGCAGGTCGATGTCGAAGAGCGCCTTGATCGCCTCGCCGTGCTTCTCGACGACCGCGGTGAGACCGGCGACGATCAGCTGCTCGTGCAGCTCCATCACGTCCTCGTGCGAGTCGATCCAGGACACCTCGGCGTCGACGCTGGTGAACTCGGTGGCGTGCCGCGAGGTGAAGCTCGGGTCGGCGCGGAACGCGGGCCCGACCTCGAACACCTTGCCGAAGCCGGCCGGCTGCGCCATCTGCTTGAAGAACTGCGGGCTCTGCGCGAGGTACGCCTTGGTCTCGAAGTACTCGACCTCGAAGAGCTCGGCGCGCGACTCGGAGGCGCTCGCCATCAGCTTCGGGGTGTGGATCTCGATGAAGTCGTGCTCGATCCAATAGGTGCGCAGCGCGTGCTCGAACGTGGTCTGCACCCGGGCGATCAGGTTCTGCTCGGGGCGGCGCAGGTCGAGGAAGCGCCAGTCCATCCGCTTGTCGATGCCGGAGTCGGCCGCGATCGGCGCCTCGGGGATCGACGCCGAGACGACGTCGAGCGTCTCGAGCTTGACCTCGAGCCCGCCGAGCTTTACCCGCTCGTCGTGCTTGAGCTGACCGGTCACGCTGACGAACGAGCCCTGCGCGAGTCCGGAGATCGCCTCGGTGATCGCGAGCCGCGCGGCCGAGGCGTCGTCGCCCTCGACGGCCTCGCGGACGGCCGGGTTCACCAGCTGCACGGCGCCGGACTCGTCGCGGAGGACGACGAACTGCACCTTCTTCTGATCGCGCACGGTCTCGACCCAGCCGGCGACGCGCACCGGCCCGTCCTCGAGCGCGGCGAGCTTGCTGACGGTGGTTCGGGGGAGGCGGGTCTCGTCGGTCACGGTAGGGGAGTCTACTCGGGGGTGCGCTCCGGCGGCCCGACGGCACCGGTCACCGGGTGCCGCGCTCTCCCTCGACCGTGCTGCCCCGGACGATCAGGGTCGGCTCGAGGACCTCGTGCCGGTGCACGTGCTCCGGCCCGTGCAGCAGCTCGTCCAGCAGCAGCCGGATCGCGGCCGCCCCCATCGCCTCGCCGGGCTGAGCCAGGGTCGTGATCGGCACGAGGCTGTCCCAGGCGGAGCGGTTGTCGTCGTAGCCGGTGATGGCGAGATCGACCGGGAGCCGGATGTCCGACTCCGACAGGATCGACTGCACGATGCCGAGCGCGAGCAGGTCCGCCGCCGCGACGATGCCGTCCGGGCGGTCCTCCGGTGCGCGGGCGGCGATCAGGTGGCCGAACCGGCGGCCGTCCTCCACCTGCACCTCGGCGGTCGGATCCAGCTCGAGCGAGACCGCGCCGTTCGTCTCGGCGATCGCGCGCTCGACCCCGCGCAGGCGCTCGCGGACGGGGTTCGCGATGCTCGGGTCACCGGCGAAGGCGAGCCGCCGGCGGCCGAGGTCGATCAGGTGCCGCGTGGCGAGGTAGCCGCCGTGCTCGTCGTCGGCGCTGACCGTGCAGGCGCCGTCGACGGCGGCGTCGTTGAGCAGCACGACCCGTCGCCCGCCGCGGCGCTCGGCGACGACGTCGGGCGCCGTCCCCGGCAGCGGGGCCAGGAGGATCCCGGCGACCTGCTCCTCGGTGAACAGGTCGAGGTAGGTGCCCTGCTTGGCCGCGCGCATGTCGGCGTTGCCGAGCACGACGCTCATCCCCGCGGCCTCGGCGGCGTGCTCGGCACCGCGCGCCATGTCCAGGAAGAAGGAGTTGCTGAGGTCGATCACGACGAAGCCGACGGTGCTGCTCGTCCCCGCGGCCAGCGCGCGGGCCGCGCGGTTGGGGGTGAAGCCGAGCTCGTCGATCGCCCGCTGCACCCGCTCCCGCGTCGCCGGCGCGACCAGCAGCGGTCGATTCACCACGTTCGAGACGGTCCCGAGCGCGACTCCCGCCAGGCTGGCGACGTCCTGCATGCGGGCGGGCGGGCGCCGCGCGGGCGAGCTCTCTGCCGCGGTCATCCCTGCCTCCGTCGCGTCCGCCGTCCGGCGGTCGGAGGTCACGGTATCAGCGCGCTCGGCACGGCGAGGCCCGCGGCCGGGAGCGATCCCGACCGCGGGCCGTGGTGGCGCGAGCGCCTACGGGATGCGCACCGTCGACGTGCGCGACGCGTCGACCGAGCCGCCGACCGACACGGTGTAGGTGCCGCGCGCGGCCACCCAGGAGTCGCTCTTCACGTCCCAGTACTGCAGGAGCCGCAGGTCGGCCACGTCCTTCGCCGACAGCGAGACCTTCACGGTCTTCGACTCGCCGGGCTGGAGCGTCACCCGCTCGAAGCCGACGAGGCGCTGGGCGGGCTCGCCGGTCGAGCTCGGGAGGGTGAGGTACGCCTGCGCGACCTCGGTGCCCGCCCGGTCGCCGGTGTTCGTCACGCGGAAGGAGATGTCGATCCCGATGTCCTTGATGCCGAACTTCGCCTTCCTGTCGAAGGTGATCGTCGGGGTCAGCTTCGCCTTCGCGTAGTCGAACGTCGTGTAGGAGAGGCCGTGGCCGAACGCGAAGAGCGGCTCGATCCCCTGCGACTCGTACCACTTGTAGCCGACGGCGAGTCCCTCGGAGAACTCGACCTGGCGGACCTCGGTGCTGCCCGCGGGGCGCTCCGTCGAGCTGTCCGCGAAGACGCCCGGGTACTGCGCGGGGGTGCTCGCGGGGACGTCCGCGAGCGACTTCGGGAAGGTCATCGGCAGCTTGCCCGACGGGTTCACGTCGCCGAAGAGCAGGCCCGCGAGTGCCGGGCCGACCTGCTCGCCGCCGTACCAGGCCTCGAAGACGCCGGAGACGTCGTCGATCCACGGCATCTCCACTGCGGAGCCGGTGTTCAGCACGACCACGGTCGCGGGGTTCGCCGCAGCGACGGTCTCGATCAGAGCATCACCGCCGCCGGCGAGGCGCAGGTCGGCCAGGTCGTCGAACTCGCCCATCCGCTGGTAGCCGAAGACGATCGCGACGTCGGCCGCTGCGGCGGTCGCGGCGGCGCTCGCCGGATCGGTCCCGGCGTCGAAGACGACGCTCGCACCGGCCGCGGCCGCTCGCTCGCGGATCGCGGTCTCGGGGGAGACCAGGTCCTCGCAGTTCAGCGTGCCGGCGTTGTTGAAGCGCCAGGCCATGCTGCAGACCGAGGCGGCGCTGATGCCGTCGGTGACCGTGCTCGACGCCGTGGCGCCGATCACGGCGATCGTCGCGCCCTTCTCGACCGAGAGCGGGAGGACGCCGTCGTTCTTCAGCAGCACCGTGCCCTGCTCCGCGAGCGTCCGGGCGACGGCCTTGTGCTCGGCGGTCGAGGCGTCGGCGACGGGAGTCGTGGGCACCGGGTTGTCGAAGAGCCCGCCGCGCACGTAGGCGGCGATGACCCGCTTGGCCGCCGCGTCGATGTGACCCTGCGTGATCTCGCCGGCCGCGAGGGCCGCGTCGAGCAGGGCGGGGGTGTAGAAGCGCGGCCGGTTCAGCTCCTGGTCGAGGCCGGCGACGAGCGAGGCCGCCGTCGAGTGCACCGCGCCGAAGTCGGACACGACGTAGCCGTCGAAGCCGAGGTCGCCCTTGAGGTTCGTGGTCAGCAGCGGGTTCTCGCAGGCGTAGACGCCGTTGATCCGGTTGTAGGAGCACATGACGCTCTCGGGTGAGCTCTTGCTGAGCGCGATCTCGAACGGCAGCTCGTAGACCTGCTTCAGCGTGCGCTCGTCGATGTTCGACGAGCTGGTCTGCCGGTCGAGCTCCTGCTCGTTCCCGACGTAGTGCTTGAGGTCCGAGATCACCGGCTTGGCCGGGTTCCCCTCCTCGAGGCCGTCGACGGTCGCGGCGGTGAGGAGGCCGGTCAGCAGTGGGTCCTCGCCGAAGTACTCGGGAGTGCGGCCCGAGCGCGGGTCGCGACCGCTGGCGAGGCCCGGGCCGAGCACGCCGTTCTTGCCCTTGTCGAAGGCCTCGGCACCCTGCGCCGCGCCCTTCTGCTCGGCGAGCGCGGTGTTCCAGGTCGAGGCGACCGAGATCGGCGCGGGGAAGGCGGTGACGCCCTCGGTGAAGCGGACGCCGTCGGGACCGTCGGTGTAGGTGACGAGCGGGGTGCAGGGCACCTGCACCGGGTACTCGACCCCGGAGAAGACCGTCTGCTGGGGCGCGTTGGCCGGTTGCTCCACCAGCCAGCGGTACTTCTGCTGCGGAGAGCTCGCGGCGAGCAGGGCGTCGGCGCGCTGCTCGGGGGTCTTCGAGGCGTCCATCCACGGGACGCTCGAGCAGTCGACGGCGGCGGCGGCGGGGGCGGTCGCGCCGACGAGCGTCGGGGCGGTCAGGGCGAGGGCGGTGGCGGCGACGAGCGCCCACCTGCCTCTCCGGCGCGGGCTGCGCGGCGCGTTCTCCGGTCGTACGGGCTTCAGTTGCATGTGCTGATCCTCACCATTGAGTCGATCGAAGTCCTGAAGCGCTTCAATCTGTGCACACCCTAAGGAGACGCGCAGGGCGGTGTCAACGGGCGTGGCCGTCCCCGGCCTGCGCGGGCGCGGTAGCGTCGCCGCCATGAGCACCGCACTGATCACCGGAGCGTCCACCGGCATCGGCGCCGCCTTCGGGCGCGCCTTCGCCCGCCGCGGCTTCGACCTCGTCCTCGTCGCCCGCGACCGCGGCCGGCTCGAGGAGGCGGCGGCCGCCTTCCGCGCGCTCGGCGCCCCGTGGGTCGAGGTGCTGCCCGCCGACCTCTCCGACCGCGACGACGTCGAGCGGGTCCGGCTCCGGCTCGTCGACCCCGAGCGTCCCGTGCGGGTGCTCGTCAACAACGCCGGCTTCGGGATCGACGGCAGCTTCGCCGAGCCGGACGTCGCGGCGCAGGACGAGGCGTTCGAGGTGATGGTGCGCTCCGTCTCCGTCCTCTCCGGAGCGGCGGCGCAGGTCATGGTCGGACGTGGGCGCGGCGCGATCCTCACCGTGTCGAGCGTCGCCGGCTTCGTGCACCTCGGTCCCTACTCCGCGATCAAGGCCTGGGCGACCGCCTTCACCCAGTCGCTGGCGGTCGAGCTGCGCGGCAGCGGCGTCCGGGCCGCGGCGCTCTGCCCGGGCTGGGTGCGCACCGAGTTCCACGAGCGGGCCGCGATGGACACCGCCTCGATCCCCTCCTTCCTCTGGCTGGACGCGGACGCGGTGGTCGAGGAGTTCCTGAGGGACGTGGCGCGCGGCTCGGTCGTGTCGATCCCGTCCTGGCGGTTCGGCGTGCCGATCGCGGTGGTGCGGCACCTGCCCGGCTCCCTCGTGCGCCGGCTCTCGGCCGCGGTGAGCGCCCGCCGCTGAGCGTGCCCTCAGGAGGGCGGTCAGGTGCGGATCGGCCGTCCCTTTCCCGGCGCACCCCCACGAACCGTTCCGTACACTTGACGCTCGTGGTTGCCGATCAGATCCATCTCGTGCGGCACGGCGAGGTGTTCAACCCCGACCGGGTCCTCTACGGGCGACTCCCGCACTTCCGCCTCTCCGACCTGGGGCACCGGATGGCGCGCGCGGCCGCCGACGACCTGCTCGAGCGCCGCCGCCCCGTGACCGCCCTCTTCGCCTCGCCGCTCCAGCGCACGCAGGAGTCGGCCCAGCCGATCTCGCAGGCGTTCGAGCTCGAGATCGCGACGGACGAGCGGCTGATCGAGCCGACCAACCGCTTCGAGGGCAAGCGCGTCGCCGCGCGCAACTCCGCGCTGAAGGACCCGCGCAGCTGGCCGCTGCTCCGCAACCCGTTCGAGCCCAGCTGGGGCGAGCCCTACCTCTCCATCTCGGCCCGGATGTACGCGGCGCTCGAGTCCGCCTGGCAGGGCACCGCCTCCGGCGACGCGGCGCTGGTCAGCCACCAGCTGCCGATCTGGACCACCCACCGCGCCATCGCGGGGGAGAAGCTCTTCCACGACCCGCGCAAGCGCCGCTGCGCGCTCTCGAGCATCACCACCTTCGAGCGCCGCGGCGACCGCTTCGTCGAGGTCGGCTACTCCGACCCGGCGGCCGGCCTGCAGGGCCTCGCGACCGACGTCGGAGCGGTCTGATGCGCCGCACCCGCGCGCTCGGCGCCCTCGTGCTCGTCGCGGCCCTCGCCCTCACTGGCTGCACGCGCGACAAGCTCGCCGAGGACTACCGGCAGGGCACCAACAACGGCTTCATCTCCGGCGACGGCACCATCACCGAGATCCCGGCCGACGAGCGCGCCGAGGCGATCGAGTTCACCGGCACCGACGAGGACGGCGCGACGATCGACTCCGCCGACCTCGCCGGCCGCGTCGTCGTCGTCAACTTCTGGTACGCCAGCTGCGCGCCCTGCCGCGCCGAGGCCGCCGACCTCGAGGCCGTCAACACGGAGTTCGAGGGCGAGGACGTCTCCTTCGTCGGCGTGAACGTGCGCGACCAGGCACCGACCGCCGCCGCGTTCTCCGCCAACTACGGCCTCACCTACCCCTCGATCGTCGACACCGACTCCTCGGTGCAGCTCGCCTTCACCGGCACGGTCCCGCCCAACGCGGTCCCCACGACGATCGTGCTCGACAAGGAGGGCCGCGTCGCCTCGCGGATCCTCGGCCAGCTGCAGGAGGCGTCGATCCTCTCGACGCTCGTGAGCGACACGCTCGCGGAGCCGGAGTGACCGGATGAACGAGGTCGTCGTCAGCGGCCAGCTCCTGCTCGCGGTGCCGATCGCGCTGCTGGCCGGGCTCGTCTCGTTCGCCTCGCCGTGCGTGCTCCCGCTCGTTCCCGGCTACCTCGCCTACGTGGGCGGCTTCACCGACGCCGACGAGCGCGCGGCCCGCGGCCGCCGCCGCGTGGTGCTGGGCGTGCTGCTGTTCGTGCTCGGCTTCTCGCTGGTGTTCGTGCTCTACGGGCTCGCCGCCGGGTCGGTCGGCTACTGGATGCGCGCGTACGGCGACGTGATCACCCGCGTCCTCGGGGTGTTCGTGATCGCGATGGGACTCGTCTTCATCGGCCAGTTCTCCTTCCTCCAGCGCACCCTCCGGCCCGGCTTCCGCCCCGCGACCGGGCTGATCGGCGCGCCGCTGCTCGGCATCGTCTTCGGCGTCGGCTGGACGCCGTGCCTCGGCCCCACGCTGACGTCGATCCTCGCCCTGAGCTACGGCGCCGGCTCGCCGTGGCGCGGTGCGCTGCTGGCGCTCGTCTACTGCCTCGGCCTCGGCATCCCCTTCCTCCTGGTGGCCTTCGGCTTCAGCTGGGTCACCAGCACCCTCGCCTTCGTGAAGCGCCACATCCGCGCGATCAACATCGCCGGCGGCATCGCCCTCGTCCTGATCGGAGTCCTGATGGTCACGGGCCTGTGGAACACCCTCGTCTACGGAGCACTCTTCGAGGTGATCGATGGCTTCCAGCCCGCGCTCTGAGTCCGACTCGAGCACCGCACCCGGTACCGACCCGGCCGACGCGACCCAGCAGAAGGCGGACGCGTCCTTCCGTCCCGCCGACCACTTCGACTCCGACGGCTCGATCACGCAGCCGACCCTCGGCTTCACCGGCTGGGTCCGCTGGATGTGGCGCCAGCTCACCAGCATGCGCACGGCGCTGTTCCTGCTGCTGCTGCTCGCGATCGCGGCGGTCCCCGGCTCGCTCGTGCCGCAGCGCTCGTCCGACCCCAACGGCGTCACCCAGTACTTCGTCGACAATCCGGATCTCGCGCCGCTGCTCGACAAGGTGCAGGCCTTCGACACCTACACCTCGGCGTGGTTCTCCAGCATCTACCTGCTGCTGTTCGTCTCGCTGATCGGCTGCATCATCCCGCGGACGAAGCACCACTTCGAGGCGATGCGCTCGCGGCCGCCGCGCACTCCCGCCCGCCTGCAGCGCCTCGCCGGCTACACCGTCCGCGAGGTCGACGGGGCGAGCGAGGAGGAGGCGATCGCCTCCGCGCAGGCCGTCCTGCGCCGGGCGGGCTACCGCATCGAGCGGCACGACGACCCGCGCGGGCGCTGGTCGAGCGTCTCCGCCGAGCGCGGCTACCTCCGCGAGACCGGCAACCTGGTCTTCCACTCCGCGCTCGTCGGCATCCTCGTCGCCGTGGGCATCGGCGGCGGCTTCGGCTACAGCGGCCAGCGCGTGCTGGTCGAGGGCTCGCAGGGCTTCGCCAACAACCTGGCCGGCTACGACTCGTTCAACCCGGGCCGCTTCTTCGACAGCAGCCAGCTCGACCCGTACCAGCTGACCCTCGACTCGCTCGATGTGAAGTACGAGGAGCAGAACCAGCAGGCGCTCGGCCAGCCGGTCGACTTCACCGCGCACGTGACGACCACGCAGCGCGACGGAGACTCCTCCGACGAGACGATCAAGGTCAACGACCCGCTCGCGGTCGGCGGCACCAACGTCTACCTGCTCGGCAACGGCTACGCGCCCACCATCACCGTGCGGGACCCCTCGGGGAAGGCGATCTTCACCGACTCGGTGCCGTTCCTGCCGCAGGACGCGAATCTGACCTCGGTCGGCGTCGTCAAGGTGACCGACGGGCTCGCGGAGCAGGTCGGGCTGACCGGCTTCTTCTACCCGACCCAGGACGAGCTGGCCTCCGGAGCGTCGACCTCGATCTTCCCGGACCTGCAGTACCCGGTCCTCTCGCTCAACGTCTTCGAGGGCGACCTGGGCCTCGACGGCGGGGTGCCGACCTCGGTCTACGTGCTGAACACCGACACGCTCACCCGGCTCACCGGCGGGCAGACCGGCGTTCCCTCGATCACGCTCAAGCCGGGCGACTCCGCCGACCTGCCCAACGGACTCGGCACCGTCACCTTCGACAACGTCGGAGCGGACACCTCGGTCGTCGGGACGGACAGCGTCAAGCGCTTCGCGTCGTTCGACATCCACCACGACGCGACCCAGGGCTGGGTGCTGCTCTTCGCGATCCTCGTGCTCGCAGGGCTGCTCACCTCGCTCTTCGTGCCCCGCCGGCGCGTCTGGGTGAAGGCGACGGCCGCGCCGGACGGCGGACTGCTGCTCGAGTACGCCGGACTCGCCCGCGGCGAGGACCCGCAGCTCACCCGCGCGGTCCGCGCGATCGCCGACCGGCACGCGCCGCTCGACCAGCCCTGACGCCGGAGCGCTCCGGCGCCCGGGCGCAAGTACTGAACCTGTGCATGTGTGCAGGGGCGCCTCACGGCGCCGTCGCATACCCTGAAGGGGTGATCGAGACCCTCTCGCAGTACTCCGTGCTGTGCCTCTACTCCGCCATGGGCATCTACGCCCTGGCCTTCATCTTCTTCGCCATCGACCTCGCCCGGCGCTCGTCGATCGCCGACGGCGAGTCGATCGAGGTCGTCCGCGAGGCCGAGCGCGTCGCCTCCAGCGCCGCCGCCGACCGCGCCGCGAGCGGCAAGGCCACGGTCGCCTCCGTCGGCTCAGCGAGCGGCAACGGCCGCACCGCGACGCTCTCCCGCCTCGGCAGCCGCGTCGAGGACGA
This sequence comes from Rathayibacter sp. VKM Ac-2760, assembly GCF_009834185.1. GTDB lineage: Bacteria > Actinomycetota > Actinomycetes > Actinomycetales > Microbacteriaceae > Rathayibacter. Next base: position 944,339 of record NZ_CP047173.1, read on the forward strand.
GGTCTACAACGCGCCCTCCCGGTCGAAGGCCATGCGGATCGGCTTCTCGCTCACGCTCCTCGCCTTCGTCCTGCACGTCGGAGCCACCGTCCTCCGCGGCATCGCCGCCGGCCGCGTGCCCTGGGCCAACATGTACGAGTTCTCGATCACCGGGACCGTCCTCATCATCGGCGTCTTCCTCGCCGTCCAGCTCCGCTGGGACCTCCGCTTCCTCGGCGCGTTCATCACCGGCCTCGTCCTCGTGCTCCTCGGCGTCGCCACCGTCAACTACTACGTCGACGTCGTCCCGCTGCCGCCGGCACTCCAGTCCTACTGGCTCGTCATCCACGTGCTCGTCGCGATCCTCGGCACCGCCTTCTTCGCTCTCGGCTTCGCGCTCTCCGTCACCCAGCTGCTCCAGTCCCGGAGGGAGACCAGCGGCGAGAACGCACCCGGCGTCCTCCGCTTCCTGCGCACCCTCCCCAGCTCGCTGACACTCGAGAACCTCGCCTACCGCGTCACCATCATCGGGTTCATCCTCTGGACCTTCACCCTCATCGCCGGCGCCGTCTGGGCCGAGAAGGCCTGGGGCCGCTACTGGGGCTGGGACACCAAGGAGGTCTGGACCTTCATCATCTGGACCATCTACGCCGGCTACATCCACGCCCGCGCCACCCGCGGCTGGCGCGGCACCCCCTCCGCCTGGCTCGCCATCATCGGCTTCTCCGCCGTCATGTTCAACTTCGGCGTCGTCAACGTGTTCTTCAAGGGGCTCCACGCCTACTCCGGCCTCGACACCGGCATGTGATCTGCGGGCGCTGGCGGGCGCGCTCGCGGCGTTGTCGTCGGGGTCCGTAGCTCCGCTACGCACCCCTCCTCCGCCTTGCGATCACACCCACCAGCACCCGCAGATCGAGTGCTGACGAGGGGGTGGGGCCGTCGCTGCGCGACGAGCCGGCGGAGCGGCGCCGTCGCTGTGCGACGAGCGAACGGGGCAGGCCGTCGCTGCGCGACGAGCCACGCGAGCGGCGCCGTCGCTGTGCGACGAGCGATCGAGGGGGAGCTGGGCGGACGTGCACGCCCCCCCGCTGGTCGAGTAGCCGCCGTAGGCGGCGTATCGAGACCCGCCTGCCGGTGGACGTCGCGTCCTCGCCGCGGGCGCCCGTGGCGCCTCCGCTCGAGCAGCGGGCCGGCGGGCGGCTGTAGGGCCGGGTCAGGCGCCGGTGATCACGTCGATCAGGTGCGGGGCGAAGGGGGCGGCCAGGGCGAGGACGAAGCGGGGGTGGGAGCCCTCGGGGTGGACGTCGCGGTAGATGCCGCGGAGGTCGGGGAGGGTCTGGCCGCGGCCCGGACCGAAGGACGTGTCGACGGCGACGGGGACGCGCGGGGCGGAGGAGAGCTCGAGCGCGCCGACGGCGATCGCGGCGGCCATCGGGTCGTGCAGCGCCGCCGTCCGGTCGCCGAAGTGGCCCACGTAGAAGTCGAAGTAGTAGTCGAGCGCGTGCCCGATCGCCGCCGCCAGCGGGTCCGCCGAGCCGGTCAGGACGTCGCGCTGCTCCTCGTTCAGCAAATGCTTCATCGTCACGTCCAGCGGGACCAGCGTGAGGTCCCAGTCCGCCGCGACGACCTCGGCGGCCGCCGCGGGATCGTGCCAGATGTTCGCCTCCGCGACCGCCGAGACGTTGCCCGGCGCGAGCCCCGCACCGCCCATCACGGTCACCGAGTGCAGCAGCGACGGCAGCTCCGGGTGCTTCCGCAGCGCGAGCGCCAGATTCGTCAGCGGGCCGATCGCGACCAGCCGCAGCTCGCCGCGGTGCTCGCGCGCGAGCCGGAGGAGCAGATCGGCCGGGTCCTCGTCCACCGGATCCGCGCCGGCGGGCAGCAGCACCCCGCCGATGCCGTTCTCGCCGTGCACGTGCGGCGACCCGCCCGAGTACGGCTCCTCGAGGAAGTCGTGCGCGCCCACCGCGACCGGGACGTCGGTCCGGCCGGCGAGCGCGAGCAGGCCGAGGCTGTTGACCGCCGCCTGCCGGGCGTCGGTGTTGCCGCTGACCGTGCTGACGCCGACGAGCTCGGCGAGAGGGGAGCGCAGCAGATAGGCGAGGGCGAGGGAGTCGTCGATGCCGGTGTCGCAGTCGAGGAACACGGGGACGGTCGGTGCGGTCACGGGACTCCGATGCTCGAAGAAGGGGGAGGGGTGCGGCGGGCATCGGCGGCCGGAGCACGTCCATTCTGGCCCTCCGGCGCCGTCGCCCCGACCGCGGGTAGCCTGAACCAGCGCCCGCCGTCCGGCCGGCGCCCGAGACGAGGAGGCGCCGTGCCGCGACCGTCGCTCGTCTCGACCGTCGCCGACGCGCTGCTCGACGAGATCGTCGCCGGTCGCATCCCGATCGGCTCCGAGCTGCCGAGCGAGGGCGAGCTGGCCCTCGCCCACGACGTCAGCCGCGCGACCATGCGCGAGGCGCTCGGCCGCCTGCAGGGCCTCAACGTCATCGACGCGCGCCGCGGCAAGCGCGGCTCGGTCAATCCGGTCGAGCGCTGGAGCGACCTGGAGCCGATCCTGCGTGCGACCGCCTCCGGGACCGACTCGGACGCCGCCTCGCTGCACCTGATCGAGGTGCGCGAGATGATCGAGACCGGCGCCTCGGCGCTCGCCGCCGCCCGCCGCTCCGACGCCGATCTCGCCCGGATGGAGGAGGAGCTCGAGCGGATGACCGCCGCGCACGACCGCGGCGACCTCGCCGCCTTCGTCGCCGCCGACATCGCCTTCCACGACGTGATCCTCTCCGCGACCGGCAACGTCTTCGTCGCGGCCGTCTTCGCCCCGCTCGCGAAGGTGATGCGGGCGAAGCGCGAGCAGACCTCGGCGCTCGTGCGGATCCAGGAGAACGCCCTGGTCAAGCACCGCGCGGTCCTCGAGGCGATCCGCTCCGGCGACGCCGACGCCTCCCGGGCCGCGATGGCCGACCACATCGCGCAGACGGCCGAGGACCTGCGGCGCTACGTGCTCCCCGGCGCCCCCGCCTCCGACGGCCCCGACCCCGCGAGTGCGGCCCGCGCGTAGCCCAGCGCGGTCGCGGCGAGCGGCCGCCAGCGCTCCAGCGCTGCGGTGTCCGGAGCCTCGCGCGGCACGCTCACCCACTCGCGCAGGGTCCGCCTGCCCATCACGACCGGGTCGGCGGCACCGCTCTCGATCAGCGCGACGGTGTCCGCCCGGGTGAGCTTCACGATCAGCCGGTCGTCGGAGCCGAGGAAGCAGACGATCCGCCCGCGGTGGCGGATCGCGGGGGAGCCGAACATTGTCGCGAGGTCGACGTCGGCGAGATTGCCGCGCTCGATCAGGTCCTCGAGCAGGTGCCGCCGTTCCGGGAGAGGGCTCGTCATGCCCGGAGGCTACTCGCGCAGGAGTTCGCGGGCTACTCGATCGGCAAGGGGGCCTGCCTGCTGGTCGAGTAGCCGCCGCAGGCGGCGTATCGAGACCCGCCTCGGCCTCGTCCCCGCTGCGCTCTTCCGGCGCGGCGCCGACTGCTTGTAAGATATCTGATACCCCAGGACGAAGGAGTACCGGTGATCTCGGAGACGACGCTGCTGCAGCAGTTCCCGGCGGAGGTGCCCGTCACGGCCGCGGCCGTGGTCGGCACGCGCACGGACCGCACGCCGATCCTGGTCGTCCTGGACGACGACCCCACCGGCACGCAGTCGGTCGCCGACCTGCCGGTGCTGACCGCGTGGGCGGAGGACGACCTCCGCTGGGCGCTCGCGACCGGAGCGCCGGCCGTCTACGTCCTCACCAACACGCGCAGCCTCGCTCCGGCGGATGCCGCCGAGCGCAACAGCGCGGTCGTGGCGAGCGCGCTCGCCGCCGCCCGCGCGATCGACGTGCCCGTCGCCTTCGTCAGCCGCGGCGACTCGACACTGCGCGGGCACTTCCCGCTCGAGACCGACGCGATCACCGCGGCGCTCGACGGCGCGGTCGACGCCGTGATCGTCGTTCCCGCCTTCCCGGACGCGGGACGGATCACGATCGGCGGCGTCCACTACATGCGCGGACCGGAGGGACTCCAGCCGGTCGCCGAGACCGAGTTCGCCCGCGACTCCACCTTCGGCTACGCGCACTCCGACCTGCGCGAGTGGGTGGCGGAGAAGACCGACGGGCGCTGGCCGGCCGACCGCGTCGTCGCGCTCGGGCTCGAGACGGTGCGGGCGGGCGCCGACGCGATCGCCGGCGTGCTCGCTCCGCTCCGCGACGGGGTGCCGGTGGTCGTCGACGCGGTCACCGAGGACGACCTGCGGCTGCTCGCGCTCGGGCTCGCGCAGGCGGAGGAGGCGGGCCTGCGGGTGCTCTACCGGGTCGGCCCGCCGTTCGTCCGCGCCCGCATCGGCCAGGAGGTGCGCCCGCCGCTCTCCGCCGCCGAGGTCTTCCCGAGCGGATCCGACGCGGACGAGCGCGCGCGCGGCGGTCTCGTCGTCGTCGGCTCGCACGTCGGCCTCACCTCGCGCCAGCTCGCGCGGCTCTCGGCGACCGGCTCGCTCCGCGCGACCCTCGAGATCGACGTCGACCGCGCCGTCGATCCCGATCGCGCCCCCGCGCACCTGGACGAGCTCGTCGAGCAGGCGGTGACGGCGCTCGCCGGGGGCGACGTCGCCGTGCACACCAGCCGCTCGCTCCGCCGCAGCGACGACCCGCAGGAGAGCCTCGACATCTCACGGCAGGTCTCCGCGGCCGTCGTCGCCGTCGTTCAGGGCGTCCTCGCCCGGGTCCGCCCGCGCTTCGTCATCGCGAAGGGCGGCATCACCTCGAGCGACGTCGCCTCGAAGGGCCTCGGCATCCGGCGCGCGATCGTGCGCGGACCGATGCTGCCCGGACTGGTCTCGCTCTGGGAGCCCGTCGAGGGCCCGGCCGCGGGCATCCCCTACATCGTCTTCGCCGGCAACGTAGGTGACGACGAGTCGCTGGCGCAGGTCGTCGCGACGCTCCGCGCTCCCGCGCTGTGACGGCGCACTCGCCCCGAACCCCCCTGGAGGACCCCGTGACCACGCTCGACCCCGCTCCCACCCCCGCCTCGGAGTACACCGTCGCCGTCCTCGGGCTCGGCGCGATGGGCCTGCCGATGGCGACGCGCCTCGCCGGCTCGCTCACCGTGCACGGCTTCGACATCGCCGAGCCGCGTCTCGCGCTGGCCCGCGAGGCCGGGATCACGCCGTTCGGCTCGGCCCGCGAAGCGGTGGCCGGCGCCGACGCGACCCTGCTCGCCGTGCGCAACAGCGCCCAGCTCCGCGAGGTCCTCTTCGGTGCGGACGGCGCGGAGGGGATCGCGACCGCGCTGCGCCCCGGCTCGGTCGTGATCATGACCAGCACCGTCGGCATCACCGACGTCGTCGACGTCGCGGCGGCGCTCGCCGAGCACGGGGTCGACCTGGTCGACGCCCCGCTCAGCGGCGGGCCGGTGCGGGCGGGGGCGGGCGATCTGCTGATCGTGGTCGGCGCGACCCCCGCCGCCCGCGCGCAGGCGCGGCCCGTGCTCGACCTGCTCGCGTCGACCCTCAGCATCATCGGCGACCGCCCGGGCGACGGCCAGGCCTTCAAGACCGTCAACCAGCTGCTCTGCGGCGTGCACATCGCGGCCGCGGCCGAGGCGCTCGCGCTGGCCGAGAAGCTCGGCCTCGACCCGGCGGCCACGCTCGAGACGCTCTCGGCCGGAGCGGCCGGCTCCTTCATGCTCGGCAATCGCGGGCCACGGATGCTCCAGGCCGGCGAGGAGGGCGGGGCGGAGGTGCTCAGCCGGCTCGACATCTTCGTCAAGGACCTCGGCATCGTCACGGCGGCCGCTCGCGGAGCCGGGCTCGCGACGCCGGTGGCCGCGGCGGCCGAGCAGCTCTTCCTGCTCGGCGCGGCCCACGGGCTCGCGGCGGCGGACGACTCCGCCGTCATCGCGGTGCTCGCCCCGCCCGCCTGATCGGACGGGGGCGGAGCGCCTCAGCAGCGCCTCAGAGCAGCGCCCAGGTCTCGCGGAGGCGATCGCGCCACCACTCCAGCCGCTCCGGCGAGACCGAGTGGCGCAGCAGCAGCGCCTCCGACACCTCGACCCGCTCCACCGGGATCGCGCCGCCGACCGGGCGCAGCGGCCGCTCGGTGACGTCCGCGGCGAGCAGCGAGGCGGTGCCGAGTCCGCAGTCGTAGGGCAGCTCGGGCAGTGCCGCGGCGAGCGCCGCTCCCATCGCCAGCCCCACCGAGCTGTCGAGGGCGCTCGAGACCACCGCGGGCAGCCCCGCCTCGGTGACGATCTCGAGAGCCCGCCGCACCCCGCCGAGCGGCTGGGCCTTCACCACGAGCAGATCGGCGGCGCCGGCCCGGGCGACGGCGAGCGGATCAGCGGCCTTGCGCACGCTCTCGTCCGCGGCGACCGGGATGCCCATCCACTTCACCCGGCGGCGCAGATCGGCGAGCTCGTCGACGCTCGCGCAGGGCTGCTCGACGTACTCCAGGTCGGACCCCGCGAGGGCGTGCACCGCGTGCTCCGCCTCGTCGACGTTCCAGCCGCCGTTCGCGTCCACCCGGATGCGGCCCTCCGGCCCGAGCACGCGGCGCACCTCGGCGACCCGCGCCACGTCGTCGGCGAGCGTCTGGCCGCGCTCCGCCACCTTCACCTTCGCGGTGCGGCAGCCGTGGTAGCTCGCGAGGATCCCGGCGACCTCGGCGGGATCGACCGCCGGCACGGTCGCGTTCACGGGGATCCGGTCGCGCAGGGGAGCGGGCTGCTCGCTCCAGCCGTAGTCGAGGGCGGCGCGGAGCCACGCGGCCGACTCGGCCGGCCCGTACTCGAGGAAGGGCGAGAACTCCGTCCAGCCCTCCGGCCCGCGCACCAGCGCGATCTCGCGGTGGTCGACGCCGCGGAAGCGCGTCCGCAGCGGCAGCGCGACGACGCGGAGCCCCGCGTCGACCTCGCCGAGGGAGGGCAGGGGGGCGGAGAGCAGGGGAGCGGGAGGCACGACATCGTCCATCCGCCCATCATCCTCCGCCTCGGCATCCGCCCGGGACGGGCGCACGCGGACCCTCCGGAGCAGCGCTCCGCCCGTGCGAGACTGACGTCGACGACGCTCGACCCCGGAGGGACGCGATGAGCCACGAACACCTGAGCCCGCCCCCGGCCGACCCGGCCCAGGCGGGCCCGCCCCCGGTCGCTCCGGCCGGCCTCCCGGGTGCGCCGCGTCCGCTCGGCACCGGCGGCTGGGTCGCGCTCGCCACCAGCGTCGTCGTCGGCGTCGTCTACACCGGCGTGCTCGGCACGCTGCTGGCCCTCGGCGTCGGCACCGCGATCGACGCGACCGCCGACGCCCTGCCCACCGAGCTGCCCGGCTTCACCGACGAGCCGTTCGGCGAGGCGACCGACGACCCGGGCACCGGCGACCCGACCGATCCGCTCTACGACTACCCCGGCTACCAGGACGGCGACGCCGCCTTCGTTCTCGCGCAGCCCTCCGCCGAGGAGGCGATCGCGCAGTCCGAGGCGGCCGTCGCGGCGATCGAGTCGACCGTCCTCGACGGCTGGACCTCGGCCGACGACGAGTACTACGAGCGCTCGGAGAACGGCTACGGCGGGCCCTCGCTGCTCTACGACTACATCTCCGCGACCGAGTACGCCGACGCCGACCTCTCCTCCGACGCCGCGAAGCAGGCCGTGGTCGACGTCTTCACCGCCGCCGTCGCGCCTCTGGGCTTCGACGCGGTCGACGTCGCCGACACCCCCGCCGAGTGGTCGGAGGTCGGCTACGAGTACGAGGGCGGCCTGAGCGACGAGGAGGCGGGCGCCGCGCTCTGGATCGTCACCGCCTACTCCACGGTCGAGGACGTGCCCGCGATCGAGATCGGCCTCGTCGATCTCTCCGCCGACAGCACCGGCGAGGTGGAGGGGATGCTCGACGACGTCGGTCTCACGCCGCCCGCGAGCGGCGCGTTCCTCGCCGGCTACGCCAACAGCGTGCTCGAGGAGGGCGACCGGAGCGAGTTCACGGAGCGGATGCAGGCGTTCGGCGGCGTCGCGGCCACCTGACGCCCCGCACCGGCCCTCCCGGTACCGGCACCGCGGTGGCCCCGCAAGCCCGAGCAGATCCTCGGCCCGCCGCCTAGCGTGAGGGCATGGCCCAACCCCGAGCGACCAGACCCCTGCGCGACTACGCGGCGATCGGCGACGGGAGGACGGTCGCGCTGATCGCGAGCGACGGCAGCGTCGACTGGATGCCCGTCCCCGATCTCGGCTCGACCCCTGCCTTCGCCGCGCTCGTCGACCCCGCCACCGGCGGCTGCATCGAGCTCGCCCCCGAGGAGCCCGCGGAGTCGACCCGCCGCTACGTGCACGAGACGAACGTGCTCGAGACCACCTTCACCACCGAGTCCGGCACCGTGACGGTCACCGACGCGCTCGTCACCGGCATCGCCGGCCGCCTCCCGTGGGCCGAGCTGGCCCGCCGCATCGAGTGCACCGACGGCGAGGTCCGGATGCGCTGGGCCGTCCGCCCCGGCACCGGCCTCGGCACCTTCTCGCCGTGGATCCAGAACGCCGACGGACGCTCGCTGATCCGCGCGGGCGACATCACCATCGGCGTCACCGGCAAGGACCACGGCCCCGTCGACGAGGCCGCGCCCTCCGGCGCCGGCGACGAGCTCGCCGGCTCCTTCGTCGCGACCGCCGACGGCGAGCGCCACGTCCTGGTGATCTCGGCCACCCACGACGAGCCGCTGCACTTCCCCGACGCGGTGAACGTCGACCGCGGCATCGACCGCACGATCGAGAGCTGGCAGTCCTGGTCGGACGAGTTCTCCTACGACGGCCCCTGGTCCGAGGCGGTGCAGCGCAGCGCGCTCGCGCTCAAGCTGCTGATCTACTCGCCCACCGGGGCGATCGCGGCGGCGGCCACCACCTCGCTCCCGGAATCGCCCAACGGCAACAAGAACTGGGACTACCGCTTTGCTTGGGTGCGGGACGCCGCCTACACCGCGCACGCGCTGGTCCGCTTCGGGCTGCGCGAGGAGACGCACGCCGCGATCTCCTGGCTCCTGCGCACCATCAAGGAGCACGGGCCCGACCTGCACATCTTCTACGGTCTCGACGGCTCGCTGCCGACCGGCCTGACCGAGTACGACGTCCCCGGCTACGCGGGCATCGGCCCGGTCCTCGCGGGCAACGGCGCGCAGAGCCAGCTGCAGCTCGGCGTCTTCGGCGACCTCTTCGACATCTGCCGCATCTACGTCGACGCGGGCAACGTGCTCGACATCGGCACCGGCCGACTGCTCGCGCGGATCGCCGACACCACCTGCGATCTGTGGCGCAACCGCGACGCCGGCATGTGGGAGCTCGAGGAGGAGCAGCACTACACCTCCTCGAAGATGGGCTGCTGGCAGGCGCTCGACGCCGCAGTGCACCTCGCCGAGCTCGGCCAGGTCGCGGGCAGCCCCGACCGCTGGCGCTTCGAGCGCGACCGCATCCGCGACTGGATCGAGGAGAACTGCTGGTCCGAGGAGCTCGGCTCCTACGTGATGTACCCGGGCACCGAGGAGCTGGACGCCTCCGTGCTGCTGCACGCGCCGAGCGGCTACGAGCGCAGCGAGCGGATGGTCTCGACCATCGACGCCCTGGTGAAGGAGCTGGGGCGCGGAGCGCTGATGTTCCGCTACTCCGGAATGGAGGCCGAGGAGCACCCCTTCGTCGCCTGCTCGTTCTGGCTGGCCGGCTCACTCGCCTGCGTCGGCCGCCACGACGAGGCGATCGCGCTGATGGACGAGCTGGTCGCGACCGTGCCGAACGACGTCGGGATCATGTCCGAGATGGTGGCCGTCGACGACCTCGCCTTCTGGGGCAACCTGCCGCAGGGCCTCAGCCACCTGGCGCTGATCAACGCCGCGATCACCATCGAGGAGCTCGCCCCGGAGAAGGTCGGCTCGCGCTGACGGCTCCGGCGGCCTGCAACGGTGCCGCCGATGATCGTGTCGGTGCCGTGCTAGACCCGCCGGCGGGTTCGCGCAACCCGGTTGAGGGGCTCCCGCCGGGCGCGTAGACCGGAGTCATCACCCTGGGCGGCCCCGCTCCTGCACGGCTCGGACCACCGGGTCGTCGCGTGCTCTGCGGCGGCCGTCCAGCCCTCCCTGTCCCGGCGCCGTCCAGGTCGCGCACCTCGCGCGTCCGGGCGACGTCCAGCCGGAGGAGTCACACTCGAAGTCGGGTTTTCCGCATCCCGGCACTGTCAGAGAAAGGAACGGTCCATGACCACCACCCTCGAACGCCACGTCGAAGCCCCCGCAGGCTCCGGAGCGAAGACCAGCCGCCGCCAGAACGCCGAGAAGGGCTTCAAGGCCTCCAAGGAGCTGCTCGACAGCCTGCAGATCGTGCTCGTCGACCTGATCGAGCTCCACGTCCAGGGCAAGCAGGCGCACTGGAACGTCGTCGGCAAGAACTTCCGCGACCTCCACCTCCAGCTCGACGAGATCATCGACTCGGCCCGCGAGTTCAGCGACGACATCGCCGAGCGCATGCGCGCCCTGCACGGCATCCCGGACGGCCGCAGCGACACCGTCGCGGCGACCACGACGCTGCCCGAGTACCCCCACGGCGAGATCGACACGGCCGAGACCGTCGACCTCATCACCATCCGCCTCGAGAACACCGCCGCCACCATGCGCGAGGTGCACGACCAGGTGGACGACGAGGACCCGACGAGCGCCGACCTCCTCCACGCGATCATCCAGAGCCTGGAGCAGTACGCCTGGATGGTGTCGGCCGAGAACCGCACCACCTCCGCCGCCAAGTAGCTCCACCGCACCACCTGTCGAGGGACCCCGCATCAGAGGGGTCCCTCTTCTGCGTCTTGCTGATCGAGTAGCCCGCGCAGCGGGCGTATCGAGATCCCCGTCGCCCGCAGTTCCGGCGACAGGGGTCTCGATACGCCCTTCGGGCTCCTCGACCAGCGGGGGGTGCGCCGTGCGGGCCTCCGGAGATCCCGCCCCCAGCCCCCGACAGTAGGGTCGGACCCATGAGCACGCAGGTTTCCGAGCTGTTCGACGCGCGCCGCTGGGCCCCCGTCGACGGGTTCGACGGTCTCGAGGACATCACCTACCACCACGACCGGTCGGGCCGCATCGCCCGGGTCGCGTTCGACCGCCCGGAGGTGCGCAACGCGTTCCGCCCGCGCACCGTCGACGAGCTGTTCCGGGCGCTCGAGGACGCCCGGACGAACCCGCGCATCGGCGTCGTGATCCTCACCGGCAACGGGCCGAGCCCGCGCGACGGCGGCTGGGCGTTCTGCTCCGGCGGCGACCAGCGGATCCGCGGCCGCGACGGCTACCGCTACTCCGACGGCGAGACCGCGGAGGGCATCGACTCCGCGCGCAACGGCCGCCTGCACATCCTCGAGGTGCAGCGGCTGATCCGCTTCATGCCGAAGGTCGTCATCGCCGCGGTCCCCGGTTGGGCCGCGGGCGGCGGGCACTCCCTGCACGTCGTCTGCGATCTGACCATCGCCTCCGCCGAGCACGGCCGCTTCAAGCAGACCGACGCCGACGTCGGCTCGTTCGACGCCGGCTACGGCTCCGCGTACTTCGCCCGGCAGATCGGCCAGAAGGCCGCCCGCGAGGTCTTCTTCCTCGCCCGCGAGTACTCGGCCCAGCGCGCGTACGAGATGGGCGCCGTGAACGCGGTCGTCCCGCACGCCGAGCTCGAGGCGACCGCCCTGGAGTGGGCGGAGACGATCCTGACCAAGTCGCCCACCGCGATCCGGATGCTCAAGTACGCCTTCAACGCGGTCGACGACGGCCTGGTCGGCCAGCAGCTCTTCGCCGGCGAGACCACCCGCCTCGCCTACGGCACCGACGAGGCCGTCGAGGGGCGCGACTCCTTCCTCGAGAAGCGCGCTCCCGACTGGTCGCCGTTCCCGTGGCAGTTCTGAGCACGGCGGCGCGGCGATGACCCGCCCGCTCGCCTCCGTCGATCCGGCCCCGGAGAAGGTGCTCATCGCCCTGCGCGCGGCGCTCGACGGCAGCGGCCCCGCGGTCCGGATCGCACCCCCGGGGTCGGCGGGCTCCGACGGGGCCGCGGTCGTCCCGCAGCGCGTCGCCGTCGTCGTCGAGACCTCCGGCTCGTCCGGTCCGCCCAAGCGCGTGGCGCTCGCCACCTCGGCGCTGCTGACCAGCGCCTCCGCCACCCTCACCGAGCTCGGCGGTCCCGGCCGGTGGCTGCTCTGCCTGCCGACGCACTACGTGGCGGGCGTGCAGGTCCTGGTCCGCTCGCTGACCGCCGACGCCGACCCTGTCGTGCTGCCGGCCGGCGGCTTCGACGCCGCCGCCTTCCTCGCCCTCGCGCGGGCGATGCCCGCATCGGAGCGGCGCTACTCGTCGCTGGTGCCCGTGCAGCTCGCCCGTCTGCTCGACCTCGCCGAGAGCGACCCCGCCCAGGCCGCCGTCCTCGCCACCTTCGACGCGCTGCTGATCGGCGGCCAGTCGACGCCGCAGACGCTGCGCGAGCGGGCCGCCGCGCTCGGCGTGCGGATCCGGCTCACCTACGGCTCGAGCGAGACCGCCGGCGGCTGCGTCTACGACGGCGTCCCGCTGCGGGACGTGCGGATGCGGGTCGTCGACGGCCAGGTCCTCCTCGGCGGCCCGACTCTCGCGGAGGGCTACCTCGACGCGGACGGCGGTCTCGACGCCGAGCGCAGCGCCGCCGCCTTCGTCTCGCTCGAGGGCGAGCGCTGGTACCGCACCGGCGACGCCGGCGTCGTCGTCGACGGTCGCCTGAGCGTCACCGGCCGCCTCGACCGGGTGATCGTCTCGGGCGGGGAGAAGGTCTCGCTGGACGCCGTGGAGCGGGTGCTGCGCGACGGGCTCCTGCCCGACGCGGTCGTGGTGCGTCGCTCGGATGCGCAGTGGGGCGAGGTGCCGGTCGTCGCGACGGCGGCTGCGGGCGTCGACCTGGCGAGGCTGCGCTCCGCAGTCGTCGAGCGGCTCGGCCGCGCGGCCGGTCCGGCGGCCGTCCTCGCCCTCGCGGAGATCCCGCTGCTCGCCTCGGGCAAGCCCGATCGCCGCGCACTCGAGAGCCTCGCGGCGGCCGACGGGGTCTGACGACAGGCCCGGACGGGGGCGGAGAACGACGCCTCATCCGGCGGCCGACGGCCCGGGACGCGCATGGACCACTCGGTAGGATTCCCTCCGTGTCGAGTTCGAGTCGCAAGAAGAAGCCGTCGGCGAAGCCCCGGAGCGGTCGCCCCGGCGGCGATCCCCGCCGCGTCGCCGTCGAGCCCGCAGGCCCGCGCGAGTGGATCGCCGGCGCGCGGCTGCGGACGCTCCCGCTCGCCATCGCGCCCGTCCTGATCGGCACCGGCGCCACCCAGGTGACGGACGAGGGCTGGCACTGGGTGCGAGCCCTGCTCTGCCTGGTCGTCGCCCTCGCCCTGCAGATCGGCGTGAACTACGCCAACGACTACTCCGACGGCATCCGCGGCACCGACGCCAACCGCGTCGGCCCCTCCCGCCTCACCGGCTCGGGAGCGGCGAAGCCCCGCGCCGTCCTCACCGTCGCCCTCGTCTTCTTCGGCATCGCGGGAGTCGCGGGCCTCGTGCTCACGATCCTCTCCGGATTCTGGTGGTTCCTCATCGTCGGCGCGGCCGCCATCGCCGCCGCCTGGTTCTACACCGGCGGCCGGCGGCCCTACGGCTACCTCGGTCTCGGCGAGCTCTTCGTCTTCGTCTTCTTCGGGCTCGTCGCCACCGTCGGCACGACGTTCGTGCAGATCGGCCGCGCGAACCAGGAGTCCTGGCTCGGCGCCGTCGCGGCCGGCCTGTTCGCCTGCGCGGTGCTGATGGTCAACAACATCCGCGACATCCCGACCGATCGCCTCTCCGGCAAGCGGACGCTCGCGGTCGTCGTCGGTCCGACCGTCGCCCGCGCGCTCTACAGCGCCTTCGTGCTCGTGCCGTTCGGCATCGCCGTCGTGCTCGCACTGTTCTACCCGCTGGCCTGGCTGACGCTCTTCGTCCTGCTGGCGGTGCTGCCCGCCATCCTGATCACGCTGACGGCCCGCACGGCCAAGGAGCTCATCCTCGCCCTGCAGCTCACGAGCCTGGCCGGCCTCGCCTACGCCGCCATCCTCGGCGCCGCCCTCGCCTTCTGACGCTCTGCTCCTCGAGCAGCCCCGCACTCATGGCGGTCGAGTAGGCCGGCACTGTTGCTGGTCGAGTAGCCCCGGAGGGGCGTATCGAGACCCGCAGGCACCGAAACGCCGAGTCTGCAGACCACCGTGCGGGCGTCGGTGGATCTCGATACGCGCGCTTCGCGCGCTACTCGATCAGCAGGGGACGGTGCGTCCGCCGTGCGTGCTGCTCACTCAGCGAGAACGCGCCCGCTACGAGGGCTCCACTCGCGGCGGGGTCAGGCGCCCGGGCGCCCGTCGCGGGCCGCGTCGACGGCGGCGTCCTCGATGTCGTCGTCGGTGGGCGCGCGCGGCACGTCCTTGCGCCGCTCGTAGATCGCCTCGGCGATCCGCTCGCGCGGCTTCCGCAGCACGATGTACGAGAGCGACATGCTCGCGATCGCCGCGACGAAGCCGGCGGTGACGGCCGCGGTGAGCTCGGAGTCGACGAAAGAGCGCGCCGGCAGGTACACCAGCACGAAGACGCCGGCGAACATGGCCAGACGCAGGAGCGAGTAGACGACGACCGCGCGGCTCAGTTTCACCGGGCAAGTGTACGTCGCCCCCCGCACACGCGTCCGTGAGCACCCCGGGAGGTCCCTGTCCAGCATCCGTGCGCCGGGTTCCTTCGAGGACGCCGGACGTAGACTGGATCCCATGATCCGCCTCGTCATCGGCCTGCTCGTGGCCCTCGCCGTCTTCACGGTCTACACCGTGATCGACGTCGCCATGAGCAACCGGCACGCGGTGCGCGCCATCCCCAAGTGGTCCTGGGTCCTCGTCGTCCTGCTCCTCCCGCTCATCGGCGCCGGCCTCTGGTTCTGGATCGGCCGCCCGCGCAAGCAGCGCTCCGAGGGTCGCCGGTACACGGCGCCCGACGACGACCCCGACTTCCTCGGCACCCTCCGCCGGGAGAAGGATCCGGAGCAGGAGCGCGAGCAGGCCGAGCGCATCGCCCAGCTCGAGCGCGACCTCGCCGACCTGGACGACTCGGGCGAGTCCGACGGCACCGGCCGCCGGGATGCCTGACGCGGCTCCGGTCGCCCCCTCCACCCGCCTCGCGGTCGACCTCCTCACCCGCTTCGTCGCGCTCGGCGTCCGCGACGTCGTCGTGTCTCCCGGATCGCGCTCCCAGGCGCTCGCCCTCGTCGCCGCCGAGCTGGAGACCCGCGGCTGCGTCCGGCTGCACGTGCGGATCGACGAGCGCTCGGCCGGCTTCCTGGCCCTCGGACTCGCCCTCGAGACGGGGACGCCAGCGGTCCTGATCACCACGTCCGGCACCGCGACCGCCAACCTGCACCCCGCCGTGCTGGAGGCCGACGCGTCGGACGTGCCGCTGATCGTGCTCACCGCCGACCGCCCGGAGGAGCTGCGCGGCATCCGCTCCAACCAGACGACCGACCAGGTGGAGCTGTTCGGCCGGGCCGTCCGGCTCTTCGAGGACGTCGCCGCCCCCGACGCGCAGACCGACTCGGCGGCGGTCGCCGCCCTGGCCGACCGGGCTCTCGCCGCCGCGACCCGCCCCGGCGGTCCCGTGCACCTCAACCTCGCCTTCCGCGACCCGCTGTCCTCGCGCCTCCCCGCGTTCGAGGTGCCGGAGCCCGGCTCCGCCGCGCCCGCAGCGGACTCGGCGGTCGTCGCGGAGACGATCATGGCCGGCCCGGAGGAGCCGCTGACGGTCGTCATCGCGGGCGACAAGGCCGGCGCCGAGGCCGAGGCGCTCGCGCGGGCCGGCGACTGGCCGCTGCTCGCGGAGGTCTCCTCCGGCGCGCGCTTCGGCCCGCAGCTGGTCGTGTCCTGGCGCCGCCTCCTCGCCGAGCCGGAGTTCGGCGGGCGCGTGCGCCGCGCGATCGTCCTCGGCCATCCCACCCTCTCCCGCGAGGTGCCGGAGCTGCTGCGCCGCGACGACGTCGAGGTGATCGTCGTCGACCGCGGCCGCCGCGAGTTCTACAACCCGGGCAGGCGCGCCCGAAGCGCCCGCGCGCTTCAGGTCCTCCGCCCCGACGACTCGCCGCGTCCCGAGCGGGCGGAGCGCGCCTGGGCCGGCTCCTGGATCTCCGCGAGTCGTGCCCTGCTGGCCGACGCCGACCCCGATGCGATCGCCGAGGCCCCCGACAGCGGCTCGATGTCGCTGGAGGACCGCCGCGGCTACGCCCGCAACGCCCTGACCGCGATCCGCGCTCCGCTCACCCGGGAGTTCGTCGTCGCCGCCGTCTGGCGCGTGACCTGGCCGCACGACCGCCTGCTCTTCGGCGCCTCGCGCCTCATCCGAGTCGCGGACGGCTCGCTGCCCGGCAAGAAGATCACCGTGCACTCCAACCGCGGCCTCGCGGGCATCGACGGCACGGTCTCGACCGCGCTCGGCATCGCCGTGGCCTCGCAGGGTCGCCATGCCGGTTCGGGAGGCGCGACCCGCGTCGTCCTCGGCGATCTGACCCTGCTGCACGAGGCGGGCGGCCTGCTCCTCGCGCCGGGCGAGCGCCGCCCCCGCGTGCAGCTCGTCGTCGTCAACGACGGCGGCGGCACCATCTTCGACGGGCTCGAGGTCGCCTCCAGCTCGGCGCCCGACGCCTTCGACCGTGTGCAGTTCACCCCGCAGACCGTCGACATCGCGTCGCTGGCGAAGGCGTACGGCTGGTCGCACCGCCTCGTCGCCACCCGCGGCGAGCTGGAGCAGGCGCTCACCTCGCCGGGTGACGGCCCAGGCATCGTCGAGATCGCCCTCGCCCGCTAGCCCGGCGACTCCTGGAACCCCGGTCGGCAGCGCTTCGAGCGCCGGGCCGTCCCGAGCGGCGGTCAGCCGAAGGCGTCGAGGACGGGGCGGAACTTCATCCCGGTCTCGGCGAGCTCCGCCGCCGGGTCGCTGTCGGCGACGATGCCCGCGCCGGCCCAGGCGGTGACGCCTCCGTCCGCCGTGACCTGGGCGCTGCGCAGGCCCACGGCCCACTCTCCGTCGCCCCTGCCGTCGATCCAGCCGACCGGGCCGGCGTAGCGGCCGCGGTCGAAGGGCTCGAGCTCCTCGAGCAGTGCGAGGGCGCGATCCGTCGGGGTCCCGGCGACGGCCGCGGTCGGATGCAGGGCGTCGACGAGGTCGAGCGCGGTCGAGGCGTCGTCGAGCGTGCCGCGGACGTCGGTCGCGAGGTGCCACAGATTCGGCAGCTTCAGGGCGAAGGGCTCGGGGGTCGTCGTCAGTGCGCCGGTGTGCGGCTCCAGCTCGCGCAGGAGGCTCGCGATCGCGAAGGCGTGCTCGGAGCGGTCCTTCGCGCTGGTGAGCAGGGCGCGGGCGATCGCGGCGTCCTCCTCGGCGTCGGCGCCGCGGGCGCTGGTGCCGGCGAGGACGCGGGCGGTGATCGCGCCGTGGTCCACTCCGACGAGCGTCTCCGGGCTGGCCCCGAGGAAGCCGTCGACCGAGAACGTCCAGCAGTCGGGGTAGCCGTTCGCGAGATCGCGGAGCAGGCGGCGGCGGTCGGCCGCGCGGGGGAGCCGACCCTGGAGATCGCGGGCGAGGACGACCTTGTCGAGCGCTCCGGAGCGGATCGTGCCGACGGCCGAGGCCACGGCGGCGCGGTAGTCCGCGGGGGACATCGCACCGGGGAGGAGGGGCAGGCGGTACTCGTCGCCGTAGGGAACCGCCGCGGGGACGGCGCCGGCGTCCGCGGGCTCGTCCGCCGGCCGGATCCTGGTCAGCCACGACCGCCCGCCGCGCGAGCCGATCACGACACTCGGCACGATCAGGACGCTGCGCGCGCTCGAGCCGCTCGAGAAGGCGAAGGCGCCGAACGCCACCAGACCCGTCCCCGGCACTCCGAGCGGGTCCTCGACGACCGTCGAAGCCGACACTGCGCGCCACGCTGCAGAGGCCTCGCGGATCCGATCCGGCCCCGAGAACTCCAGGCGCAGCGCCTCGCCGATCCCGGCCAGCCCGTCGCCGCCGCGCTGCCAGAGCAGCGGAGACAGCGGATCGACGCGGCGGATCAGCTCCTGCGGGCCGTCGAGAGGAGTCGTCTCGGCATGGAGGGGAGGAGCCCCGGCCCCGATCGACGTCACTCCTCCACAGTACGCCCGCGCCGGAAGGTGAGACGTTGTGCGCCGCGAACGCCCTCGCCCGGGGGCCCGCTGCTACTTTCTAGTCGTCCGGGGCCGCCGCAGCTAGGCGGAGCAAGGCGGCCCCGGCGCTACTGCCCCGGCCCGGCGTCCCTCCCCCGGATGCCGAGTCACGGCGAGCGGTGCCGGGGCGGCGGATGCACAGCCGCCGCCCCGCCTGTCGCCCTAGACTCGTTGCTCGTGACTAAGGCAGACCTCACCAAGCGACCCGACGAGGTCGCGGCCATGTTCGACACGGTGGCGCCCGCCTACGACCTGACGAACACCGTCCTCTCCGTCGGCAACGACCACCTCTGGCGCATCGCGACGACGCGGGCCGTCAATCCGGCTCCCGGCGAGCGCATCCTCGACGTCGCGGCCGGCACCGGCACCTCGAGCGCCTCCCTGGCCCGCTCGGGCGCGGACGTCGTCGCCGCCGACTTCTCTCGCGGGATGATCGCGGTCGGCCGGCAGCGGCACCGCGACGACGAGCGGATCGAGTTCGTGCAGGCCGACGCGATGGACCTGCCCTTCGAGGACGAGTCGTTCGACGCCGTGACCATCTCCTTCGGCCTGCGCAACGTCGCCGAGCCGCGGACGGCGCTCGCCGAGTTCTTCCGCGTGGTGAAGCCGGGCGGTCGCGTCGTGATCTGCGAGTTCTCCACCCCGCCGCTCAAGCCCCTCGCCGCGGCCTACGACTTCTACCTGTCGAAGGTCATGCCCGTGATCGTCGGCCTCGCGTCGTCCAACGACCCGGCCTACGACTACCTCGGCGACTCCATCCGCGCCTGGCCCGAGCAGAAGGTCGTCGCGGGCTGGCTGCGCGCCGCCGGCTTCGAGCGCGTCGCCTACCGCGACCTCACCGCCGGGATCGTGGCGCTGCACCGCGGGATCAAGCCGATCGCGGCGACCTGATGCGCGCCCAGGGGTCTGCCGGGCCGAGACGTTAGGGTTTGAGTGTGAACGCCAGTGCGCCCGTCGCCCGCCGCAGTCCGTCCCTGACGGCGCAGCTCGGCCTCTCCGAGCGCATCTTCTCGACCGCGCCGGACCGCGCCCTCGCGCGCTCCATCGATGACGGGCTCGAGCGGGTCGAGGCCGGCATGGTCCAGCAGCTGTCCTTCGCGGACGCGGTCGCCGACGTCTCGACGCGGTACCTGCTCGAGGCCGGCGGCAAGCGGGTGCGCCCGATGCTCACCCTGCTCACCGCGCAGCTCGGTCGGGGCAACACCGCCGAGGTGCTCAGCGCCGCTCAGGCCATCGAGATCACCCACCTCGGCTCGCTCTACCACGACGACGTCATGGACGAGGCGGAGAAGCGCCGCGGCGTCCCCTCGGCGCAGACCGTCTGGGGCAACAACGTCGCGATCCTCACCGGCGACCTGCTCTTCGCCCGGGCGAACCAGCTGATGACGGAGCTCGGCGAGCGGGCGATCCGCCTGCAGACCGACACCTTCGAGCGCCTCGTCCTCGGCCAGCTGCACGAGACGGTCGGGCCGAGCGAGGGCGAGGACCCGGTCGAGCACTACCTCGGCGTGCTGGCCGACAAGACCGGCTCCCTGATCGCCGCCGCGGCGCGCACCGGCGTCGTCTTCTCCGAGGCGCCCGCCCCGTTCGAGGAGGCGGTCCGCGTCTTCGGCGAGAAGATCGGCGTCGCCTTCCAGATCGTCGACGACGTCATCGACCTCTCGCCGCAGCCGGAGGAGACCGGCAAGAACCCGGGGACCGACATCCGCGCCGGCGTCTCCACGCTGCCGATCCTGCGCCTGCGCGAGCGCGCCGCCTCCGATCGCGACGCGGCCGTGCTGCTCGCGCGCATCGAGAGCTACGTCAGCCGCAGCAACGACGCGATCGCGCACACCGACGAGCAGAGCGCCGACATCTCCGACGCCATCGCGCAGCTGCGCGACCACCCCGTGACGGCGCAGACCCTCGCCGAGGCCCACCGCTGGGCCGACGAGGCCGTCGCCGCCCTCGCCCCGCTGCCCGACGGCCCGGTCCGCAAGGCGCTCACGCGCTTCGCGGACACGGTCGTCGACCGCAACGGCTGACCGAACCGTCGCGGCGCGCATTCGAGCGCCGCAGTGAATGAGTCCGGAGCCGCGCCTCGGCGCCCCGGCAGGAGGAATGCAATGACCAAGCTCAGGCTGGCCATCGTCGGCGCGGGTCCCGCGGGCATCTACGCCGCCGACCTGATGATCAAGGCCGAGAAGAAGTACGACGTCTCGATCGACCTGTTCGAGCACCTGCCGGCGCCGTACGGACTCGTCCGCTACGGGGTCGCCCCGGACCACCCGCGCATCAAGGGCATCATCACGGCGCTCCGCGAGGTGCTCGACCGCGGCGACATCCGGATCTTCGGCAACGTGCACTTCGGCACCGACATCACCCTCGAGGACCTCAAGCGGCACTACAACGCGGTGATCTTCTCGACCGGGGCGATCCGCGACGCACCGCTGGACGTCCCCGGGGTCGAGCTCGAGGGCTCCTACGGCGCCGCCGACTTCGTCAGCTGGTTCGACGGGCACCCCGACGTGCCGCGCACCTGGCCGCTCGAGGCCTCCTCCGTCGCCGTGATCGGCAACGGCAACGTCGCGCTCGACGTCTCGCGGATGCTCGCGAAGCACGCCGAGGACCTCCTGCCCACCGAGGTGCCGCCGAACGTCTACGAGGCGCTGGCCGCGTCGCCCGTCACCGACGTGCACGTCTTCGGCCGCCGCGGACCGGCGCAGGTGAAGTTCACCCCGCTGGAGCTGCGCGAGCTCGGCGAGCTGCGCGACGTCGACATGATCGTCGCCGACGAGGACTTCGTGCTCGACCCCGCCTCGCAGGCCGCGATCGAGACGAACAAGCAGGTCATGGTGATCAACCGGGTGCTGAACCAGTGGCGCACCCGCGAGGTCGGCTCCGCCTCGCGCCGCCTGCACCTGCACTTCTGGGCCAAGCCGCTCGAGCTCGTCGACGACGGCACCGGCCGCGTGTCCGCCATCCGCTACGAGCGCACCGAGCCGGACGGCGAGGGCGGCACCCGCGGCACCGGCGAGATCCGCGAGATCGCGGTGCAGGCCGTCTACCGCGCCGTCGGCTACTTCGGCTCCCCGCTCGACGGCCTGCCGTTCGACGAGATGCGCGGCGTGATCCCGAACCGCGAGGGCCAGGTGCTCGACGACCAGGACCAGCCCGTCCACGGCGTCTACGCCACCGGCTGGATCAAGCGCGGCCCGGTCGGCCTCATCGGCCACACCAAGTCGGACGCGATGGAGACCGTCGGGCACGTGCTCAACGACCAGGCGTCGTGGTGGACTCCGGCGCACCCCGAGGAGTCGGCCGTCGTCGCCCTGCTCGAGGAGCGCGGCGTCGCCTACACCGACCTCGACGGCTGGCACCGCCTCGACGAGCACGAGCAGGCGCTCGGCGCACCGCAGGGCCGCGTCCGCGTGAAGGTCGTCCCGCGCGAGGAGATGATCTCGATCTCCCGCGGCGAGACCGTCCCCAGCGAGACCGTCTCCAGCTGAGTCCGTCCCCAGCTCGGTCCGTCCCCAGCTGAGTCCGTCCGAAGGGCCCCCGGAGCGATCCGGGGGCCCTTCGGCGTCTCCCGCGCGTCGGTGGCCTCCTCTAGGCTGCGGGCACCGCTGACGGACGGAGACCGCATGACCCCCACGACCCTGCACGAGCCCGCTCCGCACGACGTGATCCGGGTGCGCGGTGCCCGGCAGAACAACCTCCGGGGCGTCGACGTCGACATCCCGAAGCGCCGCATCACGGTGTTCACCGGCGTCTCGGGCTCCGGGAAGTCGTCGCTCGTGTTCGGCACGATCGCGGCGGAGTCGCAGCGGCTGATCAACGAGACCTACTCCGCGTTCCTGCAGCAGTTCATGGGCTCGCCGGCCCGACCGGACGTCGAGTCGCTCGACGGGCTGTCGGCGACGATCGTCGTCGACCAGGAGCGGATGGGGGCGAACGGGCGGTCCACCGTCGGCACCGCGACCGACGCGTACACGATGCTCCGCATCCTCTTCAGCCGGATCGGCGACCCGCACGTCGGCACCAGCGGCGCGTTCTCGTTCAACCTGCCCGAGGGGATGTGCCCGCGCTGCGAGGGCACCGGCCGCGTCTCCGACATCGACCTCGACGCCCTGTTCGACCGCTCCAAGTCGCTCGAGGGCGGCGCACTCGACGCGATCCCGAACTTCGTCGTCGGCGGCTGGTACTGGAAGAGCCTGGCCGAGTCCGGGCTCTACCCCGCCGACGTCCCCCTCGCGGACTTCACTCCGGAGCAGCTCGACGACTTCCTCTACAAGCCGGCCACGAAGCTGCCGATCGCGGGCATCAACATGACCTACGAGGGCCTGGTGGTGAAGGTGACCCGGCTCTACCTGGCCAAGGAGGCGGCGCAGGCGCACATCCGCGCCTTCGCCGAGCGGGTCGCCACCTTCGGCGCGTGCCCGGAGTGCGGGGGAGCCCGGCTCACCCGGGCCGCCCTCTCGTCGCTGATCGAGGGGCGGAACATCGCGGAGTGCTCGTCGATGCAGGCGACCGATTTCGCCGAGTGGCTGCGCGGGGTGCGCGAGCCCTCCGTCGCGCCGATCGTCGAGGCGCTGCTGGGCACCCTCGACTCGCTGGTGCAGGTCGGCCTCGGCTACCTCTCGCTCGACCGCGAGTCGGGCACGCTCTCGGGCGGGGAGGCGCAGCGGGTGAAGATGGTGCGGCACCTCGGCTCGAGCCTCACGGACATCACCTACGTCTTCGACGAGCCGACGGCGGGGCTGCACCCCTACGACGTGTCGCGGGTGATCGAGCTGCTGCGCCGGCTTCGCGACAAGGGGAACACCGTGCTCGTCGTCGAGCACAAGCCGGAGATCATCGGTGTCGCCGATCACGTCATCGATCTCGGGCCGCGGGCGGGCTCGCACGGCGGCGAGATCCGCTTCGAGGGGGCGGTCGAGGCGCTGCGCGACTCCGACACCCTCACCGGGCGGCACCTCGACCACCGGGTGCCGCTCAAGACCGAGGTGCGCCGGAGGACGGGCGTCGCCGAGATCCGCGGGGCGGCCACGCACAACCTGCGCGCTGTCGACGTCGACGTGCCGCTCGGCGTGCTGACCGTGGTGACGGGGGTGGCGGGCTCCGGCAAGTCGTCGCTCATCCACGGCTCGCTGGCGAAGCGGCCGGGGGTGATCGTGGCCGACCAGTCGCCGATCCGCGGCTCGCGGCGCAGCAACCCCGCCACCTACACCGGCGTGCTCGACGCGATCCGCACCGCGTTCGCCAAGGAGAACGGCGTCAAGGCCGCCCTGTTCAGCGCCAACTCCGCAGGTGCCTGTCCGGTCTGCAAGGGCGCGGGTCTGATCTTCACCGAGCTCGGCCCGGCGGCGACCGTCTCCTCGGTCTGCGAGGAGTGCGAGGGCAAGCGCTTCACGGCGGAGGTGCTGGAGTACCGGCTGCGCGGGAAGAACATCCACGAGGTGCTCTCGATGCCGATCGTCGACGCGGCCGGGTTCTTCGGCTCCGGGCCGGCGCACACGATCCTGGCCCGTCTCGTCGACGTCGGGCTCGGCTACCTCACGCTCGGTCAGCCGCTGAACACGCTGTCCGGCGGTGAGCGCCAGCGGCTGAAGCTCGCGATCAACATGGCCTCGAAGGGCTCGGTCTACATCCTCGACGAGCCGACCACCGGCCTGCACCTCGCCGACGTCGACAACCTGCTCGGCCTGCTCGACCGGCTGGTCGACTCCGGCTCCTCGGTGATCGTGATCGAGCACCACCAGGCGCTAATGGCGCACGCCGACTGGATCATCGACGTGGGTCCCGGCGCGGGGCACGACGGCGGCGCGATCGTGTTCGAGGGCACGCCGGCCGACCTCGTCGCCGGCGCGCAGACGCGGACCGGCGACGCGCTGCGGGCCTACACGGCCTGACGGCGCGGCGGATCTCGGTGCGCCCTCTTCGAGCCTCTGCTGGTCGAGTAGCCGCGGAGCGGCGTATCGAGACCCGCGCTCCGTGTGACGCCGGATCTCGATACGCCCTCTTCGAGGGCTACTCGATCAGCAGGGAGGCCCTCTTCGAGGGCTGCTCGATCAGCAACAAGCCCCTCGTCGAGGGCTGCTCGGTCAGCGGGAGAACGGGCCGCTCAGCGCCGCCCACTGCAGCAGCATGATCGTCTTCGCGTCGATGATCTGGACGCCGATCTGCGCGAGCGCCTCGTCGAACGACAGCTCGACCAGCTCGGTGTCCTCGCCCTCGTCGGCCAGCCCGGCGTAGACGCCGTCGCTCGAGCCGGCGCGGTAGGGGCCGGCGTAGAAGTGCAGCATCTCGGTGATCGAGCCGGGGCTCATGAACGCGTCGAAGACGTGCTCGAGCCGGCCGACCTCGAGGCCGGTCTCCTCCGAGGCCTCGCGGCGCGCGCCCTCCTCAGGACCGTCCTCGTCGAGCAGGCCCGCCGGCACCTCGAGCAGCATGCCGTCGAGGTTGCCGTTGACGTAGGTCGGGTAGCGGAACTGGCGCACCAGCACGACGCTGCGCGCCTCGAGGTCGTAGAGCAGCACGGCCGCGCCGTTGCCGCGGTCGTAGGTCTCGCGGTGCTCGGTGCTCCAGCGGCCGTCGCGGTGCCGGTACTCGAACTCGGTGGTGCGGAGGACGTACCAGTGGCTGGAGAGCAGGGTCACCGCCTTCACGACCACGTCGGGGTTGCCGGTCAGGTCGAAGCCCTCGCGGTCGAGGCCGATCCGGCCCCGCGCGTCGGGGGCGTCGATGCCGGGGCGGGCCTGCGTGCTCTCTGCGTGCGACATCCCTCAGCGGAAGTTGACGAACTGCAGGTCGAGCTCGAGGTCGGCTCCGCGCAGCAGCGCCATCGTCGCCTGCAGGTCGTCGCGGCTCTTCGACGAGACGCGCAGCTCGTCGCCCTGGATCTGCGACTTGACCGACTTGGGGGCCTCGTCGCGGATCAGCTTGTTGATCTTCTTCGCCTGCTCCTGGTCGATGCCGTCCTTGAGCGTGGACTCGATCCGGTACTCCTTGCCCGAGGCGAACGGCTCGCCCGAGTCGAGGCTCTTGAGGCTGATGCCGCGCTTGATCAGCTTCGTTTGGAAGACGTCGAGGATGGCGTTGGCCCGCTCCTCGGTGTTGGCCTTGATCAGGACTTTCTCGCCGCTCCAGGCGATCGAGGCGCCGACATTCTTGAAGTCGTAGCGCTGCTCGACCTCCTTGTGGGCCTGGTTCAGGGCGTTGTCCGCCTCCATCTTGTCGACCTTGCTGACGACGTCGAACGTTGAATCTGCCATGCCTCCGAGCTTAGCTTTCGCGCCTCGGCCGGGCCGATCCGGAGGCGCGCCTGGTACGAAGGGACGGTGCGCCGCCTCCCCGCCCTGCTGATCCTGCCGCTCGCGAGCCTCCTGCTCGTCGGCTGCACGCGCCCCGCGGAGCCCGCCGTCGAGTACGAGGACGGGCTGGTCACGGTGCCGCCGGCCGCCGCTCCGCCCGCCGCGGCCGACCCCGCGCTGCTCGAGGACGCGGAGGAGACGGCCGCGACCCCCGTGCGGCTGCTCACGAGCGGCGACTGGCTGGCCGGCACCGCCGAGGGCAGCGGGATCCCGGTGCGCGCGCTGACCGCGTATGCGGGCGCGGCGCTGCTCACCTCCTCCGTCGATCCCGGCTGCGGGCTCGACTGGGCGACGCTCGCCGGCATCGGCTACGTCGAGAGCCGGCACGGCACGATCTTCGGCGGCGAGCTCGGCGAGGACGGCCGCCCGACCGAGCCGATCTACGGGCCGAGCCTCGACGGCACGCAGTTCGACCGCGTCGAGGACAACGACGGCGGAGCGCTCGACGGCGACCCCGAGACCGATCGCGCCATGGGCCCGCTGCAGATCATCCCCGCCACCTGGATGCGCTGGGCCTCGAGCGGCTGGGACCCGCAGAACGTCGACCAGCAGGCGGTCACCGCCGCGCGCTACCTCTGCCAGGCGGGCGGCGACCTCAGCACGCAGTCCGGCTGGCGCGACGCGATCGCGGCCTACAACCCGGCGACGAGCTACGCGGGCAAGGTCGCCGAGGCGGCCTCCCGCTACGCCGCGGCGGCGAGCTGAGGCCGATTTCCGATCCGGGGAGCGCGTGGGTATCCTTGTCCAGCGCCTTCGGTCGAGAGCATGCCTCCCGGTCCGGTGCGCGACGGCGAGTTACCCTAGCGGCCAAAGGGATCTGACTGTAAATCAGACGGCGTAGCCTTCGGGGGTTCGAATCCCTCACTCGCCACAGTGTTTCTGAACACCTGGCCTCCGACGACGGACTGCACGATCGAAGCCCCGCACCAGCCTCCCGAGGCGGCGAGCGGGGCTTCTTCCGTTTCCCGGTCCTTCGGGCGCGTGGGTCTCGATACGCCCCTTCGGGGCTGCTCGACCAGCATGAGGAGGGCCGTCCGTGGCCGATCGCCGATCGCCCACGTCCTCATGAGCGCCAGGAGGATGACGACCGCATCAGATCCGGCGTCAGTCGTAGTGCAGGGCGGGGTTGAGGATCTGCCGGCCCCAGAGCTGGTCGCGATCGCGATCGGAGAGTCGCGCTTCGGCGACGGCGTCGCCCCAACCGTCGCGAACGGCCGCGACGACGTCCTCCGTGACGCGGCGTCCCTCTCTCGTGCTCAGCCCGTAGATGCCGCTCTGCCGGACCAGGAGCGGCAGCGAGGAGCGGCGCTCTCCCCGACGGCCGTACGCCATGGCCTGGGAGGCGCTCTCGCCCGAGCGCGGGCCGGGAGTGAGGTCGAACGCGGGCGTCAGTCGGAGTGAGGCGCCGTCCCAGAACGCCGCGTGGTTGCGTGCGTGGTCGTCGCTGTTGCTGATGGCCATGTTGAAGGCGATCCTGCGGAAGAGCTTCTCGCCGGCGGTCGCGTCGCCGTGCTGCCGCAGGACGTCGAGGATCGACGGGTAGGAGACGTAGCGGGCCGTCATCTCGCTCTCGCCCGCCAGGGTCAGTCCGCTGATCACGTGCCGACGGGTGCCGTCGAGCCCCCGGTCGAACCGCTCGAGCAGCAGGACGTCCTTCCCTCCCGCGGCGACGACCTCCCACTTCGGCACGTCGATGCCCGCCCGGGCCGCGAGAGCGAGCATCATCGCCTCCGCGCGGACGTAGGAGAACAGCCGGTCGGTCGACGAGGCGAACTTCGCGAGGAACCCCCGCCCGTCCTCGCCGACGAGCGTCGCCTTGGGCCGCGCCCCGCCGATGGAGGTGCCGTGCGCGAGCGCCGCCTCGAGCTCGGGAGTCAGGCGCAGTCCGTCCTCCAGCGCCTCGGCGGCACGACGCAACTCGTCGAGCGTCACCGAGTCGGACCGCGAGACGTAGTCCGTGGGCGACTCCTGGAAGTCGAGGGCGCCGAAGCGGTCCGAGCCGGAGCGGAGCAGGTAGTCGATCTCGCCGAGATCGTCGTCCTCGCCGAGGCCGAGTCCGTAGCGGATGACACCGCGTCCCCATCCGTCCGGTGCGCCGTCGCGGAGTACGCCGGCGATGATCAGGCCGTCCCTCGGCGGTTGGGCGCCGCGGGTCAGAGGCAGCTCGGGCGCGAGGGCGATGGCCTCCGGCCGCTCCAGATAGCTCCGCGCGTAGGCGAAGCGGGTGGCCGCGCCGTCCGCCTCCACGACTCCGGCGACGACGGGTGCATCGGTGCCGGGAAGCCAGGTCCAGACGTACGCGCGATCAGAAGTCGTCATCGACGTCCGCCGAGCCTCGACGGACGCGCGAGGGGAGCAGGGCGAGCCGCTCCTCCCCGCGACGTCGCAGACGCGCCATCTCGACGGGGTCCTCGACCCCGAAGGGCGCGCTGCCCGTGAGGACGAGCAGCTCCAGTACCGTCGCGAACGCGGTGCCCGGCGCACCGGATTCGGCGGCGAGGACGGTGCGCTCGGAGACGCCCGCGCGGCCCGCGAGTTCCTCCGCCGTCCAGCCGCGGTCCCCGCGTCCGGTGCGGATGATCTGGCCCGTGACGCGCAGCGCATCGTCGACCACCGGGCGAGGCTGCAGAAGACGCTTCACCCTCCCACCTCCATAAAATGCATCGTAAGACGTTCAAGACCTTCTTTATGGTGTCGAGCCTAGTCCTGCGATGCGTACCGGCAACGAGCGGTGCGTCACCGCGGTGCCGCGAGGAACTGCGCGAGCGAGAGCGGGGTGCGGCCGGTCAGGCGCTCGACGTCACCGGAGACGTGCTGCAGCTCGCCGGCGGCGACGGCGGTGTAGGTGCTGATCCAGGCGTCGAGCTGCCAGTCGGGGGCGTTCCAGCGGCGGCGCGAGGCGCGCGCCTCCTCGAGGGTCTCGTTCACGAAGACGGCGGGCCGGCCGGCCGCGGTGAGCGTCGCCGCGATCTCGTCGAAGGTGAGGGCCTCCGGGCCGGTCAGCTCGTAGGTGGCGCCGCGGTGCTCCTCCGGGGCGCGCAGGATCGCGGCGGCGGCGCGGGCGACGTCCTCCCGGGCGACGATCGCGGCGCGTCCGGTGCCGGCCGGGCCGCGGATCGCGCCGTCGTCGCCGAGCATCGCGGGGACGAAGTCGAGGTAGAGGTTGTCGCGCAGGAAGGTCCAGCCCATGTCGGTGGCGCGGATCGCCTCCTCGGTCGCAGCGTGGTCGCGGGCGAGGGTGAAGGTCGCGGTGGGGGAGGCGCCGGCGAAGGAGGTGTAGACGACGTGCTCGACGCCCGCGGCGGCGGCGGCCGCGACCATCGAGCGGTGCTCGGCGAGGCGGTGCTCGTTCTCCGCGGCCGAGACGAGCAGCAGGAGGCGGACGCCGTCGAGCGCGTCACCCGGATCGGTGAAGGAGGAGCGGACCACCTCCGCGCCCGGCAGCTCGAGCGCGCGCGACGGGTCGCGGGCGAGCAGACGGAGGGGGAGGCCCGCGTCGGCGAGCAGGCGCGCGACGCGCCCGCCCACCGCCCCCGTGGCTCCCGTGACGGCGATCGGCGGAGTGCTCGTTCCTGTGCTCATGCCCCCATGATGCTCCGACCGGCCGGTCCCTAGGCTGGACGCATGAGCGCCCACGCCTCCCTCCTCGCCATCGCCCGCTCCATCGCCGTCGAGGCGGCGCACCTCGCCCGGCAGCGCCGGCAGGACGGGGTGGAGATCGCCGCGTCGAAGTCGTCGCCGGAGGACGTGGTCACCGCGGCCGACCGCGAGGTCGAGCAGCTGATCCGGCGCCGGCTCGCCGAGGCGCGGCCGGACGACGGGTTCCTCGGCGAGGAGTCCGGCGCCGGCGGCGGCACGAGCGGACTCACCTGGGTCGTCGATCCGATCGACGGAACGGTCAATTACCTCTACGGCATCCCCGCCTACGCGGTCAGCATCGCCGTGGTCGAGGGCGAGCCCGACCCCGCCACCTGGACGGCGCTCGCCGGGGCGGTCGTCAACGGCGCGACCGGCGAGGTCTTCACGGCGAGCCGGGGCGGCGGGGCGGAGCGGGACGGGATCGCCCTGCGCGTCACTCCGCCCGCCTCGCTCTCGCTGGCCCTGGTCGGCACCGGCTTCGGCTACGATGCGGGGCGCCGGATGCGCCAGGGCGCGGTGGTGCAGGAGCTGCTCGGCGAGGTCCGCGACATCCGCCGGATCGGCTCGGCGGCGCTCGACCTCTGCTCGGTCGCGTCGGGGGCGCTGAACGCCTACTACGAGCGCGGGTTGAACCCCTGGGATCTCGCGGCCGGCGCACTGGTCGCGGAGGAGGCCGGCGCCGTCGTCGCGGGCTTCGACGGGCGACCGGCGGACAACGGGCTGCTGATCGCCGCTCCGCAGCCGATCTTCAGCGAACTCGAGGCTCTGCTGCGCCGGCTGCGCGCCGACGAGGTCTGAGGAGGGCTCCCCCCGCGCAGGGTCGATGCATGCGCGCGTATGCGGACGCACGTTCCGAGCGCTCCGGCCCGGGTGGAGGCGCCGGATCGAGCCTCTGCGGGGTCGGGTCTGGTCGGATCGGGTGTCCGTGGTTATCCTTTATGAATTCGTGACATTCGCACAGGATGCGGTCGCGAACTCCCGAGAAGCGCTTCGACTCCCTGGCGGAGCCGCCCTCGTTCCCTGCCCCCGACGGAAGATCCGGATTTCGTGAGCCCCGATTCGCCTTTGCCCGCTGCCCCCGCATCGACGCCAGGCGAATCGACCCCACCCCTCTCCCGTCGCGAGCTGCGCGAGCGCGAGCGCGCGCAGCTCCTCGCGGCCGATGCTCGGGCCGAGGGAGTGACGGTCGGCCCGGCCGAGCTCCGCGAGGCAGAGCGCCGCGTCGCCTCGGCCCGCTCCACGCCGCCGTCGCCCGTCGCGGCGCCCCGGGTCGCCCCGCTGCGTCCGGTGCGCTCGAGCCGCCGGATCGGTGGACTCGTCGCCCTGTCCTTCGTCGCCGCGATGGTCGCCGCGACCTCGCTGCCGGCCACGTCGCTCCTGACGGCCGAGGATGTGCAGGCGCAGACGCTCGCCGTCTCGGCCTTCGACAGCTCGGTCCGCGGCGCCCAGTCGTTCACCTCCGGCGAGGTCAGCGCGGAGACCGTCGCGCGCGACGGCTTCGGCGTGCAGGAGCGCAAGACCCAGACCGATGTCGCCGCGATCGGCCGCACCACCGACGCCGGCTTCACCAACGACCAGAACGCCTCGATCCAGTGGCCGTTCGCGGTCGGCGTGCCGGTGGGCGACCGCTTCGGCTACCGCAACTGCGCGGGCTGCTCGGTCAACCACGGCGGCACCGACTTCAACCCGGGCAACGGCTCGCCGATCCAGGCGATCGCCGACGGCGTGGTCCGCACCGTCATCGACGGCGAGGGCTCACTCGGCGTGCACGTGATCGTCGACCACGAGATCGACGGGGAGCTCGTCTCGAGCGTCTACGCCCACATGCAGCACGGCAGCGCCGCGGTGAACGAGGGCGACCCGGTCAAGGTCGGGCAGCTGCTCGGCCTCGTCGGCACGACCGGCATGTCGACCGGGCCGCACCTGCACTTCGAGATCCGCCTCGACGGGGTCACCAAGGTCGACTCGTACCTCTGGCTGAAGGCGAACGCCGGGCGCTGACTCCTGGCGCCGGCTGTCCGATCCGAAGGCGATCCGCGCGCGGACCCCGGTCCTGCCGCGCGAGCGCAGCCGGGGGGGCGCCGGATCTCCTGCAGATCGGACGGGCGGCGACCGTCAGCCCTCGCGCAGCCAGACGGTCGTGTCGCCGGGCAGCGCCGGCTCGTGCAGCTCCTCCGAGGCCAGGAGGATCGTGCCGACGGGCAGTTCCACCGGCGCTGAGCCGGTGTTGGCGACGACGGTGACGCCGCCGTTGCGGAACGCCACCACGTCCTCCGGGTAGCCCTCGAGCCACTCGACGGCGCCCGAGCCGAGGTCCTCGGCGCGGCGCACCGCGAGCAGCGAGCGGTACAGCTCGAGGGTCGAGCCCTCGACGCCGCGCTGGCGGTCGCGGGCGAACGGCGCCCAGTCGCCCGGCTGGGGGAGCCAGGAGTCGCCGGAGCGGTTGAAGCCGTAGGCCGGTGCGTCCGCCTCCCAGGGCAGCGGCACGCGGCAGCCGTCGCGGCCGTAGCGCTCGCCGCCGGTGCGGAACCAGGTCGGGTCCTGGCGCGCCGCGTCGGGCAGGTCGATCGCCTCGGGCAGGCCGAGCTCCTCGCCCTGGTAGACGTAGGCGGAGCCGGGCAGTGCGAGCATCAGCGCGGTCGCGGCCCGCGCGCGGCGCAGGCCGAGCACCGGGTCGGGCAGGCCGGGAGTGCGCGGGCCGATGCCGTAGCCCTGCGGGTTGTCGGCGGTGAGGGCGAGCCGGCTCGCGTGCCGCACGACGTCGTGGTTCGACAGCACCCAGGTGGAGGGGGCGCCGACCGCGGCGAACGAGCTCAGCGAGGAGTCGATGATGTCGCGCAGCGCCGGCCCGGACCACGGCGTCTCGAGGTACGCGAAGTTGAAGGCCTGGTGCATCTCGTCGGGGCGCACCCAGCGGGCGAGCTTCGAGAGCGGCTGCACCCACGCCTCCGCGCAGAGCACGCGGTCGGCGGGGTACTCGGCGAGCAGGGCGTGCCAGTCGCGGTAGATCTCGTGCACGCCGTCCTGCGCCCAGTAGGGAGCGGTGACGGGCTCGGCGTCGTCGCCCGGAGCGACGCCGCCCATCGAGCCGCTGTCGGCGGGCGGGGTGTAGTCGGGCAGTCCCTCGGCCTTGATCATCCCGTGTGCCACGTCGACACGGAAGCCGTCGACGCCGCGGTCGAGCCAGAAGCGCAGGACCTCGCGGAAGCGCGCACGCACCCACTCGTTCGTCCAGTCGAAGTCGGGCTGCGAGGTGTCGAAGAGGTGCAGGTACCACTGGCCGGGTGTGCCGTCGGGCTCCGTGACCCGGGTCCAGGCGGGGCCGCCGAAGACGGAGTCCCAGTTGTTCGGCGGCAGCTCTCCGGAGGCGCCGCGGCCGTCGCGGAAGAGGTAGCGGGCGCGCTCCTCGCTTCCCGCGGGAGCAGCCAGGGCGGCCTGGAACCAGCGGTGCGCGCTCGAGGAGTGGTTGGGGACGAGGTCGACGATCACGCGGATGCCGAGGGAGTGCGCGCGGGCGAGCATCGCGTCGAAGTCGGCCAGCGAGCCGAAGAGCGGATCGACGTCGCAGTAGTCGGCGACGTCGTAGCCGGCGTCCTTCTGCGGAGAGGTCATGAAGGGCGAGAGCCAGATCGCGTCGATGCCGAGCTCGGCCAGGCTGTCGAGCCGCGCGGTGATGCCGGGCAGGTCGCCGATGCCGTCGCCGTCCGCGTCCGCGAAGGAGCGCGGGTAGATCTGGTAGATGACGGCGGTGCGCCACCACTCCGCGCCCGGCCGGTCGGCCGCCTCCGGGAACGAGACGGGGGAGTTCTCGGGCGCGCCGGAAAGAGCGGAGTCGAGGGTCATGGCATCCAGGGTATCGGCCGCTCCGGAGCGGGCCCGCCAGTCGGGTCGGCCCGGCTCCCCTAGGGTCGAGGCATGCCCGACGACACCGACGCCGACCGCGCCCGCCGCCGACGAGCCCTGCTCTGGGTGGTGCCGCTGCTCGTGCTGCTGATCGGCGGCCTGTGCGCGGTGACCCTCGCCGTCGGCGGCTACGCCCTGCGGACGATGACCGGAGGTTAGGCCTTGGCGGCCGGGCCGTCCTCGTCCTCGGGCTGTGGAGCGCTCGAGCGCTGCGCGGCCTCCTCGGAGGCGTGCGCCGTCTCCGGCCCCGTCGCCCGCGCCGCGTCATCGGCGCGCTGGACGGCCTCGGCGAGCTCGTCCGAGACGAGGAAGCCGGCCGAGACCGCCTCCGCGCGGTAGGCCGCGCGGCCCACCATGTGCGCCGAGATCGGCACGGTGAGCAGCTGGAAGCCGATCACGAGGATGACCGTGCCCGCGGCTGCGAAGCCCGGATTGCGGATCGCGACCGCGAGCATCACGCAGATGAGCCCGAGGACCTGCGGCTTCGTGCCCGCGTGCATCCGGGAGAGCAGGTCGTCGAAGCGGAGCAGGCCGATCGCGGCGACCAGCGAGAGCAGGGCGCCGACGGTGACGAGCACCGCGGTCACGACGTCGAGGAAGACGTCCATCTCAGTCCTCCTCCCGGTTGGCCATGAACTTGGCGACGCTGATCGAGCCGAAGACCGCGAACAGCGCGAGCCCGAGCGCGACCGGCAGGGTCGTCGCGTGGTGGTTGATCGCCATCTCGGCGCCGAGACCGCAGAGGATCGTGGCGACGAGCACGTCGGCGGCGACCACCCGGTCGAGCACGGAGGGGCCGATCAGGATGCGGATCAGCGCAAGCAGGGCGGCCGCTCCGAAGATCGGCACCAGGATCCAGACGAGCCAGTCGATCACCGGACCACCCCCGCGTGCTCGCCGAGCGGCTCGCCGACGCGCGCGACGTCCTCGCGGGAGCCGATCGCGCGGACGATGCGCGCCTCGGTCCTGAGGACCGTGCGGCGCACCTCGTCGATGCGGTGGCCCTCGTCGTGGGTGACGCCGAGCACGTGCAGGTAGAGCACGTTGAGCTGCGGGTCGACGTCGATCACGAGCGAGCCGGGCACGAGCGAGACGGCCTCTGTCGTCCAGACCAGCATGCCCTCGGAGCGGCTGCGCAGGTGCACGGCGACGATCGCGTTGTGCACGGGGACCGGCAGGGTGAGGATCTGGTACGAGACGCGGACGGACGCGACCGCGATGTCGAGCGCGAGCCGCAGGAGGAAGACCAGCAGGTGCCACGGGTTCACCCGGTTCGAGAACTCCACCGGCGGCAGGTAGAAGACCCGGGTGATGATCAGCGCGACCAGGAAGCCCGAGACGATCGAGAGCACCGAGACGTCGTCCCAGAGCAGAACCCAGATGCCGACGAGGGTCACGAACATCGCGAACCGGTTCCAGAAGTCGACGCGGCGGCGGGGGCTCATCGGGGGCCCTCCTCTCCGAAGGACGAGTCGCGGTAGACGGTGGCGATGTAGGTGGACGGGTCAGCGATCGACGCGGCTGCGCGCTCGCTCGCGTCGTACAGAGGTCCGGCGGCGACGGTGAGTCCGACTCCGAAGAGCACCATGCCGGCGGTCGCGAGGACCATCATCGGCGGCGAGTGCCGGGTGCGGACCGTGCCGGTGTCGTGCGGGTCCTCCTGCAGCTGGTCGATCAGCGGCGACTCGTAGCCGGGCACCTCCTCCTGGCGGCGCCAGAACGCCATGTTCCAGACGCGGGCGACAGCGTAGAGGGTGAGCAGCGAGGTGACGGCGCCCGCGGCGATGACCGCCCAGATCAGCCAGGAGGGCTGGTCCGCGGCGGACTCGGTGCCGGCGACGAAGAGGCCGACCTTGCCGAGGAAGCCGGTGAACGGCGGGATGCCGCCGAGGTTCATCGCGGGGATGAAGTAGAGCAGCGCCAGCAGCGGCGACGCCTTCAGCAGCCCGCCGAGCCGGAGGATCGAGGTGGTGCCGCCGACGCGCTCGATCAGCCCGGTCGCGAGGAACAGGGTGGTCTGCACGGTGATGTGGTGGATCACGTAGAAGATCGTCGCGGCGTAGCCCGCCTCCGTGCCGATCGCGATGCCGAAGACCATGTAGCCGATGTGCGAGACCAGCGTGAAGGAGAGCATCCGCTTGATGTCGGCCTGCGCGACGGCACCGAGGATGCCGACCACCAGCGTCAGCAGCGCCACCACCATCAGCACTTCCGTGAGTCTGCCGCCCGGGAAGAGCAGCGTCTCGGTGCGGATCAGCGCGTAGACACCGACCTTGGTGAGCAGGCCCGCGAAGACGGCCGTGACCGGCGCCGGAGCGGTGGGGTAGGAGTCCGGCAGCCAGAACGACAGCGGGAAGACCGCCGCCTTGATCCCGAATCCGAGCAGCAGCACCACGTGCAGCACGAGCTGGACGTCGTCCGGGAGCTCTGCGATGCGGATCGACAGCTGCGCCATGTTGACGGTGCCGGTGGCGCCGTAGAGCAGGCCGATCGCGGAGAGGAAGAACACGCTCGAGACCAGGCTGACGACGACGTAGGTCGTGCCCGCCCGGATCCGCGGCGCGGTGCCGCCGAGGGTGATCAGCACGTAGCTCGCCGCCAGCAGGATCTCGAAGCCGACGTAGAGGTTGAACAGATCGCCCGCGACGAAGGCGTTGAGGATGCCCGCCGAGAGGATCAGATAGGTCGGGTGGAAGATCGTGACCGGCGTCTCGCGGTTGCCGTCGACGAGGCCCTGGCCGACCGAGAAGAGCAGGACGCCGAGCAGCGTGACGGAGGTGATCACGAGCATCAGGGCGGCGAGCGGATCGACGACCAGCACGATGCCCCACGGCGGCTCCCAGCCGCCCACGTAGACGGCGCTGCCGCCCTCCTGGCCGGTGAGCACGAGGACGAGCAGGACCGAGGAGATCACCAGGACCGTCGACAGCGTGACAATGTTGACGGTGATCTGCGCGCGGCGATGCCGGCCGAGGACGAGCGCGACGGCGGCTCCCAGCAGGGGGAGGGTGACGACGAGGGGGATCAGCACGTTCATCGGTCCTCCTTCCTGTCGTCGGTCATGGCGCTCTCGGCGTGCTTGGCTGCGGTGCCCTCGTCGCTCGATTCGAGCAGGACGTCCAGGGCCCGGTCGTCGGCCGTGGTCTGGGCCGAGATGCCGGCCGCGTCCGCGCGGACGGAGGCGTCGGTCTCGTCGTCCTCGACCTGGTCGGCGTTGGCGAGGCGCCAGCGCCGGTAGATCATCGCGAGGAGGAAGGCGGACACTCCGAAGGTGATCACGATCGCCGTCAGGATCAGCGCCTGCGGCAGCGGGTCGGCCATCTCCTCGGCGATCTGCTCGTAGGAGCGGCCGTCGTCGGTGACGAACGGCGCCTCACCGGAGCCGCCGGCCATCAGCAGGATCAGGATGTTGGTCGCGTTGCCGACCAGGAGGAAGCCGATCAGGATCCGGGTGAGGCTGCGCTCCAGCATCTGGTAGACGCCCGCGGCGTACAGCACCGCCATCACGACGACGAGGACGAGGGTGATGCTCATGCGTCGTCCCCCCTGCCCGGTCCGCCGACGACGGTGGAGCCGGTCGGCAGCTTCGTCTCGAGGCCGTCGACCGTGCCGGCGCCGGGGCCGGGGGTGCTGTCGGTCGAGTGGGTGACGCCGTCGCCGGACGGGTCGCCCTGCTCGGCCTCCTCACCGTGGCGGTCGACCTCGCCGCCGAGGCTGCGGAGGATGTCGAGGGTCAGGCCGATCACGATCAGGTACACGCCGATGTCGAAGAGGGTGGAGGTGCCGAGGTGCAGCTCGCCGAGGACCGGCAGGTAGAGGTCGAGCCAGCTCGACTCCAGCACCTCGAGGCCGAAGGCGAGCGAGGAGACGGCGGTGCCGACCGCGAAGAGCAGCCCGAGTCCGAGGACCTTGCCCGCGTCGATCGGCGCGGCCTCGCCGAGCTCGAACCGGCCGCCGGCCAGGTAGCGCGCGACTAGGGCGAGACCGGCGAGCAGGCCGCCCGCGAAGCCGCCGCCCGGGGTGTTGTGGCCGGTGAAGAGCAGGTAGACCGAGACGATCATCGCGGGGTGGAAGAGCAGGCGCACCAGCACCTCGAGCACGATGGAGCGGTTCTCGGGGCGCAGCGTGCGGCCGGCCACCAGCCACGAGCCGCGGTCGCCGGTCTTCTCGGCGTCGGCGGAGGGAGCGGTGAGGTCGGTCGCGCGCTCCTCGCGGTCGGCCGCGCTCTGCTGCTCGAGGCGCGGGGCGCCGCCGGCCCGGCTGGAGAGGAAGATCAGGCTAGCGACACCGGTCGCCACGACGACGAGCACGGAGATCTCGCCCATGGTGTCCCACGCGCGGATGTCGACGAGGAGGACGTTGACGATGTTGCGTCCCTTGCCCTCCTCGTAGGCCAGGCGGGGGAGGTCGACGGAGATCGGAGTCGCGGTGCGGGCGCCGAGCGCGATCGTCGCCGCGAGGGCCATCACGGCGCCGACCGCGATGCCGATGACGGCGCGCAGGCGCTTGCGCATCGGCTGGTGCTTCTGCGCGATCCGGGTCGGCAGGCGGCGCAGCACGAGGACGAAGACGACCAGCGTGATCGTCTCGATCAGCGCCTGGGTGAGGGCGAGGTCCGGGGCGCCCTGGATCGCGAAGAGGGCGACCATGCCGTAGCCGGTCGCACCGGCGAGCAGCACGGCGGCGACGCGGTTGCGCGCGACGGCGCAGAGGATCGCGGCGAGGATCATCACGGCCGCGACGGCGAGCTGACCGGGCGAGTCCCAGAAGACGAGGTCGCCGGGCCAGGTGCGGTTCAGCGCGGCGGCGCCGCCGACTCCCAGCACGAAGACCGCGAAGATCACCGTGAGGTAGCGGGGGAGCGAGCCGCGCTGGACGAACTCGGTCACGGTGCTCGCGACGCGGTCGAGCCAGCGGACGGTCGCCCAGTAGCCCTCGGCCGAGTCGATGGTGTTCGGTACCTTGGACTGGACCCGGGCGACCGCGACGCGCTTCGCGAAGAGGAGGAGGCCGATCGCGATGACGACGGCGCTCAGCGCGAGGGCCGGCTCGAAGCCGTGCCAGAGCGCGAGGTGGTAGCCGCCGTGGTCGGACTCCTCGGCCGCCGCGGCGAGCTGCGGGTCGGCGTCGGGCGCGCCGTAGGGGAGGGTGTCGGCGTAGACCGCGACCAGCGGGTCGAGGAGGGAGGCGCCGACGCCGCCGACGACGCTCGCGACCGCGAGGACGACGGTGGGTGCGGTGAAGGTCCACGGCTCCGCGTGCAGGTGGGTGTCCTCGAGGCCCTTCTTGCGGGCGAAGGCGCCCCAGAAGAAACGGGCCGAGTAGGCCACGGTGAGGATCGAGCCGAGCACGAGGCCGATCAGCGCGACCCAGGCCCAGAACGAGCCCTGCTCGATCGCGGACAGCAGGCTGGTGAACACCGCCTCCTTGGCGACGAAGCCGAGCAGCGGCGGGATGCCCGCCATCGAGAGCACGCCGAGCAGCGCGGCGCCGGCGAGCACCGGCGCCTGGCGGCCCAGGCCGCTGAGCTTGCGCAGGTCGCGGGTGCCGGTCCGGTGGTCGACGATGCCGACGGCGAGGAACAGCAGTGCCTTGAACAGCGCGTGCCCGATCAGCAGGGTGAGGCCCGCGAGGGCCGCGTCGCGCGAGCCGAAGCCGACCGCGACGGTCAGGAAGCCGAGCTGGCTGACGGTGCCGTAGGCGAGGACGAGCTTGAGGTCGTACTGCCGGAGCGAGCGCCAGCCGCCGACGAGCATGGTCCAGACGCCGACGCTGACGATCACGGGCAGCCACACGGCGTCGTCCGCGAATCCGGGCGCGAGGCGGGCGACGAGGTAGATGCCCGCCTTCACCATCGCGGCGGCGTGCAGGTAAGCGCTGACCGGGGTGGGCGCGGCCATCGCGGCCGGCAGCCAGAAGTGGAACGGCACGAGCGCCGACTTGGAGAAGGCACCGAGCAGCACGAGCACGAGGGCGACCGAGACGATCGGTCCCGACGGCGCCGCGGCGACGATGCCGGCCAGGCTCGACGTGCCCGACTCGACGATCAGGATGATGATGCCGACGAGCATCGCGAGCCCACCGAGGGTCGTGACCAGGAGGGCCTGGAGGCCGGCTCCGCGGCTCTCCTTGCGGCCGCTGTAGTGACCGATCAGCAGGTAGGAGAGGACGCTCGTCGCCTCCCAGAAGACGAAGAGGATGATCACGTCGTCGGCGGTGACCAGCCCGTACATCACGCCCGCGAAGGCGAAGAGCAGGGCGGCGAACCGGCCGAGCGACGGCTCGTCCCGCTTGAAGTAGCTGCCGCAGTAGGCGAGGACGAGCGCGCCGACGCCGCTGACGACGAGCGCGAGGACGATGGACAGCGCGTCGAGCCGGAACGACAGCGAGATGTCGAGCGAGGGGATCCAGGAGATCTCCTCCCGG
Organism: Rathayibacter sp. VKM Ac-2760; assembly: GCF_009834185.1. GTDB lineage: Bacteria > Actinomycetota > Actinomycetes > Actinomycetales > Microbacteriaceae > Rathayibacter. The sequence continues at coordinate 983,917 of NZ_CP047173.1, forward strand.
AGCTCGCCGCCCGCGAGGATCGTCGGCAGGGACAGGGCCGTCGAGACGAAGGTCGCGGCCGGCACGAGCGCGAGGGCGTAGAAGACCTTCGGTCCGAAGCGGTCGACCACCCAGGGGGTGATCACCGCGAGGGCGAACGTGATCGCCAGGGTGAGGAGCATCACACAGTCCTCCCCGGTCGCACTCAGCACAGTTGTCCAGACAAGGATAGAGGAGGCCGGGCGGCGAGAACCTGAGCGCGGACGGGCTTGACGACCCCCGTTCCCTTACCGTGGTGCGCATGGCCCGCTCACTGCTCCCCGACCAGACCTGCCGGATCCGCGTGCTCGACGTCGCGACCGGCGAGGCGACGACGGTGTTCTCCTCCGACTCGCTGCTCGTGGAGGCGCCGAACTGGTCGCCGGACGGGTCGTTCCTCGTGGTGAACGGGGACGGCGGGCTGTACCGGCTGCCGCTCGGGGGCGCTCCGGTCGGTCCCGGTGGGCTCGAGGCGATCCCGCTCGACGGCGTGCCGGAGGAGCTCAACAACGACCACGTGCTCGCTCCCGAGGGCGGGACGGCCTACGTCTCGGCGCGCGACGGGCACCTCTACGCGGTGGCCATCGACGGCTCGGCGCCCGCGCGGCGGCTCACCTCCGCCGGGCCCGTGCCGCGCTTCAAGCACTACCTCCACGGCGTCTCGCCCGACGGCCGCCTGCTCGCGCTGATCGGCGGCGGCGAGGACGCCACCGGCCGCTGGGTCACCAACGTCTACACGATGCCCGCCGCGGGCGGACCGCTGACCGCGCTCACCGACGACGCGCACCCGGACGACGGCGTCGACTTCTCCGCCGACGGGGAGTCCCTGTACTTCAACTCCGAGCGGGAGGGCGGCGTCGCGCAGCTGTTCCGGATGCGGCGCGACGGCTCCGGGCTCGAGCGTGTCGCCGTGTCCGAGACCGTCGACTGGTTCCCGCACGTCTCGCCCGACGGAGCGCACCTGCTCTACCTCGCCTATCCCGCCGGGACTCTCGGGCATCCGGAGAACCTGCCGGTCGAGCTCCGGCTGATCGCGCTCACCGGGCGCGCGGCCGGCGACGGCTCGCCCGGCCGCGTCGTGCAGTCGCTCTTCGGCGGCCAGGGCACGATCAACGTCGCGGGCTGGTCGCCGGACTCGACCCGCTTCGCCTACGCGGACTACCCGCTCGGCAGCTGACGGGGCTCCTGCCGCGCGGCGCTGCGGCTCCCTGCGCGACCGGGGCTCGGGGCGCACCTCGGGCTCGTGGAACGTGCTCGGGCTCGTCGGATCGAGCGGTTACGGCGTGCCGGGGGTGTTTCTGCGAGCCAGAGGTTCGGCTGGTGGATGTTCGGCTCGTGGAACGTGTCCGGGCTCGCGGGATCGAGTGGTTCCGGCGTGCCGAGGGTGTTTCTGCGAGCCGGAGGTTCGGCCCGTGGATGTTCGGCTCGCGGAACGTGCTCGGGCTCGTCGGATCGAGCGGTTTCGGCGTGCCGAGGGTGTTTCTGCGAGCCGGAGGTCCGGCAGGTGGATGTCCGGCTCGTAGAACGTGCTCGGGCTCGTCGGATCGAGCGGTTTCGGCGTGCCGAGGGTGTTCCTGCGAGCCGGAGGTCCGGCCGGTGGACGTCCGGCTCGTGGAACGTGCCCGGGCTCGCGGGATCCGGCCGATCCGGCGAGCCGAAGGTGATTCCGCGAGCCGGAGCTGCCGGGCGGCATATCGCGCCTGAGTGCTTGCTCCGCATGCGGGTCCGGGGATCGGCGGCGCGGGCCGCGGCGGGTTGAATCGAAGGATGACGATCGACAGCGCAGCTCCGTCCCACGACTCCCTCACCCGCGTGCCCCTGGGCGACTCCGGCATCGAGGTCTTCCCGCTCTCGCTCGGCGGCAACGTCTTCGGCTGGACCGCGGGGAAGCAGACCTCCTTCGACGTCCTCGACGGCTACGTCGCCGCGGGCGGCGACTTCATCGACACCGCCGACTCCTACTCCGCCTGGGTGCCCGGCAACAAGGGCGGCGAGTCCGAGACGATCATCGGCGAGTGGCTCTCGCGCCGCTCCGGCTCGCGCGACGACGTCGTGATCGCGACCAAGGTCAGCCGGCACCCGGAGTTCCTCGGTCTCGCCCCGGACACCGTCCGCCGAGCCGCCCGTGCCTCGCTCGAGCGCCTGCGGACCGACCGCATCGACCTCTACTACGCGCACTTCGATGACGACGCCGTCCCGCTCGAGGACATCGCCCGCGTCTTCTCCGAGCTCGTCGACCAGGGCCTCGTCCGCGCGATCGGAGTCTCGAACTTCAGCGCCGACCGCATCGCCGAGTGGCTGCGCCTCGCGAAGGAGGAGGGGCTGCACGCCCCGGTCGCGGTGCAGCCGCACTACAACCTGGTCGAGCGCGGCATCGAGGCGGACGTCCTGCCGCTCGCCCGCGAGGCCGGGCTCGCCGTCGTGCCGTACTACGCACTCGCCTCCGGATTCCTCACCGGCAAGTACCGCGACGGCTCGACGCCCGACAGCCCGCGTGCTTCGGGTGCCGCTCAGTACCTCGACGCCCGCGGGCGCCGCGTGCTGGCCGCCCTCGATGCGGCCGCGGCCGCTCACGACGCCGAGGTCGCGACCGTCGCCCTCGCCTGGCTCCGCTCGCAGGACGGCGTCGCCGCCCCGATCGCGAGTGCCCGCGTGATGGAGCAGCTGCCGTCGCTCGTCGCCTCCGCGACGCTCGAGCTGACGGCGGACGAGCTGGCCGCGCTCGACGCGGCGAGCCGCTCGTAGTCGATCTCCCAGCAGGAATCGCCGCGTCGATACGGCCGGTCCCTGGTGATCGAGTAGCCCGCGCAGCGGGCGTATCGAGATCCACCAGCGTCAGAAGTCGAGTCCGCAGACCCGCCGTGCTGAGGACGCCGGTCTCGATACGCCCCTGCGGGGCTACTCGACCAGCAGGTCTGCGGACGTCTCTTCCGAGGGATCCACCCCGCCCGAAGCACCCCTCCGGCCCGCGGTCATCACCGCCCCGCGGAGGTGCTATCGTCTAACGGTGCCAAATCGCGGGCACGCCCCGAGAGGGGCAGTCAGACCCGCAGGTGCGCCCCCTTAGCTCATTGGTAGAGCACTTCCTTGGTAAGGAAGAGGTAGTGGGTCCGATTCCCACAGGGGGCTCCGTTCCCGGCAGGCCAGCCTCCGGAGACGTGCGGCGGGGTAGCTCAGGTGGTTAGAGCACACGGCTCATAATCGTGGTGTCGCGGGTTCAAGTCCCGCTCCCGCTACATCCAGAAGGCCCCGGTTCGCACGTCGAACCGGGGCCTTCGTCGTCCCGCCTGCGCCTCCTCCGCGAGATGCCACTTGTGAGCGCGACACGCCGCGAAAGGCGCGCACAAGTGGCATCTCGCGGACTCGGTCAGACCTCGCAGCCGGCGAAGAGGACCTCGGGGGAGGACACGAGGTCGTCGAGGGTCAGCAGACGGGTGAGGTCGTGGCCGGCGGCGAGGGCGTTCGAGCGCTCGAGGTCGGTCTGCGGGGCGAGGCGGCCCTCCATCACTCCATCGAGGGCGCGGACGGCGCAGGCGGCGACGACGCCCTCGGGGGTGCCGCCGACGCCGAGCACGAGGTCGACCGACCCGGCAGGATCCGCCGCCTCGATCGCGACCGAGACGTCGCCCTCGCCGCGCAGCGACAGCGCGACACCGGCCTCCCGGAGGGCGGCGATCAGCCCGGCGTGCCGCGGCTTGTCGAGCACGGCGACCACGAGCTCGGAGACCGGCTTGCCGAGGGCGTCGGCCAGCCGCCGCGCGTTCTCGGCGGGCGGCAGGTCCAGCCCGACGACTCCCGCCCCCGCTCCGGAGCAGACGAGCTTGTCCATGTAGAAGACGTCGCGCGGATCGAGCATCGTGCCGCGCGGTGCGAGCGCGATGACGCAGACCGAGCCGGGGATCCCCTCCGCCGTCAGCCGCGTGCCGTCGAGCGGGTCGACCGCGACGTCGCACGAGGGGGAGCCGGCTCGCCCGAGCCGCTCGCCGTTCGCGAGCATGGGGGCGTCGTCCTTCTCGCCCTCGCCGATCACGACGACGCCCGCGAACGGCGCCTCCGCCAGCACCGCCCGCATCGCCGCGACCGAGGCCGCGTCGGCGGCGAGCTTGTCGCCCCGGCCGTACCAGGCGCGCGCCGCCTCCGCCGCCGCCCGGACGCTCGCGACCACCGCCTCCCGCAGCTCGAGGGAGTAGGTCGGCGACGCGATCAGCCGGACCTCGCTCACGCGCGCGCCGGCTGCGACGTCGCGGTGCGGACCAGGCGCTCGAGCGTGCGCAGGCCGTCCGAGGAGAGCACCGACTCCAGGTGGCCCTGCACCGAGGCGACGGCGCGGCCCCGGAGCGCATCGACGATCCCCGTCGCCGGGTCGCGCGAGATCTCGAGTTCGAGCAGCGGAGTGCTCGACACGTCCGCACCCGCGACCGAGGAGAAGGTGTTGTAGAAGCCGATCGCCGCGTCCTCGCCGAACACGTCCACCGCCAGCCGCACACCCTGCCGCGGCGCGGGCAGCGGCTCCACCGGCAGTCCGGCGAGCAGCGACAGCATCTGGTGGCTGAGGCAGACGGCGAGCATCGGCCGCTCGGACGCGAGCCGCTCGGTCATCAGCGCGCGCAGCCGGGCGATCCGCGGCTCGGAGTCGTCCCGCGGATCCCCGGGGCCGGGACCGAACACCACGAGGTCGTCGCTCAGCACGTCCTCGACGCTCGACCAGCGCTCGACCCGGGCGTCCATGCCGAGGTGGCGCAGCTGGTGCGCGAGCATCGTCGTGAACTGGTCCTCGTTGTCGACGATGAGCGCCGTGTGCCCGGCGAGCCCCTCGATGTGCTCGGGCGCCTGCGGCCGCAGCCAGAAGGAGGCGAGCCGCTCGTTGCGCGCCTCCAGCGCCTCCTGCACGCCGGGCTGCGCGTTGAGGTCGATCGCCGGCGGGATGTCGCGGTGCGGCAGCAGCCCCAGGGCGGAGAGCACGCCCGAGGCCTTCGCCCGCGTCTCGGCGACCTCGCCCTCCGGCGTGGAGTGGCGCACGAGCGTCGCCCCGGCCGGCACGGTCAGCCGGCCGTCGGCGCGCAGGTACGCGGTGCGGATCAGGATCGGCGCGTCGACCGTGTAGCCGTGCTCCTCCGGCTCGAACAGCGCCAGGACGCCGGAGTAGTAGCCGCGCGGCTCCTTCTCGTACTCCGCGATGACGGCGCAGGCGTTCTCCATCGGGGAGCCGGTGACGGTCGGCGCGAACATCGTCAGCCGCAGCACCTCGCGGACGTCGAGGTCGGTGCGCCCCTCGAGCAGGTACTCCGTGTGGCTGAGCCGCGACATCTGCTTGAGGAACGGGCCGAGGATCCGCCCGCCGTTCGGGCAGACCGCGCTCATCATCTTCATCTCCTCGTCGACCACCATGAAGAGCTCCTCGCTCTCCTTGACATCGGCGAGGAACGCCAGCACCTCGGCGCCGGTCGGGCCGGCCGCGGGGTGGCGGAAGGTGCCGCTGATCGGATTCATCATCGCCACGCCGTCGCGCACCGAGACGTGCCGCTCCGGCGTCGCGCCGACCGCGGTGACGGTCGGCGAGCCGGCCGGGCCCGGGGTGTGGATCGCGAAGGTCCAGTAGGCGCCCGACTCGTCGGTCAGCAGCCGGCGGAACCAGGCCAGCACCGCCTCGACCGGGGGTGCGTCGGTGTGCGCGACGAACGCGCGGTTGATCACGAAGTTGGCGCCCTCGCCCCGGCCGATCTCGTCCTCGATCACGCGGCGCACGATGTCGGCGTACTCCTCGTCCGGCACGTCGAAGCCGCGCTCCTCGACGGGGATCTCGCGCTCGGGCAGCAGCCGCAGCACCTCGGCCAGCGGCACGCTCTCGCGCTCGCGGACCACGAGGTTCCGCAGCGGGGCGCCGTCGTCCTTCGCCGCGAAGCCGCGCTCGCGCACCTGGCGGTAGGGCACGAGGGTGAGCACGTCGGCGCCGTCGAGCGGGATGTCGGCGAGACCGTCGACGTCGACGACGTCGCCGGTGAAGACGTCGACGTCCGCCCGGCCCTGCCGGAGCACGACCGCGAACGGCAGCGATCCGTCGGAGGCGAGGATGCGGGAGAGGAGCGAGGTCATCGTGGTCCTTGGGTCGGGGTGTCCCTCACCCGGGCCCCGACATGCAGAACGACCGCCCGGTCGAGGCGGTCGTGTGCGAGAGGAGTCTGCGCGTCGGCCTGCCTAGGAGGCGGGCCACCAGGGGCGGAGGGTCGACGTGAGCACGGGGGAAGTCTAGGGGAGGCGCCGCGCGGGCGGCCACTCGGTCACGGGGTCGTCGCGCCCTGCGCGTCGGCGATCCGCTCGGTGGGCTCGCCGCGGAGCGTCCGGAGCAGGAGGGTCGCGCCGGCCGTCGCCGCCGGCGTCGCGACCACGGCGCCGCCGGGGACGAGGAACGCCAGGTAGACGGCGATGCCGAAGCCCAGCGACACCGCCCGGTGCTCGCCGAGGAGCCGGCGGCGCTCGCCGAGAGTGAGGCCGCGCGCCTCGCCGGCGAACCCGGTCAGCTCGAGGGCGAGGGCCCGCCCGCCGACGAGCGCCCCGGCGATCAGCCCGATCACCTGGCCGACGACGGGGATGACGCCGAGCAGCACCAGCACGACGCCGATGCCGAGCGAGGTGGCGACCAGCACGGCGGAGTCGCGGAGCGAGCGGCCGAGTCCGCTCCAGAAGCCCGACTCGTGCTCGTCCGGCACACCGCCGAGCTCGTTCTCGACGCCGCGCCAGATCCGCTCGTAGAACGGATCGCCGACGAGGAGCGTGATCGCGGCGAAGAGGACGACACCGAGCGCGATCAGCGCGCCGACCGCGGCGATCGAGAGCAGCAGGCGGACGGTGCCCGCCCAGGTCGCGTCCCAGGCGTCCGCGAAGGGCGTCAGTGCGAGCACGACGCCGTCGATCCGGGTGAGGACGAGCACCAGGACGCCGACGAAGACGAGCCCGACGATCAGCGGCGGGATCGCGCCGAGGAGCATCGCCCGGGGCGAGCGGACCCAGGTGCCGAACCCCCTGCCGAAGAGCCGAGCGCCGAGGGCCAGGTCGCGGAGGATCGCCATGGCTCGATCCTCGCAGAAGCGCCGTTACGCGATCGATGCAGAGCGCTGTGCCGCGGGGGATGTGCGGATGTTCAGGCCGCTGATAGACATCAGCCAGGCGCCCCGGGGACAGCTTCGGCGCCGGTCCAGCTTCCACCTTCTCGAGAAGGAATGCATCCATGTCTCTCCGGGGGACCCCTCTCCGCTCGCGTCTCGCGTGCCTCACCCTCGCCGTCGGCCTCGCCGCAGGCCTCCTCGCGCCGGGGGCGGCCGCGAGTGCTCTCGCGGAACCGACGCCGTCGCTGAGTCCCGCGGCGGAGTCGACGGCGACTCCGACCGCCGCGCCGATGTCCGCACCCACCGCGACCGCCGTGCCGTCCCCGGCACCCGTCGCGAGCGACGACACCGATCCCTCCTGCCCGGACGGCGAGCGGGCGGTCGCGATCGACTTCGATGCGATCACCGTCGACTGGAAGGCAGCGCCCGGGTTCGCGACCGTCGAGCTCCCGGAGGCGTCGTTCCCCGACTGCGCCGCATCGGCGGACATCGTCCTCGTCGCCGAGGGCCCCGCCGGCGAGTACTCCGGCGGCATCGGCGTCACGGTCCCCGTCGAGCGGGACGGCAGCGCGGCGCAGACCGCTCTGGTCCCTGCGCCGGACGGACCGCGCACAGTCCTGGTGACCACGAAGCTCTACGGCATCCGCGGCGGGTCGTTCATCGATCTCGCCTCCGAGCAGTGGCGCTCCGCAGCGGGAACGGCACTCGATCCGTCGACCGCCGAGACCGCCGTGACCGTGGACGGCGAGATCTCGATCGCCACCGCCCCCGGGACGATCACCCTGTCGGTCCCGCCCCGAGCGAGCACCGGTCGTTACGACGAGGCGAACATCGGCTACTTCGTGACCCAGGACAACGGCGTCGGTGTCGCACTGGACACCGTCGAGCAGGTCCCCGCCGAGGGCCTGCCGGCCCGCACCATCGAGGTCCGACTGCCGTACTCGGCCGACTGGACCGTCTCGGTCCAGACCTCCGGAGTGGACGACGGCGTCGAGATCGTTCGCAGCGAGATCCTGCGCGAGACCCTCCGGGTGCTGAGCGTCTTCGACTCCTGCGCGGACGGCCTCGACCGCTCCCAGGCGAACGAGCCGTTCACGGTCGACGCCGTCGGCGGAGTGGGCACCATCGCCGTCACGGTCGGCGCCCTCGCGCTGCCCGACTGCTTCGACGAGGTCACCCTCCAGGTCCTGGTCAAGAAGTTCAACAACGACGACGAGCAGGAGGGTGTCGAGCTCGGTCCGCTGCAGAGCGACGCCACGTTCGACGGCGCGACGGTGCGCGGCTCGTTCGCGCCCGGTCGCTACTTCGTCGTCGTCCTGGTCTCGGCCGCGGCGGGCGGCGAGTACGGCAGCCTGTTCCAGGTCTTCGATCCGAGCGTCACCATCGCCGACGATCAGCGGGACCCGATCGTCGTGACCGCTGCCGCGGCGTCGACCGCGACCGGTGGCCGGCACCTCGCCGCCACCGGTGTCGAGACCGCGGGCGTCGCCTCCGGTGCGGCCGCCCTGCTCGCCCTCGGCCTCGTGTCGCTCGTCGCGGCGCGTCGTCGCCGGAGCGCGCAGCCGTCGTAGCCGCTGCGCACGAAGGGCCCGGGAGCGTCTGCTCCCGGGCCCTTCTCGCGTTCCGCGTCGAGCGACCCGCCTCAGGCCAGCGCGAACGGGGCGAGCAGCCCCGCCATCTCCTTCGGGCGCGGCGTCGCGAACTCGTCGCGGCGCGAGGTCGTGACGCCCATCGCGACGAGGCCCTCGACCAGCCGGACGGCACTGGCGACTCCGTCGATCACCGGGACCCCGAGCTCGCGCGAGAGGTCTCGGCAGAGGTCGGCCATCCCCGCGCAGCCCAGCACGATCACGTCGGAGCCGTCGGTGGCGAGCGCCGCGGCGCACTCCTCGAGGATCACCCGGCGCGCGTCCGAGCGCGGGTCGTCCAGCTCGAGCACCGGGATGTCGCAGGCGTGCACTCCCGCGCAGGCCCGGTCGAAGCCGGCGCGGTGCGCGATGTCCCAGGCCCGTCCGCTCGTCCGCGAGAGCGTGGTGACGACGCTGAACCTCCGGCCGACCAGCGACGCCATGTGCATCGCGGCCTCGGCGATGCCGATCACCGGCCCGCGGGCGATCTCGCGGGCCGCGTCGATGCCCGGGTCACCGAAGCAGGCGACGACGTACCCGTCGCTCCCCGCCGCGTCGCCGCGGGCGATCTCGTGCAGCAGCCCCGGGACGGCGAGCGCCTCGTCGTAGTGGCTCTCGATCGAGGCCGGGCCCATCGGGGGAGTGACGGCGACGATCTCGGTGCCGACGGAGGCGACGGACCGCGCGGCGCGGCCGATCGCCTCCGTCATCGTCTCGCTGGTGTTCGGATTGACGACGGTGATGCGCACGGGCGCTCCTCGGTCTGGTGAAGGGGTGGAACGGGGTCGGCGGCCGACTCCCCCCTGCCACTCCTCAGAAGTTGCGGTAGTCGCGCGCGACTACCGCAACTTTCGGAGGATGGAGTGGAGGGCGAGGCGGCCCCGTGAGGGTGGGCGGGGCGGGCGGGGGAGCGCGCGGGTCAGACCGCGGCGCCGTCGCTCACGTTCTCGAGGTCCTCCTCGAGGCGGCCGATGCGCGGGGACCGGCGCTCGAGGAGGGCCATCGCGACGAAGCCGAGGCCGCAGCCGAGGAACCAGCTGTAGTCGCCGAGCCAGGTGAAGGACGGCCCGCCGGCCTCCTCGATCCAGCGCGGCACGAGCACCGAGAGGACGGAGGGGACGCCGCCGATCGCGGTCGCCCAGACGGCGTTGGGGTTGAAGCCGCGGGAGAACCAGTAGCGGCCCTTCTCGCTCATCGTGTACAGGTCGTCCACCCAGACGCGCTGGCGGCTGACCAGGTAGTAGCCGGCGATCAGGACGCCGAACAGGGGGCCGATCAGGGCGCCGAGGATGCCGAGCGTGTAGTGGATGGCGGTGTCGTTCGAGTACCAGTTCCACGGGGTGAGCAGCACCGAGCCGACCGCGGCGATCATGCCGCCCATCCGCCAGCTGATCTTCTTCGGGTTGACGTTGGAGAAGTCGAACGCGGGCGAGATGAAGTTGGCGACGATGTTGATGCCGATCGTCGCGATGACGAAGGTCAGCCCGCCGAGCAGCACGGCGAACCAGGTGTCGATCCGCTCCACCGTCTCGATCGGGTCGGTGATCAGCTCGCCGAAGACGGGGACCGTCGCGGAGGCCGTGATCACGGTGAGCAGCGAGAAGAAGAGGAAGTTGATCGGCAGGCCGAGGAGGTTGCCCTTCTTCACGGCGCGGTAGCTGCGGGCGTAGCGGGAGAAGTCGCCGAAGTTGAGCATCGGGCCGGAGAAGTAGGAGACGACGAGGGCGACGGCCGAGATCATCACCGGGATCGACGACGCCAGGTCGAGGACCTCGCCCGAGCCGAGGTTGAGCGAGATGTTCTCCCAGCCGGCCTGCGAGACCAGGTAGATCGCGAGCACCAGCATCACGACGTAGACGGCCGGGCCGGCCCAGTCGATGAAGCGGCGGATCGACTCCATCCCCCGCCAGAAGAGCGCGGCCTGGGCGACCCAGAGGATCGCGTAGGAGAGGTAGCCGAGGGCCGAGAGGCCGAGGAAGGACGCCTCGGGCGTGTTCCAGGCGGCCATCGCCGGGAAGAACTTGAGGAAGACGATGTTCAGCGACTGCGCGGCGAGATAGGTCTGCACGCCGTACCAGGCGATCGCGATGAGGCCGCGGATGATCGCGGGGATGTTCGCGCCGCGGACGCCGAAGATCGCGCGGTTGATCACCGGGTAGGGCACACCGGTGACCTGGCTCGGCTTCGCGACGAGGTTGCAGAAGACCTGCACGATCACGATGCCGACCACGAGGGCCACCAGCACCTGCCAGCCGGCGAGGCCGAGGGCGAAGAGCGAGCCCGCGGTCACGTAGCCGCCGACGCTGTGCACGTCGGACATCCAGAAGGCGAAGATGTTGTAGCTCGACCAGCGCTGCTTGACGAGCGGGGCGAGGTCCTCGTTGGCGAGGCGGTCGTCGTAGCCGGGCTTGATCAGCGAGGGGCCGGCGAGTCCGGCGGCCTCGACGGGCGCTGCGGCCCCGACGGGTGCTGCGGGGTCGACGCGGGGTGCGGTGGCGCGGTCGGTCATGGTGGATCCACCTCTCGGGCGGGTGTGCGCGGTCGGCGCGCGGATGGGATGTGTCAGGGTGGTCGTGGCGGCGGGCCGGGCGGTCGGCCGCCTCCGCCCGGGTGGCGGGCGTCGAGACGTTCTGTGAAGTCATCGCTTCACATGAGGAGAACCTAGGGCTCGACGCGGTCGCTCGCGTTTCGCGTTCGTTACAGCTGTGTGACGATCACTCAGGAGAGGACCGCGCCCCGCATGCCCACCGACGCGATCACGCCCGACCCCGCCGCGTCCGGGGTGCCGGACGTGGCAGGCGCCCTCGTCCGGACCGACCGGGAGCGTCTCGGCGCGCGCCTGCGGGAGCTGCGTCTCGCGTCCGGGATGTCGCTGCGCGCCCTCGCGCGCGAGCTCGGCATCTCGGCCAGCGCCGTCTCGCAGATCGAGCGGGGGGCGATGCAGCCCTCGGTCGGGCGCCTCATCGCGATGGTCGGCGCCCTCGGCGTCCCGCTCGCCGCGGTGTTCGACGAGTCCGCTCCCGGCTCGGTGGAGCCTCCGTCGCCCGGCGAGGCCCGGCAGGCGGGATCCGCCGGCGGCGGAGAGCCCGCGGCCACGACGGCGGTGGTCCGCGCGGGCGAGGTGGCCCCGGTCGCACTCGAGGGCGGCGTGCTCTTCCGTCGTCTCGGCCCGCGTCCTGTCGACGCGGTCGACTTCTTCGAGTCGACCTACCCGCCGGGGGCGACGTCGACGGCGCACCGCCGCTTCCTCCGCCACGACGGAGTGGAGATCGGCACGGTCACCCGCGGCGAGCTCACGGTCGAGTTCGAGGACGAGACGGTAGTGCTCTCGGCGGGCGACGCCATCACGTTCCCCTGCGAACGCGGGCACCGGATGATCAACCGCGGCGCCGTGACCGCGGTCGCGACGTGGCTGATCGTGCACCGCTGACGCGCGCCGCCGCCTCGCCAGACCGGTATGGCACAGTGACAGCAGTCCTCCACAGGGAGGAGGTGCAGAGTGCCTGTCCACACCCCCGGGGGATCCGGCCGCGGGACCCGCCTCGATGTCGGTGCCGCCTGGTGTGCTGTGCGCCTCGAACGATTGGTGCGGATTATGGATGGACGACAGAACAGGCGACCCGACGACGAGTGCCCCCGCTGGTGCGCGGGCGAGCACGACGAGACCGAGAGCGACGGGAGGAGGCTGCACCGCTCGCCGGCGCAGTCGCTCCCACTCGTCCTCTGGTGCGGGGCGGGCGCGAGCGACGGCCCCGTGGCCGCGGTCGTGCACGTCTCGCTGTGCCGCCCCGGTGGCCGGGGCGAGGAGCGGCTGCGCCTCGAGTCCGACGGGCTCGGCGCGATCGACCTCGACCTCAGCGCGGCGTCTCGGCTCGCGCGCGGCGTCGACGCGACGCTTGGGCTACTGGGCGGAGCCGCCGCCCGATGAGCGCGGCGGGTTCGGCGGCAGCAGGTCGGAGAGCTCGATGTCGAGGGCCTCGCAGAGCGCGAAGAGCGTCTTCAGCTGCGGGTTCGCGGGCGAGCCGGGCTTCGACTCGCCCTTCTCGAACTTCTGGTAGGTGTAGCCCGCGAGCCCCGCCGCGTGGGCGATGCGCTCCTGGCTCTCGCCCTTCGCCATGCGGGCTCGGTGGAGGTTCGTGCCGAGCTCGCGGGCGTAGGTGGTCCAGTCGCGCTCGGGGTCAGATGTCGCCATGCACGCCAGCTTCGGAGAAGATCCGCCGGCGGTCAGCCATACGCGCGTGGGTAATTGCCGATGGTCATACGTGCATGACCCTCATCGAGGGGGTGGCTGTCGCGTGCCGTGCGACGTGCTCCCGGTCGGGGAACGGCCAGCGCCTAAGATGGCCGGGTGCCAGTGAACCCCGACCTCACCGAGCGCGTGTTCGCGCCGACGGAGCCCTATCAGGTGGGACGGGAGAAGGTGCGCGAGTTCGCCCGCGCCGTCTCCGCCGAATCCCCCCTGCACCACGACCCCGAGGCGGCCCGCCGGGCCGGCTACCGCGACGTCGTCGCACCGCCGACCTTCGCCGTGGTGGTGCAGGAATTCACCCTCGCGCAGCTCCTCGCCGCCCCGGGCGCCGGTATCGACTTCTCCCGCGTCGTCCACGGCGACCAGCGCTTCAGCTACTCGCGCCCGATCGTGGCCGGCGACGAGCTGACCGCGACCCTCTCGGTGGCGAGCATCAAGAAGCTCGGTGCGCACTCGATGATCACCACCGAGTCGACCATGGTCGACGCCGACGGCGCGCACGTCGTCACCGCCGTGTCCACCCTCGTCGTCAGGGGAGACGAATGAGCGCCGAGCGCCCCGTCCTGTCCGAGCTCTCCCTGGGCGACGTCGTCGCCGAGCGGCGCTTCCACGTCGAGCGCGGCTCCCTCGTCCGCTATGCGGGCGCCTCGGGTGACTTCAATCCGATCCACTACCGCGACGACGTCGCCGCCGAGGTCGGCCTGCCCGGCGTGCTCGCGCACGGCATGCTCACGATGGGGACGGCCGTGCAGGTCGTCGTCGACTGGGTCGGCGACCCCGGTCGCGTGGTCGACTACCAGGTCCGCTTCACCCGTCCCGTCGTCGTCGACCCGAGCGAGGGCGCCGATCTCGACGTCGTCGCGAAGGTCGGCGCGCTCGACGCCGAGGCCGGGATCGCGCGGATCGACCTCGCCGTGACCGTCGCCGGCCAGGCCGTGCTCGGCAAGGCCCAGGCCCGCGTCTCGCTCGCCTGATCGCGCCGCGATGACGACGCCGCCCCTCTCCTCGCTCACCACGCTCCGCGTCGGCGGTGCACCGGAGCGCTACCTCGAGCCCGCGACGGAGGCGGAGCTCGTCGAGACCCTCCGCGAGGTCTGGGCCGAGGAGGAGCCGTGGCTGCTGCTCGGCGGCGGCTCCAACCTGCTCGTCGGCGACGACGGGGTGGAGGGCGTCGTCGTGCGCGTGCGGACGACGGGCATCGAGCGGCTCGACTCCGATCGGGCGGGTCTGGTCCACCTCCGGGTGCAGGCCGGCGAGTCGTGGGACGGACTCGTCGCCGCCACGGTCGAGCGCGGCTGGGCCGGGCTCGAGGCGCTGAGCGGCATCCCGGGGACGGTCGGCGCGTCTCCGGTGCAGAACATCGGTGCCTACGGGCAGGAGCTGTCCGACACCCTCGTCGCGGTCGACTTCCTCGACGAGGGCGCGCGCGAGCCGGTGCGGCTGACGGTGGCGGAGCTCGAGCTCGGCTATCGGACCTCGGCGGTCAAGCAGGGCCGGCGTGGAGCGGTCCTCGCCGTCGAGTTTGCCCTCGAGGACGTCGGCGGGGCCGGGCTCGGCGCGCCGGTCGCCTACGGGCAGCTCGCCAGCGCCCTCGGCGTCGAGCTGGGCGACCGCGTGCCGCTCGCCGAGGTGCGGGCCAGCGTGCTCCGGCTGCGCGGCGCGAAGGGGATGGTCCTGGATCCGTCGGATCCGGACACCGCCAGCGCCGGCTCCTTCTTCACCAACCCGATCGTCACCGTCGCGGCCGCGAGCGGTCTGCCTCCGTCGGCTCCGCGCTGGCCCGAGGCGACGGCGAGCGAGGCGCCGCTGGTGACCGCGCTCGCCGATGTCGAGGCGGGAGCGCCGATCCGGCTGCCCGCGCCGTCGTCGCCCGACGCGCTGGTCAAGCTGAGCGCCGCCTGGCTGATCGAGCACGCGGGCGTCGCGCGCGGCTTCGCGCTGCCGGGCTCGCGGGCCGCGATCTCGAGCAAGCACACCCTCGCGCTCACGAATCGCGGGGGAGCGACGGCGGAGCAGATCGCGGAGCTCGCCCGCTACGTGCAGGGCCGTGTCCTCGCCGAGTTCGGCGTCCTGCTGCACCCCGAGCCCGTCGTGGTCGGCACCACCGTCTGACGCGGTCGCGCCGCCTCCCCGTCGCTGATCGAGCAGCCCGAGCAGCGGCCGTACCTGCTGATCGAGTGGCCCGCGCAGCGGGCGTATCGAGATCCACCGGAACCGGAACGCGAGTCCGCAGACCCGGCCTTCGGAGGAGGGTGGGTCTCGATGCGCCCCTCCGGGGCTGCTCGACCAGCGAAGGGGGCGCCCTTTCGGGGTTGGCGACCGCCGCCTCCGGCCCGTCAGGCGTCGCGGCGGATCCAGCGGAAGGTCATCCGGCTCGCCACGAGGCCGAGCACGAGCCAGATCCCGAGCGCGATCGCCACACCGGTCAGATCCCAGGAGCCGTCGACCTCGAGCTGCTCGAAGTCGGCCGGGAGGAAGACCGCTCGCATCCCCTGCGCGATCCACTTGAGCGGGAAGATGCTCGCGATGGTCTGCAGCCAGTCCGGCAGCGTCGTGAACGACAGGTACGACCCCGAGACGAACTGCAGGACGAGCAGCGGCGGGACGATGACCGCGGTCGCGCTTTTGCCGGTCCGCGGCAGGGCCGAGACCGCGATGCCGAGGATCGCCGACGTCGCGACTCCGGCGAGGTAGATCCAGGCGAAGGTCGCCCAACGACCGCCGTCCGTCGGCAGCGGCACCGAGAAGGCCGTCGCCGCGACCACCAGCAGCAGCGCCGTCTGCGCGACGCTCGTCACGAGCACCTGGCCGAACTTGCCGAGGAAGTAGCTGAGGACGGGGAGCGGCGCTCCGGCGAGGCGCTTCAGCGTGCCGTCGCCGCGCTCCACGGCGATGTCGACGCCGAGATTCTGCACGCCGGAGAGCAGGATGCCCGCCGCCGCGAGTCCCGGCACGTAGTACTCGGCCATGCTGATGCCCGGATCCTGCGGGTCGGCCTGCATGACGGCGCCGTCGCCGAACGCGACCGAGAAGATCGCGAGGAGCAGCACGGGGAAGAGGAAGGTGAAGAAGACCTGGTCCGGCGCGCGGAAGTACGAGCGGACCTCGTAGCGGGCGCGGGCGGCGCCGAGGCGGAGCATCCGGCCGACGCCGGTGCGGAGCGCGGGGCGCGGGGTCGTGACGGCGCTCATGCGCGCTCTCCGATCGGGTCGAGGGCGGCGTCGGCGGCCCGGTCGTCGCGGATCAGGTCGAGGTAGATCGCCTCGAGGCTCGGCCGGACGATCTCGAGGTCGGCCGGCTCGCCGAGGCGGGCGTTCAGCTCGGCGACGACTCGCGCGGGCTCAGCGGTGCGGATGCGGCGGGGCTGTCCGTCCTCACGCCACTGCACGATCGGCACGCGGGCCTCGGTGCCGCCGATCTCGTCCATCCGCCCGATCGCGAGCAGTCGGCCGCCCGCGATGACCGCGGCCCGGTCGGCGAGGTGCGCGGCCTCGTCGAGGTAGTGGGTGGTGAGCAGGATGGTGGTGCCCTCGCTCTTCAGGAGCGCGACGAGCTCCCAGAACGAGTGCCGCGCCTCGGGGTCGAAGCCCGTGGTCGGCTCGTCGAGGAACACGAGCTCCGGGCGGCCCACGATGCCGAGCGCCACGTCGACGCGGCGCCGCTGGCCGCCGGAGAGCTTGCCGATCCGCGAGCGGGCCTTGGCGGTGAGACCGACGGCCTCGATCGTCTCGTCGACGTCGCGCGGGCTCGGGTAGAGGCCGGCGAAGTGGGCGATCTGCTCGCGCACGGTCGCGTTGCCGGATTCGCCGCTGGACTGCAGCACGATGCCGAGCCGCGACTTCCAGGCCAGGTCGCCGTGGCGCGGATCCACGCCGAGCACCGAGGCCTCGCCGCCGGAGCGGTCGCGATAGCCCTCGAGGATCTCGATCGTCGTCGACTTGCCCGACCCATTGGGCCCGAGCAGCGCGAACGTCTCGCCGCGCGCGATCTCGAACGACACGCCGCTCAGCGCCGGCGCGCCCCCGTAGTCCTTGCGCAGATCGCGGACTCGGACGGCGGCCTCAGGCGTCATCCCCCCAGCGTGCCCTGTCGGGCCCCCCGAGAACAGTCATCCCTCCCCGCGAGATGCCACTTGCGCTCCCGCCCACGGCGTGTCGCAGCCCACAAGTGGCATCTCGCGAGCCCCCACACGGACTCCACGGCAGCGGGGCGGAGCGCAACCGGCGATCCGCGTGCCAGCGGATCGTCGTGCGCGGACGCAGGACGCTCTGCGGAACGCGCCCACTTCCGCAGGCCGACTGCGGCCGATCGACGACGAAGGAGGAGAGCGGCTCGGCAGCACGGCCGAGCGCAACCGGCGATCCGCGTGCCAGCGGATCATCGTGCGCGGTACGCGACCCGCTCTACAGAACGCGCGCACCTTCGCACGCCGACTGCGGCTGATCGACGACGAAGGAGGAGATCAGCTGATCAGCACCGCCGGCTAGGCGAACAGCGCCTGGAGGCGCTTCGCGCCTTCGAGCAGCGCGTCGTCGCCGAGGGCGTAGGAGAGGCGGAGGTAGCCGCTCGGGCCGAAGGCCTCGCCGGGGACGGTGGCGACCTCGGCCTTCTCGAGGATGAGGTCGGCGAGCTCGAGCGAGGTGGTGGGGGTGACGCCGGCCCACTCGCGGTTCAGGAGTCCCCGGACGTCGGGGTAGACGTAGAACGCGCCACCGGGGGTGGGGCAGTCGACGCCGTCGATGTCGTTCAGTGCGGCGACGATGGCGCGGCGGCGCCGGTCGAAGGCGAGGCGCATCTTCTCGGCCGGCTCCTGCGGGCCGGTGAGGGCGGCGATCGCGGCGCGCTGCGAGATGTTGGAGACGTTGCTGGAGAGGTGCGACTGCAGGTTCGAGGCGCCCTTGATCGCGTCGGCCGGGCCGACCATCCAGCCCACTCGCCAGCCGGTCATCGCGTAGGTCTTGGCCACTCCGTTGACCAGGATCGTGCGGTCGCGCAGCGCGGGGACCGCCTCGACGATCGAGGTGGCGCGGGTGAGCGGGCTCGCGTCGTCCTGCCCCTCGAGCTCCTCGCCCTCGGCCGGGTAGACCAGGTTCTGGTAGATCTCGTCGGCGACGACCCAGAGGCCGTGCTCCTCGGCCCACTCGCCGATCTCGCGGGTCTGCTCGGCCGAGTAGACGGCGCCGGTGGGGTTGGACGGGGAGACGAAGAGCAGGACCTTGGTGCGCTCGGTGCGCGCCGCCTCCAGCTGCTCGACGGTGACCAGGTAGCCCTGGTCGGCACCGGCGAAGACATCGACCTGGACGCCGCCGGCGAGCTTGATCGCCTCGGGGTACGTGGTCCAGTAGGGGGTCGGGACGAGCACCTCGTCGCCGTCGTCGAGGAGGGTCTGGAACGCCTGGTAGACCGCCTGCTTGCCGCCGTTGGTGACGACGACCTGCGACGCCTCGACGGCCCAGCCGGAGTCGCGCGCCGTCTTCTCGGCGATCGCCTCGCGGAGGTCGGGCAGGCCGGCCGCCGGGGTGTATCGGTAGTTCCTCGGGTCGAGCACCGCGGCCGACGCCGCCTCGACGATGTGCTGCGGCGTCGTGAAGTCCGGCTCGCCGGCGGCGTAGGAGATCACGGGCCGCCCCTGGGCCTGGAGGGCCTTCGCCTTCGCGTCGACCTTGAGGGTCGCGGACTCGGCGATGGCGGCGATGCGGGCGGAGATGCGCGTGGGGGAGGACACGACGGCCAGCGTATCGCGAGGGCGCGAGGGGCTCCAGGCGACGGGCTGCGCTCGGCTGGACACGTCCTGCGGGTCCACGTACACTCGTCTGCGGTAGTCGAACGCTGCCCCGATGCGCGGCGCCCGAGAGGGTGCGGCGCACACCGGACGAGTTCGACTCCTCCTCGGATGCTCGCAACGGCATCTCTAGGGCGGTGGCTCAATTGGTAGAGCAGCGGTCTCCAAAACCGCAGGTTGCAGGTTCGAGCCCTGTCCGCCCTGCACATCGATGCCCGTCGCTCGCGGTCCCCGCGATGCAGCGGTCATCGGTCCAGGACCGCCCTCGGGCGGTCGGCCTCACCGGAGGTTCCGGTGCGGGAAAGGTGCGTGCAGGTGGCCGGGAAAGCAGTCGACGAGCCGAGCGAGGACGTCGTCGCGATCGCTGATCAGCAGCGCGCTGCGCGGCGCAGTCCGTTCGCGCGCATCGCCCTCTTCATCCGGCAGGTCATCGCCGAGCTGAAGAAGGTCGTCACTCCGACGCGCAAGGAGCTCGGCAACTACGTGATCGTGGTCCTGATCTTCGTCGTGATCATGATGGCGCTGGTGTCGCTGCTGGACTGGGTGTTCGCGCTCGTCGTGACCTACGTGTTCGGCACACCGGCGGCCTGACCCCCGCCACCCGACCCGGGAGCGTCCCGTCCGCACGAGCGGAGGGCGCCGACGGCAGCGGCGCGCGTCCCCTTCGGAACGCGGCCGATCGATCGAGAGAGAGTTACGAGTGTCTGACAGAAACCGCGACGACGTCGACTGGGCCACCGCCGCCGAGCAGTCGTCCGAGGTCGACGAGGTTCAGGAGGGCGACACCCAGATCCAGGCTGAGGACGCCGTCGAGCCCGCCGAGCAGGGCGCACTGAGCATCATCGACGAGAACGAGTCCGAGGACGACCTCGCGTCGGACCTCGAGGCAGCCCTCGACGCGATCGGCTCGGTCGACGACCCCGAGGCCGACTCGGCCGTCGACGAGGCCGCGCACATCGACACCGTCGAGGAGGCCGAAGCGGCCCTCGAGGCCGTCGAGGACGAGGCCGAGGTCGCAGCGGAGGACGCGGAGGCCGAGGGCGAGGACCTCGCCGACATCGACCCCTACGAGGCCTTCCGCACCGAGCTGCGCGGCAAGCTCGGCAAGTGGTACGTCATCCACTCCTACGCCGGCTTCGAGAAGCGCGTGAAGTCGAACATCGAGAACCGCAAGGTCTCGCTCGAGGCCGAGGACTACATCTTCGAGGTCCAGGTCCCGATGGAGGACGTGGTCGAGATCAAGAACGGCCAGCGCAAGATGGTCACCCGCGTGCGCATCCCCGGCTACGTGCTGGTGCGCATGGACCTCAACGAGGACTCGTGGTCGGTCGTCCGTCACACGCCGGGTGTCACGGGCTTCGTGGGCAACGCCCACAACCCGACGCCGCTGCGCTTCGAGGAGGCCTTCACGATGCTGAAGAGCCTGGTCGAGATCAAGGAGGTCGCGCCGTCCAAGACGGCCGGCGTCAAGGGTCAGAAGCAGGCGCAGCGCGTGCTGCCCGCCGAGGTCGACTTCGAGATCGGCGAGACCATCACGATCAAGGAGGGCTCGTTCGCGGGTCTGCCCGGGTCGATCAGCGAGATCAAGCCCGAGAGCGGCAAGCTCACGGTGCTCGTGTCGCTCTTCGAGCGCGAGACCCCCGTCGAGCTGTCGTTCGACCAGGTCACCAAGCTCTGACGACGGACCCCCGTCCGGCCGAGGCCCTTCCCGCACTGTCGGGGAGGGCCTTCGCCGTGTAAGCTCGTACGGGTTTTCGTGTCGGCGCCCGTTCTCGTGCGTGCCGACCGACCCTCCTCCACCGCGATCCGGCCCCGCCGGGTGCGCGGGAGAGCGGACGGGAACCCCCGACCGCTCGAACCCTGAGAAAAGGAATCCTGAATGGCCCCCAAGAAGAAGGTCACCGGCCTGATCAAGCTCCAGATCAAGGCGGGCGCCGCGAACCCGGCCCCCCCGATCGGTCCGGCGCTCGGTCAGCACGGCGTCAACATCATGGAGTTCTGCAAGGCGTACAACGCGCAGACCGAGTCGCAGCGCGGCAACGTCATCCCCGTCGAGATCACCGTCTACGAGGACCGCTCGTTCACCTTCATCCTGAAGACCCCGCCCGCGGCGGAGCTCATCAAGAAGGCCGCCGGCGTCGCCAAGGGCTCGTCGACCCCGCACACCGTGAAGGTCGCCAAGCTCACCATGGCGCAGGTCCGCGAGATCGCCGAGGCGAAGCAGACCGACCTCAACGCGAACGACATCGAGGCCGCCTCGAAGATCATCGCCGGCACTGCTCGTTCGATGGGCATCACGGTCGAGGGCTAGTCCCTCCGCCTTTCCAGAACTCACACCGTGGGAGAGCCCGCCAGGCTCTAGAACCACATTCTCGTTTCAAGGAGAAACAACATGGCACAGAAGTCGAAGGCCTACCGGGCCGCCGCCGCCAAGCTCGAAGAGGGCAAGTTCTACACCGCCGATGAGGCCGTCGCTCTCGCTCGCGAGACCGGCTCGGCCAAGTTCAACAGCACCGTCGAGGTCGCGCTCAAGCTCGGGGTCGACCCGCGCAAGGCCGACCAGATGGTCCGCGGCACGGTCATCCTGCCGCACGGCACCGGCAAGACCGCCCGCGTCATCGTGTTCGCGACCGGTCCGGCCGCCGAGGCCGCGATCGCCGCGGGTGCCGACGAGGTCGGCGGCGCCGAGCTCATCGAGAAGGTCGCCGGCGGCTACACCTCGTTCGACTCCGCGGTCTCGACCCCGGAGCTCATGGGCCAGGTCGGCCGTCTCGGAAAGGTGCTCGGCCCCCGCGGCCTCATGCCCAACCCGAAGACCGGCACCGTGACCCCGGACGTGGCGCGCGCCGTGACCGAGATCAAGGGCGGAAAGATCGAGTTCCGCGTCGACAAGCACGCCAACGTGCACCTCGTCGTCGGCAAGGCCGCGTTCACCGAGGAGCAGCTCCAGGAGAACTTCAAGACGGCGCTCGACGAGATCGTCCGTCTGAAGCCGTCCTCCTCGAAGGGCCGCTACATCCAGAAGGCCGCCGTCTCGACGACCTTCGGCCCCGGCATCCCGCTGGACGTCAACGTCCTGGCCTGAGCCTCGGCACAGCACTGACCTGCGCGAGCAGGGACGGGAGGGGATCCGCTTCGGCGGGTCCCCTCCTTCGTCGTTCCGGGGGAGCCGCGCTCGCCGGGCATACTGAACGGCCGGGCATACTGAACGGCGTGCCCGACTCCCTCCGCCCGAGCGCCGACCCCGTGACCGTCCGCCGCGCCTCGGCCGCCGACGCCGAGGAGCTCGCCGCCGTCGCCGCCGCGACGTTCCCGCTCGCCTGCCCGCCGCACGTCACCGCGGAGGCGAAGGCCGACTTCATCCGGACCGTGCTCTCGGTCGAGCGGTTCCGCGGCTACCTCGCCGACCCCGGTCGCGTGCTGTTCCTCGCGGAGGACGACTCCGGTGCGCTCGGCTACACGATGCTCGTGCGCGGCGAGCCGGCCGACCCCGATGCGGCCGTCGCGGTCACCGTCCGGCCGACGATCGAGCTCAGCAAGTGCTACGCGCTGCCCGACCGGCACGGCTCGGGGATCGCGGCGCGACTGATGGCCGCGACCGTCGACGAGGCGCGGTCGAGCGGTGCCCGGAGCGTCTGGCTCGGCGTGAACCAGGAGAACGCGCGGGCGCGCCGCTTCTACGCCAAGCACGGCTTCGAGGTCGTCGGCACCCGGCGCTTCCTGGTCGGCGGTCGCCTCGAAGAGGACTTCGTCCTCGAGCGCCCCCTGCCCTGACGTCCTGCTCCCCGCCGCGAGATGCCACTTGTGTGCGCCCGACACGGCGTGTCGCGCGCACAAGTGGCATCTCGCGGGGAGGGGTCAGCCCTCGGCGACCGTGAGGACGAGCTTGCCGCGGGTGTGACCGGTCTCGAGCTGCGCGTGCGCGGCGCCCGCCTCGGCGAGCGGGAAGACGCCGTCGATGAAGACGCGGACGTCGCCGGACTCGAGCAGGCGCGAGACGACGCCGAGGGTCGCCCCGTCGGGAGCGACGCGGAAGGTGGAGGCGCGCACTCCCGCGGCCGCCGCCTCCTCGAAGAACTCCGGCCAGCTGCCGGTCGGCGCGTTGACGATCAGCCCGCCGGGGCGGAGCACCGAGAGCGAGCGCGAGCCGGTGCGGTCGTGGACGTTGCCGACCAGGTCGATCACGACGTCGACACCGTGCAGGATCTCGTCGAACCGCTCGGTCGTGTGGTCGATCACCTGGTCCGCCCCGAGCTCGCGCAGCCACTGCAGGTTGCGGGTCGAGCCGGTGGCGATCACCGAGGCGCCGAAGTACGCGGCGAACTGCACCGCGAAGTGCCCGACTCCACCGGAGCCGGCGTGGATGAGGATCCGCTGGCCCTCGTGCGCCTTCGCCAGCTCGACGACCATGCCCCAGGCGGTCAGCGCGGCCAGCGGCACTCCCGCCGCCTCGACGTGCGAGAGCGTCGAGGGCTTCCGCGCGATCGAGACGCTCGGGACGCTCACGTACTCGGCGTAGCTGCCGGAGTAGCGGGGCACCATCACGAAGCCGTAGACCTCGTCGCCGGGCCGCAGCGCATGGGCCGGGTAGGGGCTCGAGACGACGATGCCGGAGAAGTCGTGGCCGAGCACGGCGGGGTAGGAGGGGATCTGCGCGGCGACTCCGCGGCCCGCGCGCGTCTTCGCGTCGAGCGGGTTCACTCCGGCCGCGATCACCTTGACGGCGAACTCGGCGTTGATGGCCGTCGGCGTCGGCACCGTCGCGAGGTGCAGGACCGAGCAGTCGCCGGGGGCGTCGATGACCGCCGCCGTCATCGTGTCGGGGAGCACCACCTCCTCCGGGATGTCGCCGATCGCGAGGCCGTGGCCGAGCGCGCTGTTGTGCATCATCGCCCTTTCAGGATCCGGCGGCGGTGGTCCTTCGAGCAGGCGGGAGGCGGCTGTCCGCCCCGACCGACCCCGCTTCCGCGCGCCGCGTTCAGTCAAGCCCGGTAATGAGTCCGGGCTGTTTCGGCAGTGTCACCCCTCCGAGAACAAAGGCGAGATGTCCCCCGTAAGGGAGGGGAGGCCGGGCTTCCGGCTCCCGGATCTGCTCTCGGGCGGGTCTGGCACGATGGGGAGGTGCGACGACGAGCGAACGGCCCTCTCCTCGTGGGCGGCGCGCTCCTGGTCCTGGCCGGTCTTGCCCTGCTGCTCGCGGCGCGGATCAGCATCGGAACGAGCCGCTGGGTCTACGTGAGCGAGATGGGCGCTCCGGATCTGCCGACGGCGGGCACCTTCCGGATCGCGCTGCTGCTGGTCGCGGCCGGCGGCACCGCGATCGCGATCGGAGCGCGTGCGGTGCGGACACGGCTGCTGCCGGCCCTCCCGCCCGCGCTGGCGATCCTGCTCGCCGCGGGCTGCTTCGCTCTCGCCTCGCAGATCACCTGCTCAGCCGGCTGCCCGCTCCCGGTCGGACCGCGTTTCAGCTGGCAGGACCTGATCCACACCTCCGCCGCGGTCCTCGGCTTCGCATCGGCCTGCCTGGCGATGCTGCAGCTCGCGACGGCGCGGGAGCGGCCAGGGGTCGCCCGGCTGTCGCTGATCGCGGGGATCGCGGTGGCCCTGGTCGCCGGCGCGGGCGCGATCCTCTCGCTGCTCCGGCTGTGGCTGGGGGTCGGCGGCACGCTCGAGTTCGTCGCCACCGGGATCGCGGTGCTCTGGCTCGCGGTCGTGGGGTTCGTTCTCGCCGGCGAGGAGCTCAGCGCCCGAGCCACTCGCGGACGTGCCCGCGGATCCGCTCCTGCTGCTGAGCCAGACCGGCGTCGCGGGACGGGACCTGCTCGAGGTCTGCGTCCGGAAGAGCCCTAGCCCACGCCTCCGCGACGGCGACCGGGTGCACGGGGTCGCGCTCGGCCGTGATCACGAGGGTGCGGGCGATCACGTCGCCGAGCTCTCCCGAGTCGCGGTAGGCGGCGTTGCGCGGGATCTCCGCGAGGCGGACCGCCCGCTCCTCGGCCTGCGGCGACCGGAACTGGAGGCAGAGCGCCTCGGCCGACGCCGGCGACACCTGCGCGGCGCGCTCGAAGAGGCCCGAGGCGCGGAAGATCCGCTCGCCGCGCTTGGCGCCGTGGTCGTGCAGCAGCTGCGCGATGACGGGGAAGACCGAGAGGTTCTCCGGCAGCGGCTCCGCGGTGAAGGCGGGGCGGACGAACACGGCCCGGTCGATCGGCAGGATCTTGCGGCTGGCGAGGCGCAGCGCGATCGCGGCGCCCATCGAGATGCCGAGGACGGTGAGCGGCTTGTGCGCGGCCCCCGCCCGGACCACCTCCTCGGTGACCTCGTCGGCGAGGGCGTCGAGCGAGAAGTCCGCACTGCCGCCGATCAGCTCGGAGGCGCCGTGGGCGCGGACGTCCGGTGCGATCACCTCGGTGCCGGCCGGCAGCGCCGCGCGCAGGAGTCCGAGCGGCTGGGAGCGGTCGCCGCCCAGGCCGTGCAGGAGCAGGGCGGTCACCGCCGGCCCGCGCGGGTTCTCTCGTGCAGCTCGGCCATCAGCAGGCCGGCGAGGCGGACGAGCACGTGGATCTCGTCCTCGTCGCGGTCGACCCAGCGGAACTCGGGGACGGCGTCGATCGGGACGAAGTCGCGGTGCTGCTCCCAGACGACGAGGGTGCGCTCGGCGCCGAGGACGTACTGCTGCCAGAAGACCTGGCGCAGGTAGTGGCGCGGGATGCTCCGCCACTGCTTCGAGGTCGTCTTGATCTCGCAGAGCTCGAGGCGACCGTCCTCGCGGAGGCCGATGCCGTCGGGAGTGGCCAGGTGGCGGCGCTCCTGGCTGGCGTGGAACAGGGTGCTGCTCGGTTCGATGGCGTGCTCGCGGCGCACCCAGGCGGCGATCTCCGGCTCGCGGGCGCGGCCGTGGTCGGTGAAGGCGTTGCCGCTGAAGCTCGAGCCGTAGAGCTTGTCGAGCGCGGCGCGATCGATGGCCGCGGGGGAGGAGAGGCGGGCGACGTCGGTCGCGGTGATGCCCCGCGAGCGGGCGCGCAGCCAGGCGACGCGGTCGGAGGAGTCGGCGACGACCCTGCGGAGGTGCGGCGGCTTCGCGTCCACGAAGACGGGTTGCGTCTCCCAGGGGAACGAGAGCTGCAGATCGGGCACCGATTCATTCTCTGCCTCCGGAGCGGTCCTGCCCAACCGGCACGCCGGGTGCCGGTGTTCGCCCGGCGCGAGATCGAGCGGCGGGTCAGGCGTCGAGGAAGGCGTCGACCTCGGCGGGGGAGAGCAGGTGGCGGCGGACCATCAGGGCGGCGCCGCGGACGCCGCCGCCGGTGTCGCCGGAGGCCTGCACGATGTCGAGCGCACGGGTCGCCAGGGGCAGGGAGCGGCGGTAGACCACCTCGCGGACGCCGGCGAGGACCTCGTGGCTCGCCTCCGCGATGCTGCCGCCGATGACGATGACCGAGGGGTTGAGCAGGTTGACGCAGGTCGCCAGGACCTCGCCGAGGTCGCGGCCGGCGGCGCGGGTCAGCTCGACGGTGGTCGGCTCACCCGCGGTGAGCAGGGCGACGACGTCGGCGGTGGTGGTGACCGGGCCGCCCGCGGCGGTGAGCCGGCCGGCGGCGGCGAGGCGGCGGGCGATGGCCGAGCCGCTCGCGATCGCCTCGAGATCGGCCTCGCCGCGGTCGCCGGGCACCTGCACGTGGCCGAGGTCGCCGGCCGCGCCGAGCGCGCCGCGCTGGAGGGCGCCTCCGCTGACGATGCCGGCGCCGATGCCGGTGGAGACCTTGACGTAGAGCAGGTCGTCGACCTCGGCGTAGTGGTCGGCGTGCTCGCCGAGGGCGAGGAGATTGACGTCGTTGTCGACGAGGACGGGCACGGGCAGGCGACGCGCGACGCACTCGGGGATGTCGAAGCGGTCCCAGCCCGGCATGATCGGCGGCTTCACCGGGCGGCCGGTCGCGTGCTCGACCGGTCCGGGGACGCCGACGCCGACGCCCGCGAGCGGACCGGCGGCCGAGGCCTCCTCGAGGAGGGCGTCGGCGACGTCGAGGGCGTGGCCGAGGACGACCAGGGGGCCGTCGGCGATCGCGATCGCCTCGCGGCGCTCCGCGAGCACGCGGCCGTCGAGATCGGTGAGGGCGACGGTGGCGTGCGCGGCGCCGAGGTCGATCGCGAGGAGGCTGCGCGCCCGGGCGTCGAACGCCACGCGGCCGGCCGGGCGGCCGCCGGAGGAGGGGGCGTCGTCGCGGCGGGCGACCAGGCCGGTGGCGATCAGGGTGTCCAGCTGGGCGGACACCGCGGCTCGGGGCGAACCGGTCTCGGCGACGACGTCGGCCCGGGTGCGCGCCGCGCCGTCGGCCAGGAGGAGCAGCAGCTCGCCGACCGGACTGATCGGGGAGCGGCGCCGCGGTGACATGGCTGGAGTCAACCACAGGGCGACCACTTCTGCGCGCCGGGATCCCGCTTGGCGACCCCACTCCACGGGGTTTTGCTTGTTGATGATCAAAAGTCCGCGTAGGGTCGAGGAATCAGTGATTCGACGTCGATCAGGAGCACCCACCGGTGGCCACACCCTCAGACCTCTCCGTTCAGCTCTACTCGGTCCGCGACGCGCTCGCCGCCGATCTGCCCGCCGCGCTCGACCGGCTCGCCGGCATCGGCTTCACGAAGGTCGAGCTCTTCGACTTCGTGACCCGCGCCGACGCCTATCGCGCCGCACTCCCGGCCAGCGGACTCACGGCGCCGAGCGCGCACGCCCGGCTCCTCGAGGAGGGCGCGGCGGTGGACGAGATCCTCGACGCCGCCGCCTCGCTCGGCGTGCAGACCGTGATCGATCCGATGGTCGACCCCGCCCGCTGGACCACGGCGGACGGCGTGTCGGCGATCGCCGACGAGCTCAACGCGCTCGTCGACTCCGCCGCCGCCCGCGGACTGGCGCTCGGCTACCACAACCACGCCTTCGAGTTCGAGAACCGGATCGACGGCCGCAGCGCCTACGAGCACCTCGCGAGCCTGCTCGACCCGCGGATCGTCCTCGAGCTCGACACCTACTGGGCCGCCGTCGGCGGCGACGACCCGGTCGAGGTGCTCGGCCGCCTCGGCGACCGCGTGCGGTTCCTGCACGTGAAGGACGGGCCGATCTCGAGCGACACCTCCGAGCAGCTGCCCGCGGGCGAGGGGGCGATGGACGTCCCGGCGATCCTCGCCGCCGCACCGCAGGCCCTGGCCGTCCTAGAGTTCGACGCCTACGCGGGCGACGTCTTCGAGGGCCTCGCCTCCGGCCGCCGCTACGTCTCGGAGCTCGGCGCATGAGCGGCGCGGGCCGCGTCGGCGTCGGCGTCATCGGCGCCGGCAACATCAGCACGCAGTACCTCACCAACCTCACCGTCTTCCCCGACCTCGAGGTGCTCTTCGTCGCCGACATCGACCTCGATCGCGCGAAGGCGCAGGCCGAGGCGTTCGGCGTGCCGGCCTCGGGCTCGGTGGACGAGCTGCTCGCGCACCCCGGCATCGAGATCGTCGTGAATCTGACGATCCCGGCCGCGCACGTCGAGGTGGCGCGCAAGGCCGTCGAGGCGGGCAAGCACGTCTGGACCGAGAAGCCGTTCTCGCTCGACCGCGACAGCGGCGTCGAGCTGCTCGCGCTCGCGAAGGAGAAGGGGCTGCGGGTCGCGACGGCGCCCGACACCTTCCTCGGCGCCGGTCTGCAGACCGCGCAGCGCCTGATCGAGGGCGGAGCCATCGGCACGCCGCTCTCGGCGATCACGCTCTTCCAGGGTCCCGGACCCGAGGGCTGGCACCCGAATCCCGAGTTCTTCTTCACCGCCGGCGGCGGGCCGCTGCTCGACATGGGGCCGTACTACATCACGACCCTCGTGCAGAACCTCGGCCCGGTCGAGAGCGTCACCGCGGTCTCGTCGCAGGCGCGGGCGACCCGCACGGTCGGCTCCGGCCCGCGCGAGGGGACCGAGTTCCCCGTCACGATCCCGACGCACATCGGCGGGCTCCTGCGCTTCGAGTCGGGCGCCTCGGCGCAGGGCGTCTGGAGCTTCGAGTCGAGCCTGCCGCGGATGGGCTTCGTCGAGATCAACGGCTCCGAGGGCACCCTGGTGCTCCCTGATCCGAACATGCACGACGGCGAGCTGACCCTGTACCGGCGCGGCGAGTCCGAGCCGGAGGTCGTGCAGGCGACCGGCTCGACCGCCTCGCGCGGCACCGGTGTGCTCGAGCTCGCCCGCGCGATCCGGGCCGACCGGCCCGAGGCGGCCTCCGGTGACCTGGCGTACCACGTGACCGACGTGATGCTGTCGCTGCTCGAGGCCGCCGAGAGCGGCGAGAAGGTGCTCGTCGAGAGCACCGTCGCGCCGCGCCCCGCTCTGCCGGAGGACTGGGACCCGAGCGAAGCGACGCTCGTCTGATGGGCGGACCCCTGCGGGTCGGCGTGCTCGGCGGCGGCTTCATGGCCGCCGTGCACAGCCGCGCGGCCCGCAGCGCCGGGGCGGTGCTCGCGGGCGTCGCCTCCTCCAGCCCCGCGAAGGGGGAGCGGGCGGCGAGCGAGCTCGGCTTCGAGCGGGCGTTCGCCGACGCGCGGGCGCTGATCGAGGACGACTCGATCGACGTCGTGCACGTCTGCACGCCGAACGGGACGCACGCCGAGCTGGCGCTGGCCGCGATCGCGGCGGGGAAGCACGTCGTCTGCGAGAAGCCGCTCGCGGCGACGACGGCGGAGGCGACCGCGCTCGTCGAGGCCGCCTCCGCCGCGGGCGTGGTCGCGACCGTGCCGTTCGCCTACCGGTTCCACCCGATGGTGCGCGAGGCCCGGGCGCGGGTCGCCGCCGGTGAGACCGGCCGGCTCGTCACCGTGCGCGGCAGCTACCTGCAGGACTGGCTGCTCGGCGCCGCCGACGACAACTGGCGCGTCGATCCGGCCGCCGGCGGGCGCTCGCGCGCCTTCGCCGACATCGGATCGCACCTGGTCGACCTGCTCGAGTTCGTGACCGGCGAGCGGATCGCGGCGCTGGCCTCGATCACGAGCACCGTGCACGCCGAGCGCGGCGGCCGGCCGGTCGAGACGGAGGACGCCGCGGGCGTGATCGTCCGCCTCGCGGGCGGCGCGGTCGGCACGCTCCTCGTCTCGCAGGTGACCGCCGGGCACCGCAACGAGCTCGTGCTCGAGGTGTCGGGGCTCGAGGAGTCGCTGCGCTTCGAGCAGGAGCTGCCCGAGACGCTCTGGGTCGGGCGGCGCGACAGCGCGACGCTCGTTCCGCGAGACGGGTCGATCCTCCGCCCGGATGCCGCGCGGCTCTCGATCGTGCCGAGCGGACATCCGATGGGCTACCAGGACGCGTTCACCGCGTTCGCCCGCGACACCTACGCGGCGGTCGCGGGAGCGGAGGTCGAGGGTCTGCCGACCTTCGCCGACGGCCTGCGCGCCGCGCGCATCACCGACGCGGTCCTCGACGCGTCCGCGGCGGGCGCCTGGGTCGACGTGCCGGCCTAGCCACCTCCGCGAGATGCCACTTGTGCACGCTTTTCACGGCGTGTCGCGTGCACAAGTGGCATCTCGCGGCGGGGGACTACTCGGCGTCCTTGGCGGCGCGCTCGGACTTCAGGCGGGCCTGCTCGCGGCGGACCTCGGCGTAGGAGTTCTGCTCGACGCGGAGCCACTCCGGGACCTCGTCGAGGAGGGCCTGGATCTGCTCGGTGGTCAGCGCTTCGTCGACGCCGCCGCGGGCGAGGCCCGAGATCGAGACGTTGAGGCGCGAGGCGATCACGGGGCGCGGGTGCGGGCCGGTCTCGCGGAGCTTCGTCAGCCACTCGGGCGGGTTCGCGACGAGGTCGTCGTACTGCTCGCGCGTGATCGCCGACTCCTGGAACTCCTCCGGAGTCGCGGGGAGGAAGATCTGGAGCTTCTTCGCCGCGGTCGCAGCCTTCATCGTCTGTGTCGCCTTGGCCATGCGGCAACCCTACCGGTGGGCGCGCAGGACCTACCCTGGAGCGATGAGCGACGAGCCGGACCCCCGCGAGAGCGACGACGCGGAGCCCGGCGACCTCGTGGCGGCCGGTGACCTCCCGGAGTCCGCCGAACCGGAGGCGCCCGGCGACGCCGAGCCTGAGGGCCCCGCACTGCTGATCGCGCTCGTTCCCGGGGTCACGCCGACCAAGTGGACCCGCGTCTGGTCCGAGCGCCGCCCCGACCTGCGACTCCGGGTCCTCCCCATCGCGGAGAGCGAGCAGGAGGACGTGCTGCGCGACGGCCGGGCCCGGATCGTCTTCGTGCGCGGGGACGTGCGCAGCGACTCCGTCAGCTCGATCCTGCTCTACGAGGAGCAGCCGGTCGCGATCCTGCCCCGCGACCACGCCTTCGCCGACGCGGAGGAGATGGACGTCGCCGATCTCGCCGACGAGCACCTGCTGCAGGAGCCGGAGACGGTGCCGGAGTGGGCGGCGCTCGCCGCGGAGATCGCGGACGGGACCCGTCGGGCGCTGCCGCGGATGACCGGCCTCGACGACGCCGTCGAGCAGGTCGCGGCCGGCGTCGGCGTGCTGATCGTGCCGCAGTCGGTCGCGCGCGTGCACAGCCGGAAGGACGTGCGGGTCGTGCCGGTCACGGGGGTCGCGCCCACCAGCATCCGGCTCGCCTGGGCGACCGAGGACAAGACCGACGACGTCGAGGACTTCATCGGCGTCGTGCGCGGCCGCAGCGCGAACACCACCCGGGGAACCGCGGCGACGCCGAAGATCGAGTCGCGCGCGAAGGCGGCGAAGGCGAAGGCCCGCGAGGCGCGGGAGAAGGCCGAGAAGGCCGGCGGCGGCAAGAAGAAGCCGGCGCGGCCCGGCGGCACCGCGCGGCCGGCGGTGCGGCGGACGCGCAAGCCCCGTGGGCGCTGAGCCCGACGGCGCCGAACCCGGAGACACCTCGCGCTGGAGCCTCCGGGCGGGGACGCTCGAGGACGCCGGGGTGATCGCCGAGCTGCGCGCCGTCGTGATGCGGCCGGATCTCGAACGGCTGAACCGCTACGACGAGCACCGGGTGCGGCACCGCTTCCTCGACGGCTACCGCCCTGAGCACACGCGCGTGATCGAGGTCGACGGCGAGCTGACCGGCAGCATCGCGTCGCGGCTCGAGGACGACGCGGTCTGGATCGAGCACTTCTACCTCGCGACCGCCGTGCAGGGGCGCGGGATCGGCGGGGCTGTCCTCCGGCGGGTCATGCTCGAGGACGGGCGCGACGACCGGCCGTTCCGGCTCGACGTGCTGCGGGGGAGCGGCGCCCGCCGGCTCTACGAGCGGCACGGGTTCCGCTGGGAGCGGCCGGAGGGGGAGTGGGACGAGATCCTGGTCGCACCTGCGCTCGCGCCCTCGGGACTCTGACCGGGACTCCGGCGCGGCTCCGGCGCACCTCCGGCTCGCGGAACCGACTCCGGCTCGCTGGAATCGGCCGATTCGACGAGCCGGAGACGGTTCTGCGTGCCGGAGGTCCATCAAGGGGGGCCGCTCCCGGCTCGCGGGGCTAGGGTGCGCAGATGCCCACGAGCGATGAGACCTGGACCCTGGCCGACCACGATGTTCCCGTCTACCGGAGCGGGGAGGGCGGCCGCGCCCTGATCCTGATCCACGAGGTCTGGGGGGTCGACGGGCACATCCGCTCGGTCGCCGACCGGTACGCGGCCGAGGGCTTCGACGTCTACGCGCCCGAGCTGCTCGCCGAGAGCGGGCTGCTCGAGCAGCTCGACACCGAGCAGCGCGCGGACTACGACCACCCGGTCCGCCGGCTCCCGCGCCAGGTCGAGCTGCGGACCTTCTTCGCCCCCGTCTTCACGCCGCAGCACGCGACGCGGACGGTCGCGATCCTCCGCGCGCTGGTCGAGCGGCTGCTGCGCCAGGAAGGGACCACGAGCGTGTCGATCACCGGCTTCTGCTACGGCGGCACCTTCAGCTGGGCTCTCGCGCTGGCGGAGCCGCGCCTGGCCGCCGCCGTGCCGTTCTACGGCCACAACACCGCGTCGGCCGAGGAGCTGGGGTCGCTGCGGGTGCCGGTGCTGGCCTTCTACGGCGAGGAGGACGCGCCGCTGATGGCGCAGGTCCCCGGGATCCGCGAGGCGACCGAGGGGAAGGACGTCGAGCTCGTCGTCTACGAGGGTGCGGGGCACGCGTTCTTCAACGACGCGAACGAGGGGATGTACCGGGCGGAGGCGGCGACGGACGCGTGGCCGCGGGCGCTCGCGTTCCTGCGGGAGCACGCGGGCTGAGGGGGGCGCTCCTCGCTCGTCGGAGTGGACTCGCGCTCTCGCCGATCGAGGAGCGGGTGTATCGAGATCCGCCGACGCCGGGAGTTCTGGCGACGGCGGGTCTCGATACGCCCCTGCGGGGCTACTCGACCAGCAAAGGAGCGGGGCACGCTCGTCTCCTGCTGATCGAGTAGCCCGCGCAGCGGGCGTATCGAGATCGCGCAGCGGGCGGGGTCGCGTCAGGCGACGTCCTTCACGCGGCCGCCCGAGAGGTGCAGGCGGCGCTGGGCGCGGCGGGCGACGGCGGAGTCGTGCGTGACGATCACGAGGGTGAGGCCGAGGTCCTTCCAGAGGGTCTCGAGCAGGGTCATGATGTCGTCGCGGGTGTCCTCGTCGAGGGCGCCGGTCGGCTCGTCGGCCAGCAGCACCTTCGGGTTCTTCACCAGCGCGCGGGCGATCGCCACGCGCTGCTGCTGACCGCCCGAGAGCTCGGCGGGCAGGTGGTCGAGCCGGTCGGCGAGTCCCACGGAGTCGAGCGCGGCCCGCGCCCGCGACGCCCGCTCGCCGGACGGGATGCGCTGCGGCGCGAGCGCCGTCTCGACGTTCTCGAGCGCGGTGAGCGTCGGGATCAGGTTGAAGCTCTGGAAGACGATGCCCACCTCCTTCGCCCGCACGTCGGCGAGCCGGCCGTCGCCGGCCGAGGAGACCTCGTGCTCGCCGAGGACCACGGTGCCCGAGGTCGGCCGGTCGAGCGCGCCGAGCATCTGCAGCAGCGTCGACTTGCCGCCGCCGGTCGGGCCCTGGACGGCGACCATCTGGCCGTCCGGGATGGTGAGGGTGACGTCCTTGAGCGCGGTGACCTTCGTCTTCGCTCCGTCGTAGCTCTTGGTGACGTTCGTGAGGGTGTACATGGGGGTGTCCTTCCGGAGACGGGAGACGAGGGGACGGGAGACGAGGGGATGAGAGGGGGTCAGCCGACCGAGCGGAGCGCGGCGGCCGGGCGCAGGCGCGAGGCGCGCCAGCCGCCGAGCGCCCCGGCGAGCAGTCCGCCGAGGACGGCGAGGCCGACCGCGAGCAGGATCACCGGCACGGTGACGGGCAGCGAGAGCGCGACCTCGGTGGCCGCGGCGGTCTGCGCGGCGCCGGGGCCGCCTCCGCCGAAGCCGCCGCCGGGACCGCCCGCCCCCATCGCCGAGGTGCTGGTCGAGGTTCCCGAGAGCGTGGGCGCGACGGCGTTCACGATCGCGATGCCGATCAGTCCGAGCACGATGCCCGCGGCGCCGCCGATCAGGCCCTGGACGACGGACTCGCCGGCGACCTGGCGGACGATGGAGCCGTTGCTCCAGCCGATCGCCTTGAGGGTGCCGAACTCGCGGGTGCGGCGGGTGACCCCGGAGACGGTGAACAGGATCGCGATGAGGAACGCGGCGGCGAGCACCAGCAGGGAGAGCCAGGTGCCGAGGTTCGCCACGAGATCGCCCGCGGTGGAGAGCGAGCCGGAGACGCTGGAGGCGAGGTCGGCCTGCGTCGAGACGGTCGCGTCGGGCAGGGCGGTCTGCAGCGCGGTCTGGATCGAGGAGATGTCCTCGGAGGACGCGGCCTGCACGTAGACGGAGGAGATCAGGCCGGCCTGGCCGGAGAGGGTCTGCGCGACGTCGAGCGGGATGTAGGTGTCCGAGGCGGTGCTCGCGTCGGTGGAGTCGCTCGTGACGATCCCGATCACGCTGAAGTCGGTGCCGCCGATGTCGACGGTCGAGCCGACGGACAGCGAGGCCGTCGTCGCGTAGGAGGAGTCGACGACGACCACGTTCTGGCCGGCGTCCTCCGCGGTGAAGGTGCGGCCGTCGGTGAGGCTCACGTCGGCCAGCGGGCCGATCGCGGAGCCGGCCGGGTCGAGGCCGAGCACCGAGAAGGAGTCGACGCCGAAGGAGGATCCGCCCGCGCCGTCGGGGCCGC
Organism: Rathayibacter sp. VKM Ac-2760; assembly: GCF_009834185.1. GTDB lineage: Bacteria > Actinomycetota > Actinomycetes > Actinomycetales > Microbacteriaceae > Rathayibacter. Next base: position 1,018,864 of record NZ_CP047173.1, read on the forward strand.
CGGTCGGCGCCTCGCCGGCCGCGGGGGCGGTGCCGCCCTGGCCGGCGGTACCGCCGGTGCCGCCCTGCTGGGCGGAGTCCGGGAGCTCGCCGCTGAAGGTCGTGTTGTTCAGCGCGAGCACGCCGATGGCGGCGGAGACGTCGGTCACGCCCTGCGCGGTCGCCACGGCGGAGGCGTCGAAGGTGGTCGTGCCGCGGTCGGCCTCGAGGCGCGACTGGCTGACGGAGGTGGTGCCGTCGTCCGTCGTGCCGTCGGTGGAGCCGAAGTCGAACCGCTGCCCGGGCGCCTCGCCCTCGGTGGGTGCGGTCGCGGCCTGGGTGACGGTGATGTCGGTGCCGACTCCGTAGACGGACTCGAGGACCGAGGCCTGGGCGCTGCGGACGCCGGAGGAGAACGAGGTGACGAGGATCACGAGGGCGATGGCGAGGGCCATGCCGGCGGCGATGATGATCGTCTGCCGGCGGCGGTTGGTCAGCTCTCGCCGGAGATAGGTGGCGAACATGGCGTCCTTCGGTCGGGGGAGGCCGGCGGTGGGGTCCGCTCGACGTTCCGACAGTAGGAACGCCCGCTATGCGGGGTGTCGCGAGCGGCTATCAGGTCCCGATGAGCCCGTCGGCGCCGCGAGGAGGGCGGCGATCTCGGCGAAGGCGCGATCGGGCGCCTCCAGGTGCAGGTCGTGGTGGACGCCGGGCAGGCGGCGGATCGTCCAGCCCGCGGACGCCAGCCGATCGGCCACGGCGTCGGGCAGCACGGCGGGCGAGTCGTCCGAGAGGACCACGGACGACGGCACGGCCGGGGCGCCGACCACGACCGGATGGAAGGCGACGTCGCGGAAGACGCCGATCGCCATCGAGGCGTCGAAGCGCCGGCGGGCGTCGTCCAGCGAGGCGCGGATCGCGGCCGGATAGCCGCGCCGGACCGCGGCGCCCTTGCGCGCCTGGATCAGACCGGCCGCGCCCATCGTCAGCTGCGGGACGGCCCAGAACAGCCGTCCGGCGACTCCGCTCGTGGGCAGCGCGAGTGCGAAGCCCGGGTCGAGGTAGACGGCCCGCGCGGGGCGCAGTCGCGCCACCGCCCGCACGAGCACCGACCCGCCGAGCGAGTGGCCGACCACGCCGTCCAGGCCCGCGGACAGGGTCTCGACGAGGTCGCCCGCGAAGTCGTCCAGCCGGTAGGAGTCGGCGCGGTCGCTCGCTCCGTGTCCGCGGAGGTCGACCGTCGTGACCGTGTACGCGCCGGTCGCGACCAGCCGCTCGGTGAGGGGCGCCCAGGTCGCGCCGTCGGCGCCGAGGCCGTGCACGAGGGCGAGGTGGCGCTCGCCGTCTCCGGTCGTCGTGGTGCTCAGTCGCATGAGGGTCCGTGCTCTCTCGAGGGGGTGGAAGGGGGAAGGGGGCGGCCCCGGGACCCCGCCGCGGGTCCCGGGGCCGGGTCGATCAGCGCACCGACTTGATGGGGAGGACGGCGAGCGCACCGAGTGCCACGAACACGATGCCCGAGACGAAGAGCACCGGGTAGCCGCCGGTGAGCGAGACCAGTCCGGCCGCGATCGAGGGGCTGAGCGCCTGCGGCAGGGTCGTGGCGAGGCCGAGGATCGCGAGGTCGCGGCCCGCGGTGCTGGCGCCGGAGGTCATCGAGACGGGCAGCACCTCGGTCATCAGGGCGAGGTCGATCGAGATGTAGGCGCCGAAGCCGAGGCCGAGCAGGAAGCTGTAGATCAGGACGCCGGTCGTGGTCGGCATGACCAGCGGCACCGCGAGTCCGATCGCCATGATCACCGAGGCCCAGACGATGAAGGGCTTCCGGCGGCCGATCCGGTCGGACAGCACGCCGCTGGTCAGGGCGGAGATCAGGACGCCGAGGAGCAGGACGACGCCGATCTGCGCCGCGAAGCCGTTCGAGGCCTCGTCGCTCAGGCCGATGTAGTCGCGCAGGATGTAGAGCCCGAAGGTCTGCGCGCCGTAGAAGCCGATCACCATCAGGAAGCGCGCGGCGAAGGCCCAGGCGAAGTCGGGGTGCTTGCGCGGGTCGACCCAGAAGCCGCGGAGGAACTCGCCGAGCGTCTGGCGGGGAGCGGCGACCTCGTCGCGGCTCGAGCGGTCGGGGTTCACGACGACGAAGAGCGCGACGACGACGAGGACGAGCACGGCGAGGACGACGTAGGGCAGCGCGCCCGATCCGACGGTCGAGCCGGCGATGACCGCGCCGGCCGCGTTGCCGACGGTGATGCCGAGGCCGATCATGCCCGAGACACCGCCGCGCTTGGCCGCGGGGAAGCGGTCCGGCACGAGCGCGGTCGCGGCGGCCTGCAGGGCGTTGAGGCCGAGCTGCACGACCAGCCAGATCACGGCGACCATGATCACGGAGCTCGCCAGCGGCAGGCCGAGGACGAAGCCGGCGGCGAGCAGCGCGCCGCCCACCATCCACGGCGTGCGTCGGCCGAAGCGGGAGCGGGTCGCGTCCGAGAGCGCTCCGGCGACGGGCTGGGCGACGACGTTCGCGAGGAAGGCGACCGTGGTCACGATCGCGAGGTTGCCGATCTTGTTCGCGGCGTCGAGGTCGGCGACGAGGTTCGGGATCAGGATGCCGAGCCCGCCGGAGTTGATCGCGAGGATCGCCACGTAGACGAGGGCGAGTCCGACCGAGAGGCGGCGCAGGCGCGGCACTCCGGTGACGAGGGGCGGGTTCTCGGCGACGGCGGCGGGGCCGGTCGCGCCGGGCGTCGGCGCGACGTCGGAGACGCGGGGTTCGGAAGGGGGAACGACGTTGTTCATGGGGGCTCCTGAGCTGGGGGCGGCGGTGCCGCTCGGGGACGCTCCACTCTCGGTCCTCCTCCCTCTCCCGGGCAATGGACGGACCTTCCATCCTCGAGCCCCAGGGTGGAGGATGCCTCCATGGTGCGACAGCAGTGGCTCGACCTCCTCGCGGACCAGGCGGACGTCCCCGAGCTCGAGGCGCACCGCGCCGCGCTGATCGCATCCGGCGCCGACCCGGCCGCCGCCGAGGCCGAGGCGCGGTCGGCGATCGAGATCGCGCTGCTCCTGCAGGAGCGCCGGCACCGCGTCGTCGAGCTCGCCGCCCTCAACGACATCGCGGGCCGGCTCGCCTCCGTCGCCGACCCCGGCGCGCTGCTGGTCGAGGTGGTGGACCAGGCGCGGCGGCTGCTGGGGGTCGACCTCACCTACGTCGCGCTGCTCACCGGCGGCGACCTGGAGATCCGGGTCGCGAGCGGCGACCGGTCGGCCCACCTCGTCGGGGTGCGGCTGACGAGCACGGCGGGACTGGTCGGCGCCGTGGTCACGGCCGGAGCGCCCCGCTGGACCTCGGACTACGCCGTGGACGAGACCCTGCTGCACGACGAGAGCGCCGACCGCGCCGCCGCTGCGGAGTCGATCCGCGGGCTGCTCGGCGTGCCGCTGAGCGTGCGCGGGCAGGTGCTCGGCGTGCTGCTCGCGGCCAAGCGCGAGGAGCGCCGCTTCGGCGAGCACGAGATCAGCCTGCTGACGGCGCTCGCCGCGCACGCCGCGATCGCACTCGACAACGCCGGCCGGGCGCGCGAGCTGCGCGACGCCCGCGACGGACTGGCGGCGACCCTCCACCTCGACGCCGAGCTGACGGCGGCCGTGCTCGCGGGCGGCGAGCCCGACTCGCTCGTGGAGCGGGTGCAGGCGATGGCCGACGCGCCGGTGCGCTGGTTCGCGCACCCCGGCGGCGGGCCGATCGGCGAGGCGCTGGCGCTCGCCGCGGAGTCGGGCGCGGCGGGCCGCCTCGAGGTCGGGGCCGCGGTCGTGCAGCCGGTGCTGGCGGCGGGCACCCTCTTCGGTGCGCTGGTCGTCGACGGCGCCGAGGGCGGGAGCGGGGGAGCCGGCCCGGTCGTCGACGCGGTGCTGCTCGTCGAGCGCGCGGCGCCGCTGATCGCGCTGACGCTGGCCGGCGCGCGGGCGACGGCGCGGGCGGTGCAGCTCGGGCGCGACATCGCCACGATCGACCTGCTCAGCCGGAGCGAGGAGGACCCGGCGGCGGAGAGCCGGCGCTGGTGGGGCGCCGGGCTCGATCCGCGGCGGCCGCACCTCGTCGTGGTGGCGGGCGGCGACCCGGAGCGCGCCCGGCGCTTCGTCGAGGGCCTCCGGCTCGGCGATCGCGTCGCCTCGGCGGTGCACCGGGGCCAGCTGGTGCTCGTCCTGCCGGCCGATCTCGACCTCGCGTCCCGCTGGGGCGGCGCCGACGCGCCCGCGGCCGGGCTCGCCGGTCCGGTGCTCGAGCCGGCGGCGCTCCGCGCGGCGCACGCCGAGGCCAGCCGCACCGCCCGGGTGATGACGACCCTCGGGCGCGGGGCCGTGCTGGCTCGCGCCGGCGACCTCGGCGTCTTCGCGGTGCTGCTCAGCCGCACCGGCCGGCGGGAGCTGCGCGACCAGACCGCGCGCGAGCTCGGCCCGGTGCTCGCCGAGGAGGCCGCGCGCGGCGTGCCGCTGATCGAGACGCTCGAGGTCTTCCTCGACGAGGGCCGCCGGCCCACGCCGACAGCGACCGCGCTGAGGGTGCACGTCAACACCGTCTACCAGCGGCTCGCGACGCTCGACCGGCTGCTCGGGCCGGACTGGCGGGGGCGCGCACTGGAGCTGCAGGTGCTGCTGCGGCTGCGCCGCGCGGCGGGCGACCTCGACGAGGCCTGACGCTCGACGACGCCTGACGCTCGACGAGGCTCGACGAGGCCCGACGCTCGACGAGGCGCGTGCGCGGCGATCCGCCCGCAGCCCTTCCCCCGCCTCCCGCCCGGCCCCTAGGCTCGCGCCCACGGAACCGATGGAGGCGCGACATGACGGCGACCAGCGAGAAGACCGCAACCCCCGAGCTCAAGCGGGTCCTCGGCCCCAAGCTCCTGCTGCTGTTCGTGGTGGGGGACATCCTCGGCACCGGCATTTACGCCCTCACCGGGCAGGTCGCCTCGGAGGTGGGCGGCGCGGCCTGGCTGCCGTTCGTGATCGCCTTCGTCGTCGCGACGCTCACCGCCTGCTCCTACCTCGAGCTCGTCACCAAGTTCCCGCAGGCGGCGGGAGCGGCGCTCTACGCGCACAAGGCGTTCGGCATCCACTTCGTCACCTTCCTGGTCTGCTTCACGGTGATGGCGAGCGGGATCACCTCGGCGAGCGCCGCCTCCGGCGCCTTCGCGAGCAACTTCGCGATCGGCTTCGGCCTCGGCGACGGGGCGGTCACGCGGCTGAGCATCGCGCTGATCTTCATGGTCTGCATCGCGCTGGTGAACCTGCGCGGAGTCGCCGAGAGCGTCGGCCTCAACGTCGTGCTCACCCTGATCGAGCTGTCGGGCCTGCTGCTGGTGATCTTCGTCTGCTTCTTCGCGGTCTTCGGCGGTCAAGCCGACTTCTCGCGGGTCGTCGCGTTCGAGACGCCCGAGGACAAGTCGCTCCTGCTCGCGATCAGCACCGCGACGTCGCTGGCCTTCTTCGCGATGGTCGGCTTCGAGGACTCGGTCAACATGGCCGAGGAGACCAAGGACCCCAGCCGCATCTTCCCGAGGGTGATGCTGACCGGCCTCGGCATCACCGCCGTCGTCTACGTGCTGGTCTCGACGCTCGCCGTCGCGATCGTGCCGATCGGCGAGCTGGCCGGCAACGACACTCCGCTCGTGACGGTCGTCGAGACGGCCGCGCCCGACTTCCCGATCTCGACGCTGCTGCCCTTCATCTCGCTCTTCGCCGTCGCGAACAGCGCCCTGATCAACATGATGATGGCCAGCCGCCTGCTCTACGGGATGAGCAAGCAGGGCGTGCTGCCGCCGTTCCTGAAGAACGTGCTGCGCGGCCGGCGGACGCCGTGGGCGGCGATCCTGTTCACCACGGTCCTCGCGCTGCTGCTCACCGCGTACGTGTCGCGAGACCCGTCCGATCCGATCGCGGTCCTGCTCGGCGGCACCACGTCGCTCCTGCTCCTCGCGGTCTTCGCGGTGGTGAACGTCGCGGTGCTCGTTCTGCGGCGCCAGCCGGTCGAGCACCAGCACTTCCGGACGCCGACCGTGCTGCCGGTGCTCGGCGCGATCGCCTGCCTCTACCTGGTGCTGCCGATCACCTCCGGCCGCGACCTCGCGCAGTACGAGATCGCGGGCGTGCTGCTCGTGATCGGCGTGCTGCTCTGGTTCGCGACCTTCATCGACCGGCGCGTGCGCGGCTACGCCCGCTCGGCGGTCGTCGACCCGGAGGCGCTCGACGCGGACCCGGCCGACGAGCCGGCGCCGGAGCCGAAGCACTAGAGCGGCGAACCCCTGCTGATCGAGTAGCCCGCGCAGCGGGCGTATCGAGATCCACCAGCGCCAGAAGGACGAGTCTGCGGGCCCGACCCTCTGGGGACGGCGGGTCTCGATACGCCCCTTCGGGGCTACTCGACCAGCATGGAGGGCCGCCGCCGCGTCCTTCCGCTCACCACCGAGACGCGAAGCGGTTCCGCCGTGGACGCCCGTCCTCCGGCCGCGCACAGCACAGCCATCGGCGGCCCATAGCGTGCTCATAGGAAACTCCTGATACTGGGGAGTCATGAGCACCCCCGCCCCCTCGAAGCATCTCGCCTCCGCGCAGCGCACCCGCCTCAAGCGCGCGGACGGCACGCCGATCCGCGTCCTCGTCGTCGACGACGAGAGCACCCTCACCGACCTGCTGCAGATGGCGCTGCGCTACGAGGGCTGGGAGGTGCGCACAGCGGCCGAGGGCCGCTCCGCGATCACGATCACCCGCGAGTTCCGGCCGGACGTCATCGTGCTCGACGTGATGCTGCCCGACATCGACGGGCTGCAGGTGCTCCAGCGGATCCGCGCCGACGGCAGCGAGACACCGGTGCTCTTCCTCACCGCCAAGGACGCGCTCGACGACCGGATCGCCGGGCTCACCGCCGGCGGCGACGACTACGTCACCAAGCCGTTCTCGCTCGAGGAGCTCGTCGCCCGGATGCGCGGGCTGATCCGCCGCTCCACCCTGCTCGCCAACGACGTCGACGACCCCGAGGTCGTCGTGGGCGACCTCGTCCTGAACGAGGACAGCCACGAGGTGCGCCGGGCCGGCACCGACATCGAGCTGACCGCCACCGAGTTCGAGCTGCTGCGCTTCCTGATGCGGAACCCGCGGCGCGTGCTGAGCAAGGCGCAGATCCTCGACCGGGTCTGGTCGTACGACTTCGGCGGCAAGTCGAGCGTCGTCGAGATCTACATCTCCTACCTGCGCAAGAAGATCGACGCCGGGCGCTCGCCGATGATCCACACGGTCCGCGGCGCCGGCTACCTGCTGAAGCCCGCCGAGCAGTGACGACCGAGGGCGGCCGGCTGCGGCCCACACTCGGCGACTTCGCGACCCGCTCGGCGCTGCGCCGCTCGCGGGGCGCCCGCCGCACGCCGTGGACCCTGCGGCGCCGGATGGTCGTCGCCGTCGTCGCGCTGGTCGCGGTGACGGCGGGGATCGTCGGGACGGTCAGCGTGCTGTCGCTGCGCGGCATCCTCTACGACAACGCGGAGACGCAGCTCTCGGAGTCGCTGAACCGGCTGGCCGGCTTCGACGGGCCGAGCCAGTTCGCCGGCTCCAGCGCGATCGAGCGGGCGACCACCTGCCCGAGCGGCGACTTCGCCGGGCGGCCGAACCAGGACACCCAGACGATCACGGCGGTGCTGAACGCGAGCGGCGCCTTCACCGGCGCGTACATCGACAGCTCCGGCTCCTGCCAGGAGTTCGCCGACCCGGCCGACTCCGTCCTCGCCGCCGCGGTCGCCGACACCGGCGACGCCACCACTCTCGATCTCGGCGCCGCCCTCGGCCAGTACCGCGCCGAGGCGCGCGTGATCGACGGCTCGATCGTGATCGTCGGGGTGCCGCTCGGCGAGACCGAGGACACGCTCCGCACCCTGACCACCGTCGTGGTGATCGTCGTGCTGCTCGCGATGCTCGTGGTCGCGCTGATCGCGACCGCGATCATCCGGGTGGCCCTGCGGCCCCTCGAGCGGGTGGAGGCGACGGCGACCCGCGTGGCCGAGCTGCCGCTCGAGCGCGGCGAGGTCGAGCTGATCGAGCGGGTCCCGGAGGAGGACGCCGACACCCGCACCGAGGTCGGCCGGGTGGGCGCCGCCTTCAACCGCATGCTCGACCACGTCGGCGGTGCGCTGGAGTCGCGCCAGGCGAGCGAGAACAAGGTCCGCCAGTTCGTCGCCGACGCCTCGCACGAGCTGCGCACGCCGCTCGCCGCGATCCGCGGCTACGCCGAGCTGCCCCGCCGCGGCGACGTCGAGCTCTCCGAGGCGGCCGAGTACTCGCTCGACCGGATCGAGTCGGCCGCGACGCGGATGACCTCGCTGGTCGAGGACCTCCTCCTGCTCGCCCGCCTCGACGAGGGCCGGGATCTGGAGAAGGAGCCGGTCGACCTGACGATGGTGCTGATCGAGGCCGTCTCGGACGCGCACGTCGCCGGCCCGGACCACGAGTGGGACCTCGAGCTGCCCGAGGAGCCGATCGAGATCCGCGGCGACGGCTTCCGGCTGCACCAGGTGGTCGCGAACCTGCTGCGGAACGCCACCGTGCACACGCCGCCGGGCACGCGCGTCGTCGCGGCGCTCGCCGAGGACCGGGACGCGCAGGGCCGGCCGCTCGCGGTGGTGACGGTGACGGACTCCGGACCGGGCATCGCGCCGGAGCTGGTGCCGGTGCTGTTCGAGCGCTTCGCCCGCGGCGACTCGTCCCGCGCGCGCACGACCGGCTCGACCGGGCTGGGCCTGGCGATCGTGGCCGCGGTGGTCGACGCGCACGGCGGGCGGGTGCTGGTCGAGTCGGAGCCGGGCCGCACCAGCTTCCGCGTGGAGCTGCCGGCGGGGTGACTCGGCGGGTGCTCGCTCGATCTGCAGGCGATCCACGCCGGATCGCGCTCTCCCGCGCGTGAAGCGGGCCCGGCGTGGCCGGATCACCTGCAGATCGAACGTCAGCCGATCAGACCTGCACCCCGAGGCGCCGCCGCGCCTCGTCGAGCGTCCGCACCACCTGCACCGTCTCCTCCAGCGGGTGCACGGGCGACTCGGTGCGCCCCTCCGCCACGTACTGCGCGAGGTGCACCGCCTCCCAGGCGAGCCCCTCGCCGCCCTGCAGCCCGGTCTCGTCGCGCCACGAGGCGCTCTCGGAGCCGCGGGTCAGCGTGACGCCGCTCGGCGTCCAGAACGACGGGTGCACGTCGATCCGCCCCTCGCTGCCCGCGACGCTCGCCGCGTGCAGGGTGTCGGCCAGCACGGTCGACGTCGCGACCGACTGGACGCCGCGCGCGTGCCGCCCGACGATGGTCGCCATCGCGTCGACTCCCGTCGAGGTCAGCGCACCGGCGACGACCGTGCTCTGCGGAGCCCCGGCCACCATCGAGACGAACGACGAGGCGTAGACGCCCACGTCGAGCAGACCGCCGCCCGCGAGCGCCGGGTCGAAGATGCGGCTGGCCGGGTCGAACGCGAACGCCGCGCCGAAGTCCGCCGACACCAGCGCCGGAGCGCCGACCGCGCCGTCCGCGAGGAGCTGCCGCACCACGTCCATCTGCGGCAGGTAGCGCATCCACATCGCCTCCATCGCGAAGACGCCGGCGTCGCGGGCCGCGTGCACGATCATCTCGGCCTCGCCCGCCGTGGTGGCGAACGGCTTCTCGACGAGGACGTGCTTGCCGGCCGCGATCGCGCGCAGGGCCTGGCGCGCGTGCTCCGAGTTCGGCGAGGCGATGTAGACGACGTCGACCTCCGGGTCGTTCACGACCGCGTCGGAGCCGACCGAGGCCCGCTCGATCCCGAAGCGCCGCGCGAACGCGTCGGCGCGCTCCTGCGAGCGCGAGCCGACCGCGACGACGCGCTGCCGGGTGTGCTTCTGCAGCGCGGACACGAAGGTGCCGGCGATCGAGCCGGGGGCGAGGACTCCCCAGCGCAGGACCGGGGAGTCGAGGAGCGAGGGGAGCCGGGGCTCGGGAAGCGTCAGTGCCATCCCGCCACGCTATTGCCTCCTCCTGGGCACCGGGGCCCCGCGATCGAGTCGCCCGAGAAGGCTCGTTCCCGGGGTGGAGAACGAGCCCTCCCAGGCGACTCAGCGGATCTCAGCGAAGTGCAGCCGGCGTCAGTCGATCGCGTTCATCGCGGCTCCGAAGCCGCGTAGCCGCGCGACCGTCAGGGTGCCGATCGGCTGAGGGGCGCCCTCCGGCGAGAGGACGAACGCGTTGCGGGCGACGTAGAGAGCGCCGTCGCGCAGCTCGATCGCCGCGGGCGAGACGACCGCGAGCCCGGTGACCGGCGTCGAGGTGCGCGGCAGGATCAGCGCCACGCGTCCCGTGCCGTTCGGGCCGCCGAACAGCTCGGTGACCACGACGGTGCCGGTGACGCGGTCGACCGCGAGGCCGGTCGCGCTCAGCAGGCCGGTGGCCACGGTGCGGATCTCACCGGTCGCCGGGTTCACTCTGACCACGGAGCCGCGGGCGCCGAGGCTGGCGTCCTCCGGTCCGCCGGGCAGCGTCGACACGTAGAGCCAGCCGCCGGGGCCGACCTCGACGTCGGTCGGGACGGGCTCGAACGAGTAGCGGTAGCCGGCCGTGCAGGCCGGGAAGCCGAAGGCCGCCGCCTGCTCCGCCGTGATCGTGATCGGCGCCGTGGGCGGCAGCACCGCCAGGGTCGAGACGACGCCGTTCGGCGCGACCTTCAGGATCGCGTTGCCGGCCGCGTCCGCGACGTAGACGCCGGCGCTGGTCGCTGCCGACGCGTAGGGGTGCACGTCGATCCGGCCGGTGTAGGAGGCGGGCCCGGCGATCTCCGGATCCACCTGGGCGGCGCACTCGGCGGGCAGGCCGAGGAAGCCGTAGCTGTTGCCCGCGTCGGGGTTCGCGCTCGCCTCGTACGCGCCGAGGTCGGCGACGGTCGTCGGCGCTCCGCCGCCGGTCGGCACGGACCGCAGCAGCGCCTCGCCCTCCTCCTGGACGCCCTCGCTGTAGTAGACGGTGGAGCCGTGGACCGAGACGGCTCCGATCTCGGTGCCGGGCGCGCTGACCAGCGTCGAGGTGGCGCCGGTCGGACCGACCTTCGTCAGCATTCCGGCGAAGTTCTGCGCGACGAAGGCGGTGCCGCCCGCGTCGACGGCGAAGCTGAGCGGCGAGACGAGTCCGGTCGCTCGATCGGTGACGGAGACGAAGGACAGGGGGGAGGGGAGGGCCTGGGCGACGGGGGCCGAGACGAGGGTCGTGACCGCGACGGCGGCGGCCGCGGTGAGGAGGAGGCGTTTGTTCACGAGGTGCTCCTTTGCACTCGGGGTGCGGGCAGAGCAGTGCTGCGGGTCGAACGATCCGCGGCTCCGACCGCGACGGCGGGAATCGCCGATGCGCACACCGTAGGACCGCAGGGGTCAGGAGTAAACGACACGGCCCGGCGCACGCGGCAGACCCGCGCGGTGGCGCTCGTGTCCTGCGTGCGCACCCCTAGGGTGTGAGAGGCTCGCGCCGCCGCGGGCGGAGGAGGCGTCATGCCGGAGTGGTACACCCTCGGCGTCGTCGCCCTGGTCATCGTCGCGGTCGTCGTCTCGATCGTCCGCTTCCGCGTCAATCCGGTGCTCGCGCTCGCCGTGGGCGCCGCGGCCATCGGCCTGCTCACCGGCCTCGGCCCCGTCGACACCGTCTCGACGATGACCCGCGGCTTCGGCGAGGTGATGATGGAGGCGGGGCTCCTGATCGGCTGGGGCGTCCTGATCGGGGCGATGCTCAACGAGATGGGCGCCGTCGTGCGGCTCGTCGAGGGGCTGCTGCGGGTCTTCGGCAAGCGCGGCATCCCCTATGCGCTGGGCCTCTCTTTCGCCACCTACCTGCAGACGATCTTCGTCGACGCCCTGATCGTCATCGCGGCACCGCTCGCCCGCCGCATCGCGCCGCGCCTCGGCCGCGCCGGCACGGGCATCGTCGCCGTCACCTTCGCCGTCGGCCTCGAGATGGGCATCGTGATGATGGTCCCGGGCTTCGCGGCAGTGGCGCTCGCGGGGCTGCTCGGCGTGCCGCTCGGCGTGATGCTGCTGGGCGGATTCGCGGTGGTCGCGCCGACCGTCGTGGTCACGATCCTGCTGATGTCGCTCGCCTTCCGCCTCGGCTTCTGGGACCCGGCGCGCGACGAGCAGCTCGTCGTGCGCGACGAGACCGCGGGGCTCGCGACCGTGTCGGCGGGGGAGCGCACGGAGGCGGGCTCGGGCCCCGTCTCCTCGGGCCCCGTCCTCTCAGGCCCCGTCTCCTCGGACGGTTCGTCCGGCTCCGCGGTCTCGGGAGGATCGGACGCCCCCGCCGAGCGCGACCCGGACGCCCCGCGCGAGCGCCCGCTGCTGCTCCTGTTCGCGCCGATGCTGCTCGCCCTGCTCCTGATCGCCGCGCAGGCCGTGCTGTCGGTCGCCGGCGCGGACGTGCCGGTGCTGCAGTTCCTCGGCAATCCGGTGATCGCGCTGCTGCTCGCCGTGATCGCGACCGGCGTCGTCGGCCGCTCGGTCGTCGGCACCGCGCGGATGGAGAAGGCGGTCGCGAAGGGCTTCCAGGACGGCGGGCAGATCTTCCTGCTCACCGGCGTCGGCGGGGCGCTCGCCGCGGTGATCGCGGAGGGCGACCTCGGCGAAGTGCTGAAGGGCTACTTCTCGGCGAACGCCTCGGCGCCGCTGCTGCTGGTCTGGGTGATGGCGGCGGTGCTGCACATCGCCGTCGGCTCGGTGACCCTCTCCGCGATCACCGCCGCGGGCGTCGTCGCCCCCGTCGCCGCGACCCTCGGTCTCGACCCGCTGCTGATCGCGCTCGCCGCCGGCTCCGGCGCGCTCTTCTGCATCCACGTCACCTCGAACACGTTCTGGCTGCTGCAGAGCTTCCTCGGCCAGTCCGTCCGCGGCGCCCTCAAGTCCGTGACGGTCGGCGTCTCCCTCGCCTCCGTCCTCGCCCTCGGCATGACCCTCCTCCTCTCCCTCGTCCTGGGCTGACCCCCTCCGCGAGATGCCACATATGAGCGCGACACGCCGTGAAATCCGCGCACAAGTGGCATCTCGCGGAGGGGGGCCGGGCGTGACACGTGCCGGAAACACGGGTGGCATAGGTTCCTGAGAGGGTTCACACGTTGCTCCGAGGTCGATGACGCAGGAGCGAGCGCGGAGCCTCGTCCGCGCCGACCTCCGACACGAAAGATCTCCGCTTGAGAACACGCACCGCCCTGACCTCCGGCTGCGCGGCCCTCGCGCTCGCCGCCGGCGGTCTGCTGATCGCGCCCGCCGCGACAGCGACCACCACCGCGACACCGACCGCCGCCGCGCCCTCCTCCTTCGAGCGGGTGGACCTCGTCCGCCCCGCCTCGGCGCCGATCACCGAGCCCGCGAGCTACCCCTACCGGGAAGCCCTCACCGAGGTCGCGGTCGACCCGACCGACGCCTCGCTGACCCGCGGCGTCACGCCGTACGACCAGATCGCCCCGGCGCTCAACGACCTCGCCGCTCGCTCCGACCGCGTCTCGACCCAGGTGGTCGGGAAGTCCGGCCTCGGCCGCGACATCTACCTGGTCACCGTCACCGCGCCCGAGTCCGCCGCCGAGACCGCGCAGCAGGCCGAATGGCGCGACCGCCTGAAGAACGAGCCGGAGTCGGCCGCCGCCGACGCCGAGCTGATGGCCGAGTACAAGGTGCCGACCTGGTTCAACGGCAACATCCACGGCAACGAGTGGGAGGGATCCGACGCGATCCTGGACTACATCGAGAAGGTGGCCACCGCCGAGGACGCCGAGACCGAGGCGCTCCTCGAGGGCAACCGCCTCTACTTCACCGTCACCAACAACCCCGACGGCCGGGCCCTCGGCCAGCGCGCCGTCGCGGCCGGCTACGACCCCAACCGCGACATGATCACGGGCGCGACCAACGAGGCGGCGGTCATCCGCGACCTCTCCAGCGTCCTCCAGCCGACCTACTTCATCGACATCCACGGCTACACCGGCATCCTCCAGGTCGAGCCCTGCGGCCCGCCGCACGGCGAGAACTACGAGTACGACCTGTTCCTGCCGCACGCCTACGCGACCGCGCTCGAGATCGAGCGCCGCGTCGTCGAGGCGGACGTGCCCGGCAACACCTACAAGGCGGCCGACGGCAGCGTCACGACCGAGAACACCGGCCAGATCCTGATCCCCTACCGCGACATCCGCGCCGGCTGGGACGACTGGCCCCCGATCTTCGCACCCCAGTACGTCGCCTTCCAGGGCGCGATCACCAACACGGTCGAGCTCCCGCTGGGCCGCACGCCCAACGGGACGCCCGAGGAGATCGCCCAGGGCCAGGCCAACGCCGACATCGACATCGAGGTCGCCGGGATCGTCATGGACGCCTCGGTCGACTACATCGAGGCCAACCGCGACGCTCTGCTGAGCAACCAGGTGCAGATCTTCGAGCGCGGCGTCACCGGCGCCCCGGCCGTCGAGATCCCCGCCGACGTCACCGCGGCCGACCTGCCCGCCGGCACGCCGACCGAGTGGACCGAGATCTGGGACGAGACCGACGTCTACACGACCGAGTACCCCCGCGCCTACGTCATCCCCGCGGGCGACGCGCAGCGCTCCTCCTCCGACGCCGAGACCCTCGTCGCGCAGCTGCTCGCGCACGGCGTCGAGGTCGACCGCACCACGACCGCGATGACCGCGGGCGGCACGACCTACGCCGCCGGCTCCTACGTCGTCGACATGCACCAGCCGGTCCGCGGCCTCGCGAACGTGCTGCTCTCCGACGGCACCGACATCTCCGAGCGCGTGCCCGAGATGTACGACGTCTCGGCCTGGAGCCTCTCGCTGCTCTGGGGCGCCGACGTGATCCCGGTCGGCTCCACGCTCGACCCGATGCCCGCGGTCGAGCTCGAGCCGGTCACCGCGATCGCCCCGAGCGGCAGCGTCCCCGCCGACGCCGACTACCTCGCCTTCGAGCCGCGCGGCGTGCTCGAGTACCAGGCGGTGAACGCGCTCCTGGGCGCCGCAGTCGCGCTCGAGCAGTTCGAGGACGGCACGATCGCCCTGCGCGCCGACGCCGACGGCCTCGCCGCCGCGAAGGCCGCCGCCGCCGAGTTCGGCGTCGACTTCACGGCGACCACCGCCGAGCGGATCGAGGACGAGGACGGCACCGCGCTCTCCGCCGTCCGCGTCGCCTACTCCGGCTCGCACGAGGACCGCGACGCGCTGGCCAAGCTCGGCTTCGCCGACGCGGTCGCCGTCACGGCGGACTCGCTGACTTCGGGCGAGACCGTTCTGTCCGACGTCGACGTCCTGCTCGTGGGCCGCGCGCTGTCGTTCACCCCGGAGCAGGCCGCGGGCCGCACCGCCGTCGAGGAGTTCCTCTGGGCAGGCGGCGACGTGGTGGGCCGCGGCGGGGCGGGAGCGGCGTTCGTGACCGACTTCGGCCTCGCGACGCTGACCGCGCAGACCGGCACCGGCGGATCCAACGGCATCGTCTCGGTCGAGACCCCGGCCGACGGGATCCTCGGCGACTACCCGCAGGACACCGCGTTCGTCTCGCCCGCGCTGTGGTTCGA
The DNA here is from genome assembly GCF_009834185.1 of Rathayibacter sp. VKM Ac-2760. Taxonomy (GTDB): domain Bacteria; phylum Actinomycetota; class Actinomycetes; order Actinomycetales; family Microbacteriaceae; genus Rathayibacter. Next base: position 1,034,419 of record NZ_CP047173.1, read on the forward strand.
CGGCTTCGACCTCGCCGTGACCGTCGAGCAGAGCTACGCCGCTGAGGACACCTTCGTCGCCGGCCACTGGGTCGACGCCGAGGGCCAGTCCCGGAGCGACGCGGCCGGGCAGGCCTCGGTCGTCTCCTTCGTGACGGGGTCGAACACCGAGGGCGTCCTCTTCGGCACCTCGCCGCTGTTCCGCAACCACCCGGTCGGCGCGTTCAGCGACGTCGCCCGGGCGCTGCTCGCCGTGGCGCCGGACGGCCCGGCCGTCGAGCTGCCGGGGACGCCCGAGCCGACGGCGACGCCGACCGCGACTCCTGAGCCGACGGCGACTCCTGAGCCGACGGCGACTCCCGAGCCGACGGTGACCCCGGAGCCCTCCGCGACTCCGGAGCCGACCGCGACCGCCGCTCCGACGACCGCGCCCACCGCGGCTCCTGAGCCGACCGCCACGGCGACCGCCGCTCCCGTCGCGAACCCCGGCACCGGCGGCCTCGCGTCGACCGGTGTCGACACCGGCCCCTGGCTGCTGCTCTCGGGAGGTGCTGTCGTGCTCGGTCTCGGCGCCCTGCTGATCGCCCGCGGCCGCCGCGAGGTCGAGGAGGCGTAGCCTCCGCTGCGGGAGGGCCGGCGAGCACGATCCGCCGGCCCTCCCGCAGCTCTTCCCCTGCACCGCCGCACGACAGCACCACCGCACCCGCACCACCGAGGAGTCCCGATGCCGCCCCGTACCGCCCGCACCCTCGGGATCGTCCTCGCGGTCCTGGGCGTCGTCGCCGTGATCGTCGCGATCGTCCTCCTCGTCCGCCCGGCCGACGGCGCCGGAGCCCCGACCTCGACCCCGGTCGCCCCCTCCGCCACCGCCCCGTCGACCGCGCCCACCGAACCCGGAACCACCGAGACCGAGACCAGCGGACCCGCGACGGAGACGACCACCCCCACCACGGCCGCCCCCTCGGACACCTCTCCGAGCGAGGGCATCGTCGCCTCGCCCGCCCCCGGCTCCACCGCCGCGCCGGCCGTCGTCTCCTTCACCGCCTCGCCCACGACCATCGACTGCGCGGGCGATCGCACCGCCTCCGTCCCCGTGGCGCTCTCCTGGCAGACCGAGGGCGGCGTCGCCGCCCGCCTCGCCGTCGGCACGACCGACGCGCAGTCCGGCGCCCCCGTCGACCTCTCCGCGACCGGCTACTCCGCCCTCGCCGTCCCCTGCCGCGACGCCGAGACCCTGATCACCCTCGCCGTCGAGTCCGCCGACGGCACGGTGACGCGACGCACCCTCGTCCTGACCACGTCCGAGTAGCCCCTCCCCTCCGCGAGATGCCACTTGTGCACGCGACACGCCGAGAAAAGCGCGCACAAGTGGCATCTCGCGGGAGGCGGCCGGACTCGCCCGCACGGCAGAATGGACCCCGATGACCTCCACCCCGCCTCCGCTCGGCCTGCTCCTCGACGTCGACGGCCCGATCGCCAGCCCGATCAGCCGCACGATCGCCATCGACTCGATCGCCGACGACCTCGTCGCGCTCGCGAACGCGGGCATCCCGCTCGTGTTCAACACGGGCCGATCCGATGCGTTCCTGCGCGAGCGGGTGCTGCCCCCGCTGCTCGAGCGCGGCGTCTCGGCCGACGCGCGGATCGTCTGCGTCTGCGAGAAGGGCGCCGTCTGGTTCACCGTCGACTACCGCGGCACCTCCGAGCCGATCGTCGACGAATCGCTCGCGATCCCGGCGGCGGTCGCCCGCGACCTCGAGCGGATGATCCGCCAGGACTACGACGACCTCGTCTTCTTCGACGAGACCAAGCGCGCGATGGTCTCGGCGGAGCAGCTCGTCGACCTCTCCAGCGAGGACTACCTCGAGCGCCAGCTCGTCTTCGACGCCGACGCGCTGCAGATCATGACCGCGGCCGGCCTCGGCGTCGAGCGCCGCGGCATCCGCTACCCGAACGACACCGGCGCCGTCGAGTACCGCATCGACCCCACGGTGATCTCCACCGACATCGAGTCGAACCGCCTCGGCAAGGACCTCGGCGCCCAGCGCGCCGTCGAGCTGCTCGGCGCCACCGGGCCGATCCCGCAGCGCTGGCGCACGGTCGGCGACTCCCGCAGCGACTACGCGATGGCCGACTGGCTCTCCGAGCACGCCTACGACGTCGCCCACGTCGACGTGCGCCCCGCGGAGGGAGTGCCGGACAAGCCCTACCCGATCCTGGTGGTCGACGGCGCGATCAACGACGAGGCCGGCGCCGCCGTGCTGCGCCGCTGGACCGAGCTCGTCGCCGACGAGACGACGCCCGAGGTCGGCGGCGGCATCTCCCTCCACGTCGCGGGCTGAAGCGCCAGCCCCTCGCCCGGGGCGGCCGGGCCCGTTAGCGTTCGGGGCATGAGAATCGCAGTCACCGGTGGATCCGGCAAACTCGGCCGCAGCGTCGTCGCCCGCCTCCGCGAGTCCGGCCACGACGTCTTCAACCTCGACCGCGCGGGCGACCGCGGAGCCGGCTTCGTCCGGATCGACGTCGCCGACTACGGGCAGGTGATCGACGCGCTGCAGGCGGTCGGCGACCAGTACGACGGCATCGACGCCCTCGTGCACCTCGCCGCCATCCCGGCGCCCGGCATCGTCCCCGACATCGCGACCTTCCACAACAACATGACGGCGACGTTCAACGTCTTCCACGCGGCCATCCGCGCGGGCATCCGGACCATCGTCTACGCCTCCAGCGAGACCGTGCTCGGCCTGCCGTTCGACGTGCCGCCGCCCTACATCCCGGTGGACGAGAAGTACCCGGCCCGCCCGGAGTCGGTCTACTCGCTCACCAAGCACCTCGAGGAGCAGCTCGCGATCGAGCTCTGCCGCTGGCACGAGGACCTGACGATCATCGGCCTGCGCTTCTCGAACGTGATGGACGAGGCGGACTACGCCGAGTTCCCGTCCTTCGACTCCGACGCGATGCTCCGCAAGTGGAACCTCTGGGGCTACATCGACGGTCGCGACGGCGCGCAGGCGGTCGAGAAGGCCCTCCAGCACGGGACGCCGGGCTTCGACCGCTTCATCATCGCCGCGGCGGACACCGTGATGACCCGCCCCAACGCCGAGCTGGTCGCCGAGGTCTTCCCCGGCGTCGAGCTGCACGGCGACCTCGGCGTGAACGACACGCTCCTCTCGATCGACCACGCCCGCGAGGTGCTCGGCTACGCCCCGGAGCACTCCTGGCGCGACTCGCAGCAGGCCCGCTGACCTCGGGCTCGCCGGAACGGCTCCGGCTCGCGGGGATCCTCGGATCCCGCGAGCCGGGGCCGTTTGCGCGTGCCGGAGGTGTGCCGGGCTGAGGTTGGGCTCGTGGTTCCGTGTCCGGCTCGCGGAAATCGTCGGTTCCGGCGTGCCGAGGCAGGTTCCACGTGCCGGAGGCGTCCCGGGCTGAAGTTCGGCTCGTGGTTCCGTGTCCGGCTCGCGGAAATCGTCGGTTCCGGCGTGCCGAGGCAGGTTCCACGTGCCGGAGGTGTGCCGGGCTGACGTTGGGCTCGTGGTTCCGTGTCCGGCTCGCGGGAGTCGTCGGTTTCGGCGTGCCGGAGCTGTTTCCGCGTGCCGGAGGTGTGCCGGGCTGAGGTTCGGCTCGTGGTTCCGCGTCCGGCTCGCGGGAGTCGTCGGTTTCGGCGTGCCGGAGCTGTTTCCGCGTGCCGGAGGTGTGCCGGGCAGACGTTGGGCTCGTGGTTCCGTGTCCGGCTCGCGGGAATCGTCGGTTCCCGCGTGCCGAGGCCGTTTCTGCGTGCCGGAGGTGTCCCACACGAGCTCCGGCACGCGGAAACGCCTCCGGCTCGCAGGGATCCGAGGATCCTGCGAGCCGGAGGCGTTCGTGCGAGCCGGAGGTGCCGGCTCCGACGACCCGGGTCAGCTCGGGATGTAGTTGAACTCGTCCGGGTTCGGGCCGGTGCGCTCGTCGCGGTTGAGCGCGGAGATCGCGGTCATCGACTCGTCGTCCAGCTCGAAGTCGAAGAGCGCGAAGTTCTCCTCCACGCGCTTGCGGGTGACCGACTTCGGGAAGACGATGTCGCCGCGCTGGATGTGCCAGCGCAGGACGACCTGCGCGGGGGAGCGGTCGACGCTGTGCGCGATGCGCACGATCGCCTCGTCGTCCAGGACCTTGCCCTGCGCGATCGGCGACCAGGCCTCGGTCGCGATGCCGTGCTCAACGCCGTAGGCGCGGAGCTCCTCCTGCGTGAGGAAGGGGTGCACCTCGATCTGGTTCACGGCCGGGACGATCGTCGCCTCGGCGCGGAGCCGGTTGAGGTGGTTGGTCTGGAAGTTGGAGACGCCGATCGCCTTCGCCTTGCCGCTGCGGTAGATCTCCTCCATCGCCTTCCAGGTCTCCAGGTAGTCGCCGACCTTCGGCAGCGGCCAGTGGATGAGGAAGAGGTCGACGTAGTCGAACTTCAGCTCGGCGAGGGTGTCGTCGATCGCCTGCAGGGCGTCCTCGCGGGCGTGGAAGCCGTTGTTGAGCTTCGAGGTGACGAAGACCTCGGAGCGGTCGAGGCCGGAGGCGCGCACGGCCTCGCCGACGCCGGCCTCGTTGCCGTACATCTCGGCGGTGTCGATGTGGCGGTAGCCGACCTCGAGAGCGGCGAGAGTCGCGTCCTTGGTCTCGGCGGGGTCGATCTGGAAGACACCGAAGCCCAGCTGCGGGATCTCGACTCCGTTGTTGAGGGTGATCGTGGGGACAGTGTTGTCCGTGCTCATACTCGAGCGTCCTTTCGTCCGGGGATCGGCCGCGTCGGAGAGCATGCGGCCGGAGTCCAGTTCACGCCCCGGGGCCTCCCAGGTGCAAGGCCTTGCGCGTCCGGCGAACATCGGCGGTCGTCCGGCGCCGTCAGGGCTGCAGGGAACGACGAAGGCCCCCGGCACGGATGCCGGGGGCCTTCGGGAGTCGCGTGATTACGCGCGGGACTTGCGTCCGGTGATCGCACCGTAGATCAGCAGCACGATGATCGCGCCGACCACCGCGAGGATGATGCTGACGAGGTTGAAGCCCATCGGGTCGTCGCGCCCGAAGAGCGCGCCGCCGATGAATCCTCCGAGGAGGGCGCCGACGATGCCGAGGATGATGGTGATGATCCATCCGCCGCCCTGCTTGCCGGGCAGGATGAGCTTTGCGAGTGCGCCGGCGATGAGGCCGAGAACGATCCAACCGATGATGCCCATGATGTGTCTCCTTCGTAGTGTGCTCGACCGGCCGTTCCGGTGCGAGCGTCAACGCCTGTCGTGAAGGCGTCCTTGCAGATGCTGTCGGTCAGCGGAGTGAGCGCTGCACCTTCGCGCGGGCCTTGTCGGCGACCGCGGAGAAGTGCTTCGCCTCGCGCTTCGAGGTCTTCTTGAGCTTCTTGCGCGTCTTCTTCGTGGCCGGGTCGTTCCACACACCGAGTGCGAGATGGCGGAGCTCTTCGTAGCGTCCGCGACCGGCGCGGGCGCCGAAGACGTACGCGGCGAGGGCGACGAGCGCCAGCAGGACGAGGCGGGGATTCATGCGGTGACCCTTCCATCGGAGAGAGCACAGGGTCGTGCTCGGCCCCTATTCCACTCTCCTGCGGATGCCGTGACAATTCAGGGCTAGACCGTTGACAGCGACAGCGCTGATCTGCTTCGTCGCGCGCGTTCTATCAGACGATCGGTGCAGAGGTTCAGTGCGGCGCCGCCTGCACCGGGGTGTCGGCGAAGCGCTCGTGCAGGTACGGCCCGTAGCCGCCGTCGACCCGGTTCCACCGCCGGCCCGAGGTGGTCACCTCGCCCCGATCGGTCGCGCCCACCCGGGCGCCGGCTCCGCGCAGCCGCTCCACCAGCAGCACGTCCTCGTGCAGCGGCTCGGCACCGAAGCCGCCCGCCGCGAGGTAGGAGCTCGCACGCACGCCGAGGTTCGCGCCGTGGATGCTGCCGATCGACTCCTCGCGCTCGCGGGCGCGCAGCCAGCGCCCGTACATCTCCGGCGAGACGTCGTCCGGGTCCGGGCGCACCGTGCCCACGAGCGCGTCGTGGAGGCGCGCGTGCTCGACGTGCTCGAGCAGCCAGTCCTGGGGGACGACGGTGTCGGCGTCGGTGTTCGCGATCCAGACGCGGTCGGGGGCGGCGTAGGGGTCGGAGGCGGTGGCGGAGTCGGAGGAAGAGCCGAGGGCGTGCGCGATTCCGGCCGCGCGGGCCGCTCCGACCCCGCAGCGCTCCAGCTCGAGCACCTCGGCGCCCGCAGCCCGGGCGCGCTCGACGGTCTCGTCGGAGCAGCCGTCGGCCGCGACGACCAGCCGCACCGCGACCGACGGGTGCGTCCGCGCGAGATGCTCCGCGCTCCGGCGCACCGAGGTGACGGCGGCGGTGATCCTCGCCTGCTCGTCGTGGGCGGGGACCACGACCAGCAGCTGCTCGATCCGGGTCACAGCAGCCCTGTCCGGCGGGCGACCGAGCGGCCGTCGCGCGAGTGCACCTCGAGCAGCAGGTCCTCCTCCTCGTGCCGGGCGATCCGCCGCAGTCCGAGCTCGCCCACGGCCCGCTGCACCGAGTCGCCGTCGAGCTCGAGCCCCGCGATCGCGTGCCGCCAGTGCACGGTGACCAGCTCGCCCGGGGTGGAGAGGCGGTCGCGCACGCCGCGGAGCGTGCGCTCCAGCGCCTCCCGGCCCAGGTAGTAGCCCACCTCGGAGAGCACGATCAGGTCGAACGGACCCTCCGGAACGCCGCGGGTGATGTCGTGGTGCTCGACGCGGACGTGCTCGAGCGGAGCCAGGCGCCGGGCGGCGCGCTCGACGGCGGCGGCCGAGACGTCGATCGCGAGCAGCCGCTCCGCCCGCTCGGCGAGCGCCTCGGCCAGCACGCCGATCGAGGAGCCGATCTCGAGCACGGAGCCGTAGCGGCGCTCGGGCAGGCTCGCCAGCGTGAGGGCGCGCTTGCGCTCCTCGTACCAGCGGCTGGTGTACCCCCAGGGGTCCTCGTGCCGCTCGTACAGCTCGTCGAAGTAGCTCATCCCCGTGTCCTCGCCGCCGGGACCGTGCCCGCGCGTCCCCGCGAGCCTAGGCAGGATCGCGGCGTCGCTCCGCCCCTTGTCGGGGGACGCTCCGTGCGCTAGCTCCGCCGTCGCCATCAGCGGACCCGGATCAGGCGGTCGTCGCCGGCGAACGCGCGGAGGAACCGCGGATGCAGTACGGCCGCGGATCCGCCGGGTCCGGGCGCCGTCTGGCTCGGGTAGCGGGCCAGCGCGCGGGCTTTGCGCGCTCGCAGCTCGTCGTCGGCCGCGACGCGGACGAGCGCCCGCCACGGCACCTCCTCGTCGTCCGGCTCCGCCCAGTGCCAGAGCCAGATCGGTGCGGCGAGCAGCGGGTGGCCGAGCTCTGCCGCGACCTCGGCGCAGACCTCGCCGACGACGCGGTGGTCGCGGTGCCCGTCACCGGTCCAGGTCGACAGCAGCAGGACGGCGCCCGGCGCGGCGGCGGCGCGGGCGAGCACCTCGGCACGGATCCGGTCGCGGTGCTCGGGAGTCCCGGAGTCCGGCACATCGAGGAAGGCGAGCCCGATGCCGTCGCCGAGCTCGTCCAGTGCGGCGCGGACCTCGCCGCGGCGCTCGGCGACCAACGCCGCGGCCGCGGCGGGGGAGGAGGCGCCGTGCGCCGCGCCGCCGTCCGTCACGATCACGACGTCCACGGGCGTGCCGAGGCGCCGGGCCAGGGCGATGGTCCCGCCGCAGCCGAGGGTCTCGTCGTCCGCGTGCGCGACGACGACCAGGACGCGCGCGACGGCGGAGAGCGCCTCGGCGGCGAGGGCGGGCAGCCGGTCCCACCGCCCGTCCGCGCTCCAGCGCTCGACCGGGGTGCCCTCGAGGTGGCCGTCGAAGGCGATGACGCGGCTCACCACTGCTCCGCCTCGCCGCTCGCGAGGACCGCGCGGCCGAGCGCCGCGTCGTCGCGCTCGGCGTGGTGCTGGCGGACGTAGAGCGCGAGATCGGCGACCCGTTTGGCGTGCTCGGCGTCGAGTGCGAGCGGAGCCGGGCCCAGGGCGCGGCCGGCGCGGAGCAGGATCTCCTCCACGGCTCCCGCCGCGGTCGCGCGCACCCGCTTGGCCAGCAGTGCGCCGCGGGCGCCCTCGGCCCGGCCGCCGTCGATGAGTGCCGCGGCCTCGTCGAGCGCGCGCGCCGGCCGGCGGAGAGCGCGGTGTCCACGGCGCCCAGGTGCGCCAGCAGGTGCGGATCCTCCCGGCGCGCGGCTGCGCGGGCCAGCGCGGCGGCGACGCCCCGCGCCCCGCCGAGCCAGCACGCGGCGACGCCGATGCCGCCCCAGGCGAAGCCGGGCCGCGAGAGGTACCAGCCGGGCGCGCCGACCGCGCGGGCTGCGGCGCCGGCGAAGCGCACGGGCCCGCTCGGGATCTCGGTGAGGCCGCGGGCGTGCCAGGCGCCCGCCTCCGGGGTCGCCGTGCCGTCGCGCAGGCGCACGGCGAAGAGGCGGCGCTCGCCCTCGGCGTCGCCGACGTGCGCGGTGATCAGGGCGGCGTCGAGCCGGTCGGCCAGGGAGCACCACGGCTTCACGCCGTCGAGCCGCCAGTGCTCGCCCTGCGCGGTCGCGACGAGTGGCTCGTCACCGCCCTCCGCGGCGAAGACTCCCCACACCGCGTCGTCGTCGACCCCGAGGTCGCGGGGCGTGAGGCCGGCCTCGCCCAGGATCGCGAGCGCGTCCAGGTGCGGCTCGACCGCGCGGGCGACGCCGAGGTCGTGCCGGGCGAGGCGCTCGAGCAGCGCGTGCAGCTCGGCGGTGCGGCCGGTGCCGGGTCGCGGCGGGTCCACCGAGAGCGAGCGGGCGAGCGCCAGGGCGCCGTCGACGTCGTCGGGCGTGCCGACACCGTCGGAGAGGAAGGAGGAGGGGGCGAGCGGTTCCATCCCCCGCCACGCTACGCAGTCGGCGCCGGGTCCGCGCCCGATCCGCCGGCGCCGGGTCCGGCGCCGCGCATGTCGAGCGCGGTGATCCGCCGGAGCAGGACGGCGAAGAGCTCCACGTCCGCCGCGTCCCACTGCCGCAGCTCCTCGTGCATCACGGCCTGGCGGGAGCTGCGGATCGCGCGCATCCGCTCGGCGGTCTCCGGAGTGACGGAGAGGATCGTCGCCCGGCCGTCGCCGGGGTCGGGCGAGCGCTGGAGCAGACCCAGCCGGTCGAGCGCCGTGATCTGGCGGCTGATCGCCGACTTGTCGGTCTCGAGCAGGTCGGCGAGGGCGCCCGAGTGCATCGGACCGCGCCGCTCGAGGGTCGCGAGCGTGCGGTAGCCGGCGGTGCTCAGCTCGGGGTGCAGGCGCTCGGCCGAGGAGCGCATCGCGTCGCGCACCCGGTTGAACAGCGTGCTCAGCTCGCCCTCGACGGCGGCGATGGCGGCGTCGCTCCTCGGGCCGGCGTCGTCGGACGACGCGGGGACGGCGGCGTCCGCGGCGTCCGCTGCGGGGTGGGGAGGCGTGGGCGAGCCGGTCATGACTCCAGCATCCCGCGCGGCGGCCCGGCGGCGCTCGCCCCGGCGCGAGCCGAGGCGGCGTCGACTTGCGCGCGGGCCCGTCCACGTCGTACGCTCTCCGAAGCCAAAGACCGCCGGTTTCCGGTGTGCGCACGAGCAGGGCCCAGGCCCCGCGGATCGCCACCGGACGAAGGATTCGCGAAGCGAATGGCCCGCGCAGGTGTGCAAGAGATGTTGTCCGCGTTCCACGCGTTCCCCAGGCTCCCGCGCTCCTGCGCCGGAGCCTTTTTCTTTTCGTGCTTTCGGGCTACCGGCACGAGAATTCACAGGAGTAGCCATGGCGAACAAGGAAGCCTCGGTCGCCGAACTCACGGAGAAGTTCCAGAGTTCGACCGCCGTTCTGCTGACCGAGTACCGCGGTCTCACTGTTGCTCAGCTCAAGTCGCTGCGCAAGGACATCAGTGAGCACGCGACGTACGCCGTGGTGAAGAACACGCTGACGAAGATCGCGGCCAACAACGCCGGTATCTCGTCCTTCGACGCCGAGCTCGCTGGCCCTTCGGCCATCGCGTTCGTGCACGGCGACCCCGTCGCCGTCGCGAAGTCGCTGCGTGCCTTCGCCAAGGCAAACCCTCTCCTCGTGGTCAAGGGCGGTTACTTCGACGGTAACCCGCTGACCGCGGAAGAGGTGGGCAAGCTCGCCGACCTCGAGTCCCGTGAAGTGCTGCTCGGCAAGCTCGCCGGCGCCTTCAAGGCCTCGCTCTTCGGTGCCGCTTACCTGTTCCAGGCGCCGCTGTCCAAGGCCGTTCGCACGGTCGAGGCGCTGCGCGAGAAGCAGGAGTCCGCGAGCTGACGCCTTCCTTCGGGAGGCAGTGCGCACGCGGTTCGTAGACAAGAAACAACAAGGAGAAAAATCATGGCAAAGCTCACGCAGGACGAGCTCATCGAGGCCTTCAAGGAGCTCACGCTCATCGAGCTCTCTGAGTTCGTGAAGAAGTTCGAAGAGGTCTTCGAGGTCACCGCCGCCGCCCCCGTCGCCGCTGCAGGCGTCGCCGGCCCGGCCGCCCCCGCCGAGGAGGTCGAGGAGCAGACCGAGTTCGACGTCGTGCTCGAGGCCGCCGGCGAGAAGAAGATCCAGGTCATCAAGGAGGTCCGCGCGCTCACCAGCCTCGGCCTCGGCGAGGCGAAGGCAGTCGTCGACGGCGCCCCCAAGGCCGTCCTCGAGGCTGTCAACAAGGAGACCGCCGAGAAGGCCAAGGCCCAGCTCGAGGCCGCCGGCGCGACCGTCACCGTCAAGTAATCCCCTCGCACCCGTCAGGGTGCAGCGGCTCCGCCTCCGGGCGTGGCCACCGGCGCAGGGCGTCGTCTCCTCGGAGGCGGCGCCCTTCGTCGTTCCGCCGCGTCGCTGCCTCCGCCCGCCGCGTCGCCCTTCCCGCTGTCACGTGACGTGAGCCCCTAGAATCGCCGGGTGACTGCTATCGACCCGCTCGCAGGTCTCCCGGCCCGCGATGTGCCGCCCAGCGAGGTCTCGTTGAGCGAGCTGCTCAGCGACTTCGTCTCGGTGACGCACCGGATCACCCGCCTCGCCGCGCAGGCCACCGACAACCAGGAGTCGCAGGCCGTCTGGCGCACGCTCTCGGTGCTGCTGTCGATGGGCCCGATGCGCCTGGGCGAGCTGGCGACCCAGAGCCGCGTCTCGCAGCCCACGATGACCAAGATCGTGAAGAACCTCGTCGAGACCGGCTGGCTCGACCGCATCGCCGATCCGGTCGACGCCCGCGCCTGGCAGATCCGCCTCGCCCCCGACGGCGCGGCCGCGCTCACCGCTTGGCGCACCCAGCTGGGCGACGCCCTCACGCCGATCTTCGCCGACCTCCGTCCCGACGACCGCCGCGTCCTCGAGCGCGCCGTCGAGATCATGCACGAGCGCCTCGTCGTCGCCCCCCGCGCCTGACCCCGCCAGTCCATGCTGGTCGAGTAGCCCCGGAGGGGCGCATCGAGACGCACGGTCGTCCGCGGTTCGTGCAGGATGAGCGCGTGCAGATGCGACTCGAACTCGTCCCCGTGCCCGTTTCCGACGTCGACCGGGCGCTGGCGTTCTACGCCGACGTCGTCGGCTTCCACGTCGACCACGACGTCCGGCCTTCCCCGTCGATGCGGATCGTCCAGCTGACACCGCCCGGCTCCGCCTGCTCGATCGTGATCGGCACCGGGATGGGGCCCGGGCCGGAGGACGGCGTCGTCCGCGGGCTGCACCTCGTCGTCGACGACGTCGCCGCCGCCCGCGCCGAGCTGGTCGAGCGCGGTCTCGAGCTGTCGGACGTGCAGGACATGGGCGGCGTGAAGTACGCCCATTTCGCCGACCCCGACGGCAACACCTGGTCCCTGCAGGAGATCGGCTCGCGCACCCCGTCGGCCTGAGCGGCCAGTATGGCGAGGTTCGCCTCCCTCTGCTGGTCGAGTAGCCCCGGAGGGGCGTATCGAGACCCGGCGTGGTCAGCAGGGCGGGCCTGACGACTCGACTGCGGGCGGTGCGGGATCTCGATACGCCCGCTGCGCGGGCTACTCGATCAGCATGCAGCGGGCGCGTCCGCTCCGACTCAGTCCTCGGGCCAGCGGACGCGGGCGCCCGAGTCCGGGTGCTTGCGCAGCCAGGCGGCGATGAAGGGGCAGCGGGGGACGACCGTGCCGCCCGCCTCCGTCACGGCGAGCACCGCGGCGCGGGCGAGGACGCCGCCGAGGCCATGGCCCTCCCACGCCTCGTCGACGACGGTGTGGGTCAGGACGACCTCGTCGTCGCGGCGGACGTAGGCCGCGAAGCCGGCGGTCTCGTCGCCGACGAGGATCTCGAAGCGGGAGCGCTCGGGCACGTCGCGGACGACGGGGGAGGGGGCGGAGTCGGTCATGCTCCGATCCTGGCCCCCCGCGGCGCCGACGTGCTGGTGCGGATGACGAGGGTCGCCGGGATGGTGGTGTGCCGCGCGGGCGGCGGCGCCTCGCCCCGGGCGAGAGCGGCCAGCGCCTCGAGCACGAGCGCGACGGCGAGCTCGCCCTGCTGCCGGGGGTCCTGCCGGATCGAGCTGAGGCCGAACAGCTCCGCGAGCGGGTGGTCGTCGATCCCGATGATCGAGACGTCCTCGGGCACGGAGAGGCCGAGCTCGCGGGCCGCGAGGATGATGCCGATCGCGATCTCGTCGGAGGCAGCGAAGATCGCCGTCGGCCGAGTCCGCGGGTCGCCGAGCACCTGGCGTCCGGCGCGGTGCCCGCCCGGGATGTCGAAGCTCGTCGGCACGAAGTGGCCGGGCCCGCGGTCGAGGCCGGCGGCGGTGAGGGCGTCGCAGAAGCCCTCGTGCCGCTTGGTGTGCACGTGGAAGTCCATCTCCTCCTCCACGAGCCCGCCGATGTGCACGACGCGCTCGTGCCCGAGCGAGAGCAGGTGCTCGGTGGCGAGGCGGGCGGCCGCGACGTCGTCGATGCTGAAGGTCGGGATGCCGGGGAGCGAGCCGCCGATGCCGACGATCGGCTTGCCCAGCGCGAGCAGCGCCTCCGTCTCGTCGGGCGAGATCTCCAGCGTGACCGCGACGATGGCGTCGACGCGCTTGCGGACGAGGTAGTACTCGAAGACGCTGCGCCGCGCGTCGTGGTGCTTGTCGATGTTGTAGAGCAGCAGGTCGTAGCCGGCGGCGAGGAGGGCGTGCTCGATGCCCTCGATGATGCCGCCGAAGAACCACTGGTTGATCACGGGGATGATCACCGCGACGTTGTTGCTGCGCCCCGTCACGAGGCTCGAGGCGTTGGCCGAGACGACGTAGCCGAGGCTGGAGGCGGCGTGCTCGACCCGCTCCTTCGTGCGGGCGGAGACGTAGCCTCGGCCGCTGAGGGCGCGCGAGACGGTCGCCTTCGAGACCCCGGCGAGTTCGGCGACCTCTTCGATGCCTGGCACGGCGTTCCTCCCGGACCGTCCGGCGTCGATGCTGGAAACGGTTCCAGAAAGTTATACCCCGACTGCGGAGGATCGCGGGCATCGAGAACGATCTCCCGCCGCGGGAGACCGGAACTTCCGCGGTTCGTCGCCGGATCGTTATCTCAGAGAGCGCTCTATCGGCGCCGTTGTGCTTTCATCGAACTTGTGGAAAGGTTTCCCTCCGTGGAGGCCCGAGCCCACACGAACCCGGTGTTCCGCTCGGAGAGTCTTCGCACGGAACCACCAACAGCATCCGAGTCGTCGCAGCACCTGCTTCGAGTCGCCTCAGCCCGCCGGCCCGCCGGACGGCACCGGCCCTCGGCTGAACCACCACTCAATGAGGAGGAACCATGCGGTCATCCCTGCACCGCCGTATCACCCTTCCCGTCGCCGTTCTCGCAGCGGCCGGGATCGCCCTCGCCGGCTGCTCGAGCAGCAGCGACCCGAACGACCCCAACGCCGGCGGCGGCAGCTCCGCCGGCACCGTCGGCACCGCCGACGGCGTCGTCAACGTCTACGGCACCATCAACGGCGACGAGGCCACCCTTCTCGAGCAGTCCTGGGCGGACTGGGAGAAGGAGTCGGGCATCGACATCAAGTACACCGGCGACAAGGAGTTCGAGAAGCAGATCGGCATCAAGGTCCAGGGTGGCGACACCCCCGACCTCGCGATCTTCCCGCAGCCCGGTCTGCTCGCCGACACCGTCGCCTCCGGCAAGGTCCAGGAGCTGCCCGAGGGCGCCCTGACCAACGTCCAGAACAACTGGTCCGAGGACTGGCAGAAGTACGGCCAGGTCGACGGCACCCAGTACGGCGCGCCGCTGATGGCGTCCGTCAAGGGCTACATCTGGTACTCGCCGAAGAAGTTCGCCGAGTGGGGCGTCTCCGTTCCCACCACGTGGGACGAGATGGAGGCGCTGGGCAAGACCATCGCCGAGAAGACCGGCGGACCGTCCTGGTGCGCGGGCTTCAACTCCGGTGAGGCGTCCGGCTGGCCGGGCACCGACTGGATCGAGGACGCCGTCCTCCGCGAGGCCGGCCCCGACGTCTACGACTCCTGGGTCGCGGGCGACACCCCGTTCACCGACCCCGAGATCAAGACGGCCTTCGACAAGGTCGGCTCGATCCTGCTCGACCCGACCCTGGTCAACGCCGGCTACGGCGACGTCTCCTCGATCAACTCGACCGCCTTCGGCGATGTCGCGCAGAACGTCGCCAACGGCACCTGCGCGCTGACCCACCAGGCCTCGTTCTTCGAGGGCTTCCTGACCTCGGCCGGCGCCAACGTGGCCGAGGACGGCGACGTCTGGGCCTTCCTCACCCCGCCGGCCAACGCCGACGACCCCCAGGCCGTCACCGGTGGTGGCGAGATGGTCGCCGCGTTCTCGAACGACGAGGACACCGCGAAGGTCCAGGAGTACCTGGCCAGCGCCGATTGGGCCAACAGCCGCGTCAAGCTCGGTGGCGTCATCTCGGCGAACACCGGCCTCGACGCCGCCAACGCCGGCAGCGACATCCTGAAGGACTCCATCGGCATCCTCCAGGACCCGGACACCACGTTCCGCTTCGACGGCTCGGACCTCATGCCGAAGTCCGTCGGCGCCGACAGCTTCTGGAAGGGCATGGTCGACTGGATCGACGACTCGAGCACCGATCAGGTCCTCGAGGAGATCCAGGCCGGCTACACCTCCTAGCGGTCACGTGAAGGGCCGTCGCTCCCCGGAGCGGCGGCCCTCGATCGATGCCCGTCCGGCCGGGCCGCACCCGCGGTCCGGCCGGGTCGGGCGTCACCAGAGTTCAGAGTCGCACTCGAAAGGGCGTCCATGTCCGGCTTCTTCCAGTGGCTGGCGAGCATCCCCCCGCTCGCGCAGATCCCCCTCATCCTCCTGGTGTTCGCGGCGGTCGTCGCGCTCATCCTCTTCTTCGTCGAGATCGCTCCTCGCCGCGGCACCGGCTACACGGTCCTCCGCCTCGCGGTCGCCGTCGTGCTGCCGGTCGTCCTCCTCCTCGCGTTCGGCCTGTACAACTCCGTCATGTGGGTCGCGGTCGTCGCAGCGGTCCTCGGTGGCATCCTCTTCCTGCTCGACTTCCGGTCCCGCAAAGGCGCGGGCTACGGACTGCAGCTGGTCGCGTTCATGGCCCCGGCCGCGTTCTTCATCCTGATCGGCCTGATCTACCCGACGATCACGACGGCCTTCAACGCCTTCATGAAGAACGACGGCTCCGGATTCGCGGGCCTCGACAACTTCGTCTGGGTCTTCACCAGCCCCGACGGCGTGACCGCCTTCCTCAACACCGTGGTCTGGGTGCTCCTCGCCCCGATCACCGCCACCGCGATCGGCCTCGCCTACGCGGTCTTCATCGACAAGAGCCGCGGCGAGAAGTTCTTCAAGCTGCTGGTCTTCATGCCGATGGCGATCTCGTTCGTCGGCGCGTCGATCATCTTCAAGTTCTTCTACGACACCCGTCAGGGCGAGCAGATCGGTGTCCTCAACGGCATCCTGACTGCCTTCGGCGGCAGCCCGGTCGACTGGCTGGGCCTGGAGCCGTGGAACACGCTGTTCCTGGTCGTCGTGCTGATCTGGACGCAGGCCGGCTTCGCGATGACGGTCCTCTCGGCCGCCCTCAAGGGCGTCCCGGCGGAGCAGCTCGAGGCGGCGTCGCTGGACGGCACCAACGCCTGGCAGTCGTTCTGGAACGTCCAGGTCCCCGGCATCCGCTCCTCGATCGTGGTCGTGCTGACCACGATCTCGATCGCGTCGCTGAAGGTCTTCGACATCGTCTCGGCGATGACCGGCGGCCGCTCCGACACCACCGTCCTCGCCTTCGAGATGGTCCGCCAGTTCCAGCTCGGCGCCCGCAGCGGCTACAGCGCGGCCCTCGCGGTCATCCTGTTCCTGCTCGTGCTCCCGATCGTCGTCTACAACGCCCGCCAGCTCGCCAAGCAGAGGGAGATCCGATGAGCGTCACGCCCACTCCGATCCAGGTTCCGGTCGACCGCAGCACCGAGCGTGCGCTCGCCCGCGGCGAGTCGAAGATCGAGGCGGCCAGCGGCAAGGTCCGCAAGGCGACCACCTCGCGCGGAGCGACCCTCGCGGCGGCGATCATCGCGGCGATCTGGACCATCCCGACCCTCGGGCTGTTCATCTCCTCGTTCCGCCCCGCGAACGACATCAAGACGACCGGCTGGTGGACGATCTTCGCCAACCCCGGCTTCACCCTCGACAACTACGCGAACGCGCTCAACTCGGGCGACAGCCTGACGCTGGGCAAGGCGTTCGTGAACTCGCTGGTCATCACGCTGCCGGCGGCGCTGATCCCGATCACGATCGCCAGCCTCGCGGCCTACGCGTTCGCGTGGATCGACTTCAAGGGCCGCAACACGCTCTTCGTGCTCGTGTTCTCGCTCCAGATCGTGCCGATCCAGATGGCCCTCGTGCCGCTGCTGCAGCTGTTCTCGGACGGCCTGCGCATCGGCAACCTCTACATCCTCCCCGGGCTCGGGGTGAACGGGTTGGACGGCTCGTACGCGAAGGTGTGGATCGCGCACACGATCTTCGCGCTCCCGCTGGCGATCTTCATGCTGCACAACTTCATCTCGGAGATCCCCGGCGAGGTCATCGAGGCGGCCCGCGTGGACGGAGCCGGCCACGGCCAGATCTTCTTCCGCATCGTGCTGCCGCTGTCGGTCCCGGCGATCGCCTCGTTCGGCATCTTCCAGTTCCTCTGGGTCTGGAACGACCTGCTGGTCGCGACGGTCTTCACCTCCGGGCAGGGCTTGCCCATCACGAAGGCGCTTCAGGACCTCTCCGGGTCCTACGGACAGTCGTGGGAGCTGCTCACGGCCGGCGCGTTCATCTCGATCATCGTCCCGCTGATCGTGTTCTTCGCCCTCCAGCGCTTCTTCGTCCGCGGCCTGCTGGCGGGCGCGACCAAGGGCTGACGCTCGCACCGGAGGCCCGGATCCTGCTCACGCAGGGCCCGGGCCTTCTGTCGTTCCCGGGGTCTCGATACGCCGCCTTTGGCGGCTACTCGACCAGCATGAGTCGGCAGTCGGACCAGCGTTCGGCCGGGACGCACGCCTTCCATGCTGGTCG
This sequence comes from Rathayibacter sp. VKM Ac-2760, assembly GCF_009834185.1. Lineage (GTDB taxonomy): Bacteria > Actinomycetota > Actinomycetes > Actinomycetales > Microbacteriaceae > Rathayibacter. Next base: position 1,051,923 of record NZ_CP047173.1, read on the forward strand.
AGTAGCCCGCATCGCGGGCGTATCGAGACCCGGTGAGCGGAGTCCGCGGAACGCGGCCCGTCAGGGTCGGCAGGGTGGCCGCCGAGTGCCCGCCGCTGAGCACATCTTCGCCGTGGGCGGAAGCCGCGGGCGGTGTCGGCGGCCGGGGTTATGGTCGAGCGATGAGCAGGATGGGTGACGTCGCGAGCGGCGGCGGGATGCGCGCCGGCGCGGTGCGCGGGAAGATCTCCAGCAGCGACCCCGACGCTCAGCGGCGGAAGAACTCTGACGCTCCGAAGATCGAGCACCTCTTCTCGCGGATCGCCTCGCTCTTCCGCGCTCACCGCACCAAGCTGATGCTCACCGTCGCTCTCGTGCTCGTCGGCGCCGCGCTCACCGTCGTGCCGCCGCTGCTCACCCAGCTCGCCTTCGACCGCGGCCTCTTCCCGGAGTCGGGCCGCCCGGACTTCCCCGTCCTGCTCGAGCTCGTCGGCGTGATGGTGCTGATCTGGGTGGTCTCCGCGGTGCTCGGCGTCTGGCAGACCTTCCTCACCGCGACCGTCGGCAACAGCGTGATGGGCGAGCTGCGCATCCGGCTGTTCCGCCATCTCCAGGCGATGGAGCTCGGCTTCTTCACCCGCACCCGCACCGGCGTCATCCAGTCGCGCCTCGCGAACGACGTCGGTGGCGTGGCCAGCGTGCTGACCAACACGGTGTCGAGCGTGCTCGGCAACACCGTGACCGTGATCGCGGCGGTCGTCGCGATGCTCCTGCTCTCCTGGCAGATGACGATCGTCGCCGTGGTGCTCACTCCGGTGCTCGTCATCGCCCAGCGCCGCGTCGGTCAGGTCCGAGCGCGGATCGCGACGAAGACGCAGGAGTCGCTGTCCGAGATGACGGCGATCACGCAGGAGACGCTGAGCGTCTCGGGGATCCTGCTCGCGAAGAGCTTCGGCCGCCAGGAGTCGGAGGTGACGCGCTACGCCGACGAGAACGGCCGGCAGATCGACCTCCAGGTGCGCCAGCAGATGTCCGGGCAGTGGTTCTTCGCGACCGTGCAGATCTTCCTCTCGGTGATCCCCGTGGTCGTCTACCTCGTCGCCGCCTGGCTGATCCTCGGCGGGACGACCGTGACGGCCGGCACCGTCGTCGCCTTCACCACCGTGCAGGCGCGGCTGATGTGGCCGCTGCTGGGCCTCATGCGCGTCGCGCTCGACCTGCAGACCGCCGGCGCCCTCTTCGCCCGCATCTTCGAGTACCTCGACCTGCGGCCCGCGATCGCCGACCGCGCGAGCGCCCGCGACGTCGACGGCGAGCTCGGCCGCGTCGAGCTGGACGACGTGGTCTTCCGCTACCCCGACCAGACCGACGACGTCCGGCCGACCCTCGACCGCGTCTCGGTCTCGATCGCGCCGGGCGAGTTCGTCGCCTTCGTCGGTCCCTCCGGTGCGGGCAAGACGACCATCTCGTACCTCGTCCCGCGGCTCTACGACGTCAGCGAGGGCTCGGTCCGCTTCGCCGGCACGGACGTGCGGGAGCTGCGGCAGGAGTCGCTCGTCTCGCACATCGGCATCGTCAGCCAGGAGACCTACCTCTTCCACGCGACGATCGCCGACAACCTCCGCTACGCCCGCCCGGACGCGACGCAGGAGGAGCTGGAGGCGGCGGCCCGGTCCGCGAACATCCACGACACGATCGCGTCGTTCCCCGACGGCTACGACACCCTCGTCGGCGAGCGCGGCTACCGGCTGTCCGGCGGCGAGAAGCAGCGCCTCGCGATCGCGCGCGTGCTGCTGAAGGACCCGGCGGTGCTCATCCTCGACGAGGCGACGAGCGCCCTCGACACCGTCTCGGAGCGGATCGTGCAGACCGCCCTCGACGACGCCGCCCGCGGCCGCACCACCATCGCGATCGCGCACCGGCTCTCGACCGTCGTCTCGGCCGACGTCATCCACGTCGTCGACGCCGGCCGCATCGTCGAGTCCGGCACCCACCTCGAGCTGCTCGAGCGCCGCGGCCTCTACGCCGCCCTCTACGCCCAGCAGGTCGAGACGGCCCTCAGCTCCTGAGGACCGCGGTCACGACTCGCAGGCGACACCGTCGCCGTCGCGGTCGAGCTTGCGGCTGTATCCGGCGTCTCCCGTGCTGATCGGCGCGGCTCCTGCTGCTCGGACGGCGTCGCAGTTCGCGTAGTACGTCGAGGTCGCCGGGGCGGCGGCGGCCGGTGCTGCCGGAGCGACCTCGGCCACCGCGACGGGTGCCGCAGCGCTGCTCGCTGCGGCCGTCTCGAGCTCGGTGATGCGCGCATCTCGTGCGGCGAGGGTCGTCGCCGACGACGACGCGTCCGCCGTCAGCGAGTCGATCCTCGCTTGGAGCGCCGCAGCGGAGGCCTCTGCGGCGGACAGCGCGCCCTCGGCCGTCGAGCGAGCGGTCTCGGCTGCGGAAGCGGCCTCCGCCTGCGCGTCGAACGTCTCCTGCGCCTGCGCCAGCTCGGACTGCGCTGCCTCGAGCTGCTGCTGCACCTCGGCCGTCCCGGTCGCGCCGGCGCCCGTCCCCGTCACGGAGCCGAGCACGAGGGTCGCGGCCGACGTCGAGACGAGAACCCAGAGGGGCACCGTGCGGCGCTTCTTCGTCGTCCCGCGCTGCGCAGCGGGAAGGGGCGGCGGCCAGCCGGCCGCGTCGTTGCGTGAAGTCGTGTCGTGCATGGTGCCCTCTCGTGATCGGTGAGCAGTCCGATCGCAGATCACCGCCGACAGCTAACCGTCATCTGAGGGCCAACGCAAGCTTCTCGATCGACGGGATCCGGCCGGCGCGGGTCAGGCACAGTCGACGATGAAGCGCATCAGCGTGGTCGCGTCGTCCGTCTCGAACACCTCGTCGAGGGCGCGGTTGAATTCGAGGCGGCGGCTGTAGGGGATGAGGACCCGCAGCGGCGTCGACCGTCTCAGCGCTGAGACGCCGGTCGGCTCCGTCTCAGCCGTGAGACGGCCCGAGAGAGGGGATCGCCCGGTCGCTGCGTGGGGTGATGGTGCAGAACATCAGCTGAGACGGCCTCTCATCGCTGATGGCGGATGAGCACGGTTCTGCGCTGATGTTCTGCACGGAGCGCGGCGGTCAGGCGGCCGGACGGTCCTCGAGCATCTGCTCCATCAGCGAGATCTCGGCCTCCTGGGCCTTCACGACGGAGGAGGCGAAGTCGGTGGCCACCGTGGCGCGGCTGCGGGCGAGGAGCGCCTCGGCCATGTCGATGGCGCCGCGGTGGTGGGCGATCATCAGCTCGAGGAACCTGCGGTCGAAGTCGCGGCCGCTGAGCGTGCTCAGCTCGGTGATCTGCTCGGGCGTCGCGAGCCCGGGCATGCTGGCGGGGACGACGTCCTCCTCGGTGGACATGCCCATGGCGGAGTGCTCGTCGGCGGCGCCGGCCAGGGTCGGCCGGCCCATCCACGTCATCGACGGCTCGGGCGCGGCCTGCGGCAGGCCCCAGGAGTTCAGCCAGCCGAAGAGCTGACCGGCTTGCTGCTGCTGGGTGAGCAGGATGTCCTTCGAGACGGTGAGGACCTCGTCGTCGGCGCTGCGGTCGCGGGCGATCATCGCCAGCTCGGCGCCTTGGAGGTGGTGCACCTGCATGTCGCGGGCGAAGCCGGCCTCCGCGCTCGTCGTCGACGGGGTGGCCGAGGAGGAGAACGGGGCGAGGGCGCCGAAGAGGTAGCCGCCCGCCGCGCCCAGCAGGAGGGCGACGACGGCGACGGCCGCGACGAGGAGGCGGCCCTTACTGCTTGCCGGGCGCATCGATGCCTCCGGTGCACGGGGCACCGGGCTCGGGTGCGGTCGACGCCTGCCAGAAGCGCTCGATGAACGCGTCGATCCGCGGGTCCTCGGGGGAGTCGATCGCGACCTGGGCGTCCCACGCGCTGAGCACGATGGGGGAGTCGAGGCCCTCGTAGGGCGAGACGACGGCGTAGGTGTCGGGCATCGCGGCGATCAGGGCGTCGACCTCGCTCTGCGGGAGGGAGGGGTCGTAGGTCGCCCAGACGGCGCCGTGCTCGAGGTCGTGCACGGCGTTCTCGTTCGGGACGGGCTCGTTGTAGACGCCGCAGTTCATCCAGACGGCGTTGTGCGGGCCGCCCGCCGGGGGAGTCTGCGCGTAGTCGACGGCGCCGGCGACGTGGGTCGCGTCGTTCTCGAAGGTCTGCAGACCGTCGATCTGGCGGGCCTCGACGATCTGCTGGTTGCCGAGGACGGTGACCGCGACGATGCCGCCGATCGCGACGACGGCGAGGGCCGAGAGCGACCAGATCCAGATCCGGCCGCTGCGCTTGCGCTTGGCCTGCTCGCGCTTGTAGGCCTCGACCTTGTCCTGGCGGGCGCGGTTCTTGGCGGACATCGTGTCTTTGGGCACGGTGGCGTCTCTCGTTCTGATCGCGGGGTGGCGCGCCGGGGAGGGCGCAGGCGCCTGAGAGGCGCTCTCAGAGGATAACGAGCGAGGCTCCGGATCGGATCAATGCGGGGTGGGAGTGCTGGCGGTGGGCGGGTCTCCATACGCCCTGCGGGCTACTCGACCAGCATGTTCGTGCGCCCGCCCTTGCATGGAGATCGAGCCGCACTCGCAGAGGGCGTCGCTTCATGCGGATCGAGTAGCCCTCGCGGAGGGCGTATCGAGACCCCCCGGGGTCAGCCGGTGAAGGTGAGCCAGAGGAGCAGGCCGTTGAGGACGATCAGGAAGGCGGCGGCGAGGATCGCGCCGAGGGTGGTGAACCAGCGGTTCGCCTGGTCGCCCATCAGGGCGCGGTCGCGGGTGAGGGCGACGAGCGGGATGAGCGCGAACGGGATGCCGAAGGACAGCACGACCTGGCTCAGCACGAGCGCGCGGGTGGGGTCGAAGCCGATTCCGAGCACGATCAGCGCCGGGATCAGCGTGACGAGGCGGCGGGCGACGAGCGGCACCCGCAGGTTCAGCAGCCCGTGCATGATCTCCGCGCCCGCGTAGGCGCCGACCGAGGTCGAGGCCAGTCCGGAGGCGAGCAGGCCGACCGCGAAGAGCGTCGCGACGACCGGGCCGAGGGCCGCGCCGATCGCGGCGTGCGCGCCCTCGAGGCTGTCGGTGCCGGCGACGCCGGAGAGCGAGTGCGCGGCGAGCAGGAGGATCGCGAGGTTCACGGTGCCCGCGATCGCGAGCGCAACGGTGACGTCGATCCGGGTGGCCGTGAGGATCCTCCGGCGCGCGGTCACCCCGTCGACGCGGCCGAAGCGGTCACGGGCGAGGGCCGAGTGCGCGTAGATCGCGTGCGGCATGACGGTCGCGCCGAGGATGGAGGCCGCGAGCAGCACCGACTCCGACCCGTCGAAGCGGGGCAGGAGCCCCGCGGCCGCCGCGCCCGCGTCCGGCGGATCGACGACCACGCCCACGGTGAAGCCGACCGCGATGACGACCATCAGCGCCGTGATGACGCGCTCGAAGGGCTGCGCTCCGCCGCGGGTCTGGATGACCAGGAGCACCAGAGAGACGGCCCCGGTGACGAGCCCGCCCGCGAGCAGCGGCAGTCCGAACAGCAGATTCAGCGCGATCGCCCCGCCGATCACCTCGGCGAGATCGGTGGCGATCGCGACCGTCTCGGCCTGCAGCCAGTACGCGCGCCGGCCCCAGCGGCCGCGGAGCCGCTCGCCGAGCAGCTCGGGCAGACTCTTGCCGGTCATCAGGCCGAGCTTGGCCGAGAGGTACTGGATCAGCCAGGCCATCAGGTTGCCGAGGACGACGACCCAGACGAGCAGATAGCCGAAGCGGGCACCCGCCGTCATATTGCTGGCGACGTTGCCCGGATCGAGGTAGGCGACTCCGGCGACCATCGCGGGGCCGAGCAGCCGGAGCAGGCGTGCATCGGCCGGACCCCGCGTCGTGGCGGTGATCGGAGGGGTCATTGCAGGTGTTGTCCGTTCCGGTCGTCGGTGACGCGAGGACCCCCACGATAGGGCACTCCCCCCTCCCGGAGCCACGCCCGGGAGTGCCGTGCACGAGCCGCTTCCGGGGGCGCCGACGGCTCCCGTCATCCGCCGATCCGCGGTTGCTACGCTTTCCGCATGACCCTCGATCGAGCCCTTCCCGCACGCCCGGACACCGGGATGGCGTACGCCGATTCGGTGCTCGACCTGATCGGCGACACCCCGCTGGTGAAGCTCGGGCCGGTCGCCTCCGGCGTGCAGGCCACGATCCTGGTCAAGGTGGAGTACCTCAATCCCGGCGGCTCGTCGAAGGACCGCATCGCGACCCGCATCATCGACGCGGCCGAGCGCGAGGGACTCCTGAAGCCCGGCGGCACCATCGTCGAGCCGACCAGCGGCAACACCGGCATCGGCCTCGCCCTCGTCGCGCAGCAGCGCGGCTACCGCTGCGTGTTCGTCCTGCCGGACAAGGTCGGCGAGGACAAGCGGAACGTGCTCACGGCCTACGGTGCCGAGATCGTCGTCACGCCGACGGCCGTCGCTCCCGAGGACCCCGACTCCTACTACTCCGTCTCCGACCGCCTCGCGCGCGAGATCCCCGGCGCCTTCAAGCCCAACCAGTACGCGAACCTCAACGGGCCGCTCAGCCACTACGAGACCACCGGCCCCGAGATCTGGCGCGACACCGCCGGCAAGCTCACCCACTTCGTGGCGGGCGTCGGCACCGGCGGCACCATCAGCGGCGTCGGCCGCTACCTCAAGGAGGTGTCGGAGGGCCGCGTGCAGATCGTCGGCGCCGACCCCGAGGGCTCGGTCTACTCCGGCGGCGGCGGGCGCCCCTATCTGACCGAGGGCGTCGGCGAGGACTTCTGGCCCAGCGCCTACGACCCGAGCGTGGTCGACCGGATCATCGCCTCGAGCGATGCGGAGTCGTTCGCGATGACCCGCCGCCTCGCCCGCGAGGAGGGGCTGCTCGTCGGCGGCTCGAGCGGGCTCGCCGTGTCGGTGGCGCTCAAGGCCGCGGCCGAGCTCGGACCGGACGACGTGGTCGTCGTGCTGCTGCCGGACGGCGGGCGCGGCTACCTCGGCAAGATCTTCAACGACCGCTGGATGCGCTCCTACGGCTTCCTCGAGCACCGCGAGGAGGGGACCGTCCGCGACGTCCTCTCGGCCCGCGCCGCGAATCCGACCACGGGCGACCTGCCGGACCTCGTGCACGTCCACCCGAGCGACACGGTCCGCGACGCGATCGAGATCATGACCACCTACGGCGTCTCGCAGCTGCCCGTCCTCACCGCCGAGCCGCCCGTGGTGATGGGCGAGGTCGTCGGCGCGGTGGACGAGCGCGAGCTGCTCGACCGCGTGTTCAGCGGTGCGACCTCGATGACCGACCCGATCGGCGCCTCCGCCGGCGAGGCGCTCCGGCTGATCGGCCTCGGCGAGAGCATCTCGGCCGCTCGCACCGCACTGACCGAGGCGAACGCGCTGCTGGTCACCGACGGGGGCAAGCCCGTCGCCGTGATCACCCGACAGGACCTTTTGTCCTTCGCCACGGCCTGAGCGCCGCCCCCTCTTCCCCCACCCCCTCTACTCGGAAAGCTCGCGATCATGCCCAAGAAGCAGCACTTCGACACCCGCGCCATCCACGCCGGCCAGGAGTTCGACCCGACCACCGGCGCGGTCGTCCCGCCCGTCTACATGACCTCGACGTTCGTCCAGGACGGCATCGGCGGCTTCCGCGGCGGCTACGAGTACGCCCGCTCGGCGAACCCGACCCGCGACTCGCTGCAGGAGCTGATCGCCTCGCTCGAGGGCGCGGACGTCGCCTACTCGTTCGCCTCCGGTCTCGCCGCCGAGGACACGCTGCTCCGCGCGGCGCTCGCTCCCGGCGACCACATCGTGCTCGGCAACGACGCGTACGGCGGCAGCCACCGGCTGATCGACCGGGTGCACGCGGCCTGGGGCATCAGCAACACCGCGGTCGACATGTCGAACCTGCGCGAGGTGCAGAACGCGATCCACCCCGGCGAGACGAAGATGCTCTGGGTGGAGACGCCGTCGAACCCGCTGATGACCATCAGCGACATCGCGGAGCTGGCCGATCTGGCTCACGCGCACGACCTGATCGTCGTCGTCGACAACACCTTCGCCTCCTCGGCCCTGCAGCAGCCGCTCGCCCTCGGTGCGGACGTGGTGGTGCACTCGACGACGAAGTACCTCGGCGGGCACTCGGACGTGGTCGGCGGCGCGCTCGCGCTGCGCTCCGGCCCGCTCGCGGAGAAGGTCGCCTTCCTCCAGTTCGCGGTCGGCGCGATCTCGAGCCCGATGGACGCCTGGCTGACGGTGCGCGGCATCAAGACCCTCGCGATCCGGATGGAGCGGCACTCCTCGAACGCGCAGAAGGTCGCCGAGTTCCTCGACGGGCACTCCGCCGTGACGGCGGTCCACTACCCGGGGCTGCCGTCGCACCCTGGGCACGAGCTGGCGAAGCGCCAGATGTCCGGCTTCGGCGGCATGCTCTCGGTCGAGCTCGCGACGCCGCGGGCCGCGCGGAAGTTCGCGGAGTCGACGCAGCTGTTCCAGCTGGCGGAGTCGCTGGGCGGCGTCGAGTCGCTGATCGGCTACCCGAGCGAGATGACGCACGCGTCGGTCAAGGGCACGCCGCTCGAGGTGTCGGAGTCGCTCGTGCGGCTCTCGGTCGGCATCGAGGACGCGAGCGACCTGATCGCGGACCTCGCGGCGGCGCTGCCGAAGAAGTAGGGGCGGGCCGGGGGCGGGTCTGCGGCGGTTCTGCAGGGTCGGGCTCGCTGTCGGCTCCGCGGGTCGCTGTCGGCTCTGCGGGTCACCTTCGGCTCGTGAATTCGGGTTCGGCTCGTGGGATCCGGCTGTTTCAGCGAGCCGGGGGTGTTCCTGCGTGCCGAGGGCGCGGGCCGGAGCTGCTCGGTCACCTCCGGCTCGTGGATTCCGGTAGGGCTCGTGGGATGCGGCTGATTCCGCGAGCCCGGGGGGCTTCTGCGAGCCGGAGGTGCGACGGGAGTGGTTCGGCCGGCTTCGGCTCGTGGATTCCGGTTCGGCTCGTCGGATCCGGCTGATTCCGCGTGCCGGGGGTGTTTCTGCGTGCCGGAGGTGCGAGATGGAGCTGTTCGGTCGCCTCCGGCTCGTAGATTCCGGTTCGGCTCGTCGAATCCGGCTGATCCCGCGAGCCCGGAGTGATTCTGCGAGCCGGAGGTGCGACGGTAGTGGTCCGGCCGGCTTCGGCTCGTGGATTCGGGTTCGGCTCGCGGGATCCGGCTGATTCCGCGAGCCGGAGGTGATTCCGCGAGCCGCAGGTGATTCCGCGAGCCGGAGGTGTCCGGACGCTGTCCTGATCCGTCCGGTCCGTGGCGGTTCTTCGTGTGTCGGTCAGATCCTGCCACTGGCACCATCGGAGCCATGACCTCGTCCGCCCGCCGCCTCGTCGATCTCAGCCACACCGTCTCGGACGGCCTCGTGACCTACCCGGGACTGCCGGCCCCGCGGATCCGTCCGCACCTGACTCGCGAGGCGTCGCGCGCGGCGTACGCGCCCGGCACCGAGTTCGCGCTCGACGTCATCGAGATGATCGGCAACACCGGCACCTACCTCGACAGCCCGTTCCACCGCTACGAGGGCGGCACCGACCTGTCCGGGCTCGCCCTCGAGTCCCTCGTCGATCTCCCGGCCGTCGTGGTCGACGTCCGCGGATCGGGCGAGCGCGGGATCGCTCGGGCGGCGCTCGACGGTCTCGACGTCGCCGGAGCCGCGGTGCTGCTCTCGACCGGCTGGGACGCGCACTTCGCCACGCCCGGGTACGCGAGCGGCGCGCCCTTCCTCACCGCGGCCGGGGCGGAGGCGCTGATCGCCGGCGGCGCGGTGCTCGTCGGCATCGACTCGCTCAACATCGACGACGTCGAGGGCGGCGGCGAGCGGCCGGCCCACAGCCTCCTCCTCGCCGCGGGAGTGCACGTCGTGGAGCACCTCCGCGGGCTCGAGCAGCTGCCCGCCACGGGCGCCCGCTTCACCGCCGTGCCGCCGAAGGTGAGCGGCTTCGGCACCTTCCCGGTGCGGGCCTACGCCGTCGTCGGTGGCCGCTGAGACCACCGGCCGCCCAGGTGGGCCTGGCTATCCTGGGGCGATGCATGCCGCCATCGCCGCGCTCGGCCGCCGCCTCCGGCCCCGCACGCGCCTCGCCGCGCTGGGGGCCCGGGTCCACCCGCGGACCGCCTGCTCCGCTCGCGCGGGCCGCCCGATCGGCCCCGCTCCGCCTCCGCGAGCGCCGGGCCGCGGCCGTCGCCGCCCGCCCGATCGACCACCCGCGATCGCTCGCGTTCCGCCGCGAGCTCGCCGGCCTCGACCTCGCCAACCGCTTCTCCCGCCGCCCGGTCGTCGACCCGGCCGGCGAGGTCGTCGTCACGATGACGACCCACGGCGAGCGGATCCAGCGCGTCCACGTCGCGATCGAGTCGATCGCCCGCGGTGCCGTCCGCCCGGCGCGCCTCGTGCTCTGGCTCGACGATCCGGCACTGTTCGCCGCGCTGCCGACGAGCCTCGAGCGCCTGCGCCGCCGCGGCCTCGAGATCCGCCTCGTCGACGGCTGGCGCGTGCACACCAAGTACTACCCGCACCTGCTCTCGGGGCGAGCGGCGGAGCGCGACCTGGTCACCTCCGACGACGACATCGTCTACCCGCGCACCTGGCTCCGCGGCCTGCTCGACGCCCGCTCGCGCTATCCGCGCGAGACGGTGCTCTGCTACCGCGCGCACCGGGTGCTCGTCGCCGACGGCGCCGTGGCGCCGTACACGAGCTGGCCGCCCGTCGCGGACACCCGGGCGGGCCACGACGTCTTCGGCACCTCGGTCTCGGGCCAGCTCTTCCCGAGCGAGCTGATGGTCGCGATCGCCGAGCACGGCGACGCCTTCCGCGAGGTCGCGCCCGACGCCGACGACATCTGGCTGCACGTGCGCGCGGTCGACGCGGGCTACCGGGTCGCGCAGATCGAGCCGACGGCCGAGCTCTTCCCGTTCGTCCCGCGGACGCAGCAGAGCGGCCTCTACCTCGTCAACTACTGGGACGGCGGCAACGACCGCCAGGTCGGCGCCAGCTACACCCCCGAGGTGACCGCCCGCATCGCCGCGGACGCCGACCGACAGGGAGGGCGCGCATGAGACTCCTCTTCCTCAGCAACCTCTACCCTCCGCAGGTGCTCGGCGGCTACGAGATGACCTGCGCCCGCGTCGCCGAGGCGATGGCCGCCCGCGGCCACGACGTGCGGGTGCTGACCACGCCGACCTATCTGCCGCCGGAGCCCACGAGCGTCGAGGTCCATCGCACCCTCAGCCTGCGCACCTACTTCCCGCTGCCGCAGACCGGCGGCGAGATCGCCCAGCTGATGCACCACGAGAGCGCGGTGTCGCGGTTCGAGAACACCCGCATCCTGCTGGAGGAGCTGCGCGACTTCGCGCCGACGCACGTCGTCGCCTTCAACCTGCTCGGTCTCGGCGGGCTCGCGCTGGTCGATCTGCTGCGGCGCGTCGACGCGGGCTGGATGTGGAACCTCGGCGACCGCACACCCAACGCGCTCGTCGACGGGCTGCCGGACCGGGTGCTGTCGGTCTACGGAGCCGATCGGCCGGGCCACTTCGACCGCGGCGAGATCGTCGCGGTCAGCCGCTCGCTGGTCGAGTCGATCGAGGCGGGCGGGATCGACCTCGGCGAGGTCGAGGTGATCGGCCGCGGCGTCGAGGTGCCGGTCGACGACGGACCGCGCGGCTACCGCGAGGGCGGCATCACCCGGTTCACCTTCGCGGCGTCACTCGGCGAGCACAAGGGCGTCGACCTCGTGCTCGACGCAGCCGCGGAGCTCGCCGAGCGGACCCGCGACTTCCGCGTCGACCTCTACGGCGACGGCGACGTGGACGGCTACCGCGCCCGGGCCTCGGCGGCCGGCCTCGACGGGATCGTGACCTTCCACGGCGCACGTCCCCGCGAGGAGGTGCTCGCCGCGCACGGCCGCGCCGACGCCTTCCTCTTCCCCACCTGGGCGGGCGAGCCCTTCGGCGTCGCACCCGTGGAGGCCGCGGCGGCCGGCTGCGTGCCGATCGTGACGGCCTCGAGCGGGGTCGCCGAGTTCCTCGTCGGCGGCGTCGACTGCCTCAAGATCGTCCGCTCGGTGCCCGCGCTGCTCGCGGCGATGAGCGACGTCGTGACGGGCGCGATCGATCTCGAGGCGTACGGCCGGCGCGGCAGGATCGCCGCCCGGGGACCGCTCTCCTTCGCGCACTCGGTCGAGCTGCTCGAGGCGTCGCTGGAGCGCCGCTCGCGGCCCGGCCTCGCCGAGCGCGCCGCCGACGTGAGCATCGAGGCCGAGATCATGGACAAGGACCACCGCGCGATGGACGTGCTCCACCGCCGCTTCTCCGGACGGGACGACGAATGACCGACGACCACGACTTCAGGGCGGACCCCGCCTCCGCGCCCACCCGCTTCGGCCGGGGCGGCAAGGCTCTGCGCGAGGCGGTGCACCGGATGGTCGCGCCGTACTTCGAGCAGGCGCGGCTGCGCACCGAAGAGGTGCGCGAGGAGGTCGCGGGCGTCCGCGGCGAGCTCGCGGGGCTCCGGGACGAGCTCGCGGCGGTGCGCGCGGAGACGGCGGCGCTGCGCGAGGAGACGGCCGGGCTGCGCTCGGCGCTGGAAGAGGCGTCCGCCGCGTCCGCCGAGTTCCGCCGCGAGACGGAGGAGTCGCTGGCCGTCACACCGCCGCTGCTCACCGCGGGCGAGTCGCGCGCGGCCGACCTCGAGGAGCGCGTGCGCGGCGCCGAGCTCGAGCTGCGCGCGCTGACCCGCCGCCTCGCGGAGACGCTCGACGCCGCCGACTGAGCCTGCGAGCCTCAGGTATCGGCGTCGCGGAGGCGGCCGGCCGGCTCGACGACCTCCAGGCCGCCTTCCGCGAGACCGTCGTCGCGGCCGCCGTCGGCCCGGTCACCGCCGCCCCGCTCGTCGAGGCGCAGATCCTGCCGATCGTCCCCGACCGCTTCCGGATGGGCGCGCTCATCCGCCTCACCTGCGAGCACCTCGAGCAGTCCGCCCCCCGCATCGACACCGACTACGGCCCCCTTGAGCTGCGCGGCCGGCACGCGGTGCTCGCGGGCACCCGCGTCGCCCTCACCCCCGTCGCCCTCGCCCTCTTCCGCACCTTCGTCGCCGCCGAGGGCGCCACCGTCGCCCGCACCGTCCTCGCCGCCGCCGCCCCCCTCGACGACCACGCCGTCGATGTCGCCATCAGCCGCCTCCGCCAGGCCCTGCCCGAGCCGCGCCTCGTCGCCACTGTGATCAAGCGCGGCTTCCGCCTGTCCACCCCTCTTCAGGCCCGCGCGCCTCCGCACGGCGATCCGCGGCGTTGTCGTCGGGCGCGATACCGCCGGTATCGCTTCCTCCTCCGCCTTGCGGCTCGCCGCGCGGAGACCCGCGGGCGGTTCGTCCGAGCACGGCCGGCCATTCGGCACTTTCTGCTGGAATGCGGGGAGTGAAGCAGCAGAAAGTGGCGAACGGATCACGGGTCGGGGCGCCAGCCCGCGTCGAGGAGGCGGGCGCGGACGCGGGCGGCGCAGACGGCGGGGTCGCGCAGGAACGAGGCCGCGGCGACGCGGACGATCGAGAAGCCGGCGGCCGCGAGGCGCTCGTAGCGGATCAGGTCGCGGTCCCACTGGACCCGATCCGTGCGGTGCTGGTCGCCCTCGTACTCGCCGCCGACCTTCCAGCGCGGGTAGAGCGTGTCCACCCGGCCGATGAAGCCGGCCGCGTCGTGGACCGCCACCTGCAGCTCCGGCTCGGGCAGGCCCGCCTCGAGGAGCGCCAGCCGGAACTCCGTCTCCTTCCGCGACTCCGCACCTGAGCGGACGAGGGTGAGCGCCCGCCTGGCCGCGGGAGCTCCCGGTCCGCGGTAGGCGGCGACGCGAGCCTCGAGGGCGCCGCGGGCGATCCACGGCCGGCGATCTCCCACGACCTGGCGGAACGGCTCGCGGACGAGTGCGTCGCCGACCGCCACCAGGTCCTCGAGCCGGAGGATCGGCGCGAGGTGGCAGAACAGGGTCGCGCCGTCGGTCAACCGGAGCCCGTGCCGAATCACGGCGCGCACCTCCGGATCCGCGATCGCGTGGCCGACCACGCCGCGTCTGCGCGGCGCGCGCCCGGGGTGGCGGACCGCCACGTGCACCGGCTCGTCGGCCGACTCGAGGGGGAGCTCGAGCGGCCAGAGTCGGGCCGCGGTGAGGTGGCTGAAGACGATCCGGTCTCCGAGCACGGTCGAGAGCGCCCGCGCCCGAGCCGCGACGGTCGTCGCTGATCCTCGCGGCACGCGCACCCCCGAGAAGGGAGCCTCGAGGTCCGCTGCCCTCAGCCGCCCGCCCGATACCCCTTCCGTCCCGGCTCGAGCGGTCGAGAACGGCCGTCCCTCGAGCTCTCGGGGGAGAGGGGTGGGTCGACGCATCGCAGCAGAGTGCCCGGTCACCGACCCTCTCCGCTCGAGTTCTCCACAGGAGGGCGTCCGGGCGCACCGCTGCCAGACTGGAGCGCATGAGCAGCGCAGCCCGCAGAGTGATCATCGCGCCCGACTCCTTCAAGGGGTCGGCGACCGCCGTCGAGGTCGCGGAGGCGCTCGCCGCGGGCTGGCGCGGCGTCCGGCCGGGCGACGACGTGGTGCTGGCGCCGATGGCCGACGGCGGCGAGGGCACGGTCGACGCGTTCGCGGTCGCGGTGCCGGAGGCGCAGCGCCACACGCTCACGGTGGTCGGCCCCGACGACCGCCCGGTCGAGACGTCCTGGCTGCTGCTGCCCGACGGAAGCGCGGTCGTCGAGCTCGCCTCCGCGAGCGGAATCACGCTGCTCGACCCGCTGCGACCGCTCACCGCGCACACCCGCGGCTTCGGCCGGGCGATCGCCGCCGCGCTCGACGCCGGCGCGCAGGCGCTCCTGCTCGCGATCGGCGGCAGCTCCTCGACCGACGGCGGTGTCGGCGCGCTGCGCGAGCTCGGCGCGCGCTTCCTCACCGTGTCCGGCCACGACCTCGGCGACGGCGGCGGAGCGCTGCACGAGCTCGCCGTCGTCGACCGGCATGCGCTGCGCCCCGTCCCCGCCGGCGGCGCGCGCATCCTCAGCGATGTCACCAACCCGCTGCTCGGCGACTCCGGCGCCGCCCACGTCTTCGGACCGCAGAAGGGCGCGACCCTCGACGACGTGCTGCGCCTCGACGACGGCCTGCGCCACCTCGCCGCGCACCTCGACGCGGACCCGGAGGAGGCGGGCACCGGTGCGGCGGGCGGCACCGGCTTCGGCCTGCTCGCCTGGGGCGCGCGCCTGGCCCCAGCGGCCGCGGTCGGCAGGCGCTCCGGACTCCCTGCGCGTCGCCGGCGCCGGACGTCGTCACTCACCGGCGAGGGGCGCTTCGACGCAGTCGATGGCGGGCAAGGTCCCCCTCCCTACCTGCTCGGGCTCGCAGGCGGTGGCGCCCGCGCGCTGCTCGTCGCCGGCGCGATCCAGGCGCCGACCACCGCGTTCGCCGCGGCGGCCGCACTCGCTCACCGGGCCGGCCGGCTCCGCGGCGGCGGCCATCGCCGACCCGCTGCCGCACCTGCGCGCCGTCGCGGCGGAGCTCGCGCGCGCCTCCTGAGCGGCGCCTCCCGGACCGCCGGCGGGTCTGTCGCACGCCCTCGGAGGACCCTCCCGCGACCCCGCGGATGTCGGTGGTCGGGCCTAGCGTCGACGTATGGCCCCGGCAGCGCGACGACCCCCACATGTAGTGGTCGACCCGTGCCCGCGCACCCGCCCATCGGGCATGCCGACACGCCGGGGAGCGTTGTACCCAGGGAACCCGTTCCCACTCTCCACAGCGGTGGATAACTCCGCGCGATCCGCGTCCTTCCGCGGGTCCGCGGGCCCCGCCCTGTGGATGGACCGGGGGAGGACCGGTGGATAACTACACGGATGTAACTACTACTCCTAGTGGGCTGCCGCCGAGCCGCCCACTATATGTAGTATTGCTGAGCAGGTCGGGCCGAGAGCCCCACCGGCACCCCGCACGGTCTCCCCGCGATCACCGCGCGCCCCGCGCCACCCCACATCAGAACTCCCACGACCGCCTCCCCGCCCGCCCGGACCACCGGCGCGGCAGTCGGATCCGGCCCCGGGACACCTCCTTCCGAAAGGACGACACCCATGGCTGTGACCGTCTACACCAAGCCCTCCTGCGTGCAGTGCACCGCGACCTACCGGGCCCTCGACAGCAAGGGCATCGACTACGAGATCTTCGACCTCTCCGTCGACGAGAAGGCCCTCGACGCCGTCAAGGCGCTCGGCTACCTCCAGGCGCCGGTCGTCATCACGGACGACGATCACTGGTCCGGCTTCCGCCCCGACAAGATCTCGGCGCTCTGAGGCGTCTGATCGGCCATCTGCGGCGTTGTCGTCAGTCGCCGTAGCGCCGCTACGACTCCTTCCTCCGCCTTGCAGCTGACCGATCAGCCGCCCCAGAGAGGGTGCTGGTCGGGGCGGGTGGCAGGACCAAGGCTTCGCCGGTCCGGGTGCGCAGGTTCTGCCCCGGGCCGGCGGAGGATCCGCGGGAGCGGGTCCGAAGACGCCCACGAGGGCGAACGATCGAAGGACTGCGGGGGAGGCGGGCGATGAGCGGACTCGTGTACTTCTCGAGCAGCTCGGGCAACACGCACCGCTTCATGCAGAAGCTCGGGCGGCCCGCGCAGCAGATCCCGCTGCACTCCCGCCGGGACGGCGCCGCGGTCGACACGCTCCACGTCGACGAGCCGTACGTGCTCGTGCTCCCCACCTACGGCGGGGGCAACGGCGGGGGAGCGGTGCCCAAGCAGGTCATCCGCTTCCTGAACGTCCCGCGCAACCGCGCCCTGCTCCGCGGCGTCATCGGCGCCGGCAACACCAACTTCGGCGAGGCCTACTGCCTCGCCGGCGACATCATCGCCCGCAAGTGCGAGGTGCCGCACCTCTATCGATTCGAAGTATTCGGAACCCCTGACGACGTCCGCGCCGTCGACGAAGGATTGGACACGTTTTGGACGCAGCAGTGATCGACGCCCCCCGGGACGCCGCGCAGATGGACTACCACTCGCTCAACGCGATGCTCAACCTCTACGGCGCGGACGGGGAGATCCAGTTCGACAAGGACCGCGAGGCGGCGCGCGAGTACTTCCTGCAGCACGTCAACCAGAACACCGTCTTCTTCCACTCCCTCAAGGAGCGCCTCGACTACCTGGTCGAGAAGGAGTACTACGAGAAGGCCGTCCTCGACCAGTACTCGTTCGACTTCATCCAGGAGCTGAACGACCTCGCCTACTCGAAGAAGTTCCGCTTCGCGACCTTCCTCGGCGCCTTCAAGTACTACACGTCGTACACGCTGAAGACCTTCGACGGGAAGCGCTACCTCGAGCGCTTCGAGGACCGCGTCGTCATGTCCGCCCTCGGCCTCGCCCAGGGCGACGAGAAGCTCGCCACCGCCCTCGTCGAGGAGATCGTCGCCGGCCGCTTCCAGCCCGCGACCCCCACCTTCCTCAACACCGGCAAGGCGCAGCGCGGCGAGCTCGTCTCCTGCTTCCTCCTGCGCATCGAGGACAACATGGAGTCGATCGCCCGCGGCATCAACTCCGCGCTGCAGCTCTCCAAGCGCGGCGGCGGCGTCGCCCTCTCGCTCTCCAACATCCGCGAGGCCGGCGCCCCGATCAAGCAGATCGAGAACCAGTCCTCGGGCATCATCCCCGTGATGAAGCTCCTCGAGGACAGCTTCAGCTACGCGAACCAGCTCGGCGCCCGCCAGGGTGCGGGAGCGGTGTACCTCTCGGCGCACCACCCGGACATCCTGCGCTTCCTCGACACCAAGCGCGAGAACGCGGACGAGAAGATCCGCATCAAGACGCTCTCCCTCGGAGTCGTCGTGCCCGACATCACGTTCGAGCTCGCGAAGAACAACGAGGACATGTACCTCTTCTCCCCGTACGACGTCGAGCGCGTCTACGGCCTGCCCTTCGGCGACATCTCGATCTCCGAGAAGTACCGCGAGATGGTCGACGACCCGCGCATCAAGAAGACCAAGATCTCGGCGCGCGAGTTCTTCCAGACCATCGCGGAGATCCAGTTCGAGTCGGGCTACCCCTACATCGTGTTCGAGGACACGGTGAACAAGGCGAACCCGATCAAGGGCCGCATCAACATGTCCAACCTGTGCTCCGAGATCCTCCAGGTCAACACCCCGACCACGTACAACGAGGACCTCTCCTACAACAGCATCGGCAAGGACATCTCCTGCAACCTCGGCTCGCTGAACATCGCGCTGACGATGGACTCGCCCGACTTCGGCCGCACCATCGAGACCGCGATCCGCGGCCTCACCTCGGTCTCCGACCAGTCGCACATCACCTCGGTGCGCTCGATCGAGGACGGCAACGACCGCTCGCACGCCATCGGCCTCGGCCAGATGAACCTGCACGGCTACCTCGCCCGCGAGCGGATCCACTACGGATCCGAGGAGGGCATCGACTTCACCAACATCTACTTCTACTCGGTGCTCTTCCACGCCCTGCGCGCCTCCAACAGCATCTCCATCGAGCGCGGTACCACCTTCGACGGCTTCGCCGACTCGAAGTACGCCTCGGGCGAGTTCTTCGACACCTACACCGAGAAGGAGTGGACGCCCGCCACCGAGCGCGTCTCCCGCCTCTTCTCCGAGGCCGGCATCGCCGTCCCCACCCAGGACGACTGGCGCGCGCTCAAGGCCTCGGTCATGGAGCACGGCATCTACAACCAGAACCTGCAGGCCGTCCCGCCGACCGGCTCGATCTCGTACATCAACAACTCGACGTCCTCGATCCACCCGATCGCGTCGAAGATCGAGATCCGCAAGGAGGGCAAGCTCGGCCGCGTCTACTACCCGGCGCCGTTCATGACGAACGACAATCTGGAGTACTACCAGGACGCCTACGAGATCGGCTACGAGAAGATCATCGACACCTACGCCGCGGCGACGCAGCACGTCGACCAGGGCCTCTCGCTCACGCTGTTCTTCAAGGACACCGCGACCACCCGCGACATCAACCGCGCGCAGATCTACGCCTGGCGCAAGGGCATCAAGACCATCTACTACATCCGTCTCCGCCAGCTCGCGCTGGAGGGCACGGAGGTCGACGGCTGCGTCAGCTGCATGCTGTAGCGTCGCCCGTCGATCCCCGGATCCGCCTCACCGACTCGCATCACCGACCCGCACGAAGAAGAGATCATGACTCCCCCTGAGAAGCTCAAGCTGGTCAGCCACGTCGACGCCATCAACTGGAACCGCATCCAGGACGATAAGGACGTGGAGGTCTGGAACCGCCTCACGAGCAACTTCTGGCTGCCAGAGAAGGTCCCGCTGTCCAACGACATCCAGTCGTGGAACACGCTGACCCACGACGAGCAGCAGCTCACGATGCGCGTCTTCACGGGCCTGACCCTGCTCGACACCATCCAGGGCACGGTCGGTGCCGTCTCGCTGATCCCCGATGCGCTCACCCCGCACGAGGAGGCCGTCTACACGAACATCGCGTTCATGGAGTCGGTGCACGCGAAGTCGTACTCCTCGGTGTTCTCGACCCTGTCGAACACCCAGGACATCGACGAGGCGTTCCG
This sequence comes from Rathayibacter sp. VKM Ac-2760, assembly GCF_009834185.1. Lineage (GTDB taxonomy): Bacteria > Actinomycetota > Actinomycetes > Actinomycetales > Microbacteriaceae > Rathayibacter. Next base: position 1,071,534 of record NZ_CP047173.1, read on the forward strand.
CTGGTCGGTCGAGAACCCGAACCTGCAGAAGAAGGCGTCCATCGTCATGGACTACTACCGCGGCGACGACCCGCTGAAGCGGAAGGTCGCCTCCACACTGCTGGAGTCGTTCCTCTTCTACTCGGGGTTCTACCTGCCGATGTACTGGTCCTCGCGCGCCAAGCTCACCAACACCGCGGACCTGGTGCGCCTGATCATCCGCGACGAGGCCGTGCACGGCTACTACATCGGCTACAAGTTCCAGAAGGGACTCGAGCTGGTCGACCAGGCCAAGCGCGACGAGATCAAGGACTACACGTTCTCGCTGCTCTACGAGCTCTACGACAACGAGGCGCAGTACACCCAGGACCTCTACGACCAGCTCGGCCTGACCGAGGACGTCAAGAAGTTCCTGCACTACAACGCCAACAAGGCCCTGATGAACCTCGGCTACGAGCCGATGTTCCCCAAGCAGGTCACCGATGTGAACCCCGCGATCCTGTCGGCCCTCTCGCCCAACGCGGACGAGAACCACGACTTCTTCTCGGGCTCCGGCTCCTCCTACGTGATCGGCAAGGCCGTGAACACCGAGGACGAGGACTGGGACTTCTAGGCGTCGACACCCGCGTCCCGGCCTCCACGGCGAACGGCTCCTCCCCTCCGGGTGAGGAGCCGTTCCTCGTCTCCGGGGAAACGGAGCGGGCCCGAGACGCCCGCGGGCGTCCCGTCATGCTGGTCGAACAGCCCCGTAAGGGCGAGTCGCATGCTGGTCGAGTAGCCCCGAAGGGGCGTATCGAGACCCGCCGTCCTCAGAAGGTGGGTCTGCAGACCGTCGTCTGACGCTGGTGGATCTCGATACGCCCGCTGCGCGGGCTACTCGATCAGCATGAAGCGCGGCCACCACTGCTTGTCGGCGCGATCACTTCAGCGGCAGCCGCATCAGGACGCGCGGGAAGCCGTTGAGCACCGAGGTGGTGTCGGCCGCGTGCGAGAAGCCGGCCTTCTCGAAGAGGGCGCGGGTGCCGACGTACGCCATCGTCTGCTCCACCCGCACGCCGGCGTTGTCGACGGGGTAGCCCTCGATTGCCGGAGCGCCGTGCGAGCGTGCGAAATCGACGGCGCCGGCGAGCAGAGCGTGCGAGATCCCGCGCTTGCGGAAGCCGGGGCGGACCCGGATGCACCAGACACTCCAGACGTCGAGGTCGTCGACATGCGGGATCCTCCCGTTCTTCGCATAGCTCGTGTCGGCCCGGCGGTGCACGGCGGCCCAGCCCGCCACCTCGCCGTCGTCGTAGGCGAGGACGCCGGGCGGCGGGTCCTGCGCCACGAGCTCGCGCATCCGCTCGCCTCGGGCCGGACCGCGGAGCGCGTTGTTCTCGGTGGAGGAGAGCAGCCGGTAGCTCAGGCACCAGCACACGCTCGCGTCGGGCCGCTTCGGGCCGTTCATCGTCGCCAGGTCGTCGAACTCCGTGGCCGGGCGCACCTCGATCGTCATGGCGGCAGCCTCCCACCGCGACGTCTCCCCGGCAAGGCACCCGATTCACCACTCCGCCGCATGAATCGCACCAGCGCCCCCTGTTGGACGGCGCACAGGCGGCGCCCGTACGGTGGTCGAGGTATCCAACGAAGGAGCACTCCCTTGAAGCACGTCCCCCTCGGCGCCTCCGGCCTCGACTCCCCGAACGTCGTCCTCGGCCTCATGCGCATCCCCGACATGACCGACGACGCCATCCGCGACCTCGTCCGCACCGCCCGCGACTCCGGCATCGACTTCTTCGATCACGCGGACGTCTACGGCGGCGAGCTGCACCGCTGCGAGGAGCGCTTCGCCGAGGCGCTGGCGCTCACGCCGTCCGAGCGCGAGCAGGTCGTCCTGCAGACCAAGGCCGGCATCGTCGGCGACGGCCCGTACTTCGACTTCTCCTACGAGCACCTGATGCAGTCCGTCGAGGGCTCGCTGAAGGCGCTGCGCACCGACTACATCGACGTGCTGCTCCTGCACCGCCCCGACGCGCTGGTCGAGCCCGACGAGGTCGCCCGCGCCTTCGACGAGCTGCACGCGGCCGGCAAGGTCAAGCACTTCGGCGTCTCCAACCAGACGCCGTACCAGATCGAGCTGCTGAAGAAGTCGATGAACCAGCCGATCGTCGCGAACCAGCTGCAGCTGTCGATCACGCACTCGCCGATGATCGCGCAGGGCGTCGCCTCGAACATGATCGCCGAGGACCAGTCGGTGATGCGCGATGCGGGCATCCTCGACTACTGCCGCCTGAACGACATCACGGTGCAGGCGTGGTCGCCGTTCCAGAGCGGCTTCTTCACCGGCGTCTTCCTCGACAACCCCGAGTACGGCGAGCTGAACGCGGTCCTCGACCGCCTGGCCGCCCAGTACGACGTCCCGCCCCTCGCCGTCGCGACCGCCTGGATCACCCGCCACCCGGCGAAGATGCAGGTCGTCCTCGGCACGACGAACGAGCAGCGCGTGCGCGATGCGGCCCTCGGCTCCGACCTGCCGCTCACGCGGCCGGAGTGGTACGAGCTGTTCCGCGCCGCGGGCCACATCGTCCCCTAGAGCTCCCACCCCGGAGAAACGCGCGTCGGCGCACAGGGAGGCACGGACCAGACACGGTCCGTGCCTCCTCTTCGTGTGCGCCCTCTCCGCGAGATGCCACTTGCGTACGCGACACGCCGCAGAAGGCGTGCACAAGTGGCATCTCGCGGGCGGGGAATAGGCGGGGGCCCCCTGCGTTGAACTTGAGTGCAAGTGACTCAACTCTTCAGGAGGACTGGTGCCCGACAACTACAGCGAGGCCGGAGCGAGCTCGTTCGACGACTTCCTCGCCCGCTACCTCGACGGTGAGCGCGCCCGCGCGGCGCGGTCCATCGACCTCAGCCGCTTCCTCAGCGCCCGCACGCAGAGCATCCTGCAGTCCGCAGGGCGCTTCGCTCTCGAGCGCGGCCAGACCGAGCTCGACGCCCTGCACGTGCTGCGGGTCCTCGTCGACGACGAGGCCGTGTCGCAGGCGGTCCGCCGCATCGGCGTCGACCCCGGCGCGATCGCGACCGCCACGGAGGCGCGCCTGCCGCAGGCGAGCGAGGCCCCGGCCTCGCAGAACGCGGCGACCATCACCCCGAGCGCCCAGCGCGCGCTCTTCCACTCCTACCAGGTCGCCCGCTCCAGCGGCTCGACCTACATCGACCCCGAGCACCTCTTCTTCGCGCTAGTGCTCGGCCAGGACGCGCCCGCCGGGCAGGTCCTCGCCCGTGCCGGCGTGACCGCGGAGGCGCTCACCCAGGGCCTGCGCGAGACCGTCGCCGGTGAGCAGCCCGTCCCGGAGCAGGGCGAACCCGCGTCCGAGACTCCGATGCTCGACAAGTTCGGCACCGACCTGACCGAGCTCGCCCGCGAGGGCCGGCTCGACCCGGTGATCGGCCGCGCCGACGAGATCGAGCAGACCGTCGAGATCCTCAGCCGCCGCACCAAGAACAACCCGGTGCTCGTCGGCGAGGCCGGCGTCGGCAAGACCGCGGTCGTCGAGGGCCTGGCGCGCGCGATCGTGGCGGGCGAGGTCCCGGAGCAGCTGCGCGGCAAGCGCGTGGTCTCGCTCGACCTGCCCGCGATGCTGGCCGGCACCCGCTATCGCGGCGACTTCGAGGAGCGCCTCACCGGCACGATGGACGAGATCGCGGCGCACTCCGCCGAGCTGATCGTCTTCATCGACGAGGTGCACACCGTCGTCGGCGCCGGCGGCGCGGGCGAGGGCGGCATGGACGCGGGGAACATCCTCAAGCCGCGGCTGGCCCGCGGCGAGCTGCACCTGATCGGCGCGACCACGCTCAAGGAGTACCGCACCATCGAGAAGGACCCGGCCCTCGAGCGCCGGTTCCAGCCGGTCCGCATCGGCGAGCCGAGCATCGAGGACGCCGTCGCGATCCTGCACGGCCTCCGCGGCGCCTACGAGGAGCACCACCGCGTCGCCTTCACCGACGAGGCCCTCCGCGCCTCCGTCGAGCTGTCGGCCCGCTACCTGCCCGACCGGGTCCTGCCCGACAAGGCGATCGACCTGATCGACCAGGCCGGCGCGCGTCTGCGCCTCACCCTCGGCGCGGGAGTCGACACCGCGGCCCTGGTCGCGCGGCTCGCGACGCTCGAGGGCGACAAGAACGCGGCCGTCTCGGGCGAGCACTACGAGGAGGCGTCGCGACTGCGTGACGAGATCATCGCGGTGCAGGCGTCGCTCGACGTCGCCACCGGTCCCGGCGCAGCCGCGCAGGAGGCCGTCGTCGGCGAGACCGAGATCGCCGCGGTCGTCGCCCGCGCCACCGGCATCCCGGTGTCGCGGCTGACCGAGGGGGAGCGCGACCGGCTCGCGCAGCTCGAGACCGAGCTGCACCGTCGGGTCATCGGCCAGGCGGACGCGGTCGCCGCGGTCGCCCGCGCCGTCCGCCGCAGCCGCACCGGCATGGGCGACGCGTCGCGTCCCGTCGGCTCGTTCCTGTTCCTCGGCCCGACCGGCGTCGGCAAGACCGAGCTGGCCCGCACGCTCGCCGGCTCGCTGTTCGCCGATGAGCAGTCGGTGATCCGCTTCGACATGAGCGAGTTCGGCGAGCGGCACACCGTCTCGCGGCTGGTCGGCTCCCCTCCCGGCTACGTCGGCTACGACGAGGCCGGTCAGCTGACCGAGCGCGTGCGCCGGAACCCCTACTCGGTCGTGCTCTTCGACGAGATCGAGAAGGCGCACCCGGACGTCTTCAACCTGCTGCTGCAGGTGCTCGACGACGGACGCCTGACCGACTCGCAGGGCCGCACCGTCGACTTCCGGAACACGGTGATCATCATGACCTCGAACCTGGGGTCGGAGTTCCTCGCCTCCCGCTCGGGTGCGCTCGGCTTCGTCGCGCAGAGCGACGAGTCGGCGGAGGGCTTCGCCTCGGAGAAGGACCTCCGCGATCGCGTGATGGGCCGGCTCCGTGAGGCGATGCGTCCGGAGTTCCTCAACCGGATCGACGAGATCGTGCTGTTCCGCCGGCTCGGCCGCGCGCAGCTGCGCGAGATCGTCGGGCTGGTGCTCGAGGCCAGCCGGGCGCGGCTCGCCTCGCGCGACGTCTCGCTCGAGGTCTCCGAGGCCGCGGTCGACTGGCTCGCGGAGCACGGCTACGAGCCGCAGTACGGCGCCCGCCCGCTGCGCCGCCTGGTGCAGCGCTGGGTCGACGACCGCATCGCCGACCTGTTCGTCTCGGGTGACGTGACCGACGGCGGCGCCGTCCGCGTCGACGCCGCCGCCGGCGACCTCGTCGTCACCTCGAAGGCGCCCCTGCCCCTGGCAGCCTGACCCCGCACCTTCTGGTGAGGTGACGCCCCCGGCGTCCCTCCCGCGAGATGCCACTTGTGCACGCTTCTCACGGCGTGTCGCGTGCACAAGTGGCATCTCGCGGGGGGGGAGCCGGGGTTTTGCGCGTCCGGGTCGGTGCGCGGGGGCTGTCGAGTGGTTGCGGGGGGTCGCGCGGGTGGGTAGACACGAAGGACGAGAACCGGAGGCACGATGACGAATCCGCGCTACTACGACCCGGTCGGCAAGGCGGTCCGCGCGCTCCTGGTGATCAGCTTCGTCTGCTTCGGACTCGCGGTCGGCTTCTTCGCCCTCGACATCGTGATGCCGGGGAGCATGACCGACGCGCACCGCCCGTGGTCGGAGGCGAGCGGCGGGCTGGCCTGCTTCGGTATCGCGGCGCTGATCGTGCACTACGCGACCGTGGCCATCGTCGGCGCGCTGCGCGGCCGCGGCTGACCCGCGGCCTTCTCGCCGATCGAGCAGCCCGCGGAGCGGGCGTCTCGAGATCCACCGGTGTCCGGAGTCGGGTCTGCAGATCCGGCCTGCTGACGGCGGTGGGTCTCTATGCGCCCCTGCGGGGCTACTCGACCAGCATGAAGAGGAGGCGGTTTCAGGTGCCGGAGGTGGGGGCTACGGGCACTGCTTCGCGGTGATCGAGACGCGGAGGGTCGCGTCGGGGGCGACGCCGGTGCCGCCCGCGGGGTCCTGGCCGGTCACCTGGCCGGCGTCGGGGGCGCTGCCGCTCGCTGTGCAGGACAGGGTGATCCTCGAGAAGCCGGCCGAGGCGAACGCGGCCTTGGCGGTCTCGAGGTCCTGGCCGACCACACTCGGGACCGTCTGCTGACCGGCCGCGGGGGCGGCCGGAGCGGCGGGTTCCGCGGTCGGGGCGGGGGCGGGCGCCGGTCCCGAACTCGGGATGATCGTCACCGTGGTACCGCGGGTCGCGGTGCCGGAGGGGCTCTGGCGGACGACCGTGCCGGACGCGGCGGAGTTCGCCTCAGCGGCGCCCTCGCTCACGCTGAAGCCAGAGGACTCGAGCTTCGCGCGGGCGTCGTCGACCGACAGGCCGGTGACGTCCGGGACGTTCACGCGGGGCACGACCTGCAGCGAGCCGTCGGCCTCGGGGAACGCGGTGCCGCCGTAGCGCGCGTCCGCGGCGCGCATCACGACGGGCCAGATCCGGTGCCGGGCCGTGGCCGCGGAGCCGGAGTCGAACGAGTACCGGCCGAGGCGGAGGTTCGCGTCGCCCTTGATGTTGAAGACGCCGACCGCGGTCGCGACACGGGTGCTCGCGCCGGTCATCCAGGTCGCCTTCGCGTCGTCGGTCGTCCCGGTCTTGCCGATCAGCGGGACGCCGTCACCGGTGCGCGAGGCGACCGCCGTGCCACCGCCGGAGAACGTCGCCTGCAGGGCGATCGCCGCCGTCGCGGCGACGTTGCGGTCGATCGACTGGCGGCAGTTCGCCGCAGGGACGGGCTGCTCGGCTCCGGTCGCGTCGACGATCTTGTCGATCGCGATCGAGTCGCACGTCGATCCGCCGGACGCGATGGTGGCGAAGGCGCCGGCCATCGAGAGCGGGGACACGTAGTTGGTCCCGAGCACGGACGACGGGTTGTGCTCGAGCTCCTCGCCGTTGCCCCGCTTCACGCCCATGTCCACCGCCGTGTTGCGGATGGCGCACAGGTCGAGCTCGCGGGCCATGCCGACGAAGCCCGTGTTGAGGGATGTCTTGGTGAAGTCGACGGCGGTGCCGACCTGGCCGTTGCCGCCCTCGTCGTTCTTGGCGCTGGTCGTACCGGCGTAGTTGGTGCCGCCGGGTGCGCAGGAGTCCTCGAAGCTGCCCCAGATGGCCTTCCGGGTCCCGTCCACGGACTCGTTGATGCTGTGCCCCTCCTTCAGCCACTCCACCAGGGTGAACAGCTTGTAGGTCGAGCCGGGCTGGATGCCCGAGGAGCCGCCGTAGGCGCTGTCCGTGCTGAGGTTGATCGCGCTGTAGGAGGGGTCGGCCGCGAGGACGTCCGGGTCCTGCGAGTACTTCTTGTTCTGGGTCATCGCGAGAACGCGGCCGGAGCCGACCTCGACGCTGACGGAGACCGCTCCGACGTCGAAGTTCCAGGTCTGCGGGACCTGCGCGTCGACGGCCGCGACGGCCGCGTTCTGCAGGTCGACGTCGAGGGTCGTGTAGACGTCGAGGCCGCCGCGGCGGAAGTTCGTCCAGCGGGTGTCCTCGTCGTCGCCGAACGTCTTGTCGTTCTTGAGGATGTTGGTGACGTAGTCGCAGAAGTAGCCCGCGTCGCCGGCGGTGGAGCAGCCGGTGCTCGGCTCGGTGATCTGCGGCTCGATCGGCGTCGCGATCGCGGCGTCGTGGTCCTCCTGCGAGATCTTCCCCTCCTCCAGCATCTTGCCGATGATGTAGTCGCGGCGGTCCTTGTTGCGCTGGTAGCCGTTCGCCGCGCCGTTGTCGGGGTTGTCGGGCTGGTCGAGGCGCAGCACGGCCGGGTTGTTCACGATCGCGATGAGGCTGGCGGCCTGGGCGACGGTGAGGTTCGCCGCGGTGGTGTTGTAGTAGTAGTTGGCGGCCGTCTCGATGCCGTAGGTCGTGCCGCCGAAGAAGGCGATGTTGAGGTAGCCCTGGAGGATCTGGTCCTTCGAGTACTCCTTCTCGAGGCCGATCGCGAGCTTCATCTCGCGGAGCTTGCGCTCGGGGGAGGTGCGCGTCGCGGCGTCGATGGCGGCGGCGCGCTCGGCCTCGTCGGTGATGTTGCGGACGGCCTTCTCGACCAGCACGTTCTTCACGTACTGCTGCGTGATGGAGGAGCCGCCCTGCGTGTCGTTGCCGAGCACGTAGGTCTGCGCGACGGCGCGCAGAGTGCCGGGCAGATCGACGCCGCCGTGCTCGTAGAAGCGCGGGTCCTCGCCGGAGACGGCCGCGTCCTTCGCGAACTGCGAGATCTGGTCCAGCGGGACCTCGATCCGGTTCTCCACGTAGAAGGAGGCGAGCAGCTGGGGGGAGCCGTCGGCGCGGGTCGCGTAGATGTTGCTCTTCTCGGAGAGCTTGTCGACCTCGAGGTACTCGGGGAGTCCGTCGAACACCCCGATCGACTGGTTCGCGGCGACGCCGGCGATCGCCACGGCAGGAGTGACGGTGGCGGTCACGAGGACTCCTGCCACGACGCTCATGCCGAGGAAGCCCACGATCGCCTTGATCACGCCACCGGTGGTCCTGCTGTCGGACGCCAAACCTTCTCCTTCGGGTCACCCCCGATCGAACGACGGCCGCCGCCGACGCCCCGGACGCCCACTGCGCCGGGTCAACCACGACAGACTAACCCGAGACCTCCTGAAGACGAAGGGCCGGTCCGGGGCCTGAAAAGCGCCTGTGCGCGGGCGCTGTGGCGTCGAACGGCGGATCGAGGCTGCTCGCGCCGGCGGCGGGTGGCGATCAGGCCGTGACGGGCCAGACGTAGTCGAGGCCCGGGAGGGTGTCCGGGAAGAGCGGCGCGTAGTGCTCCGGGTCCTTCTCGACGAGCTTCGAGCGGTGCGAGAGGTGCACGTCGTCGCGGCCGAACCAGGGCGGCAGCTCGATCTCGCCGGCGCGCTAGCGCGCGGCGTCCTCGGGGTCGAGCGCGAGCGCGGCCTCGGTCTTCTCGAGGCAGGTGTCTGCGTAGCCGCGGTCGGTCCAGGCGTCGCAGGTCTCGCGCTGGTAGGCCATCACCGCCGGCCGGTAGCCGCGCCACATCCGCACGGCGGGGTGGTGCTGCCAGCCGTAGCCGGGCACGGTGAGCGCGCGCATGATCTGCAGCGTCTCGATCCGCTGCTTCCCGAGCCGCTTGCTGTCGAGGGCGCGGGCGCTCGCGCGGAGATCGGGGACGGGGAGGAACGTCTGCATCCGCCCATCCAAGACGACGCGGATGCTCCTCGGCTGTGGCCGCCCGGACGCCGTCCGGCCATCGGCCCGTCACGCCGATGTCGCCTGCGCCGCGTACCGTGCGGGGCATGACCGGACTCCCCCTCCTCGCCACCGACGACGTCCAGCTGCGCTGGGCGCGGCCCGAGGTCCTCGACTCCTCCCGGCACCGGATGCTGCGCCTGCTCACCCTCGCCGAGCGCCTGCGCTACGAGGCGACCGGCCGGCGCGAGGACCGCGACAGCTTCCTGCTCGGCCGGGTGCTGGTGCGCGAGCTCGCGGCCGAGACGCTCGGCATCGATCCGCTCGACATCCGCGTCGACGCGCGCTGCTCGCAGTGCGGCGGCCCGCACGGGCGCCCGGTGCTCGGCGGCGAGCACCCCGCGCTCGAGCGGATGCGCGTGAGCATCGCCCACTGCGACGGCGCCGTCGTCGCCGCCCTGGCCACCGGCCGCGAGATCGGCGTCGACGCCGCGCGCACCCGCTCGGTGCGCGACCGGATCACCTCCGGAGCCGCGAGCGCCGAGCAGGTGCTGCAGGAGCTGCGCGCCCAGGCCGTCGCGAAGGCCGACGGTCGCGGGTCGGCGAAGGGCGACGCCGTGCTCTTCCGCACCCGCGAGGGCGCGACGGAGGCGTGGATCGAGGGCTCGGAGCGCTACTACGCGGTCTCGGAGCCGGCGGTGCACTCGGCGCTCGTCGTCACGGTCGCGCTCGCCCAGGACTGAGAGCGCCCGGTCGCTCGCGCCCGACGGCGCGCTCGGTCGCCCGCGTCACTCGAAGAGCGAGAGCGTGAGCGTCGAGCGGTAGTCGCCGGGAGCGACGGCGGCGTCGGTGCCGAGGCGCAGCTCGGCGGTCGCGGCCCACGAGGCGCCCGTGGCCGCGGCGGAGCCGTCGACCGCGCGGAGGAGGACCGCATCGGTCAGCCCCCGGCCGCCGTCGACGACGCCGGCGACCGCGTCGCCCGCCGCGACGGGGCCCGCGCCGCCGAGGAGGGCCGGCCTCCAGCCGAGGTGGTCGGCGCCGATCGGGACGCGATCGCTCCCGCCGTCGAAGTCGGTCGCGGAGGCGAGCACGTACCAGCCGGCGCCGGACGGGATCCCGGCGGCGTCGCGGGTGTCGGCGACGGTCACGGTGGGCAGCGCGCCGCGGAAGCGCCGGTGCAGCGGCGTCGATCCGGACTCGACGAGCGAGGTGCCCGCTCCCGCCACGGTGAGGGACAGCGCACCGGGACCGACGGGCGGATCGATGGCGACGCCGACCTCGACGCCGCCGGTGTCCTGCTGCACGGGGACTCGCTCGGGGGCTCGGTCGGGGTCCTCCGGTGCGGGCGCTGCGGCGGTGCCGGTCCCGGGGGAGGCGTCGTGCGCCGCCGCGGCGCCGCTGTCCGCGGCGGAGTCCTCGGCGGTGGAGTCGCGGCCGGAGCGGTCGGGCGCGGTCGGCCAGGGCGCCGACGTCGGCGCTGGGACGGAGGTCGCGGTCGCGACGGCGACCGGCTCCGCCGTGCCCGTGCTCTCCGGTGCCGGAGCGGCCCCCGGGGCGAGGGCCGCCGAGGCGAACGCGACGCTCAGGGCGAGGGCGGCGGAGGGGACCGCGGTCGCGAGGACGGCGCGGGTGGTGCGGATCACTGGGGTTCCCGTTCTGCCGGTCGCGGCGGTGCGACGGCCTGTCGTTCCTATCAGCGGCGGGAGCGGGAGCGGGACCCCGCTTCCGGGTGCGCGGGAGGGGTCGACGTCGTGCGGCGTGAGCGCGCGCCTGCTGACCGGGTGGCCCGCGCAGCGGGCGGAGCGAGATCCGCGTCCGCCGGGCGTGCTGGTGACGGTGGGTCTCGATACGCCCCTGCGGGGCTGCTCGACCAGCATGGATACGCGCCTGCGGGGCTGCTCGACCAGCAGGTTCGCTGCTGCTTGCTGATCGAGTAGCCCTCGAAGAGGGCGTATCGAGATCCACGTCCGCCGGGCGTGCTGGCGATGGTGGGTCTCGATACGCCCCTCTGGGGCTACTCGACCAGCAGGGGGAGAGTCAGCAGGTGCGGGCGGGGTAGCTCACCTTCTGCTCGAGGGTGGTCGGGCCGGACGTCGCGGTCACGGTGACCTCGCCGGACGGCATCGCGGCCTGGCGGGTGGTCCAGCTGTGCGTGGCGTTCGCGCCCGCCGCGACGCTCGCGAAGGCCTTCTGCCCGTACGCCGACGCGACCGTGACGCCGATCGGCCCGCTCTCGCCGTTGGTCGCCGTCACCGACAGCACCGCCTTGCCGGCGATGCAGCGGGACGACACCGTGGCCGGGACCTTCAGGGCCGGGGCCGCGACCTCGGGCACCACGATCTCGGTGATCTTGAGGAAGGAGTTCGGCGTCGAGAACGACAGCTTCAGACCCGTCGACTCCACCGCGGTGAAGGGGATCGTCGTCAGCACGCCGTTCGCCGCGGGGGCGACGTTCTGCGCGGACGTCGGGCGCCAGACGCCGTCGGTGCCGCGGTAGGCGATGCTCACCGAGGCGAGCGTGCCCTCCGTGTTGGTGAACGACAGCCCGGCGACGCGGTGCGCCTCCGTGTTCGTCAGCGTGAAGTCGGCGCTGCCGGCGAACGTCTGGTCGGTCCACGTCGACCACGCGGTGGTGACGTTGCCGTCGCACGCGTTCGCGGCGGGCAGGGTCGCCCACTTCGTCTGGCTGAACGAGGCGGAGACCGCGGCGCCCTTCACCCGGCAGACGTTGACCGGGGGCGCGGTGCCCCAGATCTGCACCTCGGCGATGGACTGCCAGGTGTTCGCGGCGCTGGTCAGGTGCAGGCGGAGTCCGGTGGTGTCCGGCAGCGAGGACAGGTCGAGGGCGACCGTCGGCGCGGCGTCCGTCGCGGCCTGCGAGAGCGTCGCGGCGACCGTGCTCGTGGTCCAGGTGGTGCCCACCTGGTACTCGACCTCGATGCGCGAGGGCCAGGTGGCCGTCGCGCCGTCCTTGAAGGCGTGGACGGTCACGGAGTCGAGGTTCTGCGGGCTGCTCCAGGAGAAGGCGAGCCGGCTGTCGCGGGGGTAGCCGGAGCCGGTCCAGTCGTCCCAGCCCTTCGCCTTCACATTCCCGTCGATGAGCGTCGGCGCGAGGTCGGTGCGGCTCGAGACCGTGAGCGAGGCGCCGGGCGCGAGGTTCGCGATGCCGGGCTCCGCGACCTCGATCGTGCGGGTGAAGGTGCGGCCCTTCGCGAACTCGGAGTCGGCGGCGAGTGTGCCCGTCACCGTCAGCGTGCCGAGGAGCGCGGGGCCGGTCGGCGCCCACGTGACGGCGACGTCGCGGGTGGCGGTGTCGGTCCTCACCGAGACCGTCGCGGGCAGGACGGCGGCGATGTCGGCGTTCCGGCGCACCGCGTCGGGCAGACGGTCGTCGACGACCGACCAGGTGCCGGCTCCGACGCCCTTGTCGTCCCAGTAGGACTCGTTCCAGCCCGCGGCCCAGCGCGCCGGGTCCTCGACGGCGGGGTTGCGCATCTCGAGGCGGCCGTTCTCGCCGACGGTCATCGGCAGCCAGACGTAGTTGGAGTTCGACTCGCCGTCGGCCCAGCGGTCGCCCATGTAGACGTACTTGCCCGGCGCGAGCGTCAGCACGTTGGTCGACTGCGAGCCGAAGGTGGTCTTCCGGGTGTCGCCGACGGAGAGGAGGCCGTCGCCGCCCTCCGGGATCGCGTTGTAGGCGACGTTCTCGTCGACATCGCCCTTCTCCACTCCGCGGATCCACGAGCCGAGGATCGAGTCGGCGGTGTAGTAGGTCTGCGGGTTGGGCGCCCAGCCGGTGGCTCCGGAGGCGATCGTGTAGTACTTGCCGCCGTTCGCGAAGATCGCCGGCGCCTCGAGGTGGCCGCACTCCTTGACGATCTGGAAGTCGGTGCCGCGGACCGGCGCTCCGGCCTTGCCGTCGGCGAAGACGTAGGGGTAGGTGCCGTCGGCCGAGTACTGGCCGGCGTCGAGCGTGTCCGTCGTGGTCGTGCGCTCGACGTTGGTGTAGTCGGCGTCGAGCTTGGCGATGTAGAGGGAGTAGTTCTCCTCGGAGGAGTAGGAGATGTACGCGGTGCCGTCCTCGTCCTGGAAGACGGTCATGTCGCGCGCCTGGCCGGGGACCGCCGAGGTGGTGCAGGCCTGGTAGTTCGAGCGGTTGTAGAGCCGGTAGACGCCCTGCATCGTGAAGGGGCCGGTCGGGCTGTCGGAGGTGGCGACTCCCGCCATCGACCGCGCATACGTGCTGCCACCGGGGGTGATCCGGCCGTCGGAGTGCCACCACATCACCCACTTGCCGGTCTTCTCGTTGAAGAGCACCTTGGGCCGCTCGAAGATCGCGGTGTTCGGCGAGGACTGCGTGGTGTCGAGGTGGTAGTCGAGCTCGGCGATGCGGTCGGCGCGCGGCTGCCCGGCGTCGTCGACGGTGTCGTAGAGGGCGTCGAAGTAGGGGGACTTCAGGTCGTCGGGGGTGGCGACGCTGCGCAGCGCGACGCCCCTGTTCTCCCAGTTGTGGCCGTCGGTCGAGCGGTAGACCGCGACGCCGGGGCTGCTCCAGTAGCCCTTCGTGCGGTCCTCGCCGTACCAGTACTGCACCTCCTGGCCGTTCTCCTGCGTCGTCACGATCTGGCCGCCGTGCGCCTGGATGTGGCGCCCGTCGGTGTCGTACCAGGACGGCTGGAAGTAGCTGGCGGCGGTACGGCCCGGGTCCTGGATCGCGGGGTAGTCGGTGTAGACGGGTGGCGGACTGGTCCGCGGGACGCCGTCGTTCGGGTCGGTGACCACGCCGGAGGGGGCGGCCGCCGCGGGGGACACTCCCGCTCCGAGGAGGACGGCCGCGAGGAGGGCCGCCACTCCCGCCGCCACGGATCGCTGTTGAGGACTCATGCTGTGCTCCTTTGCACGCCGGACCGATGTTCACGCAAACACCGCGTCTCGACCGTACATGGTGACGTCAACATTAAGCGAGGGGTCCCTGCTGAACCGGGTTGCAGGATGCGCCTGCCCCCCCCTTGCTGATCGAGTAGCCCGCGGAGCGGGCGTATCGAGATCCACCTTCGTCGGAAGTCGAGCCTGCAGGCCCGGCCTGCTGAGAACGTGGGTCTCGATGCGCCCCTGCGGGGCGACTCGACCAGCAGGGGAGGAGGCGGGCTCAGCGCGGGGCGCGCAGCAGCCCGAGCGGCCCCTCGTGCAGCGGCTCCGTCTCCCAGTGCGCCGAGAAGGTGCCGTCCGCGGGGGAGAGTGCGAGGTGCAGGCGGTGCGGCGTCTCGAGAAAGAGCACGTCGACCAGCAGCGTCCCGCCCGCACCCGGGCCGGCGCTCGCCGCGAAGGCGTCCGTGACCGTCCACTCGTCGGAGCCGGGGGCGAGCAGCAGCCGCTCCTCGCCCTCGATCAGCGCGAGGGTCCAGCCGGCGGGGTCGGCGGCGACCTCGATCGCGGTCAGCGAGCGGAGCGCCGACCCGGCCGCGGGCGAGTAGCGCCCGGGCTCCGGCGCGGCGGGCAGGGCGGGGAGCGGCGCGAGTCCGAGCGAGCCGAGGCGCTCGAGCAGTCGGGTGTCGGCGTCGGCCGTCGAGCCGCGGCCGATCGCGGGCAGCAGGTGCTCCCAGACGGCGGCGAGGAGTGTGCCGGTGTCGGTGCTCTGCCCGGTGATCGCGACGACGAGGTCGTGCTCCGGAACGATCAGGCTGAACTGACCGTAGGCGCCGTCGGCCCGGTAGCCGTGCAGCGAGCGCCAGAACTGGAAGCCGTAGCCCTGCTCCCAGTCGGGCGAGTCGGCCGGGGGAGTGGCGACGTGCGCGGTGGACGCCTCGGCCACCCACTCCGGCGAGAGGATCGCGGTGTCGGCCCAGCGACCGTCCTGCAGGTGCAGCTGCCCGAGCGCGGCGGCCGCCTCCGTGGTGGTGTGCATCCCGCTGTAGCCGATCTCGCGATCGGAGGCGTCGCGGATCCAGGCGACCTCGCCGATCCCGAGCGGGTCGAGCAGCCGAGGGCGGAGGTACTCGGTCAGCGGCAGCCCGGTCACGCGCTGGACGATCGCGGCGGCGGCGAAGGTGCACGGCTGGTTGTAGGCGAAGACGCTGCCCGGCTCCTGCTCGGGCGGCAGCAGCAGGAAGCCGCGGACCATGTCCACGGGATCGAGCTCTCGCGCCCGGTCGATGGTCTCGGCCGAGTGGCCGCTCGCCATGGCCAGGACGTCGCGGACACGGATCGCCCGCGAGCGCGGATCGGTCACCTCGGCGTCGAGCTCGGGGAAGTAGGAGAGGACGGTGGCGTCCAGCTCGACGAGCCCCTCGCCCACCGCGAGGCCGACCGCGCTCGCGGTGAAGCTCTTGCTCAGCGAGTACAGGAGGTGCAGCCGCTCGGCCGAGTAGGGAGCCCACCAGCCCTCGGCGATCACGTCGCCGCCGTGCACGATCATCAGGCCGTGCAGCTCGACGCCGGGCGCCGCCTCCACCGCGTCGAGGAGGTCGAGCACGCCGGTGGCGTCGACGGAGCGGGCGGAGGGGGAGCTTCTCGGCAGTGAGCGCGTCATCCTCCGATGCTACGCAGGAGCGCTCACCGCCGAGGGGCCGCTGCCGCTCCCGGTCCGGACGCCGTGGCGGAGTCCGGACCGGGCTCGAGTCAGCCCGCCGGCGTTTCCTTCGGGAAGGCGAGGGTGCCCGTGATGTCGGACGACATGAAGGGGGTGCCGGTGCTGGTGGTGAGGGGGTAGTTCGCGGTGAAGGTGACGGTTCCGGCGTCGATGTCGGCCTGGGTGACCTGGGTCCGCCAGTCGATGTCGGTGGTGGTCTCGCCGGGGGCGAGGTCGTAGTCGACGCCGAGGACGGTGTGGATGGGGACGTCGCCGGTGTTGGTGAGCTCGGCGTCCCAGACGATGACGGTGCCGGGGGTGACGTGCTCTCCGTCCTTCAGCTCGAAGCGGCCGGTGAAGTGGCCGGTCAGACCGGGGTGCTCGACCGGGAGGACGACCCTCGGCGCGGGCGCGGACTGCTGCCCTGCGCCGTCGCGTCCGGGAGCCTCGGCCGGTCCGCGAGGCGGCGACGAGGGCACCGTCGGCTCCGTCGCGCCCTCACGGGCGGCGGATGCCGGCGCCGATGTCTCGACCGCCTGCGCCGCGGTCGCGGTGCCGCCGAGGAGGGCGAGGGACAGCGCCGTGACGACGAGGGCTCTCGAGTGGCGACGGCGCCGGTCAGGGCTTCGCCGGCGGTCGTGGTGATGGGGGGACATGGCACTCCTGGACGTGAGAGGTCGGCTGCAAGGGATGTGAAGCATCTTCACATCGGCAGTCGAACCGGATCACGTCCGTCGCCCGGAGAGGCGCGCGACGCCCGGTCTAGTCGGCCTGGGCGGGGAAGGGGCCGACGCCGAGCAGGAAGCGGAGGATCTCGCTCGCCGGGGCGCGGACGGCTGGGCCGGAGCCGAGCGACCAGGAGGCGTCGGTCGGCACGAGCGAGCTGCCGCGGGCCGCGGCGCGGATGGCGAGCGGGGCGCGGAGGGAGCGGTCTACGGCGACGGCGCCGGTCACGCGCTCGGGGAGGACGGTCGCGGGCGCGAGGGTGAGCTCGACGCGGACGGCCTCGACCAGCTCGGCGACGCCGAAGGGGCCGTGCCCGGTGCGACGGGCGGTGGCGAGGGCGGTGAGCGCCGCGGGCAGCGCCGCCTGGGCGGGAGGATCGGCGGCCTCGCGAGCGCCGAAGCGGGTGGCGATCCGCTGCGTGGTGCTGCTCGAGAGCCGCACGACGAGGGCGCCGAGAAGGGGGGTGGAGACGGCGCTGGCCGCCCCGCCCTCCGCGAAGGAGGGGGAGGCGGCCAGGACCGCGAGCCGGTCGAGCCGATCGGCGACGAGCGGGCGCCAGTCGTTGCTGACCCCCGACTCGTCGACCGTGGGGCCGGTGCTGAGCGGCAGGAACCGCGACCAGTCGGGCACGACCGGTGGGGCTAGCGTCCGCCGGAGCGGCGCTTGTTGTAGACGTCGAACGCGACCGCGAGCAGCAGCACGAGGCCCTTGACGGCCTGCTGCCACTCGATGCCGATGCCCATGATCGACATGCCGTTGTTCAGGACGCCGATGATGAGACCACCGAGGATCGCGCCGCCGATGGTGCCGACGCCGCCCTGGACGGCCGCGCCGCCGATGAACGCGGCCGAGATGGCCTCGAGCTCGAAGCCGTCGCCCGCCTTCGGGCCCGCCAGGTTGAGGCGGGCGGTGAAGACGAGGCCGGCCAGCGCCGCGAGGACGCCCATGTTGACGAACAGCCAGAAGGTGACGTTGCGCGTCTTGATGCCCGAGAGCTCCGCGGCGTGCAGGTTGCCGCCGATGGCGTAGACGTGGCGGCCGAAGACCGAGCGGTTCATCACGACGCCGTAGACGAGGACGAGCACGGCGAGCACGATCAGGGTCACCGGGATGCCCTTGAACGACGCGAGCGCGAAGGCGAACGCGGCGATGACGACGGCGATGAGGACGAGCTTGGTGACGAACCAGGCGCCCGGCTCGACGCCCTGGTTGTACTTCTGGCGGCCGCGGCGGGTGCGCACCGACTGCACGGTGAACGCGATGATCGCGATCGCGCCGATGCCGAGCGACAGCGGGTCGAGCCCGGAGCTCTCGCCGAACAGGTCGGTGAGGAAGCCGTTGCCCAGCGCGCGGTACTCGATCGGGAACGAGCCGATGTTGGCGTTGCCGAGCACGACGAGGGCGAGACCGCGGAAGATCAGCATGCCCGCCAAGGTCACGATGAACGCGGGTATGCCCACGAACGCGATCCAGAAGCCCTGCCAGGCGCCCACCAGAGCACCGATGAGCAGCGAGAGCACGATCGAGACGTACCAGGGCAGCCCCATGTTGACGGCGAAGACGCCGGACATGGCGCCGACGAACGCGGCGATCGAGCCGACCGAGAGGTCGATGTGCCCGGCCACGATGACCATCACCATGCCGATGGCGAGGATGAGGATGTAGCCGTTCTGGACGATCAGGTTCGAGATGTTCTGCGGACGCAGGAGGATCCCGTTGGTCATGATCTGGAACAGCAGCACCACCACGATGAGGGCGATGAAGATGCCGTTCTTGCCGAGGTCGCCCAGCACGTGGCTGAGGCGCTTGGTGAACGCGTTCTCGGTGGGGTTCACCTGCGCTCCCGCCGCCGTCGGCGGGGTGTTCTGCAGATCGGTCATCGTTGCTTCTCCTGGGTCATGAGGGTGAGGACGGCCTCGGGCGTGGCCTCGGCGATGGGCAGCTCGCCCGTGATGCGGCCCTCCGACAGCGCGTAGACGCGGTCGCAGATGCCGAGCAGCTCCGGCAGCTCGGAGGAGATGACGATGATCCCCTTACCCTGCGCTGCGAGCCGGTTGATGATGGTGTAGATCTCGTACTTCGCACCCACGTCGATGCCGCGGGTGGGCTCGTCGAGGATGAGGACGTCGGGGTCGGAGTAGATCCACTTCGACAGGACGACCTTCTGCTGGTTGCCGCCGGAGAGCTTCCCGGTCTTGGCGAGCACGGTCGGCGACTTGATGTTCATGCTGCCGCGGTACTCGTTGGCGACCTCGAACTCGCGGTTGTCGTCGACGAGTCCGCCGCTGGACACCTTGGGCAGTGACGCCAGCGAGATGTTCCGCTTGATGTCGTCGATCAGGTTGAGGCCGTAGTGCTTGCGGTCCTCGGTGGCGTAGGCGAGGCCGTGGGCGATCGCCTCCGACACGTTGCGCATCTTGATCTCCTTGCCGGCCTTGAAGACCTGGCCGGAGATGCGGCTGCCGTAGGAGCGGCCGAAGAGGCTCATCGCGAACTCGGTGCGGCCGGCGCCCATCAGGCCCGCGATGCCGACGATCTCGCCGCGGTGCACGGTGAGGTTCACCTTGTCGACCATGACGCGCGTCGGGTCCTGCGGGTGGTGCGCGGTCCAGTCGACGACGCGGAGGATCTCCTCGCCGATGTGCGGCGTGTGGTCCGGGTAGCGGTGGTCGAGGTCGCGGCCGACCATGTCCTTGATGATCCGGTCTTCCGTCACGTCGTCGTGCGCGATCGTCTCGATCGTCTTCCCGTCGCGGATGACCGTGACGGTGTCGGCGATCTTCTTGATCTCGTTGAGCTTGTGGCTGATGATCAGCGACGTGATGCCCTGCTGCTTGAGGTGCAGGATCAGGTCGAGCAGGTGGTCGGAGTCCTCGTCGTTGAGCGCCGCGGTGGGCTCGTCGAGGATGAGCAGCTTGACCCGCTTGGAGAGCGCCTTGGCGATCTCGACGAGCTGCTGCTTGCCGACTCCGATGTCCTGGATCTTGGTGGTGGGGTTCTCCTTCAGGCCGACCCGGGCGAGCAGCGAGGCCGCCTCCTGGTTGGTCTTGTTCCAGTCGATCAGACCGGCGAAGCCGCGGACCTCGTTGCCGAGGAAGATGTTCTCCGCGATGGAGAGGTAGGGGCTGAGGGCCAGCTCCTGGTGGATGATGACGATGCCCTTCGCCTCCGAGTCGCGGATGCTGGCGAACTGCATCACCTCGTCCTCGAAGACGATGTCGCCCTCGTAGGTGCCGTGCGGATACACGCCCGACAGCACCTTCATCAGCGTCGACTTGCCGGCGCCGTTCTCTCCGCAGATCGCGTGGACTTCGCCGCGCTCGGCGTTCAGCGTGACGTCCTGGAGCGCCTTCACGCCCGGGAACGTCTTGGTGATGCCGCGCATCTCGAGGATGTTCGTGGTCACGCGTGCCTCCCTTCCTTCGTAGTGGGGGAGGGCGCCCGATGACGGGCGCCCTCCCGGGGTCGTGCTGTGCGAGTGGAGGTGCGGCGCTTAGCCGTTGACCTCGGCGTCGGTGTAGTAGCCGCCGTCGACGAGGACCGACTGGATCTGGTCCTTGGTGACGATGACCGGCTCGAGCAGGAAGGACGGGACGACCTTCTCGCCGTTGTCGTAGGTCTCGGTGTCGTTGACCTCGGGCTCGGTGCCCTCGAGGACGGCCTGGGCCATGGACACGGCCTCCTTGGCGAGCTCGCGGGTGTCCTTGTAGATGGTCGCGTACTGCTCACCCGAGATGATCGCCTTGACCGAGTCGAGCTCCGCGTCCTGACCGGTGATGATCGGGAAGTCGGTGCCCACGGTGTAGCCGGCGTCGGTCAGCGCGGAGATGATGCCGCGGCTGAGGCCGTCGTAGGGCGAGAGGACGCCCTGGATCTTCGAGCCGTCGGAGTACGTCTTGGTGATGATGTCCTCCATGCGGCTCTGAGCGACCTCGGGGTCCCAGCGCAGCGTGGCGACGGTGTTGAAGTCGGTCTCGCCCGACTTCACGACGAGGGTGCCCGCGTCGATGAAGGGCTCGAGGGTGTCCATCGCGCCGTTGAAGAAGAACGTGGCGTTGTTGTCGTCGGGGCTGCCGGCGAAGAGCTCGACGTTGAAGGGGCCGGCCGGGGCGCTCGCGGCGGCGGCACCGGTGAGGTCGGTGAGGCCGAGGCCCGCGAGGAGCGACGTGGCCTGCTGGACGCCGACCTTGTAGTTGTCGAACGTGGCGTAGTAGTCCACGTTCGGCGAGTCGCGGATCAGGCGGTCGTAGGCGATGACCGGGATGTCGTTGTCCTTGGCCTGCTCGAGCACGCTCGTCAGGGTGGTGCCGTCGATCGAGGCGACGATCAGGGCCTTGGCGCCCTTGGTGATCATGTTCTCGAGCTGCGAGACCTGGGTGGGGATGTCGTCCTCGGCGTACTGCAGGTCGACCTGGTAGCCGGCCTCCTCGAGCTGCGACTTGACGTTGTTGCCGTCGGCGATCCAGCGCTCGGAGGACTTGGTCGGCATCGCGACGCCGACGAGGCCGCCGTCGCCGGAGCCGCCGCCGGAGCCCGAGTCGCCGGAGCCGCTGGAGCAGGCTGCGAGGGAGAGGATCATCGCGCCGCCGGCGAGGCCGGCGATGAGAGCGCGCTTCATTGTGGTCACTGTGGTTCCTTCGTCATTGAATGCAGCGGTGGGGTGCTGCCGCGGGGTGCCAGCGGCGGCGGGACGCTCATGTGAGCGATCACATGGAGTGATGCTAGACCCGCTGGCGGCAATCGTGCCACCGCGGATGTCTCGACTCGATAACGGCACGGGGCCCATCGTCACCAGTGGGTGACCGGGGGCGACGCGGCGCGACAACGGCTCACGACAGCAGACGCCGATCGGTGCTGTCAAGGGTGCGCCGGTCGGAAGAGTCGCGACGGTGGCGGTGTTGGCTCCAGCACCGTCGCAGAACACCGGCGGTGACCACCGAGGAAGACCACGGTGGAAGAGCACCGTCGAAGGGACGCGCACCATGACGAAGACCTGGTTCATCACCGGAGCCTCGAAGGGCTTCGGCCGCGAGTGGGCCGAGGCCGCGCTCGAGCGGGGCGACAGCGTCGCCGCGACCGCCCGCCGGATCGAGACGCTCGACGCCCTCGTCGAGGAGTACCCGGACACGTTCCTGCCGCTGACGCTCGACGTCACCGACCGCGCCGCGGGCTTCGAGGCGGTCCGCCGGGCCGTCGAGCGCTTCGGCCGCCTCGACGTCGTCGTCAACAACGCGGGCTACGGCCACTTCGGGATGATCGAGGAGCTGACCGAGGCCGAGGTCAGGGCGCAGCTCGAGACCAACGTGTTCGGCGCGCTCTGGGTGACCCAGGCCGCGCTGCCGGTCCTGCGCGAGCAGGGCTCCGGCCACATCGTCCAGGTCTCCAGCATCGGCGGGATCAGCGCCTTCCCGTCGATCGGCGCCTACCACGCCTCGAAGTGGGCGCTCGAGGGCTTCACCCAGTCGCTCGCCGCCGAGGTCGCGGGCTTCGGGATCCACGTGACGCTCGTCGAGCCCGGCGGCTACTCGACCGACTGGTCCGGCCCCTCCGCGTCGCGCAGCGAGCCGATCGCGGCGTACGACGCGGTGCGCGAGCAGGCCGCGAGCCGGCCGAGCGCCGCGGTGCAGGGCGACCCGACGGCCTCGCGCATCGGGATCCTCGCGGTGGTCGACGCGGAGGAGCCGCCGCTGCGGATCTTCTTCGGGCGCGCGCCGCTGGAGATCGCGACGGCCGACTACGAGTCGCGCCTGGCGACGTGGAGGAAGTGGCAGGACGTGTCGATCGCCGCGCACGGCGGCTGAGCGCCACCGGCGGCGCGGGTGCTCAGCGCGACGCCCGCGCCGTCTGGGCGCGCGGGACGGCCGTCGATCCGCGCACGACGAGCTGCGGGTCGATCGGCGCCGACGCCTCCGGCCGCTCGCCCTCGATCAGGCTCAGCAGCGTGGCGACGCAGCGGCGGCCGAGCTCGGCGAAGTCCTGGCGCACGCTCGTCAGCGGCGGCCAGTAGTAGGCCGCCTCGGGGATGTCGTCGAAGCCGATGACGCTGACGTCCTCCGGGACGCGGACGCCGCGCTCGTGGAACGCGCTCATCACGCCCAGGGCCATCTGGTCGTTGGCCGCGAAGACGGCGGTGACGTCCAGGAGGCGGCTGAGCTCGAGGCCGACGTGGTGGCCGCGCTCCGCGCTCCAGTCGCCGAGGATCGGCGGGCGCAGCGGCAGGTTGCGGTCGCCGAGCTCGACGAGGTAGCCGCGCATCCGCGCCTCGGCCTCGATCCAGTCCTGGGGGCCGGAGAGGTGCACGATCTCGGTGTGGCCGAGCTCGATCAGGTGGGCGGTGGCCATCCGCGCGCCGGCCATCTGGTCGACGTAGAGCGCGTCGTCGCGCTCGGCGTCCGTCGTCTGCAGGGTGACGTTCGGGATCCGCAGCGCGACGCCGGAGAGGATGTCGAACACCCGGATCTGCGGCGCGATGACCACGAGACCCTCGACCGCCTGGTTCAGCAGGTGCCGGATCCCGGCCTGGATGGAGTCGCCGTCGGTGCCGTCGACGTTCGCCGTCACCACCAGGTAGCCGGCGTCGCGGGCCGCGACCTCGATGGCCTGGATGCTCGACGCGGGCCCGAACTGCAGGCTCTGCGAGGAGAGGACGCCGATGGTGCGGGTGCGGCTGGTGACCAGGGCGCGGGCGGCGAGGTTCGGGCGGTAGTCGAGGTCGGCCATCACCTCGAGCACGCGCTTCTTCGTCTCGGCGCGCAGGCTCGGGTGGTCGTTGAGCACGCGGGAGACGGTCTGGTGCGAGACCCCGGCCGCCCGGGCGACGTCGTAGATGCTCGGCGCCCGGGCAGCGGGCTTGTCTTCCGGCATCGGGCACCGTGGCTTCCTGTGATCGGGCGGCGCTTCGTCGCAGGACGCGGGTGCCGCGGCGATGCGGGGCCCGCCCGTCCGCGGGCGCGTTGTGAGCACACCTTACGTCTCCCGTGGCGGGGTTCCCCCCTCAGGGGGACGCAGGACGTCGGGAGGGGCGGCTCGGGGAACGGGGGGCGGGGTGGTGGGATCGGGGGGATTCGGCGTGCCGAGGGTGGGGCGGCGTGCCGGGGGTGGGGTGGTCGGAGGTTGGGCTCGTGGAACCGGGTCGGGCTCGTGGGAACGGGTGGTTGTGGCGTGCCGGGGGTGGTTTCGCGTGCCGGGGGCTCTAGGTCGGAGGTTCGGCTCGTGGAACGCGGTTGGGCTCGCTGTAACTGGTGGTTTTGGCGTGCCGGAGGTCTTTTCGCGTGCCGGGGGTGGTTTCGCGTGCCGGGGGTCGGGAGGTCGGAGGTTCGGCTCGTGGAACCGGGTTGGGCTCGCTGAAACCGGTGGTTCTGGCGTGCCGGAGGTCTTTTCGCGTGCCGGGGGTGGGGTGGTCGGAGGTTCGGCTCGTGGAACGCGGTCGGGCTCGCGGGAATGGGTGGTTTTGGCGTGCCGGGGGTGGTTTCGCGTGCCGGAGGTGGGGGCGGGCGGCTCAGACGGGCGGCGGCGGCGCGGCGTCCGTGCTCGCGGCGTCCGTGCTCGGGTCGTCCGTGCTCGGGGCGGGACCGGCGTGGCGACCGCGGGGGGCGAGCGCGCCCTCGCTGATCCGGAGGACGCGGTCGGCGGAGGCCTGGACGGAGGCGTCGTGGGTGGCGATCAGGGCGGTCGCGCCCTCGGCGTGCACGACCGAGCGGATCAGCTCCAGGATCGCTGCGCCGGTCGCCGCGTCCAGCTGGCCGGTCGGCTCGTCGGCGATCAGCAGCCGCGGCGATCCGGCCAGGGCGCGCGCGATCGCGACGCGCTGCTGCTGGCCGCCGGACAGCTCGCTCGGGCGGGAGCGGCCGCGGCCGTCGAGGCCGACCAGGTCGAGGAGGTGGGCGATGCGCTCGTCGCGGCGGGCCGGGTCCTCACGGTGCAGGCGGAGCGGGAGGCCGACGTTCTCCGCGGCGGTGAGGTGCGGGAGCAGCCCGAAGGTCTGGAAGACGAAGGCCAGCGAGTCGCGGCGCAGGATGGTGCGGGCCGCCTCGTCCAGGCCGGTGACGGATCGGCCGTCGAGGACGACCGTGCCCGAGGTGGGCGCGTCGAGGCCGCTGATGCAGTTCAGCAGGGTGGTCTTCCCGGAGCCGGAGCGGCCGGAGAGCGCGACGATCTCGCCGCGCGGGACGCGGAACGAGACGTCGCGGAGGGCGGTCACGACTCCGGCGGGGGTGCGGAAGGTGCGGGTCAGGGAGTCGACGACGAGCACGTCGGTCATCGCGCGGGCTCCTCGGGGTCGGCGGCGGGCTGCGGTTCGGGGCGCTCGGGCCAGACGCCGACGTGGTCGCCCTCCAGGGTCAGCCGCACACGGTCCTCGAGTCGGAGCGCGTCGCGGAACTCGGCCGGCAGCTGCAGTCGGCCGACCCGATCGAGGACGGCGAACTCCTCCTCCGACGTGGTGGTGCCTCCGCTCGCGTCGAGCTCGTCGCGGCGCAGGGTCTCGGAGGAGATCCGGCCGTCGCGGATCGCGACCGCGCGCTGCACCTGGCCGGCGACGGTGGGATCGTGGGTGACGATCAGGATCGTGCAGCCGAGCGACTCGTTCACCGCGCGGAGGGCGGCGAAGACCTCGTCGCCGGTGCGCGCGTCGAGCTGGCCGGTCGGCTCGTCGGCGAGGAGCACCCGCGGCGAGCCGGCGAGGGCGACGGCGATCGAGACGCGCTGCTGCTCGCCACCGGAGAGCGCCGCGGGCCGGCGGTCGGCCTTCTCGGCGAGGCCGAGCAGCCCGAGCAGCTCGTGCGCCCGCGCCGCGCGCTCGCGCCGGCCGCGGCCGGCCAGGGCGAGCGGCAGGGCGACGTTCTCGGCGGCGGTGAGCGCGGGCAGGAGGTTCTTCGCGGACTGCTGACGGACGAAGCCGACGCTCGAGCGCCGGTAGCGCACCAGCTCCGCCCCGCGCAGCGCGGCGAGGTCGTGGCCGTCCAGTCGAGCGCGGCCGGCGGTGGGGGCGTCGAGCCCGGAGAGGATGCCGAGCAGGGTCGACTTGCCGGAGCCGGACGCGCCGACGATCGCCAGCACCTCGCCCTCGCCGACGAGCAGATCGAGCCCCTGCAGGGCCTGCACCTCGACGCCGCCCGCGCGGAAGACGCGGACGAGGGCGTCGCAGACGATGAGCGCCTGCGCGCCGAACTCGCCCGAGCGGCGCTGCGCCAGCGGGCTCGTGCCGGTCGCGGCGGTCGGGTCCGCCGGGCTCGGGGTGCGGGTGGGGCTCATGATTCCTCTCCGGATCTCAGGATGTCGGTCGTGCGGACGCGGCGCGAGAGCGGAGCGTCGATCGCCAGGGCCAGCGCGAGTGCGGCGGCCGCCGCGCCGAGCAGGCCGAGGGGCAGCGCCGGCGGGATCGCGAGGGTCGCGGCGCCGCCGACGAGGGTCTCCACGCCGAAGGCGGGCCAGGCCGCGACGAGGACGACGGCCGCGGCGAGCGCTCCGCCGACGACTCCGCTCAGCACGGCCGGGACGAGCTCGCCGGCCGCCAGGGTGAGCCGCGCGCGGCCGGGGACGCCGAGCGCGCTGAGCAGGGCGAGCGTGCCGCCGCGGCGGCGGGCGCCGAGGACGGTGGTGACCAGGAGGGCGAGGACCGCCAGCGCCGTCGTGGCCAGGAGCGAGAGGCCTGTCGCGTCGCGGACGCCGGCGACGAGCGCTCCGTCGCGCTGCCGTTCCAGCACATCGGAGCGGACGATCGTGCCGTTCGGGAGGGCCGCGGCAGCCACGTCGCCGACGGCGAGCACAATGGCGGGCGGCGCGAGGGGGTCGCTGCCGGCCGCGGTGACCGCGGCGGCCAGCGCGTCGCGGTCGACCACCACGACGGAGGTGTCGATCCAGTCCGGGACCGTCACCGGTCCGCCCGACACGACGGCGCGCAGCGGCACGTCGTCGACGACGAGCCCGAACGGCTCGGCGCCGAGCGAGTCGGCGAGCCGCGCATCCACCAGGACGGGCAGGGGCTCGGCGGCGCCGGCCGCGATGAGGGAGCGGACCGCGTCGGCCGACGAGCGCTGCGGCTGGTCCTCGGGCAGCGCCGCGAGCAGATCGGCGTAGTCGTCGTCGACGCTCAGCACGGTGGCGCTGAGCGAGGCGGTGGGGCTGCGGACCTCGACGGCGTCGAGCACGCCGAGCGCGGCGGTGACCGCTCCGCCGTCCGCGAGCGTCGCGGCGAGCGCGGGACCGTCGGCGGCGTCGTCGACGCGGACGTCCGCGCCGACGGTGCGCCAGGACAGCGACTCCTGCCCGGCCGCGACCGTCTGCAGCAGCACGAGCGAGGTGAGGGCGGCGCTCGCCGCGAGGACCAGCGTGGCCAGGGTCAGCACCGAGCGGGCCTTCCTGGCGCCCCGGGCGCCGGCGAGCAGGGGATCGGGGGCCGCGCGTGCCCGCGGCCGCGCGCCGCAGCGGAGTGAGCAGGGCGGCGGGCAGCGGCCAGCGCCAGCGCGATCACCGCCGCGCAGAGCACGGGCGCGACGAGGGCGAGCGGGTCGAGGCCGGTGCCGCTCGCCCGGGCCCCTGCCGCGCAGGGCGGCGACCGCGAGGGCGCCAGCGCCAGGAGGAGGCCGGCCCCGGCGAGGGGGAGGACGCGGCCCGGCGCGGCGTGGTCGGAGCAGCGGGCGCAGGACGGCGACCACGGGCGCGACGACGAGGACGGCGGCGACGCCGATCAGGAGACCCGTCGACTCCGGTGCTGCCCCGAGCGCTGCGGCGGTCGCGATCCCGAGTGCCGCGCCGAGCGCTGTCACGAGCAGCGCCTCGAGGCCCGCGTGGATCCCGATCAGGCCGAGGGAGGCGCCGTGCGAGCGGAGCAGCGCGATCTCGGGGCGGCGCCGACGGGCGAGCGCGGTGCCGGCGAGACCGGTGACCAGCACCGCGACGCCGAGCAGGCCGGCGGCGAGGGTGGACAGCTGCGCGGTCGCGGCCTCCGCGGCGGGCGGGAGCGCGGCGAGGGCGTCCTCGTAGCCGGACTCCGCGGTGACGCTCAGCGGAGCGCCCTCGGTCAGCGTCGAGGTCGAGGTCTCGAGCGCGTCGATCTCGCGGCGCACGGTCTCGGTCCGCGCGAGGTCGAAGCGCGCGGGGTCGAGGCCGACGCGGATCGTGCCGACGGCCGGCTCCTGCAGGAGCAGCCCGATCCGGTCGAAGACGACGGGACTCGTGAGGGCGACGACGACGGGCTGCTGCTCGCCACCGCTCGTGCCGGAGGCGCCGGGCTCCCAGAGGCCGGGCAGGTCGGTCCAGGCGTCGGCGCCGGGGTCGACGGGCTCGACGACGCCCGTGACGCGCAGCAAGGGTCCGCCGCCGGTGGCGCCGTCGATCGCATCGCCCACCGAGAGCCCGGCGGCGGCGGCGCTCGCCGAGGAGACGACGACCGGGGCGGGGTCGCCCGGATCCTCGGCGGAGGGCAGCTCACCGGCGACCAGCCGGACGCGGTCGGCGGCGGCCGGATCGAGGACGCCGACCCGGACGACCGCGTCGCCCGCGGGGATCTGCACGGGCTCCTCCGGGCCCAGGATCGCGGTGGTGATGCTCCGGACGACCCCGGTGAGCGGCGCGGGCAGGCGCTCGGGGAGCTCGTCGGCGAGGGCGAGCAGGCGCTCGGAGGTCGTCGTGTCGTAGCCGGAGACATCGGCGACCGTGCTGAGCAGGCGGAGGTCGGCGTCGCTCCCGGCGGCTGCGACCGCCTCGACCGCCGCGGTGTCGAGGGTGCTGCGCAGCTGGTGCGGCACCGCGACGGCGAGGGCGGCGGTCACGGCGGTGAGCACGAGGATCCCGAGCAGGGCGACGAGGTCGCGCCGGGCGCGGCGGGCGATCAGGAAGGCGGCGGTGCCGAGAGCGCGGACGCCGTCGACGCGGCGCGCGGGGCGTGCGGGGCCGGTCATCCGTCGGCCCCTGGCGCAGCAGGCTCGGACAGCGGCAGCCGCCGCTGGGCGAGGGGCGAGGGCCGCCGAGACGGCGGTGAGCGCGGCGAGCAGGGCCAGCGGGAGGAGCGACACGGCCTGCCACGGCACGACCGGCTCGACCGGGCGGGCCGCTCGCGCCGGCCGCGATCCGGCCGCCCGCGAGCGCCAGGACCGCCCCTGCCGTTGCCCGCGAGGCCGACGACGACGCCGGCGAGCGCGGTCGCGACGGTGGTCGGCGCAGAGGACGGCGAGCATCCCGCGCCGGGACAGCCCGATCGCCCGCAGCTGGGCGGCCTCGAGCCGCCGGGAGCGGGCGACGGCTGCCGCCCGTGCCGAGAAGCCGGCGAGGGCGAGCAGCAGGCTCGCCCAGACGACGACGGCGGAGGCGGCGGGGACCTCGGCGCGCAGCGGTGCCTCCTGCATCCGGCGGGCGAGGGATGCGGCGGTGACGGTCTCGGACCGGTCCGCGGCGGGTCCGTCCGCGGCGGGTCCGTCCGCGGCGGTCGCCCCCGCCGACCAGTACTCGTCGACCAGGCTCCCGAAGGCGTCGGCCTGCACCAGCCGGTGCGCGAGCGCGCGGCCGTCGACCACGATCGTCGACTCGGACCGCGGGCTGGACGGCAGTCCCGCCGCGAGCGACGCGAGATCGTCGGAGGTGGCGGCGCCAGGCACCTCGGGGGTGTCGCCGACCATGCGCAGCGAGACGGGGGTCCCGGCGACGAAGGCCGTGACCGCAGCGCCCGCGAGGACGTCGAGGTCGTCAGCGAGCGCGACGGGCAGGACGGCGCCGACCGGCTCCTCCGGGTCCCAGCCGACGGCGCCGTAGGTGGTCGGCGCGGAGGAGAGCTGGGTCAGGATCGAGAGGCGCGCTCCCGCGGCCGTCACCGCGACCTCGGGCGGTCGGCGAGCGGTGTCCTGGCGCGAGCCGGCCCACTCCGCGGCGTCGGTCAGATCGAGCGGGACCGGCGCGTCCGAGCCCGCGGACAGGGTCGCGAGCGCCTCGAGCGAGACGTCCACGGCGATGAACGTGTCCGTCTCGACGTCGCGCAGGGTCGCCGTGAGGGCGACGAGCCGGAGCGACGCGGCCGGGTCGATCCCTCCGTCCTCGGTGCTCAGCGGCACTGGTCCGGTCGGCGAGGTCAGGGAGCCGAGCGGGAGGATGTCGATCCGCCCGCGCTCGTCCTCGACGGCGGCGGAGACCTCGACCGCCAGGCCCTCCGGAGCGTCGAGTCCGGCGAGGAGCTGGAGGCCGGTCGTCCCGGCGGGCAGCGCGGGGCCGGTGTCGACGAGGTCCTCGGAGCGCAGCTCCTCGGCGAGGTCGGCGCCGCCGGCGCGCGCGACCGGGCCGGATCCCGGGCCGAGGAGCCGCCGGGCCCGGGCGTCGAGGGCGAGGATCTGCGCCGCCGCTCCTGGGCCGTCGCTCGCGAGACCGGGCGGGGTCTCCTTCGCCACCAGGCTCTGCCGGCGGAGCACGGGGGAGCCCTCGGCGGAGACCGACGACGGGCGGGGGCGCCGAGGGCGACCGCGGCCTCGTCGCGCACGCCCTGCTGCCAGGTCGCGCCTCGCGCCGAGCGACACGACGGACGCGCCCACGGTGAGTGCGACGAGCACGATCCCGGTCGAGCGGCCGCTTCCCCGTGCCGCGAACCAGCCGGCCAGGGGGCGACGGGCGCCGGCGAGCGGGACGGCGAGGGCCGCGGACTGGCAGCGCGCACAGCCTGCTGCCAGCCGCGCGCCGACGACGGCGATCGCGCAGAGCAGCAGCGCGGGGTGAGGGTGAGCAGAGGTCGCCGCGCTCGGCGCCGCCGGTCGCCGCGCGCCAGGCCAGCACCGCCGCGACGACGACGAGGATCGTTCGACCGGCCGCCGCGAGCGGGCTCCGTCCGCCGGCGGGCGCGGGCGGCAGCGCGACGAGGACGCCGACGACGAGGGCCACTGCGGCGGCGCAGAAGCAGGGCGGCGGCGTCCGGCAGCACCAGCGGGGAGGCCCGCGGCGTCCAGCGGCGGTGCGGAGACGACCAGCGCGTGCAGGAGGACACCGCCCCACGGGCTGAGCAGGGCGATCACCGCGGCGACCGCGACCCCGTCGACGGCCACCGCTCCCACCCGCTGCAGGGGCGTCGCGCCCCGCTCGCGCAGCCGCTCGATCTCCTCGCGGCGCGCCTCGGCCAGCAGGCCGGTGACGGCGCGGGCGCAGACGATCAGCACGACCGCCAGCAGCAGCGCGATCACCAGGGCGGCGGCGCGCGAGCCGGCGAGGCCGTCGGCGACGTCGTCGAGGGCGGCGGGCAGCTCGGTGTCGACGAAGAGCGAGCCGTTCGGATGCGGGACCGCGCGGGCGATCGCCACGTCCGCGTCGCCCGCCGCGGCGCGCAGCTCGGCGAGGCCCTCGACTCCGGTGCTCGGGAACCGCGGGCTCTCGACCGCCTCGAGCTGGGCGGGGACGAGGCCGGAGGCGTCCAGCCCGCCCGGGGCGGCGATCAGCGGGCCGACGGCGTGGACGGGGTTGTAGAAGGAGCGGTTCGGCTCGGCGAAGTCCTGCGCGTCGCCCTGCGCGACGAGCGGGTCGTTCTCCCAGTACGTCCCGGTCTCGGGGGAGGACCGGTAGAGGCCGTCGATCCGGAGCGGGGCCTCGTCGCCGAGGGTGATCGAGTCGCCGACGGCGAGCCCCAGCGAGCGGGCGGCGATGTCGGGGAGCGCGACGCCGGGGGCGGCCGTCGGCCAGGCGCCCGCGGTGAGGACGGCATCGGCGGCGGGATCGTCGAGCTCGACGAGGTACGCGTAGACGCCGCCGGGCGTGGTCGCCCACTCGGAGCTCGCCCAGCCGCTGCTCGTCCAGGCGGCTCCGCCGCCGTAGGCCTCGCGGGTCGCGGTGTCGGCGGCCTCGCGCGCCGCAGCGACGGGACTGCCGGGGCCGAGCACGCGCACCGTGACGTCGACCCGCTCCGAGCCGAGGGAGGTCAGCGCTCCGCTGACGCCGGCCTGCTCGGCCGAGCGGACGAGCAGGAGCGCCCCGCAGAGCACGGAGCCGGCCACGACCGCGACGGCGACGACGAGTGCGAAGAGGCGGGAGTGGCTGCGCCAGCGGCGCACGGCGAGCGACCCTGCCCAGGCGGGCAGCGAGCCGGACGCGGTGACGACCGTGCACCTCCATCGGTGAAGCCGGACCCAGCGGACGGGACCGCGAGCCGAGTCTAGGGCGGCGGTGCGGGCGCGGGGGCGCGCGGGGGCCGTCGTTCTGCGGCGGGGGTCCGGAGCGCGGGCGGGGCTGGAACCTTCGGCTCGCGGAACGCCGTCCGGCTCGCGGTTCTGCAGAGATCTCGCGTGCCGGAGGTCGTTCCGCGTGCCGGAGGTGACGGGTCGGGGCTTCGGCTCGCGGAACGACGCTCGGCTCGCGGAACGACGTTCGGCTCGCCGGATCACGAGGTTCCGGCGTGCCGGAGGTGATTCCGCGTGCCGAAGGTGGGCAGGGCGGGAGGTTCGGCTCGTGGTTCGAGGTCGGGCTCGCCGGATCGGGCGGTTTCCGCGTGCCGAGGGTGGTTCCGCGTGCCGGAGGTGGTCGGGCCGGCCGGTCGTGCACGGGACCCTGCTGGTCGAGTAGCCGTCCGCAGGACGGCGTATCGAGACCCCGCGTCTGCAGAACGGTGGATCTCGATACGCCCGCTGCGCGGGCTACTCGATCAGCAGGAGACGCGGGCTGCTCCGAGGAAGCAGCGCCCTGCTCGGATCGACAGGAGGTGCGCTCAGGCGGTCCCGGCCGCGCGGCGCACCAGCTCGGCGACCGTCGCGCGGGTCGCGTCGTCGGCCGCGGTGAGCGCGTAGGCGGTCGGCCAGATCGAGCCGTCGTCGAGCTGCGCGCCGTCCTGGAAGCCGAGGGTGGAGTAGCGGGTGCCGAACTTGGCGCCGGGCTGGAAGAACACGACCGCCTTGCCGTCGGCGCGGGCGTAGGCGGGGAAGCCGTACCAGGTCTTCGGCAGCAGCTCGGGGGTCTCGGCCGCGACGACGTCGTGCAGCATCTGCGCGATCGGCCGCTCGACGTCGGTCATCGCGGCGATCGCCGCCTCCGCGTCCGCCTTCTCGGCGGCGGCCTTGTCGGCGCTCTTCTGCCGCTTCGCCTCCTCGCGCAGCTCGGCGGCGCGCTGCTTCATCGCCGCGCGCTCCTCCTTCGTGAAGCCGTCGGCCATGGGAGTCTCCTTCTCGCGGCCCCGGATGGTCCGCCGGGCTCATCGTGACAGCCCGGCCCGCCGCGGGCAACGACGCGGGCGGGCGGGCTGTCGGCGGCCGCCGGTAGCGTGGACGGATGCGCCTCCTCCTGATCCGCCACGGCCAGACCCCCTCCAACGTCGACGGGATCCTCGACACCCGCATCCCCGGCCCCGGCCTCACCGAGCTCGGCCGCAGCCAGGCCGCGGCGCTGCCGACGACGCTGGCCGACGAGCCGATCGGCGCGCTGTTCGTCTCGACGATGCGGCGCACGCACGAGACCGCCGCGCCGCTCGCCGCCGCTCTCGGGCTCGAGCCGGTCGAGCGCGCGGGGATCCGCGAGATCGCGGCGGGCGACCTCGAGATGCGCGGCGACGAGGCCGCGGTCGAGGAGTACATGGGCACCGTCTTCCGCTGGGCGGGCGGCGCGACCGCCGAGCGGCTGGCCGGGGGCGAGACCGGCGACGAGTTCGCGGCGCGCTACGACGCGGTGGTGGCGGAGGCGGAGGCGACCGGGCACGACGTCGTCGCGCTGGTCAGCCACGGCGCGGCCATCCGCTGCTGGGCGGGGCTGCGCTCGCTCGACCTCGACGCGGACTTCATCGCCGAGCACCTGCTCGACAACACCGGCGTCGTCGTGCTGGAGGGCTCGGGCGCGAAGTGGTCGCTCGTCTCGTGGGAGGGCGAGCCGGTCAGCGGCATCGGCGTCGCGGCGCCCTCGGGGCCGGCGGGCGAGACGGCGGACTGACGGCACCCGGGCCGGTCGACCAGCCGGCCGCAGGGCGCCGCAGCGAGACCCGCCGTCTGCAGGTGGGTGGATCTCGATACGCCCGCTGCGCGGGCTACTCGATCAGCACGAGTGGTCCGCTGCTCGGGCCGCTCGGGCATCCGGGCGCAAGCGGGCATCCGCGGGTAACGATCGGGCAACGGTGTGGAAACAGGCGCTGACCAGGTCTGATGTGTTCGATAGCTCGGCTCTGCACCGTTCTGGACCCCCGGAGGAGCCGCCCTCCGTTTGTCCGAACGGGCACCCGCGGCTACCGTGGACGGCGGTCCTCGAGACCCCGATGAATCGGTCCGCGCTCGTGCGGCGTCCTCCCCGACGCGCCGCGAGCGTACGGTCAACGGGTGCGTGAGGCGGCCCCGTGGCCGCCTCCCGGACGAACCGCGCTCGCCTCCGCGCCCCCTCCGCACACCGCGGCGGGACGCCCGCGGAGGCTCGAGAGACGGTCGCCCCCGCACCCGACCCGGCACCACGAGATGAGAGTGCAGGGATGCGTCCCTGCGCGCCGACGGAGTGCACGTGCAGCAGAATCAGCAGGACATCAGCGAGCCCGGGAACGGAGCCGCCACCGCCACCCTCGAGCGCGAGGGCCCGGCCCTCGAGGCGAGAGGCCTCTTCAAGGTCTTCGGCCGCCGCCCGGAGGAGGTCGTGAGGCGACTGCGCGAGGGCGCCGACCGCGCCGCTCTCTCGGGCCAGGGCACCGCGGCCGTGATCGACTCCTCCTTCGAGGTGCGCCGCGGCGAGATCTTCGTGGTGATGGGCCTGTCCGGCTCCGGCAAGTCCACGCTCATCCGCATGCTCAACGGCCTGCAGGAGCCGACCGCGGGCGAGGTGCTGATCGACGGCACCTCGATCACCGGCGTCCCGGACAAGGAGCTGCGCCGCGTCCGCCGCTCGTCGATCTCGATGGTCTTCCAGCACTTCGCGCTGCTGCCGCACCGCACGGTGCTCGACAACGTCGCCTACCCGCTCGAGATCCAGGGCGTGCCGGCCGGCGAGCGCCGCGAGCGCGCCCTGCTCGCGGTCGAGCGCGCCGGCCTGGCCGGCTGGCACGAGAAGCTGCCCGACGAGCTCTCCGGCGGCATGCGCCAGCGGGTCGGGCTCGCCAGGGCGCTCGCCGCCGACACCGACATCGTGCTGATGGACGAGGCCTTCTCGGCGCTCGATCCGCTGATCCGCCGCGAGATGCAGGAGCAGCTGATCGAGCTGCAGCACGAGCTCGGCAAGACGATCGTCTTCATCACCCACGACCTCAACGAGGCGATGCTCCTCGGCGACCGGATCGCGGTCATGCGCGACGGCCGCATCGTGCAGATCGGCACGCCGGAGGAGATCCTCACCGACCCGGCGAACGACTACGTCGCGCAGTTCGTCCAGGACGTCGACCGCGCCCGCGTCCTCACCGCCTCGGCCGTGATGGAGCCCGCGCGCTCCGTCGTGACGCTCGCCGCCGGCCCGCGCGCCGCGCTGCGCACCATGCGCGACCAGCAGACCTCCGCGGCGTTCGTCGTCGGCGGCGGGCGCCGGCTGGTCGGCACCGTCCGCGACCGCGACGTGATCGAGCAGGTCCGCGCGGGCGCGACCGACCTCTCGCTCGTCGTCTCCTCCGACGTCGTCACCGTCGGCCCCGACACCGCGCTGAGCGAGATCATCGAGCCCGCCGTCGAGTCGGCGCTGCCCGTGGCCGTCGTCGACGAGGCGGGGCGGCTCCTCGGCGCGATCCCGCGGGTCACGCTGCTCGCCGCGCTCGGCAACGTCACCTCGCACACCGGCGAGGTGGCGCTCGTCGAGCCGCCGGCGACCCTGTCGACCGAGCTCGTCACCGCGACCCTGCACGCGACGGGCGGCCCCGTCGACGACGCCGTGCTCGCGACCGAGGGAGGCGTGCGATGAGCCCCGACCTCCGCCTCCCGCTCGGCGCCGCCGCCGAGACCGTCGTCGACGTGCTGACGCAGACCTTCCAGCCGGTGTTCGACCTGATCCGCACCGTCTTCGGCGCCGCCTACACCGGCGTCGACTTCGTCCTCGCGACCCCGCCGTTCTGGGTCGTCGTCGCCCTGATCGCGGTGCTCGCCTACGCCGCCCGAGGCTGGGTCTTCGGCCTCGGCTCGGCGGCCGGGCTGCTGCTGATCGCGAGCGTCGACCAGTGGGACAACGCGATGGACTCGCTCGCGCTGGTGCTCGTCGCCTCCGCCGTCGCGATCGCGCTGAGCGTGCCGCTGGGCATCCTGGCCGCCCGCAACCGGACGGCGTCCACGATCATCCGCCCGGTCCTGGACCTGATGCAGACCATGCCGGCCTTCGTCTACCTGATCCCGGCGCTGATCCTCTTCCGCGTCGGTGTCGTCCCCGGCATCGTCGCGACCATCGTCTTCGCGATGGCGCCCGGTGTGCGGCTGACCGAGCTCGGCATCCGCGGCGTCGACTCCGAGCTGGTCGAGGCGGGGGAGTCGTTCGGCTCCTCGAAGTGGCGCATCCTCCGGCAGATCCAGCTGCCGCTCGCGCTGCCGTCGATCCTGGCCGGCCTCAACCAGGTCATCATGCTGTCGCTCTCGATGGTCGTCATCGCGGGCATGGTCGGCGCGGGCGGTCTCGGCGGCGACGTCGTCGCGAGCATCGGCCGGATCGACGTGGCGCTCGGCTTCGAGGCGGGTATCGCGGTGGTGATCCTGGCGATCATCCTCGACCGGATGACCGGAGCGCTCGGCTCGCCGTCGCCCGCGCGCGTCAAGCGGGCCGGCAGCCGCAAGGCCGTCGTCGCCACCCGCGCGGCGATCGCCGCGGTGTCCGTCGGCGTCGTCGCCTCGCTCGGCGCCTCCGCCCTCGCCGCTCCCGCGCCCACCGCGGCCGTCGACAACGGCGACCGGACCGACGTCACCCTCGCCGTCTTCCAGGGCTGGGACGAGGGCATCGCGGCCTCGCGCCTCTGGGGCGCCGTGCTCGAGGAGCAGGGCTACGACGTGACGCTGCAGAACATCGACGTCGCGCCCGGCTTCTCCGGGCTGGCCAGCGGCGACTACGACCTCGCGCTCGACGCCTGGCTGCCGATCACCCACGGCGACTACCTCGACGAGTACGGCGACCGCATCGTCGACCTCGGCGCGTGGAACGACGACGCGAAGCTCACCATCGCGGTGAACGAGGACGCGCCGATCGACTCCCTCGAGGAGCTCGCGGCGAACCCCGAGGTCGTCGGCAACCGCCTGGTCGGCATCGAGCCGGGCTCGGGCCTGAACTCGGTGACGTCGGAGCAGGTCATCCCCGGCTACGGCCTCGAGGGGATGGACTACCTCACCTCCTCGACGCCGGCGATGCTGCAGGAGCTCTCCAGCGCGACGGCCGCCGGCGAGAACATCGCCGTGACGCTCTGGCGCCCGCACTGGGCGTACGACGCGTTCCCGGTGAAGGACCTCGAGGACCCGCTGGGGCTGCTCGGCGAGGCCGAGGGCATCCACGCGTTCGGCTCCGCCTCGTTCGACGCCGAGTTCCCGACGCTGAGCACCTGGCTGCGCGACTTTCGGATGGACTCGGACACGCTCTACTCACTCGAGAACGCCCTGTTCAACGAGGGCGCGGACGACCAGGACGCGGCCCTCGAGGCGTGGCTGGCGGAGAACCGGGAGTACGTCGACGGCCTGACGAGCTGACGCATCCCCTGCTGGTCGAGGAGCGCGCAGCGCGTATCGAGACCCGCGTTCTGCAAAGGGTGGATCTCGATACGCCCGCTTCGCGCGCTACTCGATCAGCAAGCGGGGGACCGCCTCGCGGGCTGCGCCGTCGGCCGTGCCTGCTGGTCGAGGAGCGCGCAGCGCGTATCGAGACCCGCCCTCCGCAGCCGACTCAGGCGCGGGCGGCCGCGTACTGCTCGCGGATGACCGGGCGGTGGTCCGGCGCCGGCTCCGCGAGCGACGTGACCTGCCAGGTCGGCCGCGAGCCGCTCAGCGCCCAGGCCGCCTGCACTGCGGCGCCGTCGGCGACGTACTCGCCCGGCGTCGGCACGACCACCGGCACGTCGAAGACCTGCGAGGCCGCGAGCTGCACCGCGCGGTTCTGCGCCGCTCCGCCGATCAGCAGGATGCGCCGCGCCTCGACGCCCTGCGCGCGCACCGCGTCCAGGCCGTCGGCCAGGCCGCAGAGCATGCCCTCGATCGCCGCGCGCGCCAGGTTCGGCCGCGTCGTCGAGGCGATCGTCATCCCGTGCAGGCTCGCCGTGGCGTCGGGCAGGTTCGGCGTCCGCTCGCCCTCGAAGTAGGGCACGAGCACGAGTCCGCCGGAGCCCGGCTCCGCCTCGAGCGCGAGCGCCGAGAACGCGTCGAAGTCGCTCCCGAGCAACTCGGCCGTCGAGGCCAGCACCCGTGCCGCATTCAGCGTGGCGACCAGCGGCAGGAACCGCCCGCTCGCGTCCGCGAAGCCCGCGACGGTCCCCGACGCGTCGCGCACCGGGTCGTCGGTCACCGCGAAGACCGTGCCGCTCGTGCCGATGCTGACCACCACGTCACCCGGCCCCGCGCCGAGGCCGAGCGCCGCGCCGGCGTTGTCGCCCGCGCCCGGTCCGACCACCACGCCGCTGTCGGTGCTGCCCGCCCGCTCCGACGGGCCGAGCACGCGGGGGAGGAGCGGCCGGTGACCGAGCGCCCGCTCGAGCAGCTCGAGATCGTAGCCGTCGGCGCCCCAGTAGGAGGTGCCGGAGGCGTCGGAGCGGTCGGTCGTCAGCGCGTCCAGCTGCGTCCCTCGAGCGGAGTCGGGGCCGTAGCCGAGCAGGCGCCAGGTCAGCCAGTCGTGCGGGAGCGCGACGGCCGCGACGCGGGCCGCGTTCTCGGGCTCGGCGTCGCGCAGCCAGCGCAGCTTGGTGGCGGTGAAGGAGGCGACCGGGACGCTGCCGGTGCGCTGCGCCCAGGCCTCGGCGCCGAGCTCCGCGATCAGGTCGCGCGCCGCGCCGGCGCTGCGGGTGTCGTTCCAGAGCAGCGCGGGCCGAACGACCCGCCCGTCCGCGTCGAGCACGACCATGCCGTGCTGTTGCCCGCCGACGGAGATCGCCGCGATGTCGTCGAGTCCGCCGGCGTCGGCGATCGCGGTCTGCAGCGCCTCCCACCAGGCGGCCGGGTCGACCTCGGTCCCGTCCGGGTGCCCGGCGCGTCCGGTGCGGACCACGGCTCCGGTCTCGAGGTCGCGGACGACCACCTTGCAGCTCTGGGTCGACGAGTCGATCCCTGCGACCAGCGTCATCGCCGTCACCTTTCGTTGGAGGTCGGTGCGTCGCGCGAGGCCGCCGGACGCAGGGAACGGACGGGACCCCGCGAGGGGATCCCGTCCGTCCGAGGGCGTCCCGCGGGCAGCCGCGGGATCAGCCCGGGTGGGTCAGCCGCGCGCGCCGAGCAGGTGCTCGGTGGCGAGCTGCTGCAGGCGGACGAAGCCGAAGCCCTTGCCGCCGAGGTACGCGTCGGTGTCGAACGACTCGTAGGACGCGGTGTCCGCGAGGAGGTCGTCGTACGACTCGCCCTCGTTCAGCGTCGGAGTCGACAGCTCGCCGACCTTCGACGCCGCGAGCGCCTCCTGGACCTCGGGGTCGGCGCGGAAGGCCGCGGCGCGCTCCTTGAGCAGCAGGTAGGTGCGCATGTTGGCCGCGGCCGAGTCCCAGACTCCGGTCTCGTCCTCGGTGCGCGAGGGCTTGTAGTCGAAGTGGCGCGGGCCGTCGTAGGCGGGGACGCCGCCGGGGCCGCCGTTCTCGAGCAGGTCGACCAGCGAGAACGCGTTGTGCAGGTCGCCGTGACCGAAGACGAGGTCCTGGTCGTACTTGATGCCGCGCTGGCCGTTGAGGTCGATGTGGAAGAGCTTGCCGTGGTACAGCGCCTGGGCGATGCCGGCCGTGAAGTTCAGGCCCGCCATCTGCTCGTGGCCGACCTCGGGGTTCACGCCGACCAGCTCGGGGCGCTCGAGCGAGTCGATGAAGGCGATCGCGTGGCCGAGGGTCGGCAGCAGGATGTCGCCGCGGGGCTCGTTGGGCTTGGGCTCGATCGCGAAGCGGATGTCGTAGCCCTTGTCGGTGACGTAGTCGCCGAGCAGGTTGACGGCCTCGCGGTAGCGCTCGAGTGCCGCGCGGATGTCCTTGGCGGAGTCGTACTCGGCGCCCTCGCGGCCGCCCCACATCACGAAGGTCTGCGCGCCGAGCTCGGCGGCGAGGTCGATGTTGCGGAGGACCTTGCGCAGCGCGAAGCGGCGCACGTCGCGGTCGTTCGAGGTGAAGCCGCCGTCCTTGAAGACCGGGGCGCTGAAGAGGTTGGTGGTCACCATCGGGACGATCAGGCCGGTGGACTCGAGCGCGCCCTTGAGGCGGTCGATCTCGGTCTGGCGCTCGGCGTCGGTCGAGCCGAACGCGAAGAGGTCGTCGTCGTGGAAGGTGAGGCCGTAGGCGCCGAGCTCGCTCAGCTTCTCGACCGCGTGCACGGTGTCGAGGGGCTTCCGGGTCGGGCCGCCGAACGGGTCCGTCCCGTTGTAGCCGATGGTCCAGAGGCCGAACGAGAACTTGTCGGCGCGGGTGGGGGTCAGGGACATG
This sequence comes from Rathayibacter sp. VKM Ac-2760, assembly GCF_009834185.1. Classification (GTDB taxonomy): domain Bacteria; phylum Actinomycetota; class Actinomycetes; order Actinomycetales; family Microbacteriaceae; genus Rathayibacter. The sequence continues at coordinate 1,111,490 of NZ_CP047173.1, forward strand.
ATCCGAATCCTTTCCGGCGACGTCGCCGAATTGTTGTTGCGCCCAACATATCGATCCGAGCGCCGCGGCGCAACGCACGACGCGACGTCTCGCGTCACTGTGCTCATCGATCGACGGGACGTCTCGCGTCACTGTGTTCATCGGTCGACGCGACGTCTCGCGTCGATTTGTCGCGCCGCCCGACGAATTCCTTGCGGAAGCGTTTCGACTGTGCGTACAGTGCTCAGCAGCAACCTGGTCGAAGCGTTTCGAAGCACTCTTCGAGACGCGACCGGGCACCGACGACGAGGTCCGGCAGGAGGAACGATGGCGAGCATCCACGACGTCGCCCGCGCTGCCGGGGTCTCGATCAGCACGGTCTCCTACGCCCTCTCCGGCAAGCGCTCCATCGCCGCCTCCACCCGCCAGCGGGTCGATGAGGCCGTCCAGCAGCTCGGCTACCGCCCGCACGCCGGGGCGCGGATGCTCGCCGGCGCACGGACCCACATCCTCGCCCTCTCCGCCCCGATGCGCGGCGAGCTGCACCTGCCCACCCACATGCGCTTCGTCACCGAGGTGCTCGAGCGGGCCCGCGAGTCCGACTACGACGTCCTCCTGCTCGTCACGGACGAGGCGTCGAGCGGCATCGCCCGCGTCTCCTCCTCCTCGCTCGTCGACGGCGTCGTCCTGATGGGCGTCGACGACGAGGACGACCGCGCCGCCCTGATCCGCGCGGCCGGCGTGCCCGCCACCTTCATCGGCGTCCCGGCCGACGCGCACGAGCTCGCCTGCGTCGACCTCGACTTCGCGGAAGCGGCGCGCCGCAGCGTGCGCCTGCTCGCCGAGCAGGGCCACCGCTCGGTCGGCCTGATCGAGCACCCGCAGTCGTACACCGACCGCAACGCCGGCTTCGTCCGCCGCTTCGACGACGCGTTCGAGGCGGAGTGCGCGGCGCTCGGCCTCGCCCTGAGCGTCGAGCGGCCGCACATCGGCCGCGCGAGCGCGTCGGCGGCGGTCGACACGCTGCTCACCGCCGACGTCTCCGCCCTCGTGCTGCACTGCAACGAGCCGGTGGCGGAGGCGGCGATCGAGAGCCTCGTCGAGCGCGGCCTCTCGATCCCCGGTGACCTCTCGGTCCTCGCGGCCTGCGCCAGCTACGACGGCGCCGCGCTGCCGGTGCCGGTCAGCAGCATCCCCCTCCCGTTCGACGCGATGTGCCGCGCGGCCGTCGCCCGGACCCTCCAGCAGATCGACTCCGGCCGCTCCAGCGGCGTCGACCTCCTCCCGCCCCACTACGTCGACCGCGGCTCCGTCGCGCTCGCCCCGACCGGCGCTCCGGCGCCGGCCGGCCCCTGAACCCTCTCCGATCCTCGTCCTCCCTCCGCTCCCGCCGCGGGCATCGTCGAAACGCTTCGACGGCTATTCGCGGCTGAGAGAGCGCTCTTCGACTCGCACGACCGACCACTCACAGCCCCTCGTCCACAGCCCCGCGGCACCGTTTGAAGGAGAACTCCCGCTATGTCGCTTCGTCCCCGCACCGCCTTCCACCGCCCCTCCGCCGCCACCGTCGGCTCCCTGAGCCGCCGCGGCCTGATCGCCGGCGGTGTCGGCATCGGCGCGATGTTCGCGCTCGCCGCCTGCTCCGGAGGCGGCTCCGACGCCGGCTCCGACGCCCTCGCCACCGATGTCGACGGTGCCGGCCGCACCCTCACCATGTGGGACTTCGAGACCCCCGACAGCGACCGCGGCATCGCCTGGCTCGCCGCCCGCGACACCTTCACCAAGGAGACCGGCGCCGAGATCGCCTACGAGTTCAAGGCCTTCGAGCAGCTGCGCACCGGTGCCAGCCAGATCTTCAACTCCAATTCGGCCCCCGACGTCGTCGAGTACAACAAGGGCAACGCGACCAGCGGACTGCTCTCCAGCCAGGGCCTGCTCACCAATCTCGACGAGGCCGTCGAGTTCTACGGCTGGGACAAGCTCATCCCGGGCGCCCTGCAGACCACGGCCAAGTACGACGACAAGGGCATCATGGGCTCCGGCTCCTGGTACGGCATCCCCAACTACGGCGAGTTCACCTTCGTCTACTACAACAAGGACGTCTTCGCGGCGAACGGCATCGAGGTGCCGACGACCTACGACGAGTTCACCGCCGTGCTCGACGCCTTCGTCGCCAAGGGGATCACCCCGCTCGCCGAGGCCGGCGCGGAGTACCCGCTGCAGCAGCTCTTCTACCAGCTCGCGCTGCTGAAGGCCGACCGCCAGTGGATCACCGACTACCAGACCTACACCGGCGAGGTCGACTTCGAGGACGCGGCCTGGAGCTATGCGGCCGACCAGCTGAAGACCTACGTCGACAAGGGCTACTTCTCGGCCGACGCCTCCGGGCTCAAGGCCGAGGACGCGGGCACCGCCTTCATCTCCGGCGAGTACCCGATCTTCTTCTCGGGCTCGTGGTGGTTCGGCCGCTTCAAGACCGAGATCACCGGCTTCGAGTGGGACACCTTCCTCTTCCCCGGCGCGGAGTTCACGATGGGCTCCGCCGGCAACCACTGGGTCATCCCGGAGACGGCGAAGAACAAGGACCTCGCCTACAAGTGGATCGACATCACGATGCGCCCCGAGATCCAGAACCTGATCGGCAACAACGGCGGCATCCCGCTGGTCGTCGACGAGACCGCGATCACGGACGAGAAGAGCAAGGCGCTGCTGTCGCAGTGGAAGACGGTCGTCGACCAGGACCAGCTCTCCTTCTACCCCGACTGGCCCACCGCCACCTTCTACGACGACCTCGTCGCCGCCTCGCAGGAGCTCATCAACGGCTCGACGGACCCCAGCGGAATGCTCACCGAGCTGCAGGGCAAGTACGACGACGGAGTCGACGACATCAAGTAACTACAAGGTCGCCCCTTCCGCGAGATGCCACTTGTGCACGCGACACGCCGTGAAAGCCGTGCACAAGTGGCATCTCGCGGCCACCCCCAGGCTCCGCCGCCCCACACGACAGCACACGTTCAAGGAGTACCCATGACGACGACCGTTCCGCGTCGCGCGGAGAGCGCTGCGCCGCCTCCCACGGCGGAGAAGCCGCCCCGCGAGAAGCGCTCCGGCGGCTACTGGCTCTACCTGATCCCGGGCTTCGTGCTCTTCGTGTTCATCGTGCTGATCCCGCTGATCTGGAACGTCTACATCAGCTTCACGTCCTGGCGCGGCATCAAGCCGCCGATCTTCATCGGCCTCGACAACTGGATCGAGCTGATGGGCGACGACCAGTTCTGGACGTCGTTCCTCAACTCCGTCTACATGATCATCGCGATGGTGATCGTCCCGACGATCCTCGGCCTCCTCCTCGCCGCGATCCTCTTCGATCTGGTCGGCAAGAAGTTCGGCGGCCGGATCGCCTCCTTCCTCCGCGCGACCTACTACCTCCCGCAGATCCTGCCGACCGTCATCGCCGCGATCGTGATCGGCTGGATCCTCCGCCCGGACAACGGCGCTCTCAATTCGATCCTCGAGGCGGTCGGCCTCGGCTCGCTCGCGCACGACTGGCTCGGCAAGCCCGACACCGCGATGCTCTCGATCATGGTCGTGATGATCTGGGTGCAGCTCGGCTACCCGGTCGTCATCTTCATGGCCGCGCTGCAGCGCGTCGATCCCGAGCTCTACGAGGCCGCCGAGCTCGACGGTGCGAACTGGTTCCAGCGCTTCCGCTGGATCACCATCTCGATCATCCGCCCCGAGGTCTTCGTCGTCACCCTCACCTGCACCATCGCCGCGCTCAAGGTCTTCGGGCCGATCTACGCGCTGACCCGCGGCGGCCCGGGCGACTCCACGATCGTGCCGAGCTACTACTCCTACACCGAGTTCTTCCAGAAGCAGCAGGTGGGCTACGGCGCCACCATCGCGACCGCGCTGACCATCGTCATCGTGATCCTGGCCGTCCTCTTCATCCGCGCCCAGGAGCGCGTCGAGCGCAGCGAAGGAGCCCGCTGATGTCGGCCATCGAAGCCCTGCCGTTCACCCAGGCCGGCACGGACGACACCGATCTGACCACGCCGAAGAAGGCGCCCAAGGCCTCGAAGGGCGCGACCAAGCGCACTCTCGGCGACTGGGCGATCCTGATCGTGGCCGTCGTGATCGGTCTCGTCATCATCAGCCCGGTGCTGCTGATCCTGCTCAACTCGTTCAAGACCCCCGCCGAGTACTCGGTGGGCGGTCCGCTGGCCTTCCCGACCGGCCTCTCCTTCGACGGCCTCTCGACCTTCTGGGAGCGGGTGAACTTCCCGGAGAAGCTCGGCAACTCGATCCTGATCTCGGGCTCGGTCGCGATTCTCGCGGTCGCCCTCTCGGTGCTCAACGCCTACGCCATCGGTATCGGCCGGGTGAAGGGCCGCAGCTGGATCATCATCCTGTTCCTGCTGGCGAACATGCTGCCGCAGGAGGCCCTGCTCTACCCGCTCTACTACATGTTCAAGGCGGTCGGGATCTACGACAGCCAGCTCTCGGTGATCATCATCTTCACCGTGATCCAGTCGGCGTTCGGCACCTATCTGCTCTCCAGCGTCTACGGCACCTTCCCGAAGGAGATCCTCGAGGCCGCGGCGCTCGACGGCGCCTCGAAGTGGCAGGTGCTCACCCGGGTGATCGTGCCGATCTCGCGACCGACCCTCTCGGTGCTGATGATCTTCTTCTTCATCTGGACCTGGAACGAGTTCCTCATCCCGCTGGTCTTCCTGGTGAGCGACGCGACGCAGACCGTCCCGATCGCGATCTCCAGCCTCCAGGGCGACAAGATCATGGACGTCACGACGACCAGTGCGAGCGCCCTGCTGGGCCTGCTGCCGACGCTGATCTTCTTCCTGATCTTCCAGCGCACGCTCACCCGCGGCATCACCGCCGGCGCGGTCAAGTAACCGCCGCCCCTTCCGCATCAGAAAGGCACCACCGCATGAAGTTCACCGACGGGTTCTGGCAGACGAGGGCCGGATTCACCGCCCTCTTCGCGCAGGAGGCCTACGACATCCGCTCGCACGGCTCCTCGCTCGAGGTCATCGCCCCGACCAAGGTCATCGAGGGTCGCGGCGACGTGCTGAACCGGCCGACACTGACCGTCACCGTGTCCTCGCCGGCCGAGGGCGTCGCGAAGGTCCGGATCGAGCACTGGCGCGGCACCGCCACCCGCGGCGGCTTCGACCTGGTCGACGGCGCGGTCGGCGAGGCGAGCGTCACGGAGGCGGGCGGCGTCCTGCGCACCGGCGACCTCGAGGTCCGCGTCGCACAGGGCGCGCCCTGGTCGCTCGAGTTCTGGGACACCGCGACGAGCACCCGCCTCACCGGCTCCGGGCACAAGGCCGAGGGCTACCTCACCGGACCCGACGGCGCCGCCTACCTGCACGAGCAGCTCGACCTCGGCGTCGGCGAGCTCGTCTACGGCCTGGGCGAGCGCTTCGGCCCGTTCGTCAAGAACGGCCAGACGGTCGACGTCTGGAACGCCGACGGCGGCACCTCCTCCGAGCAGGCCTACAAGAACGTCCCCTTCTACCTCTCCAGCCGCGGCTACGGCGTGCTCGTCAACGACCCGGGACTGGTCTCGTTCGAGATCGGCTCCGAGTCGGTCGAGCGCGTGCAGTTCTCCGTCGGCGGCGAGGCGCTGGAGTACCTGGTGATCCAGGGCCCCACCAAGAAGGACGTGCTCCGCCGCTACACCGGCCTGGCCGGCCGCCCCGCGATCGTCCCCGCCTGGAGCTACGGCCTCTGGCTGACCACCAGCTTCACCACCAGCTACGACGAGGAGACGGTCAACTCCTTCATCGACGGCTTCGCCGAGCGTGAGCTGCCGCTGTCGGCCTTCCACTTCGACTGCTTCTGGATGCGCGAGTTCCAGTGGACCGACCTGGAGTGGGACCCGCGCACCTTCCCGGACCCGGAGGGCATCCTCGCCCGCCTGCACGAGCGCGGCCTGCGCACCTGCGTCTGGATCAACCCCTACATCGGCCAGGCCTCCGCGCTGTTCGAGGAGGGCCGGGAGAAGGGCTACCTGCTGCGCACGACCGCGGGCGACGTCTGGCAGTGGGACCTCTGGGTGGCCGGCATGGCGCTGATCGACTTCACGAACCCGGAGGCGACCCGCTGGTTCCAGGACAAGCTGCGCGTCCTGGTCCGCCAGGGCGTCGACTCGTTCAAGACCGACTTCGGCGAGCGCATCCCGTCGGAGGGCGTGGCCTGGTTCGACGGCTCCGACCCCGAGGGCATGCACAACTGGTACACCCAGCTCTACAACCGCGCGGTGTTCGACGTGCTGGAGGAGGAGCTCGGCGAGGGACGCGCGGCGCTCTTCGCCCGCAGCGCCACGGTCGGCGGGCAGGCGCTGCCGGTGCACTGGGGCGGCGACAACACCTCCTCCTACGTCTCGATGGCGGAGACCCTGCGCGGCGGGCTCTCGCTCGCGCTCGGCGGGTTCGCCTTCTGGGCGCACGACATCGGGGGCTTCGAGGGCACGCCCGACCCGGGGGTCTTCAAGCGCTGGCTCGCCTTCGGCCTGCTCTCCTCGCACTCGCGGCTGCACGGCTCGTCGTCGGTCCGCGTGCCGTGGGCGTTCGACGAGGAGGCCGTCGACGTCACGCGCCTCTTCACCCGGCTGAAGCTCTCGCTGATGCCCTACCTCACCGCGGCGGGGGCGGAGGCGGCGCGCACCGGCACACCGGTCATGCGGCCGATGACGCTCGAGTTCGAGGACGACCGCAACGCGGCGCACCTCGACACGCAGTACATGCTCGGGCACGACCTGCTGGTGGCGCCGGTCTTCACTCCGGACGGCTCGGTCGAGTTCTACCTGCCTCGCGGGCGCTGGACGAGCTGGTGGACCGGCGAGACGATCGACTCGACGGGGGAGTGGCGCCGGGAGGTGCACGGCTTCGACTCGCTGCCGCTCTACGTCCGCGAGGGCGCGGTGATCCCGGTCGGCGCGCGCAGCGACGTCGCCGAGTACGACTACGTCGACGGGCTCGAGCTCCGCGTGTTCCCGGGCGCGGACGGCGAGACGGTCGTCCGGGTGCCGGCGCACGACTCCGGCGCGGAGACGGTGTTCACGGTGACCCGTTCAGGTGACGACGTGAGTGTCGACGCGCCCGCCGGCGGCACCTGGACCTGGACCCGGGCGGGGGCCTGACCGACGAGGACCGCGCACAACGTCAGCGGTGAGAGGGGTCCCTCCCCTGTGGAGCGAGGGACCCCCTTCTCAGCTGACGTTGTGCGCCGAGCACGGACCGCACCCGCGGATAGGCTGGCGCCGGTGAGCAGAGGAGACCGCGGAATGGCCGAGATCGCGACGCGCGGCAACAACCTCGACCGGGTCCGCCGGCACAACCTCTCCGCGCTCCTGCGCCTCGTGCACCGCGGCGGCCCGCGCTCCCGTTCGCAGCTGACCCGCCTCACCGGGCTCAACCGCTCCACCATCGCCGCCCTCGTCGGCGAGCTGGTCGAGCTGGGCGTCGTGCGCGAGCTGCAGCCCGAGACCGTCAATCAGGTCGGCCGGCCGAGCCCGATCGTCCTCGCCGATCCGCGGGTCGTCGCGATCGCGGTGAACCCGGAGATCGACGCCGTGACGGTCGCCGTCGTCGGCCTCGACGCGGAGGTGCGCCGCCGCATCCGCCGCACCGCCGCCGTGCCGAGCGCCGAGGCCGCGGCCCGGCTCGCGGCCGGTGCGATCGCCGAGCTCGTCGCCGAGCTGCCGGCCGACGCCCGCACCGTCGGCATCGGAGTCGCGGTGCCGGGGCTCGTCCGCGACGCCGACGGTCTGGTCCGGGTCGGGCCGCACCTCGGCTGGACCGACGAGCCGTTCTCGCGCATGCTCGCCGAGGCGACCGGGCTGCCCGTGCTGTCCGCGAACGACGCGAACCTCGGCGCGCTCGCCGAGAGCGTGCTCGGCGCCGGCCGCGAGGTCTCGCACCTCGTCTACCTCAACGGCGGCGCGAGCGGCGTCGGCGCCGGCGTCATCGTGGGCGGCGCTCCGCTGCACGGGATCGACGGCTACGCCGGCGAGATCGGCCACACCCTCGTCAACAGCGCGGGCGTCGACTGCCACTGCGGGGCCGTCGGCTGCCTCGAGACCGAGGTCGGCCGCGCAGAGCTGCTGCGGGTGCTCGGGCTCGACGAGAGCGAGCGGCTCGAGGAGGCGCTCGCCGCCTCCGGCGACCCCGCGGTCCGCGCGGAGGTGGAGCGGCAGCTGGGGCACCTCGCCGTCGCGCTGCGCAACGTCGTCAACATCTTCAATCCGCAGCTGGTGGTGCTGGGCGGGTTCCTCGGCGCGCTCGTCGGCGTCGCACCCGGCTTCCTCGAGGGGCGCCTGGCACGGGGCGGGCCGTTCCGGGTGGCGCTCGACTCGGTGCGCATCGCCCGCACCGAGCTCGGCGGCGACCTGCTGATGCTCGGCGCGGCCGAGCTCGCCTTCGAAGGGCTGCTCGCCGATCCGCTCGCCGCCGCGCTGCACCCGGCCGGCGGGGCGCAGCCCGCGGCCTGAGCGGGAGCCGGAGCATCTGCGCCTCATCGAGCGGGGGCCCTTGCGCGACACCGATCGAATTGATTCGATAGTCGAGGAATGAATCCGCCCGCCCGCCGCTTGGCGGTAGGGGCGATGCTCGTCCGCCGCTCCCTCCCCTCCTCCGCTCTGCGCTCCGCAGGAAGGCTCCGTGACCTCTCTCGCCTCCACCCCCACCGGCTCGACCCCCGTGCACCGGCACGCGGGCGACGCCCTGACCAAACGGCAGCGCCTCGTCTACGTGATCGTGCTCGGGGCGCTCACCGCGCTCGGCCCGTTCACGATCGACCTCTACCTCCCCGCCTTCCCCGCGCTGCAGAGCGAGCTGAGCGTGTCGGAGGCGGCGGTCCAGCTGACGCTCACCGGCACCACCCTCGGCTTCGCCCTCGGGCAGCTGGTCGTCGGCCCGTGGAGCGACGTGGTCGGCCGGCGCCTGCCGATCCTGCTGGCGACCTCGCTGCACGTGCTGGCCTGCATCGGCGCCGCTTTCGCGCCCGAGATCGTCTCGCTCGGCGTCTTCCGCTTCCTGATGGGCGCCGGAGCCGCGGCGGGCGGCGTCGTCGCGATGGCGATGGTCCGCGACCTCTTCGGCGGCCGGCCGCTGGTGAAGATGCTGTCGCGCCTCGCCCTGGTCTCCGGCCTGGCGCCGGTGCTCGCCCCGGTCATCGGCTCGCAGCTGCTGCTGGTGATGGACTGGCGCGGCATCTTCGTCTTCCTCGCCGCCTACGGGCTGATCGTCATGGTCGCCGTCGCGGTGCTGATCGTCGAGACGCGGCCGCGGATCGCGCGCGCCGACCGCGACTCGCGCTCCCTCGTGCAGCGCTACCGGGCCGTGCTCAGCGACCGGGTCTTCGTCGGCGTCGCGGTGATCGGCGGCATGACCTTCGGCGGGCTGTTCACCTACCTCTCCAGCTCGTCCTTCCTCTTCCAGGGGCTCTACGGACTGGACGCGCAGCAGTACGGGCTGCTCTTCGCGGTCAACTCGCTCGGTGTCGTCGCGGGCGTCCAGGCGTCGTCCTTCCTCAGCCGCCGGGGCGTCGGACCGCAGTGGATCCTCGCGATCACCACGGTCACGCTGCTCGTCACGGCCGGGCTGATCGCGCTGTTCGACGTGCTCGGCTTCGGCATCTGGGGCACCCTCGTGCCGCTCTGGTTCTTCATCGCCTCCTGCGGCTTCAGCTTCCCGTGCGTGCAGGTGCTCGGCCTGGTCAACCACGGCCGCGAGGCGGGCACCGCGGCGTCGCTGCTCGGCGCGGTCAACTTCGGCACCGCCGGCATCCTGTCGCCGCTGTCCGGTCTGTTCGGCGTCGAGTCGGCCGTGCCGATGGCCCTCGTGATGATGGGCACCGCCGCCGTGTCGATCGTCGCGCTCTGGCTGATCGTCCGCCCGCGCACGGTGCCGGCCCTGCAGGACTGAGCCCGCCCGCCCGCCCGCCCGTCCGTCCGTCCGCCCGTCCGTCGGCCCGCCCGCCCGTCCGCCCGACCTCCGGCTCGCAGAACCGGCCTCGGCTCGCGGAATCGGTCGGATTCGACGAGCCGGACGTGGTTCCGCGAGCCGGAGGTCCCCGTGGTAGACCTCGGGCTCGCGGAATCGGCTTCGGCTCGCGGAAATGCGCCGCTTCGACGTGCCGGACGTGTTTCTGCGTGCCGGAGGTCCTCGCGGCAGACCTCGGGCTCGCGGAATCGGCTTCGGCTCGCGGAAATGCGCCGCTTCGACGTGCCGGACGTGTTTCTGCGTGCCGGAGGTCCTCGCGGCAGACCTCGGGCTCGTGGAATCGGCTTCGGCTCGCGGAATTGCGCCGATCCGACGTGCCGGACGCGTTTCCGCGTGCCGGAGGTCCCCGCGGCAGACCTCGGGCTCGTAAAACCGGCTCCGGCTCGCGGAAACGCGCCGATTCGACGTGCCGGACGTGTTTCCGCGTGCCGGAGGTGTCCGCGGCAGACCTCGGGCTCGCGGAATCGGCTCCGGCTCGCGGAAACGCGCCGATTCGACGTGCCGGACGTGTTTCCGCGTGCCGGAGGTGTCCGCGGCGGACCTCGGGCTCGTAAATCCACCTTCGGCTCGCACAAACGCGCCGATCCGACGTGCCGGACGCGATTCCGCGAGCCCGACCTCGCCGCCCCGCCCGCAACCCCCAGCGCGTGAACGCCCGGTGACGGCATCATGTCCGGATGGATCCTCGCCACGACCCCCTGAAGACCGAGCCCGGCGTCGCCCAGCCCGACGCCGTGCAGCGCGAGCGCCTCCACCAGCGCGCCCCGTCCGACGACGTCGTCGCGAAGGTCCTCTCCACCGAGGCCGCCCGCCACGTCTCGCGCCGCTGGCCGCTGATCTCCGCCTCGATCGCTCTGATCGTGACGATCGTCCTCGCCGTGATCATCGCCTTCCGCCCCACCAGCGCGTTCTCGTTCGACGTCGAGTGGATGGACGAGATCGTCGAGCACCGCTCGACCGCCTGGGACGTCCCCGCCTTCATCATGAACACCGTCGGCGCCGGCGTCATCGGCACCGCGATCATCCCGGTCGCCATCATCATCGTCCTGCTCGTCTTCCGCCGCCGCTGGGCCGCCCTCTACTACGCGCTCGCCGCCCTCGTCAGCGTCGGCGCCACCCAGCTCGTGAAGGAGCTGGTCGGCCGCGCCCGCCCCGAGGACATGCTGGTCACCAGCGACTACGGCTCCTTCCCCTCCGGCCACACCGCGAACGCCTCGACCACGGCGATGGTGCTCGCCCTGGTCTTCCCGCTGCTCTGGGTCTGGATCGCGGGCTTCCTCTACACCGTGGCGATGATGGCCAGCCGCACCTACCTCGGCGCGCACTGGCTCACCGACACCATCGGCGGCCTCCTGCTCGGGCTGGCCGTCGCCCTGATCGTCTGGGCGCCGCTCGCCGGCCGCCTGCGCACCGAGTCCGAGCTCCCGCACCCGCCGATCTGGGTCCGCACCTCGCGCTGACCCCCTCCTCCGCGAGATGCCACTTATGAGCGCGACACGCCGGGAGAAGCGCTCACAAGTGGCATCTCGCGGCGGGCGTCAGAACGCGCGCAGGCCGTCGAGCTCGTTGAAGGTGTAGACGTGCAGGCCCGCGAGGCGCTCGCCCGCGGCCGCCTCGAGGCGTGCCACGAACGCGGTCGGGTCGAAGCGGCGGCCGCGCAGCAGCCCGCCGGCCACCGACGAGCTGCGCGCGAGGAAGCCGAGCGACGAGCCGACGCCGATCCGCGCGCCGAGCGTCAGCAGCCGCGCCCGCTCCACGGGCCCGGGGACACCGGCCCACAGCTCCGCGCCGATCCCTGACGTCCGGAGTCCGTCGGCGTACCGGACGACAGCGTTCACGTCGAAGCACATCTGCGTGACGATCCCGCGGAGGTACGGCGCCCGCTCACGCAGGTGCTTCGCGATGCTCTCATCGGAGAGGTGCGGGTGCCCCTCCGGATAGCCGGCGACGTCGATCGCCAGCTCGGGCCGCAGCTCGACGGCGTCGCGGATCAGCTCGAGGCTGGTCGAGTAGCTGCCGGCCGCACTCCTCGCGTCGCCCGAGATCACGAACGCCTCGTCGATCCCGGCGTCGCGCATCCGCCCGAGCGCGCGATCGAGGGCGCCGCGCCCGTCGACGTTCCGCGCCGCGAGGTGCGGCACGACGCGGAAGCCGCGGCGCGCGAGGTCGACCGCGGAGTCGACCGTCCGCTCCGTCCCGTGCTTCGGCAGGCTGGTGACGGTGAGCGTCACGGCCGCCGGGTCGGGGAACGCGCGCTCGGCGTCCTCGCCGATGCCGTCCGACGGGATGATCTCGAAGCGCGCCCTGGTCACCGGCCCAGCCTCGCACGCGCCGGTGTCGGAGGGTCGCCCTACCCTGGAGGCGGTCGCCGCCCGGCGGCCGTGGAGGGAGCCGCATGTATCTCGAGGACGACGGCGCCGAGGGCGTCCGCATCGTCACGAGCCCGACCGATCTCTCCTCCTGGTCGGCCTGCGAGTGGGCGGTGCTGCGCAGGCTCGACGCGACGCTCGCCCGCGCCCCCCGCGTCACCGTGGAGGAGGACGCGATGCTGCAGCGCACCGCGCGCCTCGGCGACGCGCACGAGCTCGCCTACCTCGCCGAGCTGAAGCGCACGCACGCCGACGTCGTCGAGTTCGAGCGCCCCGAACGCGCCGACTACGCGAGGGCCGCCGACGCCGCGATCGAGGCGATGCGCGCGGGCGCGGACGTGCTCTACCAGGCCACCTTCTACGACGGCACCTTCATCGGCTTCTCCGACTTCCTCCTCCGAGTCGACGACGGAACCGCCGACGGCGCCTACGAGGTCTACGACACCAAGCTCGCCCGGCACGCCAAGATCCCCGCCCTGCTGCAGCTCGCCGCCTACGCCGAGCAGATGGCGGCCCGCGGCATCCGCGTGGGCGAGAAGGTCCACCTCGTCCTCGGCGACGGGAAGGTGACCAGCCACGACCTCGCCACGATCGCCCCCGTGCAGCGGGTGCAGCGCGCCCGCCTGCGCGCGGTGCTCGAGGAGCGGATCGCCGATCCGACGCCGCTCGCGTGGGGCGATCCCCGCTTCACCGCCTGCGGCCGCTGCGGCCTCTGCGCGCCGGAGGTGCTGGCGCACCGCGACCCGATCCTCGTCGCTGGGATGCGCCTCGACCAGCGCGCGAAGCTCGCCGCCGCCGGCATCACCACCCTCGACGCGCTCGCGGTCAGCGAGGGGCCGGTCCCCGGGATGAGCGCCGGCGCCGCGGAGACGCTGCGCGCCCAGGCCCGCCTGCAGCTCGCCACCGAGGACTCGGCCGACCACGTCCCCGTCGTCGAGGTCGTCGACGCCTCCGTGCTGACCGCCCTGCCCGCCCCCGACCCAGGCGACCTCTTCTTCGACTTCGAGGGCGACCCGCTGCACGCGGAGGACGGCCAGTGGGGCCTCGACTACCTCTTCGGCATGGTCGACCGGGACGAGGCCTTCACCGCGTACTGGGCGCACGACCTCGCCGCCGAGCGCCGCGCCCTCCTCGACTTCCTCGCGCTGCTGCGCGAGCGTCGTGCGCGCTTCCCGCGGATGCACGTCTACCACTACGCCTCCTACGAGCGCAGTCACCTGCTGTCGCTCGCGCAGCGGCACGGCACGGGGGAGGAGGAGGTCGACGCGCTCCTGCGCGACGGCGTCCTCGTCGACCTCTACCCTGTCGTCCGCCGGGCGCTGCGGATCGGCTCGCGCAGCTACTCGATCAAGAAGCTCGAGCCGCTCTACATGGGGGAGGAGGCGCGCGACGCCGAGGGGGTCACGAACGCCGCCGACAGCATCACGCAGTACGTCGAGGCCAGAGACCTTCTCGCGACCGACCCGTCCGCCGCCGACCGCCGCCTCGCCGAGATCGCCGAGTACAACGCCTACGACTGCCGCTCCACACTGCGCCTGCGCGACTGGCTGCTCTCGCTCGCCCCCACCCGCGACGCCGAGCCCCTCCCGCTCGTCGAGGTCGACCTCCCGGTGCCGCGCGAGCCCGACCCGGTCGCGGTCGCCCTCCTCGCCGAGGTGGAGGGCGTCGAGCCGCGCGAGCGCACGCCCGACCAGAGGGCGCTCGCCCTCGCCGGCGCCGCCATCGACTACCACCGCCGCGAGGCGAAGACCTTCTGGCAGGAGCACTTCGACCGGCTGCGCCAGCCGCTCGACGACTGGGCCGACACCCGCGACGTCGTCGTGATCGAGCGGGTCGAGGTCGTCCGCGACTGGTCGACGCCGGCCAAGGCCCGCACGCTCTCCCGCGAGCTGCGCCTCGACGGCCGGCTCGCGCCCGGGAGCCGCCTCGGCGTCGGCGCCAAGCCGTTCCTCGTCTACGACTCCCCGGCGCCGCCCGGCGCGCCCTCGCCCGGCCCCGGTCTGCGCGGCGCCTCCGACCGCGCCGAGATCCTCGCCGCGCACGACGACGGCGAGCGCATCGTCCTGCTGCTCAAGGAGGGCCTGCGCGCGGGGGAGGAGCCGCACGACGACGCGCCGATCGCCCTCGCGCCCTCGCCGCCGCCGCGAGCGGCCCCGCAGCCCGAGGCCATCGCGGAGTGGGGCGCGACGGTCCTCGACGCCCTGCCCGCGATGCTCGCCGACCCCGCGCTCGACGTCCTCCGGCGCGTGCCGCCCGCCGTCGTCGCCCCGGTCCGCGACGACGACGTGATCGGCGCGGTCGTCGAGACCCTGCTCGGCCTCGAGCGTGCGACGCTCGCCGTCCAGGGCCCACCCGGCACCGGCAAGACCTACGTCGGCTCGCACGTCATCGCCCGGCTCGTGACCGAGCACGGCTGGCGGGTCGGCGTCGTCGGGCAGTCGCACTCCGTCGTCGAGAACGTGCTGACCGCCGTCGTCGCGAAGGGCGTCGACCCCGCCCGGGTCGCCAAGGTGCCCAAGAACGGCACCTCCGCGGAGGCGCTCGCCGCCGCCGCCTGGACGCCGGTGAAGAACGGCGCGGCCCTCGCGGCGCTCGCGGAGGGCGGCGGCTGCGTGATCGGCGGCACCGCCTGGACCTTCGCCAACGCCGGCAGCGCGCCGCGCCGCTCCCTCGACCTCCTGGTGATCGACGAGGCCGGCCAGTTCTCCCTCGCCCCCACCATCGCGAGCGCGATCTCGGCGCAGCGCCTGCTGCTCCTCGGCGACCCGCAGCAGCTCCCGCAGGTCAGCCAGGGCTCGCACCCCGAGCCCGTCGACGAGTCGGCGCTCGGCTGGCTCGCCGCCGGTCACGACGTGCTGCCGCCCGCCTACGGCTACTTCCTCGCGCAGACCCACCGGATGCACCCCGCGCTCGCCGCCGCCGTCTCCGAGCTCTCCTACGAGGGCGCCCTCTCGTCCCGGGCTCCGGAGGTGCGCCACCTCGACGGCGTCGCCCCCGGGCTGCACGCGGTCCCGGTCGTGCACGCCGGCGACACCACCTCCTCGCCGGACGAGGCGCGCCGGGTCGTCGAGATCGCCCGGTCCACGGTCGGCCGCACCTGGACCGACGAGCACGGCGAGCGCGCACTCACCGCCGCCGACGTCATCGTCGTCGCGCCCTACAACGCGCAGGGCGCCCTCCTCCGCGAGGCGCTCGACGCGGCCGGGCTCGAGGAGACGCTGGTCGGCACCGTCGACCTCTTCCAGGGCCGCGAGGCGGTCGTCGCGATCGTCTCGCTCGCCGCGTCCTCCGGCGCCGACGTCCCGCGGGGCCTGGAGTTCCTGCTCCTGCCCAACCGGCTGAACGTCGCGATCTCGCGGGCGAAGTGGGCCGCCTACCTCGTGCACTCGCCCGCGCTCGCGGCCTCGCCGCCGACGTCGATGGCGGCGCTGGAGCGGCTCTCGCGGTTCATCCGCCTCCTCGAGATCGCGGAGGAGACGGAGCAGAAGTGACGGATTCCGTCGTCCACACCGCCGCACCCTCGCGATTCCCGCGGTCCAGGCCTTGAACGGCGAGCGATTCCGTCGCTACGGTGGCAGCATGAGAATCCTCCTGGTCGGCGCCGGTGGCGTCGGCGACGCCTTCGCGAAGATCGCCGCCCGCCGCACCTTCTTCGAGCAGATCATCGTCTGCGACTACGAGCTCGACCGGGCGGAGCGCACCGTCGCCTGGATCCTCGAGCGGTACGGCGCCGACGGCGTCGAGAACCGCTTCGTCGCCGCCCGCATCGACGCCTCCGACGCCGAGAACGTCGAGACCGTCGCCCGCGCGCACCGCGCCACGCACGTGATGAACGCGGTCGAGCCCTCCTTCGTGCCGACGATCTTCGCGGGCGCCCTCGCCGCCGGCGCCGACTACCTCGACATGGCGATGAGCCTCTCCCGCCCGCACCCCGAGGAGCCGCACGCCAAGACCGGCTTGAAGCTCGGCGACGAGCAGTTCGCCGCCGCCCCGGAGTGGGAGTCCGCCGGCCGGCTCGCCCTCGTCGGCATGGGCGTCGAGCCGGGCCTCTCCGACGTCTTCGCCCGCTACGCCGCCGACCACCTCTTCGACGAGATCGACGAGCTCGGCGTCCGCGACGGCGCGAACCTCGTCGTGCGCGACGAGAGCGGCGCCGAGATCTTCGCGCCCTCCTTCTCGATCTGGACGACGATCGAGGAGTGCCTGAACCCGCCGGTGATCTTCGAGAAGGACCGCGGCTGGTTCACCACGCCGCCGTTCTCCGAGCCGGAGGTCTTCGAGTTCCCCGAGGGGATCGGCCCCGTCGAGTGCGTCAACGTGGAGCACGAGGAGGTGCTGCTGATGCCGCGCTGGCTCGACGCGAAGCGGGTCACCTTCAAGTACGGCCTCGGCGCCGAGTTCATCGGCGTCCTGCGCACGCTCAACCTGCTCGGGCTCGACCGCACGGAGCCGGTCCGCGTCCGCTCGGCGGGAGGCCCGGTGCTGGTCTCGCCGCGCGACGTGGTCGCGGCCGGCCTGCCCGACCCGGCGAGCATCGGCCCGCGGATGACCGGCAAGACCTGCGCGGGTCTCTGGGTCTCGGGGTCGAAGGACGGCGAGCACCGTGAGGTGTACCTGTACCACGTGAGCGACAACGAGTGGACGATGGCGGAGTACGGCACCCAGTGCGTGGTCTGGCAGACCGCCCTCAACCCGGTGATCGCCCTCGAGCTGCTCGCGACCGGCGCCTGGTCGGGCGCGGGCGTGCTCGGGCCGGAGGCGTTCGACGCCGAGCCGTTCCTGGAGCTGATGGCGCGGCCGCTCGAGGAGGGCGGCTACGGCCAGCCCTGGCACGTCCGCGAGGACTGAGCCCGAGACGCTCGGCGCCGGGCCGACGGGCCGTCCGGCGCGGCGCCGCGAGCCTAGGCTGAGCGCATGAGCAACGACGACGGGCTCGCCTCGGCGAGGGACGACGCACGCGCGGCACTCGAGGCCGCCCGACGCCTGCAGGCCGAGGCAGCGGAGGCGCTCGCCCGCGCCGAGGCGCCGCGGCGGCGCTGGCCGCCGGTCCGGAGGAGGCGGCCGCGGTCGTCGACGACGTGCGGCTCGTCGACGGCGGGCCGGGGAGCGGGCCGCCGCCGCACCTGCCGCGCCCGAGCCGGCTCCGCCCGCCGCCGGCCCTCTCGCCGAGTCCGCCGTCGACGCCGTCCGCGCCGGCTACGCCTTCGCCGGCCCCGCCCTCGAGATCGGCGCCCTCGTCAACGGCGAGGCCCGCGCGGACGTGCCCGTCCGCATCCCGCTCGGGATGCTCAACCGCCACGGCCTCGTCGTCGGCGCGACCGGCACCGGCAAGACCAAGACCCTGCAGGTCCTCGCCGAGCAGCTCTCCGCGAACGGCGTCCCCGTCTTCGCCGCCGACATCAAGGGCGACCTCTCCGGCCTCGCGACCCCCGGCACCCCCGACGAGAAGCTGCTCGCGCGCACCCGCACCATCGGCCAGGACTGGACCCCGGAGGCCGCCCCCGCCGAGTACTTCGCCCTCGGCGGAGTCGGCACAGGCGTCCCCGTCCGCGCCACCGTCACCGGCTTCGGCGCGCTGCTGCTCGCCAAGGTCCTCGGCCTCAACCACACCCAGGAGTCGAGCCTCGGCCTCGTCTTCCACTACGCCGAGAGCGCCGGGCTGCCCCTCGTCGACCTCTCCGACCTCCGCGCCGTGCTCACCTACCTCGTCGGCGACGAGGGCAAGGCCGAGCTGGCCGAGCTCGGCGGTCTCTCCAAGGCGACCGCCGGCGTCATCCTTCGTGAGCTGATCGCCTTCGCCGACCAGGGCGCCGACGTCTTCTTCGGCGAACCCGAGATCGACACCGCCGAGTTCCTCCGCCTCGCCCCCGACGGCCGCGGCGTCGTCAGCCTGCTCGAGGTGCCGGGAGTCGCGGACAAGCCGGCGCTGTTCTCCACGTTTCTGATGTGGCTGCTCGCCGACCTCTTCAACGACCTGCCCGAGGTCGGCGACCTCGACCGGCCGAAGCTCGTCTTCTTCTTCGACGAGGCGCACCTGCTCTTCCGCGATGCCTCCAAGGACTTCCTCGCCGCGATCACGCAGACGGTCCGGCTGATCCGATCCAAGGGCGTCGGCATCGTCTTCGTCACCCAGACGCCGAAGGACGTGCCGAGCGAGGTGCTCGCCCAGCTTGGCTCGCGCATCCAGCACCAGCTGCGCGCGCACACCCCCGACGACGCGAAGGCCTTGCGCGCCACGGTCTCGACCTACCCCGAGAGCGACTACGACCTCGGCGAGGTGCTGCAGGCGCTCCCGATCGGCGAGGCGATCGTCACGGTGATGAACGAGCGCGGCGCCCCGACCCCGGTCGCCTGGACCCGGCTCCGGGCCCCGCGCGGCTCGATGGCGCCGACCCCCGAGGCCGACCGGGAGGCGAGCGTCCAGCGCTCCCCGCTGCTCGCCCGCTACGGCACCCCGCTCGACCGCGACTCGGCCCGCGAGATCCTCACCCGCCGCCTCGACGCGGCGGCCGACGCCGAGGAGGCCCGCGCCGCTGCCGAGCAGCAGGCGGAGGAGGAGTCGCGCCGCGCGAAGGAGCAGGCCGCCGACGCCGCCCGCCGCGCCAAGGAGGACGCCTGCACCGCCGCGCAGCGCGCCAAGGACCGCGCCGCCGCCGAGCGCCGCGCCGACGAGGCCGCCGAGCGCTCCCGCCGCCGCACCGCGCCCACCTCCCGCTCCCGCTCCACCCGCCGCGACAAGACCGTCGTCGAGGAGGTCCTCGGCTCCTCGGTCGGGAAGACCTTGTTGCGCGAAGTCGTCCGAGGCATCTTCGGCACGGCCCGCCGCGGGCGCTGACACCACCGTCTGCGGCGTTGTCGTCAGTCGCGATACCGCCGGTATCGCTCCTTCCTCCGCCTTGCAGCCGGCGGCGTCAGCGCCCGCGGCCCGCGGGTGCTGACGGGGCGATCTGCGGCGTTGTCGTCGGGCGCGATACCGCCGGTATCGCTTCCTCCTCCGCCTTGCAGCTCACCCCGTCAGCGCCCGCGGCGACTGCTCACCCCGGCTGATATCTGCGGCACGTGCCGCCCATGTTGATCGAGTAGCCCGCGCAGCGGGCGTATCGAGATCCACGTCACCAGCACCCCGCGTGCACGGCCGCTAACGCACGCGTGTTAGCGTCGATACCCGTGACCGAGAGCCCGACGACCCGCGACCGCATCCTCTCCGCGACCGCGGCGCTCCTCGCGGAGGGCGGCCGCGACGCCGTCTCGACCCGCGCGATCAGCTCGGCCGCCGGCGTCCAGGCGCCCACCATCTACCGCACCTTCGGCGACCTCCGCGGCCTGCTCGACTCCGTTGCCGCCGCCGGATTCACCTCCGCCCAGGCCGAGTTCGACTCCGTCGACGCACCCGCCGACCCGGTCGACGCCCTCCGCGCCGCCTGGGACCACCACGTCGCCTTCGGCCTCGCCGAGCCGCACCTCTACGCCCTGATCTTCACCGGGCGCCCGGGGGAGGAGTCCGAGGCCGCCCGCCTCGCCCGCAGCGTCCTCGCCGCCCACGTCCGGGCCGTCGCCGAGGCCGGTCGCCTCACCGTCGAGGTCGACCACGCCGCCCGCCTCCTCCAGTCCGCCGCCCTCGGCTGCACCCTCACCCTCGCCGCCGGCCCCGACGACGAGCTCTCCGCCCGCTCCCGCGAAGCCGTCCTCGCCGCGGTCACCACAGCGGAGGCGGGCCCGACCGACCCTGCGGCCCGCGCCTTCGCCGCCCATGCAGTCGCCCTGCGCACCGCGCTGCCCGGCGTCGACGGCCTGACCGCCGCCGAGAGCGCCCTCCTCGACGAGTGGCTCCTGCGCCTCACCCGCTGACGAGCGCACTGACTCGCCCGAGAAGGCGCGTTCTCCGCACCCTGAACGAGCCTTCTCGGGCGACTCGACGGGGAAGGCGCCACGCGCCGCGAACAGAGAACGGCGCCGCAGCTGGCGAGAGCGTGCGGCGCCGTTCGGCGGAGGATGGGGGATTCGAACCCCCGAGGGCTTGCACCCAACACGCTTTCCAAGCGTGCGCCATAGGCCACTAGGCGAATCCTCCTGGCGCGACCGTGGCCGCGACTCATCGATACTAGCCGGTGCCGGCGCCCTCCGCTGACCACCCGGCGCCACAGCCGTGCTCGCACCGCGCCGGCGTCGGTTAGACTGTCTCCCGGCTCCCCGCGTGGCGCCATCCAGGCCAACTCCCCCAGGGCGGAAACGCAGCAAGGGTAACCGGGCTCTGGCGGGTGCGCGGGGGGTCTTTCCTTTTAACGGGTTGCGCACCCGGCCCACCTCTCCTCCACACCCGGGCGCCCCTGCACGCTCTCCCATCCCGGGCACCCGCCCAGCCTCCGGAGGGCCCCCGTCGCTAGGCTTGCGCCCGATGGTTCAGAGCATCTACATCTCGTCCGCCGAAGGTCATTCGGGCAAGTCCACGGTCGCCCTCGGCGTCCTCGACCTGCTCAGCAGCCAGGTGCAGCGGGTCGGCGTCTTCCGCCCGATCGCCCGCTCCACCTCCGAGCGCGACTACGTGCTCGAGATGCTGCTCGGCCACTCCGACTCCGGTCTCGCCTACGACGACTGCATCGGCGTCACCTACGAGGACGTGCACGCCGACGGGGAGGCCGCCCTCTCCCGCATCGTCGAGCGCTACAAGGCCGTCGAGGCGCAGTGCGACACGGTCGTCATCCTCGGCTCCGACTACACCGACGTCGGCAGCCCCACCGAGCTGGGCTACAACGCCCGCATCGCCGCGAACCTCGGCGCCCCCGTCCTCCTCGTCCTCACCGGCCGCGACCCGTCCCGGAGCGAGCAGCTCGGCCAGGCCCCCGCCCGCACCCCCGACGAGATGCGGCAGATCACCGAGCTCGCCGCGGTCGAGCTGCGCACCGCGCACGCGAGCCTCATCGGCGTCGTCGCCAACCGCGCCGACCCGGGCACCTCGGAGCAGGCCGTCGCCGCGATCCGCGAGGCCCTCCCGGCCGGCGCCCCGGTCTGGGCGATCCACGAGGACCCGTCGCTCGTCGCCCCGAGTGTCTCGCGCATCATCGACGCGGTCGACGGCGTCTTCGTCGCGGGCGACCCGGAGCTGCTCGGCCGCGAGGCCCTCGGTGTCGTCGTCGCCGGCATGTCGATGGTGAACGTCCTGCCGCGCCTGATGGAGGGCGGCGTCGTCATCGTCCCGGGGGACCGGCCCGAGGTCGTGCTCGCCGTGATCATGGCGCACGCCTCCGGCAACTTCCCGACGGTCTCGGCGATCATCCTCAACGGCGGCTTCGAGCTGCAGGAGCCGATCGTGCGCCTGATCGAGGGCGTCGACAACCGCCTGCCGATCGTGATGACCGAGCTCGGCACCTACGACACCGCCGTGCGCGTCACCGCCGCACGCGGTCGGCTCGCCGCCGACTCGCCGCGCAAGCGCGACACCTCCCTCGCCCTGTTCGCGGAGGCGATCGACCCGGTCGAGCTGCTCACCCTGCTCGACGTCGGCCGCTCCGAGGTCGTCACGCCGCTGATGTTCGAGTACGGCCTGATCGAGCGCGCCCGCATCGCCGACCGCCACATCGTCCTCCCCGAAGGCGGTGACGACCGCATCCTCCGCGCCGCCGCGACCGTGCTCAAGCGCGGCATCGCCCGCCTCACGATCCTCGGCGAGGAGGTCGAGGTCCGCTCCCGCGCGGCGAGCCTGGGCCTCGACATCGACGGAGCCCGCGTCCTCAGCGTCCTCGACCCGGAGCACCGCAACCGCTTCGCCGAGGAGTACGCCCGCATCCGCGCGCACAAGGGCATCACCTTCGACCACGCCTACGACACCGTGACCGACGTCTCCTACTTCGGCACGATGATGGTGCAGCTCGGCCTCGCCGACGGCATGGTCTCCGGTGCCGCTCACACCACCGCGCACACCATCCGTCCCGGTTTCGAGATCATCAAGACCAGCCCCGGCGTCTCCGTCGTCTCGAGCGTGTTCCTGATGGCGCTCGCCGACCGCGTCCTCGTCTACGGCGACTGCGCCGTGAACCCCGACCCGACGGAGACGCAGCTGGCCGACATCGCGATCTCCTCCGCCGAGACCGCTCAGCAGTTCGGCATCGACCCGCGGATCGCGATGCTCTCCTACTCCACCGGGGAGAGCGGAGCCGGCGCCGATGTCGAGAAGGTCCGGGCCGCCACCGCGCTCGTCCGCGAGCGCCGGCCCGACCTGCTCGTCGAGGGTCCGATCCAGTACGACGCCGCGGCGGACGCGGCCGTCGCCGCCTCGAAGATGCCCGGCTCGCAGGTCGCCGGCCGCGCGACGGTGTTCATCTTCCCGGACCTCAACACGGGCAACAACACCTACAAGGCCGTGCAGCGCTCGGCCGGCGCGGTCGCGATCGGGCCGGTCCTGCAGGGATTGCGCAAGCCCGTCAACGACCTCTCCCGCGGCGCCCTGGTGCAGGACATCGTCAACACCGTCGCGATCACCGCGATCCAGGCCGCCACCCAGGCGATCGTCCCGCCGACCTCCGCCATCCCCGTCGTGCGCTGAGGGCCACCCGCCCGAGCGCCCCGCCCGACCCCGAACCCCCAGGAGTCCCACCGTGTCCGTCGTCCTCGTCGTCAACAGCGGCTCGTCGTCCTTCAAGTACCAGCTCATCGAGATGACGACGGAGGAGACGCTCGCCAGCGGCCTCGTCGAGCGGATCGGCGAGGAGACCGGCCGCACCAAGCACAGCCACGACGGCGACACGGTGGAGTTCGAGACGCCCATCCCGGACCACACCGCCGGCTTCGACGCGATGATCCGCGCCTTCGCCGAGCACGGCCCCAGCCTCGACGAGTTCCCGCCCGTCGCGGTCGGCCACCGCGTCGTGCACGGCGGCAAGCGCTTCTACGAGCCGACGCTCGTCACCGACCTCGTCAAGATCAACATCGAGGACCTCAGCGACCTCGCCCCGCTGCACAACCCCGCCAACCTCGAGGGCATCGAGGCCGCGCAGAAGGCGTTCCCGGACGTGCCGCACGTCGCCGTCTTCGACACGGCCTTCCACCACACCCTCCCCGCGGCGGCCGCCACCTACGCGATCCCCGCCGACCTCGCCGACAAGCACCGCATCCGCCGCTACGGCTTCCACGGCACCTCGCACAAGTTCGTCTCCGAGGCCGCCGCCGCCTACCTCGGCCGCCGCCGCTCCGACCTCAAGACGATCGTGCTCCACCTCGGCAACGGCGCCTCCGCCTGCGCCATCGACGGCGGCGTCTCCGTCGAGACCTCGATGGGGATGACCCCGCTCGAGGGCCTCGTGATGGGCACCCGCTCCGGCGACCTCGACCCGGCCGTCGTCTTCCACCTCGCCCGCAAGGCCGGCCTCTCCACCGACGAGCTCGACACCGTCCTCAACCGCCGCAGCGGACTCCTCGGCCTCTCCGGCCGCGGCGACATGCGCGACGTCCAGGAGGCGGCCGAGGGCGGCGACGAGACCGCGACCGCGGCCCTCGAGGTCTACTACCACCGCCTGCGCCACTACGTCGGCGCCTACTACGCCCAGCTCGGCCGCGTCGACGCGATCGTCTTCACCGCCGGAGTCGGCGAGAACGTCGCCGCCGTCCGCGCCGGCGCCCTCCGCGGCCTCGAGGGCCTCGGCATCGAGCTCGACCCCGAGCGCAACACCGCCCGCGACCGCGGCCCCCGCCGCATCTCCACCGACGACTCCCGCGTCGCCGTCCTCGTCATCCCCACCAACGAGGAACTCGAGATCGCCCGGCAGTCCTTGTCGGTCGTCTAGCGGCGCAGCCGCTAGACGACTCGCGGTCGGCTTGCAGAGGTGGGAGCGTTCCGCAGAGCGGGTCGCGTCGGGCTGCCCTGAATCGCTGGCACGCGATTCCGGGTCGTGCCCTCTGCCCTGTCCGTGCAAGCGCGGTGCGGCCGACGTCATCGGTGGTCGCGTGAGCAGCGGGTGGGGCCGCGCTGGCGCGCGAGCAGCGGGTGGGGCCGCGCTGGGGCGCGAGCTGCTGTCTGCGCGGTCGCGCTGCCTGCCTGCTGGTCGAGTAGCCGCGGGACGCGGCGTACCGAGACCCACGCGTTCGTACACGGGGATCTCGATACGCCCGCGGCGCGGGCTACTCGATCAGCGGAGGGGGGCCGCGCTGACGCGCGAGCTGCTGCCTCCCCGGGCCGCTGTCCCTGCCTGCTGGTCGAGGAGCCGCGGCGCGCGGCGCATCGAGACGCCCGCGTCAGTCCGCGAGGCGGGCGTCGCCCGCGTAGACGTTGAAGCCCGCGCCGCGGCTGAAGCCGATGAGGGTGAGGCCCGAGTCGCGGGCCAGGTCGACGGCCAGGGACGACGGCGCGCCGACCGCCGCCAGCAGCGGGACGCCCGCCATCACGGCCTTCTGCACGAGCTCGAACGAGGCGCGGCCCGACACCTGCAGCAGCGCGCCCCGCAGCGGCAGCCGCCCCTCCCGCAGGCCCCAGCCGACGACCTTGTCGACCGCGTTGTGCCGCCCCACGTCCTCCCGCAGCGCCAGCAGTGCGCCATCCGAGTCGAACAGCCCGGCCGCGTGCAGGCCGCCGGTCCGCTCGAACACGGCCTGCGCCTCGCGCAGCCTGTCCGGAAGCGACACCAGCAGCTCGCGGGACACGCGCAGCGGATCCTCCGCCACGCTCCACGTCGACTCCGTCGCGACCGCCTCGAGCGACGCCAGACCGCACACCCCGCACGAGCTCGACGTGTAGACCGAGCGCTCCCGGTCGAGCAGGACCTCCGCGCGTCCCCCGCGGACGGTCGCGTCGATCACGTTGTAGGTGTTCTCGCTCGGCCCCGCGCCGCTCGCGCAGTAGCGCATCGCCGCGAGCTGCTCCGCCGAGGTGAGCACCCCCTCCGACACCAGGAACCCGGCGACCAGGTCGAAGTCGTCGCCCGGCGTGCGCATGGTGACACTGAACCGCCGGCCGCCCACCCGGATCTCCAGCGGCTCCTCGACGGCGAGCACGTCCTCGCGGCGCCGGGTCGGCTCGCCCGCGCGGACGGCGATCAGGCGGGTGCGGGCGACGCTGCGGCTCATGGCTCTCCTCCGGGGTCGACTCCGGGCGGGGTCGCCGCCATCCTGGCACCGCCGGCCGGGAGCGGACGGAGCAGCGCGACGTACGATGCAGGAATGGTCGACGACGCCGCAGCCCGCGAGAACCCCATCGACGAGAGCGCCGTCACGGTCGGCGCCCGCAAGCACCGGGCGGTCGGCATCCCCGGCGTCGCCCACGCGCTGCAGATCTCGCTCAAGCAGATGGGTCCGCTGCGCAGCGCCGAGACCCTCCTGCGCGTCAATCAGAAGACCGGCTTCGACTGCCCCGGCTGCGCCTGGCCCGAGGCCGACAAACGGCACGTCGCCGAGTTCTGCGAGAACGGCGCGAAGGCGGTGGCGGAGGAGGCGACGCTGCGCACCGTCACGTCCGCCTTCTTCGCCGCGCACTCGATGACCGAGCTCGAGGGCTGGGACGACTACCAGCTCGGCCAGCAGGGCCGCCTGACCGAGCCGATGCTCCTCGACGAGGGCGCGACGCACTACCGACCGGTCGGCTGGGACGAGGCGCTCGACGTCGTCGCCGACGAGCTGCGCGCCTGCGCGGATCCCGACGAGGCGATCTTCTACACCTCCGGCCGCACCTCGAACGAGGCCGCCTTCGTCTACCAGCTGCTGGTGCGCGGCTTCGGCACCAACAACTTGCCGGACTGCTCGAACATGTGCCACGAGTCCAGCGGGTCCGCGCTGACCGAGACGATCGGCATCGGCAAGGGCTCGGTCAGCCTCCGCGACGTCGAGCGGGCGCCGCTGCTGATCGTCGCCGGGCAGAACCCGGGCACCAACCACCCGCGGATGCTGACCGCGCTCGAGCGGGCGAAGCGGGCCGGCGGCACGATCGTCGCGATCAACCCGCTGCCCGAGGCGGGGCTGCTGCGCTTCGAGAACCCGCAGACCGTCCGCGGCATGATCGGCGGCGGCACGGCCCTCGCCGACCACTTCCTCCAGGTGCGGCTCGGCGGCGACCAGGCGCTCTTCCAGGGCTTCGGCAAGGCGCTCCTCGACGCGGAGGAGGCGCGCGGCGGCGTCTTCGACCGCGCCTTCATCGCGGAGAGCACCGACGGCCTCGACGGCTACCTCGACGAGATCCGCGGCACCGAGTGGTCCGAGATCGAGCGGGCGAGCGGGATCGACGAGGCCCGCATCCGCGAGATCGCCGAGCTGATCGCGGCCAGCGAGGGCACGATCGTCTGCTGGGCGATGGGACTGACCCAGCACGCGCACTCCGTCGCGACGCTCAAGGACGTCGTCAACGTCCTGCTGCTGACCGGCAACATCGGCAAGCCGGGCGCGGGCGTCTGCCCGGTCCGCGGCCACTCGAACGTGCAGGGCGACCGAACGATGGGCATCTTCGAGCGGATGCCCGACTCCTTCCACGACGCGCTCGACCGCGAGTTCTCCTTCGCCTCGCCGCGCGAGCACGGCACGGACACGGTCGCCGCGATCCGGGCGATGCGCGACGGGAAGGCCCGCGTCTTCATGGGCCTCGGCGGCAACTTCGCCCGCGCGACGCCGGACACCGCCGTCACCGAGGCCGCGATGCGCTCGCTCGCGCTCACGGTGCACGTCTCGACCAAGCTCAACCGCTCGCACGTCGTCACCGGCCGCCGCGCGCTGATCCTGCCGACCCTCGGCCGCACCGACTCCGACAAGCGCGCGACGGGGGAGCAGCGGGTCACCGTCGAGGACTCGATGAGCGCCGTGCACGCCTCCCGCGGGCGGCTCGCTCCGCCGAGCCAAGTCCTGCAGTCCGAGGTCGCGATCCTCACCGGCATCGCGGAGCGACTGCTCGCCGGCCGCCCGAACGCGCCGGTCGTCGACTGGGCCGCGCTGCGCGAGGACTACCGGCTCATCCGCCGGCACATCGCCGCCGTCGTCCCCGGCTTCGAGGACTTCGAGCGCCGGGTGAACGAGCCGGGCGGCTTCGTCCTGCCGCACCCGCCGCGCGACGAGCGCCGGTTCGCGACCGCGACCGGCCTGGCCCGCTTCACCGCGAATCCGCTGCAGTATCCGAGGGTCCCGGAGGGGCGCCTGCTGCTGCAGACGCTGCGCTCGCACGACCAGTTCAACACCACGATCTACGGCAAGGACGACCGCTACCGCGGCATCCACGGCGGGCGGCGCGTGGTCTTCGTGCACCGGGACGACATCGCGGAGCAGGGGCTCGCCGACGGAGCGATGGTCGACCTGGTCTCGGAGTGGGAGGACGGCCTCGAGCGCCGCGCGCCGTCGTTCCGCGTCGTCGCCTACGACACCCCGCGCGGCTGCGTCGCCGCCTACTACCCCGAGACGAACGTCCTCGTCCCGCTCGACTCCACCGCGGCGGTCAGCGGCACCCCGACCTCGAAGTCGGTCGTCGTCCGCCTGGAGCCGGCCGCCCCCGCTCTGGTCGAGTAGCCCTCGCGCGCGCTTCCCCTCTTGCTGGTCGAGTAGCCCCACAGGGGCGTATCGAGACCCACCCCTGCAGACCTGCGGGCTGACATCGGCGGATCTCGATACGCCCGCTGGGCGGGCTACTCGATCAGCAAAGGGCGGCGTATCGAGACCCCGCACCCCCTCACCACGGCAGCCGCAGCAGCCGAACCCGCTCGCCCGCACCGGCGCCCCCCGCCGGAACGACGGCCACCGCCTCCGCCGCCGTGAGCCCCGAGAGCATGTGCGACCGGATCCCGTGGACCGCTCGCCAGGCCCCCTCCGCCTCGACGACCGGCACCAGCGCGGTCGACCCGGCCCGCCCGAGCGGCTCAGCCAGCACTCCCTGACGCAGCGGTGACGCGAGCGCACCCGTGGCCGCGTCGAGCGCCGGCGGCAGGAACGACAGCGCCGCGAGGAACGCCGCGAGCGGATTCCCGGGCAGCGCCAGCACGACCGCGCCACCGGGCAGCGACGCGATCACCGTCGGATGCCCCGGCCGCATCGCGACCCCGTCGACGAGGACGGTCGCCCCCGCGATCCGGAGCGCCCGCCGCACCGCGTCCACCCGCGAGCGCCCGGTCCCGCCCGTCGTGATCTGCAGCGGAGCCGAACTCGCGAGCAGCGCACGGGCGATCGCCTCGTCGTCGTCGCCGAGCCGGCGCACCGATCCCACCGCACCCCCTGAGTGCTGCACGAGCGGCGGCAGCAGCGGCGTGAACGCGTCCCGGACGCGGCCGGCCCGGGGCATTCCGGAGGTGTCCACCTCGTCGCCGGTGAAGAGCAGGTCGACGGTCGCGGGCCGTCGCACGACGACGTCGTCGAGGCCGACGATCGCCAGCAGCGCCAGATGCGCCGGGGTCAGCCGCAGTCCGGCCTCGACCATCAGGGTCCCGGCCGGAGCTTCGTCCCCGGCCCGCCGGATGTGCCGACCGGGCGGCAGCGGGTACTCCGCGTGGAGGAGGTCACCGACCTTCAGCGCGTGCTCGTCGGGCAGCACGGCCTCGCACCATCGCGGCACGGCCCCGCCGGTGACGATCGGCTCGGCGCTGCGCGGTCCGATCCGCCAGGGCGACGCACCGCGCACGGCCCAACCGTCCATCGCCGAGGAGTCGTAGTGGGGCAGCGGCCGAGGAGTGGACAGGGCGAGCGCCATGACGCAGCCCGCCGCCTCGAGCAGCGGGACCGGCACGAACGGCTCAGGGAAGGTCGCCGCCGCGATCCGCGCGCGGGCGCCGTCCCAGTCGGTCTCGCTCATCCGTCCATTCTGGTCGCGGCCGAGGCGGGCGAGGGACGGCGCCGGATCCGCGGACCCGGCGCCGTCGACCGGCTCAGCCGAGGTAGCCGTTCGGGTTCAGCACGAACTTCTTCGCGGCGCCCTTGTCGAAGTCGGCGTAGCCCTGCGGCGCCTCGTCGAGCGAGATGGCCGTGGCCTGCACCGCCTTCGCGATCTGCACCTTGTCGTGCAGGATCGCCATCATCAGCGCGCGGTTGTACTTCATCACCGGGCACTGGCCGGTCGTGAAGGACAGCGACTTCGCCCAGCCCAGCCCGAGGCGGATCGAGAGCGAGCCCTCCTGCGCGGCCTCGTCCACTCCGCCCGGGTCGCCGGTGACGTAGAGCCCGGGGATGCCGAGCGCGCCGCCCGCCGCGGTGATCGACATCAGCGAGTTCAGCACCGTGGCCGGCGCCTCCGTCCCCGAGTCGGGTCCGTTGCCGTGCGCCTCGAAGCCCACCGCGTCGACGCCGCAGTCGACCTCCGGCACGCCGAGGATCTGCTCGATCTGCCCGGCCGGGTCGCCCTTCGAGACGTCGACGGTCTCGCAGCCGAACGAGCGCGCCTGCGCGAGCCGCTCCTCGTTGAGATCCGCGACGATGACGACGGCCGCGCCGAGCAGCTGCGCGCCGACGGCCGCGGCCAGCCCGACCGGGCCCGCTCCGGCGACGTACACCGTCGAGCCGACGCCGACGCCCGCGGTGACCGCGCCGTGGAAGCCGGTCGGGAAGATGTCCGACAGCATCGTGAGGTCGAGGATCTTCTCCAGCGCCTGGTCGCGGTCGGGGAAGACGAGCAGGTTCCAGTCCGCGTAGGGGACCATCACGTACTCGGCCTGGCCGCCGACCCAGCCGCCCATGTCGACGTAGCCGTAGGCGCTGCCGGGCCGGTCGGGGTTCACGTTCAGGCAGATGCCGGTCTTGCGCTCCTTGCAGTTGCGGCAGCGGCCGCAGGCGATGTTGAACGGCACCGAGACGATGTCGCCGACCTTGACGAACTCCACGTCCGGCCCGACCTCGACGACCTCGCCCGTGATCTCGTGCCCGAGCACGAGGTCGGCGGGCGCGGTCGTGCGGCCGCGGACCATGTGCTGGTCCGAGCCGCAGATGTTGGTCGAGACGGTGCGGAGGATCGCGCCGTGCGGCAGCTTCCTGCCGATGTTGGCCGGGTTGACGCCCGGCCCGTCCTTCAGCTCGAAGGTCGGGTAGTCGATGTCGATGACCTCGACGACTCCGGGGGACTTGTAGGCGACGGCTCTGTTGCCCGACATGCGGTTCTCCTTCACGGGATGCGACCGCGGTGCGTGAGTGCCCGCGGGAGCCGCGCCGCAGTCGTCCGGAGGAGGGCCGCGGCGTCGAGGCTCGAGCGAACCGTACGCCCGGACCCTGGTGCCGGATCGAGGGGGAGGGAGTAGCGTCTCAGGATCGGTTCGTACGCATGCGGATCGTCTCGAGCGACGTCTGCACCGCCGCCTCGAGCGCCGCCCGGTCGCCGCCCCGGAGTCCCGCCGCGTAGCCCGCGAGGAACGTCGTCAGCGGAGCGGCCGGCCGCACCACGCCGTGCGCCGCATCGCCGGCGAGGGAGAGCAGGGCGTCGCGCTCGACCGGCACGTCGGCGAGCTCGAGTGCGGCGCTCAGCTCCTCCCACCACGAGGCGAGCAGCGCGGCGGTGTCGTCACCGGGGCCGCTGCCCTCGTGAGAGCCGGGGGCGGGGGCGGGGGTCTCGTTCGACTGGTCGGTCACGCGTTCATTCTGCGCCCGGCACAGCGATGCCGTGGCGGAGGGCGTCGGCGGGGCCGTCGACGTCCGCGGTCGATCCTGCCGGCACCTCGACGTGCAGCACGATCGACCCCGCGAGGAGCGAGCGGACGGAGGCGCCGTCGACCTCGGGCAGTCGGCCCACGGCGGCGGTCAGCGCGGCTCGGCGGTGCAGGCCGAGCAGAAGCTGCGCGCGACCGTCCCCGTCGACGGCGAGCAGGGCGTCGATCGCCGGATCGGCGGAGGCGGCGACCGTCAGCAGCCGGTCGAGCGCGGGGGCCGGATCGACGAGGTCAGCGGCGAGCACGGCGATCCAGTCGGCCGCGCCGTCCCGCGCGAGCTGGGGGAGCGCCGCCGCGAGACCGGCGACCGGTCCGCCGAACGCCGGCTCCTCCTGGACGAGGCGCGCCGCACCGACCCCGCCGCGGAGCTCCGGCGGTCCCGCGACCACGACGCGTCGGGCGCCGTTGACCGCCGCGCGGGCGTGCGCGAGCAGCGTCGAGCCGTCGTGCTCGAGCAGGGGCTTGGCCGCGCCGCCGAGGCGCTCGCCCCGTCCGCCGGCGAGGATCACGGCGTCGAACGGGGGAGTGCTCGGGCGGTCGGTCACGGCCTCGAGGCTACGCGAGGGGGCGCCTCGGCCGACCAGCGTCCGGTGTCGGAGGTCGCGGCTACTCTTGTCGGGTGGTAGCAGCCCTGTATCGCCGGTACCGGCCCGAGACGTTCGCCGAGATGATCGGCCAGTCGCAGGTGACCGATCCGCTCATGACGGCGCTGCGCACCAACCGCGTCAATCACGCCTATCTCTTCAGCGGCCCGCGCGGCTGCGGCAAGACCACGTCGGCGCGCATCCTCGCCCGCTGCCTCAACTGCGCCCAGGGCCCGACGGACACGCCCTGCGGCGTCTGCGACAGCTGCGTCGAGCTCAGCCGCGACGGCCAGGGCTCGCTCGACGTGGTCGAGATCGACGCGGCGAGCCACAACGGCGTCGACGACGCGCGCGACCTGCGCGAGCGCGCCATCTTCGCGCCGGCCCGCGACCGCTTCAAGATCTTCATCCTCGACGAGGCGCACATGGTCACGCCGCAGGGCTTCAACGCGCTGCTCAAGATCGTCGAGGAGCCGCCGGAGCACGTGAAGTTCATCTTCGCGACGACGGAGCCCGACAAGGTGATCGGCACCATCCGCTCGCGCACCCACCACTACCCGTTCCGGCTGGTGCCGCCCGCGCAGATGCTCGACTACACCCAGGAGCTCTGCGAGCGCGAGAAGGTCGGCGTCGCCGCGGGCGTGCTCCCGCTCGTCGTGCGCGCCGGCGGCGGCTCGGTCCGCGACACCCTGTCGCTGCTCGACCAGCTGATGGCCGGCTCCGAGGACGAGACGGTCGGCTACGAGCGCGCCGTCGCCCTGCTCGGCTACACTCACGGCGCCCTGCTCGACGAGGTCGTCGACGCCCTCGCCGAGCACGACTCCGCCGAGGCGTTCGGCGCGGTCGACCGCGTCATCCAGACCGGGCAGGACCCGCGCCGCTTCGTCGAGGACCTGCTGGAGAAGCTGCGCGACCTCATCGTCGTCGCCGCCACCGGGGGCGCGGCCTCCGCGGTCCTCCGCGGCGTCTCGCAGGACGAGCTCGACCGGATGGCCGGCCAGTCGCGCGCGCTCGGCCTCGGCGAGCTCTCCCGCATCGCCGACATCGTCAACGAGGCGCTCACCGAGATGACCGGCGCGACGTCGCCGCGCCTCCACCTCGAGCTGATGATCGCGCGCACCCTCGTGCACGGGTCCGGCGAGGGCCGGGGTCCGGCCTCCGTCGTCGTCCCGGCACCCGCGGCGGCGCAGGAGGCACCGGCCCGCTCCCGCCCGGCGCCCGAGACGCGAGCTCCGGAGTCGCGCGCCGCCGAGTCGCAGACCCACGACGCGCACCTCCCTTCCCGCGCGGCGACGCCGAGCTCCGTGCCCGAGTCGATCGCGGCGGCACCCCGCGTCGAGACCCCCGTGGTCTCGGCCGCGCACGCGGAGGCTCCGGTCCCCGCCGGCGCCCCTGCGGCCGATGCCCCCGAGCAGCGCGAGTCCCGTCCGGCTGCCGCCGCCTCCGCCGCGTCCGCCCCCTCCGCCGCGGACGAGCCCGGCGGCGTCACCCTCCAGCGGATGAAGGACTCCTGGCCCGAGATCCTCGAGGTCGTGCAGAAGGCCCGGATGACGGCCTGGCTCGTCGCCTACACCGCACAGGTGCGGGCGCTCAAGGACGACGTGCTCACCCTCTCCTTCCCGAGCCAGAACGACGTCGACTCGTTCAAGATGGCCGGCAGTGCGGGTCAGCCCGGCGTCAGCGAGCACCTCCGTCAGGCGATCCAGCAGGTCCTCGGCCTGCGGGTGAAGTACATCGCCCGCGTCGAGCCGCGCGCCGCCGCGCCCGAGGCCGAGCGCGCCGCGGTCGAGGCGGTCGCAGCGCCCGCCGCCGAGTCGCCCGCCGCCGCCGCGCCCAGCGACCCGGACGGTGGGCGACGGTCGCGATCCCGGCCGACCCGGCTCCGGCCGAGGTCGCCGCCGAGCCCGCGATCGAGTCGGCCGCCGCCCCGGACGACTCCGACGTGCCGGTCCTCGCCCCCTCGCCGCGGTCCGCTCCCGCGGTCCCGGCCGAGGAGCCGCCCGTGCGGCCCGCCGCAACGGCCGCCGCCGCCACTGCCGCCCCGGTGTCCCGCGGTCCGGCCGACGACGAGCCCCCGTTCGACGAGGAGCCACCGGAGGAGGACATGCCGCCGGTCGAGCCGCCGATGCCCGACTCCTGGGCCACCGTCGCCCCGCCCGGTGAGCCCACCACTCCCGCTGCGCCCGTCGCCCCGGCCCCCGTGCGCACGCCGGAGCGGCGCGAGCCCGCACCGCGGCCGGTCACCCGCACCACCCGCTCGGCGACGGCCGACGGCCGGCAGCGCTACGGCGAGGCCGTCGTCCGCGAGATCCTCGGCGCCCAGTTCATCGAGGAGCAGCCGCACGTCCCCCGTGGTCCGCGCGTGACCGGCGCATGATCGCCGCCCCGCTCCTCACTCCCGCACTCCTCACCCCCGCACTCCTCACCCCCGCACTCCTCACCCCCGCACTCCTCACCCCCGAATCCGCTCCCCGAGAGGAGGCGCCCGCATGTACGAAGGCATCGTCCAGGAGCTGATCGACGAGCTCGGCCGGCTCCCCGGCATCGGCCCGAAGTCGGCCCAGCGCATCGCGTTCCACATCCTGCAGACCGAGACGTTCGACGTCACGCGCCTGGCCGAGATCCTGCTCGAGCTGCGCAACCGCGTGCACTTCTGCGACATCTGCGGCAACGTCGCGGAGGAGGCGACCTGCGGCATCTGCCGCGACCCGCGCCGCAGCCGCGCCGTCATCTGCGTCGTCGAGGAGGCGAAAGACGTCCCCGCGATCGAGCGCACCCGCGAGTTCCGAGGCCTCTACCACGTGCTCGGCGGCGCGATCAGCCCGATCGACGGCATCGGCCCCGACCAGCTCCGCATCCGCCAGCTGCTCCAGCGCCTGGCCGACGGCGAGGTCCAGGAGGTCATCATCGCGACCGACCCCAACCTCGAGGGCGAGGCCACCGCGACCTACCTCTCCCGCATGCTCAGCACCCTCGGCATCCGCATCACCCGCCTCGCCTCCGGCCTCCCCGTCGGCGGCGATCTCGAGTACGCCGACGAGATCACCCTCGGCCGCGCCTTCGAGGGCCGCCGCCTCGTCGAGAACTGACCCGAGCCGCCCCCCCGCCTCCGGCTCGCAGAACCACCTCCGGCTCGCGGATCCACCTCCGGCTCGTGGTTCCGGTCGGTTCTGGCGTGCCGAGGCTGTTTCCGTGTGCCGAACGTCCTCGTGCCGGACGTCCGGCTCGTGGATCCACCTTCGGCTCGTGGTTCCGGTCGGTTGTGGCGTGCCGGAGCCGTTTCCGCGTGCCCAACGTCCTCGTGCCGCATGTCCGGCTCGTGGATCCACCTTCGGCTCGTGGATGCACCTTCGGCTCTTGGTTCCGGTCGGTTCTGGCGTGCCGAGGCTGTTTCCGCGTGCCGAACGTCCTCGTGCCGGACGTCCGGCTCGCGGATTCACCTTCGGCTCGTGGTTCCGGTCGGTTCTGGCGTGCCGAGGCTGTTTCCGCGTGCCGAACGTCCTCGTGCCGGACGTCCGGCTCGTGGATCCACCTTCGGCTCGTGGTTTCGGTCGGTTCTGGCGTGCCGAGGCTGTTTCCGCGTGCCGAACGTCCTCGGACCGGACCTCCGGCTCGTGGATCCACCTTCGGCTCGTGGTTCCGGTCGGTTCCGACGTGCCGAAGCCGTTTCCACGTGCCGAACGTCCTCGGACCCGACCCCCGGCTCGCGGATTCACCTCCGTCTCGTCGGATCCGCCCGTTCCCGCGTGCCGGAGCCGTTCCCGCGTGCCGGAGGTGCCCCACCGCCCTGCCCCGAGGACACCCGCCCGCCCCCGCCGCAACATGACCACTCGCGCATGCGCCCGCCGGTAGACTCCTGCGTCGGGTCGCCACGGCCCGAGCCACTGACCCGGGAGTAGCGCGTGAGCCTGATCGTCCAGAAGTTCGGGGGGTCCTCCGTCGCCGACGCGGAGAGCATCAAGCGGGTCGCGAAGCGCATCGTGGCCACCAAGCAGGCCGGCAACGACGTCGTCGTCGCGGTGTCCGCGATGGGCGACACCACGGACGACCTGCTCGAGCTGGCCCACCAGGTCACCCCGCTGCCCGCGCCGCGCGAGCTGGACATGCTGCTCTCCTCCGGCGAGCGGATCTCGATGGCGCTGCTCGCGATGGCGATCAAGAGCATGGGCTACGACGCCCGCTCCTTCACCGGCAGCCAGGCCGGCATGATCACCGACGCCCAGCACGGCGCCGCCCGCATCGTGGACATCACCCCGGTGCGCCTGCGCGCCGCGCTGGACGAGAACGCGGTCGTCATCGTCGCCGGCTTCCAGGGCTTCAACCGCGACACCAAGGACATCACCACCCTCGGCCGCGGCGGCTCGGACACCACTGCCGTCGCCCTCGCCGCCGGCCTCGGCGCCGACACCTGCGAGATCTACACCGACGTCGACGGCGTCTTCACCGCCGACCCCCGCGTCGTGAAGAAGGCCCGCAAGCTCGACCGCATCTCGAGCGAGGAGATGCTCGAGCTCGCCGCGGCTGGCGCGAAGGTCCTGCACATCCGCGCCGTCGAGTTCGCCCGCCGCCACGGAGTGACGCTGCACGTGCGCTCCTCCTTCAGCCCCAACGAGGGCACCATCGTCTACAACGCCGTGCCCGGCGACGACGCCGCCGGAAGCACCGGCACGAGCAGCACCGAGAAGAATGGACAGCCCGTGGAAGAGCCGATCATCGCCGGAGTCGCCGCCGATCTCAACGAGGCCAAGATCACCGTCGTCGGCGTGCCCGACATCCCGGGCAAGGCCGCGCAGATCTTCACGATCGTCGCCAAGACCGGCTCGAACATCGACATGATCGTGCAGAACGTCTCGGCCGCCGCGACCGGCCGCACCGACATCTCCTTCACGCTGCCCAAGGCCGACGGCCAGACCGTCCTCACGGCGCTCAACGCCGAGAAGGACGAGGTCGGCTTCGAGTCGCTCCAGTACGACGACCAGATCGCGAAGCTCGCGCTCGTCGGCGCCGGCATGCGCACGAACGCCGGAGTCTCGGCCAAGCTCTTCCGCTCCCTCTACGAGGCGGGGATCAACATCGAGATGATCTCGACGAGCGAGATCCGCATCTCGGTCGTCACCCGCGCCGACACCGTGAACGACGCCCTCCGCGTCGTGCACACCGCCTTCGGGCTCGACGGCGACGACGAGGCCGTCGTCTACGCCGGCACCGGTCGCTGACCGCCGCCCGCCCTCGCGATCCTGCCGATCGCGCGAGGCGGCCCCCGCGCGCCGGCCGGCGTTCGGTAGCGTCTCCGCGGAGCTCCTCCTCGGGGCCCGCCCCCACCTCCCCACGCGCCCAGTGAGCGGCTCCGCCGCACGGACGAAAGAGCACAGCATGAGCAGCACCCCCCTCCACGTCGGAGTCGTCGGAGCCACCGGCCAGGTCGGCACGGTCATGCGCCGCCTCCTCGAGGAGCGCGACTTCCCGATCGCGTCGATCCGCTTCTTCGCCACCGCTCGCTCGGCCGGCACGACCCTGCCGTTCCGCGGCGAGGACATCGTGGTCGAGGACACCGAGACCGCCGACCCCTCGGGTCTGGACATCGCGCTCTTCTCGGCCGGAGCGACGGGGTCGCGCGCGCAGGCGCCCCGCTTCGCCGCCGCGGGCGTCACCGTCATCGACAACTCCAGCGCCTGGCGGATGGACCCCGAGGTGCCCCTCGTCGTCAGCGAGGTCAACCCGCACGCGATCGACCAGGCCGTGAAGGGCATCATCGCGAACCCCAACTGCACCACGATGGCCGCGATGCCGATCCTGAAGGTCCTCGACCGCGAGGCCGGGCTCACCCGCCTGATCGTCAGCACCTACCAGGCCGTCTCGGGCAGCGGACTCGCCGGGGCGCGCGAGCTCGCCGACCAGGTCCGCGCGGCCGTCGCGGACGAGCACCTGCTCGACCTCGTGCACGACGGCTCGGCCGTCGAGTTCCCGGCGCCGGAGAAGTACGTGGCGCCGATCGCCTTCGATGTCATCCCGTTCGCCGGCAGCCTCGTCGAGGACGGCCTGAACGAGACCGACGAGGAGAAGAAGCTCCGCAACGAGAGCCGCAAGATCCTCGAGCTGCCCGGCCTCCTGGTCTCCGGCACCTGCGTGCGCGTCCCCGTCTTCACCGGCCACTCGCTGTCCGTCAACGTCGAGTTCTCCGCGCCGCTCAGCCCCGAGCGCGCCCGCGAGCTGCTCGCCGACGCCCCCGGTGTCGCACTGCGCGAGGTGCCGACGCCGCTCGAGGCGGCCGGCAGCGACCCGAGCTTCGTCGGCCGCATCCGTGCGGACGAGGGCGCCCCCGAAGGCCGCGGCCTCGCGCTCTTCATCAGCAACGACAACCTCCGCAAGGGTGCGGCCCTCAACGCCGTGCAGATCGCCGAGCTGATCGCGGCGAAGCAGCCCGTCTCCTGACCCGGCGCGGATCTCGATACGCCCTCTGCGAGGGCTACTCGATCAGCATGGAAGGGGCTCTCTGCGAGGGGCGGACACCATGCTGGTCGAGTAGCCGCGGAGCGGCGTATCGAGACCCACGTGTCCGAGCGGGGGCCGCCGCCGCCGGCCCCCGCCGGGAAAAGCCGTCAATTTGATGGGCAGGCGGCCCCCCGGCCCGCCTGCCGCCCGGCGCCCGACGGTAAACTCGACTCTCGTGAACTCCTCGGAACCGGTCGACGTCGCCCTCATCGGAGGGGGCATCATGAGCGCCACGCTCGGTGCTCTCCTCACCAAGCTCCAGCCCGACTGGACGATCGCCGCCTACGAGCGGCTCGGCGACGTGGCGCAGGAGTCGTCGAACCCGTGGAACAACGCGGGCACCGGCCACGCCGCGCTCTGCGAGCTCAACTACATGCCCGAGGCGGCCGACGGCTCCGTCGACCCCGCCAAGGCGATCCAGATCAACGAGCAGTTCCAGATCTCGCGCCAGTTCTGGTCGAGCCTCGTCGAGGCCGGCGACATCCGCGAGCCCTCCAGCTTCATCAACTCCGCTCCGCACATGACCTTCGTGCACGGCGAGGCCAACGTCGAGTACCTCCGCAAGCGCTACGAGGCGCTCAAGGACCAGCCGCTGTTCGCCGGCATGGAGTTCACCGAGAGCACGAAGACGATCCACGAGTGGGCGCCGCTGCTGATGGAGCAGCGTCCCGCCGGCGGCGGACCGTACGCCGCGACGCGCATTCCGGCGGGCACCGACGTCGACTTCGGCGCGCTCACCCACCAGCTCTTCGACCACGTCGTCGCGCACGGCGGCACCCTCGACACCGGCCACGAGGTCACCGGCATCACCCGGCAGAAAGACGGCACCTGGCGCCTGGACCTCAAGCAGAAGGTCGGCGGCACGCCCAAGAAGGTCATCGCCCGGTTCGTCTTCGTCGGCGCCGGCGGCGGGGCGCTGCATCTGCTGCAGAAGTCGGGCATCCCCGAGATCAAGGGCTTCGGCGGCTTCCCGATCTCCGGCCAGTTCCTGCGCACCGACAACCCGGCGATCGTCGCCCGGCACCAGGCGAAGGTCTACGGCAAGGCCGCCGTCGGCGCCCCGCCGATGTCGGTGCCGCACCTCGACACCCGCGTCGTCGACGGCCGGGCCTCGCTGCTGTTCGGCCCCTACGCCGGCTTCACGCCCAAGTTCCTCAAGCGCGGCTCCTGGCTCGACCTGCCGCTCTCGATCCGTCCGCACAACATCGGCCCGATGCTCGCGGTCGCCCGCGACAACCTCGACCTGATGAAGTACCTGCTCGGCGAGGTGCTGGCCGGCCGCGACAAGAAGATGAAGGCGCTCCGCGAGTTCCTGCCCACCGCCCGCTCCGAGGACTGGTACCTCATCACCGCGGGCCAGCGCGTCCAGGTCATGAAGAAGGACGAGAAGAAGGGCGGCGTGCTGCAGTTCGGCACCGAGGTCATCACCGGGGCCGACGGCACGATCGCCGGTCTGCTCGGCGCCTCGCCCGGTGCCTCGACGGCCGTGCCGATCATGCTCGACATCGTGAAGCGCTGCTTCCCGGACCGGATGAAGGCCTGGGAGCCGCGCATCCGCGCGCTCGTCCCGAGCTACGGCTCCACGCTGAACGACGCTCCGGAGACGGCGGAGCGCACCGTCGCCGCGACTTCCGAGGTGCTCGCGCTGCGCGCCCCCGTCTGAGGGCCGCACGCGATTCACGTGGGGCGCGGCCCCTGGTGATCGAGTAGCCCTCGCAGAGGGCGTATCGAGATCCACCGTGACGAGGATGGGGCTTGAGGCCACCGCTCGGGTGACAGGGGTCTCGATACGCCGCTTCGCGGCTACTCGACCAGCGAAGGTCGGGCGCGACGGACTGATCTCGACGGGACCCGCCGAAACGTTCGAACACATGTTCTAATGGACGTATGAGGTGGAGCGGGCAGGCGATCGGCGCGGCGGACGAGGCCGCGCTCCCGGGGCTCGTCAAGCTGACCGAGCTCGTCCGCACGGTCCGCACTCCGGACTTCGAGGGCATCACCTTCTACGAGGTGCTCGCCAAGTCGGCGCTCAACCGCGTGCACTCCTCGTCGAAGATGCCGTTCGGCTGGACGATCAATCCGATGCGCGGCTGCACGCACGCCTGCACCTACTGCTTCGCCCGGCCGACGCACGAGTACCTCGAGTTCGACGGCGGGCGCGACTTCGACTCGCAGATCGTCGTCAAGGTGAACGTCGCCGAGGTGCTCGCCCGCGAGCTCGCGCGGCCGAGCTGGGAGCGGCATCCGGTCGCACTCGGCACCAACACCGACCCCTACCAGCGGGCGGAGGGGCGGTACCGGCTGATGCCGGGGATCATCGCTGCGCTGGCCGCCTCGGGCACGCCGCTCTCGATCCTGACCAAGGGGTCGCTGCTCCGGCGCGACCTGCCGCTGCTGCGCGAGGCGGCCGAGAGCGTGCCGGTCGATCTCGGCGTCTCGATCGCCGTCTTCGACGAGGACCTGCAGCGCTCGATCGAGCCCGGCGCGCCCTCCGCCGCGGCCCGGCTGGCGACCGTCACGGCTGCGCGCGAGGCCGGCTTCGAGTGCTCGGTCTTCCTGATGCCGATCCTGCCGTTCCTCACCGACACCCGCGCCCACCTCGACGCGTCGCTCCGGGCCTGCCGTGAGGCGGGCGCGAGCACGATCATGTACTCGACGCTCTACCTCAAGCCCGGAGTGAAGGAGTGGTTCCTGCAGTGGCTCGGCGAGGAGCATCCGGAGCTGCTCGACCGCTACCGCTCCCTCTATCCCGGGCGCGCCGCCTACGCGCCGGCGGAGTACCGCCGCTGGCTCTCCGCGCGGATCCGGCCGTTGATGCGCGACCACCGGCTGACGGAGGGCGAGCCGGACCCGGCGACCGGCTCGATGCGCTCCTCCGCGCTCGGCCCGACCGCCCGCGGAGCGTCGGCCCTGCCCTCGCTCGGCCTGCTGCGGACGCTCGGCGGCGAGGAGCGCGGGTCCGGCGGCCTGCGGCACGGCGGGCTGATCCTGCGTGAGCTCGGCGAGGACGGAGCCTCGGTTCTGCCCGGGGTCGGCCAGCCGACGCTGTTCTGAGCCTGCCGCGGTCGTCGCCCCCGCCGCGGCTAGGATCGTCGCATGCTCCCTCGCCCCGGTGAGCCGTCGTCCGGCTCCTCCGCCCGGGCCGCCGACGAGGAGGCCCGCCCGGTCCGCCTCGGCCTGCTCGACGACCACGAGCTCCTCCTCGACAGCATGAGCAGCTGGATCGCGGCGAACGCCCCCGACTTCGAGCTCGTCGTGAGCGCCGGCACCTGGATGGAGCTCGTCACCAGCACCGTCTTCCCGACCCAGCTGGTCGTGATGGACTTCGAGCTGCGCGAGCCGATCTCGATCGAGGCCCGGATCCGCACCTGCCGCGCCGCGGGCGCCACGGTGATCGTCCTCGCGGAGCACGAGGACGCCGAGATCCGCGACCGGTCGCTCCGTGCGGGGGCCGCGCGGCACCTCACCAAGGCGCAGTCGATGCAGGACGTGATGGAGGCGGCCCGCTCGGCGATGGCGATGCGCTCGACCGCCGGTTCCGCTTCGCAGTGGCGCCCGCTCCCGATCGGCGTGGCCGCGCAGCAGCGGCCCCGGCTGAGCGCGGGGGAGCTGGAGGCGCTGCGGCTCTACGTCTCCGGCTCCAGCACCCCCGAGGTCGCGGCCAAGATGAACGTGCAGTTCGAGACGGCGAAGACCTACCTCCGCCGGGTCCGCCAGAAGTACGTCAAGGTCGGTCGCCCCGCGAGCCGGCGGGCCGACCTGATCCGCCGCGCGGCCGAGGACGGCTTCCTCGAGTGACCGGACCGACCGAAGCGACCGGACCGACCACGACCACGACGACCACGCCGAGCGCAGCGCGCGGGAGCACCCCGCGACCGAGCAGAGACGGGAACTGATGGCGAAGCTCTACTTCCGCTACGGAGCGATGAACAGCGGCAAGAGCACCTCGCTCCTGCAGGCCGCCCACAACTACGAGGAGCGCGGGCACCGGGTGCTGCTCGCGAAACCGGCCGTCGACACCAAGGGCGACGAGCTGATCGTGTCCCGGCTCGGCGTGACCCGTCCGGTGGACATCCTGTTCGAGCCGGACGGCGATCCGGTCGCCGTCTTCTCCGCCGCGCGGCAGCGCGTGCTCGCCGAGACGGCCCGCGACGTGAGCGCGCTGCTCGTCGACGAGGCGCAGTTCCTGCCCGAGGCGCACGTCGACGATCTGCTCCGGATCGCGATCCTCGAGAACGTGCCGGTGCTCGCCTACGGCATCCGGACCGACTTCCGGACCGCCGCGTTCCCCGGAAGCAGGCGGCTCCTCGAGATCGCGCACAGCCTCGAGGAGCTCAAGACCATCTGCCGCTGCGGCCGCAAGGCGATCTTCAACGGCCGGGTGCTCGACGGTCGCTTCGTCTTCGACGGCGACCAGGTCGCGATCGACGGCGCCGAGGTCACCTACGAGTCGCTCTGCGGTTCCTGCTATCTGCAGGAGAGCCGGGGGCGACTGCGCGGCTGACGGTGCCGAGATCCGCTCACTGTGCGTGACCCATCCGAAACAAGGATGTGGGTAGCCTTGCGGGCGTGACATCACCGGAAACGCACGCAGGCCTTCCGAAGCAGCACGCGAGGCCGGGGGGTTCGATGACGACGCAGGAGACACCGCAGAAGCGACGTCCGTCCTGGGAGCAGGACTACCGCCGGCGCCTCCTCGCCACGGACGTGGTCGCGATCCTGCTCTCGGTCTTCGGCACCCAGCTCGTCTGGTTCGATCTCGACCTCAACTCCGACGTGGGCTTCAACAACCCCGTCGACATCGCGGTCAACTACACCTGGGTCTCGGTCGTGCTCTCGGTCGGCTGGCTCCTCGCGCTGCAGGTCTTCGACACCCGCGACCGCCGCATCATCGGCACCGGCTACGTCGAGTACCGCCGCATCGTCGACGCCTCGATCTGGCTGTTCGGCATCGTCGCGATCATCGCCTACCTCCTGCAGATCCTGCTGGCGCGCGGCTACATCATCACCGCGTTCCCGGCCGGCATCCTGCTGATCTGCGTCGGCCGCGTGGTCTGGCGCTCCTGGCTCACCCGGCAGCGCAAGGTCGGCCGCTTCTCCAGCCAGGTCGTCCTGCTCGGCTCGCGCGGGAGCGTGCTGCACACCGCCCGGGAGCTCCGCCGTGGCACCGAGGCC
This sequence comes from Rathayibacter sp. VKM Ac-2760, assembly GCF_009834185.1. Taxonomy (GTDB): domain Bacteria; phylum Actinomycetota; class Actinomycetes; order Actinomycetales; family Microbacteriaceae; genus Rathayibacter. Next base: position 1,154,695 of record NZ_CP047173.1, read on the forward strand.
GGCTACAAGCTGGTCGGCGCGGTCTCCACCTCCGTCGGCGGTGCCGAGGCGCTGACCACGGAGCCCGAGCTCGCCGGCCTCTCTCTGCACGGGTTCTCCGGGATCGACGGGGTCCGCGCCGTCATGGACGCCACCGGCGCCGACACCGTGGTGGTCACGAGCTCCGACGAGCTCGCGCCGCAGCGCATCCGCGAGCTCAGCTGGACCCTCGAGCCCGGCCGCGAGCACCTGGTCGTGGCGCCGAGCCTCACCGACATCGGTGGTCCGCGGATCCACACCCGCCCCGTCGCCGGCCTGCCGCTCATCCACGTGGAGACCCCGCGGTTCGACGGCCGCCAGCGCTTCGCCAAGCGCCTGTTCGACATCGCGGCCTCGACGATGCTGATCATCCTCAGCGCCCCGGTGCTGATCGTCGTGGCCGTGCTGGTGAAGACGACGAGCACCGGTCCGGTCCTGTTCCGCCAGGAGCGCATCGGGCTGAACGGCTCGACCTTCGAGATGCTGAAGTTCCGCTCGATGGTGGTCGACGCCGAGGCGCAGCTGGCCGCGCTCGCGGCGCAGCAGCGCGACGAGGGCAACAGCATCCTCTTCAAGATGGCGAAGGACCCGCGGGTCACCAAGGTCGGGACGATCCTGCGCCGCTTCAGCCTCGACGAGCTGCCGCAGTTCCTCAACGTCTTCCGCGGCGACATGTCGCTGATCGGCCCGAGGCCGCCGCTGGCGCGCGAGGTCGAGCAGTACGAGGAGCACGTGCACCGCCGCTTCCTGATGAAGCCCGGCATCACGGGCCTCTGGCAGGTCAGCGGGCGCTCGAACCTCTCCTGGGAGGACACCGTCCGCCTGGACCTGTACTACGTGGAGAACTGGTCGATGACCGGCGACATCGTCATCCTCTTCAAGACCGCGCGGGCCGTGCTCGCGCGCGACGGCGCCTATTGACCGGCTCGGTGCCCGGCGCGTCGCGCCGTCTCTCGCTCGCGATCCTCGAGGTCCCGTTCCGCGTCGAGCTCGGTCCGGGGGTGTCCGGGGAGGACGTCGCGCGGATCCGCTCGAGCTGGGCGGCGTGCGCCGCCCCCGAGACGCCGGACGCCCGGGTGCTGCGCGCAGACGTCGCCGGCGCCACGACCGAGACCGAGGGCGTGCGCGTCCTCGCGAGCTCGGTCGCCCAGCTCGAGGAGTCCCTCACCTCCACGCTCACCCTCGAGGCGATCGGCGAGCGGCGCGGCGATCTGCTGATGCTGCACGCCTGCGGGATCGCCGCGGACGACGGCCGGGTCCTCGCCTTCGTGGCCGCCTCCGGCACGGGCAAGACGACCGCCTCGCGGGCGCTCGGCGCGCGCTTCGGCTACGTCACCGACGAGACGGTCGCGGTCACCGCCGAGGGCCGGGTACTGCCGTATCCGAAGCCGCTCTCGGTGAAGCCCGCGACCGTTCCGGCACCGAAGGCGCAGCTCTCGCCCCGGTCGCTCGGCCTGCGTCCCGTGCCGGATGCGCCGCTGACCCTCGCCGCTGTCGTCCTGCTCGACCGCCGCGACGGCGTCGCCGAGCCGCGCCTCGAGGAGGTGGATCCGGTCGACGCCCTCGACGAGCTGGTCCCGCAGACCTCCTATCTCGCCGCCCGGCCCCGCTCGCTCAGCTCCCTCGTCGGAGCGCTGAGCGCGACAGGTGGCGTGAGACGTCTGGTCTACTCCGAGGCGGAGCAGGTGACCGGTCTGATCGAGGGCCTCTTCGCCGCTCCCGCCGGGGTCGCTCCGCCGATCTGGGCCGAGGTCGTCCCCCTGCCGATCGAGGCCGAGGAGCGCATCGCGGAGGGCGCCGTGCTGCGGGCCGCCGTCGACGACGCGCTGCTGCTGCCCGGTGGCGAGATCGTCGTCTTCCGCGAGAACACGCTGATCCGGCTCTCCGGAGTCGGCCCGTCGATCTGGCGCGCGGCCGGCCGCGGCGTCGACCTGCCGGCCCTCGTCGACGCCGTGCTCGCGGAGCTCGGGACGCCGCCGGACGGGATCGATGCGGCGTCCGCCGTCGCCGTCGCCGTCGAGGAGCTCGAGGGTCTCGGACTGATCGCGAGAGCGACTCCACCGCAGCCCACCCCGGACGGGGTGCAGATCTGACCGCGGGCGAAACGGGGCCGATACACGGCCGTGCAACAATTCCTAAGCCCGTCTCCGGCGCTCGCCGTTCGGTCCGAACCAGTGAAGGAACTTGACACTGTGGAACTTAGAGACGTCCTCCGACTTCTCCGCGATCACTGGCTCGCCATCGTCGCCGCCGTCCTCCTCGGCACCCTCGTCGCCTACGGCTGGTCGCTGACACAGAAGCCGCGCTACGCGTCCGAGGCGCAGGGCCTGGTCTCCGTGGCCGTGGCCGATGCGGGGGGCGACCCCAGCCAGGCCATCTATCTGCGTCAGATCGCCGACTCGGTCGCGAAGTCGAGCCTGCTCACCTTCGTCCCGATCGCGCAGTCGCGGAACGTCGCCGAGATCGTCATCGCGAACCTCGGTCTCGACGTCTCCGCGGAGACGCTCGTCACAGCGGTCGAGGTCACCCCGGACCCGGAGTCGCCGATCCTCGTCGTCCGCGCCACGGCCTCCACGCCGGAGGGCGCGCGCACCCTGGCGGACGCCTGGGTCGACGCGATCGCGACCCGCATCCAGCAGGTGAACCAGGAGACCGGCGCCGGCGACACGGTGAGCCTGCAGGGCGTCCAGGCGGCGGCCCTGCCCTCGGCCCCCGAGTTCCCGAACCTCCGGCTCGTCCTCGCCGTCGGCGCGCTGGCCGGCCTCGTGCTCGGTCTCGTCTACGCCTTCGTGCGCAACGCCCTCGACCGCCGCATCCGCACCGCCGAGACGGTCGAGCGCCTCTTCGACCTGCCCGTGGTCGGCACCCTGCCGATCGACAAGCGGCTGACCGACGCGAACCGCATCGTGCCCGAGGCGGACACCACCGACTACGTGAAGTCCGACGGCAAGCACGCGCTCGCCGAGGCGCTGCGCGAGCTGCGGACGAACCTGCAGTTCATGAACGTGGACAGCCCGCCGCGCATCATCGTCGTGACGAGTCCGCTCCCCTCTGACGGCAAGTCGACCGTGACCGCGAACCTCGCCGTCACCCTCGCCGCCTCCGGGCAGCGCACGGTCGTCGTCGACGGCGACCTCCGCAAGCCCACGGTCGCGAAGTCCTTCGGTCTCGTCCCCGGCGTCGGCCTCACCGACCTGCTGATCGGCAAGGCCGAGCTGCAGGACGTTCTCCAGCCCTGGGGCCCCTCGGGGAACCTCTGGATCCTCGGCGCCGGCTCGATCCCGCCGAACCCGAGCGAGCTGCTCGGCTCGAACGGGATGGACATCCTGCTGCACGAGATCGCCCGCGAGGCGATCGTGATCGTGGACGCTCCTCCGCTGCTTCCCGTGACCGACGGTGCGATCCTCACCGCCCGCACCGACGGCGCCCTCGTCGTCATCTCGGCCGGCAGGACGACGACGGACGAGCTCGGCAAGGCGATCCAGAACCTCGAGCGCGTCAGCGGCCACACCCTCGGCGTGATCCTCAACCGCGTGCCCCCGCGCGGTCAGGTCGGCCGCGGCTACGGCTACTACTACACGAGCTACTACGGGTCGCAGAAGTCGGGCGCCCGTCCGGACGCGGAGTCGGAGCCGGCTCCGGCCCCGACGCCCGCCACGACCGCTGTCTGAGCGGCCGGGCGTGGTGTTCCCGGGGGACGACGGCTCGCGCCGCCCGCGACGCGGCTGGAGCCCGCAGGGCGCCCCGGTGTCGTCGGCTCCCGTCTTCACCGTCCTCGCCGTCTGCACCGGCAACATCTGCCGCTCGCCGATGGCCGAGCAGCTGCTGCGCGCCGAGCTCGGCGCGCTGACCGCTCCGAGCGGCGAGCCGCTGCTGGCCTTCCGCAGCGCGGGCGTGCAGACCCGCGACGGCTACCCGATGGAGCCGACCTCGGCGCGCCTGTCGGCCGAGCTCGGCGGCGACACCGCCGGCCACCTGAGCGCGAAGCTCACCGAGTCGCTCGCCGGCGAGGCCGACCTGATGCTCGCGATGACCCGCGAGCACCTCGTCGACGCCTCGAGGCGCCACCCGGCACTCCTGCTCCGCGGATTCACCCTCCGCGAGTTCGCCCGCGTACTGCCCTTCGTGGTCGCGGAGGTGCCGCTCCCCGACATAGAGGACCCGGCCGCGCGCCTGCGCGCCGTGGTGCGGCTCGCCGCCGCCCACCGCGGCAGGGCGCCGCGCGGCGACGACGACATCGACGATCCGATCGGCCGCAGCGAGAGCACCCACACCCGCGTCGCTCAGGAGATCGCCTCGGCCGTCCGCGACATCTCCCGCGATCTGCGAGCATTGGCGCGGCGATGACATCGCGCGCACCGCGCGGGTCGTGCCGGCCCCATCCCTTCCTCCCTCCCGCAGTCGCCGACGCGACATCGACCCGCCTACGATTCGGAGAAACCCCGTGAAGCTTTCTGTCATTGGTTGCGGCTACCTCGGAGCCGTCCACGCCGCCGCGATGGCCGAGCTCGGCCACGACGTCATCGGCATCGATGTGGACCCCGCGAAGATCGAGGCGCTCGCCGCCGGAAACGCGCCGTTCTTCGAGCCCGGCCTCCCCGAGCTCCTGTCCTCCGGAGTCGCCTCCGGCCGCCTCCGCTTCTCGACCGACACGGCCGACGCCGCTGGCGCGGCGGTGCACTTCATCGCGGTCGGCACTCCGCAGAAGAAGGGCGAGAACGCGGCCGACATGACCTACGTGGACGCCGCGATCGACGGCATCCTGCCCCTGCTCACGGCCGACTCGCTCGTCGTCGGCAAGTCGACCGTCCCGGTCGGCACGGCGGCGCGACTGGCCGAGCGGATCGCCGGCAGCGGCGCGACGCTCGCCTGGAACCCGGAGTTCCTCCGCGAGGGCTTCGCCGTCGAGGACACCATCAGCCCCGACCGGCTCGTCTACGGCGTGCCGAAGGGCGCGGCCGGCGACGCCGCGAAAGCGACGCTCGACGAGGTCTACGCCACGGCGCTGGCGAACGACACCCCGCTCGTCGTCACGGACTACGCGACCGCCGAGCTGGTCAAGGTCTCGGCCAACGCCTTCCTCGCCACCAAGATCTCCTTCATCAACGCGATCGCCGAGATCGCCGAGGTGACCGGCGCGGACGTGACGCAGCTCGCCGACGCGATCGGCTACGACGTGCGCATCGGCCGCAAGTTCCTCAACGCCGGGATCGGCTTCGGCGGCGGCTGCCTGCCGAAGGACATCCGCGCCTTCTCGGCTCGCGCCGAGGAGCTCGGCGTCGGCGACTCGATCGCCTTCCTCAAGGAGGTCGACGCGATCAACCTGCGCGCCCGTCAGCGCGTCATCGACATCGTCATCGACGGCCTCGGTGGATCGATCGACGGCAAGAAGATCGCCGTCCTCGGCCTCGCGTTCAAGCCGGAGTCGGACGACGTCCGCGACTCGCCGTCGCTCGACGTGGCCAAGCGCTTCCACGACCTGGGTGCCGACGTGGTCGCGACCGACCCCGAGGCGATCGAGAACGCGCGCCGCCGCTACCCCGACATCAGCTACACGACCGACCTCGACGAGGCGCTCGCCGGGGCCGATGCGGTCGTGGTCGTCACCGAGTGGAAGCAGTTCCGCGCGATCGACCCCGCCGTCGCCGGCGAGAAGGTCGCCGGGAAGCTCGTCGTCGACGGCCGCAACTGCCTCGACCAGGACGCGTGGCGCGCTGCCGGCTGGGAGTACCGCGGTCTCGGTCGCTGACCTGACACCCCGGTCCATCGCTCAGCGGCGGACCGGCTGATCCACCACGACGCCGGAGGCGCCGCGGGGCGGGACGTGCGCGAGCGCGTCGCCTTCCCCCGCAGCCCTCCGGCGTCGTCGTGCCAGGAGCCGGTGGCGCAGCAGTGCGCCGAGGAGAGCGCCGAGGGCGGCACCGACGGTGTTCGCGAGCACGTCGTGCAGGTCGGCGTGCCGGTGGGGGAGGAGGACGAGCTGGGCCGTCTCGACGGCGGAGCTCGTCAGCGCGCCGAGCAGCACCGCGATCCAGGCCCGGCGCGGGGGCAGGTGCAGCGACGCGAGGAGCCCGAGGGGCACGAAGAGCAGCACGTTCGCGGTTCCCTCGATCAGGTCGTAGACGGCGAAGCGGTGGCCCCCGGGGGCCGACTGCACCGTCGCGCGCGCGACGCCGCCCAGGTGCCCGCCGTCGACCGGCTCCGGCCACAGCAGGACGACGGCGAGGACGAGCAGATAGGCCGCGGCGGCGACGACGGTGATCCGGCTCAGCGATCGGGGCACGGTGCTCCTCTCGGCGAGAGCTCGCCGCGGTGGGAGGGATGGGCGCGCGTCGACGGCGACGGCAGGAAGCCTTCAGTGTGCCCGGGCGTCCCCGGTCACCGACGCGTCGGCGCCGAATCGACCAGGCGCTGGCGTCCGCCGTCCGGTCGCGGGAACGACGGCGCCGGGAACGACGGGCGCTGGAACGACGGGCGCTGGAAGGACAGCCTCGGGAACGACGGTCCCGGAAACGACGAAGCCCGGCCCGGATCATCGATCCTGGCCGGGCTTCTCACCGGTCGGGGTAGCGGGATTCGAACCCACGACCTCCTCGTCCCGAACGAGGCGCGCTACCAAGCTGCGCCACACCCCGGTGGACTGTTCGCGGTGAACCGCTCACGAGCCTCGTCAATAGTAGCCGATTTCGGCGGCGGTGACGGACACCCGCCGCGGACCCCTCGAGCCCCCCGTCGAGCGGTCGGCTCAGGCGGTCGGCTCAGGTCGCCGGCTCAGGCCACCGGCTCGAGGGTCACCAGGCTGACCTCGGGGCGGCAGGCGAAGCGCACCGGCGCGTAGATCGACGTGCCCACTCCGGCGGAGACGTTGAGGTGCGCGCTGCGCAGGCCGTTGTCCCAGCCGGAGAAGCCGGAGACCTTGTCGCGCGGGATGTCGCAGTTGGTGACCAGGGCGCCGAAGCCGGGCACGCAGATCTGGCCGCCGTGGGTGTGCCCCGCGAGGATCACCTCGGCGCCGCGGGCGACGAAGTCGTCGAGGATGCGCTGGTAGGGCGCGTGCGCGACGCCGATGCTGACGCCGGGCGCCTCGTCCTCCGCGGCGCGCAGCTCGTCCACGGCGCCCGCGACGAGGTCGATCCGGTCGAGGCCGATGTGCGGGTCGTCGACGCCGAAGAGCTCGACCCGGGTGCCGCGCACCGTCAGGCTGTGCGCCGTGTTGTTGAGGTCCTGCCAGCCGAGCTCGTCGGTGAAGAAGCCGGTCAGCGCGCGGGTGTCGAGGTCGGTGGCGTTCTGCGCAGGGTTCTTCGACGGACCGCTGAAGTAGCGCAGCGGGTTCTTGACCCGCGGGCCGAAGTAGTCGTTCGAGCCGTTCACGAACACGCCGGGGACGCCGGCGAAGGGCTCGAGCGCCCGGCGGATCCCGAGGACGCCGTCGCGGTGGCCCAGGTTGTCGCCGGTGTCGACGATCAGGTCGGGAGCGAGCGCGGTGAGGGAGCGGAGCCAGTCCTGCTTCTTCGTCTGCCAGGGCGCCATGTGCAGGTCCGAGACGTGCAGGATCCGCAGCGGCGCGGATCCGGCGGGGAGGACGGGGACGGGGACGTGGCGGACGGTGAACATCGTCCGCTCGATCGCGATGCCCCAGACGGCGGCGGCGCTCCCGGCGACGGCGGCGGCGGCGAGGGCCGTGGTGAGGGGGCGAGCGCTGCGTCCGGTCATGGATCCTTCTCTCGTCGGGGCCGGCCGCGGGAGCGACCGCGTTCATTCTGCCGGACACCGCCCGGGTGACGGCCCGCTGCTCAGCCGCCGGGGGGAGGGGTGGACGGCCCGGCGCTGATCTGCAGCGAGATCGCGGCACCGCGGGAGAGTCGCGAGCCGGCCGGCGGGTTCGTCTGCGCGACCGAGCCGGCCGGGCGGTCGGAGGGGACGCGGGTCAGATCGACCGACACGACGAAGCCGAGCTCGCGCAGGCGCGCGGTGGCGGCGGCCGGATTCTGGCCGGTCACCTCGGGGACCGCCTGCTGCGGCGCCTCGACGAGCGACCGCTGCGGCGCGGGGAAGGCCGATCCGCCGTACTTCTGGTCGGCGACGCGCATGATCCGCGGCCAGATCTGGTGGCGCACCTGCCCGGCGTTCACCCTATTGAGGCTGAAGCCGCGCATCGAGGTGAAGCCGCTGACGTTGCCGACCCAGGTCGCCGTCGCGACCTCCGTGCTGGCTCCGACCATCCAGGTGTGCACCGCGTTGTCGGTGGTGCCGGTCTTGCCGATGTGCGGGACGCCGGTGCCGGTGGCCGAGGCGCGACCGGTGCCGCCGGTCATCACCTGCTGCAGGGCGAAGTCGGCGGTCGCGGCGACCTCCTCGGACATCCCCTGCGTGCAGGTGCTCGCCGGCGGGGCGACATCGGCGCCGCCGCGGTCGACGATCCGGTCGATCGCGATCGGCGTGCAGACGGTGCCCTTGTTCGCGAAGCCGGCGAAGGCGGTCGCCATCGTCAGCGGCGCGATCTCGTTGGTGCCGAGGATGGTCGGCGCGAACTTCTGCAGCTCGGTGCCGTCGGCGCGGTGCACCCCCATCGCGAGCGCGGTGTTGCGGATGCCGCAGAGGTCGAGCTGCTGCGCCATCGCGGCGAAGCCGGTGTTGATCGAGCCCTTCGTCGCGTCGAGCGCGGAGTAGACCCCGCCGTTGCCGCCCTCGTCGTTCTTGGGGTCCCAGGGCTCGCCGTAATAGGTGCCGTCGGGCTCGCAGCTGTCGCGGAAGGTCGTGTAGGCGCGACGGGTGCCGTCGACGGTCTCGTTCAGAGCGCGGCCCTCCTGCAGCCACTCGGCGAGAGTGAAGACCTTGTAGGTCGAGCCGACCTGGAAGCCGCTGGAGCCGCCGTAGCCGAAGTCGGTGCTGTAGTTGACGCTGGTGTAGTTGGCGCCGCTGACGTCGGGGTCGTTCGAGTAGTCCTTGTTCTGCGTCATCGCGAGGATGCGGCCGGTGCCGACCTCGACCGAGACGCTCGCGCTGCCGATGTTCACCCTGGCCATCGACTTCGGCACCCAGTCCTCGGTAGCGGCGACCGCCGCCTCCTGCAGATCCGAGTCGAGGGTCGTGTAGATCTGGTAGCCGCCGCGCTTGAAGGTCGCGTCGCGCTCGTCCTGGCTGGCGCCGAAGGCGTCGTCGTTCTTGATCACCCAGGTCACGTAGTCGCAGAAGTAGGCGGAGATCCCGGCCGTCTGGCAGCCGGTGCTCGGCTCGGTGATGGCGGGGACGACCGGCGTCGCGGACGCCTCGGCGATCTGGTCCGGCGTGACCTTCGACTCGATCCCCATTCGGGTGAGGATGTAGTTGCGGCGGTTCAGCGTCTCGGGGTAGCCCTCGACGGCGAGGTTGGCCGGGTCGTCGGGCCGGTCGAAGCGGAACTTCTCCGGGTTGTTGACGATCGCGATCAGGGCGGCGGACTGCGCCAGGGTGAGGTCGCGGGCGCTCGTGCCGAAGTAGTAGCGGGCGGCCGCCTCGATGCCGTAGACGGTGCCGCCGAAGAGCGCGATGTTGAGGTAGCCGAGCAGGATGTCGTTCTTCGGATACTCCTTCTCGAGCCCGATCGAGAGCCGCATCTCGGCGACCTTCCGCTCGGCGGTGGTCTCGGTGGCCTCGCGGTAGGCGGCGTCGCGCTCGATCGGATCCGAGAGCGCCTCCGCCTTCTGCACCAGCACGTTCTTCACGTACTGCTGGGTGATCGACGAGCCGCCCTGGACATTGCCGCCCGAGGCGACCGTGGCCGCGGCGCGGATCGTGCCGAGCAGGTCGATGCCGCCGTGCTCGTAGAAGCGCGGGTCCTCCGAGGCGACCACGGCGTCCTTCACGAAGGGCGAGATGTCGTCCCAGCCGACCTCGACGCGGTTCTGCGCGTAGAACGAGGCCAGGAGCACGTCGCCGCCGTTCGCGTCCTTCGCATACACGTCGCTCTTCTCGGCGAGCGTGCCGATCTCGAGGTACCCGGGGAGGTTGTCGAACATGGTGACGGTGTTGTTCGCTGCCATGCCGCCGAGCGCGATCGCCGGAGTGACCGACGCCGCGACGAGGACTCCGGCGACGACGCTCATGGCGACGATCCCGATCAGTCCGCCGACCGCGGCGCCGATGGATGTGACGATCCTGTTCCCGACTGCCCCCGACATAGAATCAGCGTAACCGCCGCTCCTGACACGGGACGCGGCGCTCGACCCGCCGGCACCGACTCCTCCGGGTGCGGTGCGCCCGGCATCCGCATCCCTGCCTCACGAGGAGAGCCATGTCCGTCCCCCGCTGGGAATACATCACGACGCCGCTGATGATCCACAACACCACCGCGATCCTGAACACCTGGGGCTCCGAGGGCTGGGAGCTCGTGCAGATCGTCACCGGTCCCGAGGGCGGGCTTGTGGCCTACCTCAAGCGCCAGGTCGCGGAGGCCGGCGCGTGATCGCCGAGCGCCTGGCCGAGCTGGGCATCGAGCTCCCCGCGGTGGCGGTGCCCGCGGGCGCCTATGTGCCGGCGGTCGTGGACGGCCACCTGGTCTTCACAGCGGGGCAGATCCCGTTCGTGGACGGCGCCCTGCCGGCGACCGGCAAGGTCGGCGCGGGCGTCGAGCCCGAGGTCGCGAAGGACCTGGCCCGCGTCTGCGCGCTGAACGCGCTCGCCGCGGTCGCCGACGTGATCGGCTCGCTCGACCGGGTGACCCGGATCGTCAAGGTGACCGGCTTCGTCGCCTCCGCGCCGGGCTTCAACGGCCAGCCCGGAGTCATCAACGGGGCGTCCGAGGTGCTCGGCGACATCTTCGGCGAGGCGGGGCGGCACGCGCGCTCGGCCGTCGGCGTGGCGGAGCTCCCGCTCGACGCTCCGGTCGAGGTCGAGCTGATCGTCGCGTTCGCCTGACGCGGACCCTGGCACGACGTCGAAGGGCGCCGCTCTCCCTCGCGGGAGGCGGCGCCCTTCGACGTTGCCGGCTCAGTCCTCGGCGGCGACCGCGGAGGAGATGACGGCCATCACCTGGGTGTCGGCGAGCGTCGTCGTGTCGCCGACGGCGCGGCCCTCGGCGACATCGCGCAGGAGACGCCGCATGATCTTGCCGGAGCGGGTCTTCGGCAGCTCCTGGACGAGGAAGATCCGCTTCGGCCGGGCTATCGCTCCGATGTGCTCGGCCACGTGGGCCTTGAGCGTCGCCTCGAGCTCGTCGTGGCCGCCGGCGAGCGCCTCCGCCTGGCTCGCCTTCGCGATGACGAAGGCGACCACGGCCTGGCCGGTGGTCTCGTCCGCCGCGCCCACCACGGCCGCCTCCGCGACCACCGGGTGCGAGACGAGGGCCGACTCGATCTCCGCCGTGGACAGGCGGTGGCCGGAGATGTTCATCACGTCGTCGACGCGGCCGAGGAGCCAGAGGTCGCCGTCCTCGTCCAGCCGTGCGCCGTCGCCGGCGAAGTAGCGGTCGCCGAACTTCGACCAGTAGGTCTCGACGTAGCGGTCCGGATCGCCCCAGATGCCGCGCAGCATCGACGGCCACGGCTCGGTGATGACGAGCAGGCCGCCGGAGCCGGCGCCGACCGGGGCGCCGGAGTCGTCGACGACGTCGATCGAGATCCCGGGGACGGGGACCTGCGCCGATCCCGGCTTCAGCGTGGTCAGGCCGGGCAGGGGGGAGACCATGATCGCGCCCGTCTCGGTCTGCCACCAGGTGTCGACGATCGGGGTGCGGCCGCCGCCGATGACGTCGCGGTACCAGACCCACGCCTCCGGGTTGATCGGCTCGCCGACCGAGCCGAGCAGGCGCAGGCTCGACAGGTCGAAGCGCTGCGGGATCTGGCGGCCGAGCTTCATGAACGTGCGGATCGCCGTGGGCGCGGCGTAGAGGATCGTCACGCCGTGCTTCTCGACGATCTCCCACCAGCGGCCGGCGTGCGGGGTGTCGGGGGTGCCCTCGTACATCACCTGCGTCGCGCCGTTGGCGAGCGGCCCGTAGACCACGTAGCTGTGCCCGGTGATCCAGCCGACGTCGGCGGTGCACCAGAAGACGTCGGTCTCGGGCTTCAGGTCGAAGACGGTGCGGTGGGTGTACGCGACCTGGGTGAGGTAGCCGCCGCTGGTGTGCAGGATGCCCTTCGGCTTCCCGGTCGTGCCGCTGGTGTAGAGGATGAACAGCGGCTGCTCGGCGGGGAAGGCGCGGGCGACGTGGTCGGCGTCCACCGCGACGATCTCCTCGTGCCACCACAGGTCGCGGCCCGCGCTCCACTCGACGGTGTTGCCGCCGCGGCGGACGACGAGGACGTGCTCGACCATGGAGCCGCCGCCGTCGAGCGCGAGCGCCGCGTCGACCGCGGGCTTGAGCGGGAAGACCGAGCCCTTGCGCCAGCCGCCGTCGGCCGTGACGACGAGCGTCGCCTCCGCGTCGTCGATGCGGGCGCGCAGGCTCTCGGCGCTGAAGCCGCCGAAGACGACGGAGTGCACGGCGCCGAGCCGGGCGACCGCGAGCATCGCGATGACGGCCTCCGGGATCATCGGGAGGTAGATCGCGACGCGGTCGCCGGCCCGCACGCCCAGGCTCGTGAAGAGGTTGGCCGCGCGCTTCACCTCGGCGGTGAGCTCCGTGTAGGTGAGATCGCGGCTGTCGCCGGGCTCGCCCTCCCAGTGCAGCGCGACGCGGTCGCCGTGGCCGGCCAGGACGTGCCGGTCGAGGCAGTTGTAGGCGACGTTCAGCTCGCCGTCGTCGAACCACTTCGCGAAGGGCGGCTCGCTCCAGTCGAGCGTGCGCGTGAACGGGCGGTGCCAGTGCAGCAGCTCGCGGCTGCGGTCGGCCCAGAAGGCGAGACGGTCGGCGGCGGCCTGCTCGGCGAGTGCTCGGGTGGCGGCGGCGTCGGCGGCGAACTCGGCGGGCGGCGGGAAGCGGCGCGTCTCCTGCTGGAGGCTGTCGATGGCGCTCGAGCCTGCGGCCGCCGTCTCGTCGAGGGGTGTGGACATCTGCGATTCGCTCCTTCGCGAGTGCGACGTGCGCCGACCGGCGTGGTCGGCTCGGCACCACCGTAGCGGCAGGCTCCGACGCCGCGAGGGGGAGGCGTGAAGCTGACCGTCCGGCGCGGTTTCGTGAAGAGTCGGCTCAGAAGCCGAATCGGACTTGGCGAATCGGCTCCGGTGCCCTAACGTTGCATACGGCCGAATGAACTTCGGCTCAGCGGCGCGAGTGATTCCCCCCAATCCAGCGCCGCCGAGGCGGCACCTGTTCCCCCCAATGGGTGCCGCCCCCTTCTCTTCCTTCCGCCGGTCGAGCACGTCGCTCCCTCGGAAGATGCATCGGGACCGGGCCGCGCCCGGTCCGCATGTGGTCGGGTCCCGCGCGGGATGATCCGCGGGGGGCCCGAGCGCGCCCATCCAGCGGATCCTCCGTGCCGGAGGGCGGATCGCGAGGCCTGACTGCGAGCGGACATCTCCGGCTCGCGGAATCAGCTCGGGCACGTCGGATCGGGCGGTTCCGGCGAGCCGGAGTTCGAATTGCGTGCCCGAGTTCGGGTGGGGCCGGCTCCGGCTCGTGGAATCAGCTCGGGCACGTCGGATGGGGCGGATTGGGCGAGCCGGAGTTCGAATCGCGTGCCCGAGTTCGGGTGGGGCCGGCTCCGGCTCGTGGAATCAGCTCGGGCACGTCGGATGAGGCGGATCGGGCGAGCCGGAGTTCGAATCGCGTGCCCGAGTTCGGGTGGGGCCGGCTCCGGCTCGCGGAATCAGTTCGGGCGCGCCGGATCGGTCGGTTCCGGCGAGCCGGAGCATGAATCGCGTGCCCGAGTTCGTCCCATGAGCCTTCAGCGGCGGAAGACCTTCGGCGCGCCGGACTGCGCGGGGCCCGCGAGCCGAGGCTCGCCGCTCCTCCCCAGGTAGGTCCTCCGCCGTGCTCTCCACCGCACCGGTCCGCTCAGCGCCCCGCGGACGGCGTGGACCCCTAGCGTTCCCGGATGACCACCGGATTCGTCCCGCTCGTCCCCGCCGCCTACCGCTCGGCGGCACCGCGTCCGCCGGACGCCGGCGCTCCTGCAGCGGTCTCCGAGCCCGCGCCGGTCCGCCCGGCGGCGGCGGCGCTCGGCCTGCTCGCGCCGTTCGCCGCCGATCCGGCGGTCACCGACCTCTTCGTCAACGGGGACTCCGGTCTCTGGCTCGACCGCGGCGGCGGGGCCGTCCGGGTCCCGTCCTGGACGCTCGACGCCGCAGGCGCCCGGCGGCTCGCGGTGTCACTGGTCGCGGCCGGCGGGCGGCATGTCGACGAGGCGAGCCCGTGCGTGGACGTGCGGCTGAAGCACGGTGTCCGCGTGCACGTGGTGCTGCCGCCGGTCGCGACCGCGGGGACGCTGATCTCGGTGCGCGTCCCGCGGGCCGACGCCTGGAGCCTCGACGAGCTGCACGCGGCGGGGATGCTCGACGATGCGGGCCGCAGCCTGCTGCGCCGTGCCGTCGACGCGCGCTGGAACCTCCTGGTCACGGGCGCCGGCGGATCGGGCAAGACCACGCTCCTCGGCGCCCTCCTGGGCTGCGCGCCGCCGCACGAGCGCCTGGTCGTGATCGAGGACGTCGGGGAGCTGCGGCCGGTGCATCCGCACGTCGTCTCGCTCGAGGCGCGCCAGCCGAATCTCGAGGGAGCCGGCGGCGTCGGTCTGGACCGCCTCGTCCGCGAGGCACTGCGGATGCGGCCGAACCGGCTCGTCCTCGGCGAGTGCCGCGGCGTCGAGCTGCGCGATCTGCTGTCGGCGCTGAACACCGGGCACGACGGCGGAGCGGGGACTCTGCACGCGAACTCGCTCGCCGACGTCCCCGCGCGGCTGGAGGCGCTCGGCTCACTCGCCGGGTTGGGGCCGGAGGCGGTCGCGCGGCAGACGGTCAGCGCGATCGATCTGGTGCTGCACCTCGAGCGGAGGAACGGCCGGCGCCGGCTCGCGGCCTCGGGCGGCTTCCGGCTCGACGACGGCGGGCGGCTGCGGATCGAGCAGGGCGCCCTGCCGCGGCGGTCCTCGCTGTGAGGCGCGACGCGGGGATCGACGAGGTGGCCGCCGTCGTGCACCGCCTGGCGGTGCTGCTCGCGGCGGGAGTCGCGCCCGCGTCGGCGCTCGGACACCTCGCGGCGTCGGACGGCTCGGAGGCGGCGGGTGCGGGCGCGCCGCCGCAGGCTGCTGCGCGCCGTGGCGGTCGAGGCGGCCCACGGCGGGGACGTCACGGTGGCGATCCTGGCCGGTGTGCCCGCGGGCGCCGAGGGGAGGGGACCTGGGCAGGCGTGCGCGCCGGGCGCCGGGCGAGGAGCGTCGCGCGGCGGCCGCACGATCGCGGCGAGGAGACCGCGTGGGCGGCCCTCGCCGCCTGCTGGCGGGTCGCCGCCGACTCCGGGGCGCCGATCGCCGCGGCTCTCGCCGAGCTGGCGGAGTCGATGCGGGAGCTCGGCCGAGCGCGGCGGGACATCGAGGTCGCCCTGGCGGGTCCGCTCGCGACGAGCCGCGTCGTCGGCGGGCTGCCGCTCGTGGCGCTCGGCTTCGGGACGCTGCTCGGCTTCGACGTGCTCGGTGTCCTGCTCGGCACGGTGCCGGGACTCGTCTGCCTCGGCGGCGGGCTCGGCCTGATGCTCGGCGCCGCGGTGTGGACGCGGCGCCTCGTCCGGGGAGCCGGACCCGGCGATCCCGCGCCGGGCCTGGCGCTCGACCTGCTCGCGGTGGCGCTCGCGGGCGGCGGCTCGATCGGGGCGGCCGGGAGCGGGTGCTGGCGGCGCTCGCCGAGTGCGGCTCGCTTCGGGGCCGTCCGCGCTGGCGGCCGCGGAGCCGGTGCTGGCGCTGTCGAGCGCGGCGGGCGTCCCCGCGGGCCGGCTGCTGCGGAGCGAGGCCGCACTGGCTCGGGTGCGGGCGGCGTCCGAGGCGCGGGAGCGGGCGGCGAGGCTCGGGGTGACGCTGCTGCTGCCGCTGGGTGTGTGCGTGCTGCCGGCGTTCCTGCTGCTGGGCGTGGCTCCGATGATGATCTCGGTGCTGCTGTCGACGTTCGCCGGTCAGGGGTGAGCGGGTGAGCGGGTGCGCGGGTGCGCGAGGGCTCTCCACAGGGCGCTCCTTCCTCTTCTCTCCACTGTTCGGCCGACGGCGTCTCCGCCCGGTGCCGGGCTCGGCGATCCTCGAGTGGGGGCAGTGACGACGAACGGAGCGAGAGATGGACGGCAGTCGGAGGAACGGGGCGGGGACGATCCGTGCGGGCGCAATCGGAGCGGCGAGGAGCGGCGCCGGGCCGGAGCGCTTCCCACGGCCCGCGTGGGAGGCGGGGTCGCTGCACGGGTGGGGTGACGAGGAGGGCTCCGCGACGGCGGAGTACGCGATCGCCACCATGGCCGCGGTCGGCTTCGCGGGTCTGCTGGTGGTGATCCTCAAGGGTGACGAGGTGCGCGGGATCCTCACGGACCTGGTCACCCGGGCGCTGACCTCGGCGGGATGAGCGGTGCGGTGCCCGGGCCGGGCTCCGGCGACGACGAGAGCGGAGGGCATCGCGAAGGGGATCGGCGACGACCGCCGGGGCGAGGAGGGGTCCGCGACGGCGGAGCTCGCGGTGGTGCTGCCGGCCGTCGTGGTGGTGCTGGCGCTCTGCCTCGGATCGGTGGCGGCGTCGGCGCAGTACGTGCGGCTCGTCGACGCGGCGGCCGACGGGGCGCGATCGCTGTCGCGGGGGGACGACCCCGGGCGGCCGGTCGGGCGGGCGGATGCGCGCGCGAGCGTCGCGACGTCGGCGGAGGCCGGACTCGTCTGCGTCGACGTCTCGGCGGAGCTGCGGCCGCTTCCGGCGGTCGCGCTGCCGGTCTCGGTGCGGTCCTGCGCGCTGGGAGGAGGGAAGTGAGCCCTCGGGTCGCGCTCGCTCGCGCGGCCCCCGCTCGCACGGCCCCTGCTCGCACGCCCCCGCTCGCACGGGGAGCGGCGCGGTCTCCGGAGAGGAGGGGTCGGCGGCGGTGGTCGCGGTCGGGGTCGTCGCGGGCACGGTTCTGGTGACGGCGGCGGTGCTCGCGGGCTGCGGCGGTGTCGTCGGGCACCAGCGGGCCGTGGCGGCGGCGGACGCGGCGGCGCTCGCCGCGGCCGATGTCGCCTCCGGTTTGCTCCCGGGGCGCCGTGCGAGGAGGCCGAGCGGGTGGCCGCGGCGATGGGCGCGACCGTCGGGCGATGCGCGCTGGAAGGAGGGGTGGCGACCGTCGAGGTCGTCGTGGCCGTCGGACCGCTGGCGCTGCCCGCTCGCGCGCGCGCCGGCCCGCCGCCGTGACGGAGCCCGACGCGCCCGCGGTGCTCAGTCGGTGCTCAGTCGGAGCTGACGCGCTGGTAGCGGTAGGCGGCGGCGGTCGGGAGGGTGCCCGCTCCCTCATCGTGCTCGAGCGCTCCGGCGAGGAGGTAGAGGTAGTGCGAGCCCGCACGGGCGCCGGGGATATCGAGGCGGCCGGCCGGGGCCGAGGCGTCGCCGTACGGGCGGCGGAGGGTCTTGCCCTCGAGGGGACCGTCGACGAACTTGGCGGTGTAGGCGGAGGTGGTCGGAGCGGAGGTGGTGTGCGTCGTTGCCATACCTGTCATCATGCGCCGATCGGTCCCGTTCGTCACCGGGTGCGGGGCACGGGATCCGGCGGATGCGCGGGTGGTGGTCGGTGCGCTCCCAGCCTGCGAGGGACGAGCAGCGGCGCGGGATGCCCGGGGTCAGTGTGTATGGTGTGCCTGTCGGGCGCCCGAAGCCGACGTGAACGGATCGTCGTTCCTCCAGCGGTCGCCGCGCACCGCCCCCGCCGAAGGGGACCCGTCGGATTCACTGATCGTCCGACCCGACAGCATCAACCGAGGAGAACTGTGTCCGGCACGAAGAAGCTGGTGATCGTCGAGTCGCCGGCGAAGGCCAAGACCATCGCCCAGTACCTGGGCGAGGGGTACGAGGTGCTCGCCTCCGTCGGGCACATCCGCGACCTCATCGAGCCGAAGAACCTGCCGCCCGAGCTCAAGAAGGGCGGCCTGGGCAAGTTCTCCGTCGACGTCGACAACGGCTTCGAGCCCTACTACGTCGTCTCCGACCAGAAGAAGAAGACGGTCGCCGACCTCAAGCGCGCGCTGAAGAACGCCGACGAGCTCTTCCTCGCGACGGATGAGGACCGCGAGGGCGAGGCCATCGCGTGGCACCTCCTCGAGGAGCTCAAGCCCAAGGTCCCCGTGAAGCGGATGGTCTTCCACGAGATCACCAAGGACGCGATCCAGACGGCCCGCGACAACACCCGCGACATCGACACCTCCCTCGTCGACGCCCAGGAGACCCGCCGCATCCTCGACCGCCTCTACGGCTATGAGATCTCCCCGGTGCTCTGGCGCAAGGTCGGCCCCGGCCTCTCGGCCGGCCGCGTGCAGTCCGCCGCGACCCGGCTCGTCGTCGACCGCGAGCGCGAGCGCCTCGCCTTCGTCTCCGCCTCCTACTGGGACCTCGCCACGGTCCTCGCCCCCGAGACCGACGCGGCCGCGGGCTTCGACGCCCGCCTCGCGCGCCTGGACGGCAAGCGGATCGGCAGCGGCCGCGACTTCGACGACCGCGGTCAGCTCAAGAGCGACGTCACCGTGCTCGACGAGTCGTCCGCCGGCGCCCTCGCCGAGGCGCTGCGCGACCCGGCGACGCTCGTCCGCGTCTCGAACCTCGAGTCGAAGCCCTACTCGCGCCGCCCCGCCGCTCCGTTCACCACGTCGACGCTCCAGCAGGAGGCGGCGCGCAAGCTCCGCTTCTCGGCGCGCCAGACGATGAGCGTCGCGCAGTCGCTCTACGAGAACGGCTTCATCACCTACATGAGGACCGACTCGCCGAATCTCTCGCAGCAGGCGCTCAACGCCGCCCGCTCGCAGGCCGCCTCGCTCTACGGCGCGGAGACGGTCCCCGAGAAGCCGCGCCTCTACTCCGGCAAGAACAAGAGCGCGCAGGAGGCGCACGAGGCGATCCGCCCCGCGGGGGAGACCTTCCGCACGCCGGACCAGCTCGCCGGCACCCTCCGCGGCAACGACCACCGCCTCTACGACCTGATCTGGAAGCGCACCGTCGCCTCGCAGATGGCGGACGCGAAGGGCTCGACCGCCACGGTCACCCTGCTCGCCAACCCGGCGGGCGACACCGAGCGCACCGCCGAGTTCACCGCCTCCGGAACGGTCATCACCTTCCGCGGCTTCCTGCTCGCCTACGAGGAGGGCCGCGACGAGGAGCGCCACGGCGCCCGCGACGAGAAGGACGCCAAGCTGCCCGTGCTCGAGGTCGGCCAGAGCCTCGTCGTCGCCGAGGTCGAGGCCAAGGGCCACGAGACCTCGCCGCCGCCGCGCTACACCGAGGCGAGCCTCGTCAAGTCGCTGGAAGAGCTGGGGATCGGGCGCCCCTCCACCTACGCCTCGATCATCACGACGATCGTCGACCGCGGCTACGTCACCCCCCGGGGCACGGCCCTCGTGCCGAACTGGATCGCCTTCTCGGTCGTGCGCCTGCTCGAGGAGTTCTTCGCCGACCTCGTCGAGTACGACTTCACCGCCGCGATGGAGGGCGACCTCGACCGCATCGCGGGCGGCGAGGAGGACCGGGTCGACTGGCTCAACCGCTTCTACTTCGGCGGCGGCGACCAGCCGGGCCTGCGCCACGTGGTCGACAACCTCGGCGAGATCGATGCGAAGACCATCAACTCCGTCCGCATCACCGACGACATCACCCTGCGCATCGGCAAGTACGGCCCCTACCTCGAGGTCGCCCAGGAGGAGGGGCAGGAGACGCCGCGCCGCGTCAACCTCCCGCTCGAGCTGGCCCCCGACGAGCTCACGCCCGCGAAGGCGCAGGAGCTGGTCGACGCCCCCGTGCAGACCGACCGCGTGCTGGGCAGCAACCCGGACTCGGGCAAGACGGTCGTGGTCAAGGACGGCCGTTTCGGCCCGTACGTGACCGAGGTCGACCCCGAGCCCGAGACCACCGCCGACCCCGCCACCGGCGAGGTCGTCGAGCCCGTCTCCGCTCCTGCTGCCAAGCGCGGCGCGAAGAAGCCGGCGGTCGTCAAGCCGCGCACCTCCTCCCTCTTCAAGTCGATGGACGTCGCGACCGTCGACCTCGCCACCGCCCTGCGCCTGCTCGACCTGCCGCGGACCGTCGGTGAGGACCCGGAGTCGGGCGAGCCGATCACCGCGCAGAACGGCCGCTACGGCCCGTACCTGAAGAAGGGGACGGACAGCCGCTCGCTCACCAGCGAGGACCAGATCTTCGAGGTGGACCTGCCGACCGCCCTCGAGGTGTTCGCGCAGCCCAAGTACGGCGCGAAGCGCGCCACGAGTGCCCTCGCGGAGTTCGAGGCCGACCCGGTCAGCGGCAAGCCCATCCGGATCCGCGACGGCCGCTTCGGCGCCTACGTGACCGACGGCGAGACCAACGTCACGATCCCGAAGGGCCAGCCGATCGAGGAGATCGACTTCGAGCAGGCGGTGCAGATGCTCGCCGACAAGCGGGCGAAGGGCCCGGCGCCCAAGAAGGCCCCGGCCAAGCGCGCCCCGGCCAAGAAGCCCGCGGCGAAGACCACGGCCGCGAAGGCGACCGCGACGAAGACGACGGCCGCCAAGACGACGGCGACGAAGACCGCGGCGGCCAAGACCGCGGCCACGAAGGCCACGGCAGCGAAGACGACCGCCGCCAAGAAGCCCGCCACCACCCGCGCCCGCAGCACCGCGGCGAAGGCGACGGGCGCGACGGAGTCGTGACCGGCCTCTTCGTCACCCTCGAGGGCGGGGACGGCGCGGGCAAGACCACGCAGGCCCGGCTGCTCGAGGAGTGGCTGCGCTCACGCGGCGAGACCGTCCGGCGCACCCGCGAGCCCGGCGGCACTGAGGTCGGCGTGCAGATCCGCGAGATCGTGCTGCACCACCGCGGCGAGATCGACCCGCGGGCCGAGGCGCTGCTCTACGCGGCCGATCGCGCGCAGCACATCGGCACCTTCGTCCGCCCCGCGCTCGAGCGGGGCGAGGTCGTCGTCCAGGACCGCTACATCGACTCCTCCGTCGCCTACCAGGGCGCCGGCCGGGTGCTCGACGCCGCGGAGGTCCGCTCCCTCTCCGAGTGGGCGACCCGCGACCTCCGCCCCGACCTCACCGTCCTGCTCGACCTCGATCCCGCCGCCGCGCGCGAGCGCCTGGACGCGGCGCGCACCCGCTACGACCGGCTCGAGGCCGAGAAGGCGGAGTTCCACGGCCGCGTGCGGCAGGCGTTCCTCGCGATCGCCGCGGCCGATCCCGGGCGCTTCCTCGTCCTCGACGCCAGCCGCCCCGTCGAGGAGCTCGCGGCCGCCGTCCGTGCCCGCGTCGGGCAGCTCCTCGATGCCCGCCCGCTCGACGCCCGGCCCGCTGTCGGACCTCGCGGCTAGCCTGATCCCGTGACCGTCTGGAGCCAGCTCGTCGGCCAGGAGCACGCCATCGGCGCCCTGCGCGACGCCTCGACCCCCCGCGACGAGAGCGGCCGCGAGTCGTCCTCGATGACCCACTCCTGGCTGATCACCGGTCCTCCCGGGTCCGGCCGCTCCAACCTCGCCTACGCGTTCGCCTCCGCCCTGCTCTGCCGCCGCGGCGGCTGCGGCGAGTGCCCCGACTGCGCGCAGGTCGCCGCCCGCTCGCACCCCGACCTCGCCGTCCTCGCCACCGAGCGCGTCATCATCTCGATCGAGGAGGTGCGCCGCCTCGTCTCGTCGTCGCAGTACTCGCCGTCGGTCTCGCGCTACCGCGTGATGGTGATCGAGGACGCCGACCGGATGAGCGAGCGGACCTCGAACGTGCTGCTCAAAGCGCTCGAGGAGCCGCCGGAGCGCACCGTCTGGATCCTCTGCGCGCCGAGCGAGGCCGACCTGCTGCCCACCATCCGCTCGCGGGTGCGCTCGGTGCGCCTCCGGGTGCCGAGCGTCGAGGACGTCGCGGGTCTGCTCGAGCGCCGCGACGGCGTCGATGCGGACACGGCTGAGCGCGCCGCACGGCAGGCGCAGAGCCACATCGGCATGGCGCACCGGCTGGCCACCGACGCGAATGCGCGCGAGCGGCGGGAGGAGACCCTCCGCATCGCCCTGGGCCTGCGCGGGGTGTCGGACGCGGTGCTCGGCGCCGCGCGGATGATCGAGGTCGCCACCGAGGACGCGAAGGCCTACACACTCGAGCGCGACGACGTCGAGCGGCAGCAGGCGCTGCGCTCGCTCGGCGTCGAGCCGGGAGGCACGATCCCCGCCCAGCTCCGCTCGCAGCTGCGGTCGCTCGAGGAGGACCAGAAGCGGCGCGCCACCCGCAGTCTCCGCGACGGCCTCGACCGTATCCTGGTCGACCTGCTGTCCCTCTACCGCGATGTGGTGCGCCTCCAGCTCGGCGCCCCCGGCGGCGTGATCAACGAGGAGGTGCGCGCCGAGATGACCGCACTCGCCGACTCCACCGGCCCCGAGCGCACGCTCGCCGTGCTCGACGCGGTGTCGACCGCGCGCCAGCGCATCGACGCCAACGTCTCGCCGGTGCTCGCGCTCGAGGCGATGCTCGTGGTCGCCGCGCGTCGCCCGGTGGCCGCATGAGCCGCGTGAGCCGCGCACGGCGCTGGTCCGCGATCGCCGCGGTCGCCGCCGCGACCGCGCTGCTCGCCGGCTGCTTCGCGCCCGGACCGAGTGTCGAGCGCACGTCCACCCCCGCCCCGCAGGAGGTCGCCGCCGACCTCGGGCGGTACTACGGGCAGACGCTGGTCTGGGACGACTGCGGCGACGGCGCCCAGTGCACCGACGCGACCGTGCCGCTCGACTGGGACGACCCGGCGGGGGAGACCGCGTCGGTCGCCCTGGTCCGCCACCCCGCGACGGGCGGCGACGCGATCGGCTCCCTCCTGGTGAACCCGGGCGGGCCCGGAGCCTCCGGCGTCGACTTCGTCCGCGACAGCGTCGACTACGCGGTCGACGCCGAGCTCGCCGCCCGCTACGACGTGGTCGGCTTCGACCCGCGCGGCGTCGGCGCCTCGACCGCGGTCTCCTGTCTCGACGACGCCGGTCTCGACTCCTACCTCTACGACCTCGTGCCGGGCGAGCGCGGCAGCGACGAGTGGATCGACGCGCAGCGCACCGCCTCCGCCGCCTTCGCGGCCGCCTGCGAGGAGCGCAGCGGGGCGCTGCTGCCGGAGGTCGGCACGACCAGCGCCGCCCGCGATCTCGACGTGCTGCGCGCCGCGCTCGGCGACGAGACCCTGCACTACCTCGGCTACTCCTACGGCACCTTCCTCGGCGCCACCTACGCCGGCCTCTTCCCGGAGCGCGTCGGCCGGCTCGTGCTCGACGGCGCGCTCGACCCGGCCGCGACCTCGCTCGACGTCGTCCGCGAGCAGGCGAAGGGCTTCGAGTCCGCGCTGCGCGCCTACCTCGCCGACTGCCTCGGCTCCGAGGGCTGCCCGTTCACCGGCACCGTCGACGAGGGCATGGCCCAGGTCGCCGCGCTGCTCGAGCGGGTCGACGCCTCGCCGATCCGCGCCCAGGACGGCCGGCAGCTCGGCTCGAGCACGCTGCTGACCGCGATCGTCTACCCGCTCTACTCGGCGTCGTCCTGGCCCGGGCTGAGCGAGATGCTCTCGGACGTGCGGCGGGGCGGCGCCGAGATCGCCTTCCAGTACGCGGACGCCTACAACGGCCGCACCGCCGACGGCGGCTACTCCGACAACGCCACCGAGGCGTTCCTCGCGATCAACTGCGTCGACTACGCCTAC
Source organism: Rathayibacter sp. VKM Ac-2760 (assembly GCF_009834185.1). Classification (GTDB taxonomy): domain Bacteria; phylum Actinomycetota; class Actinomycetes; order Actinomycetales; family Microbacteriaceae; genus Rathayibacter. The sequence goes on from NZ_CP047173.1 coordinate 1,178,449, forward strand.
GACGCCGAGACCGCGTCGATGCGCGCGGACGCGGCGGAGCTCGAGGCGGCGGCGCCGACGCTCGGGCGCTACCTGGCCTACGGCGACATCCTCTGCGGCGAGTGGCCGGCCGCGTTCGAGGGCTCGCGCGAGCCGATCGCGGCGGAGGGCTCCGCGCCGATCCTCGTGGTCGGCACCACCAACGACCCGGCCACCCCCTACCTCTGGGCGCAGGCGCTGGCCGGCGAGCTGGCCGAGGGCCACCTCGTCACCTACGACGGCGAAGGGCACACGGCCTACAACAAGTCGAACTCGTGCGTGAACGACGCGGTCGACGCGTATCTGCTCGAGGGCGTCGTCCCCGAGGAGGACCCGCAGTGCTGACCGAGCAGGAGCGCCGCGCCGCGCAGGAGCAGCCCGGACTGCGCGAGCGCAAGCGCCTCGCGACCCGGCGCGCGATCGAGACCGCCGTGCTGCGGCTCGCGAGCGAGCGCGGTCCCGACCGGGTGACCATCGAGGACGTCTCGCGCACGGCCGACGTCTCGACCCGCACCTTCTTCAACTACTTCGCCTCGAAGGAGGACGCCCTGGTCGGCGGCCTCCCGGTGATCTCCGACGAGACGGCCGCCGCGTTCCTGGCCGGCCGGGGTCCGATCGTCGCCGATCTGCAGGAGGTGTTCGTCGCGGCGGCCGAGGTGCCCGGCGAGGAGGACCGCGAGCTGCACCTCCTGCGCCGTGGTCTCTTCCGCGAGCATCCGCACCTGGTCGGCCTCAAGATCGCGGGCATGCGCGAGTTCGAGCTCGCGATCGAGGGCCTGGTCGCGGAGCGCCTCGCCCGCGGCGAGGACGACACGGAGGCGGTGCGCAGCCGGGCGCGGATGCTCACCCTGGTCGGGTTCGCCGCGATGCGGCACGCCTGGGCGGCGTGGGTCGATCACGACGGACGCGACGCCCTGCCGGGGCTGATCGCGCACTCGTTCGACGAGCTGCGCGGCGCGCTGCGGGAGTAGCCGCCGGCCCGTGCGCTCGATTCACGCCCCGGCCCGCGAGCAGGCTATGCTGTGTAATCGTGTCCGGGGCCAGCGCCTCGCGAGCACGCCGCCTTAGCTCAGTCGGTAGAGCGTCTCACTCGTAATGAGAAGGTCGTCGGTTCGATTCCGACAGGCGGCTCACCCTTCGTACACCGGTGCAGCCGCGAGCGCGGCCACGACGCCCCGGCTGTCCTGCCCAGGCCGCGCCGATCCCCGTTCGTTACCCTGGTCCGGATGACCGACACCCCGCCCCGCCGCCGGCCGCGCGCCCTCCTGCTCGCCGCGGCCGCCGTCGCTGTGCTGCTGGGCTTCGGAGCCTTCGGCGCCGGAGCCGCGATCGGCCGCACCGCGACGCCGACCGCGACGCCCCTGCCCGTCGCCACGGAGGCGGCGACCGCGACGCCCACCCCGACTCCGACCGCGCGCCCCGCCGGCGCCGAGACCGCGGCGGCGCTGCGCACCTGCTCCGTCGCCGGTCTCGCCGCCGACCCGCGGCTCGGCTCGATGCAGGCGCGGGTGGTCGACGCGGCGACCGGCGAGGTCCTCTTCGACCGCGGCGGCTCGACCGCCTCGCGCACCGCCTCCGCCCTCAAGATCCTCACCGCCGCCGCCGCGCTCTCCGTCCTCGGACCGGACACCCGCATCGCCACCACCGTCGTCGCCGGCGCCGAGCCCGGCAGCGTGGTCCTCGTCGGCGGCGGCGACCTGACGCTGAGCAGGCTGCCCAGCGGGCAGGAGTCGGTCTACGCCGGCGCCGCGCACCTGGACGACCTCGCCGCGCAGGTCGAGCGCGCCCGGGACGCCGACCCGGCGACCGCGGGCACCGCGATCTCGTCGGTCGTGCTCGACACCTCGCTCTACTCCGGCGAGACCTGGCAGCCGAGCTGGAACCGCAAGGAGCAGACCGACGGCTACATGCCCGAGATCACGGCGCTCCAGGTCGACGGCGACCGCGCGGACCCGACCGCCACCACCTCGCGGCGCGGCGAGGATCCGGTCGGTCGAGCGGGCGACGCCTTCGCCGGCGAGCTGGCAGGCTCGCCGACCGTGTCGCTCGGCACCGCCCCGGCCGGCGCGACCGTGCTCGGCACCGTCGAATCGGCGCCGGTGAGCACCCTCGTGCAGCAGATGCTCCTCGTCTCGGACAACGCGATCGCTGAGATGCTCGCGCGCCTGGTCGCGATCCGCACCGGATCCGGCAGTGACTTCGGCGCGGAGCAGGCCGGCGTGCTGCAGGGCCTCGCGGGCTACGGAGTGGACACCGCGGGCATCGTGATCGTCGACGGCTCCGGCCTCAGCGACGACAACGCGGTGGCGCCGGCCTATTTCACGAGCCTGCTGCGGAAGATCCAGGCGCGGGAGGGGCAGCTCGGCGTCCTGCTGGACGGGCTGCCCGTCTCGGGGCGCACCGGCTCGCTCGCCTACGCCGACCGCTTCGCCGGTGACAACGCGGTCGCCGACGGCGCCGTCCGCGCCAAGACCGGCTGGATCGACACCGGCTACACGCTCGCGGGCGTCGTCGACGCGCAGGACGGCACCGCGCTCACCTTCGCCGTCTACGCGCTCGGCGACGTGTCCGACTCGGCCAAGACCGCGATCGACACGCTCGTGACCGGGTTCTACCGGTGCGGCGGCGCGCTCTCCGACTCCTGAGCACCCCGATCATCCGCCCCGACCCGAGAGGACCCCTCATGACCACGGCACTCCTGATCGTCGACGTGCAGAACGACTTCACCGAGGAGGGCGCTCTCGCGGTCGCGGGCGGCACCCGCGTCGCCGAGGCGATCTCGGCCCACCTCGCCGCGCACGCCGGGGACTACGCGACCGTGCTCGCCTCGCGCGACTGGCACGACGGCGATTCGGACAACGGCGGGCACTTCGCCGCCGTGCCCGACTTCGTCGACACCTGGCCGGTGCACTGCGTCGCGGGCTCGCTCGGCGCGGAGTACCACCCGGCGCTCGCGGTCGACGCGGTCGACGTGCACATCCGGAAGGGGCAGGGCCGGCCCTCGTACTCGGCCTTCGAGGGTGCGACGGTCGACGGCGAGCGGGTCCCGCAGCTGCTCGAGCGCCTCGGGGTGACCGAGCTCGACGTCGTCGGACTCGCCACCGACTACTGCGTGCGGGCGTCGGCACTCGACGCGCGAGCGGCAGGACTCGAGGTGCGCGTGCTCTCGGACCTGGTCGCCGGAGTCGCGGCCGAGCCGAGCGCCGCCGCGCTGCGCGAGCTCGCCGAGGCAGGGGTGCGCGTCGAGGCCTCCTCCACAGGGACTGCTTCATCCACGGAGCCCTCCGGCTCCTGAGGGGCGCCCGGGGCCGGTCGTAGACTGAGAAGCATCGTCGTGCGGGGTCCGCGCGACTCGATCCGCACAGGAAGAGTGTTCTCGTGAGTGATTCCGTCGTTCGAAGCGCCACTGAAGCGGCCCTGCTCGCCCGCGTCCCGTCGCAGCTGTTCATCGGCGGCGCCTGGGTCGACGGCTCGGCCGGTGGCACGATCGACGTCGAGGACCCGGCGACCGGCACCGTGATCCGCACCATCGCCGACGCGACGCCCGAGGACGGCGTCCGGGCGCTCGACGCCGCGGTCGCCGCGGGGGAGTCGTGGGCCGCGACGGCGCCGCGCACGCGCGCGGAGATCCTCCGCCGCGCCTTCGACCTGCTGCAGGAGCGGAAGAACGACTTCGCCCTGCTGATGACCCTCGAGATGGGCAAGCCGTTCGCCGAGGCACTGGGCGAGGTCGCCTACGGCGGCGAGTTCCTCCGCTGGTTCAGCGAGGAGGCGGTGCGCATCTCGGGGCGCTACGGCGTGAACCCCGAGGGCACCGGGCGGATGATCGTGTCGCAGCACCCGGTCGGCCCCTGCTACCTGATCACCCCGTGGAACTTCCCGCTCGCGATGGCGACGCGGAAGATCGCACCGGCCCTGGCCGCCGGCTGCACGGTCGTCGTGAAGCCCGCCGAGCTGACGCCGCTGACCACCCTGGCGTTCGCCGCGCTGCTCGCCGAGGCGGGCGTCCCTGACGGCGTCGTGAACGTCGTCACGACCTCCGAGGCCGCCGCTCTCTCGGAGCCGATCCTCGCCGATCCGCGGCTGCGCAAGGTCTCCTTCACCGGCTCCACGCCGGTCGGGCAGACGCTGCTGAGGCAGGCCGCCCAGGGCGTGCTGCGCACCTCGATGGAGCTCGGCGGCAACGCGCCGTTCATCGTCTTCGAGGACGCGGACCTCGACCGGGCCGTCGACGGCGCGATGCTCGCGAAGTTCCGCAACATCGGCCAGGCCTGCACGGCCGCGAACCGCTTCTTCGTGCACGAGTCGATCGCCGAGGAGTTCGCCGCCCGGGTGACCGAGCGGGTCGGCGCACTGCGCGTCGGGCGCGGCACCGAGTCGGGTGTCGACATCGGCCCGCTGATCGACGACCGCGCGGTGGAGAAGGCGCGCTCGCTCGTCGAGGACGCGGTCGGGCGCGGCGCCGAGGTCCGCATCGGCGGGCACGGGATCGACGGCGACGGCCACTTCTACGAGCCGACCGTGCTCGCCGGGGTCGCGGCCGGCAGCGAGATCCTGCGCACCGAGATCTTCGGCCCTGTCCTCGCGATCGTGCCGTTCCGGGACGAGGACGAGGCCGTGCGCCTCGCCAACGACACCGAGTTCGGGCTGGTCTCCTACGTCTTCACCCGCGACCTCGCCCGCGGCCAGCGGATGATCGAGCGTCTCGCCACCGGGATGATGGGGCTGAACGTCGGCGTCGTCTCGAACGCGGCGGCGCCCTTCGGCGGGGTCAAGCAGTCGGGGCTCGGCCGCGAGGGCGGGCTCGAGGGCATCCACGAGTACCTCAGCACGAAGTACACGCTGACGCCCGACCCGTTCGCCTGATCCGATGGAGCTGATCGAGGTCTCGTCGCTGGAGGATCCGCGGCTGCGCGACTACGCGCACGCCACGGACGTCGCGCTGAAGAACGCGCGCGGGCCGCTCGGCCTCTACATCGCAGAGTCGGCGCTCGTGCTGGAGCGCGCCCTCGGTGCCGGGCACCGGCCGCGCTCGGTGCTCGCCCTCGGCGGTGCGGTCGAGGAGGCGGTGCGCCTGGTCGGCGACGCCGATGTGCCGGTCTTCACCGGGCCGGCCGAGCTGCTGGCCGAGCTCACCGGCTACACGCTGCACCGCGGGCTGATCGCCGCCCTCGACCGGCCGGCGCCGGCCGACCCCGTGCAGCTGCTCGCCGGCGCCCGGCGCGTAGTCGTGCTCGAGAACGTCGTCGACCCGACCAACGTCGGCGCGATCTTCCGCTCGGTGGGCGCGATCGGCGCGGACGCCGTGCTCGTGACGCAGCGCTGCTCCGACCCGTTCTACCGCCGGGCGATCCGGGTGAGCATGGGCACGGTGCTGCAGGTGCCGTGGACCCGGGTGGGCGACTGGACCTCGACGCGGGCGCTCCTGCACGGCGCCGGCTTCACGATCGCCGCGATGGCGCTCACGGCGGAGGCGGTGCCGCTGCGCGACTTCGCGGCGGCCGCCCCCGAGCGGGTCGCCCTCGTCCTCGGCACGGAGGGGGAGGGGCTCACCGACGAGGCGCTCGCCGCCGCGGACGTCGCGGTGCAGATCCCGATGCGGCACGGCATCGACTCCCTCAACGTCGCGGCCGCCAGCGCGGTGGCGATGTGGGCGCTCGCGGCGCCCTGATCACGCGGCGCACCGACCGCCCCCGTCCGGGCCACGGGGCCGCTCATCCGGCGCCGAACGCCGCTCCGGAGCCGACGGCTGCGCTACGCTCGCCACGAACCCGACCGGCACCGGTCCTCCGCTGCCGCACAGCCGACCGCACCCGTCTCTCGGCCCCGTCACTCGCCACCCGTCTCTCTCCGCCGTCGCTCCCTCCCGAGGTCGTCCATGCCCGAGCGTTCCCGGTCCCACGCCGTCCGTCCGCTGCTCGCGCCGGTCGTGCTGCTCCTCGCGCTGAGCGCGGGCTGCTCCGCCGTTCCGACCGAGGTCCCCGACGCGGTCGTCTCGCCGTCGCAGACGATCGGGACCACGGACCACTCGACGGGCGGCTCGACCGGGCTGTCGGAGGCCGGCGACGCGGTCTCGCAGCGCATCACCCGCTGCCTCGCGCGCTACGGCCTGAACGAGCGGCCGGTCTCGCCGAGCGTCGCGACCGACCAGTCGGAGTGGACGCGGGTGCAGAAGGAGATCGCCGAGTACGACCGGACGCTGGTCGACTGCTCCGCCGAGGCGCTGTCCACGGCGGCGCCCGTGCCGAGCGGCGCCCCGGACGCGAGCGACGCCCCGGACTCGAGCGACGCTCCCGACTCGACCGACGCTCCCGCCTCCGGCACGGCGGACCCGACCGCCGCCCCCTGATGCGCGTCGACGGCTGCTCCGCGCTGGTCTCCGGCGGCGCCTCCGGGCTGGGCGCCGCGACGGCGCGCGCTCTCGCCGACGCGGGAGCACGCGTGGTCGTCCTCGATCTGCCGGCCGCCCTCGAGGGCGCGGACCTGCCGGCGTCGGTGCTGCGCATCTCCGGCGACGTGCTCGATGCCGACGCGGTCCAGCGCGCCGTGGCCGCCGCGGGCGATCTGCGGATCGCGGTGACCTGCGCCGGCGTCGCCACGCCGGGCCGCCTGCTCGGCCGCGACGGGCCGCTCGCGCTCGACGCCTTCGAGCGGGTGCTGCGGGTGAACGCGGTCGGCACGCTCAGCGTCCTCCGGCTCGCGGCGGCCGCGATCGCGGAGCGCGAGCCCGTCGACGGCGAGCGCGGCGTCCTGATCACGACCTCGTCGATCGCCGCCTTCGAGGGCCAGATCGGCCAGGCGGCCTACGCGGCGTCGAAGGGGGCGGTGGCGGCGCTGACCCTGCCGCTCGCCCGCGAGCTGGCGAGCGCGCTGATCCGCGTCGTCTCGATCGCGCCCGGAACCTTCGACACCCCGCTGCTCGCGGGGCTCCCGGAGGCGGCCCGCACCGCGCTGGGCTCGGCGACGCCGCACCCGGCGCGGCTCGGCCGGCCGGAGGAGTTCGCCGCGCTCGTGCGCCACGTGGTCGAGAACCCGATGCTCAACGGCGACGTGATCCGCCTCGACGGCGCCCTGCGCCTGCCGCCGCGCTGATCCGGGCAGGGCCCCGCGGCACGGGCGGGCCGGGCGACCCCGCCTCCTGCGTCACACCAGCAGCTGGTGCTTCGCCAGATCGCGGTAGAGCGGCGTCGACTCGACGAGCTCGGAGTGCGTGCCGATGCCGACGACCTCGCCCTTCTGCAGCACCACGATCTGGTCGGAGTCGACCACGGTCGAGAGGCGATGCGCGATCACCAGGAGCGTCCTGTTCTCGGCCACGGCGTCGATCGCGAGCCGGAGGCGCTGCTCGTTCAGGCCGTCCAGGCTCGAGGTGGACTCGTCGAGCAGCAGGATCGGCGGGGCGGCGAGGAGCGCCCGGCCGATGGCGAGACGCTGGCGCTCGCCGCCCGAGAGCATGACGCCGCTCTCGCCGACGGGGGCGTTCAGGCCGAGCGGATCGCGCTCGAGCACATCGGTGAGGTTCACGGCCTCGAGCACGCGGAGGCAGTCGGCATCGTCGGCGTCGGGCCGGCCGAGCACCAGGTTCTCCCGGAGGGTGCCGGCCAGCACCGGCGCGTCCTGCTCGACGTAGCCGATCTGGGCGCGGAGGGCGTCGCGGTCGATCGCGGTGATGTCGACGCCACCGAGGCGGACGACGCCGGCCTCGGGGTCGTAGAAGCGCTCGATCAGCGCGAGGATCGTGCTCTTGCCGGCGCCCGACGGGCCGACCAGGGCGGTGCGCTTGCCGCGCGGGACCGTGAACGAGACGCCGCGCAGCACCGTGCGGTCGCGCGCCTCCGCGTCGACGTCGAGCGCCTTCTCGTCGTAGGAGAAGACGACGCCGTCGAACGCGAGGGCCGAGTCGGCGACTCCCGGGGCGAGGCCGCCGCCGTCGCGCTCGCCGTCGCCCTCGATCGGCAGGTCGATGATCTCCTGGATGCGGCCGAGCGCGCCGAGCGCCGCGTTGACCGAGGTGATCGCTCCGATGAAGTTGCCCAGCGGCATCACCATCATGAAGAGGAAGAGGATGAACGACACCAGCTGCGCGATGTCGATCGCCCCGGAGGCGACGCGGTAGCCGCCGACGCCGAGGACGGCGAGGAAGGCGACCTGCATCGCGATTCCCGCGACCGGGACGACGAGCGCCGAGATGTGCGCGACGCGAATGCCGAGCCGGTAGGCCTCGGTCGCGTGCGTGTCGACGACGGCGATCTCGCGATCGGTCGCGCCCGCGGCGCGGATGGTGCGGACGGCGCTGATCGCGCGCTCCACGGCGGCGGCGAGGTCGCCGACCTTCTCCTGCGCCTTGCGGCTGGCGACGCGGATGCCGCGCCCGAGGGTGAGCGCCGCGCCGAGGGCCACGGCCACGACGACCACGATGATCAGCAGCAGCACCCAGTCGATGACCGCCATCGCGATGATCGCGCCGACGAAGAGCAGCGAGCCGGCGATCGAGTCGACCAGGCCCTGGGTGAGGACGGCGCGCAGCAGCGTGGAGTCGGAGCCGACACGCGAGACCAGGTCGCCGGTGCGGCGGGCGTCGAACTCGCGGATCGGCAGGCGGAGCAGCCGCGCGACGAGGCGGCGGCGGCTGGAGAGGACGATGCCCTCGCCGGTGCGCTGCAGCAGGTAGTGCGCGAAGCCGGAGATGAGGCCGGAGGCGACGACGAGGACGAGGAGCGCCCAGACCAGCGGGCCGAGATCGAGCCCGTCCTGCACGCGGGTGATCACCTGGCCCACGACGAGCGGCTGGGCGAGGCTGGCGGCGGCGCCGAACAGGCTGAGCACGACCACGACCGAGAGGATGCCGCGGTGCTCGAGCAGATAGGGGACGAGCTGCGAGAAGGAGGCGCGGGGTCCGTCGTCCTTGGCGCGGCGGGGCCGCCGACCGCCGCGCGTGCTCTCCGTGGTGCTGCTCATCGCTCGTTCGTCCTCGCTCATGGCCTGCTTCTCTTCTGGTGGACCGCCGTCCATCTTGCCCCTTCGTGGCTGCGAACCGGCCGCCGGTCGGGACGGGAGACCATGCTGTCTCGATACGCCCCTGCGGGGCTGCTCGACCGGCAGGGACGGCCGCCGCCGCATCCTGTCGCTCACCACGGAGACAGGTCCGGCCCGCCGGGGGAACCGACGGGCCGGACAGGGGTGGAGCAGCAGCGTCCTACGACACGTTGTCGTGGTACGCCGTGTGCTGCGTCTCCTTCGAGATCAGCAGCGCGATGAGCGTCAGCACGCCGGCGCCGCTGAGGTAGAGGCCGACGAGCACGGGGCTGCCGCCCGCCGACTGCCAGAGCGCCACGGCGATGATCGGCGCGACGGCCGCTCCGAGGATCGACGCCAGGTTGTAGGCCATCGCCGAGCCGGTGTAGCGGACGTTGGTCGGGAACAGCTCGGGCAGCACGGCGCCCATCGGCCCGAAGGTCAGGCCCATCAGCGTGAAGCCGAGGATCAGCACGGCCATCACGCCGACGAAGCCGCCGCCGAAGAGCGGGACGAACAGGAGCCCGAAGACGATGATCGCGCTGGTGACCGCGAGGAGCGTCTTGCGGCGGCCGAACCGCTCGGCCAGCGGGCCGGAGACGAGCGTGAAGACACCGAAGAACACGACGCCGACGATCAGCATGATCAGGAAGTCGTTGCGGGTGTAGCCGAGACCCGGGGTCGGCGCGTCCGTCGGCGTGGTGCCGTAGGTCAGGGTGTACGTGGTCATCAGGTAGAAGAGCACGTAGGTCGCCAGCATGATGAACGTGCCGAGGATCAGCGGGCGCCAGCTGGTCTTGAAGACGCGGGCGAGCGGCAGCTTGGCCACCTCGCCGTTGTCGACGACCTTCTGGAACGCGGGGGTCTCGACGAGCTTGAGGCGCACGTAGAGGCCGACGATCACCAGCACGGCGCTCGCGAGGAACGGCACGCGCCAGCCCCAGGCGGCGAAGGTCTCGTCGCTCATCGTGCTCGCGAGCACCAGGAAGAGCACGTTCGCGACGATGAAGCCGATCGGGGCGCCGAGCTGGGGGAACGTGCCGTAGATCGCGCGCTTGTTCGCGGGGGCGTTCTCGGTCGCGAGGAGCGCGGCTCCCGACCACTCGCCGCCGAGGCCGAGGCCCTGGCAGAAGCGCATCACGACGAGCAGGAACGGGGCGAGGAACTCCCAGCCGGGCGTGAGCGCGGTCGGCAGGCAGCCGATCAGGAAGGTCGCGATGCCCATCGTGAGGAGGGACGCGACGAGGGTGCCCTTGCGGCCGACGCGGTCACCGAAGTGGCCGAAGATGATCGACCCGATCGGGCGCGCGATGAAGGCGACGCCGAAGACCGCGAAGGACGCGAGGAGGGCGACCGCCGGGTCCTCGTTGACGAAGAAGAGCGAGGGGAAGACCAGGACGGCCGCGGTCGCGTAGGCGTAGAAGTCGTAGAACTCGATCGAGGTGCCGATGAGGCTCGCCAGGATGACCCGGCCCCGGGAGTTCGCCGGGGCGGCGGAGGGAGCGTCGGCTGCGGTGCGGGAAGAAGACATGGAAGAGGGCTGCTCCGATGGAGGGGTCTCCCGGTGCCGGCGGGGGCGGCGTCGATCGGGCGCTGCGGGCCGCGGGGGCCGAGGGGGAGGGAGGATAGGGCCGCTTGTGACGACCCGTCCACTTTACTCCGTGCTCTCACAGCAAAGCGCGCCGGCGCCCCTCCGACGAGGGGGCGCCGGCGCGCAGGACTGCGTGCGGTGCTTTCTAGCCGCGCAGCTCGCGGAGGACGAGCGCGGTCGCGATCGCCGCCTCGGCCGCCTCGCGGCCCTTGTCCTCCTTCGAGCCGGGCAGGCCGGCGCGGTCGATGCCCTGCTGCTCGGTGTCGAGGGTCAGCACGCCGAAGCCGACCGGCTTGCCGGTCTGGATCGAGACGTTCGTGAGGCCGGAGGTCGCCGCGTCCGAGACGTACTCGAAGTGCGGGGTGCCGCCGCGGATGATCACGCCGAGGGCGACCACCGCGTCGGCGCCCGCCTCCAGCGCGGCCTTCGCGGCGACCGGCAGCTCGAACGAGCCGGGCACGCGCACGAGCGACCAGGAGGCACCCGACTCGTCGAGCGCGCTGCTCGCGCCGGCGATCAGCCCGTCGGTGATCTGCTGGTGCCAGGTCCCCGCGACGACGACGACGCGCAGGCCGCTCCCGTCGAGGGCGGAGGTGGTGGGTGCGCCGCTACCGGCCATTGCTTACTCCTTCGGTGTGGCGCCGGCGGTCCCGGCGTCGAGGTGGTCGAGCTCGACGAGGGTGTCGAGATCGGTGAAGTGGCCCATCCGGTCGCGCTTGGTCGCGAGGTAGCCCTCGTTGAAGGCGCCGACCCCGGCGACGAGCGGCACGCGCTCCGAGACGGTGATGCCGCGGTCGGTGAGCTGGCGGACCTTCTCGGGGTTGTTGGTGAGCAGGCGGACGTCGCTGACGCCGAGATCGTCCAGGATGCCGACGGCCGCGCCGTAGTCGCGCGCGTCCGCGGGCAGGCCGAGGGCGAGGTTGGCGTCGAGGGTGTCGAGCCCGTCCTCCTGCAGCCGGTAGGCGCGGAGCTTGTTGATCAGGCCGATGCCGCGACCCTCGTGGCCGCGGAGGTAGACCACGACGCCGCCGTCGCGCTGGATGGTGTCGAGCGCGGCGTCGAGCTGCGGCCCGCACTCGCACTTCAGCGAGCCGAACGCCTCGCCGGTCAGGCACTCGGAGTGCACGCGCACGAGTGTGCCGCGGCCGTCGCCGAGCTCGCCGGCCACGATCGCCACGTGGTCGGCGCCGGTCTGGCGGTCGCGGTAGGCGCGCAGCCGGAACGGGCCGTGCGTGGTCGGCACGGTCGTCTCGACCTCGAAGCTCACCCGCGGGGTCTCGCGGGCGGGCTCCACGAGCGGCGCCTCGGCGTCGGGGTGGTGCTCCTCCAGGTAGGCGATCAGCGCGGCGACGGTCGTGACCGGCACGCCCTCGCGCTCGCCGAGGGCGATCAGCCCGGGGAGGCGCATCATCTCGCCGTCCTCGGCCACGATCTCCGAGATGGCGCCGACGGGCTCGAGGCCGGCCAGCCGCATCAGGTCGACCGCGGCCTCCGTGTGGCCGTCGCGCTCGCGCACGCCGCCCTCGACGGCGCGCAGGGGCAGGATGTGGCCCGGGCGGTGCAGGCGCGCGGGAGTCGCCTCCGGATCGGCGAGCACGCGGAGGGTGTGCGCGCGGTCGGAGGCGCTGATGCCGGTGGAGAGGCGATCGGCGGCGTCGACCGAGATCGTGTACGCGGTGCCGCGCGGATCCTCGTTGTCGACGACCATCAGCGGCAGCTCGAGCCGGTCGGCGATCGCGTTGGTCATCGGGGCGCAGATGAAGCCGGAGGAGTGGCGCACCATCCAGGCGATCGTCTCCTGGCTCGCGAGCTGGGCCGAGACGATGACGTCGCCCTCGTTCTCGCGGCCCTCGTCGTCCGCGACGATGATGGGCCGGCCGGCGCGGAGGGCCGCGACGGCCTCGGGGATGCTGGAGAGGCTCATGCCCCACCTCCGGGAAGGGTGACGGCGCGCAGCGCGAGCATCCGCTCGACGTGGCGCGCGAGGATGTCTGTCTCGATGTTGACCCGGTCGCCGATCGCGCGGGCGCCCAGGGTGGTGGCGGCCAGGGTCTCCGGGATCAGCGAGACCTCGAACCACTGCTCCGGCTCGGCGGCCGGGCTGATCGCCGAGACGGTCAGCGAGACGCCGTCGACCGCGATCGAGCCCTTGTCGGTGACGAGCGGGGCCGCCTCCGCGGGGAGGGAGAACCGCAGCACGCGCCAGGCGTCGCCCGGTGTGACGGCCAGCAGGGTCGCGGTGCCGTCGATGTGCCCCTGCACGATGTGCCCGCCGAGCCGGTCGCCGACCAGCGCCGCGCGCTCGAGGTTGACGGGGTCGCCGACCGCGACGCCGTCGAGCGTCGACATCCGCAGGGTCTGCGCCATCACGTCGGCGGTGAAGCCGTCGGCCGACTGCTCGACGACGGTCAGGCAGACGCCCGAGACCGCGATGGAGTCGCCGTGCCGGGCGCCCTCGACGGCGAGCGGGCCGCGCACGGTCAGGCGGATCGCGTCGGCTCCGGCCGAGACCGCCGTGACGACGCCGATCTCCTCGATGATTCCGGTGAACATCAGCTCTCCTTCTGCGGTGCGGGCGGTCGCCCGGCGGGGGAGCCCGGCCGGGCGGTGACGAGCAGGTCGTCGCCGAGGATCTCCACGGAGCGGAGGTCGAGGCGGTGGGCGCCGGCGATGCTCTCGACGCCGAGGTCGCCGAGCGCGAGGCGCGGGCCGCCGAGCAGCGCCGGGGCGAGGTAGACGAGGAACTCGTCGACGAGCCCCGCGGCGACCAGGGCGGACGCGAGGGTCGGCCCGCCCTCGACGTAGACGTGGCGCACCTCGGCGTCGTAGAGGCGGTCGAGGACGGCGGCGAGGTCGTGCGTGCGCTCGAGGACCGCGCGGCGGGGGTGGCCGAGCACGCGGGCGCCGGCCGGGACGGCGCGGGTGCCGACGACGACCGGGAGCGGCTGCTCGGCGAGCAGCTCGCCGCTGTCGCCGCGGGCGGTGAGACTCGGGTCGTCGGCGAGCACGGTGCCGGTGCCGACGAGGATCGCGTCGGCCGCGGTGCGCTGCTCGTGCACGCGCTGCCGGGCGGCGGCACCGGTGATCCAGCGGCTGCTGCCGTCCGCCGCGGCCGTGCGGCCGTCGAGCGTGGAGGCCCACTTCAGGCTCACCCAGGGGCGGCGGCGACGGGTCGCGGTGAGCCAGACGTGCAGGAACTCCTCCGCCTGCTCGGCGAGGACGCCCTCGACGACGTCCACGCCGGCGGCGCGGAGGGTGTCGGCCCCGCCGGCGGACCTCACTCCGGGATCGCCGACGGCGTAGACGACGCGGGTGACGCCGGCGTCGATCAGCGCGCGGCTGCAGGGACCGGTGCGGCCGACGTGGTTGCACGGCTCGAGCGAGACGACCGCGGTCGCTCCGGTGGCGGCGCCGGGGGCGAGCTGGGCCAGGGCGTCGACCTCGGCGTGCGCGGTGCCGGCGCCGTGGTGCCAGCCCTCGGCGAGCACGGAGCCGTCGGGCGCGAGGAGGACGCAGCCGACGCGCGGGTTCACCCCGCGTGCGGGGCCCCGCTGCGCGAGGGCGAGCGCTCGGCGCATCGCCTGCTCGTGATCGATCGTCATTCCCGGTTCTTCCGTTCGTCACCGAACTCCGGGGTGCGAGCGGCGGTGCGCGGGCACCGTCGTTCGACGCCGCGCTCGCGCGCGACGCTCGTGCTGCCTCCCATCCGGACTTTCACCGTCGGTCCCGGAATTCCACCGGGTCAACCGCCTCCCACCGAAGTGGTCAGCGGCTCGCGGACTGTTACCGCCGGTTCGGACTCTCACCGACCCCGGAGCACGTTGTATCCCCGCCAGCCTAGTGACCCCGGCTGGGAGCGGGGACTTCCTCCGTCATGCGGGGGTGCGTGGGTCTCGATACGCCGCTGCGCGGCTACTCGACCGGCAAGGGGGAGCCGCTTCGCGGCTGCTCGACCGGCAGAGGGGGCGCCGCTGCGCGACGAACGAGGGTGCGCGGCTGCGCGCCGCGCGTGCTCAGTGGTGGTGCTCCTGCTCCCAGGCCGGGAACGGGTCGTCGATGCCCGCCCAGAACTGCGGGCCGAGCAGGAGCTCGTTCGGGGTGAGCAGGCAGCGGTTCAGGACGTCGGTGAGCGCGTCCGCGTCGAGGTCGAGGCCGAAGAAGGCGAGCTCCTGCCCGAGCGGCGCGTCCGCGTCCCAGCTCGGGATCGCCGTCGGATCGAGCGAGAGCACGTCGCCGGCGATGGACCAGGAGCCGACGCGGTCGGCGCGCGTCGCCAGCCGGACCAGCCCGCGCGAGCGCAGGATCCGCCCGACCCGCTCCGGCACCAGCTCGTCGCGCACCGCGACGGCGAGGCGCCCGGGGTGGAGGGGGAGGGGGTCGCGGAAGACGAACTCCTGCACCGGGTCCGTGCGGCCGGCGCCGCGGCCGGTCCCGTTCAGGGCGCGCTGCCAGCCCATCGACGCGGCCAGAGCGTGCGCGCGGCCGGGGATCAGGCGGTAGGAGAGGCGGCAGGTCTCGTGCGGGCGGACGACCTGGGCGGACGGCGCCAGGGCGTGCACGAGGTCGACGGCGACGGTGTCGTCCGCAGGAGTGCTCGCGCGGGCCCCGCGCCGGCCGGCCAGGACGACGAGACTCGCGAACTCGATCCGGGAGGCGAGCCGCTCGGCGACGCCCGCGTCCCCCGCCGGGCTGCTCCCGTCGCGGCCGACCAGCACGTCGAGGATCTCGTCGACCGAGGTGACGGCGACGACGTCGAGCACGGCGACCCGGGGTGCCGTGCCGCCGCGGCGCGTGCAGAGGTGCTCCAGCACGAGGCCGACCTCGAGGGTGTCGGCCAGCGGATCGAGAGCGACGACGCTGACCCCGCGGCGGCCCGCGTCGGCCTCGCGGCCCAGCTCGGCGGCCAGCTCCTCGGCGAGGCGGACGCTGTCGCCCGGCGGATCGACGACGTCCTCCGGGGGCCGACCGGATCGGCCGGCGAGGGCGGCGGCGACGCGCGCGGCGTCGGCGGCGTCGGTCGCGCTGACGAGCAGGACGGCGAGGGCGTGCGGTGACGGGTCGAAGAGCTCCATGGCGGACTACTCTATCGATAACCGTTCTCAACAGCGGTCGAGGCGGCAGGCGTCTCGCGACACGACAGGAGTCCGATGAAGGTCCGCAATTCTCTGAAGTCGATGAAGAACGCGCCCGGGTCGCAGGTGGTGCGCAGGCGTGGCCGCGTCTTCGTGATCAACAAGCTGAACCCGAGGTTCAAGACCCGGCAGGGCTGACCGGGCGGGGCCGCGGGCCGCCGCCCCGCGGGGAGGCGGCCCGCTCGCGGTTCAGCCCTGGTCGGCGGCGGCGACGTGCTCGGCGTGCGCGCCGTGCTCGTCGTAGTGGTCGCCGTGCAGCGCGTGGCGGTGGGTGCCGTGCGCGTAGTCGACGTGGTCGTCGTGCTGGACGGTGGTGTGGCCGCAGCCGTCGCCGTGCTCGTGCTCGGTGACGTCGTGCTCGGCGTGGAGGTCGGTGGTGCTCATCGAGGTGCCTTCCTTGGTTCCGCGGATCGCGCGGAGGGACCGGCCGCCGATCGGCGACCGGGTCCAGTGCACCAGATCCATAAACGCATCGCAATACGTGCGCGCAATCGAGAGTGATGATCATCCGCAGCAGCGGGCTACCCTCGGTGCGATGGACGACGACAGGTACGGGCAGGACGTGCTCGCCGGGAACTGGCGAGCGAAGAACACGGTGGCGGTCGAGGTGGTCGAGGCCGTCCGCGACCTCGTGGTCGAGGAGGTCACCTCCGGCTTCGTCGGCGCCGTCCTCGGCGTGGAGCTGCGGATGGTGAGCCTCGAGGACCGCTTCGGCAAGGTCCGCGTCTTCCCCGTCGGCCCCGGCTTCCTGATCGACGGCAAGCCGGTGTCGCTCAAGGCGCCCGGGCTCAAGCGCGACGCGGACCTGGGCCGCGCGCGCTCCGCCTCCGGGTCCTTCCACGTGGCCGAGGCGAAGGCGCGCGTCGCGCTGCCGAGCCGCATCTACGTCGAGGGCCGGCACGACGCGGAGCTGGTGGAGAAGGTCTGGGGGCACGACCTGCGGATCGAGGGCGTGGTCGTCGAGTACATCGAGGGCGTCGACAACCTGGACGAGCTGGTCCGCGCCTTCCAGCCCGGGCCCGGCCGGCGCATCGGCGTGCTCGTCGACCACCTGGTGCGCGGCTCGAAGGAGTCGCGGATCGCCGACGCGGTCGCCGCCGGACCGCACGGCGCGCACGTCCTCGTGGTCGGGCACCCCTTCGTCGACGTCTGGCAGGCGGTGAAGCCGGCCCGCGTGGGCCTGGAGCGCTGGCCCGAGATCCCGCGCTCGATCGAGTGGAAGAAGGGCATCTGCCAGGCCCTGGGCTGGCCGCACGACGAGCAGGCGGACATCGCCCGCGCGTGGCAGCGCATCCTCGGGCAGGTGCGCACCTTCCAGGACCTCGAGCCGGCGCTGCTGGGCCGGGTGGAGCAGCTGATCGACTTCGTCACGGAGCCGGCGTGACCCGCCGCGCCGGGCTCGGGCTGGCGCTCGACCTCGTCCTCGTCGCGGTGTTCGTCCTGATCGGGCGCCGGACGCACGACGGCGACTCGGTGCTCGCGGGCTTCCTGGTGACGCTGTGGCCGTTCGCCGCCGCGCTGCTGCTGGGGTGGCTGCTCGCGCGCGCCTGGCGGACCCCGGATCGGCTGATCCCGTCGGGCCTGATCGTCTGGGTGGTGACCGTCGCCGGCGGGATGGTGCTGCGGGTGCTCTCCGGGCAGGGGGTGCAGCTGAGCTTCGTCGTCGTGACGACGATCGTGCTCGGCGTGTTCCTGCTGGGGCGCCGGGCGCTGACCCGGTGGATCGGTCGGCGGCGCTAGGCGTCAGCCGAGCACGCGGACGCCGAAGTGCTCCGCGAACAGCGGCAGCATCAGGCTCAGCTGCAACTCGGTCAGCGCCGCACCGCGGAGGCCGTCGAGTCCGCCGAGCACGTGCAGCTCGGCGCCGCGGAGATCGAGGTCCTGGAGCTTCGCGCCCGGCAGCTCGAGCGAGCGGACGTCGCAGTCGGTGAAGGCCACCCGGGCACCGGTGGCCCCGCCCAGGTCGAGCTCGTCGATCGTGCAGCGCTCGAAGAGCACGTCGCGCAGCGTCGCGCCGCGGAGGTTCAGGTAGCCGAGCTTGCAGTCCGAGACGCGGACCTGCTCGAAGGTGCTCTCGTAGAGCTCGGCCGAGCCGAGTCGCGAGGAGCGCAGCTCGATCGAGCGCCAGCGACTGCGCGGGGCGCTGAGGCCCGGAACGTCCAGCCGCTCCAGGCGCGATTCCACCAGGGACGCGGCCCGCAGCTGCGCCCGCCCGAGGACGACGCCGTCGAGCAGGCACTCGCTGAAGGAGGCGGCGGTGAGGTCGGCGCCGGTGAGATCGATGCCCTCGAAGCGGAGGCCCTCGGCGTGCTCGCGGGCGCCGAGATCGCCGGCGAAGCCCTCGGCGAGGGAGTCGAGGACGAGCGGATCGAACCGGGGGGCGGGGAGGGCGGCGCGCACCCGGCGAGCCTACGCGGCGAGCCTCTGCTCCCGGCGCGGCCGTCCCGATGAGAGCATGGCGGCATGCCTCGACTCCTCGCCGTCTGCCGCGTCGACCGCCTGCTCCCGGATCCCGGCCTCGTCGGCGTGACCGCCATCGACAAGCGCCCCGTCGAGGGACCGGTCGTCATCCGCGACCTCGGCGTCTACGCCGACGTGCAGGCCGATCGGGCGCACCACGGCGGCGAGGCGAAGGCGCTCTACGCCTACGCGCGCGAGGACGCGGAGTGGTGGCAGGAGCGGCTCGGCTACGCGATGCCTCCCGGCCGGTTCGGGGAGAACCTGCGCGTCGAGGGACTCGACCTCTCCGGCGCCGTGATCGGCGAGCGCTGGCGGATCGGCGAGAAGGTCGAGGTCGAGGTGACGATGCCGCGGACGCCGTGCGCCACCTTCCAGCGCGCGCTCGGCGAGCCGCAGTGGGTGAAGCGCTTCGCCGACGAGGGGCGCACCGGCGCGTACCTGCGCGTGCTGCACCGGGGGAGCATCGAGGCCGGCGACGCGATCGAGCTGCTGTCGCGGCCGGAGCGCGCCGTGCCGCTGCGCCGCTGGTTCGTCGAGCGCCTCGCGGACGACGCGCAGACCCTCCTCGACGCGGAGGCCGCGGGCGAGCTGCGCCTCGCCGCCGACCTGCGGCCGTACGTCGAGCGCGCGCTGGCCTGACGCGGGGTGTCGATACGCCGCTGCGCGGCTACTCGACCAGCAAAGGGTCCGCTGCGCGGCTGCTCGACCAGCAAAGGGTCCGCTGCGCGGCTGCTCGACCAGCAGGGGTCCGGTCCGCGGCTGCTCGACCAGCCAGGACGCCGCCGCGCGGCTGCTCGCTCGGCAGAACCTTGCTGATCGAGTAGCCCTCGGAGAGGGCGTATCGAGATCCACCGCTCTGCGGGACGTGGGTCTCGATACGCCGCTCCGCGGCTACTCGACCGGCAAGGGGGCTGCGGGGCGCAGCCTGCCGATCGAGAGGCTCGAGGCGGTCCGCTGCGGGAAACTCCGGGAGGATGGGGGGATGAGTCTGACGCTGCTCGAACGGATGCCGACGCCCGACGCCGACGGGCGCGTCGACGACGACGCGGTGTACCTGGCGTTCACCGAGTGGGCGGAGGCACGGGGGCTGCCGCTGTATCCGGCGCAGGACGAGTCGATGATCGAGATCTCGTCGGGGGCGAATCTGATCCTGTCGACGCCGACCGGCACCGGGAAGTCGCTCGTCGCGATCGGTGCGCACGCGGCCGCGCTCGCGAACGGGCGGCGCAGCTACTACACGGCGCCGATCAAGGCGCTCGTCTCGGAGAAGTTCTTCGCGCTGGTGGACGTGTTCGGCGCCGCGAACGTCGGGATGGTCACCGGCGACTCCTCGGTGAACCCCGATGCGCCGATCATCTGCTGCACGGCCGAGATCCTCGCCAACCTGGCGCTCCGGCACGGCGCCGAGACCGACGTCGACCAGGTCGTGATGGACGAGTTCCACTTCTACGCCGATCCGGCGCGCGGCTGGGCCTGGCAGGTGCCGCTGCTGACCCTGCCGCACGTGCAGTTCGTCCTGATGTCGGCGACGCTCGGCGACGTGACGGCGCTCGCCGCGGACCTCAGCCGGCGCACGGGCCGCGAGACCGCGACCGTCACCGGGGTCGAGCGGCCGGTGCCGCTGCACTTCTTCTACGAGATCGCGCCGATCCACGACTCGATCGAGGAGCTGCTCTCGACGAACCAGGCGCCCGTCTACATCGTGCACTTCTCCCAGGCGGCCGCGCTCGAGCGGGCGCAGGCGCTGACGAGCGCGAACATCGCCACCCGCGAGCACCGCGACCGCATCGCCGAGGTGATCGGCGGCTTCCGCTTCACCACTGCGTTCGGCAAGACCCTCTCGCGGCTGCTGCGCCTGGGAATCGGCGTGCACCACGCGGGCATGCTGCCGAAGTACCGCCGCCTGGTCGAGCAGCTGGCGCAGCAGGGGATGCTGCGCGTCATCTGCGGCACCGACACGCTCGGCGTCGGGATCAACGTGCCGATCCGCACGGTGCTGCTCAGCGCGCTGACCAAGTACGACGGCGTGAAGAGCCGCCAGCTCTCCGCGCGCGAGTTCCACCAGATCGCCGGCCGGGCCGGCCGCGCGGGCTACGACACCGCGGGCACCGTCGTCGTGCAGGCGCCGGAGCACGAGTCCGAGAACCGCAAGGCACTCGACAAGATGGGCGACGATCCGAAGAAGCGGCGCAAGTGGGTCGGCAAGCGCGCGCCGCAGGGCTTCGTCAGCTGGGGTGAGCCGAGCTTCCGCAAGCTCGTCGACGCCGAGCCCGAGACGCTCACCTCGCACATGACGATCACCTCGGCGATGCTGCTCAACGTGATCGCGCGCGGCGGCGACGTCTTCGCGAACGTGCACGCGCTGATCTTCGACAACCACGAGCCCTGGAAGCGGCAGCTCCAGCTCGCGCGTCGCGCTCTCGGCATCTACCGCACCCTGCGCACCGCGGAGGTGGTCGAGCAGATCGTCGACGCCGACGGGGTGGTCCGGATCCGGCTGACCGTGGATCTGCAGCCGAACTTCGCGCTCAACCAGCCGCTCTCGCCGTTCGCGCTCGCCGTCTTCGACGTGCTCGATCCGGAGTCGCCGACCTTCGCGCTCGACGTGATCTCGGTGCTGGAGGCGACGCTCGACGATCCGCGGCAGATCCTCGGCGCGCAGCAGTTCCAGGCCCGGGGCGACGCGGTCGCGGCGATGAAGGCCGACGGCATCGAGTACGAGGAGCGGATGGAGCTGCTCGAGAGCGTCACCCACCCGAAGCCGCTCGAGGAGCTGCTCGAGGCCACCTTCGAGACGTACACCGCCGTGCAGCCGTGGGTGCGCGACTTCGAGCTCTCGCCCAAGTCGGTCGTCCGCGACATGTACGAGCGGGCGATGTCGTTCGGCGAGTACTGCGCCTTCTACAAGCTCTCCCGCTCGGAGGGGCTCGTGCTGCGCTACCTCTCCGACGCGTTCCGCGCCGCGCGGCAGACCATCCCGGACGAGATCAAGAACGAGGAGCTGCACGACCTGATCGAGTGGCTCGGCGAGCTGGTGCGCCAGGTCGACTCCTCGCTGGTGGACGAGTGGGAGGAGCTGGTCAACCCGGCGCTGCACGCGGCCGACCAGGCGATCGTGCCGCCCGCGCCGCGCCGGCTCACCGCGAACCACCGTGCCTTCCGGGTGCTGGTGCGCAACGAGCTGTTCCGGCGGGTCACCCTCGCCTCGCTCGACGACCACGAGGCGCTCGGCGAGCTGGACGCGGCGGCCGGCTTCGACGCCGACGCCTGGGGTGAGGCGCTCGACGACTACTACGACGAGCACGACGCGATCGGCATCGGCCCGGACGCCCGCGGGCCGAAGATGCTGCTGGTGACCGAGACGCCGACCGAGTGGCGGGTGCGCCAGATCCTCGACGACCCGGCCGGCGACCACGACTGGGGGATCTCGGCCACGGTCGATCTCGCGGAGTCGGACGAGGCGGGCGCGGCCGTGGTGCGGGTCACGGCGGTCGGGCGGCTCGACGGGGCGAGCTGACGCGGCGCGCCCCCTGACGCGTCGCACCCTCACGCCGCGCCCCCAGACGCGTCTTCCGCGCCACGGCGGCCCTGCATACTGGGTCGCGTGGTATCAGGACCTGGGGACACGACCTTGGCGCGCGAGCGCCTCGCCTGGATCGACACCACCCGCGGTCTCGGCGTCCTCGCGGTCGTCCTCTTCCACGTCCTGATCTGGAACTACGCGTTCGTCGCCGACCCCGGCTCGGCCGTCTCCAAGCTGTGGGACCAGGTGGGCGGCTCGCTCGGCCGGATCCGGATGCCGATCCTCTTCGCCCTCGCGGGGCTGCTGGCGTCGGCGGGTCTGCTCCGCGGCTGGCGGACGGGCTCCGCGCGGGTGCGCCTGGTCTCGAACGCCTACCTCTACGCGGTCTGGGTCGTGCTCTACGGCGTGTTCTTCGCGCTGCTCGCCCGGCCGGGCTTCCCGCACTCGATCGACTCGCCGGACCGTCTGCTGCTGCAGTTCGTCTTCCCGACGACGACGCTGTGGTTCCTCTACGCGCTGGCGCTCTACCCGGTGGTGCTCGTGCTGCTGCGGGCGCTGCGCGTGCCGTGGTGGGGCGTCCTGCTGCTCGGCGCGGCGGCGTGGTTCGTCGCGGCGGAGCTCCGGGTCATCCTCTTCGGCGATGCGCTGCTGGCCAACTTCGTCTTCTTCGCGCTCGGCGTCTTCGGGGCGGAGCAGCTGCGCCGGTTCTCCCGGCCGGGCGTGCTGCTGATCCTCGCGCCGCTCGCCGTGTTCCTGCTCGCGGTCGCGGCGGGGCGCTTCCTCGACGGGACGGCGGACGACGTCGCCGGCTTCGTGACGAGTCTCAGCGCGATCCCGCTCGCCGTCGCCTGCGCCGCGCTGCTCTGCCGCTGGGCGCCCGCCGCCCGGGTCGGCTCGGCGATCGGCCGGCGGACGCTGCCGATCTACCTGCTGCAGGTGCCGCTGCTCGGGCTGTGGTCGCTCGTCGCCGGACCGGACGCGGACTGGTTGAGCGGGCTGCTGGGCACGCCGGCGGTGGCGCTGCTCTACCCGCTCGTGCTCACGGCCGCGATCGTGGCGCTCTCGCTCGCGATCCGCTCGGTGCTCGGGCGGATCCCCGGCGACCCGCTGTTCACCGTGCCCGCTCCACTCGTCGCGCTGGCGCGGCCGAGCCGCCGCGGGCGACGCGCGGTCTGATCGCGGGCGGCGCCTAGGCCCAGATCTGGGCCAGGTACTCGCTCGTCACCTGCGGGCTGCGCTCGTGCACGTCGTCCGCGCTCCACTCCAGGATCGACGGGTCGATGATCCACTCGCCCTCCTGGGGTGCCGCGCCGCTGGTCTCGTAGCCGGCGGTCGAGCCGGAGACGGAGGCCCAGGTCGCCGCCCCCATCGGCCCGATGAAGACGCTGTCCAGCGCCGAGCAGCCGAAGTCGACGCCCGGGCCGTTGGAGGCGCCGAAGCTGCCGTCCTGGTCGGCGCCGTCGGGGAGCGGGAAGACGCGCTTGACGACGTCGGCGCCCACGACCAGGCAGTGCTGGTAGCGCACGTTCTCGGCCGAGCCGATCTGGAACGCGGTGTTGGTGGAGGCGAAGTCGATGCAGTCGATGCTCGTGATGTCGCCGTAGTAGTTGCCGCCCTGGCCGGAGAACTGCACCGTGTCGGTGTGCGCGCTCGAGCCCTTCTCCTTGTAGGCGGGGGCGGTGTAGCAGCCGATGCGGAAGACGTGCCGCAGCCCGCCCGCGCCCTCGTAGGGGGTGCGCATGCTCGAGACGTCCTCGTTGCGCAGCTGGGCGTCGGGGACGACCACCTCGACCAGCTCGACGTTCTCGGTGAAATCGATGCCGTCGACGCCGTAGACGTTGTAGGCGTTCGTCGTGATCCGCGCGAAGGCGGAGCTGCTGCAGCCGGAGACGAGGAACGCGCCCTTGGTCACGATGCCGACGAGCGCGACGTTGTGGACGCGGAGCAGGCGCCAGGAGTTGGCGGTGGTCACGGTGCCGAAGCCGTCGCGCGGGTAGACCAGCACGCGGGTCTCGCGGTCGAGGGAGCCGACGTCCTGCATCATCGGCGAGGAGCTCGCGCCGGCGCCGCCGCCGGGCAGCTCGCCGGGGGCGACGAGGATGCGGACGGTGTCGGCGGGGCCCGCGGTGTCGAGCGCGGTGGTGATCGCCTCGCTGATCGCGGACCAGGAGCACTCCACCTCGACCTCGAGATCGACGTCGCCGGTGTGCCAGGGCGTGCGCGAGGGCCAGTGGGTGCCGTTCGGGCCGAAGGACGGCGTGGGAGCGGGGACGCCGGCGAGCAGGTCGAGCTCGGCCGCGGGGGTGCCCGGCTCGCCGGACACACCGGGCACGTCGGGCTGGAAGGCGCGGTAGGCGGCGTAGCCGCCGCCGGCGAGCGCGACGAGGCCGAGGCCGGCGCCGACGGCACCGAGCACGACGGCGCGCCGCGACGGGCGCCTCGGCGGGAGCTCGTGGAACTGCGAGGCGTCGAGAGGATGCGCGTCGGAGGAGGGCGGGGAGGAGTCGGCCAAGGGTGTCCAAACCGTCAGTGGGCGGTGCCGGAGGCGACACGCCTCGGGTCCGGCGCGCCACGCTGTGCCGTGAGCGCGGCCGTCGGGACGTCGGCGCGCTCGACTCGAACCCTAGCAGGGGCGGTCGACGGGACTCCTGGGAGGGTCCGCTGTCGCCGGAGCTTCGGGGGAGGGGGATCTCGATACGCCCGCTTCGCGGGCTACTCGATCAGCAAGTGCGGGCCCGCTTCGCGGGTTGCTCGATCAGCAGGTGCGGGGCTGCTCGATCAGCACGTGGTGCAGGGGCGTCTCGCGGCCCGGGCGTCAGCGGCCGCGGGCCTCGCGCTTGCGCATCTGGGCGGCGATGTCCGCCTCGGTGATCTCCTTCTTCGCCGGGCCCCAGAGGGCGGCGGCCTGGCTGACCACGCCGATGCCGATGCCGAGCATCGGCCAGATCGGCCAGAAGTAGCCGTCGGCGCCGGTCGCGAACCAGACGCCGGTGGTGATCGCGGAGACGGTCATCCAGCCGCCGACCGAGCCGGCGAAGTCGCGGCGTCGCTTGAGGTCCTTGACCGCCTGCGCGCGCTCGACGTCCTCCGGGCGGGCGAGTTCGGCCTCCGCCGACGTCTCCGCAGCCGTCTCGGACGGCGGCTGAGCGCCGGGGGGCCGCTCGATCCCGGTCGCCGGCGGCTGATCGCGCCGGGCCGACGGATCCGGGGATCCCCAGACGTTGTCGCTCATGAGACCCCTCCGCTCGTCATGGCGCCCAGCCTACGCAGGCACGCCGCCCGGGTCACTGCCCGGAGCTCGGGGGCTCCGGCTGGCAGTGCGGGCACCACCAGGTGCGCCGCCGCTCGGGATCGTCGCGCACCTCTGCGCGCACGAGCACCGTCGTGCCGCAGCGCAGGCACGGCCGCCCGGCCCGGCCGGCGACCCAGTGCCGCTCGCCGCGTCGGGTGTCGCCGGTGGTCGTCTGGTACATCCCGGGCACGGTGACGGAGGCGCGCAGGCCGCGCGCGGCCGTGGCGACGAGCGCGCGGACGTCGAGCGAGCCGATCGGCCGCCAGGGCCAGGCTCCGCGGAGGAAGCAGACCTCGTTCGCCCAGAGGTTGCCGAGGCCGGCCATCAGCCGCTGGTCGAGCAGGGCGGCGATCACGGGGCGGTCGGGGTCGTTCGCCAGGCGGGCGATCGCCTCCTCCGCGCTCCAGTCGGCGCGGAGTGGATCGGGGCCGAGGTGCCCGACGGCCTGCGCCTCGTCGCGGGTGGGCAGCAGCTCGACGACGGGGAGGTCGACGCCCCAGAGGGTCGCGCCGTCGTCGAGGCGGAGGCGGACGCGGACGTCCTTCTGCACGGCGCGCGGCACCGAGCGGCCGGGGGCGGTGACCGTCCAGGAGCCCTGCATCCGCAGGTGGGTGTGCAGGGTCAGGCCGCCGGAGAAGCGGGTGAGCAGGTGCTTGCCGTGGGTGTCGTGCTCGAGGACGCGGCGGCCCTCGAGCGAGGTGCCGGCGGCGGCTCCGGAGCGGAGCTCGCCGTCGGCCACCGCGCGGCCGTCCGCCGCCCGCCTGAGGCGGGCGGCGAGACGGTGGACGCTGTCTCCCTCGGGCACGCTCCGAACTCTAGGAGTCGTGCCCGAGGAGAGTCAGGGGTGGTGCGGCGCCGGCGGGCTCGCTACCTAGCGGGCGCTGTACGCCTGCTGGTACGTCCGCTCCGTGCCGTCCTTCGCGGTGACCTCGATCGTCGCGGAGCCGGCCTTGATCGGGCGCAGCACCGTCAGGTACGTGGTCGAGAACGACTGGCCGGGCTTCACCGAGCTCTTCGTCCGCGTGCCGTAGGGCGTCGAGATCTCGATCGCGACCGCCTCCGGGCCGTTGTTGACGGCCGTGACCGTCAGCGTGCGGAGCACGGCGAGGCGCGTGGTCTTCGCGCTCGTGGCGACGTCGATCACGGTCGCCGGTGCGGTCTCGGGCAGGTCGAGGCCGACGACGACCGGGTCGTGGTCGCTCGAGCGGTAGGCGCTGGCGTCGTAGAAGATCGTCGCGTTGTAGTCGTAGCGGCTGTACTCGAGCGCCACCGACTCCCCGCTGTTGATGTTCCAGGTGTCGACACCCGTGACGGTCGCGTCGGCCGCCGGGGAGGCGAAGACGTGGTCGAGCGAGCCGACCGCGCCGTCGAACGAGTAGGAGTACTTCCCGTCCTTCGCGCCCTGGTCGACGTAGCCGGCGTCGCGCAGGACCTGGACCGGGTCCTCCTGCGAGTAGGCGTTGAAGTCGCCGAGCAGGTAGACCAGCTCGGTCGCCTTCTCGGTCTGCAGGCGGTCGGCGAACGCGACGAGCGCGGTGGCCTGGGCGACGCGGGAGGCGTTCGAGGCGCCCTGGCCGTCGCCCTGGTCGGCGTCGACTCCCGAGCCGGAGCCCTTCGACTTGAAGTGGTTCACGATCGCGACGAACTCGCTGGCGCTGTCGCCGATCAGGCGGAACTCCTGGGCGAGCGGCTTGCGGGCGTTCGAGAACGCGACGCCGTCGTTCAGGATGACCGACTCGCCGACCGGCTCGATGACGGCCTTCTTGTAGATGAACGCCGTGCGGATGACGTCCTCGTCCGCGAGCGCGGGGACAGCGGCGGGCGAGGGCACGTACGCCCACAGCTCCGAGCCGGCCGCGGTGTTGAGCGCGGCGGTCAGCGTGGCGAGGGCCTCGTCGCGCGGCTTGCCGAACTTGGCCGAGTTCTCGATCTCCTCGAGCGAGACGACGCCCGCGCCGAGGGTGTTGATGGCGCTGACGATCTTGGCCTGTTGGCGCTCGAGGTCGTCCGCGTTCGCGGCGCCGCGGGCGTCGCAGCCGCTGTTGACCGTGACGGGGTCGCCGTCGCGGTCGGTGTAGAAGGTGCAGCCGGTGATCGAGTCACCCGTGGTGGAGAAGTAGTTGAGCACGTTGAAGGACGCGATCGACAGGTCGCCGCCGACGGCCTCGGGGGCCGCCTGGCGGGTGTTCGCGAAGGTCGCGGGCTGCACGGTCGCAGCGTTCTCGACGGTCAGCTGCGTGGTCGGCTGGAAGGACCAGCCGCCGTTGCGGTAGTCGAGGACGACGGGCGTCTCGAAGCTCGCGGGCGCGCCGACGCGGATCGGCTCGGTGGGCGTGAGGTAGGGCAGCGGGATCGCCTTGTTCGCGGCCGAGCCGAGGAAGTTGATCGAGGCGCCGTCGTCGAGCACGATCGCGCGGGCGGCGTTGTCGGCGATCACGGCGGCCTGCTCGGGGCTGCCCGGGCGGGCGACCTCGGTCGGGGTCAGCAGCGGCGAGTCGCCGGCGGCGAGGCCGACCGAGCCGAAGCTGTTGAGGTCGAAGGTGTCGGTCACCGTGTACGCGCCCTGCGGGGCGATCAGCATGCTCTCGAGCGCCTCGCGCTCCTGGGTGCTGCGCGGGAGGACGACGGCGGCCGGGACCGGCGCCTCGGCCGGCGTGCCGAGCTTCTCGACGGTCGCGGCCGAGGTCGGGGTGAGCTCGGTGAGGCCGTTGAACTCGCTCACGGCGCCGGTGATGCGCAGGTTGTCGCCGATCGCGACCGCGCCGACGGAGGCGGAGGAGTAGACGAAGACCGCGTCGGAGGCGGTGCGGTTCGCGGTCTGCGCGCCGGTGCCGGCGGTCTGGATCACGTAGCCGTTGTAGCCGCCGGAGGGGTAGCGCGCGGTGACGACGCCGGTGGTGGTGACGGTCTGCCCCACGAGCGGCGACGCGTCTCCGGTGCCCTGGATCTCGGCGATCGAGACCGTCGGCGCGGTGGTCGGCGGGGCGGTCGGGGTCGGGGTCGGCGTGCCGGTCGGGCCGGGGGTGGCCGTGGGCGTCGGCTCCGGGGTGGTGCCGCCGCCGCTCGCCTCCGGGGTCATCGCGCCGACGGTGAAGTCGGCGGCGTTGGAGTCGGTGTCGCCGGTGGCCGTGTCGGCGCGCGCGATCGACTGCGTGAGCGTGGGCACGGTGGCGGCCGCGGACTCGAAGGTGTTCGAGGTGCCGTAGCCCAGCAGGTCGAGGACCGCGTCGGGCTGCTCGGCGGTGCCGGTCGGCGGGGCGACCAGGGTGGCGGTGCCCTCGACGAGGAAGAGCGTGCCGCCCGCGGCCGCGATGTTGAGGCCGTTCGCGGTCTGGTCGGCGGCGGGCAGCGGCGCGCCGTTGCTCCCGTTGCTCGCGCCCGCGATCAGGAAGTGGCCCTCGGCGGGGACGGTGCCGGTGAGCGCGACCGTCGTGGTCGGGTTCGCCGTGCCGGTGGCAGAGCGGTACTGCAGCGAGAGGCCCGAGAGCGCGACGTCGGCGCCGGTCGGGTTGTAGAGCTCGACGAAGCGGTTCGCGTAGGTCGCGCCCGCTGAGCCGCCGCGGGCGAAGATCTCGCTGATGACCAGCTCGTCCCCGCTGGGGGCCGCCGTGGCCGGGCTCGCGACGAGCGGCGAGGCGACGAGAGCGAGACCGGCGAGGGCCGCCAGAGCGAGACGCCTGCGCGGCGTGCCGGCGCGGGGCCTCTCCGTGAGGGCAGTGGGGGAGTCGGGCATGGTGGTCCTCTCGATCGCCGCTCCGGGGAGCGGTGGTGCGGCACCGCGCGGCGACGGTGCCCCTTCGCCCCTGAAAGGGGCACAGTGAGCCACGCTATGCACCGCGGGTGCCCGGCCCGTGAACCGGACGTTTCATGAACGTAAACTCACCCACCGACATCCGGGCCGCGGTCCCGTCTTCGCGGCCTCCGTCCGGGAACGCGCGCCATGATCGGGGGATGATCTCCTTCGAACTGGCCCGAGCACTGCGCACCGCGGGGCTGCGCTGGGCACCGGTCACCGGCGACCGCTTCCGCATCGAGCGCGAGGGGTTCGACGGCGACGTCTTCACCGTCAGCGACATGACCATCGAGGCGCACGAGTACGAGACCGGCACCGTGCTCGGCTTCAACGGCACCACGGAGTGGGCGCTCGACTCGGTCGCACTCGACGACTCGCTCTGGCTGCCGCGCGAGGACCAGCTGCGCGAGCTGCTGCGCGGGACGTTCCGCTCGCTGCGCCGCGTCGCGGACGGCGGGCCGGTGCGCTTCGCCGTGACCGTCGAGCTCGCCGGCGAGCAGCGCGACTTCGAGGACGAGATCGCCGAGAACGCCTACGCGGAGGCGCTGCTCGCCCTGGTCAGCTCGGTCGCGGTCGACCTCGACGACGTGGACGAGCTCGCCTGAGCCGCTCGTCCCGGCCGGTCGCGGTCAGGACGCCGCCTTCTCCGTCGCGGCGTCGTCCTCCTGGTCGGCCTTCTTCGCGGCCGGAGCCTTCTTCGGAGCCGCCTGCTTCGGAGCAGCCTTCTTCGCAGTCGTCTTCGCGGTCGTCTTCGCGGTCGTCTTCGCGGTCGTCTTCTTCGCGGCGGCCTTCTCCGGCGCCGCCTCGGCGGCCGGCGCGTCGTCCTCCGCCTCGTCCGCCTTCTTCTTCGCGGCCCGCTTCTTCGCCGGCGCCTTCTCCTCGGAGTCCGCGGACGCCCCCGCCTTCGCCCCGCGGCTGCGCTCGACCGAGCGCTTCAGCGCCTCCATCAGGTCGAGCACCTCGCCGCCGCCCTCCTCCTCGGGCTTCTCACCGAAGGTGGCCGAGGTGTCGAGGGCGTCGCCCTGCTCGATCTTCGCGTCGATGAGGGTGCGCAGCTCGGCCTGATACGAGTCCTTGAACTTCGACGCGTCGAAGTCCTCCGAGTAGGAGTCGACCAGGTGCGAGGACATCTCCAGCTCGCGAGCGGCGATCCGGGTGGTCCCCTCGAGCGACGGGAACTCGACCTCTCGCACCTCGTCCGCCCAGAGCAGCGTCTGCAGCATCAGCAGCTTGCCGCGCACCCGCAGCGCCGCGAGCCGCGTCTTCTGCCGCAGCGCGAACTCGACGATCGCGGTGCGGTCCGTCTCCTCGAGCGTGCGGCGCAGCAGCACGTAGGCCTTGGGCGAGGACGAGTCCGGCTCGAGGATGTACGCGCGGTCGAACATGATCGGATCGACCTGCTCGCTCGGCACGAACTGCACCACGTCGATCTCGCGGTCGCGCTCCTCAGGCAGTGCCTTCAGCTCGTCCTTGGTCAGCACGACCGTGCGCTCGCCGTCGTCGTAGGCCTTGTCGATGTGGTCGAAGGTGACCACCTCGCCGCAGATCTCGCACTTGCGGGCGTAGCGGATCCGGCCGCCGTCCTTGTCGTGCACCTGGTGCAGGGGGACGTCGTGGTCCTCGGTCGCGCTGTAGATCTTCACCGGCACGTTGACCAGGCCGAAGGTGATCGCGCCCTTCCAGATGGCTCGCATGGCCCCAGTGAACACCGTGCGCCACGGCGGCGGGAAGCCCTGCCCCTCCCGCGAGATGCCACTTGTGACCGGTTTCCTCGGCGTGTCGCGCTCACAAGTGGCATCTCGCGGCGGCGGACCGAGGGCACGCACTCGACGTCCTCCCGGGGGGCGGGTGTCGAATGGGTCTCGATGACTGACGAGAACCGGCCCGCCGACAGGCTCCGCGCCGCCCTGACCGCCCCCGACGCGTCGTCCCGGCTGCAGGCGGCGATGACCGCAGGCACCCGCCCGGCCGATCCGTACGCGACGGTGCTGGTGGCCCGCTGCGCCGTGGAGCCGGACTTCGGCGTCCGCGAGATGCTCACCTGGGCGCTCACCCGGCACGACCCGGCGATCACCGTCGACCTGCTGCTGCCCGAGCTCCGGTCCGAGACGCCGCAGGCTCGGAGCCAGGCGCTGCACACGCTGTCGAAGGTCGGCGACCCGCGCGCCTGGCCCGCGATCACCCCCGCACTCCTGCACGACGAGCACCCGGCCGTCGCGCACGCGGCCTGGCGCACCGCCGCCCGCCTCGCTCCCGCGCCCGAGCGGCCCGCGCTCGCCCGGCAGCTCGCCGAGCACCTCGGCGAGGGGGACCGCCCGGACCAGCGCGCCCTCACCCGCGCGCTGCTGATGCTCGGCGACGACGCGGCCCCCGTCCTCGAGTCCGCGGCGCGATCGGAGGAGGACCCCCGCCGCTTCCACGCCCTCGCGACGCTCCGCCTCCTCGCCGACCCGGACGAGGACGTCGAGGAGGCCTTCGCCCGCGCCCGCCGCCCCTGAGTCCAGCACGCAGTGAGGCGTCCCGCCCCCGTCGAGGCGTCCGGCAGGAGCGGGACGCGTCGACGGGAGCGGGACGCCTCAGGTGGAGCGACGGCTAGACGCCGGCGAGCAGGCCGCGGTCGGCGAGGTACTCGCGGACCAGTCGCTCAGCGCTCGCCCGGTCGGTGATGCCGAACCGGTCGATGATCTGCTGGACGTACGGCCGCGCGATCGCCTCGGTGATGCCGAGCTCGGCCGCGATCTCGCGCGGCGAGAGGCCGGCGGCGATCAGCTCGAGCACCTGCTCCTTGGTGGGGAGCACGAACGGCGGGGTGGTGGGCTCCGGCTCCGGCGTGGTCGGGTCCTTCTCCGCGTCGATCGCCGAGGTGTCCTCCGCGAACGAGGCGGTCACGAACGCGATCGCCTTCGAGGTGATGCCGAGGGCCTCCTGGTTGATGTTCGCCAGGTCGTCGCCGGCCGAGTGGTAGTTCGGGTCGTGCGGGATGCCGACGGTGCCGCCGAAGAGCGCGAACTCCTCCTCGGTCTTGATGTCGTCCGCTCCGGTGAACAGGCCCGACGCGGGGATGCCGGCCGAGATGAAGCCGTCGTAGTCGCTGCGGCCGTCGAACGCGGTGTCGATCCAGGGCTGGTCGATCGAGTCGAAGTAGTCCGTGAACGCCTTCTCGGTCGCGATGGAGCCCGCGGGCACCTCGACCGGAGCCTCGTAGGTGGACTCGTTCGCGTCGTAGACGGAGACGACGTAGTTCGGCGAGGCGACCATGTCGAAGTTCAGGTAGGTGGCGATCTTGCCGGCGTCCTCCTCCGTCAGCGAGTCGACGTAGGTGTAGGAGCCGACCAGGCCGACCTCCTCGGCGCCCCACCAGGCGAAGCGCACGGCATTGGTGGTCTCGCCGGCCTCGGCGAGCTGCACGGCGGTCTCGAGGAGCGTCGCCGATCCGGAGCCGTTGTCGTTGATGCCGGGGCCCTCGGGCACGCCGTCGAGGTGCGCGCCGAGCATGACCACGTTGTCGTGGTCGCCGCCGGGCGTCTCGGTGATGACGTTGAAGGTGTCGGTGTCGGTCGTGGTCTGCTCGAGCACGAGGGTCGCCGTCGTGGGCAGCGCGGCGATCAGCGACTGGCCCTCCTCGAGGGTGATGCCGACCGAGGGGATGTAGCTGTCGTCGGGCGCGCCGAGCGTGCCGTTGAGCGCCTCTCCCGGGACGTTGTTGTAGATGATGACGGCCGAGGCTCCGGCGGCGCCGGCTGCGGCCGACTTCTCCGAGAAGCTGCAGGTGCCGCGGCTGACCAGGGCGACCTTGCCGGTGGCGTCCAGTCCGGCCCAGGCGTCGGCGTCGCAGCCCAGCGGGTCGACCGGCTGGATCAGCTCGCCGGTGACGCCGCCCTCGGGGGTCGAGGGGGTGAACGACATCGGGATGCCCTCGACCGCGGGGGTCGTGGTCAGCGAGAACTCGTCGATCGTCTGGGTGGTGGTGGTGAAGTCCTGGCGCTCGGTGGTGTAGCCGGCCGCCTTCAGCACCGCCTCCACGTACTGGCCGCTGAGCTCGTAGCCCTCGGTGCCGATCGCGCGGTTGCCGTCGTTGGCGTCGGCGATGGCCTGGAAGGCCTCGAGGTGGTTCATGATGCCGTCGACGGTCACCGAGTCGGCGAAGTCGACGGGCTCGACGGCGTTGGCCGCGGGAGCGAAGGCGAAGCCGGCGACCAGCGCGCCGGCGCCGATCATCGCGGCCGAGCCGAGGAGTGGACGCCGGCGTCGTGCGCCGGAGGTGTCTTCAGTGGGGGTAGCCACAGGTGGTCCCTTTCGTCGAGGGCGGCGACCGTCGGACCGACGGCCTCCGTCGCCCTCGACGTGCTGAGAAGCGGCGGTGCCCTCTGCGAGCGTATTCACAGGTCGGTCGCGAATGACACCCCTTCGCGGCACTTGTCACCCGGCGGAAACACGAACCGCCGTTCGCGACCGGAGTGCTGGTCAGCGCGTCGCGTCGCTCTCGGCCCACTCGCGGAGCATCGCCAGCGTCTCGGCGGGGCGGTCGCGGTGCGGGCTGTGGCCGGCTCCGGCCACCACGGCGTAGCGCACCCGGGGGTTCGCGCGGAGCACCAGGGCGGCGAGGGACGGCGGGAGCATCGTGAAGACCGCGGGGTCGCCTCCGAGCATCAGCACGGGCGCCTGCAGCGCCGGGACGTCGGCGAGAAGATCCCACGGGTCGTTGTCGTCGATCGTCGCCGCGACGGCGGCGGGGTCGGCCGCGTGCGCGGCGCGCAGCTTCTCGGCCCGGTCGCGCTCGTCCCACCCCGGCTCGGCGGCCGCGAGCTCCTCCGGCACGACGGAGAGCGCCGCGAGCTCGCCGACGCGCACCTCCGCCCGCTCCGCCTCCTCGAGGCGGAGGACCGGGTCGAGCAGCACCAGTCGCCGCGCCCAGCCCGTGTCGCGCGCCGCGGCTCGAACGGCGACCGCACCGCCGAGGGAGTGGCCGACCACGAGGTCCCAGGCGCCGGGCCCGCGAAGGGCGAGCACGTCGTCGGCGTAGTCGTCGTGCCGGGAGGAGCCGCCGCGGGGGCCGGCGCCGTGGCCGCGCAGATCCGGGGCGGTCACGCTCCAGCCGGCGGCCATCAGCGCCTCGGCGACCCGCCACCAGGTCGCTGAGGCGCCGCCGAGTCCGTGCAGGAGGAGGGCGGTTCGCGTCTCCGGGGCTCGCGTCGTCATGCCGCCAGGCTAGGGCGCGTCAGTCGAGACTCGGGTCCCGGCCGGTGCGCTCGCCGGTCGCCAGTGCGCGGATTCCTGCCAGATCCTCGTCGTCGAGGGCGAAGCCGAACACGTCGAGGTTCTCCCGGATCCGCTCCGGCGTCACCGACTTCGGGATCACGACGACCCCGAGCTGCACGTGCCAGCGCAGCACGACCTGCGCGGGCGAGACGCCGTGCTTCGCGGCGATCGCGGCGAGCACGGGCTCGTCGAGCAGCCGGCCGCGGGCCAGCGGCGACCAGGCCTGCGTGACGATGCCGTGCGCCTCGTCGAAGGCGCGCAGCTCGTCCTGGGGGAGCCGCGGGTGCAGCTCGACCTGGTTGATCGCGGGGACGACCTCGGTCTCGCCGAGCAGACGCTCCAGGTGCTCGATCGCGAAGTTCGAGACGCCGATCGAGCGCGCCCGGCCCTCCTGGCGGATCCGCTCGAGCGCGCGATAGGTGTCGACGTAGCGGTCGCGGGAGGGGATCGGCCAGTGCACCAGGTAGAGATCGACGTAGTCGGTGCCGAGCAGCTCGAGGCTGCGGTCGAAGGCCTCGAGGGTCTCGTCGAAGCCGTGGTCGTCGTTCCAGACCTTGGTGGTGACGAAGACCTGCTCGCGGGGCAGGCCGCTGGCGCGGATCCCCTCGCCGACGCCGCGCTCGTTGCCGTAGAGGGTCGCCGTGTCGACGTGCCGGTACCCGGCCTCGAGCGCCGTGGCGACCGTGCGCGCCGCCTCGTCGTCGCCGACCTTGTACACCCCGAGCCCGACCTGCGGGATCGCCCGCCCGTCGTTCAACGCAACCAGTGGAACGCTCATGGCACCCATTCCCCTCCGCGAGATGCCACTTGTGCGCACGACACGCCGCGGAAGCCGCTCACAAGTGGCATCTCGCGGCAGCGCTCAGAGGTGCCAGTGCAGCTCGCCGTGCGGGCCGACGCGGACGGTGTCCTCGATCAGCGCGGCGAGGCCGGCGACGCCGAAGAGGAGGCGGCGGTCGTCGCGCGCCGCCTGGCTCGAGTGGACGAAGCGGCGGACGGCGAAGTACTCGTCGTGACCGGGCTGCAGCCCGTCGACCAGGCCGTGCTCACCCAGGGCGCGCAGTCCGCGGGCCGGACGGCGCGCCGGGCCGAGTCCGAGCCAGAGCGAGCCGGTCTCGAGCAGCACGACCGTGCTCGGCACGATCGCGCCGGAGCGCAGGCGCCGCGCCGTGATCTGCCAGCCGAAGCCGAGGTGGTGCACCCGGATCGGGTGCGGTCCACGCCAGGCGTGCGAGGGGTCCTCGGCGCGGTAGTAGACGGGGCTGGGCCGGAACGAGCCCTGCCAGAGCGCCGCGGCGAGCTCGGCGGTCCACTCCGGCGTCTCGGGGTCTGCCCACGGGTCGAGGACGTGCGCCTGCTCCGCCTCGCGCTGATGCTGGCGGACGAGCTCCTCCGCGTCTTCGCGCAGTCCCATCATCGGCTCCCCCGTCTCCTCGGCGACCCCCACCCTAAGGGGGACAGCCTGGGAGCTCCAGGGGAGCCCGGTCGGAGCGGGGTGGGCGCCGCCTCCGAGCGCCGGAGTCAGGTGGGCAGCTCGACCGGCTCGGTGTCCGGCAGCGGGCTCGCGTCGCGTCCGCGCAGATCGGGGTGGTAGCGGCGGCCGAGCGCCGGGACCAGGAAGCCGACGAAGGCGAACACCGCGGCGACGGCGATCGCGGCGGTCGGTCCGGAGCGGTCGATCTGCACGCCGGCGATCGCCGAGCCGAGCGCCGCGCCGATCAGCTGACCCGTTCCGACCCAGCCGTACGCCTCCGCCGTGTCCGAGAACTTCACGCTCGCGGCCGTGATCGTGAAGAGCGCGGCGAGGGCCGGCGCGATGCCGACGCCGGCCAGGAAGAGCGTGATCGAGAGCCACCAGAAGTCGGTGGAGAACGCGGCGAGACCCATGCCGACGGTGACGATCAGCATCCGCCGCGCGGTGGCCCAGCGGCTGATCGGGATGTGGCCGAGGGTGAGTCCGCCGACCAGCGACCCGGCCGCGAAGACGGCCAGGACGACGCCCGACTCCACCCCGCCCTCGCCGAAGACGGCGACGACACCCGCCTCGACCGCGGCGCAGGCGCCGACGAGCAGGAAGCCGACGACCGTCGCGAGCAGCACCGGCGGCTTGGTCAGCACGACACCGAGCTTCCGCCGCGAGCGCGGGATGCGGACGCGGCCGACCTCGGGCGAGGCGATGAACCAGATGCCACCGCCGACCAGGAAGAACGCCGCGGTGAGGATGCCCGCGACGGTGGAGATCTGGATCGACACGAACGTGGTCAGCACCGGGCCGAGCACCCAGATGATCTCCTGCGCGGAGGCGTCCAGCGAGAAGAGCGGGGTCAGCTGCGAGCTGGGCACCATCTTCGGGTAGATCGTGCGGACGGCGGGCTGCACCGGCGGCATGCTGAGGCCCGCGACGAAGCCGATGACGACGAACTGCCAGATCTCCAGCGGCAGCAGCGCCATCGCGATGATCGCGGCGGCGCAGACGATCAGGGTGGCGGTGAGCACGCGGCGCATCCCGAGCCGGCCCATCAGCCGGCTGGTCAGCGGACCGGCGATGGCCTGGCCGATCGACATCGAGCCCAGCACCAGTCCGGCCGCGGCGTAGGAGTCGTGCACGCGCTCCACGTGCAGCAGGAACGCGAGCGAGAGCATCCCGAACGGGAAGCGCGCGGTGAGCTGAGCCGCGATGATGCGACCCACGCCGGGGGTTCTCAGGAGTTCGGTGTAGCTGCCCACCGGACGACACTAGCGGCCCGCGGAGGCCCGCCGGCGTCGTCCGCCGAACCCGTCGGCGGCGACTCCGGTCAGCCCGCGAGGACCTTCCGGATCCGCTGCAGCGAGACGCTCTCGACGGTGCCCAGGCTCTGCGCGAAGAAGCTGATCCGCAGCTCCTCGATCAGCCAGCGGGCGCGGACCAGGCGCTCCGGCGCGTGCGGCGGCAGCGGGATCGTGCCGCCCGCGGAGCGGTAGAGCTCCTGCGCCGCCTGCACCTCGTTCAGCCAGACCCGGTCGCGGCCGACGTTCTCGCCGATCTTGCCGAAGCGCTCGGTGATGCCGCCGAGGTAGCGGGGCAGGTGCCGCAGCCGCTCGAGGCCGGTCGCGGAGACGAAGCCCGGATGCACGAGCCCGGTCAGCTGCTCGCGGGCGTCGGTCAGCGCGGGGAGCAGCGCCATGCTCGTCGAGGCCTTGAGCGCCTTCTCGACCCCGCGCGCCGTGGTGAGGATCGTGGTGACCGTCTTCACCGTCTCGAACATCGAGTCCATCACGCTGCCCGAGACCCGGTCGCGCACCGCGTCGAACTCGGCGCGGAGGAAGAGCATGCCGTCCGGCTTCATCCGCCAGAGCACCGCGTCGACGCAGGCGAGCAGGCAGTCGGTGAACAGCGCGGTGGTGTTCTGGTACGGGCTCTGCGCGAGCACGAGCTTCTCGTTCGCCGTCAGGTACTGCTGCACGTACGCGACCGGGCTGGGCGTGGCGAGCAGCAGCAGCCGGCGGACGCCGCGCGGGTGCTCGCGCGCCTGGTCCTCGGCGGTGGCGAGCAGGCGGATCGAGACCGAGTCGCCGTCGTCGATCAGCGCCGGATAGGCGCGGATCGTGTTGCCGCCCTGCCGGGTGTCGGTGACGCGGGGGAGCTCCGCCATGTCCCAGGTCTTGATTCCCCGCCGCTCCAGAGCGTCGGGCACGCGCGCCTCGACCACCCGGGCGACCTCGTCGCGGACCCGGCCGCGCAGCCGCTCGGCGAGCGGTGCCAGCTCCTTGCCCGCGGCGACGGTGCGGCCGCGCTCGTCCGCGATCGCGAAGGTGACGCGGAGGTGCGCGGGGATGCGCTCGAGATCGAAGTCGGCGGCGTCGATCACGACACCGGCCTCGCGGCGGATCGCGCCGGCCAGGGTCGCGGCGAACGACTCCGTCGGCGGATTCGGCACGTCCTGGGGGAGCGCGGCGGTGAGCTTGCGCGCCCAGTCGTTCGCGGGGACGACGTTCCGGCGCAGGTGCTTGGGCAGCGCCTTGATCATCGCGGTGACGAGCTCGGCGCGCAGCCCCGGCACCAGCCAGTCGAAGCCGAGCGGAGTGACCCGCGGCAGCAGCGCGAGCGGCACGTGCACGGTGACACCGTCCTCCTCCGTGCCCGGCTCGAAGCGGTAGGAGAGCCGGAAGCGCTGGTCCGCCTGGCGCCACTGGGTCGGGAACGCGGTCTCGTCGATCTGCTCCGCGTCCTCGGGCAGGAGGGTCTCCTGCGTCATCGTCAGCAGGTCGGGCTCGTCGTGCTGGGCGGTGCGCCACCAGGAGTCGAAGGAGCGGACCGAGGTGATGTCGCGCGGCACCCGGCGGTCGTAGAAGTCGAAGACGGCCTCGTCGTCGACGAGCAGGTCGCGGCGGCGGGTGCGCTCCTCGAGCCGCTCGAGCTCGGCGCGCAGGGCCCGGTTCTTGCGGTCGAAGGCGTGCCGAGCGTCCCACTCGCCCTCGACGAGCGCGTGCCGGATGAACAGCTCGCGGGCGTAGCCGGCGTCGATCCGGGAGAACTGCACGCGGCGGCGGGCGATGATCGGCACGCCGTAGAGCGTGACCTTCTCGTAGGCGACGGCCGCGCCCTGCGCCTTCTCCCAGTGCGGCTCGCTGAACTGCCGCTTCACCAGGTCGCCGGCGATCGCCTCGGCCCAGGCCGGATCGATCGCGGCGTTGGAGCGGGCGAAGAGCTTGCTCGTCTCGACCAGCTCGGCGCTCATCAGGGCGTCGGGCTGCTTCTTCGCCAGCGCGCTGCCGGGGAAGATCGAGAACTTCGCGTTGCGCGCGCCGACGTACTGGACGCTCTGGCGCTCGCGGTTCTTGGCCGCACGCTGCGCCTGCTGCGAGGTGGTGTCCTTGATGCCCAGGTGCGAGAGCAGGCCGGCGAGCAGGCTGCGGTGGATGCCGTCCGGGTCGACCTTCGGATCGGCGAGCTCGAGCTTGAGCGGCCGGGCCAGCTGACGCAGCTGGCGGAAGACGTCCTGCCACTCGCGCACCCGCAGGTAGTTGAGGTACTCGGCCTTGCAGAGCCGGCGGAAGGCGCTGGAGGAGAGCTCGGCCTGCTTCTCCTCCACGTAGTTCCAGAGGTTGAGCAGGGTGAGGAAGTCGCTGGTCGGGTCGACGAAGCGGGCGTGCTGCTGGTCGGCCTGCGCGCGGCGCTCGAGCGGGCGCTCCCGGACGTCCTGGATCGTCAGCCCGGCGACGATCGCCATCACCTCGCGGCTGACGTCGTGCTTGCGCGACTCGATCACCATCCGCCCGAACCGCGGATCGATCGGCAGCCTGGCGAGATCCCGCCCGATCCTCGTCAGCTGAGGCGCCTTGCCGGCCCCCCGCGAGATGCCACTTGTGCTCGCCTTCTCCGGCGTGTCGCGTACTGAAGTGGCATCTCGCGGAGCGGCGATCGCGCCGAGCTCCGTGAGGAGGTCGAGGCCGTCCTTGATGCCGCGGGAATCCGGCGGCGTCAGGAACGGGAAGCCGGCGATGTCGCC
This sequence comes from Rathayibacter sp. VKM Ac-2760, assembly GCF_009834185.1. GTDB lineage: Bacteria > Actinomycetota > Actinomycetes > Actinomycetales > Microbacteriaceae > Rathayibacter. Next base: position 1,218,021 of record NZ_CP047173.1, read on the forward strand.
GAGGCCGAGCGAGATCATCTGCAGGATGACGGCGGCCAGGCCCGTGCGCAGGATCTCGGGATCGGTGAACTCGGGGCGGCGGGCGAAGTCCTCCTCCGAGTAGAGCCGGATCGCGATGCCGGCGCTCGTGCGGCCGGAGCGGCCGGAGCGCTGATTCGCCGACGCCTGCGAGATCGCCTCGATCGGCAGGCGCTGCACCTTGGAGCGCGCGCTGTAGCGCGAGATGCGGGCGGTGCCGCCGTCGATCACGTAGCGGATGCCGGGGACGGTGAGGCTCGTCTCGGCGACGTTGGTCGCCAGGACCACGCGCCGCCGGACGCCCGGGGTGCGCCCCTTCTCGAAGACGCGGTGCTGATCCGCGGCCGACAGCCGGCCGTAGAGGGGGAGGACCTCGGTGCCGGGGATGTTCCGCCCGCGGATGGCGTCCTCGGCGTCGCGGATCTCGTTCTCGCCGGAGAGGAAGACGAGGACGTCGCCCTGGTCCTCGCGCGCCAGCTCGGCGAGCGCGTCGGCGATGCCCGTCATCAGGTCGCGGCTGCCGCTCGTGGCGTCGGGGACGTCGGTGTCGTCCTCCTCCTCGGGCTCCTCGGCGACGAGCGGCCGGTAGCGTATCTCGACGGGGTAGGTGCGGCCGGAGACCTCGATGATCGGCGCGGGCTCTCCCGAGGCGTCCCGGAAGTGCTCGGCGAAGCTCTGCGGGTCGATCGTCGCGGACGTGATGATCAGCTTGAGGTCCGGGCGGCGCGGCAGCAGGCGGTGCAGGTAGCCGAGCAGGAAGTCGATGTTGAGGCTGCGCTCGTGCGCCTCGTCGATGATGATCGTGTCGTACCGGCTGAGCATCCGGTCGTGGTTCATCTCGTTGAGCAGGATGCCGTCGGTCATCAGCTTGATCCGGGTCGACGCGCTCGCCTTGTCGGTGAAGCGGACCTGGTAGCCGACGATCCCGCCGACCTCGTCGTCGAGCTCCTCGGCGATGCGCTCGGCGATGGTGCGGGCGGCGATGCGGCGGGGCTGGGTGTGCGCGATGCTCTCGCGGCCGAGCTCGAGGCAGATCTTCGGCAGCTGCGTCGTCTTGCCGGAGCCGGTGGCGCCGGCGACGATGACGACCTGGTGGTCGCGGATGGCGGCGGCGATGTCGTCCCTGCGCGCCGAGACGGGGAGTTCGGGAGGATACCGGATGCTGAGGACGTCTGACATGAGCCCTCCATCCTACGGCGCCGTGACATGATGCCCAGGTCTCCCGGCGGAATCCCGCGGGCGGCCACCCGCGCCGAGCGGACCGAGCAGAGAGCCGAGTGTGAACACGCAGTCCCTCCTCGTGATCCTCAACATCGTCCTGCTGATCCTCGCGATCCGGGGCGTGCTGGCGAACGGGCGGCTGTCGAAGGTGGCGAAGGTCGGCTGGGTGGCGCTGATCGTGATCCTGCCGTTCGCGGGCAGCATCGCGTACCTGGTGTTCGGCCGGCGGGCGAGCGGGGGTGGGGCGGCGGGGCCGCAGCGGCCGACCGGGTGGTTCTTCGAGCGCTGACGTCCGTCGTGCTGGCGGGTGGGGCGGACGCGGTGCCTCGTCGCGGCTCCTTCCCGCGCGCCTGCGGCGCGCCCGCCAGACCCGAGCCAGGAGCCGCGACGAGGCACCGCGTCCACCCCGCCGGGGGCGAGGGTGCCCGCTCTCAGGAGGTGCGGGAGCAGACCGCACCCCCCCCGCTTGCTGGTCGAGTAGCCCCGAAGGGGCGTATCGAGACCCACCGTCACCGACACTTCCGGTGGACGGGATCGCGACACCCAGCAGGGACACCCCCGGGCGGGGCGGCGTCTAGCGTGGACGGCATGGCCGAACGACTCCGCTCCAGTGTCAGCCCGTACCTCCGCTCGCACGCGGGCAACCCCGTCGACTGGTTCCCGTGGGGCGAGGAGGCGTTCGCGGAGGCGGTGCGGCGGGACGTGCCGGTGCTCGTGTCGATCGGGTACGCGACCTGCCACTGGTGCCACGTGATGGCGCGGGAGTCGTTCTCGGATCCGGTGCTCGCGGAGCGCCTGAACGGCGGATTCGTCGCCGTGAAGGTCGACCGCGAGGAGCACCCCGATGTCGACACCGCCTATCTCACCGCCGCCAGCGCCTTCACCAGGAACCTCGGCTGGCCGCTGACCGTCTTCACCACGCCGACGGGTGAGCCGTTCTACGCCGGCACCTACTTCCCGCCGCGGGCCGTCGGCGGCGTGCCCGCCTTCTCGGACGTCCTCGACGCGGTGTCGGAGGCGTGGCGGCTGCGGCGCGACGAGGTGCACGCCACGGCCGGCTCGCTCAGCGCCGCGCTGCGGGAGGCGACGGCGGTGGTCCCGCCGGCCGGTGCGCTCCCGGACGACGCCGCGCTCGACGCGGCCGTCGCCGCGCTCGCCGCCGAGGAGGACCTCGTGCACGGCGGATTCGGCGGGGCGCCGAAGTTCCCGGTGGCGCCGGTGCTCGGGTTCCTGGCGTCGCGGGGGAGCGGGGCGGAGCTGGCCGAGCGGACGCTGCTGACGCTGGCGGGCTCGCCGCTGCGGGATCGCGACGGCGGCTTCTTCCGCTACGCGACGCGGGAGGACTGGAGCGATCCGCACTACGAGCGGATGCTCTACGACAACGCGCAGCTGCTCGACGTCGCGGCGCTGCTGCTCGGGCGCGACGGCGTCGATCGGGAGGCCGTCGCCGGGGTGGCGGAGGGGATCGCCGACTTCCTGCTCGCGACGCTGCGGCGGCCGAGCGGCGGCTTCGCGAGCGCGCAGGACTCGGAGAGCCTCATCGATGGGCAGCGCTCGGAGGGCGGCTATTACCTCGCCGAGGACCGGTCCGAACTGAGCCCGCCGGCGCTCGACGAGAAGGTCGTCACGGGCTGGAACGGGCTGGCGATCGGGGCGCTCGCGCGGGCCGGACGGCTGCTGGGCCGGGAGGACTGGATCGCGGCGGCGCGGGCGGCCGCGGATCTGCTGATCGAGCGGCACCTGGTCGACGGGCGCGTGAGCGTCCGCGCCTCGCTCGGCGACTCCGTCTCGGCCGCGCGGCCCGCGCTGGAGGACCTGGGGATGCTCGCCGGCGGGCTGCTGCAGCTCGCGCTCGCCGAAGGCGCGCCCCGGTACGCGGTCGTCGCGCGGTCGCTGATCGACGGGGCTCTCGACGCAGCGACGGCCTGGCCGCCGTTCGCGCTGCCCGGCGGCGGGGATCCGGCGCTCGTCGCGCGGGGTCTCCTGCTCGCGGCGGATCCGTCCGAGGGCGCCTACCCCTCGGGTCTCTCCGCGGCGGCCGACGCCGCGCACGGGCTCTACCTGCTGACCGGCGAGCTGCGCTACCGCGAGGCGGCGGAGGCCGTCGTCGGCGGCATCGCGCCGAGCGCGCTCGGGCAGCCGAGGGGCTTCGGCGGCGTGCTCGCCCTGGCCGGGCGGCTCGCCCGACCCGTCACGCAGCTGGTCGTGGTGGTGCCGGACGCCCGGGCGGAGGAGGCGGCCGAGCTGCGCGCCGACGCGCACGAGACGGAGCTCGGCGTCCTCGCGGTCGTCGCCGACTCGGTCGCCGCCGCGTGGGCGGAGGCCGGCTTCGAGCTCTTCGAGGGCCGCGCCTCGCGCGACGGAGCGCCGACCGCCTACTCCTGCGAGGCGTTCGTCTGCGCGCTGCCGACGACGACCCTCCCGCAGCAGCTGGCGACCCTCCCGGAGCAGTTCAGGCGGCCGTGACCACCAGCGGCGCGTCCGGGTCCGCGGCCCACTCGTTCAGCGAGCCGTCGTAGACGACCGCCGTGTCGACCCCGAGCACGGCGAGCGCGAGCGCGTCGGCCGTCGCGGCGATGCCGCCGCCGCAGTAGAGGACGATGCGCTCGGCCCGCAGCGTCTCGCCGAAGAGGGCGCGGAGCCGCTCGGCCGGCAGGAGCGTGTTGGTCTCGCGGTCGACGAGTCGGGCGGCGGGAACGCTGACCGAGCCCGGCAGGTGGCCGCGGCGCGGTCGCTGCCCGGCCTCACCGGTGAACTCCTTCGGCGGCACCGCGCAGACGAGCGCGCCCGGCGCCTCGCCGCGGACGATCCGCTCGACCTCGGCCTTGTCGACCCAGAGCGGCCGCTCCGCGCGCACGGTGATCCCGGGGCCGGCGACCGGAGCGACGTGCCCGGTCTCGACGGCCCGCGCCTCCTGCCGCCACGCCGTGAGACCGCCGTCGAGCACGGCGACCGCGTCGTGCCCGGCCGCCCGCAGCAGCCACCAGAGCCGCGAGGCCCACTGCCCCACCGCGGAGTCGTAGACGACGACGACCGACCCGTCGTCGATGCCGAGCGCGCCGACCGCCGCGGCGAGGCGCTCCGGGTCGAGGCGCGAGAACGGCTGCGCGGCCTCGGCGTCGGAGAGCTGCTCGATCAGGTCGGCGAAGACGGCGCCCGGCACGTGCCCCTCGACCAGGTACTGGTCCTCGCCGCTGAGATAGCGGTAGCGGCCGTCGAAGCCGGGCACGAACAGCACGCTCGCATCGACCACGACGAGGTTCTCGCGGCCGAGGTGGTCGGCGAGCCACTGGGTCGAGACGATCGGCCGGGCGAGGTACGGGGAGCTGGTCACCCGGCCACGGTAGGTCCCACCACCGACGCCGCGCACCCGGACGCGTAACGCCCGGTCATCCGGGCGCCGCCCGGTCGACGGCGCCTCAGCACTCGATGACGTTGACCGCGAGGCCGCCCTCGCTGGTCTCCTTGTACTTCGAGGACATGTCGATGCCCGTCTGCCGCATCGTCTCGATCACCGTGTCGAGCGACACGCGGTGCGTCCCGTCGCCGTGCAGCGCGAGCCGCGCGGCGCTCACCGCGGTGGAGGCCGCGATCGCGTTGCGCTCGATGCACGGGATCTGCACCAGCCCGCCGACGGGGTCGCAGGTCAGCCCGAGGTGGTGCTCCATCGCGATCTCGGCCGCGTTCTCCACCTGCCGCGGAGTCCCGCCGAGCACCGCGCAGAGGGCGCCGGCCGCCATCGCGCAGGCCGAGCCGACCTCGCCCTGGCAGCCCGCCTCCGCGCCCGAGATCGACGCGTTGGTCTTGCAGAGCGAGCCGATCGCGGTCGCCGTGAGCAGGAACCGCCGGATGCCCGCGGGGTCGGCCCCCGGCACGAAGCGCAGGTAGTGGTGCGCGACGGCCGGGATGATGCCCGCCGCCCCGTTGGTCGGCGCGGTGACCACGCGACCGCCCGCCGCGTTCTCCTCGTTGACCGCGAGCGCGAACGCGTGCAGCCATTCCACCGAGGTCGCCCGGGCGCGGTCCAGCGGGTCGTCCTCGAAGGCCTCGAGCCGCTCGCGCAGCACGGAGGCGCGGCGCCGAACACCGAGACCGCCCGGCAGGACGCCGTCCGTCGCGAGCCCGTGGTCGACGCACGCGGCCATCGCGTCCCAGATCGCGTCGAGCCGCGCGTCCACGTCGAGGTCCGGGTGCAGCGCCCGCTCGTTGGCGGCGGCGATCTCGTCGATGCTCGAGCGGGTCCGGTCGCAGGTCGCGAGCAGGTCGAGCGCCGAGACGAACGGGTAGGGGTGCGGGGCGAGCGAGGCCAGCTCGGCGCGCTCACCGGCCCGGCGGATGAAGCCGCCGCCGATCGAGTAGTAGGTGTCCTCCCACTCCGGCAGCGCCGCGTCGCCGAGCCAGACGCTGAAGGTCAGGGCGTTCGGGTGCTCGGGCAGCCGGGTGCGCGGCTCGAAGGCGATGTCGTCGCGGATCATCGGGAGCCGCACCTCGCCCGCGAGCGCGATCGAGTCCTCCTCGTCGAGGCGAGCCCATGCGCCGCGGACCTCCGCCGGATCGCAGGTCTCCGGATGCAGACCGGAGAGCCCCGCGACGATCGCATCGGGCGTCCCGTGGCCGATGCCCGTCGAGCCGAGCGAGCCGTAGAGCGTGCAGACCACGCGGCTCACCCGTTCGAGCAGCCCCGCCTCGCGCAGCCGCTCGGCCAGCGCCAGCGCCGCCCGCATCGGCCCGACGGTGTGCGAGCTCGACGGCCCGATCCCCACGCTGAACAGGTCGAAGGCGGAGACGTAAGCACTCATCGTCCGAGACTACGCCTCGCGCGCGGCAGGGGGCGGGCGCCCGATCGAGCGCCCGCCCCCTTCCTGTTCAGCGTTGTCGCATCTCAGAACTCGCAGTGCACGTGGTCCGAGTGGCCCGCGTCGCCGGGGCCGAGCGTGAGCGTCGCGCCCATCTCGGCGCAGGCGTTCTGGATCGCCTGGTGGTCGGCGCCCTCGTAGACCCGCACGCCGTCGATCAGGTCGATGTCGACCGCGTCGCCGGTGTAGTGGCCGGAGCCCGTGGAGTGGTCCTCACCCGCGATGGAGGTGACCCGCAGCGTGTGGCCGTACTGCGTGTTGAGCTTCAGCAGCGCGTCGAGCATGGCCGGGTTCAGCGCGACCGAGGTCACTCCGGCGTCGCCCTCGGGGCTCGTCTTCGCGGGCTGGCCGTCGGCCGTGTCGCGGACGTTGGCGAGCGAGGTGGAGGCGGCGTCCGAGCCCAGCTCGTAGAGCTCGATCCCCGGGTTGTCGAGGATCGCCTGCGCGGTCGCGGCGGCGTCGCCCGACGGGGGAGGAGTCGTGCCGCCGGTCCCGGTGATCAGCGCCTTCCAGGTGGCCGGCCCGACGATGCCGTCGGCGGTCAGCCCGGCGCCACCCTGGAAGCTCTGCACCGCGGCGGTCGTCGCCGCGCCGAACGCGCCGTCGACCGCGACGGACGCGCCGTTCGCGTTCAGCTGCGTCTGCACCGCGCTGACCGCGTCCCCGGAGGCGCCGCTCTGCACGGTCACCGTCAGTGCACCCCAGGTGGCCGCGCCGATCACGCCGTCGGCCGCGAGGCCCGCGCCGGACTGGAAGGAGGTGACCGCCGACTGCGTGCCGACGCCGAACGCGCCGTCGACGGCGAGCGACTGGCCGGAGGAGCGCAGGAGGTACTGCGCGGTGGTCACGTCCTCGCCGGTCGCGCCGGAGGAGAGGACGGGCCAGTCGGCCGCCTGGGCGCTGGTCGCCGTGCCGACGCTGACGCCGAGGGCGAGCAGCAGGGCGGTGACGACCGCGAGGGCGCGGGCGCCGAGGCTCCGTGGCCGCCGGATCTCCGGGGCAGTGGTGGTGCCTGTCGTGCTGATCTCTGTCGTGCTGATCTCTGTCGTGCTCATGATCCTCATCCCTCGCTCTCGACGGCCTCGCGCGCCAGGGTCTCCCACTGCGCGTAGGCGTCCGGGTAGGCGGAGACCTGCACGGCCTGCGCCGCCTCGGTCACCGACATCGACTCCCAGCCGGCGATGTCCGTCAGCCCGGTGTTGCTGGTGGGGCTGTTCGCCGCCCCGTAGAACGCCCTCGAGGCGTAGACCGGGTCGACCAGATCGGCCGGGTCGCCCCAGCCCGCCGACGGGCGCTGCTGGAAGAGGCCGACCGAGTCGCGGTCGCCGCCGGAGAGGTTGCGCAGTCGCGACTCCTGCATGGCGGTCGCGATGGCGATCACCCAGCCGTACTCCGGCACGCCGGCGGTCTTGCCCTCGGCGATGATCGTGCGGACGTTCGCGAGCTGCTCCTCGCTGAGGGTCGCGAACGTCTCGCCCGGCTGGCCGGGGTCGGGCGTGGTACCCGAGCCGGCGCCGACGAGCGACTGCCAGGTCTGCGGTCCGACGACTCCGTCGACGGTGAGTCCGGCCGCCGACTGGACGCTCTTCACCGCGGCCAGGGTCGCGGCGCCGAACGCGCCGTCGACCGTGATGCTCGCGCCGACCTTGTTCAGCTGGACCTGGAGCGCACTGACCGCCTCACCGGAGTCCCCGGAGGACACCGTGGTGATCAGCGCCGCCCAGGTCTGCGCGCCGACGACGCCGTCGGCGGACAGGCCGCGCGCGCTCTGGAAGGAGGTCACCGCGGCGGCGGTGGCGGGCCCGAAGACGCCGTCGGCGTCGACGGAGGCACCGGCCGCGTTCAGCAGGTGCTGCACGGTGCGGGCGTTGGCGCTGTTCTCGCCCTCGGCGACGACGGGCCAGGCGGCGGCCGACGCGGCAGCGGCGCTGGTCGGCGCCTCGGCCGCGAAGACGGCGGGCGCCGTGGCGACCGACCCGAAGGCGAGGGCGCCGCAGGCGACCCCCGCGATCAGGAGGCGCCTCGGGCGCTGGACGACTGGAGTGGGACGGGTGGTTCTCATCGTTTCGTACACCTCTTCGTGGCCGCCGGGCGGCCTGATTCGTCGTCACGATCGGCGGAGTTCGCTTCTCCCTTGCCCGTCCTGCCTACTCCGGTCGCTGTCCCGGAACCGGGGACACGGAGGGGTCGCTCAGAGAGCGCCCACGCGATGCGGAGGAGACTCCGACTCGCGGGGGAGGTGCTCGCTCAGCGCCAGGAGGATCCCCCGCCCGACCGTGACGACGGCCCGCGCCGCGCGACACGCCCGGGTTGCACGGGCCCGGTGGCACTGCTAGCTTCGGCGGGCGCGCCACCGGAGTGCGCACCCCCGACGCCCGGAAGGAGCAGCCCGTGACCGCGTATCGATCGACCCGCGACGAGCTGCTCGTCGCCGACCGCCCCCGCGCCCTCGTCGGCGCGGTCGAGCTCGAACGCTCGAAGCGCGATCTCGCGAATCTCCAGCCCGGCGTCGTCCGGCTCCCCTAGGCATCCGCCGAGGGCTCCCGGACGACACCGTCTCGGGGCCCTCGTGCGTCGGCACTCCTCTGCAGGGGAGGGGCCTCGCGGTCGGCTCGCGGCATCCCGCCGCCCCGAGCGCGTCCCACCCCGATCCCGGCGACCGCCGGGCCTTCACGAGAGGAAGGACCATGCAGAGAATCACGGACCGACTCGTCTCCTGGGCGAGCATCCTGGACGACAACGCTCGGCAGCAGGCGCTCACCGCCTCGGAGATGCCGTTCATCCACCCCCACCTGGCGCTGATGCCCGACGCCCACCTCGGGCTCGGCGCGACGGTCGGCTCGGTCATCCCGACCCTCGGCGCGCTCATCCCGGCGGCCGTCGGCGTCGACATCGGCTGCGGCATGATCGCCGTGCGCACGCAGTTCTCCCGGAGCGACCTCGCCGGTCGCGACCTGGGCGAGCTGCGGCGCCAGATCGAGCGCGCCGTCCCGCTGTCCGCCGGCGCGGCGAACCGGAAGATCGTCGCGACCGCCGAGCCGCGGGTGGCCGAGCTGGAGGCGCTCGCCGCCGAGGCGGGCTTCGACCCGGCGCGGTCGGCGAAGCACTGGCGGCTGCAGGTCGGCTCGCTCGGCAGCGGCAACCACTTCATCGAGGTGAGCGTCGACGAGACCGACGCGGTCTGGCTGTTCCTGCACTCGGGCTCGCGGGGCGTGGGCAACCGGATCGCGACCGCGCACATCCGCGTCGCCCGGGAGTACTGCGAGCGGCACTGGATCGCGCTGCCCGACCGCGACCTCGCCTACCTGGTCGAGGGGACGGAGCAGTTCGACCGCTACGTCGCCGAGCTGCGCTGGGCGCAGCGGTTCGCCCTGCTCAACCGCGAGGAGATGATGGACCGGGTGATCCGGCAGCTCGCCGAGTGGAGCGGCGTCGCGGTGGAGGAGCGGGAGCGGATCAACTGCCACCACAACTTCACCGAGAAGGAGCGCCACTTCGGCCGCGACGTCTGGGTCAGCCGGAAGGGCGCGATCCAGGCCGACGCCGGCCGGCCGGGGCTCATCCCCGGCTCGATGGGGACGGCCTCCTACGTGGTGGTCGGGCGCGGTGACGCGATGTCGCTGAACTCGTCGCCGCACGGCGCCGGGCGCGAGTACTCGCGCTCCGCGGCGCGGAAGGCCTTCAGTCACGAGCAGCTGCGCGAGGCGATGGCCGGCATCGAGTACCGCGACACCGACGCCTTCCTCGACGAGATCCCGGCGGCCTACAAGCCGATCGACCGCGTGATGGCCGACGCGGCCGACCTGGTCGAGGTCCGGCACACCCTCCGCCAGCTCGTCAACGTGAAGGGCGACTGACCCCCTCCGCGAGATGCCACTTGTGCACGCGACACGCCGTGAGAAGCGCGCACAAGTGGCATCTCGCGGAGGCGTCAGCGCAGGGTCTTGCGGGAGGTGATCTGGCCGGTGTCGAAGCCGAGGAGGTGCAGGCCGCCGTGGAAGCGGGCGTGCTCGACCTTGAGGCAGCGGTCCATCACGACGGTGAGGCCCTTCGACTCGCCGTACTCGGCGGCCTCCTGGTTCCAGATGCCGAGCTGCACCCAGACCGTCGGGGCGCCGATGGCCACGACGTCGTCGATGACGGAGGGGATGTCGCTCGCCTTGCGGAAGACGTCGACGATGTCCGGCACGACGGGGAGGTCGGCGAGGCTCTTGTAGACGGGCTGCCCGAGGATCTCCTTCGCGTTCGGGTTCACGAAGTACAGCTCGTAGTCGCTCGACTGCTGGAGGTAGGTCGAGACGAAGTAGGAGGAGCGCGCCGGGTTGGGCGAGGCGCCGACGATCGCGACGGTCTTCGCCCGGCGGAGGATCTCGAGCCGCTTCTTCGCGTCCGGCCCGACCCAGGTGCGCTGCGACTTCAGCAGCTTCGCCAGGGGCGAGTTCGTCGGCACGGAGCAGCTGAGCCCGTTGGACAGGTGCGCGACGACGGTGTCGTCGGCCCCGGTGGTCGCGGTGGCGGTCGCGGTGGCGGTGTCGCTCATGGTCAGACCTCCACGGTCGGGGAGTCGATGGTCACCGAGACGTCGTCCGGCAGTTCGGTCGGTGCGTCCGGAGTGCCGTGCTTCTCGACCGCGCGGGTCAGCGCCTGGTCGAGGTCGTAGATGATGTCATCCGCGTCCTCGATGCCGACCGAGAGCCGGACCAGGCCCGGCAGCACGCCGGCGTGCAGCAGCTGCTCCTCGGTGAGCTGCGCGTGCGTCGTCGAGGCGGGGTGGATCACCAGGGTCTTCGCGTCGCCGATGTTGGCGAGGTGGCTGGCGAGGTCGACCGACTCGATGAAGGTCTGGCCGACGGCGCGGCCGCCCTTGACGACGAAGCTGAAGACCGAGCCGGGGCCCTTGGGCAGGTACTTCTGCGCGCGCGCGTGGTGCGGGTGCGCGGGGAGGCCGGCCCAGTAGACCTCCTCGATCCGCGGGTCGGCGTCGAGCCACTCCGCGACGCGGCGGGCGTTGTCGACGTGCGCCTGGATCCGGTACGGCAGCGTCTCGACGCCCTGCGCGAGCAGGAACGCCGAGTGCGGGGCGAGGACAGGGCCGATGTCGCGCAGCTGCTCAGCGCGGAGGCGCGTGAGGAAGCCGTACTCGCCGAAGTTGCCGTCCCAGGAGAGACCGCCGTACGAGGCGACCGCGTCGTGCAGCAGCGGGAACTTCTCGTGCGAGTAGTGGAAGCGACCCGACTCGACGACGACGCCGCCGAGGGTGGTGCCGTGCCCGCCGAGGAACTTGGTGGCCGAGTGGATGACGATGTCGGCGCCCCACTCGATCGGCCGGACGAGGTACGGCGTCGCGACGGTCGAGTCGATGATCAGCGGGATGCCGGCCGCGTGCGCGACGGCGGCGAGACCCTCGATGTCGGCGATCTCGCCGGAGGGGTTCGCGATGGTCTCGGCGTAGAGGACCTTCGTCTTGTCGGTGATCGCGGCCGCGTAGTCCGCCGGGTCGCTCGACTGCACGAACGTCGTCTCGACGCCGAAGCGCCGCAGCGTCACGTCGAGCTGGGTGATCGAGCCGCCGTAGAGGTTCGCGGAGGAGACCACGTGGTCGCCCGCGCCGACCAGCGCCGCGAAGGTGATGAACTGCGCCGACAGGCCGGAGGCGGTCGCGACGGCGCCGAGGCCGCCCTCGAGGCTCGCGACCCGCTCCTCGAACGAGGCCACGGTGGGGTTGGAGAGCCGGGAGTAGATGTTCCCGTACTTCTGCAGGGCGAACCGCGCCGCCGCATCGGAGGTGTCGTCGAAGACGAACGCGCTCGTCTGATAGATCGGCAGCGCTCGCGCGCCCGTCACCGGGTCGGGGATGTTGCCGGCGTGGATTGCCCGCGTCTTGAAGCCGTACTCGCGATCTGCCATGCGATCGACGCTAGCGGGAGCCGCCGACACCCACGCGCCGGGGGCGTCGCATCCCGTAACAGTCCCAGGGTCCGGCAGTGCCCTACAGCGTCGCGTGCACCGCCGCCAGCGCCATCGCCGCGATCGCGAACCAGGACGCGAGCGCGACGACCAGCGCCCGCCAGCCCGTCGTCAGCAGCGCCCGCAGCCGCACCCCGCTGCCGAGCGCGAAGAGCGCCGCCGCCAGCAGCCAGGTCTGCGCGGTGTCGGCGGCGACCAGCACGCCCTCCGGCAGCGGCAGGAGCGTCCGCAGCAGCACCGCCGCGAGGAAGCCGACCACGAACAGCGGCACGATCGCCGGCCGCGGCCCGCCCTCGGCGCCGCCGCGCCGCGTCACGGCCGCGGCCACCGCCACCATCGGCGCGAGCATCACCACGCGGGTCAGCTTCACGACCACCGCGATCGCGAGGGCCGACGCGCCCGCGACCTGCGCCGTCGCCACCACCTGCCCGACGTCGTGCACCGACGCGCCCACCCAGTGCCCGAACTCCACGTCGGTCAGACCGAGCGGGTACCGCAGCGCCGGCAGCACCGCGATCGCGAGCGTCCCGCAGAGGGTGACGAGCGCGACCGGGACGGCCTGCTCCTCCTCCTTCGCCCGGGTCGCCCCGGCCATCGCGCCGATCGCCGAGGCCCCGCAGATCGAGAAGCCCGCGGCGAGCAGCAGCGGCTCGCGCCCCGGCAGCCGCAGCGCCCGCCCGAGCCCGTAGGTCAGCGCGAAGGTCGCCAGCACGATCGCGACCACGATCAGGATCGCGCCCCAGCCCAGCGCGGCGATGTCGACGAGCGAGAGCTTCAGCCCCAGCAGCACGATGCCCGTGCGCATCAGCGTCCGCGAGGAGAACTTCAGACCCGGAGCCAGGCGGCCACCGAGCACCGGGCGCGCCGCCGGCAGCTGGGCGACGAGGATCCCGAGCGCCACCGCGGCCGTCAGCATCGGCACCGCGGGCACGGCGAGGTGCACCGCGAAGGCGAGCACCGCCGCGGCCGCGCAGGCCGCGAGGCCGGGACCGATCCGCCCGATCAGACCCACGAGGGCAGCCACATGTGAGCCTGCCAGAAGGCGAACGAGGTCTGCTGACCCGTCCAGAGCGGGTAGAAGTAGGCCGTCAGCGCAGCGGCGAGCACGACGAAGGCCAGCACGATCACGATCCCGCGCGTGCGCCGAGCGCGCTCGTCCCCGCGCTTCCCGATCACCACTCCCGCCGTCAGGGCCAGCGCGAGCATCATGTAGGGCTCGAAGACCACGCAGTAGAACTGGAAGACGGTGCGGTCCAGGTAGAGCAGCCAGGGCAGGTAGCCCGCGACGATCCCCATCAGCACGAAGCCGGCGCGCCACTCGCGGTAGCGCGCGAGGCGGTAGAGCAGGTAGAGCAGCGCGGCCACGCCGGCGTACCAGATCAGCGGATTCGCGACCGAGGTGATCGCCTCGTCGCAGCGCGCGGCCGTGCAGCCGTCGACCCCGGTGGCCTGGTCGACGAAGTACATGCTCGTCGGCCGCAGCATCAGCAGCCAGGTCAGCGGGTTGGCCTCGTAGGGGTGCGAGGCGCGCAGATTGATCGAGTAGTCGTACATCTGCACGTGGTAGTGCCAGAGGCTCTGCGCCCAGTCCGGCACCCAGGCGAGCGCGCCGGTCCAGGCGTTGCCCGGCGCCTCCGTCGCCCACTGCCGCGCCCAGCCGCCGGAGGTGCGCAGCCAGCCGAGCCAGGTGCCGAGGTAGGCGATCAGCGCGACCGGCACCACGAGGAGGAAGGTGACCGGCCCCTGCTTGAGGATCGCGCCGCTCAGCCAGAACGGCACGCCCGCGCGCCGGCGCAGCAGCGCATCGACGACGACGGCGTAGACGCCGTAGGCGGCGAGGAAGTAGATCCCCGTCCACTTCACGCCGGCCGCGAGCCCGAAGAGCAGCCCGGCGGTCAGCAGCCAGGGCCGCCACCAGAGCACGGGCCCCCAGCTCGGCAGCGTGCCGGCGGCGACCTTCGCGGCCATCCGCTCCTCCGCCCAGCGCCGGTCGAGCAGGACCGCGGCGACGCCGCAGAGGGCGACGAACATCAGGATGCCGTCGAGCAGCGAGACCCGCGACATCACGATCGCGTGCCCGTCCAGCGCGAGCAGCAGCCCGGCCAGCGAGGCGAGGAAGGTGGAGCGGAAGAGCAGCTTCCCGACGACGATGACGAGCGCGACCGCGAGGATCCCGACGATCGCCGTGGTGATCCGCCAGCCCGTGCTGTCGTCGGCGCCGAGCAGCCCCATCCCGAGCCCGATGATCCACTTGCCCAGCGGGGGGTGGACGACGAACGACGGCGCCCCGGTGAAGACGTCGACCGCGCCGGTGGCGAAGCCGGGGTCGGGGTTCTCCGGCCAGGCGCCCTCGAAGCCGAGGTTCCAGAGGGTCCAGGCGTCCTTGACGTAGAAGGTCTCGTCGAAGACGAGCGAGCGGGGGTGCCCCAGGTTCCAGAGCCGGAGCACGGCGGCGACGAGCACGACCAGGATCGGCAGCCCGAGCTCCCAGAGCCGGCGGCGCGCGGTGGTCGCGACCAGGCGGTCGTGCACGTCGTCGAACCAGGAGCCGCGCGGCACGTCGGGTGCGCTCTCGCGCACGCGCGCCGGGGCGTCGCCCTCGTCCGCGGGCTCGACCGGCACCGAGCGCGTCGCCCCCGCGGAGTCGAGGAGCAGGTCGTCGAAGTCGCGCTGCGGTCGGTCCGTCACCCGGCCATGCTAACGGCGCGCGGTTCCGCCGCCCGGCTCGGTTCGGCGGCGGGCGCGCGGCGACTGGGAGGATGGGCGGATGATCATCCTCGCGGGCACGCCCATCGGCAATCTCGGCGACGCGACCCGGCGGCTCGTCGAGGCGCTGGAGAGCACCCGGCACATCGCCGCGGAAGACACCCGGGTCACGATCCAGCTGCTCCGCGCCCTCGGCATCGAGAACCGGCCGCAGCTCTACGCGCTGCACGACCACAACGAGCGCGAGCGCTCCGCCGAGCTGGTCGAGCTCGCGCGCGAGGAGGACCTGCTCGTCCTGAGCGACGCCGGCATGCCGACCGTGTCCGATCCCGGCTACCACCTCGTCGAGACGGCCGTCGCCGCCGGTGTCCGGGTGACCGCCCTGCCCGGTCCGTCCGCGGTGCTGATGGCGCTCGCCGTCTCCGGTCTGCCGACCGACCGCTTCAGCTTCGAGGGCTTCCTGCCGCGCAAGCACGGCGAGCGGGTCTCGCTCTTCCGCTCGCTCGCCGACGAGCGCCGCACGATGGTCTTCTTCGAGTCGCCGCACCGCATCGGCGACTCCCTGGCCGATCTTGTCGAGGCGATGGGCCCCGAGCGGCGGGTCGTGGTCTGCCGCGAGCTGACCAAGATGTTCGAGGAGGTGCGCCGCGGCACCGCCGCCGAGCTCGCGGAGTGGGCGGCCGGCGGACTCCGCGGCGAGATCTGCCTCGTGGTCGAGGGGGCACCCGTCCGCGAGGCCTCGCTCGAGGACGGGCTCGCCGACGTGCTCGCGCGGGTCGCGGCCGGCGCGCGGCTCAAGGAGGCGTCGGCCGAGGTGGCGGAGATCACCGGGCTCTCCCGCCGGGCGCTCTACGAGGCCGCCCTCGCCTCCCGCCGCCCCTGACCGGCTCCGTCACACAGCCGGACGCCCGGGCGCCGAACCCTAGGATGGTCGGCATGTCCGCCGGCGCCTCCTTCTATCTCACGACCCCGATCTTCTACGTGAACGACGTCCCCCACATCGGGCACGCGTACACCGAGGTCGCCGCCGACGTCCTCACCCGCTGGCACCGCCAGGCGGGCGACGACACCTGGCTGCTGACCGGGACCGACGAGCACGGTCAGAAGATCCTCCGCACCGCCACCGCGAACGGCACGACGCCGCAGGAGTGGGCCGACCGGCTCGTGCAGAACTCGTGGAAGCCGCTGCTGTCGACGATCGACATCGCCAACGACGACTTCATCCGCACCACGGAGGAGCGCCACGAGGTCAACGTGCAGAAGTTCCTGCAGAAGCTCTACGACCAGGGCGCGATCTACACCGGCGAGTACGAGGGCTACTACTGCGTGGGCTGCGAGGAGTACAAGCAGCTCTCCGACCTCGACGAGGGCACCGGCGAGGACGAGGGCCAGTACGTCTGCAAGATCCACTCCAAGCCGGTGGAGTTGCTCAAGGAGAAGAACTACTTCTTCACGATGAGCGAGTACACCGAGCGACTGCTCGCCCTCTACGAGGAGCGCCCCGACTTCGTCCAGCCCGAGTCGGCGCGCAACGAGGTCGTCAGCTTCGTCCGCCAGGGCCTCGCCGACCTGTCGATCTCGCGCTCGAGCTTCGACTGGGGCGTGAAGGTGCCGTGGGACGACTCGCACGTCGTCTACGTCTGGTTCGACGCGCTGCTCAACTACATCACCGCGGTCGGCTACGGCCAGGACGAGGCGGAGTTCGAGCGCCGCTGGCCCGCGACCCACATCGTCGGCAAGGACATCCTGCGCTTCCACGCGGTGATCTGGCCCGCGATGCTGATGGCCGCCGGGCTCGACGTGCCCAAGCAGGTCTTCGGCCACGGCTGGCTGCTCGTCGGCGGCGAGAAGATGTCGAAGTCGAAGCTCACCGGCATCGCGCCGGAGCAGATCACCGACACCTTCGGCTCCGACGCGTTCCGCTACTACTTCATGAGGGCGATCACCTTCGGCCAGGACGGCTCGTTCTCCTGGGAGGACCTCGCGGCGCGCTACCAGGCCGAGCTGGCCAACGGCTTCGGCAACCTCGCCTCGCGGGTCATCGCGATGCTGCACCGCTACTACGACGGCGTCGTGCCCGAGCCCTCGGCCCTGACCGAGGCGGAGGAGCGCGTGCAGGCGACGGTCGCGGAGGCGGCGGCCGCGGCCGACCGCTCGATCGAGACCCTCGCGATCCACGACGCCGTCACCGCGGTCTGGACGATCGTCGACGAGCTCAACGGCTACATCACCGAGCAGGAGCCGTGGGCCCTGGCCAAAAGGGACGAGCGCGAGCGCCTCGGCACCGTGCTCTACACGGCATCGGAGGGGCTGCGCGCCCTGGCCGTGCTGCTCTCGCCGGTCGTGCCCCGCGCGAGCACCGCGCTCTGGGAGGCGCTCGGCGCGGAGGGCGCGCTCGGCGCCCTCACGGCGCAGCGGCTCCGCGCGGCGGGGGAGTGGGGTCAGCTTGCGGTCGGCACCACCGTCGGCACCCTCGCGCCGCTCTTCCCGCGCATCGAGGTCCCGGAGTCCTGAGTCGCCCTGGCGGCTGATCGCGGAGCCCGCTCCGCGGGCGCCGTCATGGTGATCGAGTAGCCCGCTGTGCGGGCGTATCGAGATCCACCGTCTGCAGACGCGGGGTCTCGATACGCCGCCTGCGGCGGCTACTCGACCAGCATGGGTGCTGCGGCCGTTCGTGGTGATCGAGTAGCCCGCTCCGCGGGCGTATCGAGATCCCGCGTCGGGCCTCCCCGCTAGCCTGGACGCATGACCGACAGCCAGCACGTCCGCGCCCGCGAGAACACGTCCGGTCGCGACCTGACGTACCCGCCGCTGCCCGAGGCGCTCGTCGTCCCCGTCTACGACAACCACACCCACCTCGAGATCTCCGACGGTCTCGAGCCCCTGGACTACCGCGAGCAGCTCGATCGCGCCTCCACCGTCGGCGTCCGCGGCGTCGTCCAGGTCGGCACCGATGTCGAGACCAGCCGCTGGTCGGCTGAGCGCGCCGCCTCCGAGCCGCGGATGCTCGCCGCCGTCGCGATCCACCCCAATGAGGCGCCCGCGCTCGAGGAGCGCGGCGAGCTCGACGACGCCCTCGCCGTGATCGCCGAGCTGGCGACGCAGCCGCGCGTCCGCGCCGTCGGCGAGACCGGCCTCGACTTCTACCGCACCGGCGAGAGCGGCCGCGCCGCCCAGTTCCGCTCGTTCGAGGAGCACATCCGCATCGCGAAGGAGACCGGGACCGCGCTGCAGATCCACGACCGCGACGCGCACCGCGAGGTCATGGCGACCCTCCGCCGGGTCGGCGCCCCCGAGCGGACCGTCTTCCACTGCTTCTCCGGCGACGCCGAGATGGCGCGGATGTGCACGGACGAGGGCTGGTACCTCTCCTTCGCCGGCACCGTCTCGTTCAAGAACGCCGAGTCGCTGCGCGAGGCGCTCGTCGCGACCCCGCGGCACCTGATCCTCGTCGAGACCGACGCGCCCTACCTGACCCCGGAGCCGTTCCGCGGCCGCCCGAACGCGCCCTACCTGATCCCGCACACCCTGCGCGCGATGGCCGCGACCCTCGAGACCGACGTCGGCCACCTGGCCGCCACGATCGCCTCCAACACCGAGCAGGTCTACGGCGAGTGGGGCGGCGAGGTCGGCTCGGAGCCGACGGAGCCCGTCGGGCAGCTGGCATGACCGGTCGGCACGCGGCGGAGGCGGCGTCCGACGAGGTCGCCGTCCCGCGACTGCTCGGCCCGGCCGAGATCCGCGATCTCGCCCAGCTGCTCGACGTCACCCCGACCAAGAAGCTCGGCCAGAACTTCGTCCACGACGCCAACACCGTCCGCCGCATCGTCAAGCTCGCCCGCGTGCAGTCCGGCGAGAGCGTCGTCGAGATCGGCCCGGGTCTCGGCTCGCTGACCCTCGGCCTGCTCGAGGCCGGCGCCGGCGTGGTCGCCGTCGAGATCGACGGCCGGCTCGCGGAGCAGCTGCCGCGCACGGTCGCGCTGATGGCGCCCGCGGCCGAGCTCACCGTGCTGCGCGCCGACGCGATGAAGGTGCTCGAGCTGCCGGGCGAGCCGGTCCGGCTCGTCGCGAACCTCCCGTACAACATCTCGGTGCCGGTGCTGCTGCACTTCCTCGAGCACTTCCCGAGCATCCGCTCCGGCGTGGTGATGGTGCAGTCCGAGGTCGGCCTCCGCCTCGCGGCCGGGCCGGGCTCGAAGGTCTACGGCGGCCCGAGCGTGAAGGCGGCCTGGTTCGGCTCGTTCACGACCGGCGGCACGGTCTCCCGGCAGATCTTCTGGCCGGTGCCCAACGTCGACAGCGTGCTGGTCTCGTTCGAGCGCGGCGAGGAGCCGGGCGACGAGTCGCTGCGCCGCGCGGTCTTCGCGGTCGTCGACGCGGCCTTCGCGCAGCGGCGGAAGATGCTCCGCCAGTCGCTCGCCGCCCTCTTCGGCGACAGCACCGCCGCGATCGCCGCGCTGGAGTCGGCCGGAGTGCCGCAGACGGCCCGCGGCGAGGAGCTCGGCGTGGCGGAGTTCACGGCGCTCGGTCGCGTGCTCGACCCGGCGCTCGTGCCCGTTCGCGGCGGCGGCGCGCGGGTCGCGGCGGACGACGAGGGCGTGGACGACAGCAGCGGCGGGGCCGCGGACGACAGTGCGGACGACGGCGTCGCACGTCCCTCCGTCGGGGGTCACCTCGGCGGGGACGAGCACGGCGCCACCACCCTGTAGCGTGGAAGCATGGCCCAGCGCGCGACGTCGAATCGGGTCCATGCGCGAGCACCGGGCAAGATCAACGTCTACCTGAAGGTCGGCGCCGTCCGTGAGGACGGCTACCACGAGCTCGCCACCGCCTTCCAGTCGCTGTCGCTCTACGAGGACGTGCGCGCGAGCGACGCCCCCGACTTCTCGGTCGAGTTCTCCGGCTCGATCGACACCCGCGGCCTGGCCGTCGACGGCTCGAACCTCGCGATCAAGGCCGCGCGCGCGCTCGCCAGGGCCACCGGCTACCGCGGCGGCGTGCACCTCGAGATCGAGAAGAACGTGCCGATCGCGGGCGGGATGGGCGGCGGCTCCGCCGACGCGGCCGCGACCCTGCTCGCCTGCGACGCGCTCTGGGGCACGGCCTGCACGCGGGAGCAGCTGCTCGGCATCGCCGCGAGTCTCGGAGCGGACGTGCCGTTCTCCTTCACCGGCGGCACCGCGATCGGCGTCGGCCGCGGCGACGAGCTGAGCCCTGCGCTCGCGAAGGGCCGGTTCGAGTGGGTGCTCGTGCTCGCCGAGCAGGGCCTCTCCACTCCGGAGGTCTACCGCGAGCTCGACCGGCACCGCGAGCGTCATCTGCACGACTTCCGCCCCATCTCGGCCACGCCGAGCATCGACCCGAACGTGCTGCAGGCCCTGCGCGCGGGCGACGCCGCGATGCTCGCCGACGCCATGCACAACGACCTGCAGGCGCCGGCCCTGCACCTGCAGCCCGGTCTGGCGCGGATCCTCGAGCGCGGCGAGGAGAGCGGCGCCCTCGGCGGCCTCGTCTCCGGCTCCGGCCCGACGGTCGCGTTCCTGCTCCCCGACGCCGACGCCGCGCTCGACCTGCAGCTCGAGCTGACGGCCGCCCGGATGCGCGCGGTCCGCGTCACCGGCCCGGTGCACGGCGCCCGCCTCCTCTCCAGCTGAGCCCGCGGCACGCGACGCCGGGCGCCGATCCGCCGCTGCACGTCCGGGCGGAAGATGCTGGTCGAGCAGCCGCGGAGCGGCGTATCGAGACCCGCCCTGCTGGACACGGTGGATCTCGATACGCCCTCTGCGAGGGCTACTCGATCAGCACGGGGCGACCCGCGACACCCGCAGAGAACGCTCGATCTCGTGGCCTAGAGTTCCGCACATGCCCCCCAGACGAGTAGCACTCTTCGCCCTGCTGGCCGGGATCGTCTCGGCCGCGGTCACGCTCGCCGCCGCCGAGCTGGTCGCGGTCTTCACCGGTGCCGGCGGCAGCCCGCTCGTCGCGGTCGGCGGCTTCGTGATCGACATCGTCCCGCCCGGCGTGAAGGACACGGTCATCGCCCTGTTCGGCACCGGCGACAAGCTCGTCCTCCTCGTCTCGCTCGGCCTCGCCGTCGCCCTGCTCGCGATGGCCGCCGGTCTGCTCGAGTACCGCAAGCCCCCGCTCGGCGTCCTGCTGCTCGCCGCCGTCGCCGGTCTCGGCGCCCTCGCGGCCGTCAGCCGGGAGGGTGCCTCCGGCATCGACGCCGCGCCGAGCGTCGTCGGCATGGTCGCCGGAGCGATGGTGCTGCGGGCCGCCGCCGCGCGCCTGCGCTCCTGGGACGAAGCACCCGCGCAGGGCTCGACCGACCGCCGCTCCTTCCTCCGCCTCGTCGGCGTGGCCGGCGCCGCGGCGGTCGTCGCCGGCGTGGGCGCCCGGATCGTCACGGCCGCCGCCTCCGCCGTCACCGCGGTGCGCGAGGCCGTGGTGCTGCCGACCCCCGCCGCCACCGCCGCGCCGATCCCCGCGACCGGCGTGCTCGACGACATCGAGGGCATCAGCTCCTACGTCACCTCGAACGACGACTTCTACCGGATCGACACCGCGCTCTCCGTGCCCAGCGTCGACCCGGCGGACTGGTCCCTGAAGATCACCGGCATGGTCGAGGAGGAGGTCACGATCACCTGGGACGAGCTCCTCGCCCTCCCGCTCGAGGAGCACCTCGTCACCCTCTCCTGCGTCTCGAACGAGGTCGGCGGCGACCTGATCGGCACGGCGCTCTGGCTCGGCTACCCGATCCGCGAGCTGCTCGCCCGCGCCCGCCCGACCGCCGGCGCCGACATGGTGCTCTCCCGCAGCATCGACGGCTTCACGGCGTCGAGCCCGCTCGAGGTGCTGACCGACGAGGGCCGCGCGAGCCTCCTGGCCGTCGGCATGAACGGGCAGCCGCTGCCGGTCGAGCACGGCTTCCCTGTGCGGATGGTCGTCCCCGGCCTCTACGGCTACGTCTCGGCGACCAAGTGGGTCACCGAGCTCAAGGTCACCACGTTCGAGGACGACGTCGCCTACTGGTCGACTCGCGGCTGGACCGAGCGCGGCCCGATCAAGGTGGAGTCGCGGATCGACGTCCCGCGCCAGGGGCAGGCCGTCCCGGCCGGCACCGTCGCCGTCGCGGGCGTCGCCTGGGCGCCGCACACCGGCATCTCGAAGGTCGAGGTGCAGATCGACGGCGGCGCCTGGCAGCCCGCGCGCCTGGCCGAGGCCGTCACCGCGGACACCTGGATCCAGTGGGTCTACGAGTGGGACGCGCTCGCCGGCGACCACGTCGTCCTCGTCCGCGCCACCGACTCCGAGGGCCTCGTGCAGACCCAGGACGAGGCGCCGCCCGCGCCCGACGGAGCGACCGGCTGGCACATGCGCACCGTGACGGTCGCCTGATCGCACGGCCGCCCGTGGGGATCCGCCGCGGCCGCCCCCGGTAAACTCGGCCCCTATGGCACATCTCCTGGGCGCTGAGTCGCTCCGCCTCGAGTACCCCACGCGGGTCGTCTTCGACGACGTCTCCCTCGGCATCGAGGAGGGCGATCGGATCGGCATCGTCGGCCGCAACGGCGACGGCAAGTCCACGCTCCTCCGCCTCCTCGCCCAGCGCATCGAGCCCGACGGCGGCCGGGTCACCCACCGTCGCGGCGTCACGCTCGGCATGCTCGACCAGGCCGACACCGTCGACGAGGACCTCACGGTCGCCCAGGCCGTCGTCGGCGGCCTGGAGGAGCACGAGTGGGCGGGCGACGCGCGCACCCGCGACGTCATCGCCGGGCTGCTGCGCGACGTCCCCTGGGACGGCGTCGTCGGCTCGCTCTCCGGCGGCCAGCGCCGCCGCGTCGCGCTCGCCAAGCTGCTCGTCGGCGATTGGGACGTCGTCTTCCTCGACGAGCCCACCAACCACCTCGACGTCGAGGGCATCGCCTGGCTCGCCGAGCACCTCAAGCGCCGCTGGGCCACCAGCTCCGGCGGCCTCGCGGTCGTCACCCACGACCGGTGGTTCCTCGACGAGATCTGCACCGCCACCTGGGAGGTGCACGACCGCCTGGTCGAGCCCTTCGAGGGCGGCTACGCGGCGTACATCCTGCAGCGCGTCGAGCGCGACCGGATGGCCTCGACCATGGAGTCGAAGCGGCAGAACCTGATGAAGAAGGAGCTGGCCTGGCTCCGCCGCGGCGCCCCGGCCCGCACCGCGAAGCCCAAGTTCCGGATCGACGCGGCGAACCAGCTGATCGAGAACGAGCCGCCCGTGCGCGACTCCGTCTCCCTGTCGCAGCTCGCCGTCTCGCGGCTCGGCAAGGACGTCGTCGACCTGCTCGACGTCACCGTCCGCTACGGCGAGCGGACCGTGCTCAACCGGATCGAGTGGCGGATCGCCCCGGGCGAGCGCACCGGCGTCCTCGGCGTGAACGGCGCCGGCAAGTCGACGCTCCTCGGCCTCGTCGCCGGCAGCGTCCAGCCGACGAGCGGCAAGGTCAAGCGCGGCACCACCGTCCGCGTCGCGATCCTCGACCAGCAGCTGCGCGAGCTGACCGAGGTGCAGCACCAGCCAGTGCGCGAGATCATCGCCGAGCAGCGCACCAGCTACTCGATCGGCGGCAAGGAGATGACGCCCGGGCAGCTGCTCGAGCGTCTCGGCTTCTCCAGCGCGCAGCTGTCGACGCCGGTGAAGGACCTCTCCGGCGGGCAGCGCCGCCGGCTGCAGCTGCTGCTGATCCTGCTCAGCGAGCCGAACGTGCTCATCCTCGACGAGCCCACCAACGACCTCGACACCGACATGCTCGCCGCGATCGAGGACCTCCTCGACTCCTGGCCGGGCACGCTGCTCGTCGTGTCGCACGACCGCTACCTGCTCGAGAGGGTCACCGACCAGCAGTACGCCGTGATGGACGGCGCCTTCCGCCACCTGCCCGGCGGCGTGGAGCAGTACCTCGACCTGCGCCGCGCGCTGGAGAAGGGCGCTCCGGCGGGCGGCTCGGCCGGCGCTCCTGCGGCGGCGCCCTCGGGGCTCGCCGGCGCCGAGCGGCGCACCGCCGAGAAGGAGGTGTCGGCGATCGACCGGCGCCTGCACAAGCTCACCCAGCTCTCCGCCGCGGTGCACGAGAAGATGGCGACGCACGACCCGGACGACTACGACGGCATACTCGGCCTGAACACGAAGCTGCGCGAGCACCAGGACGAGGCGGCCGACCTCGAGCTGCGCTGGCTGGAGCTGTCGGAGCTGCTCGAGGGCTGAGCGCGGCGCAGAACATCAGCTGAGAAGGGGGTGCGTCCGCTGTGGGGCGAGCGACCCCCGTCTCAGCTGACGTTGTGCAGCGGACGTCAGCCGAAGTCGAGCGAGAGCTTGCGCAGCAGCTGCGCCAGCCGCTCCTGCTGCGCGTGCGTGAGCGCCCCGAGCAGCTCCTGCTCGGCGTCGACCAGGCGGGTGATCGCCGCGTCGACGCGGGAGAGGCCCGACGGGGTCATCTGCACCAGCACGCCGCGGCCGTCGTTCGGATCGTCGAGACGCTCGACCAGGTCGCGCTCGACCAGGCGGTCGATCCGGTTGGTCATCGTGCCGCTGGTGACCATGGTCGCCTGCAGCAGCTGCTTCGGGCTCAGCCGGTAGGGGGTCCCGGCACGGCGCAGCGCGGAGAGCACGTCGAACTCCCACGTCTCCAGCTCCGAGCGCCCGAAGGCGCTGCCGCGCGCGCGCTCGAGCTGCTTGGCGAGCCGGCGCATCCGGGAGAAGACCTGCAGGGGAGTGAAGTCGAGGTCGGGCCGCTCGCGCACCCAGGCGTCGACGATGCCGTCGACCTCGTCATTCGCGCTCACCCGTCCATTCTGGCGGGTGGACGGCTCCGGAGTCGCCGGGAGCGGGGCGGGGACGCCGCGACGACGGCGGCGGGCGCGCGCGGATGGCAGGATGGACGGCGCGCGCGAGCGCGGTCCGCCATGGTGTAACGGCAGCACGGCAGCCTTTGGAGCTGTCCGGTCCAGGTTCGAATCCTGGTGGCGGAGCTCGAGCACCGAGAACCGGTGCCGGACGAAGGAGCACGCGCACCATGGTCGACAGCACGCTCGCGGTGGTGATCCTGGCCGCCGGTCAGGGCACCCGGATGAAGTCCCGCACCCCCAAGGTCCTGCACCGCCTCGCCGGGCGCCCGCTGCTCGGCCACGTCCTCGACACGGCCGCGTCGCTCGACGCGGGCCACGTCGTCACCGTGGTGCGGCACGAGCGCGAGCTCGTGGCCGCCGCCGTCCTCGACCACTCGCCCGCCGCCCTCGTCGTCGACCAGGACGAGGTGCCCGGCACCGGCCGCGCCGTCGAGCTCGGCCTCGCCGCGCTGCCCGACGACTTCGCCGGGACCGTCGTGGTGCTCAGCGCCGACGTCCCGCTCCTGGACGCGCCGACCCTGCGCCGCCTCGTCGACGAGCACCTCGCCGCGGCGAACGCGCTGACGATGCTCTCCTGCGTGCTCGAGGATCCGACCGGCTTCGGCCGGATCGTGCGCGGCGCCGACGGCGGCTTCGCCTCGATCGTGGAGCAGAAGGACGCGAGCGACGACGAGCTCGCGCTCACCGAGACCAACGCGGGCGTCTACGCCTTCGACGCCGCCGCCCTCCGCGCGGTGATCGGCGCGATCGGCGTCGAGAACGCCCAGCGCGAGAAGTACCTCACCGACGCCGCCGCGGCGCTCAAGGCCGTCGGCCGCGCCATCGAGGCCGTCCCCGTGCAGGACCGCTGGCTCGTCGCCGGCATCAACGACCGCGCCCAGCTCGCCGACGCCGCCCTCGAGCTCAACGCCCGCATCGTCCGCCGCTGGCAGCTCGCCGGCGTCACCGTGCAGGACCCGGCGACCACCTGGATCGACGTCGACGCGGTGCTCTCGCCCGACGTCGAGATCCTCCCCGGCACGCAGATCAAGGGGCCGACGGTCATCGCCTCCGGGGCGATCATCGGGCCGGACACGACGCTCGACTCCTGCGAGGTCGGCGAGGACGCGGTGATCAAGCGCTCGGACGCGACGCTCGCGGTGATCGGCGCGCAGGCGCAGGTCGGCCCGTTCTCGTTCCTCCGCCCCGGCACGGTGCTCGGCGAGCGCGGCAAGATCGGCACGTACGTCGAGACCAAGAACGCCACCATCGGCGCCGGCTCGAAGGTGCCGCACCTCTCCTACGTGGGCGATGCCACCATCGGCGAGGAGTCGAACATCGGCGCCGGCTCGATCTTCGCCAACTACGACGGGGTCAACAAGGCGTCCTCCGTCGTGGGGTCGCACGTGCGCGCCGGGTCGCACAACGTGTTCGTCGCCCCCGTTAGAATCGGGGACGGAGCGTACACGGGCGCCGGCACGGTCATCCGCAAGGACATCCCCGCCGGAGCCCTCGGGATCACCGTCGCTCCGCAGCGCAACATGGCCGGATGGGTGCAGACCCATCGTCCGGGAACCGCGTCGGCCACCGCCGCCGAGGCCGCCCGGGCGTCGGAGCCCGAGGGCGACGACCGCGCGACCGGAGGAAGCGGAGCACAGTGACGGGCATCACCGCCAGCAACAAGAAGAGCCTGGTCCTCGTCTCGGGGAGGGCGCATCCGGCACTGGCGGAGGCGGTCGCCGAAGAGCTGGGCACCGAGCTGGTCACCACCGAGGGGCGCACCTTCGCGAACGGCGAGCTCTACGTCCGCTACGGCGAGTCGGTGCGCGGCGGCGACGTCTTCGTCCTGCAGTCG
Organism: Rathayibacter sp. VKM Ac-2760; assembly: GCF_009834185.1. Taxonomy (GTDB): domain Bacteria; phylum Actinomycetota; class Actinomycetes; order Actinomycetales; family Microbacteriaceae; genus Rathayibacter. Next base: position 1,244,505 of record NZ_CP047173.1, read on the forward strand.
CACACCTCGCCGATCAACGAGTGGCTCATGGAGCAGCTGATCATGGTCGACGCGCTGAAGCGCGCCTCGGCCAAGCGGATCACCGTCGTCGCGCCGTTCTACCCCTACGCGCGGCAGGACAAGAAGGGCCGCGGCCGCGAGCCGATCTCGGCCCGCCTCGTCGCCGACCTGTTCAAGGCCGCGGGAGCCGACCGCATCATGTCGGTCGACCTGCACGCCGCGCAGATCCAGGGCTTCTTCGACGGCCCCGTCGACCACCTCTTCGCGATGCCGGTGCTGCTCGAGCACTTCCGCGAGAAGCTCGACCCCTCGACGCTCACCGTCGTCTCGCCGGACATGGGGCGCGTCCGCGTCGCCGACATCTGGAGCGACAAGCTCGGCGTCCCGCTCGCGATCATCCACAAGCGCCGCGACCCGAAGGTCGCCAACCAGGTCTCCGTGCACGAGATCGTCGGAGAGGTCAGCGGCCGCGTCTGCCTCCTCGTCGACGACCTCATCGACACCGGCCGCACCATCGCGAAGGCCGCCGAGGCGCTCAAGGCCGCCGGAGCGATCGGCGTCGTCGTCGCCGCGACCCACGCCGTCTTCTCCGACCCGGCCCGCGAGCTGCTCAGCTCCGAGTTCATCGACTCCGTCGTCGTCACCGACACGCTGCCGCTGCCCGAGGAGAAGAAGTGGGACCGCCTGACGATCCTGCCGATCGCCCCGCTCCTCGCCCGCGCGATCCACGAGGTCTTCGACGACGGCTCTGTCACGTCGATGTTCGACGGCGACGCGTAGGGCACCGTCCGACGCGCGATCTCGAGACGCCCGCTGCCCGGGCTGCTCGCCCCCCCGCTGGTCGAGGAGCCGCGGAGCGGCGTATCGAGACCCGCTGTCGCCGATGCGTCCGGTGAGCGTGGATCTCGATACGCCCGCTGCGCGGGCTACTCGATCAGCAGGTGTGGAGCCCCCGCCCCACTGGTCGACTCGATCAGCCGGCGCAGAGCCCCGCCTAGCTGGTCGACTCGATCAGCAAGTGCTGAGCCCCCCTGCTTGCTGGTCGAGTAGCCGCGCAGCGGCGTATCGAGACCCGGCCCGCTCAGCAGTCCTGCCGCCGGGGCGCGCCACCGTACAGTGAGTGAATGCGCGCGCATAGTGATGAGACCCGGACGGGGGGTCTCCGGCAGTCCGACCTCTCCGGGGTCGCCGTCGCGGCCGCGGGGCTCTTCCTGGTCTGGTCGCCCGCGGCGCTCGAGGCGGGCTGGTGGCTGCTGCTCGGACTCGGGCTCGCCGCCGTCCTGGCCGGCATCGGCGCGCTGGCCGAGTCCGGCCGCGAGATCCACGACGGCCCGACGGGGGAGTGGCTCGGCCTGGCCGGCCGCGCTCTCGCCGCCTCCGCCGTCGCGCTGACCGCCGCCGACTCGATCGTCGGCGCGAGCGCTCGGCCGCTCGCCGTGCTCCTGATCGTCGGCGCGACCCTCTTCGTCCTGCGCGGCGGCCTCGTCCCGCCGGCCCTGGCGCGCCTGCTGCTCGGCCTCGTCCTGCTCCTCCTGCTCGCCGCCGCGGTGATCGTCGCGCTCGCGCAACCCGCGGCGACCGAGTCCGCGACCGTGATCGGCGGTCCGGAGGGCAGCCTCACCGCGGCCGCGCTCCTGCTCTTCCTCTTCGCGCCCGCGACCCCCGGCGAGGCGCCGACACTTCGCCGCTCGCTGCTCGGCCTCGGGATCACGGTCGTCGTCGCCGCCCTGCTCGGCGCCGGACTGCTGCTGGTCGCCGGCCCGCGGGAGCTCGCCGACGCCCCCGCGTCGCTCTCCGCGGTCGCGGCCGGAACGCCCGCCGTCGTCCCGGTCGGGATCGCCGCGGTCGTCGCCTCCGTTCTCGCGCTCGTCGCGCTGGCCCGCCGGGACGCGTCCGCGCTCGTCCGGCTCGCGGACGCGGGGGAGATCCCGGCGCCGTTCGCGTTCCGCAACCGGCGCACCGGAGTGCCGGCGGCCGGCCAGCTCGCCGTGTGCCTGGTCTCGGTGCTCGCGGTGGTGGTGCTGGACGCCGACGCGCTGCTCGCCTTCGCGGTCGCCGCCTCGCTGATCGCGCTCATCCTCCGCCGGCTCGACCGGGGAGTGGCCGGCGCACGCTGGCCCGCGATCGTCTCGGCGGCGGGGGCGCTGGTGCTCCTGCTCGCACTGCCCTCGGCGACGGCCGCCGCGGTCGCGATCCTGCTCGCGCTGCTGCTGATCGTCCGCGCGTTCCGGCGCTAGCGGTCCTCAGGCGAGCGCGGCGGTCTCGACCGGTCGGCTCGGCAGCTCCAGCGCGAGCGGATCCGCGCGCACCCGCCCGAGTCCCGAGCGGACGGCGCCGAGGGCGACCGCCTGATCGCCGAGGGTCGACGGCACGATCCGCGGGGTCGGAGCGTGCACCTCGCCCACCAGCCGCTCCGCCACCGCCTCGAGCAGCGGACCCGCCGAGGCGGCCAGCGCGCCGCCGACCACGATCAGCGAGACGTCGAGCAGATTGGCTGCGGTCGCGGCGATGGCGGTGAGGCGGTCGACCAGCCGCGCGACGACGGCGGCGGCCAGCGGATCGCCCGCCTCGGCCGCGGCCAGCACCTCGGCCGCTCCCGGCCGCGCCACCCGGTCGAGGAGTGACAGCGGCCGCCCCTGCGCGGCCAGAGCCTCCCGGGCCCAGGTGCGCGCGAGGGCGGCGATGCCCTCCGCCGAGCCGACGCCCTCGACGAGGTCGAGATAGCGCATCTCGCCGGTGAGTCCGCGGGCGCCGCGGAGCAGGGAGCCGCCGAGCACGATCCCGCCACCGAGCCGTTCGCCGGAGAGGAGGGCGAGGTAGTCGTCGCAGCCGATCGCCGCGCCCCGCCAGCCCTCGGCCAGCGCGGCGAGATTGGCGTCGTTGTCGACCACGGGCGACCAGCCGCGATCGGAGTAGCGGTCGACGAGTCCGGGGTTCATCGCGCCCCAGAAGCCGTTGTCACCGGTGGGGGAGTGGCCGAGCGCGTCGACGGGCGCCGGGACGCCGAGTGTCAGCGCGAGCACCTCGTTGTCGGTCACTCCGGCGAGGAGGAGCGCGCGGTCGAGGACCCGGTCGATGTCGGCGACCCTGCGCTCGTGCGGGAGGTCCTCGACGCGCTCGTGATCGACCGGCTCGACGTGCCGGACGAGCGTCTCGCCGAGCAGATCGGCGACGAAGACGGCGACGCTGTGCTGACCGGCGTCCACGCCGACGACGACGCCGGCGCGGCGGCGGAGCGCGTAGCGGCGGGCGGGGCGGCCCTTGACGTAGTCGCCGGCCGCGCGCTGGTTCTCCAGCTCCTCGAGCCAGCCGAGCTCGATCAGGTCGTCGCAGACGGCGATGACGGTGGAGCGGGTGAGGCCGGTGCGCTCGATCAGGGCCGAGGCGGTCATCGCCTCGCCGGTCCAGGCGCGCTCGAGCACATCGAGCGCGCTGCGCCGGCGCTGGAACGAGCCGGTGCTCACGGCGGACCTGCTCTCGGACATCTTCCCCACGCTCCCCTTGACCTCGGCCGGATCGGCTGCAACAGTACATCGCGTACTAGATCTACTTCCTAGATTTAGTCGTTGAAGCAACTTGTCCGCAACCCCGGGAGACGACGACGTGCCCCTCACCACCCCCGCCCTCAGCCGGCGCACCCTGCTCACCGCCGCGGGTGCCGGCGCCGCCGCGCTCGGCCTCGCCGCCTGCGCCTCCCCCTCCACTTCGGGCGGGGTCACCGAGATCACCTTCTTCCAGTCCAAGCCCGAGGTGATCGGCTACTTCGACGACGTCATCGAGCGCTTCCACGCCGTGCAGTCGCGGGTGCGGGTCGTGCACGACTTCTCCTCGAACCTCTCGGCCGGCTTCGTGCGGACCAACCCGCCGGACCTCGGCTGCCTGAACTACAACTTCGAGGTCGCGCGCTTCGTCGAGCGGGGCGCCCTGAGCGACCTGTCCGACATGGACGAGGCGAAGCGGATCAACCCCGACCTGCACCCGCTGATCGAGCAGACCGCGACCTACCCGGGCCGCACCAGCGTGCTGCCCTACTCGCTGATGATGTCGGCGGTGCTCTACAACCGCGAGATCTTCGCCGCGCAGAACCTCGAGGTGCCCACCACCTGGACCGAGTTCCTCGCCGTCTGCGACGCGCTCACGGCCGCGGGCATCACCCCGATCTACGGCACCTACAAGGACCCGTGGACCGTCGCGCAGGGGCTGTTCGACTACTCGGTCGGCGGCACCGTCGATCTCGAGGCCTTCTTCACGCAGCTGAAGGAGCAGGGCGCCGACGTCGGCCCCTCCTCGCCCGTCTCGTTCGAGAAGGACTTCGCCGCTCCCGTCGAGCAGATGGTGCAGCTCGCCGGCTACGCGCAGCCGAATGCCGCCAGCCGCGCGTACGGCGACGGCAACCTCGCCTTCTCCAACGGCGAGGCGGCGATGTACTTCCAGGGTCCGTGGGCGCTGAGCGAGATCGCGAAGACCGCCCCGGACCTCTCGATCGGCGCCTTCCCGCTGCCGATGACGGACGATCCGGACGAGCGCCGCGTGCGGGTGAACGTCGACCTCGCGCTCTGGATCCCGGAGGCCTCGACCAAGAAGGCGGCGGCGCGCGAGTTCCTCTCCTTCCTGATGCAGCCGGAGATCATCGACGCCTACAACGCCGACAACAACGCCTTCGGCGTGACCACCGACGCCCCCGCCGTGACCCAGCCGACCCTCGTCGAGCTCCAGGAGTTCTACGACCGGGCGGCGTTCAGCCTCGGCGCCTCGCAGCTGGTGCCGCAGAACATTCCGCTGCAGAACTACGTCCAGGGCGTCGCGCTCGGCTCCGACCCCGCCGCGACGCTCCGCACGATCGACGCCGACTGGGCGCGCATCGCCTTCCGCTCCTAGAGCTCCCCGACACCTCAGACCGCCGAACCCGCTCAGAGACGAGACACCATGGCCCTCTCCGCCCCCGCCCGCCCGGAGGAGCGCACCGTCGCGACTCCCCGCGCGGCCGCCGCCCCGCGCCGGAAGCCGCGCACCGACCGCACCTTCCTGCTCTACCTGCTCCCCGCGCTCGTGCTCTTCACGCTCGCGATCACCCTCCCCGCCGTGATGGGGATCCTCTTCAGCTTCACCGACTCGATCGGCTTCGGCGAGTGGAGCTTCATCGGCCTGACCAACTACGTCGCGCTGTTCTCCGACCCGGCGATCCTCGCCTCCTACGGCTTCACCGTGGGGCTCGCGCTGGTCACGGTGCTCCTGGTCAACGTCGTCGCGTTCCTTCTGGCGATCGCGCTCACCTCGCAGATCCGCGGCAAGGTCGCGCTGCGGGCCGTGTTCGTGCTGCCGATGGTCGTCTCGGGCATCATCATCGCGTTCGTCTTCAACTTCCTCTTCTCCAACTCGCTGCCCGCCTTCGCGCAGTCGGTCGGAGCGACGCCGCTCGCGAGCAGCATCCTCGCCGATCCGAATCTGGCGTGGCTCGCGATCGTGATCGTGACCGCCTGGCAGGCCGTGCCCTCCGCGCTGCTGATCTACATCGCCGGAGTGCTCTCCATCCCCGGCGACGTCTACGAGGCCGCCTCGCTCGACGGCGCCTCCAGCTGGGGGCAGCTGCGCTCGATCACGCTGCCGCTCGTCGCGGGCTACGTCGTGATCAACCTCGTGATCGGCTTCAAGAACTTCCTCAACTCCTACGACATCATCGTCGGCCTCACCGACGGCGGCCCCGGAACGTCGACCCGCAGCGTCGCGATGACGATCTTCTCCGGCTTCACCAGCGGCGACTACGCCTACCAGATGGCCAACGCCACGATCTTCTTCCTCATCGCGCTCGTGATCGCGCTCGTACAGCTGCGCGTCTCGCGCGGAAAGGCGGCCTTCTGATGACCAGCCAGGTCCCCCTCGCCCCGTCCCTCCCCGGCACCCGCCCGGCCGTCGACGCCGACGCCCGTCGCGGTGGGAAGCGGCGGCGCTCCAGCCTCCTGCTCACCCTCGTCCTCGTGGTCTGCGCCCTCTCGGTGATCGGCCCGCTGTGGGTGACGCTGACGATGGCCTTCAAGACCGGCGCTCAGGCGGTCGACGGCAACGCCTTCTCGATCCCGCTGCCGTTCTCGGTCGACGGCTTCGTCCAGGCCTGGAACCTGACCGACTTCCCCCGCGGCTTCGCCGTCTCGGTCTTCGTCTCGGCGATCACGGTCGGCGGCACGATCGTGCTCGCGGCCCTCGCCGCGTTCGCGATCTCGCGGAACTGGGACAAGCGCCTCTACCGCTGGTCGTTCTTCTACCTGCTCGCGGCGATGTTCCTGCCGTTCCCGGTGCTCGCGCTCTCGCAGGTCTCGCTCACCGGACTCGTCGGGCTCGACAACCCGCTCGGCGTCGCGATCCTGCACGTGATGTTCCAGCTGTCCTTCAGCGTGATGCTCTTCACCGCCTTCCTGCGCTCGCTGCCCGAGGAGCTCGAGGAGAGCGCGCGGCTCGACGGCGCGACCACCAACCAGGTCTTCTGGCGGCTCGTCTTCCCGCTGCTCGCCCCGATGAGCGCGACGGTCGGCATCTTCGCCTTCCTCGCCTCCTGGAACGACTTCATGATGCCGTCGCTGATCACCTCCGACCCCTCGCTGCAGACCCTCCCGGTCCTGCAGAAGATCTTCCAGACCCAGTTCAGCAACGACTACAACGTCGCCTTCGCCTCCTACCTGATGGCGATGGCCCCGGCGATCATCGTCTACCTGTTCACCCAGCGCTGGGTCATGTCGGGAGTCACTCAAGGCGCCATCAAATGACGCGCTGACCCGCTTCCTTTGCTGGTCGAGTAGCCCCGGAGGGGCGTATCGAGACCCACGTTCACCGGACGGGTGGCCTCGGAGCAGCAGCTCTGGCGGAGGTGGATCTCGATACGCCCGCTGCGCGGGCTACTCGATCAGCAGGAACGCGCCGGATCCGCCCGCCCGGAGGGGCGGATCGAGACCCACCGTCACCGAAGGGCCGGCCCCGGAGCAGCAGTCCGGACATCGGTGGATCTCGATGCGCCCGCTGCGCGGGCTACTCGATCAGCAAGGACCGCAGCACACCAGACCAGACCACAGATCACGACGATCGGAAGGACACCCGTGACGGACACGGTACTCACCAGGAGCGGCACGACCGAGGACGCCCAGTGGTGGCGGCAGGCGGCCGTCTACCAGATCTACCCGCGGAGCTTCGCGGACGCGAACGGCGACGGGATCGGCGACCTCGCCGGTGTCCTCGACCGCATCCCGTACCTGCGCGAGCTCGGCATCGACGCGGTCTGGCTCAGCCCGTTCTACCCCTCGGCGCTCGCCGACGGCGGCTACGACGTGGCCGACTACCGCGACGTCGACCCCCGGATCGGCACGCTCGCCGAGTTCGACGAGATGACCGCCCGGCTGCACGAGAACGGCATCCGCGTGATCGTCGACATCGTGCCCAACCACTCCTCCGATCTGCACCCGTGGTTCCAGGAGGCGCTCGCCGCGCCGAAGGGCTCGCCCGCCCGCGAGCGCTACGTCTTCCGCGACGGCCGCGGCGAGAACGGCGCCCTGCCGCCGAGCGACTGGGAGTCCGTCTTCGGCGGCCCCGCCTGGGAGGCGGTCGGCGACGGCCAGTGGTACCTGCACCTCTTCGCGAAGGAGCAGCCGGACTGGAACTGGGCGAACCGCGAGATCCGCGACGACTTCCTCGAGACCCTGCGCTTCTGGTCCGACCGCGGCGTCGACGGCTTCCGGATCGACGTGGCGCACTCGCTGGTCAAGGACCTCACCGAGCCTCTCCCCGCGGCCGCCGACATCGACGGCCAGCGGATCGACGGCAGCCACCCGTTCTGGGACCGCGACGAGGTGCACGAGGTCTACGCCGAGTGGCGCGCGCTCTTCGACTCCTACGACCCGCCGCGCACCGCCGTCGCCGAGGCCTGGGTCGACGCGTCCCGCCGTGCCCGCTACGCCAGCCCCGAGGGCCTCGGCCAGGCGTTCAACTTCGACCTGCTCGAGGCCGACCTCGACGCGGACACCTTCCGCCGGCTGATCTCGTTCAACCTCGAGCTGGCCGCCGAGTCGGGCTCGTCGACGACGTGGGTGCTCTCCAACCACGACGTCGTCCGGCACGCGACCCGCTACGGGCTCCCGCAGAAGGGCGCGGCCGAGACCGCCCCGGCGAAGGAGTGGCTGCTCAGCGGGGGAGTGGAGCCGGCCCTCGACCGCGCGCTGGGCCTCCGCCGCGCCCGGGCCGCGACGCTCCTGCTGCTCGCGCTTCCCGGCTCGGCGTACCTCTACCAGGGCGAGGAGCTCGGCCTGCACGAGGTCGCCGGCATCCCGGACGCCGAGCGCCAGGACCCGACGTTCTTCCGCAGCGGCGGCACCGACGTGGGCCGCGACGGCTGCCGCGTCCCACTGCCCTGGGAGGCGGACGGCACCTCCTTCGGCTTCGGGCCGGGCGGCGCCCACCTGCCGCAGCCCGCGTGGTTCGCCGACGCCTCCGTCGAGGCCGAGGAGCTGCGCGAGGAGTCGACGCTGTCGCTCTACCGTCGCGCACTCGCGCTCCGGCACGAGCTGCAGACCGCCGAGCAGCTGGAGTGGCGGGGTGACGACGCCGCGACGGTCGACTTCAGCCGCCCCAACGGCTGGCGCTCGGTGACCAACCTCGGCGCGGAGCCGGTCGAGCTGCCGGAGGGCGAGGTGCTGCTCGCGAGCGGGCCGCTCGAGGGCCGCCTGCTGCCGCCGGCCACCACGGTCTGGCTGCGCTGACCCGGCGATCCGCCGCTCCGCCACTCCGGCGCTCCGCACGAAGGCGCCCCCGCCCGCGGGATCCGAGGATCCGGCGGGCGGGGGCGTCTTCTGCCTGCGCACCCGTGGGTGCGTCCGCGGGTCAGTGCGTGGACGGGTCCTGCTCGACCTCGGTGCGGTCGCCCGACCACAGCGTGTGGAAGGTGCCCTCCTTGTCGACGCGCTGGTAGGTGTGCGCGCCGAAGAAGTCGCGCTGGCCCTGGACGAGCGCGGCCGGCAGGCGCTTCGAGGCGAGCGAGTCGTAGTACGACAGCGCGGCGCCGAAGCCGGGGATCGGCACGCCCGAGAGCGCGGCGGTCGAGACGATGCGGCGCCAGGCCGCCTCGCCGTTCGCGACGGCCTCGGCGAAGTACGGGTCCTCGAGCAGCGTCGTGATGCCCGAGTCCTCCGCGTACGCGTCGACGATGCGGTTGAGGAACTGGGCGCGGATGATGCAGCCCGCGCGCCAGATCTTCGCGACGGCGCCCTTGTCGATCTCCCAGCCGTACTTCTCGGCGCCGGCGATGATCGCGTCGAAGCCCTGCGAGTAGGCGACGACCTTCGAGGCGTAGAGCGCGGCGCGGACGTCGTCCTCGAAGCCGTCGTAGGTGGCGACGGGGGTCGGCCGCGAGGTGATCAGCTTCTGCACGGCGGCGCGCTGCTCCGGCTTGGAGGAGACGGCGCGGGCGAAGACGGCCTCGGCGATGCCACCGACGGGAACGCCCAGGTCGAGCGCGTTCTGCACGGTCCAGACGCCGGTGCCCTTGGAGCCGGCCTGGTCGAGCACGATGTCGAGGAAGGGCTTGCCGGTGTCGGCGTCGACCTGGCGGAGCACCTCGGCGGTGATCTCGATCAGGTACGACTCGAGGTCGCCCTTGTTCCAGGCGTCGAAGACGTCGGCGATGGCGGCGGGCTCGTGGCCGCCGACCGTGCGGAGCAGGTCGTACGCCTCGGCGATGAGCTGCATGTCGGCGTACTCGATGCCGTTGTGGATCATCTTCACGAAGTGGCCGGCGCCGTCGGTGCCGATGTGGGTGACGCAGGGCTCGCCCTCGGCGACCGCCGCGATCGACGCGAGGATCGGGCCGAGCGTCTTGTACGACTCGACCGAGCCGCCGGGCATGATCGACGGGCCCTTGAGCGCGCCCTCCTCGCCGCCCGAGATGCCGGTGCCGACGAAGTGGATGCCGGTCTCGCGGACGGTCTTCTCGCGGCGGATGGTGTCGGTGAAGAGCGCGTTGCCGCCGTCGACGATGATGTCGCCCGGCTCGAACGCGGCGGTCAGCTGCTCGATCACGGCGTCGGTGCCGCGGCCGGCCTGGACCATGATGATCGCGGTGCGCGGGGTCTTCAGCGAGGCGGCGAAGGCCTCGATGGTCTCCGAGGCGACGAAGCCGGCCTCGGGGTGCTCGGTGATCAGCGTCTCGGTGCGCCCGTAGGAGCGGTTGTAGACGGCGACGGTGTTGCCCTCGCGGCTGGCGAGGTTGCGGGCCAGGTTCGAGCCCATCACCGCCAGACCGACGACTCCGATGTTGGCTGTGGCGGTGGGCTGGTCAGACACGGTTCTCCTCGACGTACACGTTCAGGGTTGACGGTTTCAGGCTAGCGCCGAGGCCCGGCGCGCACCCTGGAGCGACCGTGCACGGAGGTCGAACCTCACGCGCACGGCCGTTCAGGAGGTCAGGCGCCGTGGCCCTCGGGGACGACCTCGGACGGGATCGGCGGCGCGGGCGGCGTGCCGTTGCCGAACGGGCGGCCGCCGAGCTCCTCGCGGTGGGAGGGGACGAGCCAGCCGGACAGGTCCGGGCCCTTGGGCACGACGCCGGTCGGATTGATGTCGCGCTGCACCTCGTAGTAGTGCGACTTGATGTGCTGGAAGTCGATGGTGTCGCCGAAGCCCGGGGTCGCGAACAGGTCGCGGGCGTAGCCCCAGAGGGCCGGCATCGCCGAGAGCAGGTTCCGGTTGGCCTTGAAGTGGCTGTAGTAGACGGCGTCGAAGCGGGCGAGCGTCGTGAAGAGGCGGACGTCCGCCTCGGTGATCGTGTCGCCGACGAGGTAGCGCTGGGTGGCGAGGCGCTCCTCCAGCCAGTCGAGCCGCGCCCAGAGCGCGTCGTAGGCCCGCTCGTAGGACTTCTGCGAGCCGGCGAAGCCGCATTTGTAGACGCCGTTGTTGACGTCCTGGAAGACCAGCTCGGCGACCTCGTCGATCTCGTCGCGGTGCTTCTCCGGGTAGAGGTCCGGGGCTCCGTCGCGGTGGAACTCCGTCCACTCCCTCGAGAAATCCAGCGTCATCACCGGGTAGTCGTTGGTGACGACCTGGCCGGTGGGGATGTCCACGATCGCCGGCACGGTGATTCCGCGCGGGTAGTCGGGGAAGCGGGCGAGGAACGCGTCCTGCAGGCGCGGGATGCCGAGCACCGGATCGACGCCGCCCGGGTCGAGATCGAAGGTCCAGCTGCGCTTGTCGTGCGTCGGACCGCAGATGCCCATCGACAGCGCGTCCTCGAGGCCGAGCAGGCGGCGGACGATCACGGCGCGGTTCGCCCACGGGCAGGCGCGCGAGACGACGAGCCGGTAGCGGCCCGCCTCGACCGGGTAGCCGTCGCGGCCGTCCGCGGTGATGCGGGTCGGGATGTAGTTGGTGTCGCGTTGGAAGCCGTTCTTCTCGACGTAGGAGCCGAAGTCGTCAGAAGTCATGCCCCGCACGCTAGCCAGCCCGGCTGGGGGCGCGGTAGGGGCGCCCGCGGGTGGCGGTGCCGCGGCTCCACCGGTACAGTGGGCAGCTGAACTTCGGCGAGGGATGCCCGTGCATCCGTGATCGACGCGGTGGAACCAGGTGGAGCTCCGGAAGGAGCGCCGCGGACCTTTCCTCACGCTGACATGCGTTCGAGTCGAAACCCCGTCCGCGGCCCCAGGCCGGGACCCGATCAGGCGGCGCACGGCGTCGCCCAGGAGAACACCATGGCAGAGCTCACCAACAAGGTCGTCGCCGAGGTCCGCACCTCGTTCGGCAAGGGAGCGGCGCGCAAGATCCGCGCCCAGAACAAGATCCCCGCGGTCCTCTACGGCCACGGCACCGACCCGGTGCACGTCACGCTGCCCGGCCACCAGATCCTCCTGCTGACCCGCAAGGCGAACGCGATCCTCGAGCTCGACATCGAGGGCGTCGCCCAGACGTCGCTGGTCAAGGACATCCAGCGCGACCCGGTCCGCCAGATCATCGAGCACATCGACCTCGCGGTCATCCGCCTCGGCGAGAAGGTCTCGGTCGACATCCCCGTGCACGTCGAGGGCGAGGCCGCTCCCGGCACGCTCGTCTCCACCGAGGCGAACACGCTCTCGCTCGAGGTCGACGCCACGAAGATCCCGCAGAACGTCGTCGTCTCCGTCGAGGGACTCGAGGCCGGCACGCAGATCACCGCCGCCGACGTCACCCTCCCTGAGGGCGCGACGCTGCTCACCGACCCCGAGGCGCTCATCGTGAACGTCACCGAGGAGGTCGAGCAGGACCTGGGCGAGGAGGGCGAGCCCACCGAGCCGGCCGAGCCCACCGAGGCCGCCGAGTAGTCGGAGCACCACCCGCACGAACGGGCCCGCCGCGATCGCGAGCGGGCCCGTTCCGCGTCCAGGGGTCCTGCCCCTGCGGAAGACGTCGCTGCTGAGCGCATCGAGAAGAGGGAACGAGATGGGCGAGACCTGGCTGGTCGTCGGACTGGGCAACCCGGGCGCGCAGTACGCGCGCAACCGGCACAACGTGGGGCAGATGGTGCTCGACGAGCTCGCGACCCGGATCGGCGGCTCGTTCCGCCGGCACAACCGCGCCAACGCCGTGGTCGCCGAGGGCTTCCTCCGCCCCGGCGGACCGAAGCTGATCCTCGGCAAGCCGAACAGCTTCATGAACCTCTCGGGCGGCCCGACCGCGCAGCTGCTCGACTTCTACTCGCTCGAGCCCGAGCGCCTGATCGTCGTGCACGACGAGCTCGACATCCCCTTCGACACCCTGCGCCTGAAGAACGGCGGCGGTCACGGCGGCCACAACGGCATCCGCGACATCCTCGCCGCGACCGACGGCGCCGACTTCCTCCGCGTGCGCGTCGGCATCGGCCGCCCGCCCGGCCGCCAGCCCGCGGCGGACTTCGTCCTGAAGGACTTCGCCGGCCCCGAGCGCGAGAACCTGCCGATCCTGATCGCCGACGCCGCCGACGCCGTCGAGCTGATCGCCGATGCCGGCCTCCAGGCCGCCCAGCTGAAGGTGCACACGACCCTGTAGCGCGGTACGTCGAGACGACCGCTGCGCGGCCTCCTCGAGCAGCATGCTGCTGCGGCTGCCGCGGAGAATGCACGGCTCATGCTGGTCGAGTAGCCCCGGAGGGGCGTATCGAGACCCACCGTCCCCAGCGCGGTGGATCTCGATACGGCCGCTCCGCGACCCACTCGATCAGCATGCTGCTGCGGATGCCGCGGAGAATGCACGGCTCATGCTGGTCGAGCAGCCCCGGAGGCGCGTATCGAGACCCGCCCGAACGAGCACCCGGCAGACCAGCCGACCGCCCCGGAGGCGAGTTCGAAATCGCGTGCCAAGCGATTTCGAAGAGCCGGACGCAGGACGCTCTGCGGAACGCACCCCGTCGCGAAGCCGACTGCGCCGCGCCGGGCAGGGACCGGCGCGGACCGACGTCCGACACCGCATGGTGTCGGACGTCGGCAGTAAACTCCGTCGGTGCCTCTCAACCGGATCATCTCGGCGCTCTCGCGCGCCTCCACGTTCGACGACGCTCTCGCGTTCGCGGTCCGCGACGCCGATTTCTCCGTGTCCGACGGCCTCCGCGTCCCCCTGCTGGCGGGCCTTCTGGAGCGCCGGGCCGAGGCCGATCGGCCCCAGGCCGCCCTCGTCGTCACCGCGACCGGCCGCGACTCCGAGAACATCCGCGCGTCGCTCAGCTGCGTGCTGCCGGACGCCGAGGTCGTCGAGTTCCCGGCGTGGGAGACGCTGCCGCACGAGCGCCTCAGCCCGAGCGCCGAGATCGTCGGCCGCCGCCTCGACGCCCTGCGCCGCATGAAGACCTGGACCGGCGAGAAGCCGCTCGTCGTCGTCGCCTCGGTCCGCGCCGCGCTGCAGCCGGTCGCCGACAACCTGGCCGACATCGCGCCGATCCGCCTGGTCAAGGGCGGCCGCGGCTACGACCTCGGCCGCATCTCGTCCGAGCTGGTCGACCTGGCCTACTCGCGGGTCGACATGGTCACCCGCCGCGGCGAGTTCGCGGTCCGCGGCGGCATCCTCGACGTCTTCCCGGCCGTGGCCGAGCACCCCAGCCGCATCGACTTCTTCGGCGACGAGGTCGACTCGATCCGCGGCTTCTCGGTGGCCGACCAGCGCTCGCTGCCGGGCGAGGCCGACTCGGTCGTCCTGCCGCCGAGCCGCGAGCTGCTGCTGGTGCCGGCCGTGCGCCAGCGCGCTCGCGAGATGCTGCACGAGTTCCCGAGCCTCTCCGCGATGCTCGCGAAGATCGCCGAGGGCATCCCGGTCGAGGGGATGGAGTCGCTGGCGCCCGCGCTGCTGGAGCGCCTCGTCCCGATCTCGCACTACCTCCCGGCCGGCGCCGCCGTCGCCGTGCTCGCGCCCGAGCGCGTCGCCACCCGCGCGATCAGCCTCGCCGAGACGAACCGCGAGTTCCTCCAGGCCGCCTGGAGCGCCGCGACCGCCGGTGCCGAGGCTCCGATCGATCTGGCGTCCGGCGAGTTCATCTCGCTCGGCGCCCTCCGCGACGCGGTGAAGTTCAGCGCCCCCGGCGCCGACACCCCCGACCACCCGTGGTGGACGATGAGCACCTTCCGCCAGGGTCCCGCCGCCGGCGAGGCCGAGGTGCTGCCGGAGGACCTCGGGATCGACGAGATCCTCGCCGTCCGCGTCGACGGCGAGCCCGTGCCCGGCTTCGGCGGCGCGGTCGAGGGCGCCCTCGCGCACGTCCGCGCCCGGCTCTCCGACGGCTGGAGCGTCGTGCTCACCGCACCCGGCCCCGGCACGGTCGAGCGCACCGACCAGGTGCTGGCCGAGCACGAGGTCGCCGCGCGCATCGTCGCCGATCTGCCCGCCGAGCTCGAGCCCGGCCTCGCCTACGTGCTGCAGGCCTCCGTCGACCACGGCTTCGAGGTCGACGCCGCCAAGGTCGCCCTGCTCACCGACACCGAGTTCTACGGCCGAACCGTCGGCTACGACTCCCGCGCGGTCAAGAAGCTGGCCTCGCGCCGCAAGAACGTCGTCGACCCGCTGCAGCTCACCCCCGGCGACTTCGTCGTGCACGCCACCCACGGCATCGGCCGCTTCGTCGAGCTCTCGCAGCGTGAGGTCTCCAGCGGCGGGCGCAACGCCGTGAAGACCCGGCGCGAGTACCTCGTCCTCGAGTACGCGCCCAGCAAGCGCGGGTTCCCGGGCGACAAGCTGCTCGTCCCGACGGACCAGCTCGACCTCCTCTCCCGCTACGTCGGCGGGGAGGCGCCCGCGCTGAGCAAGATGGGCGGCAGCGACTGGGCGCAGGCCAAGAGCAAGGCGCGCCGCGCGGTCCGCGACATCGCGGTCGAGCTGGTCAAGCTCTACTCCGCCCGGATGGCCTCGCGCGGGCACTCGTTCCCGCCGGACACCCCGTGGCAGCGCGAGCTGGAGGAGGCGTTCCCGTTCGCGGAGACGCCCGACCAGCTGACCGTCATCGACGAGGTGAAGGCCGACATGGAGCGGCCGATCCCGATGGACCGCCTGCTCTCCGGCGACGTCGGCTTCGGCAAGACCGAGGTCGCCGTGCGCGCCGCGTTCAAGGCGATCCAGGACGGCAAGCAGGTCGCGATGCTCGTGCCGACCACGCTGCTGGTGCGCCAGCACCTCGAGACCTTCCAGGAGCGCTTCGCCGGCTTCCCGGTGCACCTGCGCGCCCTCAGCCGCTTCCAGAGCGCGAAGGAGTCGAAGGAGACGATCGAGGGCCTCGCCGACGGCACCGTCGACATGGTGATCGCGACGCACCGCCTCCTCAGCGACAACATCGTCTTCAAGGACCTCGGGCTCCTCGTGATCGACGAGGAGCAGCGCTTCGGCGTCGAGCACAAGGAGAAGCTGAAGGCGCTGAAGAAGAACGTCGACATCCTCTCGATGAGCGCGACGCCGATCCCGCGCACGCTCGAGATGGCGGTCACCGGCATCCGCGAGATGTCCACGCTCGCCACGCCGCCGGAGGAGCGCCACCCGATCCTCACCTTCGTCGGCCCGTACTCCGAGAAGCAGGTCTCGGCCGCGATCCGGCGCGAGCTGCTGCGCGAGGGCCAGGTGTTCTTCGTGCACAACCGCGTCTCGACGATCAACCGCGTCGCGTCGCAGCTCGCCGAGCTGGTGCCGGAGGCGCGCATCGCGGTCGCGCACGGCAAGCTCAGCGAGTCGCAGCTGGAGCGGATCATCGTCGACTTCTGGGAGCGCAAGTTCGACGTCCTCGTCTCGACCACGATCGTGGAGACCGGGCTCGACATCCCGAATGCGAACACGCTGATCGTCGACCGCGCCGACAAGTACGGCCTCTCGCAGCTGCACCAGCTGCGCGGCCGGGTCGGCCGCGGCCGCGAGCGCGCCTACGCCTACCTCCTCTACGACGAGATGAAGCCGCTCTCCGAGACGGCGCACGACCGCCTGCAGACGCTCGCCGCCAACTCCGATCTCGGCGGCGGCATGCAGATCGCGCTGAAGGACCTCGAGATCCGCGGTGCGGGCAACCTGCTCGGCGGCGAGCAGTCCGGCCATATCCAGGGCGTCGGCTTCGACCTCTACCTGCGGATGATCGGCGAGGCCGTCGACGGCTTCCGCGGCGAGGTCGCCGAGGGGCAGACCGAGCTGCGGCTCGAGCTGCCGGTCGACGCGCGGATCCCGGAGGAGTACGTCGACAGCGAGCGCCTGCGCCTGGAGGCGTACCAGAAGCTGTCCGCGGCGACCTCGCCGACGGCGAAGGAGGGCAGCGTCGACCTGGTGGTCGAGGAGCTGACCGATCGCTACGGCGACCTGCCCGAGGCGGTCGAGAACCTCGTCCTCGTCTCGCGGCTGCGGATGCGCGCCCAGCGGGCGGGCCTGAGCGACGTGGTCGCGATGGGCTCGAACGTCCGGGTCGCCCCCGCGCACCTCGCCGACTCGATCCAGGTGCGCCTGCGCCGGATGTACCCGACGGCGAAGTACCTGCAGCAGGCGAACGCCGTGGTCGTGCCGATGCCGGTGCTCGACGGCGTGCCGCTCGGCGACCGCGCGCTGATCGACTGGGTCGCGAACCTGCTCGACGCGCTCTTCCCCGAGCCCGCCGCCGTCGCGAGCTGATCTCCGTCACTCCTCGATCGGGCGGCCCGGCAGTTCCGGACCCCACCCGACGACCCCGCCCCACGAACGAAGGACCGATCATGACCGCCTCCGACGAGCACTCCGTCCCGCCGCGCATCCTGGCCCCCGACGAGCCGAGCATCCCCGAGCTCGAGGAGGACGAGACGATCGCTCCCCGCCCGGAGGAGGAGGCCGCCGCCCTCGACCGCGCCGCCCCCGACCTCGCCCCCCACCCCGAGGGCTAGCCCTCCCCGCGAGATGCCACTTGTGCGCGCCTTTCACGGCGTGTCGCGTGCACAAGTGGCATCTCGCGGAGGGGGTCAGTGCGCGAAGTGGGCGCGGACCTCCGCCTGCCAGCGGTCGCGGTCGGCGTCGGAGATGAAGGCGGCGTCGAACGAGTTGAGCGCGAGCCGCTCGAGCTGAGCGTCGTCCATCCCGAGCTCCTCGACGAGCGCGCGGTAGTTCTGGTCGACGTAGCCGCCGAAGTAGGGCGGATCGTCGCTCGACACGGTGACGACCAGACCTGCCGCCAGCATCGCCGGCAGCGGGTGGTCCTTCATCGTGTCGACGGCCCGCAGCGCCACGTTCGACAGCGGGCAGACCGTGATCGGCACGCGCTGGACGCGGAGCATCGCGACGACCGCCGGGTCCTCCATCGCGCGGATGCCGTGGTCGATCCGCTCCACCTTGAGCAGTTCGAGCGTCTCGGCGACCGTCTCCGGCCCGCCCTCCTCGCCGGCGTGCGCGACCAGGTGCAGCCCCTCCGCCGCGGCGCGCGCGTAGACGTCGACGAACAGCTCCGGCCCGAAGCCGACCTCGTTCGAGTCGAGCCCCACGCCGATGATGTGCTCGCGGTAGGGCAGGATCGCCGTCAGCATCTCGTCCGCCGCGTCGGCGCCGAGATCGCGGAGGAAGCACATGATCAGGTCGGTCGAGATGCCGTGCGTCTCCTCGCTCCGCCCGAGCGCCCGCGTGAGACCGGCCATCACGACGTCGAGTGCGACCCCGTTGCCCAGGTGCGTCTGCGGATCGAAGAAGATCTCGGCCCGGCGGACGTTCGCGAGCTTCGCCCGGTCGAGGTAGCCGGTGGCCAGCTCGAAGAAGTCGCGCTCCGTCTTCAGGACGGTGAGGTTCGAGTAGTGCAGCTCGAGGAACGAGGCGAGGTCCTCGAAGGCGTAGCGCGCACGCAGCGCATCCAGATCCTCGGTCGGCAGCGCGATGCCGTTCCGGCGCGCCATCTCGACGATGTGCTCGGGCTCGATCGTCCCCTCGATGTGGATGTGCAGCTCGGCGCTCGGCGGTGCGCCCCTGTCGAGGGCGGTGCCGGTGGAGAGAGCGGTGTCGGTCACGGTGACGTTCCTGTTCCGGTCCGCGGTCGCGTCCCGCGGTCACCGTAGTCGGCCCGTGTTACGCGCCGATGACCGACGGATGTGCGGCCCGCGACGCCGCCCGCCCGAGCTGCCGAGACCGCGCATCGCCGACTCCGCCCGAGCACCCCGCTGACAGGATGAGGGCATGCCGCTGCTCGCTCCCCGCCGCCGTTCCGCAACCGAGCCGGGTCCCGCGCCCCTGGTCCGCCTGCGCGAGGCGGCCGTCCGCGCGGGCGAGACGGAGCTGCTCGCGCCGCTCTCGCTCGAGGTCGAGCCCGGCGAGATCGTGGCGGTCACCGGTCCGAACGGCAGCGGCAAGACGACCCTGCTGCGACTGGTCGCCGGCCTGACGCCGCCGAGTTCCGGCACGGTCGAGATCGCCGGCCGCCCGGTCGCGGAGCGCGACCGCGGGCATCGGCGTCGGGTCGCCGCCCTCGTCGGCACTCCGCCCTTCGAGCGCGATCTGACCCTCGAGGAGCACCTCGCCATGGTCGCCCTGTCCTGGGGAACGCCGCTCGCCGAAGCGCGCCGCACGGCCGTCGCCGGTCTGGACGCGCTCGGGCTCGGCGCTCTCGCGCGCCGATTCCCGCACGAGCTGTCCTCCGGGCAGACCCAGCTCCTCTCCCTCGCGCTCGTGCTCGCCCGGCCCGGCGAGGTGCTGCTGCTCGACGAGCCGGAGCAGCGGCTCGACGTCGACCGCGTGCCGCTCGTCATCGAGGTCCTCCGCGAGGCCTCCCGCGGGCGCGGGGTGCTGATCGCGACTCACAGCCCATCGCTGACGAGCGCGCTGGCCACCCGTGTCGTCGAGCTGGGCGGCCGATGAGGGCCGGCCGCGCTGGCCGCGACAGACTCCGGCTCGGCGGCCCGAAAGGGCGAGTCCACGCCGTCCGCGCTCTGCACCGGTCCCGCGCCGCGGCCGAGCAGCGCGGTGGCGCCTACGCCGGCTACCTCGCGGCGATGACCCTCCTGGTCGTCGTCCTGCCCGCGCTCCGGGCCGTCGTCCTGCTCGCCGCGGAGCCCGACCCCGCCCTCGCCGCCCTCGACCCGACGACCGTCGTCGGCCTCACCGCCGGGCTGCTCCTGCCCGCCGCCGTGCTGCTCGGCCGCGTCCGCGGTCCGGCGGTCGGCGAGCCGCACACCACCGCCGTGATGCTCGCCACTGACCTGCCCCGCCGTCTCGTGCTGCGGCGGCACGTGGCTGTCGCGGGGACGGCCGCTGTGCTCGCGAGCGCCGCGGCCGCACTGCTCATCTCCCCCGCCGTGGGCGGCGCACCGCTCGTCGCCGTCGGTGCCGGAGCGGCCTTCGGAGTCCTCCTCGCCGTCGCCTGGCTCGCCGGCCAGTGCCTCCCCGGCCGAGGAGCGGCCCTGCTCACCGGGGTGCTGGTCGCCGCAGCAGCGCTCCCGGCCGGTCCGGGTGCCCTCCTCGGCCGCGCGCTGACGACGGCCGATCCATCGGCCCTGCCCGGCACCGCGGTGCTGACCGCCCTGGCCGCACTCGCGCTCGCCGTCGTCCCGCGCCTGCTCGACACGGTCCGCGGCGGCGTCGTCGTCGCGCAGTCGCGGCAGTGGCGGTCGGCCCGGAGCAGGGGAGCGATCGGCGAGGTCGCCGACGCCCTCGAGGGCTACCGCGGCCGGCCCGGCCGCTTCCGCCGCGTCGATGCGGTCCGCGTCGCCCCGTTCGCGATCGCCGTGCCGCTCCGAGACGCGATCGGCGCGCTGCGCACCCCCGGTCGTTCTATGGCCGGGGTCGCCGCGCTGGCCGCCGCGGGACTGGCTCTCGCCGTCGCCGCCGTGGCACCGCCCTCGCTCCTCGCGCTCCCCGCCGCGCTGGCCGGCGTCCTCGCCTACTGCGGCGCCGGCGTCTGGAGCGACGGCCTCCGCCACGCCGCCGCGACCGCCGGGCAGCCCGCACTCCTCGCGCCCGCGCCGTTCGAGCTGCTGCTGCTGCACGGGATTCTCCCGCTGGTTCTCGCCGTCGGGATCGTCGTCGTGGCGTGCGCTCTCGCCGCCGGGCCCGTGTCGCCCGCCGTCGCCGTGGCGGTGGTCGCGGTGGCCGCTCGGGCGATGGACGCGACCCGCGGCGCGCTCCCGCCCACCCTGCTCGGGCCGATCCCGCTGCCGATCGGCGACGGCGCCGGCGCCGCCGTGCTGCTCTGGAACCTCGCCGGCGTGCTGGTGACGGGCCTCGTGGCTCTGGGAGTCGTGTCCGCCCCGGGCCTGGTCGCGGCGGTTCCGGTCGTCGCGGCCGGGTGCCTCCTGATCGCCCGTCGGCGTCTCGCTCGCGCCTGAGCCGCACGGCAACCGCTCGCCGAGCGGATGCGAGGATGGCCGGGTGACCGCGCATCCCCGGCTCGACGAGCTCATCCGCACCGTCCACGTCCTCCGCGCCCCGGGCGGCTGCCCGTGGGACGCCGAGCAGACCCACGAGTCGCTCGTGCGCTACCTGATCGAGGAGTCGCACGAGCTGGTCGACGCGATCGAGGCCGGCGACCGGGCCGATCTGATCGAGGAGCTCGGCGACGTGCTCTACCAGGTGCTCTTCCACGCCGACCTCGCCGCCGACGGACCTGAGCCCTTCACGATCGAGGACGTCGCCGCGCACATGAACGCCAAGATGATCGGGCGCCACCCGCACGTCTTCGGCGACGCGACGGCCGAGACGGCCGACGACGTCATCGCCGTCTGGGACGAACTGAAGAAGACCGAGAAGCCGCACCGCACGAGCGTCCTCGACGGCATCCCGCAGGGCATGCCGGCGCTCGCGCTGGCCGACAAGGTGATCGGCAAGGCCACGACGCTGGGCATCGTCGACGCAGGGGAGGGGCCGCTGCCGATCGAGTCGGAGGAGGACCTCGGCCCGCTGCTGCTCGCGATCGTCGCGTCGGCGCGCGCGCAGGGACTCGATGCGGAGCGCGCGCTGCGCACGGCGACGCGTGACCTGCAGGAGGAGATCCGCGCGGTCGAGCAGGAGCGGCGCGAGGGGTAGCTGTCGCTTCGAGGGCTGATCACGGGGATCTCGATACGCCCGCTGCGCGGGCTACTCGATCAGCATGGGGGCCCACTGCGCGGGCTATTCGATCAGCATGAGGTGCGGGCTACTCGATCAGCAGGAGGCGCGGGCCGCTCGATCAGCAGAGAGCGCGGGCGTTGACGCGCGTGCGCCTCTCCATGCTGGTCGAGTAGCCGCGGAGCGGCGTATCGAGACCCCACGTCTCCAGAACGGGGGATCTCGACGCGCCCGCTGCGCGGGCTACACGATCAGCAGGAAGGCCGACCGTCAGGCCACCCGCCGCCCGCGCGGCAGGCGTGCCGCCGGCGTCGCCGTCCGCCGGATCGCGCCGAGGAGCAGCCCGACCGCGAGCACCAGCTGCAGCGCCAGCCCGACGAACCACGACGGCACGGTGCGGTCGAAGACCTCCTCCGCGGTCCTCGGGACCGACGAGTCGGTGTATCCGCCGGTGCAGGAGATCTCGACGACCGCCGGCGGCGCGATCTGCGACTGCCGCACCAGCAGCGAGACGCCGCTGAACAGGTCCTCCGGCGAGCCGAACTCACCGAGCCGCGGGGGAACGGCGTCCGCGAGGACGACGAACGGGTTGAGCGCGAGAAGGCCCCAGTAGTAGTCGGCGCGGGGCACCTTCGTCTCGTAGTCGTCGCCGCAGTAGCCGTTGTCGTTGTCGAGGTAGACCGTCGTCTGCGTGGTCTGCGTCACCGCCGTCAGCAGCCCGAACGCGATCAGCGAGCCGATGCTCAGCGCCGCGACCACGAGGTAGGTCGTGACGACCGACATCAGCGGCCGGTCCAGGATCCCGCTGAGCCCCACTCCGATCGCCGCGACGACCCCGAGCTGCACCGCGAGCACCAGGACCGAGACCGACGCGGACGAGAACGACACCCCGCCGACGAGCACGGCGACGATCAGGAACGGCACGGTGCTCGCGAGGAATGCCAGCGCGACCAGCCAGGCCGAGACGAACTTGCCCAGCACCAGCTGCGCCGTGGTGACGAGGGTGACCTGCGTCGTCGCGAGGGTCCCCGCGTCGCGGTCGCCGTTGACGGCCGTCCCCGACAGCGCCGGAGTCACCAGGCTGCCGAGCAGCAGCACGAAGTACACCAGGATCGAGTAGATCCAGCCGCCGACCACGGCGTCGCTGCCCGAGAAGACGCCGGTCGCGACGATCAGCAGCCCGGTGACGGCGCCGACCAGCAGGAAGAACAGACCGAGCAGCACGAACGACGAGACGCCGCGCACGCGCTGGGCGAGCTCGAGCGCGAGGACGATGCGGACGCCGCGGAGGAAGGGCAGGGGCCGGACGCCGGGGTCGGTGGTGTCGGTGCTCATCGCGCGTCCTCCGCGGCGTCGGCGGGCGGTCCCGCGGGTCGGTCGCGGTCGGGGGTCGACCGGGTCAGGTCCGAGAAGGTGTGCTCCAGTTCGCCGACGGCCGGAGCGAAGCGGCTGACCGCGACCCCCGCCGCCACCAGCCGGCCGAGCAGCTCGGCCGCCGCGGCGTCGTTCACGACCGGCACCAGTGCCGCCTCGCGCTCGACCCGCACCGCCACCCCGGTCAGCCGCTCGACGACTGCCGCGAGCTCGGCTCCGCGCGGCCGGACCGCGTCGATCCGCCAGGCGCGCAGCGCCCGCGAGGCCCGCGCGACCGCCTCCCGTGAGGCCGTCGCGCCGCCGTCGAGGTAGACCGCCGCGGTCGCCATCTCGTCGAGCTCCGACAGCACGTGGCTCGAGACGAGCACCGTGCGCCCCTCGCCGGCGAGTCGCAGCACGAGGTCGCGCAGCGCGATCCGCGCGCCCGGGTCCAGCCCCGACGCCGGCTCGTCGAGTACCAGCACCGACGGGTCGTGCACGAGCGCGCGGGCGAGGCTCAGCCGCTGCTTCTGCCCGCGCGAGAGCACCCGGGTGGGCCGGTCGCCGAACTCGGCCAGGTCGACGAGGCCGAGGAGCTCGTCGGCGCGGGCCTCGGCGTCCGGGCGCGGCAGCCCGTACAGCTGCCCGGTCGTCCGGAGGGTCTCCCGGCAGGTCAGGCTCGCCCACGAGCCGAGCACGTCGGGCATCCAGCCGAGCGCGGCCCGCACCGCGGCCGGCTCCTCGACCGGATCGTGTCCGGCGACCCGCAGCACGCCGGCATCCGGCCGCAGCAGCGTCGCGAGCAGCAGCATCAGCGTCGTCTTGCCGGCACCGTTGGGCCCGATCAGCGCGGTGACCTCGCCGGGCCGCGCCTCGAAGCTGGCGTCGCGCACGGCGTGCACGGCCCCGAACGAGCGCGACACCCCCTCCGCGACGATCCCGTCCTGCGCACGCATCCCCATCGAGTCCCCCTCGTCGAGCCGCCGCGATCCCCCTGACCGCGCGGGCGCCGCGAGCCTAGCCGACCCCCTCGACCAGCCGGTGACCGCGTGCCACGGGCGCGGAGAGCGCCCCTCGACGGTCTGGGAGAATCGCCGCATGGCTTCTGCGATCACCCCGCCCCGCGGCATGCGCGACTTCCTCCCGGCCGACAAGGCGAAGCGCGAGCACGCGCTCGGAGTGATCCGCCGGGTCTACGCGGCGCACGGTTTCGACGAGATCGAGACCCCGGTGGTCGAGGACTTCGAGCGCCTGCACTCCGGCCTCGGCGGCGACAACGAGAAGCTCGCCTTCAGCGTGCTGCGCCGCGGCCTCTCGCACGACGACCTCGCGGCAGCGGCCGCGGCGGACGACGCCTCGGCACTGGCCGACCTCGGCCTCCGCTTCGACCTCACCGTCCCCCTCGCCCGCTTCTACGCGAGCCACCGCGCCGAGCTGCCGACGGTCTTCCGCTCCGTCCAGATCGCCCCGGTCTGGCGCGCCGAGCGCCCGCAGAAGGGCCGCTACCGCCAGTTCGTGCAGTGCGACATCGACATCATCGGCGAGCCCGGGCAGCTGGCCGAGGTCGAGCTGATCACGGCGACGGCCGCCGCCCTCGACACCCTCGGCCTGCGCGAGTGCACCATCCGTATCAACGACCGCCGGATCCTCACCGGCATCCTCGAGCACTGCGGCTTCGCTCCCGAGCGCTTCGGCCCCGCCCTGATCTCGATCGACAAGCTCGACAAGATCGGGGCGAGCGGAGTCGTCGCCGAGCTCGAGGCCGACGGACCGGACGCCGCGGCCGTCCTCGGCGGCTACCTCGCCCGCATCGAGGCCGCCGTCGCGGCCGGGGGAGTGGCGCTGGAGGAGTCCGCGATCCTCGGTGTGCTGCCCGAGGGCATCGACCCGGAGGCGGTGCTCGCGCTCGAGACGCTCGCCCGGTCGCTGCGCTCGCTGCCGACCGGCGTCTCGCTCCGCTTCGACCCGACGCTCGTGCGCGGGATGGGCTACTACACCGGCACCATCTTCGAGATCGCGCACCCCTCCTCCGGCTCGTCGGTCGGCGGTGGCGGCCGCTACGACGGCATGATCGGCCGGTTCCTCGGCCAGGACGTGCCGGCCTGCGGCTTCTCCATCGGCTTCGAGCGGATCGTCGAGCTGATCGACGTCCCGCTCGACGAGCGGCCGGACGCGGTCGTCCTCGTGCACGAGCGCGACGCCGCCCCCGAGACCCTGCTCGCGCTCAAGCAGGAGCTGATCGCCGGCGGCGCCCGCGTGCGCCTCGAGCGCCGCGCCAAGAACCTCACGCCGCTGCTCGACCGGGCCGCCGCCGCCGGATTCACGCGCTTCGCACTGGTGCCCCGCGACGCCGCGACGGCCGCGGACCTGGCCTTCAAGCCGCTCGGCTGAGCTGAGTGGGGCCTCAGCCGATCCGCCCGAAGGGACAGGCGGAGCGGTCGGATCGTTGGCGGATCCGTGAGACCCTTAATACCCGCGAAATCTGCGGACACACCGGAGAAATCTCCCGAGGATAGCGTCGAGGCACCCCGATCGGCGCGGCTTGGCGCGCCCAGCAGGGCACCCGTCGCGACCCGCGCACCACAGCAGCTTCCACCGCCTTACCCGAGGAGTCCCCCTTGCCCCTGTCGCCCTTCCGCACCTCGCAGACCTTCGACCGCCGCAGCGTGCTGCGCATGGCGGGCGTCGCCGGTCTCGCCCTCGGCGGAGTCTCCGTCCTCGCCTCCTGCGCCTCCGATTCCTCCGGCGCGTCGGCCGAGGCCGGCGGCGACCTCGGCACCCTGAAGGTCCAGCTCTCCTGGATCAAGAACGAGGAGTTCGCCGGTGAGTTCTTCGCCGACTCGAAGGGCTACTACACCGAGGCCGGCCTCTCCGGCGTCACGCTGACGGCCGGCCCCTCCACCGGCACCGCCGAGCTGCTCTCCGGCTCGGCCGACGTCGCGCTCAGCGACGCCGTCTCGGTCGGCACCGTCGTCGCGACCCAGGAGGCGCCGCTCAAGATCATCGGCGCGACCTACCAGAAGAACCCGTTCACGGTCCTCTCGATCGCGACCGCCGGCAACATCGCCACCCCCGCCGACCTCGCCGGCAAGAAGATCGGCGTCCAGGCGTCGAACACCTCGCTCTTCCAGGCGCTGCTCAAGGCGAACGGCCTGTCCGAGTCCGACCTCACCGTCGTCCCGGTCGAGTACGACCCGTCGGTCCTGATCAACGGCACGGTCGACGGCTTCATCGCCTACCTGACCAACGAGGCGATCACGGTCGCTGCCGAGGGCTACGAGGTCGTCAACCTGCCCTTCGCCGACAACGGCCTCCCGTTCGTCGCCGAGACCTTCACGGTGACCGACATGGCGATCGCCGACAAGCGCGAGGCGCTCAAGGCGTTCCTCGTCGCCGAGATCAAGGGCTGGACCGACGCGGTCAACGACCCGGAGGCCGGCGCGATGCTCGCCATCGAGACCTACGGCAAGGACCTCGGCCTCGACGAGGAGTCCTCCAAGAAGGGCTCCACCATCCAGTCGGAGGAGCTCGTCGTCTCGGACGAGACGGTCGCCAACGGCCTCTTCACGATCTCGGACAGCCTCCAGGAGGAGACGCTCGCGTCGCTCTCGGGCGCCGGCATCGAGGTCGACGCCGCCGACCTCTTCGACATGAGCCTCCTCGCCGAGGTCTACGAGGAGAACCCCGACCTCGTCAAGTACGCCGCCTGACCGCGGCAATCGAACCAGCACCACCACACATGCAGCACCACGGAGGGCACCACTCGTGACCGACACGACCGACGCCGGCACTCTGCGCAAGCAGGGTGCCGGCGGCACCGGCATCCAGATCCACGGCCTGTCGAAGACGTTCCGGATGGGCTCTCGCAGCGTCACGGCGCTGCAGGACACCGATCTGCACACCGACCAGGGCAGCTTCCTCGCGCTTCTCGGCCCCTCGGGCTGCGGCAAGTCCACCATCCTCCGCATCCTCGCGGGGCTGGAGGAGCCCACCTCGGGCTCCATCCGGGTGGACGGCCGCACGCCCAAGGAGCTGCGCCGCGACAACAAGCTCGGCATCGCCTTCCAGGACCACGCGCTCCTGCCCTGGCGCAGCGTGATGTCGAACATCCGCCTCCCGTTCGAGATCGCGGGCAAGTCGGTCGACCAGTCCTACATCGACGAGTTGATCGACCTGGTGGGCCTGCGCGGCTTCGAGAAGGCCAAGCCGGCCCAGCTCTCCGGCGGCATGCGCCAGCGCGTCTCGATCGCGCGCTGCCTCATCCTCAAGCCCGAGGTGCTGCTGCTGGACGAGCCGTTCGGCGCGCTCGACGACATGACGCGGCAGAAGCTCAACCTCGAGCTGCTGCGCATCTGGACCGAGAAGCCGGCCACGACCCTCCTCGTCACCCACGGCATCTCGGAGGCGATCTTCCTCTCGGACCAGGTCGCCGTGATGAGCCCCCGGCCCGGCCGGGTCAAGGAGATCATCGAGATCGACCTGCCCCGCCCGCGCACCCCCGAGATGCAGCGCACCCCCGAGTTCCACGCGTACGTCGACCAGGCGTCCGAGCTGCTGTTCGGCGACGGCGGCGCGGCCGCCGACGACCACTGAGGCGCCCCGTGGCCACGCTGCTCCCCGCTCCCGTCCCGCCGACCGAGCGTCGCTCGCGCTCCCTGCCTGCCTGGGCGTCGGGGCTGATCGGCATCGTCGGCATCATCGCCGTCTGGTGGCTGATCGCCCTGGTCACCGCCCCCACCGGCGGCACGACCTACGCGCCGGTCCCCACGCCCTTCCAGGTCGCGCAGACGATCGCGGAGGACGGGCCCGCCTTCTACTGGGCCAACTTCTCGGTGACGATCGGCGAGGCCGCGGTCGGCTACTTCTGGGGCAATCTGATCGCCCTGGTGCTGTCCGCCCTCGTCCTGGTCGTGCCGTGGCTGGAGGGCATCGTCTCCCAGCTCGCGGTCGTCACCTACTGCGTGCCGATCGTCGCGATCGGGACGCTCGTGCTCCTCATCCTCGGCGGCTCCGACGCGCCGGGGCAGCCGAGCGCCACCGCGATCTTCCTCGCCGGGCTCTCGGTCTTCTTCACCACCGTGGTCGGCAGCCTGCTCGGCCTCAAGGCGGCCGACAAGGCCTCGCTCGACGTCGTAACCGTCTACGGCGGCACCAAGTTCACCCAGCTCCGCAAGGTCCGCGCGATCGCGGCGCTGCCGAACATCCTCTCCGCGCTGCAGATCGCGGTCCCCGCGGCCTTCCTCGGCGCGATCCTGGGGGAGTACTTCGGCAAGATCGAGACCGGGGTCGGCCCGATCCTGGTCGCCGCGCAGGTCTCGCTGAACTCGCCGCGCGTCTGGGCGCTCTTCCTCCTCTGCGCGGCGGTGGCCCTGATCGGCTACGGCCTCGTCGGCCTGATCGGGCGCCTCATCGCCCCGTGGTCCTCCGGAAAGCGGGCATGACATGACCTCCACGATCCCCGACCGCACCGAGCAGTCGAGCCCGACGCAGATCATCGCGGTCGACGAGCTCCGCCGTCAGCTGCGCAGCGCGGCCCTCGGCGCCACGCTGAAGAGCCTGCGCAAGAGCCTCCTGATCGCGCTGTCGACCATCGCCATCGTCCTCGTGATCTGGATCGGCGTGATCCTCTTCAGCGGCGTCTCGCCCTACGTCATCAAGGGCCCCTGGGACGTCTGGGCGCATCTCGTCACCGACGAGTCGGCGGCCGAGCACCGCGCGGAGCTCGGCGGGCTCTTCGCCGTCACGATGGTCGACTCGCTCATCGGCTTCACGGCCGGCCTCGTCGTCGCGATCCTAGTCGCGATCCTGTTCCGGCTCTCCAAGGGCATCGAGCACGCGCTGATGCCGTTCGCGCTGCTGCTGCGCTCGGTGCCGCTGATCGCGATGACGCCGCTGATCATCCTGGTCTTCGGTCAGGGCACGGTCGCGTCCGTCGCCGTGGTCGGCGGCATCGTGGTGCTCTTCCCGGCGCTGGTCACGATCGCCTTCGGGCTCAACAACGCGTCGCCGCAGATGCTCGACGTCGTCTCGGTCTACGGCGGATCCACGCTTACGGCGATCCGCAAGGTCGCCATCCCCGGCGCGCTGCCCTCGCTCTTCGCCGCGATCCGCGTCTCCGTCCCCGGAGCGATCACCGGCGCGCTGCTCGCCGAGTGGCTCTCCACCGGCGACGGCATCGGCGGCGGCATCGCGGGCTGGACCAATCAGGCGCGGTTCGACGACATCTGGTCGGCGGTCGTCATCGTGACCGGCGTCTCGCTGATCCTCTACATGGTCGTCCAGGTCATCGAGACGTTCGTCCTGTCCCGGATGTCCCTCTCCCTCTCCTGACGCCCGACTGCCCCCTCCCGCGAGATGCCACTTGTGCACGCCTTCCACGGCGTGTCGCGTGCACAAGTGGCATCTCGCGGGAACGAGAGGGGACGACGGGTCAGACGGTGACGATCGCGTCGATGCGGCGCGGGGACAGCAGGGCGCGGCCGCCGAGGCCGTCGAGCTCCATCACGACGGCGATGCCCTCGAGGGACCAGCCGGCGCGCTCGATCAGGCGGCAGCTCGCGTCGAGGGTGCCGCCGGTGGCGAGCACGTCGTCGACGAGCAGCAGCCGGGAGCCCTTCGGCATCGCGTCCTCGTGCACCTCGAGCTGCGTGCTCCCGTACTCGAGCGTCGCCTGCTCGCGCAGCACGGCGCGCGGCAGCTTCCCGGGCTTCCGGATCGTCACGACGCCCAGGCCCGCGGAGTAGGCGGCGGCCGCGGCGAGGAGGAAGCCGCGCGCCTCGACGCCGGCGATCGCGTCGATCCGGCCGCGGTACGGCTCGATCAGCGCGTCGGCGACCGCGCGCAGCGCCTCGCCGTCGCCGAAGACCGGGGTGAGGTCGCGGAAGAGGATGCCGGGCTTCGGGAAGTCGGGGACGACCTCGGTGAGGCGCTCGACGAGGGCGGCGGCGGTGCTGGTCACGGGGTCCTCCGGTGGGGCGGGGGCGGTGCGGCTCGAGTGCCGTTCGGGCCCGTGGAGTCTACCGACGCCTCGCGGACGCCTGGCGTTCCGGGGCGGTCAGTAGACTCCTTCCCGACCGCTCCCGCCCTCCGGGAGCCCACCCGTCAAGAGGAGATAGTTGTGGCCCTTATCGAGGCAGTCGTCGCCCGAGAAATTCTGGACTCCCGTGGCAACCCCACGGTCGAGGTCGAGGTCCTGCTCGAGGACGGCGCGTCCTCGCGAGCGGCCGTCCCCTCCGGTGCCTCCACCGGCGCCTTCGAGGCCTACGAGCTGCGCGACGGCGACGCCGAGCGCTACCTCGGCAAGGGCGTGCAGAAGGCCGTCGACGCCGTCATCGACGAGATCGGCCCGGCCATCGAGGGCTTCGACGCCACCGACCAGCGCCTCGTCGACGCCGAGCTGATCGAGCTCGACGGCACCGAGAACAAGTCGCGCCTGGGCGCGAACGCGATCCTCGGCGTCAGCCTCGCGGTCGCCAAGGCCGCCGCGCAGTCGGCCGACCTCGACCTCTTCCGCTACGTCGGCGGCCCGAACGCGCACACCCTGCCCGTCCCGCTGATGAACATCATCAACGGCGGCGCGCACGCCGACACCGGCGTCGACATCCAGGAGTTCATGGCCGTCCCGCTGGGCGCCGAGTCCTTCTCCGAGGGCCTGCGCTGGGGCGTCGAGATCTACCACGCGCTCAAGGCGCAGCTGAAGAAGGCCGGCTTCGCCACGGGTCTGGGCGACGAGGGCGGCTTCGCCCCCGACCTCCCCACCAACCGCGAGGCGCTCGACTTCATCCTCAAGGCCGTCGAGGCCGCCGGCTTCACCCCCGGCAAGGACATCGGCCTCGCGCTCGACGTCGCCTCCTCCGAGTTCTACGAGGACGGCAAGTACACCTTCGAGGGCAAGAAGCTCTCGGCCGAGGAGCTCTCCGCGTACTACGCCGACCTCGTCGCCAACTACCCGCTGGTCTCGATCGAGGACCCGCTGGACGAGGACGACTGGGCCGGCTGGACCCACCTCACCGCCGAGATCGGCGACAAGGTGCAGCTCGTCGGCGACGACCTCTACGTCACCAACCCGGTGCGCCTGGCCCGCGGCATCGCCGAGAAGGCCGGCAACTCGATCCTGGTCAAGGTGAACCAGATCGGCACGCTCACCGAGACGCTCGACGCCGTGGCCCTGGCCCAGCGCAGCGGCATGACCGCGATCCTCTCGCACCGCTCCGGCGAGACCGAGGACACCACCATCGCCGACCTCGCGGTCGCGGTGGACGGCGGCCAGATCAAGACGGGTGCCCCCGCGCGCTCCGACCGCGTCGCGAAGTACAACCAGCTGCTGCGCATCGAGGAGATCCTGGGAGGCGCCGCGACCTACGCGGGTCGCTCCGCCTTCCCGCGCTTCACCGCGTAGTCTCTCCCCGCCGGAGCGGCCCCGGAGCCCAGCACCTCGGTGCGGGCACCGGGGCCGCTCCCGTTCCACCGTCAGACGCTCCACTGATCGAGGAGGCAGCCCCCATGGCCCGACCGCCCCGCCGGCCCTCCGCTCCCGGGAGTGCGCCCCGCCGCCCGGCCGCCGCCGAGACGCCGGCCTCGACGCCTGCCACGTCCGCGTCCGGACGCTCGAAGGCCTCCGCGTCGTCGAAGCCGGCCTCGACCACCGGCTCCTCGAAGACCGCCTCGAAGCGCGCGGGCACGAAGCCCGGCTCCTCCGCCCGGACGTCCTCCCGCGCCCCCCGCGCGAAGCAGCCCCCGGTCGCGCCGTCCTCCGCCTGGGTCGCGGGCGTCCGCGGCTCCGGCTTCACGCTGCTGGTGATGGGCATCATGATCCTGGCCGTCGTCGTCCTCGCGCCGAGCGTGAAGAACTTCGTCGAGCAGCGGGCCGAGATCGCCGAGCTGCAGCGCTCCGTCGACGCGGCGAAGACGCAGTCGCAGAATCTGGACGAGCAGCGCGTGCGCTGGTCCGACCCCGCCTTCATCCGCGCCCAGGCGCGCGAGCGGCTCTACTTCGTGATGCCGGGGGAGGTGAGCTACCTCGTCCTCGACGACATCGCGGTCGCGCAGCAGGCCGCGCAGCCCGCGTCGAACTCGGTGCAGAAGACGCCCACCGACTGGGCGGGCTCGCTGCTCTCGTCGATCGCCGTCTCCGGCCTCGGCGACCCGACGACGGCGGAGCTCACGCCCACTCCCTGACCCCGGCCCCCGCCCCGGCCGCCGCCTACACTGGAGAGTTCCCTCCGGTCCCCGCGCCCCCTGGAGTCCTCCGTGACCACGCCCCCCTTCGATCCGCCCACCGAGCGCGACATCGCCGTCGTCTCCGCCCAGCTGGGGCGCCCCGCCCGCGACGTGGTGGGCATCAGCGCGCGCTGCGTCTGCGGCAACCCCACGGTCGTCTCGACCAGCCCGCGCCTCAGCGACGGCACCCCCTTCCCGACCTTCTACTACCTGACCCACCCCGCCGCCACCGCCGCGATCTCGCAGCTCGAGGCGACCCAGGTCATGGTCGAGTACAACGAGCTCCTGGCCGAGGACGAGGAGCTGCGCGACGCGTACGCCGCGGCCCACCGCGCCTTCCTCGCCGACCGCGAGAGCGTCGCCGTCGTCCCCGAGATCGCCGGCATCTCCTCCGGCGGGATGCCGACGCGCGTCAAGTGCCTGCACGCCCTCGCCGGCCACGCGCTCGCCGCCGGCCCCGGAGTCAACCCGATCGGCGACCTGGCGCTCGCCCGTGCCGCCTGGTCGCCCGAGCGCTGCGAGTGCCGGCCGCTCGACGTCTGACCGACCCCGAGACCCGGCGGGTCGACGCGATTCAACGCGCGGTTCGCTAGGCTGATTCCCAGTCGGGGTCAGTGCTGCCACCCGCATCGAGAGCGGGCACTTCGCGAGAAGCAGGGTGTTCGCATTGTCCATCCCTCTGGAGAGTTCACCGTGCCCAAAATCCTGATCGTCGGAGGCGGCTACGCCGGCTTCTACACCGCGTGGAAGCTGGAGAAGTACCTCCGCGCCAACGAGGCCGAGGTCACGATCGTCGACCCGCTGCCCTACATGGCGTACCTGCCCTTCCTCCCCGAGGTCGCCGCCGGCTCCATCGAGCCGCGCCACGCGATCGTCTCGCTGCGCCGCCACCTGAAGAAGACCGCGATCCTCGCCGCGAAGGTCACCAAGATCGACCACGCGTCCAAGACCGCCACGATCACCCCCACGGTCGGCGAGCCCTACGAGTTCGTCTACGACCAGATCGTCGTCACCGCGGGCTCCGTCTCGCGCACCTTCCCAATCCCGGGCGTCGCCGACCACGCGATCGGCCTCAAGACGATCGAGGAGGCGACCGCGATCCGCGACCGCATCCTCACCAACTTCGACAAGGCCGCGACCCTCCCGGCCGGCCCCGAGCGCTCGCGCCTGCTGACGGTCACCGTCGTCGGCGGCGGCTTCGCCGGCATCGAGGTCTTCGCCGAGCTGCGCTCCTTCGCGAGCGCGCTGCTCAAGCGCTACCCCGAGATCGACTTCGAGGAGACGAAGTTCCACCTCGTCGAGGCGATGGGCCGCATCATGCCCGAGGTCGCGCTCGAGACGAGCCACTGGGTGCTGAAGAACCTCGACCAGCGCGGTGCCACCGTGCACCTCGACACGCAGCTCAAGTCCGCCGAAGGCGGCGTCATCGAGCTGTCGACCGGCGAGAGCTTCGAGTCCGACCTGATCATCTGGACCGCCGGCGTCATGGCGAACCCGTCGATCAAGAACTCCGACCTCCCGATCGAGGAGCGCGGCCGCCTGCGCGTGCGCGCCGACCTCCGCGTCGGCCACGACGACGTCATCGTCGAGGGTGCCTGGGGCGCCGGCGACGTGTCGGCCGTGCCGGACCTCACCGGTGGCGGCGTCGGCGGCTTCTGCGTGCCGAACGCCCAGCACGCCGTCCGCCAGGGCAAGCTCATGGCGACCAACATCATCGCGGTCCTCCGCGGCGAGGCGCCGAAGGACTACTTCCACAAGAACGCGGGAGCGGTCGCCGGCCTCGGCATCGGCATCGGCGTCTTCCAGTCCGGCAAGATCGCGATCAAGGGCTTCCCGGCCTGGGTCATGCACCGCGGCTACCACGGTCTCGCCATGCCCTCGTGGGAGCGCAAGTTCCGCGTGGTCTGGGGCTGGTGGAACAACCTCTGGCTCGGCCGCGACATCGCCTCGATCGAGGCCCGCGAGTACCCGCGCGGCTCCTTCGAGACCTATGCGTCGCGTCCCCGTCCGGCCGCTCCGGCCGCCGTCTCGGCTCCCGCTGGCACCCCCGGCCCGGCCGGTGCGCCCGTTCCCGTCGGCGGCGAGCCCGCGAAGTCCTGACCGTCGGGACGTCCCGACAGCACCGTCGGGCGGCGTGAGCGATCGCGCCGCCCGGTGGTCGCCCCCATAGCCCAATCGGCAGAGGCAGACGACTTAAAATCGTCTCAGTCTGGGTTCGAGTCCCAGTGGGGGCACCGACTATGCGGCGCGGGCGTGCGCCGACCTCTCGAGCACCGCTGCGTCGGGCGCCGCTGTGTCGGAGAGCGCCGTGTCGGAGAGCGCCGTGTCGAGGAGCGCCGCCTCGAGCATCGCGGTGATCTCGCCGGGGGCGCACTCGGCGCAGAGGACGACCAGGTCCTCCTCGGGGTCGTCTCCGCCGGAGCGGTCGAGGACGACGGCATCGGTTCCGCAGCTTCCGCATTCGATCATGCGGGTACCGTACGTCCGACCTCCGACATCGCCGCGCACGCGTCCGGCCCGTCGCGCGAACGGAGCCGGACTCCGCGGATCGGCGGCATTCGGGGCTCCGTCCCGTCAAGACCCCGCATCGGCATCCGCGCTCGCATAGAGTCGTCGCCGGGTGGTCCTCGCCCGGCCGGAGCGCGACCGCCGCCGGCCAGGGGGCGGGCGGCCCGGCGGCGCCTCCCGGCGTCTCCTCGTCTCGTGCCCGCGGGCACCGTCATGCACCGCCCGGCGACGGGCGATCGGGAGGCCTCCATGGGGAAGCTGCTCTACGGAGCCTCGGGTGTCGAGATCGAGTTCGACGACCGCACGCTCACGCACGTCCAGATCGTCATCGCGAACAAGCTGCGGCGGCGGGAGAGCTTCTTCTTCTCCTGGCGCGACGACGCGGCGGTCGGCGAGGGCCGCTCCAGCATCTGGCTCGACCCGTCGGTGCCGCTCTTCTTCAAGTACTTCGGCGGCCGGGTGCCGTCGATCAACCGCACCTGGATCGACCTGCTCACGGTCTCCGCGAACTCCTCCGGCGGGCTCCAGCTGGTCCAGGAGCCGGACGCCGCGCCGGCCGCGTCGCCGAAGGGCACCGCAGAGCAGGAGCGGCCGTGAAGCGCGACGTCTCGGCGCGGCTGACCCTCGACGTCGCGCGCCCGGCGACGCTCGTCTTCTCGATCGCCGTCGCCGCGGCCTACGGCGCTCCGGAGACGCTGTCGCTCACGCTCGACGGCCGCGAGGTCGTCGCCCGCGAGGTGCCCGACCAGCACGGCACGCGCCTGCACGTGCTCGAGGCGGGCGTCGGACGGCTCGTCGTCGACTACGCGGCGAGCGTGGACGGCGTGCTGGAGCCGCTGGCAGGCGAGGAGGTCGACCGCCTCCGCTACCTGCGGCCGAGCCGCTACGCCGAGTCGGACATCCTCTGGGCGACCGCCCGTGCCGAGTTCGCCGGACTGGAGGGCGCGGCGCTGCTCGCGTCGGTCAGCTCCTGGGTCGGCACGCGGCTCGCCTACGTCACCGGCTCGAGCCTCCCCACGGACGGCGCGGAGCGGACCCTGCTCGCCCGCCGCGGGGTCTGCCGCGACTTCGCCCACCTCGTCGTGGCCCTGCTGCGCGCGCTCGACGTGCCGGCCCGCCTGGTCGCGGTCTACGCGC
Organism: Rathayibacter sp. VKM Ac-2760; assembly: GCF_009834185.1. Taxonomy (GTDB): domain Bacteria; phylum Actinomycetota; class Actinomycetes; order Actinomycetales; family Microbacteriaceae; genus Rathayibacter. Next base: position 1,280,193 of record NZ_CP047173.1, read on the forward strand.
CGGGACTCGCGCCGATGGACTTCCACGCCGTCGCCGAGGCGTGGATCGAGGGCGCCTGGCGCGTCGTCGACGCCACCACGCTCGCGCCCCGCTCGAGCCTCGTGCGGATCGCTACGGGACGCGACGCGGCGGACACCGCGTTCCTCAGCGTCTACGACGGCATCGCGACCCTCGGCGAGATGCGGGTCGGCGCGGTGGTGGACGTGCTGCCGGACGACGACGTGCGGGAGCTCGCCTTCCTCCGCTGAGCGGGTCGTCGGCCGCTGCTCGGCGCCGACTCCTGCCCCGCTACTGCTCGGTGTCGATGAAGCGGCGCCAGGCCCAGATCGACGTGCAGACGGCGGTGAACGCGACCACCGCGAACAGCGCCGGACCGCCGCCGCCGTCGGCCGACCAGGCGGCGATCGTCGGGGTGAGCAGCAGGAAGAGCACGGTGCTCGCGAGCAGCGTCAGTCCCAGCCACAGCACGGGCGACCAGCGCAGGATGCTCTGACCCGCGGGCCGGCCGACCGGGAAGAGCAGCACGACGCTCGAGCCGACCGAGAGCAGCGTCGTGGCGCTCAGCACCTCGGCGGTGAGCACGGCGGCGAAGGAGCCGTCGGCCGGCACGGCCACCGAGGCCGCCCAGGCGACGGCGGCGAGACCGAGCAGCGAGACCACCCGCACGGTCGCCAGCTTGGCGCGGGCGATCGGCGAGGCGCCCTCGGGCAGGACCAGCCCGATCACGACTCCGAAGAGGAAGGCCGGGTCGAGGCCGGTGAAGCGGGAGAGGAGCGCGGCGCCCGCCACCAGCAGCAGCGCGCGGGGCGAGGCGACCACGCGGATGCCCGGCAGACCGAGGCGGCGCCCGACGAGGGCCGGGACGCCGGCGGCGACCGCGTTGACCACCGCCACCGCGACGATCACCGCGATCAGGAGGCGGAGGTAGGCGGGCTGCCCGTCCACCCGGCCCGAGAGCAGCACCAGGCCGGCGGCGCAGCCGATCATGCCGACCACCATGGTGCGCGCCGAGACCGGCGACGTCTCCGGCCGGTCGTCGTACTCGACACTCGCGCGGTTGCGGCCGGTCAGCCGCCAGGTGCGCGCCTCGCGCGGCACCCGGCCGGCGACCGCGAGGCGGGCCGGGACGACGAGCAGGGCGAGGGAGGCGACCGCGAGAGCGAGTGAGCGCATCCAGTCGGCCATCGTGCCGATCGGCGCGCCGGAGGAGAGCGCGGTGGTCATGCCGGTCGCGGCACTCCAGCCGCCGGGCGCCGAGCCGCCGTCGGGGGCGGGCGCCGCCTGCGGCGGGTCGGTCGGCGCGGCGCCGGGGAGCGGAGCGGCGGTCGCGCCCTCGGTCGGCCGGGCCTCGGGCGCGGACTGGCCGGGACGGGCTGGCGTCGGCGTCGCGGTGGCGCCGGGCGTCGTCGGTCGGGCGCTGGGCGAGCCGGGTGCCGTGGTGGGCGTGCTGCCCGGGGTCGCCGTGCTCGATCCCGGCGTGCTCGCGGTCGGCGTGGCGGAGGGGGTGGTGGTGCTCGCGGCCGCGAAGGTCGCGTCGAGCCAAGGGCTGCGCGAGCTGTAGTTGCCGGCAGCGTCGCCCGCGATCGCCGAGACCCGGTGCGCCCCGGCGGTCACGGTGCCGCCGGTGCAGCTCCAGCGGCCGGCGGTGATCGCCGCATCGCAGGTATTGACGAGGTCGACGTAGACGTAGACGCGGACGCCCTCGGTGGCCGCTCCGGAGTAGACCGCGCCGGTCAGCGGCAGCGAGGCGCCGGCCGCGGGGGACTCGAGGGTCGGCGCGACGGGCGGCGCGGTGTCGACGACCAGCGTGACGGCGGGGCTCGCGGGCGAGACGGTGCTCCCCGCGAACGACGCCGACTGGGTGGCGGTGACGCGGTGGCTCCCAGGCGCCGGAGTGGGAGCGAGCTGGCAGAACCAGCGGCCGGCGCCGTCGGCGGTGGCCAGGCAGGAGGCGCCGCCGTCGGAGGTCACCGCGACGCTCGCGCCCGGGTAGGCGGTGCCGCTCACCGAGCCGGCGGAGGTCGCCGAGCCGTCGACCGACTCGATCACCGGGGCGCTGAGCACGGCGATCTCGACGCGGGCCGAGGTGGTGCCGCCGGCGGCGAGGAGCTCGACCGCGGTCAGCCGGATCCGGCCGTCGTCGAGATCGAGCGCGCAGCTCCAGGTGTCGTCCGCGCCGACGCGGGTGATGCACAGCGGGTCGGAGCTGCCGGTGAGGCCGATCTGGATCTCGTCGCCCGCGGTGCCGGTGCCGGTCGCGGTGACGTCCCCGCTCGGGAGCACGGTGCCGGAGGCGGGGGAGGTGATGGTGAGGGGAGCGGCGGCCTGCGCGGCCGGCGCCGTGAGCCCTGCGGCGGCGCCCAGCGCGACGAGGAGCACGAGCAGGAGAGCGGCCGGACGGCGGCTCGACGAACGGAGGGAGCGGCGGAGGCGGTTCGTCGGATCGACCGACGGACCCCCCGGCGCGGAACCCCCCGGCACAGACGCGGCGACACTCGGAATCACGGTGCGTCCATTGCACGGGGGCGCACGGACAGTGTCAAGCGCGGCGCGCCTCCGTTGCGCGATGTACACCATCGGGTGGACCGCCCTCCTCCGCGCGGGGGAGCGATGCGCGGAGCGGGAGAGCGCTTCCGCGAGGATATACCCATGGACGAGTCGGAGGAACGATGAGCGAGGATGCAGCGCGCGGGCGCGATCGGCAGCAGGTGCGCGCCGAGTCCGCGCGCTTCGACGACCCACGGGAGCTCGGGCGCCTGCTGCCGGCGGGGCTCCGGATCGGGCTCGCGCAGAGCGCCTTCCAGACCGAGGGCTCGCTCGAGGCGGGCGGTCGCGGCCGCTCGGTCTGGGACGACTTCGCCCTGCGCCGCGGGACGATCGCCGAGGAGGCGACGCCCGAGTTCGCCACCGACTTCCTGCTGCGCTGGCGCGAGGACCTGGCGCTGCTGGTGGACCTCGGCGTCGACGAGCTGCGGCTGTCGATCTCGTGGACCCGGCTCCAGCCCGACGGGCGCGGGCCGATCGATCGCGGCGGGCTCGGCTTCTACGACCGGCTGCTCGACGCGACCGCCGAGGCCGGGCTCCGGACCGCTCTCACGCTGCAGCACCGCGACACCCCGTCGGCGCTCAGCGGCGGCTGGATGAACCGGGACACGGCGTTCCGCTTCGGCGACGTCGCCTTCGAGATCGGCTCGCGCCTCGGCGACCGGGTGGCCGACTGGATCACCCTCGACCAGCCGTCGACCGTCTTCCTCGAGGGCTACGCGCTGAAGCACCAGGCGCCCGGCGCGGGCCGGCTCTTCAGCGCGCTGCCGGCTCTGCACCACCAGCTGCTCGGGCACGCCGTCGCGGTCGAGGCTCTGCGCTCGGCCGATCTCGCCGGCCGCATCGGCCTCGTCGACGCGCAGGCCGTGGTCGAGCCGGCGACCGAGTCGGAGCAGGACGGCGCGTGGGCAGCGCTCGCCGACGTGCTGCAGAACCGGCTCGTCGCGGACGCCGTGCTGACCGGCGAGTATCCGGCCGGGCCGGAGGAGCTGCCGCCGTTCCTCGCGCCGCTCGCCGGCGTCGATCCGGTCGACCTCGCCCGCATCGCCGCGCCGCTCGACTTCTACGGCGTCGCCCCGCTCGCCCCGCGACGGATCGCGGCCGGTCCCGATCCGGCGCTGCCCACCGGACCGGGTGCGCCGCCCGCGTTCCCGTTCCACGACCGGCCGTGGCCGGAGCTCGACCGCACGGGCGACGGGTCGCCGTTCGCACCGTGGGCGCCGGTCTCGGTGCTGCGGAGTCTCGTGGAGCGCTACGGCGAGGCGCTGCCGCGGCTCGTGCTCACCGAGCTGGGCGCGAGCTATCCGGATCTGCCGGACCGGCAGGGCGCGATCGTCGACACCCAGCGGATCCGCTGGCTCGGCGCGCACCTGGGCGCGCTCGCGGAGGCGGTGCACGAGGGGCTGCCGCTCGACGCCGTGCAGCTGTGGACGCTGGTCGACGCCTTCGAGTGGCAGCACGGCTACACCCGGCCGCACGGCCTGGTCGCGCTCGACACCCGCAGCCGGGACCGGGTGCCGAAGGCGTCCTACGACTGGCTGCGGCGGGTGCTGGACGAGCGGTCCTGAGGCGGGTCCTGGTGATCGAGCAGGCCGTGCAGGGGGGGGCATCGAGGTCCGCCTTCGCCGGACGTGCCGGCGAGGGCGGGTCTCGATACGCCCCTGCGGGGCTACTCGACCAGCAAGAGGGGAGGCGTGCAGCAAGAGGGGAGGCGTGGGAGACTTCCGCGATGCGCAGCCTCCTCGCCCTGGCCTCGATCCTGCACGCCGAGCCCACTCCGGTGCTCGCGGCGCTCGCCGACGTGCTCGCGTCCGCCGAGGGCGCCGCGTTCGCGCGCACGGCCAACGGCTTCGAGCGCCGGCTCGGCGTCGCCGGGATCGAGCAGTGGCGCGTCCTGACCGACGAGGACGGCGCCCGGGTCGAGTGCGAGATCGTCGCGACGGGCGCGTCCTCCGCGCTCGCGGGCGTGCTGGCCCGCCGTCGGATCCGGGAGGCGCCCGAGCGGTTCCGCTCGGTCGTCACCGCCGTGGCCGACGCCGTGGAGGAGCGCGACTGAGCACCCCCCGGACGGGGAATGCCCCGGCCGTCCACGCTGTTGTCCTCCATAGCGGGGTGGGGCCCGAGTGCCCCGCCCATCGGATCGCTCGGAGGAGCTCGAGGCAGATGGCAGGAACAGCAATGAGCAAGGGACGGGGAGCGCGCGGCGGCGACGAGGAGATCGTCTACCGCCGTCACGCGAACGGACGCGGCATGGTCGCTCCGGGATCGCGCGTCTCCGCGTCGGCGTACGTCGAGACCGGCGCCTACGTCGAACCCGGCGCGAACGTCGGGGAGCGGGCGTGGATCGGCGCCGGCAGCTGGGTCGACCGCGACGCGATGATCGGGCACAGCGCCTTCATCGGCGCGAACGTGCACGTGGGTCCGGAGGCCATCATCGGCCCCGGTGCCCGCATCGGCAGCTACTCGCGGATCGGCGGCTCGGCCGTCGTCGCGACCGGCGCGCGGGTCGACCGCGACACGGTGATCGCCCCGGGCGGCCGCTTCGGCGCCGACGACGGCGTCCGCGAGATCGGCCGCCGCGCCGCGTGATCGCGACCACGACCCTGTTCCGCCCGCCCCTCCGCCACCTGGCGGCGCGGGGCAGCGGAATAGGGTCGTTCCATGTTCGAACTCCACCACCTCAGCGCCCAGGAGCAGTGGGACTGGCTGCAGCGCGGGGAGATCACCCCGCTCGAGCTGGCCGACCACTACCTCGCTCGCCTCGAGCGCTGGAACGCCGAGCTCGGCGCCTTCACCACCGTGACGGCGGAGGCGGCGCGCGCCCGGGCGGCGTCGCTCGACGCCGTCCCGCGCACCGCGCTGCTCTGGGGGCTGCCGAGCGGCGACAAGGACCTCTGGCGCCGGGCCGGCGTCCGCACCACCTTCGGCTCCCAGCTGCGCGAGTCGTTCGTGCCCGACGCCTCGGACGAGATCGTCGAGGTGCTCGACGCGGCCGGCGCGGTCAGCCTCGGCAAGACGGCGGCGCCCGAGTTCGGCATGCCGTCCTACACCGAGAGCCGGGTCGGTCCGCCGGCGGTCACCCCGTGGGACACCGCGCTCGGCGCGGGCGGCTCGAGCGGAGGAGCGGCCGTCGCGGTCGCGGCCGGTCTGCTGCCCTTCGCGCCGGGCTCCGACGGCGGCGGATCGATCCGCATCCCCTCCGCCGCCTGCGGGCTCGTCGGCCTGAAGCCCTCCCGCGGGCGGGTGCCGGCGTCCTCCGGAGTGGGCGGGGTCGGCGGCCTCGTCGTCGCCGGGACGCTCACGCGCTCCGTGGCGGACGCCGGGCTGCTGCTCGAGGGGATGCTGGAACGGCGGAACGGAGTGATCCCGCAGCGCTCGGCGCTCACCGCGCCCGGCGGCGGCGAGGGCTCGTTCCTCGGTGCCGCGGTGCGCGGGGAGGGCCGGTTCCAGATCGGCGTGCTCACCGCCTCGCCGTGGGACGAGGAGTACGAGATCGGGCTCGCTCCGCAGGCGCGGGCGGCGCTCGACGAGGGGATCGCGGCGCTGTCGGCGCTCGGCCACGGGCTCGACGACGCGGTGCTTCCGCCGTCCGCCGCCTATCCCGCGGCCTTCCGGATGCTCTGGCAGAGCGGGGCCGCCACGCTGCCGATCGAGGGCTCGGACGTCGATCGGCTCGAGCCCCTGACTCAGTGGCTGGTGCGCGAGGGGCGCCGGCGCTCGGCCCGCGACATCGTCGAGGCGGCGGGCGTGCTGTCGGCCTACGAGCGCGCGGTGATCGCCGCGTTCGCTCCGTTCGACGCGATCCTCACCCCGTCGATGACGATGACGCCGCGGCCGGTCGGCTGGTACGACGCCGACGATCCGGAGCGGAACTTCGAGCAGCAGGTGCAGTACACGCCGTACACCTCGTTCGTGAACGTGAGCGGGCTGCCGGCGATCGCGCTGCCGCTGAGCACGACGGCGGACGGCCTGCCGATGGGGATCCAGCTGATCGGGCGCCCCGGCGGCGAGGCGGTGCTGCTGTCGATCGGGGCGCAGCTGGAGCGGCGGGCGCGCTGGCAGCGGCGGCATCCGCCGCAGTGGTGACGGCGCCACCGGTGCCGGGCGATACCCGGCGAACGGTCGGCTGCGAGCCCTTGGTCCTCAGGTTAGGCATGCCTATACTTACTTCCGATGTGCATGTTCGAGGGACGAGACGGCTCGGAGCCGATCGACGTCAAGCAGTTCCTGATCGCGGGTGACGAGACCGTCGTGCCGTGGATCCAGAGCCTCCTCGACGCGCTCCCCGCTAACGCCCGAGGGCAGGTCTTCGTCGAGGTCGACGACGCCCGCGGCCTGCCGCCGCTCTCGGCGCCCGGCCGCGTCTGCGTCACCTGGCTCGGCCGCTCGCAGCGCTCCGGCGCTCCCGGCACCGGCCGCGCGTGCGACCACGGGGTCGCGCTCGACCGCGCCGTCCGCGCCTGGGTGGGCGAGATGTCCGTCGTCGACCGCGACTACCCGTGGGCGGACGACCGGCACGACTTCTGCGCGTGGGTCGGCGGAGAGGGCGCGATCGTCGCCGAGCTCGCGGCGGAGGTCGAGGCCCGCCTCCGGGTCTCCGCCGAGCACGCGGCGCGCTGAGCGCGCACGGGCATCCCGAGCAGCATTAGGTAAGGCTTACCTTCTCTGCAACAATGGTCGGGTGCCTCCGCTGACCGACGCCCCCGCCCGCCCGGCCTACCGGCCGTACCTCGCGACCGTCGCCCGTGCGACGAGGATCGCCCCCCACTTCATCCGGATCACGCTCACCGGCGACGACCTCGGCTCGGTCGCCTGCACCGGGCCGGACCAGCGGATCAAGCTGGTCGTCCCCACGCCGACGTCGAGCGCGGACGACTTCATGGGCTCGGTCGCCGACGCGGACGGACCCGACGGGCTCGCTCCGGAGTGGTACACCCGCTGGCGCGAGCTGCCCGATGCGCTGCGGAACCCGCTGCGCACCTACACGATCCGCGCCACCCGGCCCGAGCTCGCCGAGGTCGACGTCGACTTCGTCGCGCACGGCGACACCGGTCCGGCCTCCGCCTGGGTCGAGTCGGCCGAGGTCGGCGCACGCGTGGTCATCATCGCGCCCGACTCCCGCTCCGAGCTGGCCGGCGGCGGTGTGGAATGGCACCCGGGTGCCGCGACGACGCTCCTGATGGCGGGGGACGAGACCGCGGTGCCCGCGATCAGCGCGATCCTCGAGAGCCTGCCCGCGTCGGCGACCGGCGCCGCGTTCCTCGAGGTGCCGAGCGCGGAGGACCGCCTGGACCTCCGTTCCCCGGCCGGCGTCGACGTGCACTGGCTGGTCCGCACGGCGGACGCGCCGGGCGCGCTCCTGGGCGACTCCGTCCGGGCCTGGGCGACCCGGTTCCTCACCGCGCACCACCGCGGAGTCGAGGTGTCCGACGTGGACGTCGACAGCGAGATCCTCTGGGAGGTGCCCGCGGAGCGGACCGACCCGGGACTCTACGCCTGGATCGCCGGCGAGGCGGGCGCGATCAAGCTGATCCGCCGCTGCCTCGTCACCGAGCTCGGGGTCGACCGCACCCGCGTCGCGTTCATGGGCTACTGGCGGACGGGACGCTCCGAGGCGAACTGAGCCTCCGGGCCGCGCCCTCGTCACTGCTCAGAGCGCCGCGGGCACTCCGACGAGGCGGCTCGAGAGCGTCCACAGCTCGCGGCCGAGCTGGCGGTCGCCGGCCTGGCTCGCCACGGCGCCTCCCGGGCGCAGCCCGTCGAAGTAGCTGCCGCTCGCCGCGCCGACGTCGGGCTCGGACGCCAGCGTGATCAGCGGGACGGCGCCGGCCTCCGCCGGGATGCCCGGCGACCCGGTCAGCGAGAGCAGCGACATCAGTCGCGAGTCGGCTCCGAAGCCGGTCGCGACGACGCCCGGGTGGAACGAGTAGGCGTCGACGGCGGTCGGCAGCAGCCGCTCCGCCAGCTCCCGGATGAAGAGGATCGTGGCGAGCTTCGAGGTGCCGTAGGCGCGCCAGCCGCCCAGCCACGGCCCGTGCCGGCGGTCGAGGTCGTCCAGCGAGAGCCGGCCGATGCGGTTGGCCGCGCTCGCGGTCGAGAGCACCCGGACCCCGGGACGCTCGCGACCCCTCTCGATCAGCCGGGGGAGCAGCAGCCGGGTCAGCAGGAACGGCGCCAGGTGGTTGCTCTGGATCGTCCGCTCGTGCCCGTCCACCGTCTCACCGCGGCGCGAGACCAGCCCGCCGGCGTTGTTGGCGAGCACGTCGATGCCGTCGTAGTGGGCGAGCAGGGCGTCGGCGAGGGCGCGCACGTCGTCGAGCCGGTCGAAGTCGGCGACGAACGGATCGCCGCCGATCTCCGCGGCGACCGCGCGGGTGCGCTCCGGGTCCCGTCCGACGACGGCGACGCGCGCACCGGCCGCCGCCAGCGCGCCGGCGGCGACCCGCCCGATCCCGGAGCTCGCCCCGGTGAGCACCACGACGCGCCCCGTCTGGTCAGCGACCACGGATGTAGCCGCCCTTCTCCAGGCCCGCCTCGATCTCGAAGCGGTTCTGCAGCGGGTCGCGCCCGGCGACGAAGTACAGCAGCGGGAACCACATGCCGTAGGTGCGCCACTGCCGCTTGTGCACGGCCTCGTGCTCCAGCACCCGGTCGGAGACGTTGTCGGCGGTCAGGTAGCTCATCCCGACGCAGGAGCCGCCGCGGCCGAACGCCCACGCGGGCAGGCCGGTGAAGACGACCAGCCCGTCGCGACGCTCGATCGGCCCGGTGCTCCAGAGGGCGCCCCAGGCCAGCCCCACCGCGCAGGCGAAGAGGTAGCCGGGGCGGGTGATCGCCGGGTCGAGCGCGACGGCGGCGACGGCGCGCCGGAGGGCGCTCACGCGCTGTCGCGCCCGTAGGTCTCGAGCAGGCGCAGCCAGACCTCGCTGATGGTCGGGTACGACGGCACGGCGTGCCAGAGGCGCGCCAGCGGCACCTCGCCGACGACGGCGACGGTCGCGGAGTGCACGAGCTCGCCGACCTCCTTGCCGACGAAGGTGACGCCGAGGACGACCCGGCGGTCCTCGTCGACGACCATCCGCGCGGTGCCCCGGTAGCCCACGGCGGCGAGCGAGGCGCCCGCGACGCTGCCGATCTCGTAGTCGACCGAGCGGATGCGGTAGCCGGCCTTCTCGGCCGCGGCGGCGGTGAGGCCGACGGAGGCGACCTCGGGGTCGGTGAAGACGACCTGCGGCACGGCCTCGTGGTCGGCCGTCGCGACGTGCGCGCCCCACGGCGAGTCCTTCACCTCGGCGCCGGTGCTGCGCGCGACGATCACGTCGCCGGCGGCGCGGGCCTGGTACTTGCCCTGGTGGGTCAGCAGTGCGCGGTGGTTGACGTCGCCGACGCCGTAGAGCCACGGGGCGCCCGAGCCGACGGGGGAGCCGTCCTCGCCGAGGACGAGCATCGTGTCGTCGACGTGCAGCGGGTCGCCCGGCTCGAGGCCGACGACCTCGAGGCCGATGTCGCCGGTCTGCGGAGCGCGGCCGGTGGCGGCCAGGATCTCGTCGCCCTCGACGACGTCGCCGCCCTCGAGGGTGACGGCGACGGTTCCGTCGGCGCGGCGCTCGACCGACGCGGGGGAGCCGCCGAGGCGGACGTCGACGCCGAGCTCGCGGAGGGAGTCGGCGACGAGCTCGCCGGCGAACGGCTCGAACGGCGCGAGCAGGCCGCTGCGGGCGAGCAGGGTCACCGAGGAGCCGAGACCCGCATAGGCGGTGGCCATCTCGCAGGCGACCACGCCGCCGCCGACGACGATCAGCCGCGGCGGCACGATCTCGGCGCTGGTCGCCTCCCGGCTGGTCCAGGGCGCGGCCGCGCGCAGACCGGGGACGTCGGGGACCACGGCGGAGGTGCCGGTCGCGACGGCGACGGCGCTCCGGGCGTGCAGGACGCGGACCGAGCCGTCCGGGGCGGTGACGCTGACCTCGCGCTCACCGCTGAGGCGGCCGTGGCCGCGGACGAGCTCGATGCCGGCGCCTTCGAGCCACTGCACCTGGCCGTGGTCGTCGAAGCCGCTGGTGACGGAGTCGCGGTGCGCGAGGACCGCGGCGACGTCGACGCCGCCGGTGACGGCCTGCGCCGCTCCGGGGAGATCGCGGGCGGCGCGCAGCGCCATCGGCGCGCGCAGCAGCGCCTTGGACGGCATGCAGGCCCAGTAGGAGCACTCGCCGCCCACGAGCTCGCTCTCGACGATCGCGGCGGTGAGTCCGCCCTGCACCGCGCGGTCGGCGATGTTCTCGCCGACGGGTCCGGCGCCGATCACGATCAGATCGAAGGTGTCGGCGGGGGCGGGTGCGGTCGCTGCGGCGTCGGTGCTCGGCGTGGTCATGATCTCTCCGGCTTCGTTCTCGAGGGCTGGTCGCCCGGGTGTGCGTGACTCCGGTGCCGTGCGGCCCGGAGGAGTCGTCAGTGCGCGGGCACGATCTCGGCGCGCCAGCCGTCGTAGCGGCCGCCCTCGCGCTCGACCGCGTCGATCACCTGGCGGAGGAAGGCGGTGGTCGCCTCCTCGTCCACCGCGGCGTGGTGGCTCGCGACCAGCACGAGCCGCAGGCGCAGCCGGGAGATCGCGATCTCGAAGCCCGAGGCGACCAGCGCCCGGCCGGCGCGGCGGGCCCGCGAGCGGCTCGAGAAGACGGCGAAGTGGTCGACCTCGCGCAGCTCGCAGACCTGGTCGCCGTAGCGGAGGCGGACCTCGAGCTGCTGTGCGGCGCGCTCGCGCTGCGCCTCGAGAGCCGAGGGGCGGGAGGACGCGGGGGTGGAGGACACGGGGGCGGAGGACACGGGCGTCCCGGGCGCCGGGGTGCCGACGGCCGAGGTGTCCGGCGCGGTGCTCTGCTCGCTCATCGGCCGGTGAACTCCGCGGTGCTGCGGGCGAGGAAGGCCTCCATGCCGATCCGGGCGTCGTCGGAGGCGGCGAGGCGCGCGAGCTCGGCGGGCAGTGCGGCGGCCGCCTCGGCGTCGGACGCGGCGACGGCGAGCCGCGCGTTCGCGAGCGCCGCCTGGACGGCGAGCGGGGCCTGCGCCGCGATGCGGGCGGCGAGCGCGCGGGCCGCCTCGGCGACGGCGCCGTCGGGCACCACCTCCTGGACGAGGCCGATGCGGTGCGCCTCGCGCGCATCGAACTCGTCGCCGGTGAGGATCCAGCGCAGGGCGTCGCCCCAGCCGGCCGCGCGCGGGAAGCGCAGGGTCGCGCCGCCGAAGGGGAGGATGCCGCGCGCGACCTCGATCTGGCCGAAGCGAGCGGACTCCTCGGCGAGGACGACGTCGCTCGCGAGCGCCAGCTCGATGCCGAGGGTGAGGCAGGTGCCCTGCAGGCCGATCACGACGGGCTTCGACACCGGGCGGGTGCGGATCGCCCACGGGTCGAGGCCGCCCTCGGGCACGAAGTCGAGGCCGTCGCCGCCGAGGCGCGGGCCGATGTCCGCCAGGTCGAGGCCGGCGGTGAAGTGCGCGCCCTCGGCGAGGACGACGCCCGCCCGCAGCTCGGGATCGCGGTCGAGCACTCCGTAGGCCGCGGCGAGCTCGGTGAGCAGTGCGAAGTCGGCGGCGTTGCGCTTCTCGGGCCGGTCGAGCACGATCTCGAGCACGTGGCCGCGCCGTTCGGTGCGCACGCGTCGTCGCTCGTCGCTCATCGTTCCTCCGCTCGGGTCGCGTCCGTCCATCTTGCCCGGTGCCGCCGACACCGCGTCGCGGCCGGACGCGGATTGGGGGTCGCCGCTCAGGCCGTCGACTGAGCGCGCCGGAGCGTGCGGCCGGTCAGACGCCGCGGGCCAGCGCGCCGACGAGGCGGAGGATCGTCGGCAGGTCGTCGACCGCCGCCGCGGGCGAGGAGGGCGCGAACGACGTGAGACCCGCGCCGGCGAGGGGGAACCGCGCCCGCAGCGCCGCCAGGCACTCGACCAGCCGCGAGGCCGGCACGCCGAACGGCACCGGGTCGAAGAGACCGGCGAGCTCGGCAGGATCGAGCACGTCGAGATCGATGTGCACGTAGACGGAGCCGGCACCCGTGGCCTCGACGGCGGCGACCAGCGCCTCGGGGTCGAGCGCGTCGACGTCGAGGCGCGCCGCTCCGCGCTCGAGCAGTCCTTCGAGCTCGCCGGGATCGGCGGCGCGGACGCCCGCGAGCACGACGCGCTCGTCGGCCACGCGGTCGGCCGCGGTCGCGCTGAGCAGGCCCACCCCGCGGCCGAGGACGGCGGAGAGCACCATGCCGCAGAACGCCCCGCTCGGCGAGGTCTCCGGGGTGCTCGCATCCGGATGCGCGTCGAGCCAGACCAGGGCGACCGGCTCGGCGGAGGTGCGCACCGCGTGCCCGATCGCCGCGAACTCCACTCCGCAGTCGCCGCCGATCGTGACGACCGGCCCCGAGCGGCCGGCCAGCGCCTCGCGGACGCGCTCGGCCGTCATGGCGACGGAGGCGTAGCGGCGCACCCCGGTGTCCTGCGCGTCGCCCGCCTCGGCCGGCACCTCGACCACGATCGTCGCGGAGGAGGGCAGATCGCCGCGGATCGCGTCGGCACCGTCGACGAGGCGCATCGCGCGCGTCGAGGCCGACCCCTGCCACTGCGGGACGACGAGGAAGGAGGCCATGGGACTCACTATGGCACGCGGTCCGCGGGCGCCCGGCTCGCGAGCTGCGGCCCACCGGGTCAGGCCGCGGGCAGCTCTCCGGGCGCGGCGACGAGCGGCTCCGCGGAGGGTGCCGCGGGACCGTCGAGATCGAGGAGCGCCTCGTCGAGGGCCGAGCGGGCGCGGTCGTCGGCCGCGCGGGCCTGCGCGAGTGCGGCGGAGGGGTCGGTGGCCGCGATCCGCAGCGCACCGGCCAGCTGCGCGCGCGTCTCCTCCGCGAGGATCCGCGGCGCCGCCGTGATCCGCTCGCCGTGAACCGCGACGAGCAGCGCGACCGCCTCGACGCCGAGCAGGGCGACGGTGCGCGCCCCCTCGACGAGCAGGAGCTGCCGCTGGGCCTGCGCCCGCGGATCGCGGTAGCCCGCCACCACGGCGTCGAGCGCCGCGTCCGCCTCGAGCAGCAGGGCGAGCACGGCGGAGGGGTCGTGCCGGGTCTCGGAGGAGCGCGCGTCGTCGGCGCTCAGCAGCAGGGCGCTCGCGGCGGCGCAGGCGGTCGCGACGTCGGCCGCGGAGGCGAGCTGGGCGGTGGTCCGCACGTCGGCGAGGGTGCCGGCCCGCTCGAGGTCGTCGCGCACGGTGCGCTCCAGCGCGCTCAGCTGCGTCTCGGCGCGGTCGATCAGCTCCGCGAGCGCGTCCGCGGTGTCGAGCAGTGCGGCGGCTCCGGCGGCGTCGCGGCCCGCGGCGGCGGCGATCGCCTCGCGGAGGGGCCGCACCTGCCGCTCCGAGGTGGTGCCCGCGAGGACGGAGACGGCGGACCGGGAGCGCTGCAGCCGCTCCGGGAGGGTCGGGGGCTGCGAGGTCACCCCGCGATCGTACGGCCGACGTGTTACGGACCGTGTCGCCGCCGTTCGACCCGCCGGGCGCCCGTCCCCAGGATGGAGTCATGCCCGGAACGCTCGCCATCGTCGAAGTCGCCTCGGCGCGCCCCGGCCGCGACGAGTACCACGCCTACGTGCAGCTGCTGAACGGCCGCCTCCTGAGCCTCGCCCGCGAGCTGGGCTGGCAGGCGGAGCGCTTCGCCGCGGAGGACCTCGGCACCGCACGGCTCCTCGAGCAGACCCTCAGCGCCGACGCGATCGTGCTGGCCGGCGGCGAGGACATCGCGCCCGAGCGCTACGGGGTGCCGCGCGGCTACCCCGGCGAGGGGCCGCACGCCGAGCGGGCCGACGCCGCGCAGATCGCGCTCGTGCGTCGCGCGCTCGCCCGCCGCACGCCGCTGCTCGGCATCTGCCGCGGCCTCCAGATCGTCAACGTCGCCCTCGGCGGCACCCTCGTCCCCGACCTCGGACCGGACGCGGCGCACGTCAACGCGGCGGCTCCGGCGCACGAGCGCATGCACCGCCACGACGTGCTGCTCGCCGCCGACTCGGTCCTCGGCGGCCTCTTCGGCGCGGCGGCGCTGGCCGTGCAGAGCGCGCACCACCAGGCCGTCGATGCACTCGCTCCCGGACTGCGGGTCGTCGCCCGCGCCGACGACGGCGTGGTCGAGGCGCTCGAGCACCTCGAGGCGCCGATCGTCGGCGTGCAGTGGCACCCGGAGGACCCCGCGGCGCCGGCCGGTCAGCTGGCCGCGCTGCTCGAGGGCCTGGCGCTCGCGGTGTCGCGCGAGAGCGCCGGCGCGGCCGTCGCCGCCTGAGCGCCGACCCCGCCGCGGGAGGTCAGCGCGCCAGTCGCGCCAGCCACGCCTCGATGTCGTCCGCCGAGCGCGGGATGCCGGCCGAGAGGTTCTCGGCGCCGTCCTCCGTCACGAGCACGTCGTCCTCGATCCGCACGCCGATGCCGCGCAGCTCCGCGGGGACGGTCAGGTCGTCCGGCTGGAAGTAGAGCCCGGGCTCGATGGTGAAGACCATTCCGGCCTCGACGATCCCGTCCAGGTACATCTCCCGGCGGGCCTTCGCGCAGTCGTGCACGTCGAGCCCGAGGTGGTGGCTGGTGCCGTGCACCATGTAGCGGCGGTGCTGCTGGTTGTCGGCCTCGAGCGCCTCCTCGGCGCTCACCGGCAGCAGGCCCCACTCGGCGGTGCGGCGCGCGATGACGGCCATCGCGGCGGCGTGCACCTCGCGGAAGCGGATGCCGGGGCGCACGATCGCGAACGCGGCGTCGGCGGCCTCGCGCACGGTCTCGTGCACGCGACGCTGGGCCTCGGTGTAGTGGCCGTCGACCGGGAAGGTGCGGGTGATGTCCGCGGTGTAGTAGCTCTCCTGCTCGACGCCGGCGTCGAGGAGCACCAGGTCGCCGGGGCGCACCGGACCGTCGTTGCGGGTCCAGTGCAGGATGCAGGCGTGCGGGCCGGCCGCGGCGATCGTGTCGTAGCCGACCGCGTTGCCGTCGGCGCGGGCGCGGCCGTTGAAGACGCCCTCGATCAGGCGCTCGCCGCGCTCGTGCCGGACGATGCGGGGCAGGTCCGCCAGCACGTCCTCGAAGCCGCGGGCCGTCGCGTCGACGGCCGCTCGCAGCTCGGCGATCTCGTAGGCGTCCTTGATCAGGCGCAGCTCGGAGAGGTCGCGCTCGAGCGCCGTGTCGCGGTCGGCCGCGCCGTCGGCGGAGCGCTTTCCGAGGCGCTCCGTGACGAGCGGGTCGGCCTCGCGGAGGACGGCGACCGGGGCGTCGCCCGCGTCGAGGGCGGCGTCGAGCTCGTCGATGCCGCGCGCATCGAGCCCGAGATCGCTCGCGACCTGGGCGAGGGAGGGGCGCGGTCCGATCCAGAACTCGCCGATCTCGGAGTTCGCGTAGAACTCGTCCGAGTCGCGGCCGGCGCGCTCGCGGAAGTAGAGGGTCGCGGTGTGCCCGTCGCCCGAGGGCTCGAGGACGAGGACGGCGCCCGGCTCCGAGTCGGAGCCCCAGCCGGTCAGCCAGGTGAAGGCGGAGTGCGCGCGGAACGGGTAGTCGGTGTCGTTGGCGCGCTGCTTGAGCCGGCCGGCGGGCACGACCAGCCGGACGCCGGTGTGCAGGGCGGAGAGGCGCTCGCGACGGCGCGCGGCGAAGGCGGCCTGCTCGCGCGGAGCGGGCAGGGGCTCGTCGCGGTCCGCCCAGCCGGAGGCGATGAAGTCGCGGAAGCGGTCGGAGCCGGGGGTCGTGGAGCGGTTCGTCGTCGCGCGCGGCGCCGGTGCGGCGGCGGTCGAGGGGGTGCTCGCGTGATCGGTCGTCGTGCTGTCGGTGCTCGTCTGCTGATCCGTGTTCGTCATCCCGCCATTCTCCTCCTCCCGCCGGAGTCGGCGGCCTGTGGAGGAGTGATCACGTCGGCCCGCCGATCAGGAGGACTCCTTGACCATCCCGCGGACCGAGAGCTGCGCGAGCACCGGGCGGTGGTCGCTGCCGGCGTCGTCCTGACCGGTGAGGACCTCGAAGCCCGAGACGTCCCAGCGCCCGGAGAACAGCACGTGGTCGATCGGCGCCGCCAGGCCCGAGGGGAGACTCGTCGGCCAGGTGCCGGAGGCCGCGGCGTTCGCGAGTGCTCCCGCGTCGGTGCAGCCGCCGAGATCGGCGTCGCCGGGGAGAGCCGACCAGTGATCGAGCGTCGAGTTGAGGTCGCCCAGGACCACCAGGTCGTCCTCGGCGGTGCAGAGATCCGCGAGCCGGGCGAGGTCGCTGCGCCATTCGGTCGTCAGCGCGGGCAGCGGCGCGGTGGTGTGCACCGCGGCGAGCACCGGGCGCCCGGGGCCGTCGGGGCGGGCGACGAGGGAGGCGTTCGTCGCGGTCGGCGTGCTGGCGGCGTCGACGGAGTAGCCGCCGAGCGTGGGAGCGAGGAGGAGTGCGGTGCCGTCGTTCGCATCGGCGCCGGGGACCTGGTGCAGGATCATCGGCCGGCCGGCGGCGGAGAGCGCGTCGGACACCTCCTGAGCGCGCTCGGGGGAGACCTCGAGCAGCGCCAGGGCGTCGACGGCGTTCTCGGCGGCGAGGGTCGCGATCGTCTCGGCCGGCACGCCGTCGTGCAGGAGGTTCCAGCTCAGGACGCGCAGATCACCGAGGCGGTGCGCGCGCGGCGGGGCGGCGTCGTCGCCCCGGACGGCCTGCAGCCCGCCGAGGACGAGCGCGAACGCGACGCCGAGGGCGGCGATCACGAGGGCGAGTCGGCGGACCGGCTCGACCAGCACGGCGACGACGACGAGCACGACGGCTCCGGCGACCGCGGCGACGGCCGTGGCGGCGCGGAACGAGACGAGCTGCGCGAAGGGCGTCTGCCCGGCGATGCCGAAGAAGCCCGGCGCGGCGACCACCAGGAGGAGGAGCGCCACCGCGAGCGCCACCGCGAACTTGACCAGTCGTGTCCCCATCCCGGTTCAGGGTAGGGCATCGATCCGGGGGAGTCCGCAGGACGCGCGTCTACGATGATGCGCATGCATGTCCCCGGAGGCCGGTACGACCTCCACACCCACTCGCTCGTCTCCGACGGGACGGAGCCCCCCGAGGTGCTCGTCCGAGCGGCGGCGGCGGCCGGACTCGACGGCGTCGCCCTCACCGACCACGACACGACCCGCGGCTGGGCGGCGGCGATCGCCGCGGCCGAGGAGGCGGGCATCGACCTGCTCCCGGGCATGGAGCTGTCCTCGAGGGTGGGCTGGGCGAGCGTGCACGTGCTCGCCTATCTCGTCGATCCGGAGGACCCCGGTCTCGTCGCCGAGACGACGCGGATCCGCTCCGAGCGCTCGCAGCGGGCGCAGGCGATCGTCGCGGCGATCGCGGCCGACTACGACCTCACCTGGGAGGACGTGCTCGCGCAGACCAGCCCCGGAACCACGATCGGGCGGCCGCACATCGCCGACGCGCTGGTCGCGCGCGGGCTGGCGACCGACCGCTCGGCGGCGTTCGCGGGGATCCTCGACTGGCGCGGCGGCTACTACCGACCGCACTACGCGCCGGACCCGGTCGAGGCCGTGCGGCTGGTGCGCGCGGCGGGCGGCGTGCCGGTGATCGCGCACCCGGCGACGAGCACGCGCGGCATCGTGATCGAGTCGATGCTGCCCGATCTCGTCGACGCGGGGCTCTTCGGCGTCGAGGTCGAGCACCGCGAGAACACCGGCGAGGGCAAGCGGCGGCTGCGCGAGCTGGCGGAGCGCTACTCCCTCGTCACGACGGGGTCGAGCGACTACCACGGGACGGGCAAGCCCAACCGGCTGGGGGAGAACACGACGGCGCGCGCGACGGTCGACGCGATCCGCGGGGCGGCACGCGCGCGCTGACGCGGGACCGTCGGGTCTCGAGACGCCCCCGCGGGGCTGCTCGACCAGCACGTGGGCGGGTCTCGATACGCCCCTGCGGGGCTACTCGACCAGCAAGAGGGGCGGGCGCCTTCCGGCGGGGCTGCTCGACCAGCGGCGGCGGCTGGTCCTCCTGCTGATCGAGTGGCCCGCGGAGCGGGCGTCTCGGGATCCGGCGGCGCCTACGCCGAGCCGTCCGGGCGGGGGCCGCGGCGGCGCTGGCGCGTGCGGCGGCGCGGCTCGCTGTTGCCGTCGTGGTGCTCCTTGCTCTCGCTCGAGGGAGCCTGGCCGGCGGGCACCGACTCGCCCTCGGCGGCGTTCGAGACCTCGGCGGAGTCACCGCCGCGGTTGCGGCGACGCGGCTCGCGGCCGCCCTCGCGAGGCTCGCGCTGGCGGGTCGAGCGCTCGGGGCGCGCGTCGGCCTTCGCCTCGGCGGGGATGGGGGTCGGCTTCAGCCGCCCCTTCGTGCCGGCGGGGATGTCGAGGTCCTCGTAGAGGTGCGGCGACGAGGAGTAGGTCTCGACCGGGTCGGGCTGGCCGAACTCGAGCGCGCGGTTGATGAGGGCCCACTTGTGCAGGTCCTCCCAGTCGACGAAGGTCACGGCGATGCCGGTCTTGCCGGCGCGGCCGGTGCGGCCGACGCGGTGCAGGTAGGTCTGGTCGTCGTCCGGGATGGTGTGGTTGATCACGTGGGTGACGTCGTTGACGTCGATGCCGCGCGCCGCGACGTCCGTCGCGATCAGGATGTCCTTCTTGCCGGCCTTGAACGCGGCCATCGCGCGCTCGCGCTGCTCCTGGTTGAGGTCGCCGTGCACGGCGGCGGCGTTGAAGCCGCGGTCGTTGAGCTCCTCGACGATGCGGGCGGCCGCGCGCTTGGTGCGGGTGAAGATCACGGTCTTGCCGCGGCCCTCGGCCTGCAGGATGCGGGCGATGACCTCGTCCTTGTCGAGCGAGTGCGCCCGGTAGACGATGTGCTTGATGTTCGCCTGGGTGATGCCCTCGTCGGGATCCGTCGCGCGGATGTGGATCGGCTTGTTCATGAAGCGGCGGGCGAGCGCGACGATCGCGCCGGGCATCGTCGCCGAGAAGAGCATGGTGTGGCGGGTCGCGGGGGTCTGCGCGAAGAGCTTCTCGATGTCCGAGAGGAAGCCGAGGTCGAGCATCTTGTCGGCCTCGTCGAGGACCATCGTCTGCACGCTCGCGAGCGAGAGCAGGCGCTGACCGGCGAGGTCGAGCAGGCGGCCCGGGGTGCCGACGACGATCTGCGCGCCGGCCTTGAGCTGCTCGATCTGACCCTCGTAGGCCTTGCCGCCGTAGATGGAGACGATCTTGGTCGGCCGGTTCGAGGCGGCGAGCTCGATGTCCTCGGTGACCTGCACGGCCAGCTCGCGGGTCGGCACCACGATGAGTGCCTTGACGCCGGGCTCCGGGTCGTTGCCGAGGGCCTGGATGAGGGGGAGGCCGAAGCCGAAGGTCTTGCCGGTGCCGGTCTTGGCCTGGCCGATGATGTCCTGCTTCTGCAGGGCCAGCGGGATGGTCTGCTCCTGGATGGGGAACGGCTCGAGGATGCCCTGGGCGGCGAGTGCGGCGACGATGTCGTCGTCGATGTTGAGATCGGAGAAAGTCACGGAGTGAGGCGCCTGTCGTGTCGAACGGTCCACGCCCCTGTACGACTCGGGCGCAGGGTCACCGATCCAGCGCCGGTGACATCCCGGCGAGTCTACCGCCACGGGGGTCCTGCGGCCCGGAAGGGCGACCGGGACGCGCTCTACACTGATCGGATGGCAGCCTGGTTCCGACGTCGACGTCCGCTCGGCGAAGCCCCCCGACTGACTCCGCGCGGTGAGTCCTCGAGCAAGCGCGACCGGGTCGACCTCGCCGATCTGACCCCCGAGCTGCTCCCGTACCTCGGCCAGGTGGCCTACCTGCAGCTCGCCGTGTTCGAGGCGCTGGCGCGCGGAGTGGCGGGCACGGACGACCTCGCCGACAAGGAGGCGATCTCGGCCGCCGCCGGCACCGCGCTCGCGAAGCACCACGCCGTCGTCGCCGAGCTGCGCCGCCGGGACGTCGAGCCGAGCGAGGCGATGGCGCCGTTCCGCCCGGCGATCGACACCTTCGAGCACCTCACCCGCGGGGCGGACCTGCACGAGACGCTGCTCTCCGCGTACATCACGGCCGGGCTGCTCGACGACTTCTTCATCCGGCTCACCGGCGGGCTGCCGAACGACGTGGGGCCGCGGATCGCGCAGACCCTGGGGGCGGACACGGGCATCGACGGCCTGATAGCGATCCTCCGGCGCGAGATCGCCGCCGACGAGCGGCTCGGCTCCCGGCTCGCGGTCTGGGGCCGCCGGCTGGTGGGCGACACGCTGCTCGTCGCGCGCTCGGCGCTGCTGGGCTCGGGCAACCACGACTCGGACGAGTCGCGCATCGAGCCGGTCTTCACCGAGCTGATCGCCTCGCACACGCGCCGGATGGACGCGCTCGGGCTGACGGCCTGACGTGCCGGCGCCGCTTCGGGCAGCGGCTCCGTCGCCTCCGGTTCGCGGAACCGGCTCCGGCTCGCTGGATCCGGCGATTTCCGCGTGCCGGAGGTGGTTCCGCGTGCCGGAGTCCGGTCGGCGGCATCTTCGGCTCGCGGAATCGGCTCGGGCTCGCTGGATCCGGCGATTTCCGCGTGCCGGAGGTGGTTTCGCGTGCCGGAGTTCGGGCGGTGCCGCGTCCTTGCCGGTCGAGGAGCGCCGGAGGGGCGTATCGAGACCCGCGTGCGTCGATCGGAGGGGTGTGCGGACCCGGTTTCCGAGGGCGGTGGATCTCGATACGCCCGCTTCGCGAGCTACTCGATCAGCAGGGGTGGGCCGCTTCGCGGGCTGCTCGATCAGCAGGGCGCGGGCTGCTCGGTCGACGAGGAAGGGCGCGGTCGACGTCAGTCGTCGATGAAGCCGGGGACGTGGGCGAGAGTGGCGATCGTGCGGGTGCGGCCCCACTCGACGTGGGCGTGGGCGACGGAGACGGCGAGCGGCGCGTCGCCGGCGGCGATCGCCTCGGCGAGCCGCACGTGCTCGTCGTGCCGGACGTGCGGCTCGGCCTGGATGTTCGCGATGTTGAGGCGGTTGCTGCGCTCGTCCAGCGGCTGCATCGTGGTGATCAGGAGTCGGTTGCCCGCGATCGCCTCGATCGCGCCGTGGATCCGGCCGCTCTCGGAGTGGAAGCGCGCGAGATCGCCGGCGGCGAGCGCGGCGCTCGCATCGGCGACGACCGCGGTCAGGGCCGAGGCGTCGGCGCCGCGGGCCACCGCCTCCGCGGCCTTGCGCGCCACGAGGGGCTCGAGGGCCGAGCGGATGTCGTAGAGCTCGTCCACGTCGCGCCGCCGGACGATCGAGACGACCGCGGTGCTGCGCGGGCGCACCGTGACCAGGCCGGCCAGCTCGAGCCAGGGCAGGGCCTCCCGGATCGGGACGCGCGAGACGGCGAGCTCGGTCGCGAGGTCGCGCTCCCGGATCGGCTCGCCCGCCGGAAGGCGGCCGTCGAGGATCCGCGCGCGCAGCTCCTCGTACACCCGCTGCGACATCGTCTGCGCGGGGCTCTTCGTCGGCATCGGCGCTCCTGTCGGTCTACCCGTCGTCGGTCCTCGAAGGGTAGCGGTCGGCGGTGGCGGGCGCCGTCGACCCTTGTGACGCCGTCTTCATCTGCGCGAAACACCCGGGTGCCGGATCGGATCTACCGTGATCGAGGCGCTCCGGTATACCGAGCGCTCCCACTGCTTCTCCGTCGGAAGGACCCGCCCCATGAGCACCGTCACGAATCCGCCCCCCGCCACGACGATGGGCGACCGCATCGAAGCGGCCTACTCGCGCATCGGAGTGACGAGCGCGCACCTCGGCATCGTCGCGATGATCCTCTTCGGCGTCTTCTTCGACGCGATCGAGCAGAACACGGTCGGCGTCGCCGGTCCGATCCTCGCCGCCGACTGGGGGCTCGCCGGCGCGCAGATCGGCCTGCTCAACACGGCGACCTTCACGGCGGTCGCGCTCGGTCGCGTCCTCGCCGGAGTGGTGATGGACCGGATCGGGCGGCGCACACTCCTCGGCGCGAACCTGATGATCTTCGCGGTCGGCTCGCTGCTCTGCGCCTTCGCGCCCAGCTACGAGATCCTGGTCGCGGCGCGCTTCCTGGTCGGCCTCGGTCTCGGCGGCGAGATCGCGACGGCCGTCATCATGCTCGCCGAGTTCTTCTCCGCCAAGCACCGCGGCACGGCCGTGGGCCTGATCAACGTCGCGGCCGCCGGTCTCGGCAACATGCTCGCCCCGCTCTTCGGCGTCATCGTCTTCTCGGTCTTCACCGGCGACGACCGCTGGCGCTGGCTCTTCGGGATCCTGGTGATCCCCGCCCTGGCGGTCGTGGTCTACCGGCGCGCGCTGCCCGAGACCCCCCGCTACCTCGCCGCGCGAGGCCGCGTCGCCGAGGCGAACACCGTGATCAACCGGCTCGCCCAGGGCCGGCTGCACCGCCCGGTCGAGAACGAGGTCGACTACCTCGGCGGCGCGGCGGATCAGCCCGTCACCGCCGCGGTCACCCCGCGCTGGACCGAGCTCTTCGGCCGCAGGCACCGCCGCACGACGATCGCCCTGGGGATCGCGGTCTGCATGTCCTACGCCGCGCAGATCTCGATGCTCACCCTCATCCCGCTGATCCTCACCTCCCGCGGCTTCGACATCACCAGTGCGCTCTGGTATACCCTCGTGATGCAGTCGGGCTCCCTGGTCGGAGCGCTGGTCGCGGCCCTCGCTGCCCGCCGGCTGCCGCGCAAGCTGACGCTCACGGTCGCCGCCCTGCTCGGGATCGGCGCGGGGCTCGGCTTCGGCTTCCTCGGCACCACGGTCGCCCTGGTGCTGGTCTTCGGCTTCCTCTTCAACTTCTCGGTGATCGTGCTCAACACCACCATCTGGCTGTTCGCTCCGGAGCAGTACCCCACCCGGATCCGCGGCCTCGGCACCTCGGTGATCCTCGCGCTCGGCTCGCTCTCCGGCGGGCTGTTCCCCCTCCTCGCCGGCGCCGTGCTCGACGCCTCGGGGGTAGGCGGCATGTTCGCCCTCCTCGCCGGGCTGTTCGCGATCTGCGCGATCGCCGTGCAGTTCCCGCGCGAGACCGTCGGGCGCCCGATGGCGGAGGACTGAGCGTGCGCCGCACGATCGTCGTCGTGAATCCGAACACCTCCGTCACGACGACCCGGCTCCTGGTGGCCGTCGCCCGCGATGCGGTGCGCGGCGAGGACGTCCGGATCGTGGGGGAGACGGCGGCGGAGGGGCCGTCGATCATCACCACCCCCGCAGCGCTCGCGGCCGCGGCGGGGCAGGTCGTCGCCGCGGCGGGGCGTGCCGTGCTGCTGCACGCGCCGGACGCGATCGTCGTCGCCGCGTTCGGCGACCCGGGTGCGGCCGGAGCGGCCGAGTCCACGGGACTGCCGGTCGTCGGGATCGGAGCGGCGGCCGTGCGCGCCGCGAGTGCGCAGGGCCGCCGGTTCGCCATCGCAACGACGACGGGTCGGCTCGAGCCGGTGCTCCGGGCGCTGGTCGCGGACACGGTCGGACTCGGCGCCTACGCGGGTTGCTTCCTCACGGCGTCGCCGGCGGAGGAGCTCGACGACCCGGAGCGGCTGCACCGCGAGCTGCGCGTCGCGGTGCTGCGGGCGCGGTCGGCCGGGGCGGAGGCGGTGATCATCGGCGGCGGCCCGCTGAGCGCGGCGGCCGAGCGGCTGACGGCGGAGTTCGCCGGGACGCTGCCGGTCGTGGAGCCGATCCGCGCGGCGGTGGCGGAGGCGCTCGCCGCGACGGAGCGGGTCGAGGCGCTTCCCGCCTGAGGTCGCGGCTCCGGGAACGACGAAGGCGCGGGAGTCCGGGACTCCCGCGCCTTCGCGTGGTGCTGAGGGGGTGCGCTCAGGGAGCGACGCGGTCCGGAGCGATGCGGCCCGCGAGCATCGCCTCGAGCGCGGTGTCGTCGCGGCGGGTCCGCGAGCGGCCCAGCGCGACGTCGGCCACGAGGACCGCGACGGCCGCGAGGCCGAGCGCGAGGATCCAGATCAGCCCGCCGTCCCAGGGCAGACCGGCCCAGGTCAGCGCGACCCAGACGACCGCGGCGACGACGCCGCCGAGGGCGGGGATCAGCATCGACCCGTGCAGGTGCCGGTGCGGCAGCCCGTAGCGGGCGGCGAGGCCCAGCAGGACCCCGCCGAGCGTGACGAAGAGGAGCTCCACGACGAGACCGTCCGGGAGGGGCTAGGCGACGAAGCCGACGCGGCGCGACTCCTCGGAGCCGACCTCGACGAAGGCGATGGTCTCGGTGGGGACGATGTAGATCTTGCCCTTCTCGTCGCGCAGGCGGAGGACCTTGGCGCCCGCCTCGAGCGCGGTGGTCACCGTCTTCTCGACCTCGGCCACGGACAGCGAGGACTCGAAGTTCAGCTCGCGCGGGGTGTTGACGATTCCGATACGGATTTCCACCAGCAGTGCCTTTCGGGAGGGGACGTGGCTGTCAGGATACGGGACCGCACCCGGCCGCCGACGCCGGTTTCGCGCTGAGCGGACCCGGCTCCGCGGGTGCCGCGCAGGGGCGGGCGGGAGTGTCGGCGGTCTTCGTTAGCGTGGTCGCGTGAGCGCTCCTCGAACCCCGGCACCCGCCTCCGACGAGGCTCCCCCTCGCGACGGCTCGGCCGCCGAGGGGGTCGTCCTCGACGAGTCGCAGCGCGCCGTCCTCGCCCTGCCGGACGGGCGCAGCGCCGCCGTGCTCGGCGCGCCCGGCTCGGGCAAGACCGGCACGATCGTCGAGCTCGTCGCCGAGCGCGTGCTCCAGCGCGGCTACGCGCCCGAGTCGGTCGCCGTGCTCGCGGCCAGCCGCACCGCCGCCACCGAGCTGCGCGACGTGCTGGCGCTGCGCCTCGGCGTGCCCACGCGCGGGCCGCTGGCGCGCACCGCGACCTCGCTCGCGTTCGAGGCGGTGACCTCCGCGGCGAAGGAGCTGGGGATCGACCGGCCGACGCTCCTCACCGGCGGCGAGCAGGACGCCCTCCTCTCCGAGCTGCTCGAGGGGCACCTGGAGGAGGGCACCGGGCCGCGCTGGCCCGACGAGTTCAGCCCCGAGGTCCTGCGGCTGCGCACCTTCCGCACCGAGCTGCGCGAGTTCGGTATGCGGGCCACCGAGCACGGTCTCGACACCGCCGCGATCCGACGGCTCGCGGTCGACGGCGACCGGGGCGAGTGGTCGGCCGCGGCGGACGTGCTCGACGAGTTCCGCGAGGTCGTGGAGTGGATGTCGCCGGAGACGGGGCCGAAGCTCGACGCGGCCGAGTTCGCCGCGTTCGCGGCCGAGACCATCCGCGACGGCGGGGGCGGCGAGCGGATCCGGGCTCTGCGCCTCGTCGTCGTCGACGACATGCAGGAGGCGAGCGAGTCGACGGTCGTGCTGCTGCGGGCCCTCGCCGCCCGCGGGGTGACCGTGATCGCGTTCGGCGATCCGGATGTGGCGACGAGCGCCTACCGCGGCGCCGCCTCCGACACCCTGGGCCGCTTCGCGGCGGCCATCGGCGTGCGCGACGCCGAGACGCTCGTGCTCGGCCGGGTGCACCGCCACGGCGAGGCGCTGCGCGCGCTCGTCTCCGCGGCGACCCAGCGGATCGGCACGGCCGCGGCGGGCCGGCAGCGCGCCGCCCGGGCGCCGGCGGACGAGCCCGCCCCGGCCCCCCGTGCTCGTGCTGCACGCGCCGACGGCCGCGCGCGAGGCGGCGACGGTGGCGCGCCTGCTGCGGCGCCGCCTCCGCGACGGGGTGCCGTGGCGGCGGATGGCCGTGGTGGTGCGCTCGGGTGCCGCCGTGCAGCCGCTCGTGAAGGCGCTCGCCGTGTCCGAGGTGCCCGTGCGCTCGGTGCTGGCCGGCCGCGCGCTCCGGGACGACCACGCCGCCCGGGCGCTGCTCGTGCTGGTCGGCGTCGCGGTCGGCGAGCGGCCGCTCGACGCGGCGCTCGCCGCCGAGCTGCTGCTCGGGCCCTTCGGCGGCGTCGACCGCCTCGGGCTGCGGCGGCTCCGGCTGGCCCTCCGCGCGGAGGAGCTCGCCGGCGGCGGCATCCGTGCGAGCGATCCGCTGCTCGTCGAGGCGCTCGAGGCGCCCGGCCGCTTCGCGACGATCGACTCCGGCCCGGCCCGGCAGGCCGAGCGGCTCGCCGTCACGATCGATCGCGTCCGCCGGCTGCACGCCGAGCAGGGCTCGATCGAGGAGCTGCTCTGGTCGGCCTGGGAGTCGAGCCGCGTCGCCTCCTCCTGGCGCGAGGTCGCGCTCGGCACGGGCCTCACGGCGGCCGAGGCGAACCGCAATCTCGACGGCGTCGTCGCGCTCTTCAGCGCGGCACGACGCTTCGTCGAGCGGGCGCCGGGGCACTCGGCCGTCGGCTTCGTCACCGAGATCCTCGAGGCCGAGGTGCCGGAGGACACCCTCGCGCCGCGCTCGGTCGAGGACGCGGTGCTGATCGGCACGCCGTCCTCCGTCGTCGGCCTCGAGTTCGACGTGGTGGTCGTCGCCCGCCTGCAGGACGGCGTCTGGCCGAACCTGCGGCAGCGCGGCTCGCTGCTCGACCCGGACGGGCTGATCCGGCACGCGCGCGGCGAGGGCGACCTGCCACTCGACGCGCGGAAGGCCACCCTCGACGACGAGCTGCGGATGTTCGCGCTCGCCGCCTCGCGGGCCCGGCGCCAGCTCGTGCTCAGCGCGGTCGCCGGCGAGGACGAGACGCCCTCCCTCTTCTTCCGGCTCAGTCCGCCCGACGCGCCGCGGCTGGACGCGGCGTCGGCGGTGCCGCTGACCCTGCGCGGCGCGGTCGCGGGGCTGCGGCGCACCGCGACGACGCCGAACTCGCTCGAGGCGCCCGCCGCGATCCGCGGGCTCCGCGCGCTCGCGCTGGCCGAGGTGCCGGGTGCCGACCCCGCGTCCTGGTACGGCGTCCTCGAGCCCTCCACCACCGAGCCGCTCTTCGACCTCGACGATCCGGAGCGGCCGGTCTCGGTCTCGCCGAGCCGGCTCGAGGCGTTCGAGCGCTCGCCGCTCGACTGGTTCGTCGACGCCGTGTCCGGCTCGACCACGAGCACCGCGATGGGGGTCGGCACCCTCGTGCACTGGGTGCTCGAGAACGCGGCGAGCACCGAGCCCGAGGCGCTCTGGGCCGAGCTGGAGTCGCGCTGGCCCGAGCTGGTCTTCGAGTCGCCGTGGCTCGGCGATCGGCAGAAGCGGGTGACCCGGCGGCTGATCGAGGGGCTCGCCGGCTACCTCGCCGACTTCGAGCGCGGCGGCGGGGCGGTGCTCGGGCGCGAGCAGCAGTTCGAGATCGACGTGCCGCCGGCGCGGATCCGCGGCTCGATCGACCGGGTCGAGCGCGCGCCCGACGGCTCGGTCGTCATCGTCGACCTCAAGACCGGCCGCAGCACCCCGCGGCAGGCCGACATCGCCGAGCACGCGCAGCTCGGCAGCTACCAGCTCGCGGTCGCGAGCGGCGCGATCGAGGCGGCCGGCGCGGACGAGGGCGGCGGCGCGAAGCTGCTCTTCGTCGCGAAGGGCGTCCGCGGCAAGCTCTACCGCGAGGTGGTCCAGCCCCGCTTCGGCGAGGAGGAGCTCGAGGTGCTCCGCGAGCGGGTCCGCGCCGCCGCCCGGGGGATGGCCGCGGCCGGCTTCTCGGGCCTGCTCGATGCGGTCCCCTTCTCTCCGGGTGACGCGCTGCGCTACCGGATCCACGCCGTGCCCGAGGTGTCGGGCGACGGCCTGCTGGCACTCGACGCGGTCGAGGCGGACGAGGAGGACGGGGCCGCCGACGAGGCCGCTGCCGGCCCCGACCCGGCGGCCGCCGCCGCCGCCGACGACCCCACTCCCGCCGCCGACCCCGAGGACGGACCCCGACCGTGATCGACGCCCTGGCCATCGCCGCCGCCCTCGACCTGCGTCCGCCGACCGCGGAGCAGCGCGCCGTCATCGAGGCGCCGCTCGCTCCCGCCCTCGTCGTCGCCGGCGCCGGCAGCGGCAAGACCGAGACGATGGCGAACCGCGTGCTCTGGCTGCTCGCCAACGGCCTCGCCGCGCCGTCCGAGGTGCTCGGCCTCACCTTCACCCGCAAGGCCGCCGCCGAGCTCGGCGAGCGGATCGGCCGTCGGATCGACCAGCTCGGCGCGGCGGGCCTGCTTCCGCTGCGCGAGGGGCAGTCCGAGCCGGACCCGTTCGAGGCCGCGACCGTCTCGACCTACAACGCCTTCGCCAACACGATCTTCCGCGACAACGCCGCCCTGATCGGCCGCGAGGGCGACGCGACCGTCCTCTCGGAGGCGTCGGCCTGGCACCTCGCCCGCGGCGTCGTCGCCGACACCGCCGACCCGCGCATCCTCGAGGTCGAGGCGAGCATCGACCGTCTCACCGACCTCGTGGTCTCGCTCGCGCACGACCTGGCGGACAATCTCGCCGACCCGGCCGAGGTGGCGGGTTTCGCCGAGGAGTTCCTCCGTCTCGGCGAGCTGCCGCGCGGCTCGAGCGGCAGCGGGATGTACCGGGATCTGGAGAAGGCGCTGCAGGCTGTCGGCGCGCTGCCCGTTCTCACCGCGCTCGCGGAGCGCTTCCAGGAGGCGAAGGCGGAGCGCGGCTTCGTGGAGTTCTCGGACCAGGTGGCGCTCGCGCTGCGGATCACCGAGCGCGTGCCGCGGATCGTCGACGAGCACCGCGCCCGCTACCGGGTCGTCCTGCTCGACGAGTACCAGGACACCTCGGTGCTGCAGACCCGCCTGCTCGCCCGGCTGTTCGCCGAGCAGGGCGTGATGGCCGTCGGCGATCCGCACCAGTCGATCTACGGCTGGCGCGGGGCGAGTGCCGAGGGCCTCGGCCGCTTCGCGCTCGACTTCGGCTCGGCGGCCCGCTTCTCGCTCTCCACCAGCTGGCGGAACGGGCACGGGGTGCTCGCCGCGGCCAACGCCGTCGTCGCCCCGCTCACCGCGGGCAGCGCCGTGCCGGTCGACCGGCTCGCGGCGGGGCCGGGCGCGAGCGACCACGCCGTCGAGCTGACCTTCCCCGAGACCATCGACGACGAGGCCGACGACGTCGCCCGCTGGTTCGCCGGTCACCTCGGCGAGAGCGCCGAGCTCGGGGAGCAGCCGCCGTCGGCCGCCGCGCTGTTCCGCGTCCGCGCGCACATGGACCGCTTCGCCGCCGCCCTCTCGCGGCACGGCGTCCGCTACCACATCCTCGGGATCGGCGGCCTGCTCCGCCAGCCCGAGATCGCCGATCTCGTCGCCGCGCTCACGGTGGTGGAGGATCCCGCCGCCGGCAGCGAGCTCGTCCGGCTGCTCTCCGGCGCGCGCTGGCGCCTCGGCGTCCGCGATCTGCGCGCCCTGCGCGACCTCGCCTCCTGGCTGGCCTCGCGCGACCACGCGCACCGGCTGCTGCCGGAGGAGGTGCGCGAGCGGATGCGCGCCTCCGTCACCGAGGGCGAGGGCGGCTCGATCATCGAGGCGCTCGACTTCGTCGCCTCGCGCCGCCCCGGCGAGGACGGGCGGATCGACCACTCCGCCCTCTCCCCCTTCAGCGACGAGGGCCTGCGCCGGCTGCACGAGGCGGGCACCCTCTTCGCCCGGTTGCGCGCTCGGGCGGG
Source organism: Rathayibacter sp. VKM Ac-2760 (assembly GCF_009834185.1). Classification (GTDB taxonomy): domain Bacteria; phylum Actinomycetota; class Actinomycetes; order Actinomycetales; family Microbacteriaceae; genus Rathayibacter. The sequence goes on from NZ_CP047173.1 coordinate 1,310,269, forward strand.
ACTCGACCTGCTCGACTTCGTCACGCTCGTCGAGCAGGAGCTCGGTCTCGACATCGAGGTCGAGGCCAACGAGTCGCGCAGCGACGGCCGCGCGAACCTCGAGGCGTTCCGCGAGGCGGTGGCCGGCTACCTGCAGACCGACGACCGCGGCGCGGGCACCGGCTCGTCGCTGCGCGGCTTCCTCCGCTGGCTCGTCCTCGCCGACAAGCGCGACGGCCTCGCACCCCGCCCGGAGGACCCGGAGCCGGGCACCGTCCAGCTGCTCACGATCCACGGCTCGAAGGGTCTGGAGTGGGACCTGGTCGCGGTGCCGCGGATGGTCGACGGCGAGCTGCCCGGCACCCCGGTCGAGGGCTTCCGCGGCTGGGTCCGGCTCGGCGCGATGCCGTACGCCTTCCGCGGCGACGCGGCCGAGCTGCCCGATCTGGCCTGGCGCGGCTGCGCGACGCAGAAGGAGGTCGTCGACGCGATCGCCGACTTCGGCGACACCCTGCGCGAGCGCAACGAGTCGGAGGAGCGCCGGCTCGCCTACGTCGCCGTCACCCGCGCTCGGCACCACCTGCTGCTCAGCGGCTCCTGGTGGGCCGGGCAGGCGAAGCCCCGCGGTCCCGGCGTCTTCCTCCGCGATCTCGCCGAGGCGGGCACACTGCCGGAGCTCCCGGTCGAGCCGTCGAACCCGGAGAATCCGCTGGAGCAGGCCCCGCGCACCTTCCGCTGGCCGCACGACCCGCTCGGCGCGCGCGGCGACCGGGTGCGCGCGGCGGCCGAGCGCGTGCTCGTGGCGGAGCCGGCGCTGCTCGGTGCCCGCGGAGCCGACATCCGGCTGCTGCTGGCCGAGCGGGCCGTGCGCCTCTCGGGGGGTGAGCGGGTCGGCCTGCCCACCCGCATCCCGGCCTCGCGCTTCAAGGACATCGTCAGCACCCCGGCCGAGGTGACCGCGCAGCTGCGGCGGCCGATGCCCGAGCGGCCCTATCGGCAGACCCGCCTCGGCACGACCTTCCACTCCTGGGTGGAGAACCGCTTCGGCATCCAGGGCGAGGCCGAGGCGGTCGACACCTTCCCGGACGAGTTCGACGACGCCGGCTCCGACTCCGCGGCCGGAGCCGAGCAGGAGCAGCTCGCCCGCCTGATCGAGACCTTCGAGCGCTCGGAGTGGGCCGGCCGACGCCCCGAGGCGGTCGAGATCGAGATCCACCTGCAGCTCGCCGGGCACGTCGTCGTCTGCAAGCTCGACGCGGTCTACCCGACCGAGGAGGGCCACCAGATCGTCGACTGGAAGACCGGCCGCGCCCCGAAGGACGCGGCCGACCTCGAGCTCAAGCAGTTCCAGCTCGCGCTGTACCGCCTCGCCTACTCGCGCTGGAAGGGTGTGCCGCTCGAGAGCGTCGACGCGGTGTTCTACTTCGTCGCCGACGACCTCGTGCTGCGGCCCGAGCGCTTCTACTCGGAGCGCGAGCTGTCGGAGGCGCTCTCCTCGGCCACGGGGGCGAGCCCGCGGCCGTGAGCGGAGGAGCCGGTCCGCGCGCCCGGCGTGCGGTTGAGCAGCTCCTCGACCTCGGAGATCTCGAGCACCGGGCCGGTGTCGGTCGACAGCGGCGCCGAGAGGTCGCCGAGCACGCTGTCGACCAGGAGGTCGAGCATCCCGACCGCGTCGTCGACGATCGCCGAGTCGTCGCTCTCGGTGCCGTGCAGCAGCCAGCGGGCGAGCTCGAGCTCGGCGTAGAGCTGGGCGCGCTGGCGGATCGTCCGGTCGACGGCTCCCGCCCGCATCCGCGAGTACGCCGCGAACGCGGTCCCGGCGCCGGGCGCGCTGAGCAGCCAGTGCAGATCGCGCGCCGGGTCGCCGACGCGCAGCGCCGCCCAGCCGAGTACCGCGCCGACGCTGTCGCCGGAGCGGAGGAAGGAGTCGGAGGTCATCGAGCCGTTCACGACCGTCGGGTCGAACTGCCAGAGCGCCTCGTCGGACGAGGCCGACTCCCAGCGCGCCACGAGCGCGGCCGGCACGTGGCCGGTGTCGGCGGCGCGCTCGATCACGGCGACCGACTCGTTGACGCTGTCGCGGGCGGAGGCGACCGGCAGTCCCGCCTCCTGCACGAACGACGCCGGCAGCGAGTGGATCGCCCCGATCGCGCGGCCGACCGAGTCGGCCAGGCCGCTCGACGCCGCGACGTCGTCGATCAGGACCCGCTCGCCCTCGAGGTACGGGTAGACGACCCCGCGGGTGCCATCGAACGGCGTCTGCCCGATGCTCTCCTGCAGATCGAACGGCAGGCGGCTCCGGATGCCGGCGGTGAGCGCGCGCAGGGCGACCAGGTCGCCGAGCTGCTCCTGCTCGGCCAGCGGCGAGGTGGGCACGCGCACCACGAGCCGGGCGCCGTCGCGGGTGGTGAGCAGCGCGGAGTCGAAGTCGCCGTGCGTCGAGTGCGTGAATTCGCGCGTGGTCCGGACGTCGAGGCCCTCGACGGCCGAGGTGGCCAGCGCGGCTAGAGTGAGAGGGGATCTGGCCATGCTCACCAGGGTAGGTCGCCGGGCGCCCGACCGGCCCGTCGCCACGCGCTGACCGGCCGATGCCGTCGAGGAGCCGTGCTCCTCCCGGCCGCCGCCCGGCCCGCCACCTCCTCGGCCCCGCACCGGCCGCCCCACCGGCACCGCTTCGAAATGAGCCCGCATGACCACGTCCTTCTCCGACCGCCTCCCGCTCGCCCGGCAGGCCGTCGACCGCGACTACCTCGCCCGCGCGCGCCCCGAGCTCTTCGACGAGCTCGTCGCCGACGAGGCGACCCGCGTCCTCCTGCTGCACGGCGACAAGGCTCTCGTCTCGGGCGAGCGCCTCGCCCTGCGCCGCAGCGCGGACGTGCCGGCCGGCGCCCTCCGCCTCTACCTCGGCCGCACCACGGCCGACGCCGAGGGCGAGCCCGCGGGCACCCCGGTCGTCGCCGCCGTGCTCACCGACGAGCAGGCGAGCGCCCTCGAGCCGGACGACTCCGCGTGGGGCGCCCTGCGCACGCTCGCCGAGCACCTCAGCGACCGCGACGCCGGCCTCTTCACCGAGGCGCTCGCGATGGTCAACTGGCACGCCTCGCACGGCTTCTCACCGCGCAACGGCGAGGCGACCGTCATCGAGCAGGGCGGCTGGGTCCGCCGCTCGCCCGCGGACGGCAGCCAGGTTTTCCCGCGCACCGATCCCGCGATCATCGTCTGCGTCCTCGACGCCGACGACCGCCTCCTCCTCGGCTCGAACGCGATGTGGGGCACCGGCCGCTTCTCGCTGCTGGCCGGCTTCGTCGAGCCGGGGGAGTCGCTCGAGGCGGCCGTCGTCCGCGAGATCTTCGAGGAGTCCGGGATGCGCGTCGTCGACCCGCAGTACCTCGGCTCGCAGCCGTGGCCCTTCCCCGCCTCGCTGATGGTCGGCTTCACCGCGCGCCTCGCCGCCGACCAGGCCCCCGCCGACCTGGTGCCGGACGGCGAGGAGATCGTCGCCCTGCGCTGGTTCACCCGCCAGCAGCTGCACGACTCGCTCGAGTCGGTGCTGCTGCCCGGCCGCTCCTCGATCGCCCGCGCCATGATCGAGGACTGGTACGGGGGAGCGCTCGAGAACGGCCCCATCGTCGCGTGACCCTCCTCGACGGGCTCGACGAGGGGCAGCGCGAGGCGGCGGAGGCGCTGCTCGGCCCGGTCTGCATCATGGCGGGCGCGGGCACCGGCAAGACCCGCACCATCACCCACCGGATCGCGCACGGCGTCGCGACCGGCGTCTACACGCCCGCCCGGGTGATGGCGCTCACCTTCACCAGCCGCTCGGCCGCCGAGCTGCGCTCCCGGCTGCGCGTGCTGGGTGCGGGCGGCGTCATGGCCCGGACGTTCCACGCCGCCGCGCTCTCGCAGCTCGGCTTCTTCTGGCCGCAGCTGGTCGGCGGCACCATGCCGCAGCTGCTCGACGGCAAGGCGCGCCTGCTCGGTCACGCGGCGGAGCGGCTCCGGCTGAAGCTGGACACCGCGACGCTGCGCGACCTCTCCGCCGAGATCGAGTGGCGGAAGGTCTCCGCGCTCTCGCTCGAGCAGTACGCCGTGGCCGCGCGCACCCGGGCGCTGCCCGGCCGGCTGACGCTCGAGCAGACCGTCGCGCTGGTGGACGAGTACGAGGGGCTCAAGGACCAGCGCCGGCAGATCGACTTCGAGGACGTGCTGCTGGTCACCGCCGGCATGCTCGAGTCCGAGCCGGCGATGGCGATGCAGGTCCGCGAGCAGTACCGCTTCTTCGTCGTCGACGAGTACCAGGACGTCAACCCGCTGCAGCAGCGCCTGCTCGAGCTCTGGCTCGGCGACCGCAGCGACCTCTGCGTGGTGGGTGACGCGAGCCAGACCATCTACTCCTTCGCCGGTGCCCGCGCCGACTACCTGCTCGACTTCGGGTCGCGCTGGCCGGCCGCGACGGTGGTCCGGCTCGAGGAGAACTACCGCTCGGCCCCGCCGATCGTGCAGACCGCCAACCGGCTGATGCGCGGGCGTCCCGGTGCCCTCGTGCTGCACTCCGTCGCCGGTGCCCCCGAGGCGGCGCCGACCCCGGAGCCCGCGATCGACGCCTACCCCGACGACGTCGCCGAGGCCCGGGGAGTGGCCGCGCGCGTCGCCGCCGACATCGAGGCGGGCGTGCGCCCCTCCGCCATCGCGATCCTCTTCCGCACCAACTCGCAGTCCGCGATCCTCGAGCGCGCGCTGCACGAGCGCGGCGTCGCGGCGCACCTGCGCGGCGGCAAGCGCTTCTTCGACCTGCCCGAGGTGAAGCAGGCGGTGATGCAGCTGCGCGCGGCGTCCGTCTCCATCTCCGGCGAGCCGCTGTTCAAATCGGTCAGCGATGTGCTGCGCTCGCTCGGCTGGAGCGCCGAGCCGCCCTCGGCTCCGGGCGCCGTGCGCGAGCGCTGGGAGTCGCTGGACACCCTCGCCCGCCTCGTCGACGAGGCGCCGGCCGGCTGGAGCTTCAAGCAGTTCACCGACGACCTGCTCGCGCGTCAGCAGGTGCACCACGAGCCTGATCGCGCGGCCGTGACGCTCGCCACCTTCCACTCCGCGAAGGGCCTCGAGTGGGAGTCGGTGCACCTGATGGGGCTGACCGAGGGGCTCCTGCCCATCTCCTACGCGAGCGGCCTCGAGGCGATCGACGAGGAGCGGCGGCTGCTCTACGTGGGCATCACCCGCGCTCGCCGGCTCCTGCGGCTGTCCTGGTCGCAGTCGACGGTCGGCCGCGTCACGCGACGGGAGCCGTCGCGGTTCCTCGCAGAGATCGGCACGCGCACTCGGGGTGCGGCTCCAGCCGGAGCTCGCTGAACGCACCGGAGGCGTCGGAGTAGGTCCGGACGCCGTCGCGCAGCCCGGTCCAGCCCGCGTGCAGCCGCCGGAGGGCCGCGTCGGCCGCCGCGACGGCCACCGTCGCGCTCGCGAGCGGCGTGCGGGTGGACGCGGTCGCGCCGAGCACCTGGATCACCAGTCGCGGCCAGTCCGGATCGAGGTCGATCCGGTCGCGGTCGGCGCAGTGCAGGCACGGGCCGGTCCCGGGTTCGACCAGCGGCCCGATCCGCACCGCCTCGTCGCCGAAGACCACCGCGAGGTGCGGCACGTCGCTCGACAGCCAGTGCGCGGCGCGCGCCGGTGCCACGGCGAAGTCGGCGATCAGCACCGCGAGCCCGGGCAGACCCTCGTCGCCGACCAGCTCGCAGCCCTCGCCGCGGAGCAGGCTGCGCAGCGCGTCAGCCGCGGAGCCGGTGCCCTCGACCACCACCCGCGGGGCGGCGGGCGGACCGGGGTCGATGCTCCGCACGAGCACCGGGCGCAGCGCCGCGAGCACCTCGTCCACGCGGGAGTCGGAGGCACCGGCGCGCGTCGCGATCAGCCGCGCCGTCCCCGCGCTCGTGCCGGCGCGCAGGGCGTCCAGCAGCAGCTCCTCCGCGTAGCCGACCCCGTCGAGCAGCGCGCGGGGGTGGTCGAGCCCGAACTGCACCGTCGTCGCGGAGCGCCAGAGGAGGGGGAGACGGGGATCGAGCTGCAGGACCATCGGGCGATCATGGCCGAGAGCGGGCCGGGTCCGCGGGAGTTGTCCACAGGGGCGGACGACTCCCGCGGAGCCGGCTCAGACCGGGCGGTCGCCGGTGGGGGCGGGGCCGTCCTCGGCGGGACCGTCGCCGTTCGTGCGCTCGCCTGGAGCGCCGTCGGCCGCAGTGTCTCCGTCGGCGGAGGGCGTCGACCCGTTCAGCAGCTCCTCGAGCGCGAGGTCCATCTCGTCCGGCTCCGGCGTCTCCCCGCGGGCCTCGGCGCTGAGCCGCGCCACGAGGGCCGTCGGGTCGTCCAGATCGTCCGACCCGGGCAGCACGTCGGGGTGCGACCAGAGCGCGTCGCGCGCCTCCGGACCCACGGCGTCCGTGACGGCCTGCCACATCGCGGCGGCCTCGCGGAGGCGGCGCGGCCGCAGCTCGAGGCCGACCAGCGTCGCGAAGGCCGACTCGGCCGGTCCGCCCGAGGCGCGGCGCCGCCGCACCGTCTCGGCGATCGCGACGGCGCTCGGCAGCCGGGTGGTGGCCGCGGCCGTGACGACGTCGACCCAGCCCTCGATCAGCGCGAGCATCGTCTCGAGGCGGCCGTGCGCGGCGAGCTGCTCCTCCGTCTTCGGCGGGATCAGCGCGCCCGAGGTCATCGCGTCGCGCAGCTCCTCCGGATTCGAGGGGTCGAAGTTCTCGGCCAGCTCCTCGAGGCGGGTGGTGTCGATCGTGATCCCGCGGGCGAAGTCGGTGATCTGCGAGATCAGCGCGAGCCGCACCCACTTGCCGTGCCGGAACAGCCGCGCGTGCGCGAGCTCGCGCACCGCGAGGTAGATCTGCACCTGGTCGACGGGGATGTCGAGGCCGTCGCCGAAGGCCGCGACGTTCTGCGGCAGGATCGCCGCGTCGTTCTCCTCGAGCAGCGGGATGCCGATGTCGCCGCCCGAGACGACCTCCGCGGCGAGCTGGCCCACCACCTGGCCGAGCTGGAGGGCGAACAGCGTGCCGCCGATGCCGCGCATCATGTCCTCGGCGCCGGCGATCATCGCCTTCATCTCCTCCGGAGCCTGGTCGCGCATCACGCCGGTGAGCGCGTCGGAGATGCTGAGCGCGACCGGCTCGGCGAGCTGCGTCCAGACCGGCATCGTCAGGCTGATCCACTCCAGCCTGCTGATCGTGCGCGGCGGACGGCTCAGCTCGGAGACGTAGGCGACCTCGTCGAGCCAGAGCGCCGCGACGCCGAAGGCGCCGTCGAGCGGGGCGCGGACGGCGTCGGTCACCGGGACCGACTCGGCGCGCGCCAGCTGCTTCGCCTGCTCGAGCGCGAGCGACCAGTTGATCCCGCCGCCCGACTGCTGCATCGCGCTCTGCAGCTGCGAGAGCAGGTTCTGCAGCGCGACCGGGTCGTTCGGCAGCCCCGCGGCTCCCGCGAGCTGGCTCGGATCGATGGGGCCGTTCCCGGAGAGGAACTGCCGGAGCATGTCGCGGAACTCGTCCTCCGAGCCGCCGCCCGGTCGGTCCGCGTTGTCGCCTTCGGCCATTCGGAGAGCCCTCTCTCGTCGGGTGGAGCCGGCCTTCTGGCCGCCCGGAACGAGCGACGGATCATGACACGACTCCCAGTCGTGCAAGCTACGTTAGCCCGAGCGTCCGGGGCCACGACGTGAAGTCGACCGCCCGGCCCCGACCCGCTTCCGCCCGCCGCGAACACGCCGGCGCCGCCGCCCCGCACGTCCTCAGAAAGGCCCCCGTGTCGCTGTTCTCCGTCGATCCGCGCCCCTCCTCCTCGCGCGGCCGGCGCGCCTGGGTCGGGCCGACGGTCCTCTTCTCCGGAGTCGCCCTCGTGGTCGGCCTCGGCGTGACGCCGGCCCCGTACGTGATCGAGCAGCCGGGCCCCGTCTTCGACACCCTCGGCACGAGCGGTGAGGACGTGCCGCTGATCTCCATCCCCGACGAGACGACCTACCCGACCGAGGGCACGCTCGACATGCTGACCGTCTCCGTCGTCGGCAACCCGCAGAGCCTGCCGACCTGGATCGAGGTCGCGAGCGCCTGGTTCGACCGCACCAAGGCCGTCGTCCCCGTCGCGCAGATCTTCCCGCCGTCCTCCACGGTCGAGGAGCGCGACCAGGCCAACCAGGCCGAGATGACCGACTCGCAGCAGGAGGCGATCGCCGCGGCGCTCACCGAGCTCGGCTACCCGATCGGGCAGCGCGTCTCGGTCGCGCAGGTGCCCGAGGGCTCGCCCGCCGACGGCGCGCTCGAGACCGGCGACGAGATCCTCGCCGTCGCGGGGACGCCCGTCTCCGACGTCGCCGCCCTCCGCGCCGCGGTGCAGGCCTCGGGCACGCAGGCGCCCGTCACCCTGACCGTCGAGCGCGGCGGCGCGCAGGAGGACGTGCAGGTCACCCCGGTCGACAACGACGGCTCCGCCGTGATCGGCATCGTCGCCGGAGCGGCCTTCGACTTCCCGTTCGAGGTCGACATCCGGCTCGACGACGTCGGCGGGCCGAGCGCCGGGATGATGTTCGCGCTCGGGATCATCGACAAGCTCACCGAGGGCGCGCTCAACGGCGGCGCGTCCGTCGCCGGCACCGGCACCATCGACGCCGCGGGCGAGGTCGGCGCGATCGGCGGCATCCGGCAGAAGATGTTCGGCGCGCTCGACGCCGGCGCGCAGTACTTCCTCGCGCCCGCCGGCAACTGCAACGAGGTCGTCGGCCACGTGCCCGACGGCCTCCAGGTCTTCAGCGTCGCGACCCTCGACGACGCGCTCGCCGCCCTCGCGGGCATCGACGCGGGCGACACCGACGCCCTGCCCACCTGCGACGGCGCGACCCCCATCAACTGACGCCGGCGGGTCTCGATGCGCCCCTGCGGGGCTGCTCGACCAGCAGGGGCCCGCGTCCGTCCGGGACCCTCTTGCTGATCGAGTAGCCCGCGGAGCGGGCGTATCGAGATCCACCGACACCAGGAGGACCGTCCACCGGACCGCCCTGTCCGCTCAGGGCGGAGCCGCGCCCCCGCTCCCTGAGGGCGACGCTCAGGTCCCCTCCGTGGTCGTCGCCTACCATGGGAGCCCTCCCGTCACATCTCTACAGCAAGAGGCTTATCCGTGAGTTCTGCAGCAACCGAAGCCCCGCCGCGCAAGAGACGGAGCGTTCTCGCCGTCACCGTGGTGGTGGTCGCCGTTCTGGTGGTGGCGTTCTTCGTCTTCGCCGGTCTCTACACCGACATCCTCTGGTACGACCAGCTCGGCTTCCTCTCGGTGCTCACGACGCAGTGGTTCGCCGCGGGCGGCCTCTTCGCCGTCGGCTTCGTCGCGATGGCCGTCCCGGTCTTCATCAGCCTGACCCTGGCGTACCGGCTGCGCCCGGTCTACGCGAAGCTGAACTCGCAGATCGACCGCTACCAGCAGGTCGTCGAGCCGCTGCGCCGCCTCGCGACCTTCGGCATCCCGGCCGTCCTCGGCCTCTTCGCCGGCGTCTCCTCGTCCACGCGCTGGCAGACGAGCCTGACCTTCTGGAACCGCACGCCCTCGGGCGACGTCGACCCGCTGTTCGGCCTCGACACGTCCTTCTACCTCTTCGAGCTGCCCTTCTACCAGAGCATCGTCGGGTTCGCCTCGGCCGTCCTCATCATCTCGGCGCTCGCCACCCTGGCCACCGGCTACCTCTACGGTGCGATCCGGATCAACGGCCGCGAGGTGCGGATCTCGAAGTCCTCGCGCATCCAGCTCGCGATCATCGCCGCGCTCTACCTCCTCGTGCAGGCGGTCAGCCTCTGGCTCGACCAGTACGCGACCCTCAGCCGCCAGGGCCCCCGGATCACCGGAGCGACCTACGCCTCCGTGAACGCGACGATCCCCGGACTGCAGATCCTCGCCGCGATCTCCGCGCTGATCGCCGTGCTCTTCATCGTCACGGCCTTCATCGGCCGCTGGCGCCTGCCCGTCATCGGCACGGCGCTCCTCATCGTCGCGAGCCTGCTCGTCGGCTCGCTCTACCCGTGGGTCGTGCAGAAGTTCCAGGTCGACCCGAACGAGCGCGAGCTCGAGTCGACGTACATCCAGGACAACATCGACATGACCCGGCAGGCCTACGGCGTCTCGGACGTCGAGGTCATCCCGTACGACGCGACGACGGACGCCGAGCCGGGCGCGCTGCGCTCCGACGCGGAGACCACGGCGAACATCCGCATCCTCGACCCCGCGGTCGTCACCGACGCGTTCTCGCAGCTGCAGCAGTTCCGCCAGTACTACTCCTTCGGCGACCAGCAGAACGCGCTCGACGTCGACCGCTACTCGATCGACGGCTCCACGCAGGACGCCGTGGTCGGCGTCCGCGAGCTCAACCTCAACGGCCTCGGCACGAACCAGACCTGGTACAACCAGACGCTCGTCTACACCCACGGCTACGGCCTGGTCGCCGCCTACGGCAACCAGCGCTCGGCCGACGGCGAGCCCGTCTTCATCGAGTCCGGCGTCCCGACGACCGGTGACCTCGGTGACTACGAGCCGCGGATCTACTTCGGCGAGAACTCGCCCGGCTACTCGATCGTCGGCGGCGACGACGACCGCAACATCGAGCTCGACTACCCGTCGGGCACCGAGGGCGAGCAGCAGACGTACACGACCTTCGACGGCAACGGCGGCCCCTCGCTGGACAACGTCTTCAAGAAGCTCGTCTACGCGATCAAGTTCCAGTCCGAGCAGATCTTCCTCTCGGACGGCGTGAACGATCAGTCGCAGATCCTCTACGACCGCGACCCCGTGCAGCGCGTGCAGAAGGTCGCCCCGTACCTGACCCTCGACTCGGACGCCTACCCGACCGTCGTCGACGGCCGCGTGGTCTGGGTGGTCGACGGCTACACCACCTCCGCGGACTACCCGTACTCGGAGGTGCAGAGCCTCTCGCAGGCGATCGCCGACACCAACACCCAGCAGCAGTTCCCGACCGACGACGTGAACTACATCCGCAACTCGGTCAAGGCGACGGTCGACGCCTACGACGGCAGCGTCACGCTCTACGCCTGGGACACCGAGGACCCGATCCTGCAGACCTGGCAGAAGATCTTCCCGAGCACCGTCGAGCCCATCAGCGCGATGTCCGGCGAGCTCCTCAGCCACGTCCGCTACCCGGAGGACCTCTTCAAGGTCCAGCGCGCCGTGCTCGGCACCTACCACGTCACCGACGCCGGCTCGTTCTACTCCCGCGAGGCCGCCTGGTCGACGCCCAACGACCCGACCAGCGGCGGCACGACCACCGCACCGGTCACCGGCGACACCCTGCAGCCGCCGTACTACCTGACGCTGCAGACGCCCGACGTCGAGACGCCGTCCTACTCGCTGTACTCAACGTACATCCCGGCGAGCACACCCGGCAGCCAGGCGAGCCGCAACGTGCTCACCGGCTACCTGGTCGCCGACTCGGACGCGGGGTCGACGGAGGGTGCGATCGCCGACGGCTACGGCACGCTCCGGCTGCTCGAGCTGCCGAGCGACGACACGGTGCCCGGCCCCGGCCAGGTGCAGAACGCGTTCAACACCGACCCGACGGTCGCGAACCAGCTCGCACTGCTGCAGCGCGGTGACACCAACGTCACCCGCGGCAACCTGCTCACCCTCCCGGTCGGCGGCGGACTGCTCTACGTGCAGCCGATCTACGTCAGCTCGAACGGCGACACGAGCTTCCCGCTCCTGCAGAAGGTGCTGGTCGCGTTCGGTGACGACATCGCCTTCGAGGACACCCTCGACGCCGCCCTCGACAGCCTCTTCGGCGGCGACTCGGGAGCGGATGCGGGCGACACCGGTACGGTCGTCACTCCGACCCCGACGCCGACCGACACGGCGGACCCGGGAACGGACACCGGCACGGGCGACACGGGCACCGGTGGCACGACTCCGACGGGTGACCAGACCGAGCTGCAGGCCGCGCTGAGCGACGCCAGCACTGCTCTCGCGGCTCGCGAGACCGCGCTGCGGGCCGGCGACCTGACCGCCTTCGCGGCGGCCGACGAGCAGCTCACCGAGGCGCTCCAGCGGGCGCTGGCGGCCGAGGGGCAGCAGTAGGCCGATGGTCCAGGTCGATCGAGGCGAGCACCTGCGCTCAGGTCAGTGGCTCGATCCGAACCGGGAGTACTGGGAGGGGCGTGCCGGCGACGGCGCGCCCCTTCGGGCGTTCGGCTCGGCGGTGCCGGCCGGGGCGCGGGTCCTGCGCCTGCAGTGCGGTGCCGGGGAGGACGCGCTCCTGCTGGCCGAGCGGGGGGAGGACGTCATCGGCGTCGATTTCTCGATGCCGGCGATCCGGCTCGCCCGGCAGGCGGCGACGGAGCGCGGACTCGCCGAGCGCACCCGCTTCGTCTGCGCGAACGTCTACGAGCTGCGGCACATGCTGCCCGAGCCCGACGCCTTCGATGCCGTCGTGACGACCCTGGATGCGGTCGCCTGGCTCCCCGACCTCGGGGAGTGGGCGCGCATCGTCGAGTGGTTCGTCGCACCGGGTGGAACCGCGGTGATCGGCGCGCAGGCGGGTCCGCGCATCGACGATCCGGCGGTGCACACCTGGAAGCGATCGGCGGAAGACGTCGCGGACGCTCTTCGGGCGACCGGTCTCGAGGTCGCCGCGGGTGCTCTCGACGGCGTCGCGTGGACGGCGACGAAGCTCGTCTGAGCCGCTCGACACGGCACTGCCTGCTCCGGATGCCCGTTCGATTTGCATCGCTCCTGAACCGCGTGTAGTGTCTCTTCTTGTGCCGCGGGGTGGAGCAGTTCGGTAGCTCGCTGGGCTCATAACCCAGAGGTCGTAGGTTCAAATCCTGCCCCCGCAACAAGAAGACGGAAGCCGGTCGCGAAAGCGGCCGGCTTTCGTCGTTAACGGCCCTCTGTGCCGGCCCTCTGTGCCGACCCTAGGAGGCGGCGTCGATGACGCTCAGCACGTTGTCGGAGGGATCGCGGAACCAGGCGATCGTCGGGCCCCGCCCGCGCATCACGCCGTTCTCGTCGGTCGGCATCTCGCTGTCGGAGTAGATCTTCGTGACCACTCCCGACTCGTTCAGCGCCGCGACCGCCGCGTCGACGTCCTCGACCGCGAAGTTCAGGATCGTGAACTCCGCCGGCACGTGGCTCGGCTTCGGATACGCGATCGCGCTCCCGCCACCCGGCAGGGCGATGTCGAGGATCCCCATGGCGTTGATCGACACCTCCAGCCCGAGCACGTCACCGTAGAACGCCCTCGCCGCCTCCACGTCCCGCACACTGAACCCGCTGAAGGCCCGCTCGCTCCGGATCATGACCCCACTCCTGTCCGCGCAGCGCCGTCGCCACGTCTCGCGCGCGACGCTACTCCGCCCACCCGCCGGTCGAATAGCCGCGCAGCCGCGCAGTCGTGGCCTCCGGCGCCTGCGGATCTCGAGACGCCCGCTCCGCGGGCCATTCGATCAGCAGGACGGGCTCGCTCGGCGCGTTGCGTGATCAGCAGGACGGTCCCGCTCAGCGGGCCGCCCTGCCTGCTGGTCGAGTAGCCCGCAGGGCGTATCGAGACCCACGACCGCCGAACCTGCGGCGACTCGTCACGCCGACCTCGCATCGTCCATGTCGGCGCGCAGTCGTGACGGGTGGATCTCGATACGCCCGCTGCGCGGGCTACTCGATCAGCAAGGAGCGCTCGCTGCGCGGGCTACTCGATCAGCAGAGAGCGCCAGCCGTGTGGGCTGCTGGATCAGCAGGGAGCGCCCGCTGCGTGGGCCCCTCCATCAGCAGGGAGCGCCCGCTGCGCGGGCGTTCGCTCAGCACGATGCGGAGTGCCTGCAGCTGCCTGCTGGTCGAGCAGCCCGCAGGGCGTCTCGAGACCCACGACTGCCCGAGTCGGTCGGTGTGTCGGGCCGGGCCGCACGCTATCCTCGACCGGGATGCGAAGGGTGCTGGTGTGACGGACGAACAGGTGGACGAGACCGCAGGAGCGACCCGGGACGGGTCCGCGAGCGGAGAGGTCCACCCGACCCGGCGCAGCCGCCGGGTCGCCGAGTCGGCCGCGCAGGCGCCACGAGTCGCTCCCCGCACCCGGCCGGTCCCCACGGCGCCCGTCGCCGTGAAGACCCCCGTCCTCGCGACCGTGCCGCCCGTCCGCCGCCGCCCCGGCCGCGCCCTGCGCGCCACGGTCAGCACCGTGGCCGTCGCCGCGATCGCCGGCATGGTCGCCGTCATGGCGCTGCCCGCCTACTCGTTCGACCCGGCGCCCGACTCGCAGGCCGCGATCGAGGCCGCCGCCCGCATCCAGGCGCTCGGCAACCAGAAGCTCACCGTCGCGTCCACCGCCGTGCAGGAGCAGGTCATCCGCGACTCCTTCACCGCGCCGACGCAGGAGCAGCTCGACGAGGCCGCCGCCCAGGCCCGCGCCCTCGCCGCCGCCGCCGAGAAGGCCGCCGCCGATGCCGCGGCAGCGGCCGCCGCCGCCGCCGAGGAGGCCGCGAACACCGCCGCCGGCACCTCCTCCGGCTCCACCGCCGCGAGCCGCTCGGCCGGCTCGAGCACCTCCGTCACCCCGCGCGAGGAGGGCGACGACTACCCCTGGCGCGACGCGCTCACCGACGACCAGGGCGGCGGGCTCTCGCCGCTGCGCTACTACTACCGCGAGTGCGTCGACTTCGTCGCCTGGCGCCTCAACCGCGATCAGGGCTCGACCGGCGCGCCGTTCAAGTGGACCTGGGGCAACCTGACCCCCGGCGGCGGCAGTGCCTACGCCTGGGCCGGCCAGTGGGCCTCGCACGGCTGGGAGACGAGCAGCACCCCCGTTCCCGGCAGCGTCGCCTGGTTCAACGGCAACCACGTCGCCTACGTCCAGTCGGTGAACGCCGACGGCACGGTCTCGCTCGAGGAGTACAACTGGGGCAACGACCACGCGTACCACACGCGCACGGTCGCCGCCTCGAGCGTCCCGCTCTTCCTCTACCCGCCGAGCTGATGCCGGCCCAGCGCAGAGCGGCGGCCCGCAAGGCCGCTGCACCCGTCGGCGGCTCCGTCGGCTTCGGCGTCGCCCAGTTCGCCCCGACCGCGGACCGCGACGCGAATCTGGCGACCATCCACCGCCTCGCCGCCGTGGCAGCGGGGCGCGGCGCGAGCCTCGTGGTGCTCCCGGAGTACAGCTCCTTCTTCGTCGATCCGCTCGGCCCCGAGCTCGTGGCCGCGGGGGAGGCGCTCGACGGCGAGTTCGTGCATGGCCTGGGCGCGATCGCCGGCGAGCTGGGCGTCCATCTCGTCGCGGGCATGGTCGAGTCCGTCGACGACGGCCGCCGCATCGCGAACACGCTCGTCGCCGTCGATCCGGCGGGCACCGTCGTCGCCAGCTACCGCAAGCTGCACCTCTACGACGCGTTCGGCCAGACCGAGTCGGACTGGGTCGCTCCCGGCGAGATCGGCGTGCCGCAGACGTTCCAGGTCGGCGGCCTCGTCGTCGGCCTGCAGACCTGCTACGACCTCCGCTTCCCCGAGGTGACCCGCTGGCTCGTCGACGCGGGCGCCGACGTCGTCGCCGCTCCCGCCGAGTGGGTGCGCGGCCCGCTCAAGGAGGCGCACTGGCGCACCCTCGTCACGGCCCGGGCCCTGGAGAACACGATCTACCTGGTCGCGGCCGGCCAGACCCCGCCGATCGGCGTGGGCACCAGCATGATCGTCGACCCGATGGGCGTCGAGCTCGTGACGCTCGGCGAGGTGGAGGACGTGGCCGTCGCCTGGCTCTCGCAGGAGCGGATCGCCGCCGCCCGCGAGAAGAACCCCGCGCTCGCGCTCCGGCGCTTCGAGGTCCGTCCCGTGCGGGCCGGCCGCCGGTCAGCCGCGGCGCGCGAGTCCCGCTAGCCGCTCGGCGGCGCTGTCGAGCACCTCGAAGCGCTTGCAGAACGCGAACCGGAGGAGCGAGCGGTACGGCGCCGCGTCGGCCGCGGTGCAGAACGCCGACACCGGCACCGCCACCACTCCCGCGAGCTCCGGCAGGGCGCGGCAGAGGGCGACCCCGTCCGCGTAGCCGAGCGGGGCCGCGTCGGCGACGACGAAGTACGAGCCCGCCGACGGCGACACGGCGAAGCCCGCCGCGGCGAGACCCGCCGAGAGGATGTCGCGCTTGCGCTCCAGCGTCGCGGCGATCCCGCTGAAGAAGGAGTCGCCGAGGCCGAGCCCCACGGCGACCGCGCCCTGGAACGGCGAGCCGCTCACGTAGGTGAGGAACTGCTTCACCGCGAGCACCGCCGTGATCAGCTCGCGCGGCCCGGAGATCCAGCCGATCTTCCAGCCGGTGGTGCTGAAGGTCTTGCCGGCCGACGAGACGGTGAGCGTGCGCTCCCGGGCGCCCGGCAGCGTCGCGATCGGCACGTGCGGGCCGTCGAAGCGCAGGTGCTCGTAGACCTCGTCGGTGACGATCAGCGCGTCGTGCCGGTGGGCGAGGCGGACGATCAGCTCGCGGGTCTCGGCCGGCAGGACCGAGCCCGTCGGATTGTGCGGGTCGTTGACCAGGATGACGCGCGTCCGGTCGGTGACGGCTGCCTCCAGCTCGTCGTGGTCGACCGTGAAGGCGGGGCCGCGCAGCGGGACCGTGCGGTGCCTGCCGCCGGCCAGCGCGATGAGGGCGCCGTAGGCGTCGTAGTGCGGAGTGAAGGTGACGACCTCGTCGCCTGGCTCGAGGAGCGCGAGCAGCGTCGCCGCGAGGGCCTCCGTGGCGCCGGTGGTGACCAGCACCTCGCCGTCCGGGTCGACCTCGAGACCGTAGAAGCGGCGCTGGTGCACGGAGACCGCCTCGCGCAGCACCGGGAAGCCGGGGCCCGGCGGGTACTGGTTGAGACCCGCCGAGATGGCCGCTCGCGCCGCCTCGAGCACCTCGGCCGGGCCGTCCTCGTCCGGGAAGCCCTGGCCGAGGTTGATCGCGCCGGTCCGCGCGGCGAGTGCGCTCATCTCGCTGAAGACGGTGGCGGCGACCTCGCCGCTCGGGCCGAGAAGGCCGGCGCCGGCGGCGGCGCGGGTCCAGGATCCGGGGATGCTCACCCGCTCAGTCTGGCGGCTGCGCCCCGCTCCCGCGCACCGAGGATCATTGGCGTGGCGCTCGCAGGCCCGTCATAAGGAACGCACAGGTTCGATGGTCAAGCTATCCCCGCTTGGAAGGAGCACCACCCATGACCGAGAGTCACGACGGTCCCCGTCAGCCGGAGGATCCCCGCACGCCGGAGGACCGCAGCACCCCGACGGAGTCCGGCGAGGTCCAGCACCCCACCCTCCCGCTGCCCGGCGCCACCGCGCCGCAGCCCCCGTACACCTCGAACTCGGCGGAGGGCAACCAGGCGCAGCCCGTCGCCCCGGCTCCCCGCTACGGCCAGTTCGCCCCGCCGGCCGCGCACACCGTGCAGAGCACCGAGCAGCCGCCCGTCGGCGAGCACGGCTCCTTCGGCAGCGGGCAGCCCCCGGTCGGCACGACCACCGTGAAGCGCCGCGCCGGAGTCGGCGTGATCGCCGCCCTCGCCATCGGCGCCGTCGTCGGCGGCGTCGCGGGAGCCGGCGTCTTCGGCCTCTGGTCCGCCTCGAACGGAGCCGGCACCCGCGTGGTCTCCTCCGGCGGCTCGCAGACCATCACCGTGAACAACGCGGAGGACGCGACCACCGCGACCGCCGTCGCCGCGAAGGCCACGCCGAGCGTCGTGACCATCGCCGTCAGCGGCAGCTCCTCCGCCGGCACCGGCTCGGGCATCGTGCTCTCCAAGGACGGCTACGTCCTCACCAACACCCACGTCGTCACCCTCGACGGTCAGATCTCGGACGGCTCGGTCTCCGTCACCACCGAGGACGGCCGGATCTTCGCCGCGACGATCGTCGGCACCGACCCGACGCTCGACCTCGCCGTGATCAAGCTGACCGGCGCGACCGATCTCACCCCGATCACGTTCGCCGACTCCTCCGAGGTCAACGTCGGCGACACCGCCGTGGCGATCGGCGCACCGCTCGGCCTCTCCGGCACCGTCACCGACGGCATCGTGAGCGCGCTGAACCGCAGCATCCAGGTCGCGTCCTCCGCCGCCCCGGACGACTCGGGCGACAGCTCGAGCGGCAGCACCGACAGCCCGTTCAACTTCGACATCCCCGGCCAGACGACGCCGACCCAGGCGACCAGCACCATCTCGCTGCCGGTCATCCAGACCGACGCGGCGATCAACCCGGGCAACTCGGGCGGCGCGCTGCTCGACAGCGACGGCGAGCTGATCGGCGTCAACGTGGCGATCGCGAGCGCGGGGCAGTCCTCCGGATCGAGCGGCCAGTCCGGCAACATCGGCGTCGGCTTCGCGGTCCCCAGCGCGATCGCCGAGCGCGTCGCGAAGGAGATCATCGCGAACGGATCGGCCACCCACGGCCTCCTCGGCGCGAGCGTCTCGGACTCGACGCAGGACGTGCTCGGCGCGAGGATCCAGGAGGTGACCAGCGGCGGAGCCGCCCAGGCCGCCGGTCTCGCGGCGGGCGACATCGTCACCAAGGTCGGCGACACGCCCATCACGAGCGCCTCCGACCTCACCGCCCAGGTGCGCGCGCAGGCCGCGGGCGCCGACGTCAGCGTCACCTACGTGCGCGGCGGCGCGGCCTTCGAGGTCGACGTCACGCTCGGCACGATGGCGACCAGCTGAGCCGTCGGTCAGTGTCGAGCAGCCCCCGGGGACCCGTCCCCGGGGGCTGCTCCGCGTCCGGCCGGCGGGGCGCGGCCCGCTGGTAGTGTGGGGCGCCCGCGTCCGGCCCGGACGACCGGCCCGCCTCACGAACTGGACCCATGCAGCCCGAGATCCCGATGCAGCCCGAGATCCCGACGGACGACCTCGCCGCTCTGCCCGGCGTCTCCTACGTGATGCCCGTCCTCAACGAGGTCACCCACGTGCGCGCGGCCGTCGACTCGCTGCTCGCGCAGGACTACACCGGGCCGTTCGACATCGTCCTCGCACTGGCGCCCAGCATCGACGGCACCGAGGAGCTCGTCGCCGGTCTCAGCGCCGCCGACGAGCGGATCCGCGTGGTGGCCAACCCCGTCGGCTCGACGCCGGCCGGGCTGAACGCCGCCATCCGGGCGTCGCGGCACCCGGTCGTCGTCCGCGTGGACGCCCACTCCGTGCTGCCACCCGAGTACGCGCGGGTCGCCGTCGAGGCGCTGCGCCGCTCCGGCGCCGCGAACGTCGGGGGAGTGATGGCGGCCGAGGGGCTGACGCCGTTCCAGCGCGCCGTCGCCCGGGCCTACGGCTCGCGGATCGGCCTCGGCGGCACCCCGCACCACGTCGGCGGCGAGGAGGGCCCGGCCGACACCGTCTACCTCGGCGTCTTCCGCCGCAGCGCCCTCGAGCGCGCCGGGCTCTTCGACGAGCGCTTCAAGCGCGGTCAGGACTGGGAGCTGAACCGCCGGCTGCGCGAGGCGGGCGGAGTGGTCTGGTTCACACCGCGGCTCACCGTCACCTACCGGCCGCGCCCCTCGCTGCGGGCGCTGCTGCGGCAGTTCCTCTCCACCGGGATGTGGCGCGGCGAGCTGACCCGCCTCTTCCCGGCCTCGCGCTCGCTGCGCTACTTCGCACCCCCCGTCCTGGTGGCGCTTCTCGCGCTCGGTCTGCTCTGCGGTGTCGCCGGACTCGTGCAGGCGCTGCTCGGCGCCGCTCCCTGGCTGCTGCTCGGGCTCGTCGTGCCGGTCGGCTACCTGCTGCTGGTCGCGGCCGCGACCGTCGCCGTCGCCCGCGCCGACGGACCGCGCTCGATGCTCTGGTTCCTCGTCGTGATCCCCGCCGTCCACGTCGCCTGGGGCACGGGCTTCGTGCTCGGCTTCGCCGGCCTCACCAGCAACATCGCGGCGCACCGCCACCAGGCCGCCACCGAGACCCCGGGGAACGCATGACCAGCACCGCCCGACCGCGCTCGATCGCCGAGCTCCGCGCCGTCGCCCAGCCGCCCGAGGTCCGCGGGCGCCGGAACGCGGAGCACTGGACGGCGTCGCTCTACCTCCGCCGGTTCTCGCCGTACCTGACCTGGCTGCTGCTGCGCACCTCGATCTCGGCGAACGGGGTCACCGGGCTGATGATCCTCGTCGGCTGGAGCGCGGCCGCCGCCCTGCTCATCCCCGGGGTAGCGGGGGCGGCGCTCGCGCTGATCCTGGGTCAGCTGCAGATGCTCGTCGACTGCTGCGACGGCGAGGTCGCGCGCTGGCGCCGGACCTCCTCGCCCGCCGGCGTCTTCCTCGACAAGGTCGGCCACTACACGACCGAGTCGCTCATCCCGATCGCGCTGGGCCTGCGCGCCGCGGGGATCCCCTTCGACGCCCCGGAGGACTTCCTCTGGACCTCGATCGGGCTCGCGCTGGCGCTGGTGATCGTGCTCAACAAGGCACTCAACGACATGGTGCACGTGGCCAGGGCGAACGCGGGGCTGACGAAGCTCGCCGACACCAAGGGGGAGGCGGCGCCGTCCTCCTCGGGAATCGCGCGCCTGCGCAGCGCCGCGCGATTCGTGCCGTTCCACCGCCTCTACCACTCGGTCGAGCTGACGATGCTGGCCTTCGCGGCGAGTCTCGTCGGCCTCGTCGTCGGTGCGGGCACGGCCGATCGCGTGCTGGTCTCGGCGCTGCTCCCGCTCTCGGTGCTCGCGCTCGTCGGCCACTTCGTCGCGATCATGGCGTCCAAGCGTGTCCGGTCCTGAGGCGGCCGTCGTGCCGCGCGTCGGCGTCGTCGTGCTGACCCGGGGCACCCGCCCCGAGGATCTCGCGGCCGGGCTCGCGAGCGTCCTCGCCCAGGAGGGCGTCGAGCTCGACGTCGTCTGCGTCGGCAACGGGTGGGTCCCGGAGGGACTGCCGGAGGGGGTGCGCGGCCTCGCCCTGCCGGAGAACCTCGGCATCCCGGCCGGCCGCAACGCCGGCGTCCCCGCCGTGGCGGGGGAGTACCTGTTCTTCCTCGACGACGACGCGCGGGTCCCGTCGCCCGCCTTCCTCCGCGACGCGATCGCGCTGCTCGCCTCGCCGCGGCGGATCGGGATGGTGCAGCCGCGGGTCGACAGCGTCGACGGGACCCCGGCTCCGCGGCGCTGGACCCCGCGCATCCTCAAGGGCGACCCCCGCCGCTCCGGACCGGTCTTCTCGGTCTGGGAGGGCGCGGTCGTGCTGCGCCGCGACGTCTTCGAGCAGACGGGCGGCTGGGCCGACCCGTTCTTCTACGCGCACGAGGGCATCGAGCTGGCCTGGCGGGTCTGGGACACCGGGCGCAGCACCTGGTACGCGGGCGAGCTCGTCGCCCAGCATCCGGTGATCCAGCAGACCCGGCACGCCGACTACTACCGCCTGAACGCGCGCAACCGGGTCTGGCTCGCCCGCCGCTCGCTGCCCGCTCCGCTCGCCCTCGCCTACGTCGCGTCCTGGACCGCGATCCAGTGCCTGCGCTGGCGCAGCGACCGCCCGGCGCTGCGCGCCTGGTTCGCCGGCTGGCGCGAGGGCTGGGCCGCGGACCCCGGGGAGCGCCGCATTCTGGCAGGCCGGACGCTGCTGCGCATGACGGTCGCCGGTCGTCCCCCGATCGTCTAGCATCGGGGAATCCGCCCCCGCCGGGCGGTGGTGCCTCCGGAAGGACGACGGTGTTCGATTCGACGCAGCTCCCCACGACAGCGCTGCCCGGTGCAGCGCTCGACGGGTCGGAGCCCCTCCCCGACGACCAGGTCCCCGACGACCAGGCCTCAGACGACCTGATCTCCGACGACCTGATCTCCGACGACCTGGTCTCCGCCGATCTGCTCCGGGCGGTGCGCTCGCGGGTCGACGCGCTCGGCGGCGCGGTCGCCGATCCCGAGTTCCAGGCGCGGCTCGACGCCCGCCTCCCGCGGCTGGTCGATCTGCTGTCCGTCGTCTACGCGCGGCGCGACGATCTCGTCGAGCAGCTCGTCGCCCTCGTCGAGCTCGCCGCGACGTCCTGGCAGGAGCGGCCGGAGGACCTCCGCGCGCTCGATCGTGCCCGCGGGCAGCACCCCGACTGGTTCCTCTCCAACCGGGCCCTGGGCGGCGTCTGCTACGTCGACCGCTACGCCGGCGACCTCGAGGGGCTTCGCGCCGAGATCCCCTACCTCCGCCAGATCGGACTGAACTACCTGCACCTGATGCCGGTCTTCGACGCGCCGGAGGGGGAGTCAGACGGCGGCTACGCCGTCTCGAGCTACCGCCGCGTGCGGCCCGACCTGGGCGACATGGACGACCTGCGCGGGCTCGCGACCGAGCTCCGCGAGCACGGCATCGCCCTCGTCGTCGACTTCGTCTTCAACCACACCTCGAACGAGCACGAATGGGCGCGCCGCGCGCTGGCCGGCGAGAAGCAGTACGAGGACTACTACTGGATCGCGCCCGACCGCGAGCTGCCCGACGCGTTCGAGCGGACGACGCGCGAGATCTTCCCCGACGACCACCCCGGCTCCTTCGTGCAGCTCGAGGACGGCCGCTGGGTCTGGGCGACCTTCCACCGCTACCAGTGGGACCTGAACTACTCCAACCCCGAGGTCTTCCGCGCGATGGCGGGCGAGATGCTCTTCCTCGCCAACCAGGGCGTCGACGCGCTGCGGATGGATGCGGTCGCCTTCATCTGGAAGGAGCTCGGCACGACCTGCGAGTCGCAGCCGGAGGCGCACCTGCTGCTGCGCGCCTTCAACGAGGTCTGCCGACTGGCCGCCCCGTCGCTGCTGTTCAAGTCGGAGGCGATCGTGCACCCCGACGAGGTGATCGAGTACATCGACCTCGAGGAGTGCCAGCTCTCCTACAACCCGCTGCAGATGGCGCTGACGTGGGAGGCTCTCGCGACCCGCGACGTCCGGCTGCTCGCCCAGGCGCTCGAGCGCCGGCACGCGCTGCCCGCTGGGACGGCCTGGGTCAACTACGTGCGCGGGCACGACGACATCGGCTGGACCTTCGCGGACGAGGACGCGGCCGAGCTCGGCATCGACGCGGCCGGGCACCGGCGCTTCCTCAACGACTTCTACACCGACCGCTTCGAGGGCAGCTTCGCCCGCGGCGTGCCGTTCCAGGAGAATCCGCGCACCGGCGACCGCCGGGTCTCGGGCACCACCGCGTCGCTCGCGGGAGTCGAGGCGGGCGACCCCTACGGGATCGACCGGGTGCTGCTCGCGCACTCGATCGCCCTCAGCACCGGTGGTCTGCCGCTGCTCTACCTCGGCGACGAGGTCGGCCAGCTGAACGACCACTCCTACCTCGACGACCCGGCCACCGCGGGCGACTCGCGCTGGGTGAACCGGCCGCGCCGGCCCGAGGCCCGCTACGCCGAGCGCGAGGCCCCGGGCGCCGACGCGGCGGAGATCTTCGGCGGGCTGCTGCACCTGATCGCGATCCGCAAGCAGACCGATCTCTTCGCGGGCAACGCGCTCACGGTCTTCGACCCGGTCAACGACCACGTGCTCGGCTACCAGCGCCCCGGCGACGGCGAGGCGGTGCTCGTCCTGGCGAACGTGTCGGAGGAGGCGCAGGAGATCGCGCCCGAGCGCTTCGGCGGCTTCGCCCCGGAGGCGCTCGACCTGGTGACCGAGATCGCCGTCGACCTGCGCGAGGGCTTCCGCCTCGCCCCGCTGCAGTTCGTCTGGCTCCGGGTGACGCCGGCCCCCGCGCCGGTCGAGTAGCCCCTCAGATCCATGCTGGTCGAGTAGCCCCGCAGGGGCGTATCGAGACCCACGGCCCCCCGAACTCTGCTCCGCAGACCCCGCCTCCGACGACGGCGGATCTCGATACGCCCGCTGCGCGGGCTGCTCGATCAGCAAGCACGCCCCGCTGCGCGGGCTCCTCGGGCGGCAGCCCGGACCCCGGCTTGTAGCCTGGACCGATGACGCCCGCCCCCCGCGCCCTCCTCGCCCGCCTCCTCCGGGATGCGACGCTGGCGCGCGGAGTGGCCCGCGATCTGCTCACCGCCCGGCGAGCGCGCCAGGACGTCGCCCGCGAGATCGCCGGGCGAGCCCCGCTGACGCCCGGAGTCTTCGAGATCGGCGTCTACTTCGCCGACGGCGACATCAACCTCTACCAGCTGCGCCAGTGGTACGCGCCGCTCCAGGAGCTGTCGAGGACGCACCCGGTCGTCATCCTCTCCCGGAACGCCACCGCGACCCGCGCGCTGCTGCGCGAGAGCCCGGTGCCGGTCGCGCACGTGCGCTCCGTCGCCGACCTCGAGACCGCCATCGACGAGCAGCCGCTCCGCCTCGTCCTCTACGTCAACCAGAACTCCCGCAACTTCCAGATGATGCGCTACGGGCGCCGCTGGCACGTCTTCGTCAACCACGGCGAGAGCGACAAGATGTACATGACGACCAACCAGTTCAAGGCGTACGACTACAGCTTCATCGCCGGCGACGCCGCGCTCGCCCGCCTGCGGCGCGTCCTCTGGGACTTCGACTTCGACAAGCGCGCCCTCGCCATCGGCCGCCCGCAGGCCGACCACGTGGGCGGCCGCACGCCCTACCCCGCCGACGGGCGCCGCGTCGTCCTCTACGCGCCCACCTGGGAGGGCGACCGCCCCGCCGCGGGCTACGGCTCGATCCGCACCCACGGCGTCGCGCTCAGCCGCGCCCTGCTCGCCGACCGCCGCTACCGCCTCGTCTACCGGCCGCACCCGCGCAGCGGCGCCGTCGATTCGGACTACGGGGCCGCCGACCGCGAGATCGTCGCCCTGATCGCGGCGGCCAACGCGGCCGACCCGACCGCCCGGCACGTGCACGACACCTCCGCCGAGCTCGGCTGGCAGCTCACCGCCGACATCGCGGTGCTCGACGTCTCGGCGATGGTCTACGACCGGCTCGCCACCGGCCGGCCCCTGCTGGTGACCCGGCCGATCAGCCCCGCGGCGCAGGTCGACGAGTCCGGCTACCTGGGCGATGCGGAGTGGCTGCGCGCTGAGGACGCGGCGGCCGTCGTCCCGCGGCTCGAGAGCGTCGAGCACGACGAGACGGCCGTCGCCCGCCTCGAGCACTGGGTCGCGCACTACTTCGGCGACACCGCTCCCGGGGCGGCCACCCGCCGCTTCCACGCCGCGATCGAGCATCTGCTCGCCGAGTGGGACCGCCACGCCGAGCTCCACCGCGACGATCCGGTCGTCGACGAGCACGATCCGGAGCGCTGAGCAAGCCTGTCCTGACGGCGCGGGGGCCCGTCCGCGCCCCGCTACGCTCGACGCATGATCACCCCGCGCGCCTTCGCCCGCTCCCGCCGGCGCCGCGACGCGCCGGCCCAGCCCGCCGTCGAGCCCGACATCGTGGTGTCGACCGACCCGGAGAAGCCGGTCTTCACGATCCGCTCGTTCCGCATCGGCCTCTTCGGCGGCCTCGGCGTGCTGGTCGCTCTCGTCGTCGGCGGCCTCGTCGTCTCGCTGAGCACCGTGCTGACGTACGTCTTCGTCGCGCTGTTCTTCGCCCTCGGGCTCGACCCGCTCGTCTCCTGGCTGGAGAGCAAGAAGATCCCGCGCGCCCTCGCGATCACCATCGTGCTCGCGTCGGTGCTGCTGATCTTCGCCGGACTGCTCCTCTACATCATCCCGATCCTGATCGAGCAGCTGACGATCTTCGTGACCAGCGCCCCGCGCATCGTCAACGACATCGCCTCGCAGCCCTGGGTGCTCGACCTGGAGCGGCAGCTCAGCGGCGTCGTCGAGGTCGATGCGCTGATCGGCAACGTGCAGAGCTTCATCGGCAACCCGAACAACCTGCTCTCGCTCGGCGGTGGGATCCTCGCGGTCGGCACCGGCATCGCCAGCGGCGTCACCGGCGCGATCATCGTCCTGATCCTCACCCTCTACTTCCTCGCCTCGCTGCGCTCGATGAAGTCCGTCGCCTACCGCTTCGCCCCCGCCTCGCACCGCCCGAAGGCGCGCGAGGTCGGCGAGGAGATCACCGGCGCGGTCGGTCGCTACGTCGTCGGCCAGGTGTCGCTCGCCGCGGTCAACGGCGTGCTCACCTTCATCCTGCTGCTCATCATCGGCGGGCCGGTGCCGGCGCTGCTGGCCTGCGTCGCGTTCCTCGGCTCGCTGATCCCGCTGGTCGGCACGATCTCGGGCGCGATCATCATCTCGCTCGCCTGCCTGCTCGCCTCCCCGGTGACGGCGCTCGTGGCGGCGATCTACTACCTCGTCTACATGCAGGTCGAGGCGTACATCCTCAGCCCGCGGATCATGAACCGGGCCGTGTCGGTGCCGGGAGCGGTCGTCGTCATCGCGGCCGTCGCGGGTGGGACGCTCGCCGGCGTGCTGGGGGCGCTCGTGGCGATCCCAGTGGCGGCGTCGGTCATCATCGTCGTGCAGAAGGTCGTCTTCCCGAGGCAGGACGCGAAGTAGGGCCCTCTCGGGGTGGCGTCGCTGCGCGTCGCTTCGCGACGGCGCGGGTACGGCGTCTCGTCGCGGCTCCTTCCCGCGCGCCTGCGGCGCGCCCGCCAGACCCGAGCCAGGAGCCGCGACGAGACGCCGCACCCGTGCCTCGTGTCCGGCGGAGGTGCGCTCTTGCCGGTCGAGTAGCCCCGGACGGGCCGTCAGCAGTGCGGGCCCGCAGACCCTCGTCCGAACGCTGGTGGATCTCGGTCAGCAGGTGCGACGAGACGCCGCACCCGCACCTCGTGTCGGGCGGAGGCACGGTCTTGCTGGTCGAGTAGCCCCGGAGGGGCGTATCGAGACCCACCCCCGTCGGCAGTGCGGGTCTGCAGACCCCCGTCCGAACGCTGGTGGATCTCGGCCAGCAGATGCGACGAGATGCCGCACCGGCGCCTCGTGTCGGGCGGAGGCGCGGTCTTGCTGGTCGAGTAGCCCCGGAGGGGCGTATCGAGACCCACCCCCGTCAGCAGCGCGGGTCTGCAGACCCTCGTCCGAACGCCGGTGGATCTCGATGCGCCCGCTTCGCGAGCTACTCGATCAGCAAGGGCGGGTACACGTCTGGACGCTCGTCTCCGCGGCGAGGCGGTCGGCACGCGCGGGGTCAGCGGAAGGGCGGCACCGCGCTGTCGACCGTGGTGGTGAAGGCGGTGGCGGACGGGGGGACCTGAGAGGCGGAACCCGGCGCCGGGACCGGAGGGAGGGTCCTCGTCACGAGCGGGACGGTGCCTGCCCAGACGCCGGGGGTCTGCGCGGCGTCGTCGGAGGGGCCGGCGGCGCGGATCTTGAGGCTGGCCTCGGCGAGGGGGAGGCGGAGCACGAGGGTCGCGGCGATCTCGCGGGCGGTGCTCGGGCGGGTCTCGGCGGTGCGGCCGGGCAGGAAGCGCGCGGTCAGCAGCTCGAGGGCGCGGGGCTTCTCGTCGCCCTCGACGGCCTCGGCGCGGCCGAGGATCATCGCGGAGCGGTAGTTCATCGAGCTGTCGAAGGCGGAGCGGGCGACGACGAGCCCGTCGACGAGGGTCACCGCGACGGTGAGCACGGAGCCGCGGGCGGCCTCGCGCAGCAGTCCGCCTCCGCTCGAGCCGTGCAGGAGCAGGTCGTCGCCGTCGCGGGCGAAGAGGATCGGCAGCACGATCGCGACTCCGTCGCGGACGACGGCGACGTGCGCGATCAGGGCCTCGTCGAGCAGGGCGTCGAGGGCGCCGCGGTCGATGCTCTGGCGGTCGCGGAGGCGGGTGACGCGGGTGCGGTCGGTGGTGCTGAGGGTGTCCATGCTCCGAGGATCGTGGGCGTGCTGGATCTGCGAGAATACCAGGGAGCCACGGATCGAGTGGTCCAGATCGGGGGAGTGCGATGGCGTCCGGTGATCTCGAGGTGCCGCTGCTGCTGCGCCTGCCGGAGCGAGGGTCGGTCCGCTCGGGGCTGGCCGAGGCGCTGCGGGTCGCGGTGCTGGACGGACGCTACGCGGCCGGAGAGGCGATCCCGTCGAGCCGGGTGCTGGCGCAGCAGCTGGGAGTGTCCCGCGGGTCGGTCGTCGCGGCGGTCGATCAGCTGGTCGGCGAGGGCTACCTCGTGGCGCACCCGCGCGCGGCGGTGACGGTGGCGGCCGACGGGGTCGTCGTGCCGATCCGGTCACGGTTCGAGCGGGCGGAGTCCGCGGCGGTGCCGCTGCCGGTCCGGCTGGATCTGCGGCCGGGGCGCCCGGACACGCGCGACCTCGACGGGCCGGAGTGGCGGGCTGCCTGGCGGCCGGCGCTCTCGGCTCCGCCCTCGGAGCTGCCCTCGGCGGCGGGGCACGCGGGGCTGCGGACGCAGATCGCCGAGCAGCTGCGGCGCTCGCGCGGCATCGACGTGGACGCCGAGGACGTCCTCGTGACGAGCGGAACCGCGGACGCGGTCGCACTCCTGGTGCGGGCGGCCGCCGCGGCGCTCGGCCGGCCGGTGAGGGTCGCCGTCGAGGACCCGGGCTACCCGGCGGTCCGGCGACGGCTGCGAGCAGAGGCGCACGAGGTCGTCGGTGTCCCGGTCGACGCCGACGGGATCGACCTGGATGCGCTCGCGACGAGCGGCGCCGACGTCGTCATCGTCACTCCGTCGCACCAGTACCCGACCGGAGGGCGTCTGGCGCTCGCCGCCCGCCTCGAGCTGGTGCGCCGCGCAGCGACGGAGCGGCTCCTGGTGATCGAGGACGACTACGACAGCGAATTCCGCTACGTCGGCGCACCGCTCCCGGCGCTCGCGTCGCTGGACGGCGGCGGGGGAGTGGCGCACGTCGGGTCGTTCTCGAAGACGGTGTCGCCCTGGCTGCGGGTCGCGTACCTGGCGCTGCCGCCCTCGTCCTGGCTGCACGGGGCGGTACGGCAGGTCGACGCCGAGCGCGACGCCTCCGTCTCGGGGCCGACGCAGGAGGCGCTCGCCGCGTTCATGGCGGGCGGCGGCTTCCGGCGGCACCTGACCCGCTCGCGGCGGCGCTACTCGCACCGGCGCGGGCTGGTCCGCGACTTCTCCGAGTCGATCGACTGGGGCTCCGCGCGCGGGCTCGACGGCGGGCTGCACGTCGTGCTCGGCCTGCCCGAGCCGCTCGAGGCGACGGCGGTCGTGGCGGCGCTCGCGGCCGAGGGGCTCCTCGTCGCGCCGCTGGACGACTACGCGCTCGCCGAGCGGGCAGGGGAGGAGGCGCTCGTGCTCGGCTACGGCAGCGCGAGCGACCTCGAGCTGAGCGCGGCTCTGAGCACGATCGACCGCACCGTCCGGGCACTGCTCGGCGGCGGTCCCGCCGTCCGTGGTATCCCTGGAGGATGACCGCCGACTCCGCCCTGCACATCACCGACGACGCCGACGCCGACGCGCTGCTCACCCGCGACCCGCTCGCCCTGCTGATCGGGATGCTGCTGGACCAGCAGGTCGCGATGGAGACGGCGTTCTCGGGGCCGCTGAAGCTCTCCGAGCGCCTCGCCGAGGAGGGGTCGTCGTTCGACGCCGCAGCGATCGCGGACTTCGACGAGGACCGCTTCTCGGAGCTGTCGCGGACGCCTCCGGCGATCCACCGCTACCCGGCGAACATGGCCGGCCGAGTGCAGACCCTCTGCCGCGCGATCGTCGACGACTGGGACGGCGACGCCTCGGCGATCTGGACCCGCGACGACCCCGACGGCCGCGAGGTCCTCACGCGGCTCAAGGCGCTCCCCGGTTTCGGCGACCAGAAGGCCCGCATCTTCGTCGCCCTGCTCGGCAAGCGCCGCGGCTTCGAGGGCGCGGGCTGGCGCGAGGCGGCGGGCGCTTACGGCGAGGAGGACTCGTTCCGCTCGGTCGCCGACATCGTCTCGCCCGAGTCCCTCGCCAAGGTCCGCGCCACGAAGCAGGCGGCCAAGGCCGCCGCCAAGGCCGAGAAGTAGAAGGCCTCCCCCCCTTCGGGTCGAGCACCCCTTTGCTGGTCGAGTAGCCGCGCAGCGGCGTATCGAGACCCGCGTCCAACACGACCCTGCCGGTAGCGTGGCGCGGATGCTGCCTTCCGCTACTGCGCGCCTGCACTTCCGCGAGATGACCGAAGCGGACCTCGATCTCCTCGCCGAGCTCCTCGGCGACGCGGCGGTGATGCGGTACTACCCCGCCCCGAAGACGCGCGAGGAGGCGGTCGAGTGGATCGCCTGGAACCGGCGCAACTACGAGCGCGACGGCGTCGGGCTGTGGATCATCGAGACAGCGGGAGGCGACTTCGTGGGGGACTGCGGCCTGACGTGGCAGAGCGTCAACGGCGTTCCCGAGCTCGAGGTCGGCTACCACGTCCGCTCCTCTCTGCACGGTCGCGGCTACGCCACGGAGGCGGCGGCCGCCTGTCTCGAGCTGGCGCGGCGGAACGGCCTCGCGAACCGCCTCGTCGCGATCGTTCATCCCGAGAACACCGCCTCCCGGCGCGTCGCGGAGAAGATCGGCCTCCGCGTCGCCGGCGAGGAGCGCGACGGAGGCCCGCTGATCCGGATCGTCCTCGCGACGCGGCTCGCCGAACTCCGGCCTCCTCACAAGAAAGACTGAGAGCCGAACCGCGGGCGATCGCCGCCCTGTCGGGCGGCTCAGCCTTCGCCGTGCGAGCGGGGGAGGTCCGACGGGTGGATCTCGATCCGCGCCCTGCGGGCGCTACTCGATCAGGATGGTGCGGCTCGGCCGGTGGGGAGGCGGACGCTCAGCCCCTCCTTGCTGGTCGAGCAGCCGCGCAGCGGCGTATCGAGACCCGGTGAACCGGATCGCCCCAGCGATTCGACTTCGCAGACGCCGGAGCTAGAGGTGCTCGGCGAGGGCCGCGATCAGCGCCGCGCGGTCCTCGCGCAGGATCGAGGCGCCGGCGCCCGGCACCGTGCGCACCTCGACGCCGCGGTCGGCGAGCACGCCGCCGAGGGACGCATGGCCCAGCGGGTCCTCCGGCAGCACGGCGAGTGTCGGCACCGGGAACGTGTCGGGAGCGTCGGCCGCGCCGCGCGCCGTCAGCCCGGCTGCGGACTCCGGGTCCCAGAGCGCGTGCGCCGAGACGTCGAGCTCGATCTGCTCGTCGGTCCAGATCGGGTGGCGGTGGCGCAGCTCGTCCGCCTCGCCCTTCTCGACGTGCGCGATCGAGCCGCCGCGGCGCAGCGCCGCCGTGAGGCCCTTCGCGTCCGAGAAGGCGGGGTCGAGCAGGATCAGCCGCTCGACGCCGTACTCCGGGGCGAGCCGCGCGGCGACGACCGCACCGAGCCCGTGCCCGATGACGAGGTCCGGCGTCTGCAGCACCGAGGCGCGCACGTCCTCCGCCCAGCGCTCGACCGAGTACGCGGGCGACTTCGGCGAGCCGCCGTGCCCGGCCAGGTCCGGCGCGACGACGCGGTAGCCGTGCTCCTGCAGCGTCGGCACCAGCGCGTACCAGATGCGGGAGTCGGAGCCGAGCCCGTGCAGCAGCAGCGCGACGCGCTCGCCGGTTCCGCCGTAGTCGCGGACGTGGAGGTCGAGCGGCTCGGCCGGAGCGGCCGCGAGCGCCTTGCGCTGCGAGCGGGTCGGCTCGATCACGAGCGCATTGCCGAAGACCTGCGGCGCCGGCCCGAAGGCGTCGCGCGCGCTCTGCACCACCTTGCGGCCGAGCATCGCATTGCCGACCCCGCCGAGCGCCGCGCCGATCCCGAACGGCATCGCCCGGCCGACCAGCCCCGCGCCCTGCTGCGCCAGGAAGTGCTTCGCGAACGACTTCTTCGCCCGGTCGGCCAGCTCGCCGACGAGGAACGACGGCAGCCCCTTCGTCACCACCGAGCCCCAGTACTGGTTGAGCCCGGAGCCGGACCCGGTCGCCTGCCCGGCGACCTGGCGCACCAGCTCGCTGCCGGAGGAGCCCATCATCAGCGTCAGGACGAGCGCGCGGGCGCGGTCCGGGTCCTCGACGTGGATGCCGTGCACCTCGGTGACGGACTGCGCGAAGAGCGCGCTCGCCTCGAGGAAGCCGATCGCGCCGGCGCCGGAGAGGGCGACGGAGGCGGCGGTGCCGATTCCGGGGACGACCGCGGTCGCCCCGATGGCCGCGCCACCGGCCGCGACGCTGGAGAGGTACTGGCGCTCGAGCGAGGTGATCAGCTGCTCGGGAGTGGCGTTCGGGCGACGACGGCGGAGGGCTCGGATGTTCGCGAGCACCG
The DNA here is from genome assembly GCF_009834185.1 of Rathayibacter sp. VKM Ac-2760. GTDB lineage: Bacteria > Actinomycetota > Actinomycetes > Actinomycetales > Microbacteriaceae > Rathayibacter. Next base: position 1,342,310 of record NZ_CP047173.1, read on the forward strand.
CGGGCCGCTGGACGGCGAGGACGCGGTCGAGAATCCGGGCGAGCTGCGCGTTGTCGACGACGTCGGTGCCGGTCGTCTCGAGTTCGTCGCGGCCCTTGCGGTCCTTCTTCGAGGACATGTCTGCACTCCTGCGTCGTGGTGTCCCGCCGAGCACCGCGCCGGCGCCGCGGCTCGGACTGCCGGTCACTCCGCGGCGGGCTGCGCTTTCGGCGCGTAGTCCTCAGAATACCGGGCGAGAACCTGATCGATCGGTGCGTCGAGGACCAGGGCGCCCTTGTCCAGGTAGAGCCCGCGCGTGCAGAAGCGGCGCAGGTCCCGCTCGTTGTGCGAGACGAAGAACAGCGTGCGGCCGGCGGCCAGCAGCTCCTCGATCCGGGCGTAGCACTTCTCGCGGAAGGCCTTGTCGCCGACGGCGAGCACCTCGTCGACCAGGATGATCGGCTCCTCGAGCCGCGACACCACCGAGAAGGCGATCCGCACCTTCATCCCGCTGGAGAGGTGCTTGTAGGGGGTGTCGAGGAAGTCGCCGATCTCGGCGAACTCGATGATCGAGACGAAGCGGTCGTCGACCTCGCGCCGGGACATGCCGTGCAGCCCGGCGGTGAGGTAGACGTTCTCGCGGACGCTGAGATCGGCGACGAAGCCGCCGGTGATCTCGATCAGCGGCGCGACCCCGCCGCGGACCTCGACGACACCCTCGTCCGGCAGCACGACGCCGGCGACGAGCTTGAGCAGCGTCGACTTGCCCTGCCCGTTCCGGCCCACGACGCCGATCGCCTCGCCGGCCCGCACCTCGACGTCGAGGCCGCGCAGCGCCCAGAACTCGCCGGGCCGCGACCGGCGCGAGCCGCCGGCGAAGAGGTCCTTGAAGGAGCGGCGGCCGCGCCGGTTGCGGCGGAACCGGATCCCGAGCCCGCGGCAGGCGATGACGACGGGGGCGTCCTGCGCGATCGGCACGGTCACAGCTCCTTCAGCACCGCGCGCTCGGAGCGGCGGAAGACGATCAGTCCGAGCCCCAGCACGAGGAAGGAGATCAGCGCGGAGACGAGGATGAGCCGCAGGTCGAGCTCGCCCGCGAAGAAGGTGGAGCGGTAGAGCGCGAAGATCCCGCTGAGCGGATTGAGCGCGGCCCACGGGCGGATCGCCTCGGGCAGGTTCGCGGTCGAGTAGATGATCGGCGAGGCGTAGAAGAGGAAGCGCAGCACGAGCTTGATCGCCCGCTCCAGGTCGCGGAAGAACACCACGAGCGGAGCGACGAGCAGGCCGACGCCGAGGGTGAGCACGCCCTGCAGCAGGATCGCGACGGGGAAGAGCAGGATCGCCGGCGTCACCGAGGCGCCCGCGATCACCGCGAACAGCACGAGCACCGGCAGGCTCGCCACGAACTCGATCCCCTTCGAAAGCACGATCCGGCCGACCCAGATCGTCCGCGGGATCGACGTGGAGCGCACGAGCTTCGCCTCGCGGAGGAACGCGCGCGTCGCATCCGAGGTCGCCTGGTTGAACCACATCCACGGCAGCAGACCGGCGAGCAGGAAGACGATGTACGGGTCCTCGCCCACCGAGCGCTGGAAGACGACGGTGAAGACGAAGTAGTAGATGCCCGACATCACCAGCGGATCGAGCACCGACCAGACGTAGCCGAGCGCGCTGGTGGCGTAGCGGACGGTGAGATCGCGCTTCGTCAGCAGCCAGAGCGAGTGCCGGTAGCGCCAGGCCCGCGAGCGGTGCGAGCGCACGGCCGTGGCGGCGTCGTCGACGCGGGCGGGACTGCTCACGGCAGACGACTCCTCTCGCACGGCTCGGATCGAGCCGGACCAGTCAGGAGCCTCAGACGAAGAGGTTCGCCCGCTCGAGATCCTCGGCGAAGTCCACCTCGACGGCGTAGAGCTCGGAGATGTCCATCGGCTCGACGAGCAGTCTGTCCTGCTCGATCGCCAACTCTATTCCACGCTCGAAGTAGTCCTGGGCGTCGACCCGGGCCAGCTGGCGGATGAGCGCCGGCTTGTCGGCGGCCGAGACGTAGTTGATGCCGACGGCCTCGCCGAGTCCGCCCTTGACCGTCTTGGACAGCTGGTCGATGTAGCCCTCGGCGCTCGTCGTGTACTTGACCTCCTCGTCGGACACCTTCGCGGTGTTGACGGTGACGAAGGAGACGTCCTTCGCGATGAGGTCAGCGGTGCGGTCGAGGATGCGCGGGTCGAAGACGACGTCGCCGTTCATCCACAGCACGCCGCCCTGGCCGGAGGCCTGCAGGGCGCGGAGGAGGCTCTTGGAGGTGTTGGTCTGGTCGTACTGCTCGTTGTAGACGAACGTCGCCGAGGGGAACGCCTCGATGATGTGCTCGAGCTTGTAGCCGACGACGATGCTCACCGGGACGGCGGTGCCGAAGGCGTGGTGGATGTTGTCGAACTGCTGGCCCATGATCGTGCGGCCGTCGCTCAGCGGGGTGAGCGGCTTCGGGAGGGAGCGGCCGAGCCGGCTGCCCATGCCCGCGGCGAGGATCACGACGGACGCGGGCGTCCCGGTCGGGGTCGCGCCGGCGGCGGTGCCGCGCTGGAAGGGCGTGCTCGTCATGTGTTCTCCTCGAATCAACCGCCGGTCAGCGTCCGTTCACCGATGTGTCGCGACCTGATCGCTCTCTGGGTCAGCCCTTAGTGTACAGTGCGCGACTTCGAAGGCCAGGGGTCCGTCACGGCCGTGTCGCCGACCCCGAGCGGGCGCTGTCGCCGGGCGCTGTCGCCGGGCGCCCGGCGCGCCCCGTCGGCGTCCGGAGCGAGTTGGTACCGTAGCCGGATGACGTCCGCGACGAACGCCGAGGAAACCGAGCGCGACGACGCTCCGCCCGCCGAGTCGCCGGCTCCCGCCGCGGTCGAGGCGGATCTCGAGCACCCCGTCGTGTTCGAGCTGCACGCCGTGACCCGAACCTTCGGCCGCACCGTCGCCGCCGATCGCATCGACCTCGCCGTCCGAGCCGGCACCTTCTACGGGATCATCGGGCCCAACGGCGCGGGCAAGACCACGACGCTCTCGATGATGACCGGGCTGCTCCGCCCCGACACCGGCCGCGTCCTCGTGCACGGCGTCGACGTCTGGAAGGACCCGCGGGCCGCCAAGCCGCTGATCGGCGTCCTGCCCGACCGCCTCCGCCTGTTCGACCGGCTGACCGGCGCGCAGTTCCTCGCCTACTCCGCCGCGCTGCGCGGGATCGACCGCCCGACGGCGCGCGCGCGCACCCTCGAGCTCGCCGAGGCGCTCGGCCTGACCGACGCGCTCGAGCGGCTCATCTCCGACTACTCCGCCGGCATGGCGAAGAAGGTCGCGCTGGCCGGCGCGATGATCCACGCGCCGCGGGTGCTCGTCCTCGACGAGCCGTTCGAGTCCGTCGACCCGGTGTCCTCGGCCGCCGTGATCACCGTGCTGCGCCGCTTCGTCGCCGGCGGCGGCACGGTGGTGCTCTCCAGCCACGGCCTCGACTTCATCGAGCGGGTCTGCGACGACGTGGCGGTGATCGTGGGCGGGCGCGTGCTCGCCGCGGGCTCCGTCGAGGAGGTCGCCGGCACGGCCACGCTCGAGGAGCGCTTCCTCGAGCTCGCGGGCGGCAAGCAGATCGCCGAGGGGCTGCAGTGGTTGCACGACTTCTCCGGCTGAGGCTCGACGTCCTGCTCGGCGCGTTCCGCTCCGGCGCGCGGCACACCGGCGGGGCCCTGCTCGGGCTGCTGGTCGTCGTCGTCACGACCGCGGGGCTGCTCGCCGGTCTCTCGACGCTCGAGCCGGGCTCCGGGCTCGCGGCCGACGCGGTGATCGCCGGGGGAGCGGTGCTGACCCTCGGCTTCCTGGTGCTGCCGTTCCTGCTCGGGCCGAAGGATCCGATGGATCCGCGCGCGTTCCGGCTGTTCGGCATCCCGAGCGGTCGCCTCGCGGCGGCCCTCGCCCTGGCCGGCCTGGTCTCGGCGCCGGTGCTCGCCCTCGTCGTGCTGGGCGGCGCGCTGATCCCGATCTTCCCCGCGGCCGGGCTCCTGGCGGTGCTCGGCCCGCTCCTCGGCGTCCTCACCACCGCGCTGCTCGCGCGGATCGGACTCGCCGCCTCCTCCGCGCTGGTCGCCTCGCGCACCGCTCGTGAGCTGCTCGCCGTGCTCGGCCTGGTCCTCCTCCTCACCGTGCCGGTCGTCCTCCTGCTCGTCACCGGTCTCGACTGGGGCGGCGAGGGCGCGGGCGCGCTCGAGCGCCTGGCCGCCGCCCTGGCGCCGACGCCGTTCGGCGCCGCCTGGGCCGTCGCCCCGGGGGCCGCGGCGGGGGAGGCGGCCGGTCCACTGCTGACGGCCCTGCTCACCCTGGCCGCGGCCGGCGCGCTCTGGTGGCTGATGGTGCGCACCCTGACCGGTCGCCCGGAGCGCACCTCCCGTCCGCCGCGCGGGCTCCGCCTCGGCTGGTTCGACGTCCTCGGCGGCAGCCGGACGGGGGTGATCGCCGCGCGGACCATGACCTACTGGCTCCGCGACCCGCGCTACCAGGCCTCCCTCGTCGCCGTCCCGCTGCTGCCGATCGTGGCCGTCGTGCTGCTCGCCCTGGTGGGGGTGCCGTTCCCGCTGCTCTCGCTGCTGCCGGTGCCGCTCATCGCGCTGTTCCTCGGCTGGTTCCTGCACAACGACGTCGCCTACGACGGCTCGGCGTTCTGGCTGCACGCCGCCGCGGGAGTCCGCGGCTGGTCGGACCGGCTCGGCCGCGCGTTCCCGACCCTCCTGCTCGGCCTGCCGGTCGTCGTGCTCGGCTCGCTGGTGACCAGCGCGACCTCGGGGCTCGACGACGCGCTGCCTGTCCTGCTCGCGGTGAACGCCGCCCTGCTGCTCGTGCCGGCGGGAGTGGCGAGCACGCTCTCCGCCCGGCTCGCCTACCCGGCGCCGCGGCCCGGCGACAGCGCGTTCGTGCAGCCGCAGGCGCCGGGCGCGAGCGGCGCCGGAGCCCAGGCGCTCGCGTTCGGGCTGGGCCTGCTGCTGGCCGCGCCGTCCGTGGTGCTGGCGGTGCAGGCGCTCTTCTTCGGCGGTGACCGCGACCAGGCGATCCTCGTGGGCGCCGGCAGCGCCGTGGTCGTCTTCGCCCTCGGCGTGCTGCTCGGCGGCGTCCTCTTCGATCGCCGGGCCGCCGAGCTGGTGTCGTTCACCAGCCGCTACTGAACCGGCCGCCCACGGGTCCGTCGCCGTGCTCCGCGCGTAGGATCGGAGTCATGACGTCCCGATTCGAGAACAGCAGCACCGACCCTCTCGAGGGAGGCGGAGGAACCGCCACCCTCGACCGCGAGCTCGAGGAGATCCTCAACCAGGAGACCATCGAGCCGGGCGATCACGAGCGCTTCTCCCACTACGTCCCGAAGGACAAGATCCTCGAGAGCGCGATGACCGGCAAGCCCGTCCGCGCTCTCTGCGGCAAGAAGTGGCTGCCGGGCCGCGACCCGGAGAAGTTCCCGGTCTGCCCGTCCTGCAAGGAGATCTACGCCCGGATGAAGTAGGCGTGCGCGCCGCTCAGGCGTAGCGCGTCGGGATGACCGGGTCGCCCCGGCCCAGGCGCAGCGCGTCCTGCGGCAGCTCGTCGACGGCGTTCGCCCGGTGCTCGCGCGCCGCGGCGACGCCCGCGCTGCCGAGGTGCTCCGCGAGGATGCGGCCGTCGTCGACGAGCGGCACCAGCAGCGCCCGCTCGTCCTCGCCGACCGCGCCCTCGGGCCCGGCGCCGACGTGCACGACCTCCTCGACGGCGACACCGTCCTCGGTCAGCCGCCGACCGGCCGCCTTGCGCCCGCCGATCGACGCCTTGGCCGCCGACTTCTTCGCCACCGACACCCACTCGCCCGCGTCGTCCTCGTGCGCGACCAGCTTGTAGACCATCCCCGCCGTCGGGTGCCCGGAGCCGGTGGCCACCGAGGTGCCGACGCCGTAGGAGTCGACGGGCGAGGCGGCCAGCGCGGCGATCCCGTACTCGTCCAGGTCGTTCGTCACGGTGATCCGCGTCCCGGTGGCGCCGAGGGCGTCGAGCTGCGCGCGCACCGCCGCGACCTGCTGCGGGAGGTCGCCCGAGTCGATCCGCACCGCGCCGAGCGACGTGCCCGCCACCCGGACCGCGAGGTCGACGGCGGCCGTCACGTCGTAGGTGTCGACGAGCAGCGTCGTGCCGGAGCCGAGGGCCGCGACCTGGGCGCGGAACGCCTCCTCCTCGGAGTCGTGCAGCAGCGTGAACGCGTGCGCCGAGGTGCCCATGGTCGGCACGCCCCAGCTGCGCCCCGCCTCGAGGTTGGAGGTGGCGCCGAAGCCCGCGATGTGGGCGGCGCGCGCGGCCGCGACGGCCGAGCGCTCGCCCGCTCGCCGCGAGCCCATCTCGGCCAGCGGGCGGCCGTCGGCGGCCGAGACCATCCGCGCGGCGGCGCTCGCGACGGCGCTGTCGTGGTTCAGGACGCTGAGCACCAGCGTCTCGAGCAGCACGCCCTCGGCGAAGGGCGCCTCGACGATCAGCACGGGCGATCCGGGGAGGTACACCTCGCCCTCGCGGTAGCCCCAGATGTCGCCGCCGAAGCGGTAGTCGGCCAGCCAGTCGAGCGTGCGGGCGTCGACCACCCTGTTCTCGCGCAGCCAGCCGAGCTCGGCGTCCCCGAAGCGGAAGCGCGAGATCAGCTCGAGGAGGCGGCCGGTGCCGGCGAGCACCCCGTAGCGGCGGCCGGGCGGGAGGCTCCGCGCGAACACCTCGAACATGCAGCGCCGGTCGGCGGTGCCGCTGCCGAGTGCGCCCTCCACCATGGTGAGCTCGTAGCGGTCGGTGAGGAAGGACGTCGAATCCATCTGCCCAGTGTTCCATGCGCCGGGGCCGTTCCCGGGGCGCGGGTAGGCTGTTCCCCCGTGACGGACGCACCCCTCGGCATCTTCGACTCCGGCGTCGGCGGGCTCACCGTCGCCCGCGCGGTCATCGATCAGCTGCAGAACGAGTCGATCGTCTACCTCGGCGACACCGCCCACTCGCCCTACGGTCCGAAGCCCCTCGCCGACGTCCGCGCCTACGCGCTGGACACCCTCGACACGCTGGTCGACCAGGGCGCGAAGCTGCTCGTGATCGCCTGCAACACCGCCTCCGCCGCCATGATGCGCGACGCGCGCGAGCGCTACACGATCGGCCGCGGCATCCCCGTGATCGAGGTCATCCAGCCGGCCGTCCGCAGCGCCGTCCGCGACACCCGCAACCGCCGGGTCGGCGTCATCGGCACCGTCGGCACCATCCGCTCGCGCGCCTACGACGACGCCTTCGTCGCCGCGCCGGACCTCGAGCTGGTCACTGTCGCCTGCCCGCGCTTCGTCGAGTTCGTCGAGGCCGGCATCACCTGGAGCGACGAGCTGCTGGCGCTCGCCGAGGAGTACCTCGCGCCGCTCAAGCGGGCCGGCGTCGACACCCTCGTGCTCGGCTGCACCCACTACCCGCTGCTGCGCGGCGCCATCGCCTACGTGATGGGCCCCGACGTCCGGCTGGTCTCGAGCGCCGAGGAGACCGCGCTCGACGTCTACCGGACGCTCGTCGCGCACGGGCTGCAGCGCACCGCGTCCGCCCCGCCGACCTACCGCTGGGAGGAGACCGGCTCGAGCGACTTCGTCCGCCTCGCCCGGCGCTTCCTCGGCCCCGAGGTCTCCAGCGTCGACCTCGTCGAGACCGGCACGATCAACCTGCGCGAGCTCGACCGGGCCGCGCGATCCACGACTCCAGGGAGACCCGAGTGACCGACAGCACCGCCGCCCAGCCGACGACAGCGCAGCCGACCGTCCAGCGCAAGGACGGCCGTGCGCCCGACGAGCTGCGCGCCATCACGATCGAGCGCGGCTGGAGCACCCAGGCCGAGGGCTCGGCGCTGATCTCGTACGGGAACACGAAGGTGCTCTGCACCGCCTCCTTCACCAACGGCGTCCCCCGCTGGCTGCAGGGCAAGGGCAAGGGCTGGGTCACCGCCGAGTACGCGATGCTGCCCCGCGCCACCAACTCCCGGATGGACCGCGAGGCCGTCAAGGGCAAGGTCGGCGGCCGCACCCACGAGATCTCCCGCCTGATCGGCCGGAGCCTGCGCGCCGTCGTCGACACCAAGGCGCTCGGCGAGAACACGATCGTGATCGACTGCGACGTGCTGCAGGCCGACGGCGGCACCCGCACCGCGGCGATCACCGGCGCCTACGTCGCGATGGTGGACGCGATCGAGTGGGCCCGCGGCAAGAAGTACGTCGGCCAGAAGGCGCAGCCGCTGATCGACAGCCTGTCGGCCGTCTCCGTCGGCATCATCGACGGCGTCCCGATGCTCGACCTCGCCTACGTCGAGGACGTCCGGGCCGAGACCGACATGAACGTCGTCGTCACCGGCCGCGGCCTCTTCGTCGAGGTCCAGGGCACCGCCGAGGGCGCGCCGTTCGACCGTCGCGAGCTCGACGCGCTGCTCGACCTCGCGGTCGGCGGTGCCGCGGACCTCGCCCGCATCCAGGCCGAGGCGCTCGCCGCAGGGCAGGGCGCGTGAGCCTGGATCTCGTCCTCGCCACGCACAACGCGGGGAAGGTCGAGGAGTTCCGGGCGATGCTCGCCGGCGCGCTGCCGGGCGTCGGCGTGCGCGCCTACGACGGGCCGGAGCCGGTCGAGGACGGCGTCTCCTTCCGCGAGAACGCGCTGATCAAGGCGCGTGCTGCGGCCGCGCACACGGGGCTGGTCGCCCTCGCCGACGACTCCGGCATCCGCGTGGACGTGCTCGGCGGCTCGCCCGGCATCTTCTCGGCCCGCTGGTCCGGCCGGCCGCACGACGCCGTCGCGAACTACGAGCTGCTGCTCGCCCAGCTGGCCGATGTGAAGCCCGAGCACCGCGGCGCGCACTTCGTCTGCACGATCGCGCTGGTCGTCCCCGAGTCGGTCCTGCCCGGCGGCCGGGAGATCGTCGTCGAGGGCCGCTGGGACGGCGCCATCGCGCTCGCCCCGCGCGGCACCAACGGCCACGGCTACGACCCGGTCTTCGTCCCCTCCGGCTCGGCCCTGTCGGCCGCCGAGATCGCCCCGGCGGAGAAGAACGCCCGCAGCCACCGAGCCCGGGCCTTCACCGCCCTCCGCACCGAGCTGACCCCCCTGGCGACCACCCTCTCCTGATCGGGGGCGCAGCCCCCCGACCGCGAGATGCCACTTGTGAGCGCGACACGCCGTGGCGTGCGCGCACAAGTGGCATCTCGCGGAGGGGTCGGCGCGTGGGGAGGGTCAGTGCTTGCGGTGCTCGTCGTCGACGGCGGAGGGGTCGAGGACGAGCGCGCTCGCCTCGGCCGCGTCGGTGTCCGTGTCGTTCGCGCGCTTCGCCTTGCGGCGCTGCTGGAAGAAGTGGATCGCGGTGGGGATGATCGCGAGGAGGACGGCGCCGATCAGGATGACGTCGATGTAGTGCGAGACGAAGTCGGCGACGGGCGGGATGAAGGCGAGCAGCCAGCCGATCAGCGTGACGCCGCTGCCCCAGATCAGCGCACCGATCGCGTTGTAGAGGCTGTACTTGCGGTAGTTCATGTGCGCGACGCCGGCGGCGATGGGCGCGAAGGTGCGGACGATCGGCACGAATCGCGCGAGGATCACGGCGAGGCCGCCGAAGCGCTCGAAGAAGGCGTTGGTGCGCTTGACGTTCTCGACGCTGAAGAGGCCGGACTCCTTGCGCTCGAAGATGCGCGGACCGGCCTTGTGCCCGATCAGGTAGCCGACCTCACCGCCGAGGAACGCCGAGAAGCCGATCGCGAGGCAGATCAGCCAGATCGGGACGCCCAGCCCGCCGTTCGACGCGTTCTCGTGCGCGAGCAGCCCCGTGATGATCAGCAGGGTGTCACCGGGGAAGAGGAAGCCGATCAGCAGACCGGTCTCGGCGAAGACGATGAGGCACACGACCAGCACGCCCCACGGACCGAACGAGGTGAGGATCGTCTCGGGATCCAGCCAGGGGATCAGCGCGGCGTGGTTCAACGGTTCTCCAGTCGATCAGTGCCGAGTCGATCCGTGCCGTTCGGCCTGGTCGGCGCCGCACCCGATCCACGGTCTGCGGCGGCTCGACCGCGCTCACTGTACCGGCGAAACCGGGAAGACGACCCGGGCGGCCCCCGAAGGTGGCGCGCTGCGCCTGCTCGTCCGGATCGCCCTCGTCCGGAAGGCGCCCGTCCGAACATCGCCCATCGTGCGGAAGGTGGGACTCGAACCCACATGCCTCTCGGCACAGGAACCTAAATCCTGCGTGTCTGCCATTCCACCACTCCCGCGTGCGCGCTCCAGTGTAGGAGGGAGGACCCGCGGCTCAGCCGCGCGGCCGCCGGTGCGGGAGGTAGCGCGGGATCCAGCGCGAGAGCGCTGCGGCTCCGGCCAGCCCGAGCACGCCCATCGCCCCGGCGGCGAACGGCAGCGAGACCGCCGCGGTCAGCGCCGACACGACGATCGGCGCGGAGGCGTTGCCCGCGTCGCCGGTGAAGCGGAACGCGCCGAGGAACGGCGCCGGGTCGGCCGGTGGCGCGAGATCCGCGCCGATCGTCATCAGGATGCCCGAGCCGATCCCGTTCGCGACCGCGAGGACGCAGGCCACCGCGACGAACCACGGCACCGGATCCGCGGCGAGGAGCGTCGCGACGAGCAGCAGGTGCCCGACGCCGAGGCCGATCATCGACGGGATCGCGGTGGCGCCGCGGCCGAAGCGGTCCATCACCTGTCCGCCGGCGTAGAAGAGCGCGAAGTCGAGCGCCCCGGCGATGCCGATGATGATCGCGGTGTCGGTCTCGGCGAGGCCGAGGCTCACCGCCCAGAGCGGCAGGATCAGCGTCCGGCTCGCGCGCAGCGCCCCGATCACGGCCGCGCCGCTGCCCATCCGCGCGAGCACTCCGCGGTGCGAGCGGAGGGTCGCGACCAGGCCGGGGGAGGAGTCCTGCACGGCGGCCTTCTCGACGGCGGCGTCGAGCGCCGGATCGGCGGCAGCGGTCGCGGCCGCGGCGCGGCGCAGCACCGTGGCGGGGTCGGGCACGAGCAGCAGCACCACCACCGCGGCGACGCAGCAGACGATGTGCACCCAGAAGATCGACTCGACCGAGCCGCTGAGGTGCACGACTCCCGCCGCGAGGAACGGTCCGATCAGCCAGCCCGCGCGGAACACACCGGCGAGGGAGGAGAGCGCCCGCGCCCGGTGGCTCAGGGGGACGAACGAGGTCATGAAGGCGTGCCGCGCGAGCGCGAAGACCGCCGTCGCGAGGCCGATCAGGAACACGCCGACGGTCAGCGTGACCCAGGAGGTCGAGACGAGGCAGATCACCAGTCCGAGGATCGAGGCCCCCGAGGCGCCGAGCATCGCGCCGCGCTCGCCGATCCGCGAGACGATCCAGCCGCTCGGGACGTCGCCGGCGAGCTCGCCGATCATGATCATCCCCGCGACGAGTCCGGCGATCGCGAGCGTCGCGCCGAGGTCGCCGGCGACCGCGGGCAGCAGCGGGATGATCGCGCCCTCGCCGACCGAGAACAGCAGCGTCGGCAGGAAGGTGGAGAGCAGGAGCGGCCCGACGGGGAAGGGACGCTCGGCGGTGCTGCTCACTGGCCCCATCCTAAGCGCCCACTGCCCGGTGCCTCTCGGGCGGGCGGCCCGCGGCGACCCGGGACCGCCCCCGGTAGTCTGGGGTCACCATGCTGGACAACGACTTCACCGAGCAGATCACTGCTCTCCGCTCCACCTTCTCCGACATCCTCGCCGTCATCGACGTCGACGGCCTCCGCGCGAAGATCGAGGAGCTGAACGAGCAGGCGGGCGTCCCCGACCTCTGGGACGACACCGAGAACGCGCAGAAGGTGACGAGCGCGCTCAGCCACCGCCAGTCGGAGCTCGCGCGGATCACCGCGATCGAGCGCCGCCTCGACGACCTCGAGGTCCTGGTCGAGATGGCCAACGAGGCCGACGACGCCGAGTCCGAGCAGGAGGCGATCGCCGAGCTCGAGGCGCTGCAGAAGACGATGGGCGACCTCGAGGTGCAGACCCTGCTCGACGGCGAGTACGACGACCGCCCCGCGGTCATCACCATCCGCGCGGGAGCCGGTGGCGTCGACGCGTCCGACTTCGCCGAGATGCTGATGCGGATGTACCTCCGCTGGGCGGAGAAGCACAAGTACCCCGCGACCGTGATGGACGCCAGCTATGCGGAGGAGGCCGGCATCAAGTCGGCCACCTTCCAGATCGACGCCCCCTACGCCTTCGGCACGCTCTCGGTCGAGGCCGGCACCCACCGCCTCGTCCGGATGAGCCCGTTCGGCGCCGCGGGCAAGCGACAGACCTCCTTCGCCGCGGTCGAGGTCATCCCGCTGATGGAGGAGGCCGGGGCGATCGAGATCCCGGACAACGACATCCGCGTCGACGTGTTCCGCTCCTCCGGCCCCGGCGGCCAGTCGGTCAACACGACGGACTCCGCGGTCCGCCTGACCCACCTCCCCACCGGCACCGTCGTCTCGATGCAGAACGAGAAGAGCCAGATCCAGAACCGCGCCGCCGCTATGCGCGTGCTGCAGTCGCGCCTGCTGCTGCTGCAGAAGGAGCAGGAGGCCGCGACCAAGAAGGAGCTGGCGGGGAACATCACCGCGAGCTGGGGCGACCAGATGCGCAGCTACGTCCTCGCGCCGTACCAGATGGTCAAGGACCTCCGCACCGACCACGAGGTCGGCAACCCCTCGCACGTCTTCGACGGCGACCTCGACGGCTTCATCGCCGCCGGCATCCGCTGGCGCAAGTCCGCCTGACCCGCCGCGCCGCGCCACGATCGCCGGACTCCTGACCCGGCCCGGACCCGCGATCCGATCGGTTCTACCCTGAGAAGGTCTCATCTCGAGACTGGCTCACGAAAGGTGGAACCATGTCCAAGACCTCCCTGGTGCTGACCGCGGTGTGCGCCGGCGCCGCCCTCGCCGTCGCTGCCGCGTCCCCTGCGCAGGCGCAGGATCTGAGTGCCGGTCCGGCGCTGTCTCCGGAGTCGTCGCTCTCCGATGCCCTCGGCGAGGACGACTCGCTGCCGCTCGGAGAGACTCCCGCCGATCCTCTCGTCACCGGTGCGGCGAGTGCCGTCGTGCGTCTCCAGGTCGACGGTGCGGCGCTCTTCGACGGTGGTCCGGCAGCCGTCCTCGTGGCGGAGGAGGCCGACGCCTCCGAGCAGGCCGAGGTGGTCCTCGAGGACGAGACGGCGTCGGTCGTCCTCGACGGCGATGTCGCGCTCCCGGCCGACCCCGCGCTCTTCCTCGTCGACGGCGGTGCCGCCGCTCCGGCCCCCGTCGCGGCCGACGTCCCGCTCGGCTAGCCGCCGGAGAGGGCCCGTCCCGTCGGACTCCCCGCCGCCGCGCTCGTGCGCCGACCGTTCGGCGCGCCGAGCGGTCGGACGGGCCACTCTCCGGAATCGTCGCTTACCCTCGTACCGACATGATTCGCTTCGACAACGTCTCCAAGCAGTATCGGGGTGGCACGAGACCCGCCCTCAACGCCATCGATCTCGAGATCCTCCGGGGCGAGTTCGTCTTCCTCGTCGGCGCCTCCGGGTCCGGCAAGTCCAGCTGCCTCCGCCTGATCCTCAAGGAGGAGCGGCCCTCCTCCGGGGCGATCCACGTGCTGGGGCAGAACCTCGGCAAGATCTCCAGCCGCAAGGTCCCCTACTTCCGCCGCAACATGGGCGTGGTCTTCCAGGACTTCCGGCTCCTCCCGAACAAGTCGGTCTTCGACAACGTCGCCTTCAGCCTCCAGGTGATCGGCAAGTCGAAGGGCTACATCCAGGAGGCGGTCCCCGACACGCTCAAGATGGTGGGCCTCGCCGGCAAGGCCGCGCGCCTGCCGCATGAGCTCAGCGGCGGCGAGCAGCAGCGCGTGGCGATCGCCCGCGCCGTCGTCAACAAGCCGGCCGTCCTCCTCGCCGACGAGCCGACGGGAAACCTCGACCCGACGACCAGCGCCGGGATCATGGCGCTGCTCGAGCGGATCAACGCCGGCGGCACGACCGTGATCATGGCCACCCACGAGGCCGGCATCGTCGACCAGATGAAGCGCCGCGTCATCGAGCTCTCGGCGGGCAGCATCGTCCGCGACGAGAGCCAGGGCGGCTACGGCCAGACCGAGAGCATCACCGTGGTGCACGACGGCGTCGTCGTGGTCGCGGCGGACGACCACCCCACCACCACGTCGTCGATCGCCGTCCCGGTGCTGACCGAGAGCGCCCTCGCGCCCGCCGAGGTGCCGGAGCAGGACCTCCGCCGCGCCCCGGAGCCCGCCGCCGCCGCTGCCGAGTCGCCCGAGCACGGTGCCGCGTTCGCGCGACCGCGCCTCCCGCAGACGGCACCGCAGCCGCGCATCCCGGAGGGCCGCCGTTCGGCCGCCGCTCCCGAGACGCACGTCGCTCCGGCGCGCCCGACGACCCAGTCGAACCCCGTCGTCCCCGCGGCGCCCGAGCCCGAGGCGCCCGCCTCGCCGCGCGTGGTGGAGCTGCAGAGCCAGACCGGTCCGATCTACCTCCCCGCCGACACCGGTGCGCTCCCCGAGGAGTCGCTCGCGGCCCGCCTCGGGCTGCGCGCCCACGCGGGCGAGGGCGACGAGACCGGGGACGACCAGCAGGATGTAGGACCCGTCAAGTGAGATTCGCACTGATCTGGTCGGAGGTCTCGAGCGGCCTCCGGCGCAACGTCTCCATGGTCGTCTCGGTGATCCTGGTGACCTTCATCTCGCTCACCTTCGTCGGCACCGCGATCCTGCTGCAGATGCAGATCGGCCAGATGAAGAACTTCTGGTACGACAAGGCCCAGGTCGCGGTGTACATGTGCACCGCCACCTCCGGCGGCTCGAACTGCAGCGGCTCGGACGCGACGCAGGAGCAGATCGACACGGTCGAATCCCAGCTCGCGGGCGCGACGCTCGCGCCGTACATCGACCGCTCCTACTTCGAGGACCACGACCAGGCCTACGCGAACTTCCAGGAGCAGTTCGCCGGGAACCCGGTCGCCGAGTACGTCACGCCCGACCTGCTCAACCAGACCTTCTGGATCAACCTCAAGGACCCGACCCAGTCCGACGTGCTCGTCGAGAGCCTGTCGAGTGTCTCCGGGGTCGAGAGCGTGACCGATCAGAAGCAGTACCTCGACCAGATCTTCTCGATCCTCAACGCGGCGAGCTACACCGCCATCGGCATCGCGGTGCTGATGCTGGTGGCGGCGGTGCTGCTGATCGCCACGACGATCCGATTGTCGGCGTTCTCGAGGAGACGGGAGCTGGGCATCATGCGGCTCGTGGGCGCCTCGAACCGGTTCATCCAGACCCCCTTCATCCTGGAGGGCGTGTTCGCGGCGCTGCTCGGCTCGATCCTCGCGGGGGTCGCGGTCGTGGCGATCGTCGTGTTCTTCGTGCAGGGCTTCCTGGCGTACCGGATCCCGCTGACCTCGTTCGTCGGCGTCGACGACGCCCTCATAGTCGTGCCGATCCTGATCGTGGTGGGGATCGTCCTGGCCGCGATCTCGGCCAACGTGGCGATCGCGCGGTACCTGCGGGTCTAGACCGCCCGGCGTTCTCGGCCGCGTGCGGCCGTATACTGATGGGCTGCCCCGATCGGGGTGGCCCATCATCGCTCTCGGACCGAAGGAGCCGTCGTGCCCAGGGAACAGGGACAGAAGGTCGTCGCGACCAACCGCAAGGCGCGCCACGACTACCTCATCGAGGACACCTACGAGGCGGGACTCGTGCTCTCGGGCACCGAGGTCAAGTCGCTCCGGAACGGCCGCGCCTCGCTCGTCGACGGCTACGCCTTCGTCGACGGCGGTGAGGCCTGGCTCGACGCCGTGCACATCAACGAGTGGGCCCAGGGCACCTGGACCAACCACCCGCCCCGGCGCAAGCGCAAGCTGCTGCTGCACAAGGCGCAGATCCTCAAGATCCACAACAAGGTGAAGGAGGGCGGGTACACGCTGATCCCGCTCTCGCTCTACTTCAGCGACGGCAAGGCCAAGGTCGAGCTCGCGGTCGCGAAGGGCAAGAAGGACTACGACAAGCGCCAGGTGCTCCGCGAGCGCCAGGACCGCCGCGAGGCCGACCGCGCCATGTCCACCCGCCGCCGCATGGGCGAGTAGGCGGCCCGCGCCGATGTCCCGCAAGCGGGGGAGGCGCGCACTCCGTTCCTGAGAGACTGGAGGACGTGACCTCTCCCGACAACGCCCCCGACGCGCCGCCCACAGCCGCCGAGGAGCGGACGCGCTGGCGGGCGTTCGCGGTCGCGGTCTCCGTCGCCGCCTTCACGATCCTCGACCTGTCCAAGGTCAACGTCGGGCTGCCCTCGATCGAGAAGTCGCTCTCGGCCGACCCGAGCCAGCTGCAGCTGATCGTCGCCGGCTACGCGCTCGCGTTCGGGCTCTCGCTCGTGCCCTCGGGTCGACTCGGCGATCTCAAGTCGCGGCGCCTGCTCTTCTTGGTCGGCCTGACCGCGTTCACCCTCGCCAGCCTGCTCTGCGCCGTCGCACCGACGATCGAGCTGCTCGTCGTCGCGCGGTTCCTCCAGGGCATCGCCGCGGGCATCCAGATGCCGCAGGTGCTCGGCCTGGTGCAGCAGCTCTTCACCGGGGCGGCGCGGGCCCGCGCCTTCGGCGTCTTCGGCGCCGTGATCGGCCTGTCCACCGCGTTCGGCCCGACGCTCGGAGGACTGCTGATCGCGATCGGCGGCGAGCAGGACGGCTGGCGCCTGCTGTTCTGGATGAACATCCCGCTCGGCATCGCCGCGCTCGTCCTTGCCTGGCGGCTGCTCCCGCGCGTGCAGCGCACGCCGACCGGGGACTCCTCGCTCGACCCGGTCGGCCTGCTCCTGCTGGGCGTGACGATCTTCGCGTTCATGCTCCCCTTCCTGCTGACCACCGGTGCCTCGACGGACTCGCCGTTCCGCTGGTTCTGGCTGCTGCTGGCGGTCGTCGCGGCCTGCGCCTTCGTGAAGTGGGAGGCGCACTACGCCGCGAAGGGCCGCACACCCGTCATCGATTTCCGGATCTTCCGCACCAGCTCGTACCGCAACGGCATCCTCGTCGCGACCTCGTACTTCGCGGCGATCCCGGCGACGTTCCTGCTGACGACGCTCTTCCTTCAGCAGGGTCTCGGCCTCGCACCGGTCTTCGCGGGCATGGTCAGCATCCCGTTCGCGCTGACCTCCGCGGTGACCGCCTGGTACGGCGGCAAGCTCGTGCAGCGCTACGGGCGCGCGCTCGTCGTGCTGGGCATCCTGCTGGTGGTGGCCGGCTTCACCCTCGTGCTGCTGGCTGCGGAGCTGCTGCCGGCCGAGACGGCCGCCTACGGGATGGGCGCGGCGATGCTCGTGGCCGGAGCGGGCGGCGGCTTCGTCGTCTCGCCGAACCAGACGCTCACGCTCGCCGAGATCCCGCCGGAGCAGGGCGGAGTCGCGGGCTCGGTCGGCCAGCTGGGGCAGCGCCTCGGCACGGCTGTCGGCACGGCGTGCGCCTCGGCGGTGTTCTTCGCCACGCTCGCCAGCGAGGCGGGGATGGCCGAGGGGCTCGACCAGTACCACGACGCCTTCCGCAACGGCTACTTCGTCACCCTCGGGCTGATCGCGCTGGCGCTCGTGCTCGGACTGCTGGATCTGCGCCGTCGTCGGGTCACTGCCCGCGCGACGAGGTAGACTCTTCTCTCGTAACTCCACAGTGTGCGACGACGACCCACTCCACCGGCCCAGTGTCGACCAAGGCTCAGTGCCGGCGAGTGCTCGCGGGGATGATCGGTTTCGACATTGCCTGCGAAACTGCGAGAAGCGGGTCGAGGATTCAGGGTTATCTCGTTAACGATCTCTGAAAAACACAGGTGCCGAACAGAAGCGCACCGACTTCGCTCTCGCTGCCTAAGCCAGAGTAGATAGTCCGTCAGCCCGTGGGTGCGTCCTCGCCCCGGATCCTGGCGTCATCTAGAGGACTTGCTGCGTCGTTACGCCTGAGGGCGACGCGGGACTTGCACTCGGGCTGGGCCCGTCGACCGATGCGCCAGTGGTAACGGTCGGGGCCGAGCAGAACGCTCTCACTGGCTACACCCGTAGAAGGCGCAGAATCACAGCGATGGACGGGGGTTCGATTCCCCCCATCTCCACCACCGGTCGTCGTCGCACACCTGGAGTCCTTCACTCCGGCCGGACGTCGAGCTGTCGCACACGCCCGTAGAGGGTCAGCAGAGCCAGGCGTTCGTCGTCGTCGCGCTCGGTGCCGCTCTCGGCCTCCGGCAGTGGCTCCGGCGGCGTCCAGGCGCGGTAGAGGTGCCCCGGGGTGAGGACCGCCGCGGTCGCCCCCTCCGGATAGTGCGCGTGCGCGTCGACGGCGAGCTCGACGAACGCGCCCGGCAGGAGCCGACCGAGCACGCTCGTGAGCGGCGCGAGACGCTCCGCGCGCTCGCGGTCCACCGTCAGAGAGACGGCGTTCATCGCCCCGAGGGCGGCCGCGAGATGCTCGACGACCTGATCGTCCTCGCACTCCTCGACGACGAGCAGGGCGACGACGCCGCGCGGCTTGAGCCAGCCGAGCGTGGCCGCCTCCGCGTCACCGTGCACGCTGACGACGCGGTCGGAGGTCAGCGCGTAGTCGTGCAGCAGCCGCGACCAGCGCCGCACCGCGGCGTCCGCCGCGCCGGCCAGGACCTCGGCGGCGGCGAGCAGCGCGGCCTGCTGGTTCAACCGGACGAAGAGCGAGTCGGAGGCCCGGAGCTCGTGCTCGGCCGTCGCCGATCGCTCCGGCTGGGCGTCCTTCGGGGGACGTGCTGGGTCTGCGTGCATTCTCGGCTCCTGCTGCCGCGCCGCGGTCCCCCCGAACCGGTCGTCGATCATCTGTGACGGTCCTCTCACGATGCGCGCGTGCGGAGCCCGTGTCAATCGTCGCCCCGGGGGATTGACCCCCGCGGCTCGCGCGTCGGCGCGGTGGGTCAGCGCGCGGCGCCGAAGAGGCTGCCGGTCGTGGAGCCTGCCGCGGGGTCGTAGACGGCGCAGAGCACCGAGCGGTCGCCGTGCCGCCAGCTGACCTCGGAGGGGACGAAGCTGCGGTACTCCAGAGCGGAGTCGCCGTAGGCGATGCCGATCGTCGCCGGGAACTCGGGCTCGCAGCCGGCCTCCGCCTGCGCGAGCAGGGTGTTGCGGCTCGTGTAGTCGTCGCCGGGCTGGGCGAACACGTGGAACAGCTCGAGCTCGTGCGGATCGGCGCACGGGACGACCTCGACGTCGGCGATCCGGTCGTCGTCCGGCGCGCGGAGGCAGTCGCCCTTGACGAGCGAGAAGGGGTCGACGCTGCCCGCCGTGACGACGACTCCGCTCTCGTCGCGCACGGCCTCCGGCCCGTCGCCGCCCACGACGGACGAGCAGGCCGCCAGCGAGAGCGCCGCGACGGCGAGCATCGCGGCAGAGGCCGCGCGTCGCAGGCTCATCGGCGGGCGACGATCGCGAGGACCTCGTCGTGCAGGACGCCGTTGGTGGCGAGTGCGCTGCCCCGCCACGGACCGTCCTCGCCGTCGACCGAGGTGAAGCGGCCGCCCGCCTCCTCGACGATCGGCACGAGGGCGGCGAGGTCGTACGGCTTCACGTCGAACTCGCCGGCGCCGTCGATCAGGCCCTCGGCGACCAGCATGTACGGCCAGGCGTCCCCGTAGGCGCGGTCGCGCCAGACCGAGCGGGCGAGTTGAAGCAGCTGCTCGAGCCGGCCCGCACCGTCCCACTGCTGGATGCTGTTGTAGCTGAAGGTCGCGTCGGCGAGCGCGGCGACGCCCGAGACCCGGAGGCGGCGCGGCTCCTCCGCCACGGGGGCGACGAGCACGCCCCGGAGCTCGTCCGGCAGGTCGAGGCTGCCGAGCGGTGCGCGGCTCTCGTCGACCCAGGCGCCGGCGTCCCTCGACGCCCACCAGCGCTTGCCGAGGGCGGGCGCCGAGACGACGCCGACCACGGGGACGCCGTCGACGGCCAGTGCGATCAGCGTGGCCCAGATCGGCACGCCGCGGACGAAGTGCGCCGTGCCGTCGATCGGGTCGATGATCCACTGGCGCGCAGCGTCGCCCGACGTGCCGAACTCCTCGCCGAGGATCGCGTCGTCGGGGCGCTCGGCGGCGAGGATCGCGCGGATCGCCTCCTCGACGGCACGATCGGCGTCGGAGACGGGGGTGCTGTCGGGCTTCGTGTCCACCACGAGGTCGAGGGCGAGGAACCGGTCGCGCGAGATCGCGTCGGCGGCGTCGGCGAGGCGGAGGGCGAGGCGGAGGTCGTCGTCGAGGGTCACGCGTCCACGATACTGAGCGACCCCGCCGTGCGCGGGCCTCCCTGCCGGTCGAGCGGCTCCGGAGGGGCGCACTGCATGCTGGTCGAGTAGCCCCGAAGGGGCGTATCGAGACCCTCCGCCTCCGGGGGACGAGTTCCGGCGACCCACCATCCGGCCCTGGTGGATCTCGATACGCCCGTTGCGCGGGCTGCTCGGTCAGCCTGACGCGGAGCCGCTGCGCGGGCCGATCAGCAGAGGCGACTCTCGCTCCGCCGTGTCGATTTGACGAACCGGGGGTGGGCGCTGGTAGTGTGATCCCTCGGTTCGGCACGCACGATTCGCCGGTCGCCATGCACCTCTAGCTCAATCGGCAGAGCAACTGACTCTTAATCAGTGGGTTCTCGGTTCAAGTCCGAGGGGGTGCACCAGCACGAGACGCTCGCCACACCGGCGGGCGTTTCGTCGTTTCCGGGGTATGTCCCGCGGGCCGCGGCCCCGGTCGCCCCGCCTGGGCATCCGCGCAACATCGCGCCGTCGCTCCCGCGCCGTCCGCCGTGTCCGTGGGAGGCTGCCCTCTTCGTCCGATCCGCTCGATGGTGCGCGCTCCTCCTCCCTCCGAAAGGACCGCCGTGCCCGAAGACGCCCTGCAAGAAGTCGGCTCCATCGCCCTCGCGGTGCTCATCGCCGTCGTGATCGCCGTCGTCGTGACCGCGATCGTCGCCCTGATCGTCCGCTCGATCGGGAAGCGCAAGACCTGGGCGCGCCTGCTCATCCGCCGCGCGCGCATCCCGTTCCGGGTGCTGCTGCTCACCATCGCCGTCTGGGCCGCGCTCGCCGCGACCGTCTCGGGCGACACCTGGCCGGGACTCGTCGACCGCATCTTCCAGATCGCCACGATCGGCGCCGCCGCCTGGCTGGTGGGCGCGAGCTTCGTCTTCCTCGAGGACCTCGGGGCCGAGCGCTACCGCACCGACACCGCCGACAACCGGCGGGCCCGGCGCCTGCGCACGCAGATGACGATCATCCGGCGGGTGGCCGTCGCCGCCGTCGTCGTGATCGCGATCGGCGCCTCACTGCTGACCTTCCCCGAGGCGCGGACCGCGGGCGCCTCCCTGCTCGCCTCGGCCGGTGTGCTCTCGATCGTCGCCGGCCTCGCCGCGCAGTCCAGCCTCACCAACATCTTCGCGGGGATGCAGCTCGCCTTCAGCGATGCGATCCGCCTCGACGACGTCGTCATCGTCGAGAGCGAGTGGGGCCGGATCGAGGAGATCACGCTGACCTACGTGGTCGTCCACCTCTGGGACGACCGGCGCCTGGTGCTGCCGACGAACTACTTCACCACCCAGCCGTTCCAGAACTGGACGCGCACCGGCTCCGAGCTGCTCGGCGCCGTCGAGCTCGACCTCGACTGGCGCGTGCGGCCCGAGGAGATGCGCACCGAGCTGCACCGCATCCTCGACGAGACGGACCTCTGGGACCAGCGGGTGAGTGTGCTGCAGGTCACCGACGCGGTCGGCGGCTACGTGCGCATCCGCGTCCTCGTCACCGCGAAGGACGCGCCGACGCTGTTCGATCTGCGTTGCTACGTGCGGGAGCGACTGGTCAGCTGGCTGCACGAGAGCGACCCCATCGCACTGCCGCGCCAGCGGGTCGAGATGCAGCACGAGGAGGCGGGCACGGCCCCCGCGCCGCGCAGTCACACGCGCTCGGCGCCGGACAACCTGTTCTCCGGCGACCGTGCCTCGAACGAGCGCGGCGCGCTCTTCACCGGCCTGATCGACCTGCGCGAGACGCCGAGGGGCGGGGCGCCCGAGCGCGACTGACGCTGCAGGGCCTAGCCGTCGCCCTCCGCGAAGGCGACCAGCGCCTCGGCGATCCGCGCGTCGGCCTCCTCGTGACCGATGGTGGCGGTGCCGTCACCCGGCTGCGGGCCGTACCAGCCGAAGTCGGCGTGGTTGGCGCCGGCGATCTCGACGAACTCCGCATCGGCGGGCAGCTGGTCGCTCGCCGCCGCGACCTTCGCCGGGGTGCTCAGCCCGTCCTCCGAGCCGCTCAGACTCAGGACCGGCAGAGCCGAGCCCGAGAGGTCGTTCGCGCAGTAGCTGCCGAGCAGCACGAGACCCGCCACCCCGGGGTCCTCGGCCCAGCGGCAGGCCACGACGCCGCCGAGGGAGTGGCCGCCGACCAGCCACTCGTCGACGCCGGGGCCCTGCGCCGTGAAGGTCTCGAGCGGGCGCAGGTCGAAGAACGCGAGGTTGAGGATCGGCCGCGTGATGACCACCGTGGCGCCCGCCTCGACCAGCGGGGAGAGCGTCGCCTCGTAGGAGGCCGCGTCGACCTTCGCCCCGGGGATGAAGACGAGCCCCGTGCCGGCCAGGGCGGTCGAGGCCTCGTCGGTCGGGGTCAGCACGATCGCGTTGTCGGTGCGCTCGACCGCGACGGCCGGGTCGGCGTCGACCCGCGCGAGCGCCGCCTCGTCCGGCCCCATCACGATCGAGGACCAGGTCAGGAAGCCGAGGACGGCGACGGCGAGCAGGCCGCCGAGGCTCAGGAGGACGATCCGGAGCGGCCTGCGCCGCCTCGTCGGCGTCGCGGCGCTCACCGGTGCGCCGCGATCGCGTCGGCGGCCTGGACGAGCGCGAGGTGCGAGAGGGCCTGCGGGGTGTTGCCCGCGTGCCGCTCGTTCTCCACGTCGTACTCCTCGGACAGCAGCCCGACGTCGTTGCACAGGCCGACCAGGCGGTCCATCAGCGCCCGCGCGTCGTCGATGCGGCCCGACGCGGCGTACTGCCGCACCAGCCAGAACGAGCAGGCGAGGAACGGGTGCTCGCCGCCGGCGAGGCCGTCGACCGACGACTCCGTGCGGTAGCGGTGCAGCAGGCCCTCGTGCATCAGCGCGCGCTCGAGCTCGGCGACCGTGCCGAGCATCCGCGGGTCGTCGGCGGCGACGAAGCCCACCATCGGCAGCACGAGCAGCGAGGCGTCCACCTCGCTCGAGCCGTAGGACTGCACGAAGTGCCCGCGCTCGGAGTCGAAGCCCTGCGCCTCGATCTCTGCGCGGACCGTGTCGCGGAGCCGCTCCCAGGTCTCCACGGGTCCGTCGAGGCCGTGCTCGCGGACGGCGCGCACGCCGCGATCGAGGGCGGCCCAGATCATCACGCGCGAGTGCGTGAAGTGCCGCGGCTCCCCGCGGATCTCCCAGATGCCGTTGTCGGGCCGCTGCCAGTTGCTCTCGACGAAGCCGAGCAGGGCGCGCTGCAGCGGCCAGGAGAACTCGGTCTCGTCGACGCCGGCCGAGCGCGCCTCGTGCAGGGCGACCATCACCTCGCCGATCACGTCGGCCTGGTACTGGTCGACCGCGGCGTTGCCGATGCGGACGGGCGACGCGCCGTCGTAGCCGGGCAGGCTCGGCATGGTCCGCTCGGCCAGATCGCGCTCACCCGCGAGGCCGTACATGATCTGCACGTCCTCCGGGGAGCCGGCGACGGCGCGGAGCAGCCAGGTGCGCCACTTCTGCGCCTCCTTCTCGAAGCCGTGCGCGAGCAGGGCCTCGAGGGTCAGCGAGGCGTCGCGCAGCCAGACGTAGCGGTAGTCCCAGTTGCGGCTGCCGCCGAACTCCTCGGGCAGCGACGTGGTGGCCGCGGCGACGATGCCGCCGGTCTGGTCGTCGGTGAGGGCGCGGAGGGTGAGCAGCGAGCGGACGACGGCGTCCCGGTAGGGGCCGTCGTAGCGGATGGTGCCCGCCCACTCCGTCCACCAGCGCACGGTGCGCTCGAGCGCCCGGTCGACGTCGAGCACCTTCGGCGCGCGCTGGTGCGAGGGGAACCACGCCATCGACAGGTCGACGGTCTCGCCGGGCGCGACGTCGAACTCGGCCGAGTGCACGTGGTCGGTCGCCGCGAGACGCACGCCGCGGACCACGACCGCGTCCGGACCGGCGACGGCCACGAGCAGCGGATCCGCCTCCGTCCCCTCCTGGCGCACCCACGGCATCGTGCGGGCGTAGTCGAACCGGATGCGCAGCTCCTGGCGCATCCGCACCGAGCCCGAGACCCCCTTCACGCGGCGGACCAGCTCGGCGCGCTCGTCGCGCAGCGGCATGACGTCGGTGACCTCGACGACGCCGCTCGCCGTGGTCCAGGTCGTGACCAGGGCGAGGCTGTCGCCGAGGTAGTGCCGCTCCGTGGTCGCCTCGGCGTCCACCGGGCGCAACGACCAGCGACCCTGATCGTCACCGCCCAGGAGCGCGCCGAAGATCGATGCGGAGTCGAAGCGGGGGAGGCAGAGCCAGTCGATGCCGCCGTCGCGCGAGACGAGGGCGGCGGTGCGGCAGTCGGAGAGGACGGCGTAGTCCTCGATCGGGGAGACCATGCGCTGATCCTCGCAGCAGAACGCTGGGCGCCGCCCGCGGCGGTCGCGCCGCGCCGCCGCGGTCCGCCGCCGTCAAGGCCGGGAAACGGTCGGCGGAGGCGCCGTAGGGTGTGGCCCATGCCTCAGTCGGTCTCCACGCTGCTCATCCTCGGTGCGACGGGCGACCTGTCCGCCCGCCTCCTCCTCCCCGCCGTCGGTCAGCTGCTGACCCGCGAGCCCGACCGCCGCCTGCACCTCGTCGGCGCAGGCCAGGAGGACTGGACGCAGGAGCACTGGCACGACGTCGTCGCCGGCTCGTTCGGCACCGAGGGCGCGGAGGGAGCGGCGATCGACGCGCTGGTCGCGGGCACGCGCTACCAGCAGGTCGACGTCACCGATCCGGAGGCGATGGCCGCGCTGCTCGCGAGCTGCGACGGACCGGTCGCGCTCTACTTCGCTCTGCCGCCCGCGGTCGCCGCGAAGGCCTGCGACGCACTCGCGGCGCACGACCTGCCGGAGGGCACCGTGCTCGCGCTCGAGAAGCCGTTCGGCACGGACGAGAAGAGCGCGCACGCGCTGAACGAGCGCGTCGCCGCCCTCGTGCCGGAGGACCGGGTGCACCGCGTCGACCACTTCCTCGGCCGCGCGACGGTGATGAACCTGCTCGGCCTGCGCTTCGCGAACCGGATCCTCGAGCCGCTCTGGTCCGCCGAGCACATCGAGAGCGTCGCGATCGTCTACGACGAGCAGCTCGGGCTGGAGGGGCGCGCGGGGTACTACGACGGCGCGGGCGCGCTGATCGACATGATCCAGAGCCACCTGCTGCAGGTGCTGGCGGTCGTCGCGATGGAGCCGCCGTCGACGCTCGGCGCGGCCGACCTGCGTGACGCCAAGGGCATCGTGCTGCGGGCGACCCGCCTGCGGGGCGACGACCTGACGGAGAGCTCGCGGCGGGCCCGCTACACCGCCGGCTCCGTCGACGGCCGGGAGCTGCCGGCCTACGCCGACGAGAAGGGCGTCGACCCCTCGCGCAAGACCGAGACGCTCGCCGAGCTCACCGTCGAGATCGACACCTGGCGCTGGGCGGGCGTGCCGTTCACGCTGCGCTCCGGCAAGGCTCTGGGCGAGCGGCGCCGCGAGATCGTCATCCGCTTCAAGCCGGTGCCGCACCTGCCGGCCGGCTTCCACGGCACGGCCGACGCGTCGGTGCTGCGGCTGTTCCTCGCGCCCGACCAGATGGCGCTGGAGCTGAACATCAACGGCCCCGGCGACCCGTACACGCTGGAGCGCGCCTCGCTGGAGGCGACCTTCGGCGCGGGGGAGCTGCTGGCTTACGGCGAGGTCATCTCCGGGATCCTCGACGACGACCCGTCCCTGTCGGTCCGCGGCGATGCGGCCGAGGAGTGCTGGCGCATCGTGCAGCCCGCGATCGACGCCTGGCGCGCCGACGACGTGCCGCTCGACGAGTACGCGGCCGGCAGCGACGGCCCGGAGGCCTGGCCGGCGGTCTGATCGCGTCCGCCGAGGGGGCGGATCGTCGACCCGCCGTCGACGTTCCGCGCCACCGGACGACGGAGCCCGTCGGCCGCCCTACTCTGGCCGCGGGCGATCGTGAGCATCGCTCGATCGTCGGTTCGAGGGAGTCTCCGTGGTCCATGTCCTGTCCCCGCTCACCGGGGCCGCCGTACCCCTCGCGTCGGTGCCTGATCCGCTCTTCGCGGCGGGCGCGATGGGGCCTGGGATCGCGATCGCGCCGCCCGAGCGGCCGCTCGAGGTGGTCGCACCGATCGACGGCACGCTGGCGCAGGTCTTCCCGCACGCCTTCGTGGTCGCTGCCGACGACGGACTCGCCGTGCTGGTGCACCTCGGGATCGACACCGTCGGGCTCGGCGGTGCCGGCTTCATCGCCCTCGCCGCGAAGGGCGACCGGGTCGAGGCGGGGGCGTCGATCGTGACCTACGACGTCCCGGCGATCCTCGCGGCGGGGCTCTCGGCCGTCGTCCCCGTCGTCGTGCTCGAGCGGCCCGCGGAGGCCGTCGCCGTCCTGGTCGCCGACGGCGCGGCCCTCCAGCCCGGCACCGCGCTCCTCTCCGCATGACGCCCCGGCCCTCCCGCGGAGGAGACCCCGTGAGCGCCGCACCGGCCTCGCCCCGCCGTCGGCGCGGCGTTCCCGGCTTCGACCGGCTGCAGCGGCTCGGCACGAGCCTGATGCTCCCGATCGCGGTCCTCCCCGCCGCCGGGCTCCTGCTCCGGCTCGGTCAGCCGGACCTGCTCGGGCGGATCGACCTGCCCGTCCTCGGCGCCTTCTTCCAGGCGATGAGCGCGGCGGGCGGCGCCCTGTTCGAGAACCTGCCGCTGCTCTTCGCGGTCGGCGTCGCCCTGGGCTTCGCGAAGAAGGCGGACGGCTCGACCGCTCTCGCGGCCGTCGTCGGCCACCTCGTGCTCACGCACGTCTTCACGGCGATGTCGCCGGTCGTCCTGGCGGGACGGACCACGGCGGCGGGCACCCAGCTGCCGATCGACTACAGCGTGTTCGGCGGCATCGTCGTCGGTCTGCTCACGGCGGCGCTGTTCGACCGCTTCCACACCATCACGCTGCCCAGCTACGTGGGCTTCTTCGGCGGTCGGCGGTTCGTCCCGATCGTCGTGTCGCTCGCCTGCCTCGTCGTGGGCTTCGGCCTGAGCTGGTTCTACCCGGTCTTCGAGATCGGGCTCTCCGGCCTCGGGACCTTCATCGGCGGCACCGGCGCGCTCGGCGCGTTCGTCTACGGCGTCGCGAACCGGATGCTCATCCCGGTGGGGCTGCACCACATCCTGAACTCGTACGTCTGGTTCCTGCAGGGCTCGTACACCACCGCCGACGGCGGGGTCGTCACGGGCGAGCTGACCCGCTTCGCCGCGGGCGACCCGACGGCCGGCGCGCTCACCTCGGGCTTCTATCCCGTGCTGATGTTCGGGCTGCCCGCGGCGGCACTGGCGATGATCCACCTGGCCGACCGGTCGCAGCGGAAGGCCGCGATCGGCATACTCGGAGCCGCCGGGCTCACCGCGTTCCTCACCGGCATCACCGAGCCGCTCGAGTTCGCCTTCATGTTCGCGGCGTTCCCGCTCTACGTGGTGCACGCCCTGCTCACCGGCCTCTCGCTCGCCGTCGCGAATCTCCTCGACGTCCACCTCGGCTTCTCGTTCTCCGCGGGCCTCGTCGATCTGCTGCTCTACGGCACGGCCCCCGCCGCGAAGAACGTCGGACTGCTGGTGCTCCTGGGAGTCGTGTACTTCGTCGTGTACTACCTGCTGTTCCGGCTGGTCATCCGGCGGTGGAACCTGCGCACGCCGGGGCGCGAGGCGCTCGTGGCCGAGGGGGACGCCGAGGAGACGGGGGTCGTGGTCGTGGCTCCGGAGTCGTCCCCCGGTGCCGGGAGTCCCAAGGACTCCGCCGCGGAGCGGCTCATCGCGGCCTTCGGCGGGCGCGGCAATCTCGTCCGCGTCGACGCGTGCATCACGCGGCTGCGCGTGCAGGTGGGCGATCGTGCGCTCGTCGATCACGCGCGGCTCAGGGAGCTCGGCGCGGCCGGGGTGCTGGAGGTGGGCGAGAGCATCCAGGCGGTATTCGGGCCGCGGGCCGAGGTGCTGAAGAACGACATCCTCGACGTGCTCTGAGCGGGGCGGATCTCGATACGCCCTCTGCGAGGGCTACTCGATCAGCAAGACACCTCTGCGAGGGCTACTCGATCAGCAGAACTGTCGTTCGCGGGCTACTCGATCAGCAGAACTGTCGTTCGCGGGCTACTCGATCAGCAGGAACCTCACGACCCGGCCCAGCGGCGGCGGGTCAGCGGGTGGCGTCGGCAGTGGAGGGGGCCGGGGTGGCGTCGGGCTCGGCCCAGACCGCGATCGGCTTCGGGTCCCAGGTGAGGGCGGCGGGCTCGGCGACGGGGGTCGCGTCCGCGGCGGGCTCGGACGGCACGGCGGGAGCGGCCTCGGCGGCGTGCAGGGCGGCGGGCGCCGCGATGACGGGAGGCGTCGACGCGCGCATGACCGGGATCGCGGAGGTGACGGGGTTCGCGGTGCCCTCGACGCCGGCGCGGAGCTGCTCGGCCTGGATCGCGGCGGACAGCTCGTGGGCGAGGGAGCGGGCGAGCATGCCGTGGAAGATCGGATCGCGGTCGTCGTGGCTGCGACGGGTGACGACCCAGGCCCCCTCGGCGCCGACGAAGGCGGAGAGGCGCTCGTGCACCACGGCGAAGAGCTCGTCCTGCGTGAGAGCGGGGGCCGCGACGACCTCGGGGGCCGGCTGGCGGCGCCTCAGACGAAACCTCATGTGAACCCCGTTTCCCGTGCCGCGTGCTGGTGCCTCCAGTGTCTCCGGGGGAGGACGCCGGACCGCGCTGACACGCCGCGGCGCGGGGCACGCGGCGTGTCAGAAGGGGAGTGCGCTCAGCGGTCGCGCTTCTTGCCGTTCTGCTCCTTGACGAGCTCCTTCGAGTCGTAGGAGACCGAGCCGATGGCGACCGCGAGGGCGATCGCCCAGCTGACCCACTGCAGGGCCAGTCGCCAGTCGCGCGGACCCTTGCGCGTCGTCTGCAGGATGGACCAGCCTCCGACGATCGCGCTGATGACGCTGGAATTGAGGATGAACTTGCGCATCGATTGCCTCCTGTGTTCACGACGACGCTAGCGGTGCGGCGCGCTCCGCCCCAACGGTTGACAGCGCGGACCCCGACCGGCGGCGCCCTCGACGGCCATCGGTCGGCACTGCGGCGATGCGCGCCCGCTACGGTGAACCGCTGCCGAGCGCTCCGCCCGCGCAGGCACCGAGGAGAACGGGTACGACATGCGCACGGCTGTGATCGGGGCGGTGCTGCTCGTGCTCGGCGTGATCGCGGCCCTCACCGGAATCCTCCCGATGGACGCGCTCGGCGAGCTGGTCGAGCGGACGGCGCCGATCCTCGCCTTCGTCGTCGCGGTCACCGTGGTGGCGGAACTGGCCTCCGAGGCCGGAGTCTTCACGGTCGTGGCCGAGCGCGCGGCGATCTGGGGCCGCGGGCGGACCGCTCTGCTCTGGCTCCTGGTGGTCGCGATGGCGATCGTCAGCACCGTCTTCCTCTCGCTCGACACGACCGCCGTGCTGCTCACGCCGGTCGTCGTGCTGCTCGCCGCGCACGTCCGGGTGTCGCCGCTGCCGTTCGCGATGGCCACCGTCTGGCTGGCGAATTGCGCCTCCCTCCTGCTCCCTGTGTCGAACCTCACCAACCTCCTGGCAGAGAGGCGGCTCGGTGTCGACGGGCCGCTCGCCTTCGCCGCCCTCACCGCGGCGCCCGCCCTCGTCGCGGCCGTCGTCCCCGTCCTCGTGCTCGCGATCCGCTACCGCCGCGAGCTGGCCGGCCGCTACCGGACGGGGGAGCGGACCGCGGTCGAGGACCGCGTGCTGCTCATCGGCGCCGGGGTGGTCGTCGCGCTGCTGCTGCCCGCCCTCGTCTCGGGGCTCGAGGTGTGGATCCCGGCGGCCGTCGCCGCGCTCGCCCTCGTGCTGCTCTTCGCGGTGCGGCGGCCCTCGGCCCTGAAGCTCTCGCTGCTCCCGTGGCAGCTGGTCGTCTTCGCCTCCGGTCTCTTCGTCGTGATGGAGGCGGCGCATCAGCTGGGCCTCGGAGCGGCGCTCGCGGTGGTCGCGGGAGACGGCAGCGGAGTGGGGGAGCTGCTCCGGCTCGCGGGCTCGGGCGTCGTGGCCGCGAACCTGGTCGACAATCTGCCGGCGTACCTCGCGCTCGAGCCGGTCGCGGCGGATCCGGTGCGCCTTGTCGCCCTGCTGATCGGCGTGAACGCCGGCCCGCTGATCACCCCGTGGGCCTCGCTCGCGACCCTGCTCTGGCACCAGCGGCTGACCGCGCTCGGCGTGACGATCTCGTGGCGGCAGTACGCGCTGCTCGGCGCCGTCGCGGTGGTGCCGACGGTCGGCGGTGCGGTGCTGGCGCTCGCTCTGGCCCAGGGCTGAGCCCCGGCCCCCGTTCGAGTGCGGCTGGTAGCCTCGCCGGGTACGAAGACGGGCACGACCGACGATCGGGACCACCATTCCTCCGCACTCCGCCTCCGCCCCCGCACCGCTCGAGAACAGCGGCGACGAGAAGAACGGCACCGCCACCGCCGGAGCGCGCAACGCGTTCGTCGTGGTCTCCAACCGCCTCCCGGTCGACCGCGTCGTCGACGCCGACGGCACCGCCTCGTGGAAGACCTCGCCCGGTGGGCTGGTCACCGCGCTCGAGCCCGTCATGCGCGCCAACGAGGGCGCCTGGGTCGGCTGGCCCGGCGTCGCGGACGAGGAGGTCGCGCCGTTCGAGAACGACGGCGTGCTGATCGTCCCGGTCGCGCTCAGCGCTCAGGAGCTCGAGGACTACTACGAGGGCTTCTCGAACGACACGCTCTGGCCGCTCTATCACGACGTGATCGCGCCGCCCACCTACCACCGCGAGTGGTGGGACGCCTACGTGCGGGTGAACCGCCGCTTCGCCGAGGCCGCCGCCGCCGTGACCGAGCAGGACGGCGTCGTCTGGGTGCAGGACTACCAGCTGCAGCTGGTGCCGAAGATGCTGCGCGAGCTGCGGCCGGACGTCGCGATCGGCTTCTTCAACCACATCCCGTTCCCGCCCTACGGCATCTTCGCCCAGCTCCCGTGGCGCAAGCAGATCGTCGAGGGCCTGCTCGGCGCCGACGTGATCGGCTTCCAGCGCCAGGGCGACGCGGGCAGCTTCCTCCGCGCGGTCCGCCGTCTGCTCGGCTACGACACCCGCAGCACTGTGGTCGAGGTGCCGGTCGAGGACGACGCCGTCGACGGCACCCGGCGGGTGAACCGCTCGCGCCGCGGCGCCAGCGTGCGCCCGGTGGTCGCGCGGCACTTCCCGATCTCGATCGACGCCGACGCCTTCGAGGCGATGGCGCGCACCCCGGAGATCCAGGAGCGGGCGCGGCAGATCCGCTCCGATCTGGGCGACCCCGAGACCGTCATGCTCGGCGTCGACCGCCTCGACTACACCAAGGGCATCGGCCACCGGCTGAAGGCGTTCGGCGAACTGCTCGCCGACGGGCGGCTCAGCACCAAGGACGCGGTGCTCGTGCAGGTCGCGAGCCCCAGCCGCGAGCGGGTCGAGACCTACAAGCAGCTGCGCGACGACATCGAGCTGCAGGTCGGCCGGATCAACGGCGACTACGGCACGATCGGCAACCCGGCGATCAGCTACCTCCACCACGGCTACCCGCGTGAGGAGATGGTGGCGCTCTACCTCGCCGCCGACGTGATGCTCGTCACTGCCCTGCGCGACGGGATGAACCTGGTCGCGAAGGAGTACGTCGCCTCCCGCTTCGACAACGACGGCGTGCTCGTTCTGAGCGAGTTCACCGGCGCGGCCGACGAGCTGAAGCAGGCCGTCCAGATCAACCCGCACGACATCTCCGGGCTCAAGGACGCGATCGAGAACGCGGCCCGCATGCCGCGCGCCGAGCGCAGCCGCCGGATGCGGGCGCTGCGCCGCCGGGTGCTCGAGAACGACGTCGCGCGCTGGTCGGCGAGCTTCCTCGACGCGCTGAGCGAGCACGCCGCGGGCCAGCAGCTCGATGTGCACCCGGCCGCGCGGGGCCAGGAGGCGCCGCTCGGCCAGGAGGCGGAGCACCACGAGGACGGCGTCCGCGGGCGCGCCGCCGAGGACGCGCACCACGAGACGGCGGAGGCGACGCGATGACCGTCGTGACCCCGACCCCGGGCGAGCACCTGCCCGGCGTGCCCGACCGCCTCGTCGCCGCGCTGCACGAGCTCGCCGCGACCGGCCGCCTTCTGGTGGCGCTCGACTTCGACGGGACGCTCGCCCCCGAGGTCGACGACCCGGCGCACGCCCGCGCGCTGCCCGAGGCGCGCGAGGCGGTCCTCCGACTGCTCGCGCTGCCCGGCACCCGCGTCGCGCTGGTCTCCGGCCGTGCCCTCGGGAGCCTCGAGGAGGTCGCGCAGCTGCCCGACGAGGCGCTGCTGGTCGGCTCGCACGGCATCGAGATCCGGCTCGACCCGGGCGACGACGCCGTCCGCCTCGACGAGACCGAGCTGGCGAAGGTCGGCGTGCTCGAGGACGTGCTGAAGGGCATCGCCCGCGGGATCGACAACGTCTGGATCGAGGACAAGCCGGCCGGCTTCGCGTTGCACACCCGCCTCGCCACCGACCGGCACAGCCGCGTCGCGCACGTCGTCGCGCTGTCGGAGGCACGCGCCGAGGTCGAGGGCGTCACGGTCCGCGAGGGCAAGAACGTGCTCGAGTTCTCGGTCCGCTCCACCACCAAGGGCGAGGCCGTGCAGCACCTGCGCCGCTACACCGGCGCGACGGCCGTGCTCTACGCCGGCGACGACGTCACCGACGAGGACGCCTTCGCGGTCCTCGGCGCGGGCGACGTCGGCGTCAAGAGCGGCGCCGGCACCACTTCCGCCGCCTACCGCGTCCGCGGCCCCGAGCAGATCGCGCACGTGCTGTCGCTCCTCGCCGACTTCCGCGCCACTGCGGACTGAGTCACGCCGGTCGATTCGTCACGAACGGTCGGCGCGAGGCTGACGACACGACCATCGCTGCCGGATCGAGGCGACGGACACGACCGTTCGCGACGGATCGGTGCGCGCTCCGGAGCGCCGGAGCATCGCGCGCGAGGCGGTAGCCTCGTCACATGCCGGAAATCGATTGGAAGCCTCGTTCGCGCACCGTCACGGACGGCATCGAGGCCACGACGTCGCGCGGGATGCTGCGCGCCGTGGGAATGGGCGATGACGACTGGGAGAAGCCCCAGATCGGCATCGCGTCGTCCTGGAACGAGATCACCCCCTGCAACCTCTCGCTCGAGCGCCTTGCGCGCAGCGCGAAGGAGGGCGTGCACTCGGGCGGCGGGTACCCGCTGCAGTTCGGCACCATCTCCGTCTCGGACGGCATCTCGATGGGCCACGAGGGCATGCACTTCTCGCTCGTCTCGCGCGAGGTCATCGCCGACTCCGTCGAGACCGTGATGATGGCCGAGCGCCTCGACGGCACCGTCATGCTGGCCGGCTGCGACAAGTCGCTGCCCGGCATGCTGATGGCCGCCGCGCGCCTCGACCTCGCCGCCGTCTTCGTCTACGCCGGCTCGATCGCCCCAGGCTGGGTCAAGCTCTCCGACGGCACCGAGAAGGACATCACGATCATCGACTCCTTCGAGGCCGTCGGCGGCGTCAAGGCCGGGATCATGTCCGAGGAGGACGCCAAGCGCATCGAGTGCGCCTTCGCCCCGGGCGAGGGCTCCTGCGGCGGCATGTACACCGCGAACACGATGGCGAGCGTCGCCGAGGCGCTCGGCATGAGCCTGCCCGGCTCCGCGTCGCCCGCCGCGGCCGACCGCCGCCGCGACTACTTCGCCCGCAAGTCGGGGGAAGCGGTCGTCGAGCTGCTCCGCAACGGCACCACCGCGCGCGACATCCTGACCAAGGAGGCGTTCGAGAACGCGATCGCCGTGGCCATGGCCTTCGGCGGCTCGACCAACGTCATCCTGCACCTGCTCGCGATCGCCAACGAGGCCGAGGTCGACCTCACGATCGACGACTTCAACCGCATCGGAGACACGATCCCGCACATCGGCGACCTCAAGCCGTTCGGCAAGTACGTGATGAACGACGTCGACCGCCACGGCGGCGTCCCCGCCGTGATGAAGGCCCTGCTCGACGCGGGCCTGCTGCACGGAGACTGCCTCACGGTGACCGGCAAGACCGTCGCCGAGAACCTCGCGGCGATGGACATCGCGCCGCTGGACGGCGAGGTCATCCGCACCCTCGACAACCCGATCCACGCCACCGGCGGGCTGACCGTGCTCAAGGGCTCGCTCGCGCCGGAGGGCGCGGTCGTCAAGACGGCCGGCTTCGACGCCTCCGTGTTCGAGGGCCCCGCGCGGGTGTTCGAGCGCGAGCGCGCCGCGATGGACGCGCTGACCGACGGCGCGATCAAGAAGGGCGACGTGGTGGTCATCCGCTACGAGGGCCCCAAGGGCGGCCCGGGCATGCGCGAGATGCTGGCCATCACCGCCGCCATCAAGGGGGCCGGGCTCGGAAAAGATGTACTACTGTTGACCGACGGACGATTCTCAGGCGGCACAACCGGCCTGTGCATCGGCCACATAGCTCCCGAATCGGTGGACGCAGGTCCCATCGCATTCGTTCGCGACGGAGACCCGATTCGGGTCGACATCGCCGCTCGATCGATCGACCTACTCGTCGACGAATCCGAGCTCGCCGCCCGCCGAGAAGGCTGGGCGCCCCTCCCTCCGCGCTACACCCGCGGTGTCCTCGCCAAGTACGCCAAGCTCGTCCGCTCG
Source organism: Rathayibacter sp. VKM Ac-2760 (assembly GCF_009834185.1). Taxonomy (GTDB): domain Bacteria; phylum Actinomycetota; class Actinomycetes; order Actinomycetales; family Microbacteriaceae; genus Rathayibacter. The sequence goes on from NZ_CP047173.1 coordinate 1,377,290, forward strand.
GCCGCCGAGGGCGCCACCACGGGTTGATCCCGGCCCGCTCGGGCCGGCCGCGCACTCGCGCCTCCCGGTCACCGGCCGCTCGCACTCCGAGCCCCCGGTGCCCGCCGCCGCACACCGCTTCGAAGGAATCGACACCCGCATGACCCCGGACCCGTCCGCCGCGCCTCCCGCCCCGACCCCCCAGCCACCCCGCTCCGCCGCACCGGCGTCGGCGGTCGCTCCCGTCGCCGAGTCGCTCACCGGAGCGCAGGCGGTCGTCCGCTCGCTCGAGATGCTCGGGATCGAGGACGTCTTCGGTCTGCCCGGCGGCGCGATCCTGCCCGTCTACGACCCGCTGATGGACTCGACGAAGATCCGGCACATCCTCGTCCGCCACGAGCAGGGCGCCGGCCATGCGGCCGAGGGCTATGCCGCGGCGACCGGGAAGCTCGGCGTCTGCATCGCGACCTCCGGGCCCGGCGCGACCAACCTCGTCACGGCGATCGCGGACGCCTACATGGACTCCGTGCCGATGCTCGCGATCACCGGCCAGGTGTTCTCGACGCTGATGGGCACCGACGCGTTCCAGGAGGCGGACATCGTCGGCATCACCATGCCGATCACCAAGCACTCCATCCTGGTCACGCGGCCCGAGGACATCCCCTCGGCGCTCGCCTCCGCCGTGCTGATCGCGACGACGGGGCGCCCCGGCCCGGTGCTCGTCGACATCACCAAGGACGCGCAGCAGGACCAGGCCCCGTTCGTCTGGCCGCCGAAGATCGACCTGCCCGGCTACCGCCCGGTGACGAAGGCGCACGGCAAGCAGATCCAGGCCGCGGCCCAGCTGCTGGCCGAGGCGAAGAAGCCGGTGCTCTACGTCGGCGGCGGCATCATCCGCGCCCGCGCGGCGGCGGAGCTCCTGGCGTTCGCCGAGGCCTGCGGCGCCCCCGTCGTCACCACGCTGATGGCGCGCGGCGCGTTCCCGGACTCGCACGAGCAGCAGCTCGGCATGCCCGGCATGCACGGCACCGTCCCCGCGGTGCTCGCGCTGCAGGAGTCGGATCTGATCCTCGCGCTCGGCTCGCGCTTCGACGACCGCGTGACCGGCAAGGCGGCGCTCTTCGCGCCGAACGCCAAGGTCGTGCACGTGGACATCGACCCGGCCGAGATCTCCAAGATCCGCACCGCGGACGTTCCGATCGTGGGCGACCTGAAGGACGTCCTGCCGGACCTCACCGACGCGTTCGCGAAGGCGATCGACGGCGGCGCGCCGGACACCGGCGACTGGTGGACCTACCTCAAGGGGCTCCAGGAGGAGTTCCCGCTCGGCTACACCGAGCCGGTCGACGGGCTGCTCTCGCCGCAGTACGTGATCAAGCGGATCGGCGAGATCACCGGTCCCGAGGGTGTCTTCGCCTCAGGCGTCGGGCAGCACCAGATGTGGGCGGCGCAGTTCATCAAGTACGAGCGCCCCAACTCCTGGCTGAACTCCGGCGGCGCCGGGACGATGGGCTACTCCGTGCCCGCGGCGATGGGCGCCAAGGTCGGCGAGCCGGACCGCACGGTCTGGGCGATCGACGGCGATGGCTGCTTCCAGATGACCAATCAGGAGCTCGCCACCTGCACGATCAACGACATCCCGATCAAGGTCGCGGTGATCAACAACTCCTCGCTCGGCATGGTGCGGCAGTGGCAGACCCTCTTCTACGAGGGCCGCTACTCCAACACCGACCTCAACACGGGGCACGACACCGTCCGGGTGCCGGACTTCGTGAAGCTCGCCGAGGCGTACGGCGCCCTGGGCATCCGGGTGACCAAGCCGGAGGAGATCGACGCGGCCATCGAGCTGGCGATCGCCACCAACGACCGCCCCGTCGTCATCGACTTCGTGGTCAGCCGCGACTCCATGGTGTGGCCGATGGTCCCGCAGGGCGTCTCGAACAGCTACGTCCAGTACGCCAGAGACCACAGCCCAACCTGGGACGACGAGGAGTAGACCGCATGACCCACCACGTTCTCTCCCTGCTCGTCGAGGACAAGCCGGGACTGCTCACCCGCGTCGCGGGACTGTTCGCGCGTCGCGGCTTCAACATCGAGTCGCTGGCGGTCGGGCCGACCGAGCTCGACGGGCTCTCGCGCATCACGGTCGCCGTGGACGTCGAGGACCTCCCACTCGAGCAGGTGACGAAGCAGCTGAACAAGCTGATCAACGTCATCAAGATCGTCGAGCTGGACCCCGACCAGTCGGTGCACCGCGAGCACCTGCTCGTGAAGGTGCGCGTCGACAACGTCACCCGCTCGCAGGTGCTCGAGGCCGTGAACCTCTTCCGCGCTCGCGTGGTCGACGTCGCGACCGACGCCCTCGTGATCGAGGTCACCGGCGACTCCGGCAAGACCACCGCGTTCCTCCGGGTCATCGAGCCCTACGGCATCAAGGAGATCGCCCAGTCGGGCCTGCTGGCCATCGGCCGCGGCTCGAAGTCGATCACCGAGCGCGTCTTCAAGAACTGACGGCTCGCGCCGTCCCCACTGCTCCGCCCACTCCCATCCACAGAAAAGGAAGCATCACGTGACTGAGCTCATCTACGACGCCGACGCGGACCTCGCCATCATCCAGTCCAAGAAGGTCGCGATCGTCGGCTACGGCTCGCAGGGCCACGCGCACGCGCAGAACCTCCGCGACTCCGGCGTCCAGGTCGTCATCGCGCTCAAGGAGGGGTCGAAGTCGACCGCCAAGGCGGAGGACGACGGCTTCGAGGTCAAGAGCGTCGCCGACGCCGCCGACTGGGCCGACCTGATCATGATCCTCGCGCCGGACCAGCACCAGCGCGCCATCTACAGCGAGCAGATCGCGGACAAGCTGACCGAGGGCAAGACGCTCGCCTTCGCGCACGGCTTCAACATCCGCTTCGGCTACATCGAGGCGCCCGCGGGCGTCGACGTGATCCTGATCGCGCCGAAGGCCCCCGGCCACACCGTGCGCCGCGAGTTCGTCGCCGGCCGCGGCATCCCGGACATCATCGCCGTCGAGAACGACGCGACCGGCACCGCCTGGGAGACCGCGAAGTCCTACGCGAAGGCCATCGGCGGCACACGCGCCGGCGTCATCAAGACGACCTTCACCGAGGAGACCGAGACCGACCTGTTCGGCGAGCAGGCCGTGCTCTGCGGCGGCACCTCGCAGCTCGTCCAGTACGGCTTCGAGACCCTCGTCGAGGCCGGCTACCAGCCCGAGATCGCCTACTTCGAGGTGCTGCACGAGCTCAAGCTGATCGTCGACCTCATGTGGGAGGGCGGCATCGCCAAGCAGCGCTGGTCGGTCTCCGACACGGCCGAGTACGGCGACTACGTGTCCGGCCCCCGCGTCATCGACCCGAGCGTCAAGACGAACATGCAGGCGGTGCTCGGCGACATCCAGAGCGGTGCCTTCGCGAAGCGCTTCATCGCGGACCAGGACGCCGGAGCGCCCGAGTTCCAGGAGCTGCGCGCCAAGGGCGAGAAGCACCCGATCGAGGAGACCGGCCGCGAGCTGCGCAAGCTCTTCGCCTGGAAGCAGACCGACGAGGACTACACCGACGGCAGCGTCGCGCGCTAGTCGCTAGCGCTGACGGATCGGGGAGCCCCGGGTCGTCGACGGACACCGCTCACGCGGTGGACGTCGGCGGGTCCGGGGCTTCTTCGCGTGCGGAGTGGTCGTGCTGGTCGAGCAGCCCGCGGTGTTTCTTGCTGGTCGAGTAGCCGCCTGCGGCGCCTCCTGCTGGTCGAGTAGCCGCCTGCGGCGGCGTATCGAGACCCACCGTCGCCGGACATCCGGGAGCGAGCCTCCTCCCCAGCCCTCGATCCGACCGCGCTGTCCCCGATCGGCCGCTGACCCGGCCCCGGTGTCGGTGGTCCCTGATTCAATACTCGTATGACGGAGAACGGATCGACGGACGCGGCACTCGCCCGCATGCGCGCCCTCGGCGACCGCGCCGCGGCCCGCGCCCGCGCCGCCGCCCGGCTGCGCCTCGCCGAGGCCGAAGACCTCTACGACTTCCACCGCACCGCCCTCTCCCACCCGGACGCCTTCGCCCGCGGCTCGACCCGCAGCGAGACGCGTGACCTGGTCGAGCGCTCCATTCGCGCGGAGCTCGCCGTCGCCGAGGGCCTGCCGGAGCAGACGATCGCCCGGCGCCTCGAGAACGCGCGGCTTCTGATGGAGCACCTGCCCCTCACCCGGGCGCTGCTCGCGCAGGCGCGCCTGCACTGGGAGGAGGGCGAGGCGATCTGCGCCACCGCGAGCAGCCTCCCCGACGCCTCCCGCGCGGCCCTCGACGAGCGCGCCGCGGAGGCGGCCGTCTCGATGACGCTCACGCAGTTGCGCCGTGCACTGCGCCGCTGGCGGGAGGAACTGCACGAGCAGCCCCTCTCCGAGCGGCACGCGCGGGCCCGCGAGGACCGCGCGGTGTGGGTCACCTCCGACGTGGACGGGATGGCGACGCTCTGCCTGCACGGGCCCGCCCCGGCCGTGATGGGTGCGTGCGACCGCGTCGACCGGATGGCCCGTGCTCTCCGTGACGGCGGGGACGAGCGGACCCTCAGCCAGCTGCGCGCCGATGCCTCCCTCGACCTGCTCTGCGACGGCGATGTCTTCGGTACCACCCCGGACACCGTGCACCGCCCCGACCCGACCTTCATCCCCGGCGTCCGCGCCGAAGTCCGCCTCACCCTCGCGGCGTCCTCCGCCGCCGGCCTCGACGACGCCCCCGCGGACCTCGACGGGTACGGCCCCGTCCCCGCCGAGATCGCCCGCGAGCTGATCCGCACCGCCGCCTCGTTCACCCGCGTGCTCACCGATCCGGACACCGGCGCGGTCGTCTCCGTCGGCCGTACCCAGCGCCTCCCCCCGGCCCGGATGCGCCTGCACCTCCAGCTCCGGGACCAGACCTGCCGCTTCGCGGGATGCACCCGCTCGGCCGCGCGCAGCGAGGCGGACCACACGATCGAGTGGCGCAACGGCGGCGAGACCTCGCTCGAGAACCTCGTGATGCTGTGCACCAGCCACCATCACCTCCGGCATGGTGACCGGTGGACGTACGGCACGGAGGACGACGGGACCATCGTCTGGACGACCCCCACCGGCCGAAGGATCAGCAATCGGCCACCCCCGCTTCCCGGGCGACCGCACTTCGTCGACGTACCGCCGCCGTTCTGACGGTGGGTGGATCTCGATACGCCCGCTCGGCGGGCTACTCGATCAGCATGAAGTGCGCGCACGGTTCGCAGAGCACGCAGCACATGCAGCCATGCAGTTCACGTAGCCATGCAGCTCAGGCGGTGCGTGCCGTGCGCGTCGGCGCGGGTCCGCCCGTGCTGAGCGAGAGGACGCGGCGGCGGCCCTTCACGCTGGTCGAGTGGGCCCGGAGGGGCGTATTGAGACCCCGCCTCGTCCAGCGGGGTTGGGGGCGCAGACCTGCGTTCTGGCGTGGGTGGATCTCGATATGCCCGCTGCGCGGGCTACTCGATCAGCAAGAGGAGGCCGCTGCGCGGGCTACTCGATCAGCACAGGGCGGGGTACTCGATCGGCAAGAGGGGGACTGCACGGGCACCGCGGGTAGCGTGGGGCGGATGGAGCGACGGGCACGGCGGCTGCGGCAGTGGGACGAGGGCGTGGCGGCGGCGCGGGACGGGCTGTCGTACGAGGTCTCCGCGGGGATCGTGCTGTGCGGGCTGGCCGGCGGCGGGCTCGCGGCGGCGCTCGCGCTGGCGTCCGGCGGGATCCTCGAGGCGGCGCCGGTGGCGCTGCGGACCGTCACCGCGTTCGCGCTCGTGCTGATCGCGGGGACGGCACTGATCGCGACGGCGGCTGCGATGCGACGGCGGTCGGACGCGGCGGCCGCGCGGTTCCTGCGTGCGGCCTGGCCCGTGCCCGCCGATCTCGACCGGAGCGATCTCGGCGAGACGGCGGACCTGCCGTTCGACGTCCGGCTGCCGGAGGACGCGGAGACGCCGGCCGACCTCGCGGGTCTGCTGACGCCGTCCCGGGCCGCGCGGGCCGAGGCGCGCGGTCGGGCGGGAGCGCAGGAGCTGCGGACGCGCTCCGCCGTGTTCTCGGCGCTGACGCTCGGCGTCATCGTCGTCGCGCTCCTCGGGGTGCTGCTGCTCGTCTCGGCGGTCGTGCTGGACGCCGCCGAGGGCGTGCTGATGACCGCGGCGGTCGTGGTCGCGGTCGGAGCGGGGGCCGGGATCGGCTCGACGCAGGCGAGCGGGCTGCCCTTCGCCGTGCTGCGCGTGGGCGACGAGCAGCTGGCGCGCTGCCGGCGGCTGCTGGTCGAGCTCTGGCCGGGCGACCTCGAGGAGGGGCCGCTGTCGGTGCGCGGGGGAGTCGCCGCGATCGACCGGCGACGGCTCACGGGCACCGTGCGGCGGGCGGCGCCCTCCAGCGTCGGCGCCGGGCGGGTGGCGCCGATCGTGATGCTCGCGTTCGCGCTGCTGCTGGTGGTCGTGCTGCCGCTGCTGTCCTAGCGTCGCGCTCCGGGGGCTGCTCGCGCACCTGCCCGTCAGGAGGCGGCGTCGCGGGCGAGACGGCGCAGTCCGCCCTTCGGCGGCACGAGCACGGGCTCGGGCCAGCGCGGCGAGAGGTCGTCACCGAGGGTGACCCGGCGGATCTTGCGGCCGACGAGGGGGAGCACCCAGTCGTGCGCCCAGCGGTACTGATCGCGCAGCAGCTCGCGGGGGGTCAGCGGCTCGGGTGCGTCCCAGGGCCCGGTCGAGATGGTGTGCGGCACTCCGAGGGTGTCCAGGACCTCGGCGGCGAGCACCCGGTGCCCGCGCTTGGAGAGGTGCATCCGGTCCGGCGCCCACATCGCGGTGTCGCGGAACGCCTGCATGCGCCAGTAGTCGACCAGGACGGCGCCGCGCTCGCGGGCGATCCGGCGGACGGCGCTGTTGTAGACGCGGTTGCGCTTCACGAACATCCGCGGGGCGGGCAGGCCGGGGATGTCGAAGCCGGTGAAGAGCACGAGCGAGGCGCCCGTCGTCGCCAGTGCGTCGACCAGGCGCTCGTAGTCGCCGATCAGCGTGCGCATGTCGGTGCCGAGGTCGAGGATGTCGTTGCCGCCGGCGTAGAGGGTGACCAGGGTCGGCCGCAGCTCGAGGGCGGGCAGGAGCTGCTCGGCGCTGATCTGCGCGAGACGCTTGCTGCGGATGGCGAGGTTCGCGTACTCCCAGCCGGGCTCGGCGCGGGCGAGGCGGTCGGCGACGCGGTCGGCCCAGCCGCGGACGCCGTTCGGCAGCCGGTGGTGCGGATCGCCGACGCCCTCGGTGAAGGAGTCGCCGATCGCGACGAAGCGGCGCCGACCGCCCTCCGCCGCGCGCTCGTCCGTCCCCGACTGCTCCGCCATTCTCGAAGGGTCGCCCGCGGGGGAGGCCGGGCGGTGTCCGCGCGGTGGCGGGGAGGTGTCGGGCTGCTCCGAGCCGACTGCGAGGGACGCGCGGCTAGGGTGTTGCGGTGATCGACAGCAGACCCGAGGACGACCGGGACGACGACGCGCTCAGCTGGGCGGGCGAGGGCGGCGACCCGACCCTCGTGGCCGGCGATGCTCCGGTGCGGCGACGGACGCCCCGTGCGGTGCGATCGGCCCCGGAGGAGCGGGCGGCGCGCGAGGGCGACGTCGACGAGCTGCCGGACGAGCTGCGCGAGGACGACTCCGACGACGAGCCGGACGAGGACGACGAGCGCGACGCCGCCGACGCGGCCGCAGCCTCCTCCGTGCTGCTCGTGGCGATGGGCGTCGCCGCGGGTCTGTACCTGCTCTGGACGATCGGCTGGATGATCACCGCGACGCGGCAGAGCGCCACGACCGCCTCGACCTTCGCGGGCGATCCGCTCGGCGGCGGGCTCTACGGGCTGGGGCTCTGGCTCGCCGTCGCGGGGCCGGCGACCTGGTTCGCGGCCGTCCTGCTCGGCACGCGCGGCGCCCGCACGCGCACCCGGGTGCTCTGGCTGATCGCCGGGCTGATCCTGCTGGCGCCCCTGCCGTTCCTGAAGGGGGCGTGATGAGCGACTCCGCATCGACCGACTCCGCATCGACCGACTCGACCTCGAGCGAGACCACGGTGAAGGCGACCCTCGGCGGGACCGGCCGCCGCGACGGCCGGCGGAAGCGACTGCTCCTCTCGGTGCTGATCGCGCTGGCCTTCGCCCTCTTCTTCGCCTGGGACGTCTGGGAGGGGATCGGCAACCTCGTCGGCCTGCGCACCTACGCCGCCTCGCTCGGCACCGACCTCAACGGCACGGGCTGGACGGTGCTGCTGCTCGGGCTGCTGCTGCCGGTCGTCTGCTTCGTGCTGGCGCTCGTGCTCGGCCGCCGGCGCGGGCTCCTGGCGCGCACCGGGCTGCTGGTCGCGGCGCTCTGCGTCTCGGCGGCGCTGTCGCTCGATGTGCAGCTCATCCTGGGCTTCGAGAGCCTCGTCGCGCTCTAGACGGAGGCCGCTACCGGCCGGGCGTCACACGGCGGGGGCCGTCGCGGCCCTCCGCTACAGTGGCGGGGGCTCCACCGATGCCCGTGCTCGGTGCCCGCTCCGTCCCCTCCCCGAAGGAAGCGCCTCTCGTGACTAAGCCGGTCGTCCTGATCGCCGAAGAACTCTCGCCCGCCACCGTGGACGCCCTCGGTCCCGACTTCGAGATCCGCTCCGTGGACGGCACCGACCGCCCCGCGCTGCTCGAGGCGCTCGGCACCGCCGACGCGATCCTGGTCCGCTCCGCGACGCAGGTGGACGCGGAGGCGATCGCCGCGGCCCCCGCGCTCAAGGTCGTCGCGCGCGCCGGCGTGGGCCTCGACAACGTCGACATCACCGCCGCGACCGCGGCCGGCGTCATGGTCGTGAACGCGCCGACCTCCAACATCATCTCGGCGGCCGAGCTGACCGTCGGCCACATCCTGAGCCTCGCCCGGCACATCCCGGCCGCGCACAGCGCGCTCGCGCAGGGCCTCTGGAAGCGCTCGAAGTACACCGGCGTCGAGCTCTACGAGAAGACCGTCGGCATCATCGGCCTCGGCCGGATCGGCGCGCTGATCACCGCGCGCCTGCAGGCCTTCGGCGTGAACGTCGTCGCCTACGACCCCTACGTCACGAGCGCCCGCGCGCAGCAGCTCGGCGTCACGCTCCTGCCGCTCGACGAGCTGCTCGCGCAGAGCGACTTCATCACCATCCACATGCCGAAGACCCCGGAGACCACCGGGATGATCTCGGACGCGCAGCTCGCGCTGATGAAGCCGACCGCGTTCCTGGTGAACGTCGCCCGCGGCGGGCTGATCGACGAGGACGCGCTGCACCGCGCGCTCGTCGCGAAGACGATCGCCGGCGCCGGGCTCGACGTGTTCGTGAAGGAGCCGCCGACCGACTCGCCGCTGCTCGCCCTCGAGAACGTGGTCGTCACTCCGCACCTCGGCGCGTCGACCGACGAGGCGCAGGAGAAGGCGGGCGTCTCGGTCGCGAAGTCGGTGCGGCTCGCGCTGTCCGGCGAGCTCGTGCCGGACGCGGTGAACGTCGCCGGCGGCGTCATCGACCCGTACGTGCGCCCGGGCATCCCGCTGGTGGAGAAGCTCGGCCAGGTCTTCTCCGGCCTCGCCGCCTCGCCGGTGACGTCGATCGACGTCGAGGTGCGCGGCGAGCTGGCCGGCTTCGACGTGAAGGTGCTCAAGCTCGCGGCGCTCAAGGGCGTCTTCAGCAACGTGGTGTCGGAGACGGTGTCCTACGTCAACGCGCCGGTGCTCGCCGAGCAGCGCGGCATCGAGGTGCGCCTGATCACCGACGCGGTCTCGGACGAGTACCGCAACGTCATCACGCTCCGCGGCGCCCTCTCCGACGGCTCGCAGATCTCGGTGTCCGGCACGCTGACCGGCACCAAGCAGGTGGAGAAGCTCGTCGCGATCAACGGCTACGACGTCGAGGTGCCGCTCGCGAAGCACCACGTGGTGATGAGCTACGTCGACCGGCCCGGGATCGTCGCGGTCTACGGGCGCGAGTTCGGCGACGCCTCCGTCAACATCGCGGGCATGCAGATCGCGCGCACCGAGGCGGGCGGCAAGGCCCTCTCGGTGATCACGATCGACTCGCCGGCGCCGGACGGACTGCTGGAGAAGGTGCGCGTCGCGATCGACGCCGACCTGATGCAGGAGATCGACATCACCGAGTAGGTCCGGGCGCGGCGGAGGAGACGACAGCATGGAGCGCAGGTTCGCCCAGGTCGATGTGTTCGGCGCAGAGCCGTTCCTCGGCAACCCGGTGGCGGTCGTCGTCGACGGCGAGGGGGTGCCCGACGGCGGCATGGCCGCGTTCGCGCGGTGGACGAACCTGTCGGAGACGACCTTCCTGCTGCCGCCGACGAGCGCGGAGGCCGACTACCGGCTGCGGATCTTCACGCCGGGGCGCGAGCTGCCCTTCGCCGGGCACCCCACGCTCGGCAGCGCGCACGCGTGGCTCGCGGCCGGCGGAGTGCCGCGCGAGGCCGGCGTGCTGGTGCAGGAGTGCGCGGCCGGGCTGGTGCGGCTGCGGGTGACGGAGGGGGCGATCGCGTTCGCGGCGCCGCCGCGGCAGCGCACCGGGCCGGTCGACGAGCCGACGCTGGAGCGGGCGGCGGCGGCGCTGGGGCTCGCGCGCGCGGAGATCCTCGGGCACGAGTGGGCCGACAACGGGCCGGGCTGGCTGGCGCTCCGGCTGGAGTCGGCGGAGCGGGTGCTCGCGATCCGGCCGGACTCGGCGCGGCTCGGCGGGCTCGCCGTCGGGGTCGTCGGGCCGCATCCGGCGGGGGCTGAGTGCGCGTTCGAGGTTCGGGCGTTCATCCCGGACGCGGGGGTGGCGGAGGATCCGGTGACGGGGAGTCTGAACGCAGGGATCGCGCAGTGGCTGATCGGGGCCGGGCTGGCGCCCGAGCGGTACGTCGCGGCGCAGGGGACCGCGATGGGGCGCGCGGGGCGGGTGCTCGTGGAGCGGGTCGGTGGCGACGTGTGGGTCGGTGGGGCGACGGCGACGCTCGTCGAGGGGACCGTGCGGCTGTAGGCGGCGGGTCTCGATACGCCGGCCTGCGGCCGGCTACTCGACCAGCAAAGGGGGCGGGCGGCCGCGACTGCGGCCGCTCCTTCGGCGCGTGCTTCTCCGGGGTCAGCCGGGGAGGAGGCGGGCGATGACGGCGAGGACGTCGGCGGCCTCGACGCGGGGGCTGTCGCCGGTGGGGAGCAGGGCGGAGTTGTAGTAGAGGCCGTCGCTCATCAGGACGATGGCGCGGGCGACGAGGGGATCGCCGACCGCCTCGGTGACGACGGCGTACCAGCTGTCGTGCAGGCGGGCGAGGCCGGCGCCCGCCTTCTCGTCGTTGCCCTGCGCGATGCGGGAGACGGCGAGGATGGTGCGGTCGAACGGGGTGTCCGCGGCGAACGAGGTGCGGATCAGGTAGGGGACCACGCCCTCGTCGGAGCTGCGGATGCGGTCGATGTCCTCGGCGAGGCGGTCGTCGAGCCGGGCGACGAGGCCGTCGACCAGCGCGTCCTTCGAGGGGAAGTGGTAGAGCAGCCCGCCCTTGGAGACTCCGGCGGCCCGCGCGACGGCGTCGAGGGTGGCCGCGCGCTCGCCCTGCTCGTTCAGGAGCGCCTCGAACGCGTCGAGGACGCGGTCGCGAGCGGGGGCGGCGGGCATGGGCTCCATCCTAGGGACGGTTGTCCGGCGCCGCCCCTGGCTACTGTACCGGCTGGACGGTATACTCGTCCGCGATCACCCCGTTCGAGAGAGAGCACCACTGTGTCCGCCCGCACCGCACCCGTCACCACCGTCACGACCCCCGGCCCCGCCGCGGGAGCCGCCGCCGAGCCCTCCGGCGCCCGCGTCGGCCGCCGCGCCTGGTTCGCGCTCGCCGTGCTGATGCTGCCGGTGCTGCTGGTCTCGGTCGACAACACCGTGCTCAACTTCGCGCTGCCGCTGATCGCGGAGGACCTCGGGCCGAGCGGCACCGAGCTGCTCTGGATCGTCGACGCCTACCCGCTCGTGCTCGCCGGACTCCTGGTCGCGATGGGCAGCCTCGGCGACCGCGTCGGCCGGCGGAAGCTCCTGCTGATCGGCGCGGTCGGCTTCGCGGTCGTCTCCGTCGCCGCCGCGTTCGCCCCGACGGCCGGCGCGCTCATCGCGGCCCGCGCGGCGCTCGGCCTCTTCGGCGCGACGCTGATGCCCTCGACCCTGTCTCTGCTGCGCAGCCTCTTCCCGAACCGGGACCAGCGCCGGATGGCGATCGCGATCTGGGCGACCGGCTTCGCGGTCGGCTCCGCGGTCGGTCCGCTGGTCGGCGGCGTGCTGCTGGAGAACTTCCCCTGGGGCTCGGTGTTCCTGCTCGCGGTGCCGGTGCTGCTGCCGCTGGTCGTGCTCGCACCGATCCTGGTGCCGGAGTCGCGCGACCCGAACCCCGGTCCCGTCGACGTGATCAGCATCCTGCTCTCGCTCGCGACGATGGCGCCGATCGTCTACGCGATCAAGTCGGCCGCCGAGCACGGGATCGACACGGTCGCGGTGCTCGCGCTCGTGGTCGGCGTGGTCAGCGGCGTGCTCTTCGTCCGCCGGCAGCAGCGCCGCGAGGTGCCGATGCTCGACCTCTCGCTCTTCCGCCGCGGCTCGTTCAGCGCGGCGATCGTGGTCAACCTGCTGAGCGTCGTCGCGCTCGTCGGCGGGCTGTTCTTCGTCTCGCAGCACCTGCAGCTCGTCGTCGGGCTGTCGCCGCTCGAGGCGGGACTCGTCCTGGTGCCGGGGCTCGTCGTGATGATCGGTGCGGGGCTCGGCGTGGTGCCGATCGCGCGGCGGATCTCGCCGCGGATCGTCGTGCCGATCGGGCTGATGATCTCGGCGGTGGGCTACGCGCTGCTCGCGATCGGCAGCGCGGCGCCCGGTGGCGCCTCCGCGCTCACCGTCGCCGTCTCGTTCGCCTTCCTCGGCCTCGGGATCGGCGCGGCCGAGACGGTGTCGAACGAGCTGGTGCTCGCGAACGCTCCGGCCGACAAGGCCGGGTCCGCCTCCGCGGTGTCGGAGACGGCCTACGAGCTGGGCGCGGTGCTCGGCACGGCGACGCTCGGCACGGTGCTGACGGCCGCCTACCGGAGCGGCGTGGTGCTGCCCGAGGGGCTCGACGCCGGCCAGGTGCAGCGCGCGGGGGAGACCCTGGGCGGCGCGGTCGCGGTCGCGGGCGAGATCCCGGCCGAGTCCGCGTCGAGCCTGCTGGCCTCGGCCGGAGCCGCGTTCGACGCGGGCGTCGGCTGGTCGGCCTGGATCGGCGTCGGACTGGTGCTGCTGGCCGGCGTGGTCGCGGCCTGGCGCCTGCGCCGGAGCTGACGCGGCGCGACCGGCGGGCGGGGCGGCCCGAGAGTACGCTGGGCTGGTCTCCCGCCCCCGCACACCCGAGTGCCCCCGCCTGTCTGAGGACCGCCATGACCCGCACCGTGAAGCTCGCCGTCATCCCCGGAGACGGGATCGGACCGGAGGTGATCGCCGAGGCCGTGAAGGTCCTCGACGCCGTCTCCGCCGACTCCGACCTGGTGATCGAGAAGACGCCGTTCTCGCTCGGCGCCGGCCGGTTCCTCGAGACCGGCGAGGTCCTCACCGACGACGACCTGGCCTCGATCTCGGCGCACGACGCGATCCTGCTCGGCGCGGTCGGCGGCGTGCCCGGCGACCCGCGGCTGAAGGACGCGAACATCGAGCGCGGGCTGCTGCTGCGCCTGCGCTTCGCGCTCGACCACTACGTCAACCTCCGGCCGACCCGGCTCTACGCGGGCGTGCCGTCGCCGCTGTCGGCACCCGGCGAGGTGGACTTCGTCGTCGTCCGCGAGGGCACCGAGGGCCCGTACGTGGGCAACGGCGGGTCGATCCGCCAGGGCACGCCGCACGAGATCGCCAACGAGGTCTCGGTGAACACGGCCTACGGCGTCGAGCGCGTCGTCCGGCACGCCTTCGAGCTGGCCCGCAAGCGCCGCTCGAAGCTGACGCTCGTGCACAAGACCAACGTGCTGGTCTTCGCGGGCTCGCTGTGGAAGCGGCTCGTGGCCGAGGTGGGGGCCACCTTCGAGGACGTGGCCGTCGACTACCTCCATGTGGACGCGGCGACGATCTTCCTGGTGACCGATCCTGCTAGGTTCGACGTCATCGTCACCGACAACCTGTTCGGCGACATCCTGACCGATCTGGCCGGCGCGATCAGCGGCGGCATCGGACTCGCGGCCTCGGGCAACATCAACCCCGACGGCGCGTTCCCCAGCATGTTCGAGCCGGTCCACGGATCCGCGCCCGACATCGCCGGGAAGCAGCTCGCCGATCCGACCGCCGCGATCCTGTCGGTGGCGCTGCTGCTCGACCACCTGGGTCGCGGTGACGAGGCCGCCCGCGTGACGGCGGCCGTGACCGCCGACATCGAGTCGCGCGACGGCACCTCGCGCTCCACGGCCGCGATCGGCGACTCCGTCGTCTCGCGACTCCGCTGACCCTCCTCTCCGGCCCCGCCCCCGGGCCGCCGCCACTCCAGGCCCGCACGCCACTCCAGGAAGAACCCCTCATGACCGACACCCTCCCCGCGCAGGACCTCGCCTTCGAGGTGACCGCCAACCCGCAGCCCCGTTCCGCCGAGGAGCGCGCGCGCATCCTCGCCAACCCGGGCTTCGGCGTCCACTTCACCGACCACATGGTCGACATCGGCTGGTCGCGCGCCGGCGGCTGGCACACTCCGCGCGTCGAGCCGTACGGCCCGATCTCGCTCGACCCCGCCGCGGCCGTGCTGCACTACGCGCAGGAGATCTTCGAGGGGATGAAGGCCTACCGCCACGCGGACGGCTCGATCTGGACCTTCCGCCCCGAGGCGAACGCCGGCCGGCTGCAGCGCTCCGCCCGGCGACTCGCGCTGCCCGAGCTGCCGACCGAGCTGTTCGTCGAGTCGCTCCGGCAGCTGATCGCGGCCGACGGCGCCTGGGTGCCCTCCGAGCCGGAGACGAGCCTGTACCTGCGGCCGTTCATGTTCGCGCAGGAGGCGTTCCTCGGTGTGCGCGCGGCCGAGCAGGTCGCGTACTACGTGATCGCGAGCCCGGCCGGCGCCTACTTCTCCGGCGGCGTCGCCCCGGTGTCGATCTGGCTGTCGACGTCCTTCGCCCGCGCGGGCAAGGGCGGCACGGGAGCGGCGAAGACCGGCGGCAACTACGCCTCGTCGCTGCTGCCGCAGCAGGAGGCCTACCAGCACGGCTGCGCGCAGGTGCTCTTCCTCGACTCGCAGGAGTCGCGCTGGATCGAGGAGCTCGGCGGCATGAACGTCGTGCTGGTCAAGAAGGACGGCACGCTCGTCACGCCGGAGTCGGACTCGATCCTCGAGGGGATCACACGCGACAGCGTGCTGCAGCTCGCCGAGGACCGCGGTCACCGCGTGGAGCGCCGCCAGGTGTCGATCGACGAGTGGCGCGACGGGGTCGAGTCCGGTGACGTCGTCGAGGTGTTCGCCTGCGGGACCGCGGCGGTCATCACCCCGATCGCCGAGCTCAAGGGCGACGGCTTCTCGGTAGGCCACGAGGGTGCGCCGGCCGGCGCGCTGACGATGTCGCTGCGCGAGGAGCTGACCGACATCCAGTACGGACGTCGCGAGGACACGCACGGCTGGATGACGAGGTTGGACGCATGAAGATCGCACGATTCGCCACGCAGCGCTCCGGGGACAACGGGGGAGCGATCCACTTCGGGATCCTGGACGAGGACGACCTGGTCGTGCTCGCCGGGGACCCGATGTTCGCGGGCTTCGAGACCACGGGGGAGCGGATCCCGCTCGCCGAGGCGAAGCTGCTCGCGCCGGTGATCCCGCGCTCGAAGGTGATCGGGATCGGCAAGAACTACTCCGACCATGCGGCCGAGATGGGCGGCGACGCTCCGGCCGAGCCGCTGATGTTCCTGAAGCCGAACACCTCCGTGATCGGGCCGGACGAGGCGATCGTGCTGCCCGAGGACAGCCAGCAGGTGGAGTTCGAGGGCGAGCTGGCCGTCGTGATCGGCGCGATCGCGCGGAACGTGCGCGCGGAGGACTACGAGGACGTGGTCTTCGGCTACACGATCGCGAACGACGTGACGGCGCGCGATCTGCAGAAGTCGGACGGGCAGTGGGCGCGGGCCAAGGGCTACGACACGTTCTGCCCGATCGGGCCGGTCATCGAGACCGAGTTCGTCTGGAACGAGAGCGCGCTCGAGACGCGGGTCAACGGGCGGCGGATGCAGTCCGGGAACACGGGCGACATGATCCACGGGGTGCCCGAGATCATCGCGTACGTCTCGCGGGTGTTCACTCTGCTGCCGGGCGACATCATCCTGACCGGGACGCCGGCCGGCGTCGGTCCGATCGCGAACGGCGACACGGTCGCCATCGACATCGAGGGCATCGGCACGCTCTTCAGCCCGGTGGTGTCCCGGGCCTGACCCGTCTCGCGAGATGCCACTTGTGCGCGCTTTTCACGGCGTGTCGCGGGCACAAGTGGCATCTCGCGGGTGGGGGTCAGGTGTCGCAGCGGCGGGTGCTTCACCGTGCTCCCCGGAGCTGTCAAGCGGAGACGCTCGGCGGGGGTGGAGTCGTAGCGTCGAAGCATGAGCTCGCCCCGCACGACCCGCAGCACCGAGACCACCGCCACGAAGAAGAGCACCACGAAGAAGAGCACCACGAAGACGTCCGCCACGAAGAAGATCACCACCGCGAAGTCCGCCATGGCGAAGAAGAGCACCGCGACGAAGAGCACCCGCAGCACCGTCGATCGCATCGCCCGCGAGGACTTCGGCTGGACGTCGCTGCTGCCGGGGCAGCGCGAGGCCATCGAGTCGGCCGCCGCAGGGCGGGACACGCTGCTCGTGCTCGCGACGGGCGGCGGCAAGTCCGCGGTGTACCAGATCGCCGGTGCCGAGCGCGGGGGCGTCGTCCTCGTCGTCTCTCCGCTCGTCGCGCTCCAGGCCGACCAGCTCGCCTCGATCGGGGCCGCGCCGGCCGCGCCGCCCGCCGTCGCCGTCAACTCCGCCCAGGGCACCGCCGCCGTCGCGCGGGCCTGGGAGCGCATCGACGAGGGCGGCCCGCTGTACGTGCTGCTCGCTCCGGAGCAGCTGGCCAAGGAGGAGAACGTCGCGCGCCTCGCTGCGGCCGGCGTCTCGCTCCTGGTCGTCGACGAGGCGCACTGCGTCTCCTCCTGGGGCCACGACTTCCGCCCGGACTACCTGCGGCTGAAGGACGTCCGCAGCGCGCTGGGCGATCCGCCCGTGCTCGCGATGACCGCGACCGCCTCCCGACCGGTGCGCGAGGAGATCATCGAGCGCCTCGGCATGACCGACCCCGAGGTGCAGGTGCACGGGGTCGACCGCCCCGAGATCCGCCTCGTGGTGCACCGCCACGAGAGCGAGAACGAGAAGCGCACGGCCGTCGCCGAGGAGGCCCGCAGCTGGACGGCTCCCGGGCTGGTCTACGTGGCCACGCGCAAGGAGACCGAGACCTACGCGGCGGAGATCGCCGCCGAGGGCCGCTCCGTCGCGGCGTACCACGCGGGGCTCAAGACGAGCGAGCGGCGCGACGTGCACCGGCAGTGGCGCGACGGCGAGCTGGACGTCGTGGTCGCGACCTCCGCCTTCGGGATGGGGATCGACCGCGGCGACGTGCGCTTCGTGCTGCACGCGACGACGTCCGAGTCGCTCGATGCGTACTACCAGGAGATCGGGCGCGCCGGTCGCGACAGCGAGCCCGCGACGGCCGCACTGCACTACCGGCTCGAGGACCTGGGACTGCGGCGCTTCTTCGCGAAGCGCCGGGTCGAGCCGGCCGCGCTGCGGGTGGTGTGGGCGGCCGTGTCCGACAGGCCGGGCGTGCAGGTCGACGAGCTGGCGGAGGCGCTGGGCAAGTCGCCGCGCACCGTCGCGCGGCTGGTCAACGACCTGGCCGAGGCCGACCTGCTCGAGACCGAGGGCGGCCTGCGGGCCGTCAGCGACGCGAGCGGCGACGCCGCCGTGCGCGCGGTGAAGGAGGAGCTCGCCTCGCGCGAGCGGATCGCCGAATCGCGGCTGTCGATGATGCGCGCCTACGCCGAGACCTCGCAGTGCCGGCGGCGCGTGCTGCTCGACTACTTCGGCGTCGAGGGCCCGGAGTGGTGCGGCAACTGCGACGGCTGCGAGCGGCACGAGGCACGGCAGGAGGCGGCACAGGACGCTCCCGCCGATGCTCCGCTGAGCGTGGACGAGACGGTCGAGCACCGCGCATGGGGCGCCGGCACCGTGATGAGCGTGGAGGACGACCGCGCGACGATCTTCTTCGAGACGGAGGGCTACAAGGTGCTGTCGTTCGCGGCGCTGGAGTCCGGAGTGCTGCGGGAGCGGGAGGCCGTCTCGGCGTAGAGGCGGGGTCTCGAGACGCCGTCCTGCGGACGGCTGCTCGACCGGCAAGGCCACTCCGCGAGATGCCACTTGTGAGCGGGCGACACGGCGTGTCGCGCTCACAAGTGGCATCTCGCGGGAGGGGGTCAGGCCTGGGAGACGGCGGAGCTCACGTCGGTGGGCTTGTCGTAGTCGCCCTCGGGGATCGCGCGGAGGGCGTCGAGGACGTCGGCGCCGGCGCCCTGCTTCTCGGCGGCCTCGACGATGGTGTCCTTCGAGGCCGGGTAGTCGATCCCGGAGAGGTGCTTCTGGATCTCGATCGGGGTGGGTACAGCCATGGTGCTGTCCTTTCGTGGTGGTGCGGGGAGTGCTCCTCGGCGAGGAGCACGACGGAGCGAGCCGCTCAGGGCGTCGACGACGAGCGGATGCGCTGGACCATCTCGCTCGTGGAGTGCTCGGAGACGTAGCCCACCGTGGTGACGGTGCCGCCGTAGGAGCGGACGACCACCGCCTCCGCGAGCATGTCGGGGGCGTAGTCGCCGCCCTTCACGTAGACGTCGGGCCGCACGCGCTCGAGCAGCGGGATCGGGGTGTCGCCGCTGAACAGGGTGACGTAGTCGACGCAGCCCAGCTCGGCGATCACGCCCGCGCGGTCGCCCTCGGGGTTGATCGGGCGGCCCTCGCCCTTCAGCCGGCGCACCGAGTCGTCGTCGTTGACCGCGACGACCAGCACGTCGCCGAGCTCGCGCGCCTGGCGGAGGTAGGCGGTGTGGCCGCGGTGCAGCACGTCGAAGCAGCCGTTGGTGAAGACGATGCGGCGGCCGCGACGGGCCTGCTCGGCGAGCACCTCGACGAGGCCGTCCTCGCCGAGCACCACGGCGCCGGGGGCGGCGAGCGAGGCGAGCAGATCGTCCGCGGTGCAGACGGAGGTGCCGGGGCGCTGGACGACGACGTCGGCCGCGGCCTGCGCCAGGTCGACGGCGGTCGCGAGCGAGCGGCCGGCGGCGAGGGCGAGAGTCGCGGTGGCGGCGAAGGTGTCGCCGGCTCCGGAGGCCTGCTTCTCCTCCGCGGGCTGGGCGAAGGTGCGGCTGACCGTGCCGTCGGCGTCGAGCGCGGTCGAGCCGTCGCGGTCGAGAGTGACCACGACGTGCCGGGCGCCGGAGCGCTCGCGCAGGCGGCCAGCCGCGGCGCGGACGGCGGCGGCGCGCTCGGCGCCGCGGCCGAGCGGAGTGCCGAGGAGGCGCTCCGCCTCCTTCGCGTTCGGGGTGACCAGGTCGGGCGCCGCGAAGGCCCAGTCGGCGAGCTCGTGCGCATCGATCACGAGGAGTCCGGGGCGCTGCACGGCGAGCACGCGCTCGATCGCGGCGCGGAGGATCCCGGAACCGTAGTCGCAGACGAGCACGGCGTCGGCGCCGTCGGCCGCGCGGACGGCGGCCTCGGCGAGCTCGGTCAGCTCGGGGTCGGACGGGCGGTGCGGACCGGAGTCGACGCGCAGCATCACGCTGTCGCCGCCGACGACGCGGGTCTTGATCGTGGTCGAGGCGTCGCTCCGGACGATCGCGCCGGTGTCCAGGCCGGCGCGCTCGAGCGCGGCGAGGAGGCGGTCGCCCTCGGCGTCGCGGCCGGCGACCCCGACCGTGCGCACCTCGGCGCCGAGCGCCCGCAGGTTCGCCGCGGTGTTGGCCGCACCGCCGGCGACATCGACGACGTCCTCGAGGCGCAGCACGGGCGCGGGCGCCTCGCGGGTGACCCGCTCGGCCTCGCCGAGCCACCAGGAGTCGAGGATGAGGTCGCCGACGACGGCGACGACCGGCGGCCGCTCGCGCACGTGCGCGACCAGCGCGCTCGCCCGCTGCAGCGCGGAGCCCTCGAGGCTCATCGCGCGCCGCCGGGCAGGACGGGGAGGCCGAAGTGCACGACCGTGGTCGTGGTCATCTCGTCGAGCAGCTCCGGGCCGTAGCCGAAGCCCGAGCCGCTGGTGCCGCGCGGCTGCGCGCTGCCGCCGGGGGCGCCGCCGAAGACGCCGTTGATCTTGACGGTGCCGACGGGGAGGGTCGCCGCGGCGCGGTGCGCGTGCTCCATGTCGGCGGTGAGCACGGTGGCTGCGAGGCCGTAGGGGCCGGCGGCGGCGCGGGTGAGCGCCTCGTCGAAGGAGTCGACGACGAGGATCGGGGCGACGGGGCCGAAGGTCTCCTCGGTCATCACCAGCATCTCGTCGGTGCAGTCGGCGAGGACGGTAGCGGGGTAGAAGGTGCCGTCGCCGGGGGTGCCGCCGGTGAGGGCGCGGGCGCCGTCGGCGACGGCGGCGGAGACGTGCTCGTGCACGGCGTCGCGCATCCGCTCGTCGACCAGGCGGGGGAGGGGGCCGGCGCTCCAGCGCTCGGCCTCGGCGACCAGGGCGGCGGTGAAGTCCTCGGCGACGTCGCGGTGCAGGTAGATCCGCTCGACGGAGGTGCAGATCTGGCCCGCGTTGGCGAAGGCGCCGAGGGCGGCCTGCTCGGCGGCCCAGACCGGGTCGACGTCGCGGTCGACGACGAGCGCGTCGTTGCCGCCGTTCTCGAGGATGGTGTGCGCGCCGGTGACGGCGGCGATGCGGGCGAGGGCGCGGCCGGTGGCGGTCGAGCCGACGTGCGCGAGGACGTCGACGCCCTCGGTGCGGGCGAGGGCGTCGCCCACGGCGCCGTCGCCCTCGACCAGGGTCAGCACGCCCTCGGGGAGCGCCTCGGCGAGGATCGAGGTGAAGAGCGCGCCGGTGCCGGGGCTGCGCTCGCTGGGCTTGTGCACGACGACGTCGCCGGAGACGATCGCGGCGCCGAGCATCCCGGCGGCGACGGCGACCGGGTCGTTCCAGGGGGTGAGCGCGAGGACGACTCCGCGCGGGTGCGGCAGGGCGAGGTCGACGTTCAGGGCGCCGCCGCGCAGGCTCCTGCCGCGGTGCAGCGGGCCGAGCTCGGCGTACTGCAGCAGGGTGTCGACGCCGGCGCGGACGCCGCCGAGGGCGTCGCCGGCGGGCTTGCCGGTCTCCTCGGTGTTGAGGTCGGCGAGCTCCTGCTCGCGGGCGGCCACAGCGTGGGCGGCGGCGCGCAGCAGGGCGCCGCGCTCGGCGGGAGCGGTGGCGGCCCAGGTGGGGAAGGCGGCGCGGGCGCGGGAGACGGCGTCGGCGGCGAGGTCGGCGGGGGCGCCGGTGGTGCCGGCGGCGGGGGTCGCGGTGTCGATGGTCACGGTCACCTCTCGGTCGGAGGCGTCCGCAGGGGTCGCGGACGCTGATGCCCTCGTCCGATACCCGCGCGGCGGCGGCTCAAACGGATGGCTCGTCACAACATCAGCTGAGAAGGCGACTCATCGCCGATGAGCGATGAGCCCCCGATTCAGCTGATGTTCTGCGGCCGCCGAGTGCGTCAGGCCGCGCCGAGGCGGGTGACGGCGGAGGTGATCGCCGGGGTGCTCGCGCCGTCGGGCCAGCGGAGGGTGACGCCCTCGCCGGGGACGACGCGGCCGATGGCGGCGGTGGCGCTGTGCGGGGTGCCCATCCGGGAGGCGCCGGGGCGGTCGGCGGTGAGCATCGCGAAGCCGGGGAAGCAGGAGAGCCAGTCGGCGAGGCCGGCGGCGGAGGGGCGGGGGATCGCGGCGACCTCGAGCTCGGCACCCGCCCCGGACGCCTCCGCGAGCATGCCGACGGTGCCGACGAGCCCGGCCATGCTGACGTCCTTCGCGCCGTCGGGAGCGCAGGCGCCGACGCTCGCAGCGAGGGCGCGGAGCACCTCCGGCGGGCGGCCGGAGGTCGAGTCCCACTGCAGTCCCGCGTAGCCCGGGCGCCACGCGCCGGAGAGGTCGGCGGTCAGGCTCAGCTGGTGTCCGATCGGGGCGCTGCCCGGGACCGGGCGCGCGGTGCGGCCGAGGCCGGTGACCGAGAGCGCGGCGGGCACTCCGAGCTGGGTGTGGCCGCCGAGCAGTGGCACGCCCCAGGCCTCGCTGCCGGCGCGCAGGCCGCGGAGGATGCGGGCGGCGAAGGAGGCGTCCCGCGCGCCGACCGCGTCGAGCAGGCCGACCGGATCGGCGCCCATCGCGGTGAGGTCGTTGACGTTGACGAGCACCGAGCACCAGCCCGCCCACTCCGGGTCGCGCTCGACCATCGAGGGGACGATCGCGTCGCAGACGGCGACGAGGTCGGAGCCGGGGACGGGCGCGCCGTCGTCGCCGCGGAAGCCCGGGCCGCCGAGCTGGCCGGCGAACGCGTCGAGCAGCGGACCGAGGGCGGCCTTGGCCCCGCGAGCGAGGCGGTCGAAGCGGTCGATCGGCCAGCGCATCCGCACGTGCGGGACGCCGGCCACCTCCGCCGTGCCGAGGCGGTCCCAGCCGAGCCGGCGGAAGAGCACCTCGTTCTGGGTCTGCACCGTCGCCTCGAAGCGGAGCACGCCGCGCGCCTCGGCCTCGGCGCAGGCGGCCCGGACCAGCGCGGCACCGAGGCCGGCGCCGCCGCGGGCGCTGCGGCGGACGACCAGGCGACTGCCGGTCCACCAGCCCAGATCGTGCTCCAGCGCGGGCGCGATCCGCACGCCACCGAGCACGCCGTCGGCCGAGCGCGCGACCAGGACGACCGTGCGCGGATCCTCGTCGAGAGTGTCGCGGTCGTCGGCGTCGAAGAGGCCCTGCTCGGCGACGAAGACCTCGCGGCGCAGCGCCCGGTAGGCGGCCACCTCGGCCGGGTCCGCGACCACGACCACGAAGGCCTCGCGGGCAGCCGGCGCGACCGCGCGGACCCCCTCGAGGATCGAGAGCTGCATCAGGCGCCGGCGGTCTTCAGCACGCCGCAGGCGCCGCAGGCCGCGCAGCCCGCCTTCTGGCCGGAGGAGAGCATCCCCGCCGCGATCAGCAGCGCGGCGACCTGCTCGCTCACCTTCTCCAGCAGCGAGCCGGCCGGCGGCAGGACGTGGTCCACCTCCGTCGCGAGCGTGCCCCTGAGCGGCCGGAACGGCACCACGAACGGGTAGATCCCGCGCTCGATCAGCTCGCCGGCGCTCGCGACCAGCTCGTCGGGATCCTCGCCGAGGCCGACGAGCAGGTAGGTCGAGACCTGGTTGCGGCCGAAGATCCGCACCGCCTCGTCCCAGGCCTCCCAGTACTTCGCGGTCGAGACGCGCGCCTTGCCGGGGGTCCAGCGGCGGCGGATGTCGTCGTCCATCGACTCGATGTGGATGCCGATCGAGAGGGCGCCGGCGTCCTTCAGCTCCTGCAGCGCGGCGAGGTCCTCCGGCGGCTCGCACTGCACCTGGATCGGCAGCCCGGGCACGGCCTCGAGCACAGCGCGGACGCAGCGGGCGAGGTGCCGGGCGCCGCGGTCGCGACCCTTCGAGGTGCCGGTGGTCATCACCATCTGGCGGATGCCGTCCAGCCGGGCGGCTGCCTCGGCGACCTCGGCGAGCTGCGCGGGGGTCTTCACGGCGATGGTGGAGTCGTTGGCGAGCGAGGCCTCGATCGCGCAGAAGCGGCAGCGCTCGGCCGCGTCGTAGCGCATGCAGGTCTGCACGACGGTGGTGGCGAGGATGTTCCGGCCGTGCAGGCGGGCGATCTTCTCGTAGGAGACGCCGTCGGCGGTGCTGAGGTCGTAGAAGCGCGGGCGCTTCACCGGCTCCACGTCGAGGCCGATGTCGGCGCCGTCGAGCAGGAGCCGGCCGTTGGTCACGGCGTAGGGGCTCTTCGGGTTGACGGGGATGGCGGCGCCGAGGCCGCCGAGCATCACGTGGCCGTCGTCGCTCGGGCCGGCGCCCGCCTCGCGGTGCACGGGGGCGTCGACGCGGATGCCCTGCAGGGCGATGTCGACGCGGGTGCGCAGGGCGGACGGGGCGGCTCCGCAGCCGGAGTCGGCGGGAGCGGTGTCGGTCGGGGCACTGTCGATGGTGCGGAGGCGGGGCATCTGCAGGTCGGTCATGGTGCTCCTCGGATTCTCGAGTCGAGCGGTGCGCGACGGCGAGTCCGACGTCGTGAGCCTCCATTAGGTCAACGCGGTGTTTCGGAGCGATGACATCGGGAACGCGATCGTGTTACATCCGGCGGCCGCCCCGGAGCCCGCCCGGCGTCACGCAGGCTTCTTCTGGCCGAAACCACTTCGAAACACGAGCGGCCTTGACTGGACGCAGTCGGGACGAACGCTCCCGACCCGGCCCCGTCGCTCCGCTCGCCCTCGAACCGCCCCGAGCGACGCCGGCCTCTGCATCACAGCACCGCCCGTTCCACCCGGCACTCCTGTCCCTGCACCACTCGCTCGCGCCCCGCCCGGCGCGCTCCTCACCGAACCCCGGAGGTTCCCATGACCGACGACCAGACCACCCCCGCCGACGTCAGCACGGACGACCAGGCCGCGATCGAAGAGCAGATCAGCGCCAACATCGAGAAGTCGCGCGGCGAGATCGCGCACCCCTCGCTGCCCAAGGGCAGCAACCTCTACGGCTCCACCAAGGTCTTCCCCGACTACCAGGCCGAGCCCGGGCAGTCCTACTTCACCCTCGTGCACGGCATCGCGCACGAGTCCTCGGTCAGCTTCGTCGCGATCCTGCAGGCGACCCGCGCGGCCCGCAAGGGCTTCGAGTCGGCCGTCTACTTCTACGGCCCCGGCACGATCAACGCGATGGCGACCCGTGGCTTCCCGACGGTCGGCGACTCCGGCTTCCCGGGGGAGCAGAACATCAACGACGCCCTGAAGACCTTCATCGACGAGGGCAACCGCGTCTTCGTCTGCCGCTTCGGCATGGCGCTGCACGGCCTGCGCGAGGAGGACCTGATCGAGGGCACCATCCCCTGCCACCCGCTCGACGTGCAGGACGCCGTCATCCACTACGCCCGCAAGGGCGCCATCATCAACTCGACCTACAACCTCTAGGCCGCCGCCATGACCGTCGTCGGATCGGTCGCGGCGAACTTCACCCGCGACCTCGATCAGAACTACGCGCTCATCGCCGCGCTGGCCGAGGAGGCCCGGGAGAAGCGGGTCGAGTTCCTCGTCCTGCCCGAGGCCGCGATCGGCGGCTACCTCTCCTCGCTCGGCAATCACGGCGACACCGTCAAGACGACGACCCGATCGATGCCACCGGCGATCGCGCTGGACGGGCCGGAGCTGCGCCGGGTGCAGGAGATCGCGGGCGACCTGCTGGTCGCGATCGGCTTCTGCGAGCTCGACGAGGACGGCGAGACCCGCTACAACGCGGCCGCCCTGCTCGACGGCGGGCAGATCTACGGCAGCTACCGCAAGGTGCACCAGCCGCTCGGCGAGCACATGTCCTACTCGCCCGGGCCCGGCTACTCGGTCTTCGAGACGCCGGTCGGCCGGGTCGGGCTGCAGATCTGCTACGACAAGGCCTTCCCGGAGGCGGCCCGCTCGATGGCGCTGGACGGGGCGGAGATCATCGCCTCGCTCTCGGCCTGGCCGGCCGCGCGGACGGCGACGGCGGAGAACCTGCAGGAGGACCGCTGGACCTACCGCTTCAACCAGTTCGACATCGCGCGGGCCCTGGACAACCAGGTGTTCTGGCTGGCGTCGAACCAGTCCGGCACCTTCGGGTCGCTCCGCTACGTGGGCAACGCGAAGGTCGTCGATCCGGGCGGCAACATCCTCGCGACGACGCTGCTCGGCTCCGGCATGGCGGTCGCCGACATCGACGTGCGGGGCACCTTCGAGGCGATGCGCGGCGGGATGTTCCACCTGCGCGACCGCCGGCCGGACGCCTACGACATCGACCGCGTCTGGAGCGGAGGGCTGGTCCATGCCTGAGATGACCTTCCACGTCCGCTGGCCGGACGGCGTCGAGGAGCGCTGCTACTCGCCGAGCCTGGTGATGCACGACTACCTCGCCGAGGGCGAGAGCTATCCGCTCGAGGACTTCGTCGGGCGCTCGACCGAGGCGCTGCGGCTGGCCAGCGAGCGGGTGCGCGCGAAGTTCGGCTTCGCCTGCACCTCCGCGCTGCAGCAGGAGTCGGAGATCGTCGCGGCCGCCGCGCGCTTCGACGGCGGGCGGGTGCGGGTGCTGGCGATGGATCCGCCGCTGCCGTCCGCTGCTCCGACCGTGCAGGGGACGCGCGCATGACCGCGCTCGAGAACGGCCGGCACCTGCCGGTCGCCGTGATCGGCGCCGGTCAGGCCGGGCTGTCGATCAGCCGCCTGCTCACGGACGAGGGCGTCGAGCACCTCGTGATCGAGCGCGACACGATCGCGCACGACTGGCTCGACCGCCGCTGGGACAACTTCACCCTCGTCACGCCGAACTGGCAGTGCCGGCTCCCGGGTTACCCCTACGACGGCGACGACCCGCACGGCTTCATGACCCGCGACGAGGTGCACGCCTGGGTGCGGCGCTACGCGGAGTCGTTCGACGCTCCGGTCGTGGAGGACACCGAGGTGCTGCGGCTGCGCGAGGGCGCGGACGGGGCCTTCGAGATCGTCACCTCGCGCGGCACGATCACGGCCGACCAGGTCGTCGTCGCGACCGGCGGCTACCACCGGCCGGTGCTGCCGGCGGTCGCGCACCGCATCCCGGACTCGGTCGTGCAGCTGCACTCGGCCGACTACCGCTCGGCCGCGGCGCTGCCCGAGGGCGGGGTGCTCGTGGTCGGCTCCGGCCAGTCCGGCGCGCAGATCGCGGAGGACCTCTTCCTCGAGGGGCGCGCCGTGCACCTGGCGCTGGGGACCGCTCCGAGAGTCGCCCGGTTCTACCGCGGGCGGGACTGCGTCGCGTGGCTCGCCGACATGGGCGTCTACGACGTGCCGGTGCACGCGCAGGTGGGCGGGCTCTCGAAGCGGGAGTCGACCAATCACTACGTCACCGGGCGCGGCGGCGGGCGGGATATCGACCTGCGGGCGTTCGCGCGCGACGGGATGCACCTCTACGGGCGGCTGCAGCAGGTCGACGGTGCGTCGCTCCGGTTCGCGCCGACGGCCGAGGCGTCGCTCGACTACGCGGACTCGGTCGCCGAGTCGATCAAGAACGACATCGACGCCTACATCGAGCGCTCGGGCGTGCAGGCGCCGACCGAGGCCCGCTACACCCCGGTCTGGCGGCCGGAGCGCGAGATCGAGGAGCTGGACCTGGCGGCCGCCGGGATCACGAGCATCGTCTGGGCGGTCGGCTTCCGCGCCGACTACTCCTGGATGCAGATCGGCGTCTTCGACGGCGCCGGGCACCCCACCCACCGCCGCGGCGCGACCGCGGTGCCGGGGCTGCACTTCCTCGGGCTGCCGTGGCTGAACACCTGGGGCTCCGGCCGCTTCGAGGCGATCGCGCGGGATGCGGAGCACGTGGTGCAGCAGCTGCTCGGCGGCGCGCGGTTGGACCGGTTCGAGGGCGCCGCGGTACGGTGACGGCCGCGCGCTCGCCCCGGGCGCGCCTCCGGCCGCTCGTCCGGCCGCTCGTCCGGCCGGGCGGGGCGAGAGAAGAGGACCATGTCGAGCATCACCCTGGCCGCGGTCGCGGCGCACTTCGGCCGCGATCTCGAGCGCACCCTCGTCAAGCTGCCCGGCATGATCGCGAGCGCGCAGGAGCGCGGGATCGACCTGCTGGTGCTGCCCGACGCGACGCTCGGCGGCTACCTGCTCGACATGCACCACCCCGGCCCGGACGACCTGCCGCAGGCCGTGGAGGTCGACGGGCCGGAGGTCGCCGCGGTCGCGGCGATGGCGGGGGACACGACGGTGTGCTTCGGCATCGCCGAGCGCGCGCTCGAGGGCGGCGAGGTCCGCCGCTACAACTCGGCGGTCTGCGTGCAGGGCGGCCGGGTGATCGGGACGCACCGGAAGGTGCACCTGCCGCTGGGCGAATCGGAGGCGTACGCGGCGGGCGACGCGTTCCGCTCCTTCGACTCCGCGGTCGGGCGGATCGGGATGATGATCGACTTCGACAAGACCTTCCCCGAGTCGGCGCGCTCGCTGGCGCTGGACGGGGCGGAGATCCTCTGCTGCCTCAGCGCCTGGCCGGCCAGCGTCACCGACCGGTCCGACCGGATCCGCAACGACCGGCAGGCGCACCTGTTCGACCTCTACGACTGCGCGCGCGCCGCCGAGAACCAGGTCTACCTGGTGTCCTCGAACCAGACAGGCGTGCTCGGCGGGCTGCGCTTCCTCGGGCAGGCGAAGGTCGTCGATCCGGCCGGCGAGATCATCGCGAAGACGTGGGCGAAGGGCGGGCTCGCGGTCGCGACGGACGACGTGTCCGCGTCCGTGGCGCGAGCCCGGCGGAGCATGGACCACCTGCGGGACCGCGCCGTGCACGCGTACCACGGGGCGGCGCCCACCGGCTGACCCGGCCGGCCTGCCCGCCCGGCTGCCCGGCCCCGCTGCCCACCCGCCCGCTCGATCGAGAAGGAGACCCCGTGCGGATCGCGCAGCTGACCTACTCCACCAGGCCCCGCGGCGGCGTGGTGCACACGCTCGCGCTCTCGGAGGCGCTGGCCCGGCGCGGGCACGAGGTGACCGTCTGGACGCTCGGCCGCGGCGGTGACTCCGCCTTCTTCCGCGCGGTCGATCCCGCCGTGGCGGTCCGGGTCGTGCCGTTCGCGGCGCGAGAGGGCGAGAGCGTCGGCGACCGGATCGTCCGCTCCCTCGATGCGCTCGCGGCCGGGCTCGCGGCGACGGGCGGGACGGAGTGGGACGTCGTGCACGCGCAGGACTGCATCTCGGCCAACGCCGCGCTCCGTGCCGGCGCCGCCGGACCGGGCGGGCTGCTGCGCACCGTGCACCACCTCGATGAGTTCACGACGCCGGCGCTGATCGACTGCCACGAGCGCGCGCTCACCGGGCCGGCCGCGCTGCTCGCGGTCTCGGCGTCGGTCGCGGGCGACGTCGCCGCAGGCTGGGGCCGCGAGCCGACCGTGATCCCGAACGGCGTCGACGCCGCGCGCTTCGCCGCCGCCGCGGGCGGCCAGGGGGTCGCCGAGTGGCGGGCCGAGCTCGGCCGCTACGTGCTCGCGCTCGGCGGCATCGAGCCGCGGAAGGGCAGCGTCGACCTGCTGGCGGCGTTCGCGGGACTCGCGCCCGGCACGGTGCTCGTCTTCGGCGGCGGGGAGACGCTGTTCGACTACCGGGGCTATCGCGAGGAGTTCGAGCGCCGGGCGGCCGAGCTGGGGGTGACGCCGGTCGTGCTCGGCACGGTGCCCGAGGAGCGGCTCGCAGCGCTCGTCGCCGGCGCGGCGGTGCTCGGCTTCGTCTCGACCAAGGAGGGCTTCGGCCTCGCGGCGATGGAGGCGCTCGCCGCGGGGGTGCCGGTCGTCGCGCGCGATCTGCCGGTGCTGCGCGAGGTGTTCGGCGGGACGGTGGCGTACGGGAGCGACGTGGCGGGCATCCGGGCGGCGCTGGCCGCGGCGCTCGCGGGGGAGGCGCCGGACCCGCGGCCCGGGCGGGAGCTGGCCTTCTCGCACTCCTGGGACGACGTCGCCGCGAGCCACGAGGCCCTGTACCGGTCGCACGCGAGCGCCGCCTGATGCGCCGCTCGTTCTCGCGCTGCTTCTCGGCGCTCGCCGCGGAGGATCCCGAGCGGGTCGTGGTCGTCGCGGACGACGCGACGCTCACCGCGGGCGCCCTGGACCGGGCCTCGAACCGGCTCGCGCGCGCCTACGCGGCGCGGGGCGTCACTCCGGACTCGCTCGTCGCGGTCTCGCTGCCGAACTCGGCCGAGCTGGTGCTGGCCTGCGCCGCGATCTGGAAGGCGGGCGCGACGCCGCAGCCGCTCTCGCGCGGGCTCTCGGCGCGGGAGCTCGCCGAGGTCGGCGCGCTCGGGCGGCCCACGCTGAGCGTCGGCGTCGAGCTGGAGGGCGTGCCGTTCGTCCCCGCCGGCTTCGAGCCCGACCCGGCGCTGCCGGACGACGAGCTGCCGGATCTCCGGGCGGCGTCGTGGAAGGCGCCCGCCTCCTCCGGCAGCACCGGTCGGCCGAAGATCGTTCTCGCGGCGGCTCCCGCGCTGATGGACCCGACGCAGCCGGTCGCGGCCTTCCTGCCGCGGGAGGGGGTGCAGCTCGTGGCCGGGCCGCTCACCCACTCCGCGACCTTCACCTACGCGTTCCGCGGGCTCCTGACCGGGCAGCGGCTGGTGATCCTGCCGCGCTTCGACGAGGCGCGGGTGCTCGCCGCGATCGCGGCGCACCGGGTGACCTGGGCGCTGCTGGTGCCGACGATGATCCACCGGCTGCTGCGGACGCCCGCGCACCGGGACGCGGACGTGTCGTCGCTCGAGACGGTGCTGCACCTGGGCTCGCCGTGCCCGCCCGCGGACAAGCGCGCGCTGATCGACTGGGTCGGGGCGGAGAAGGTGGTCGAGGTCTACGCGGGCAGCGAGTCGAACGGGCTGACGATGATCCGCGGCGACGAGTGGCTGGAGCGGCCCGGCAGTGTCGGCCGGCCGATCGGCGGCACGGAGCTTCGGGTGCTGCGCCCGGACGGGACGGAGTGCGCGGTCGGTGAGCCGGGGCGGGTCTGGCTGAAGCGCGGCGAGCCGACCTACCGCTACCTCGGCGGGGAGTCGAAGCGGACGGAGGACGGCTGGGACACGCTCGGCGACGTCGGCTCGGTCGACGCCGACGGCTACCTGACCGTGCTCGACCGGGCCGACGACCTGATCCTGCGCGGCGGGGTGAACGTCTACCCGGCGGAGATCGAGCGGGTGCTGGAGGAGCACCCGGCGGTGCGCGGGGCGGTCGCGTACGGCGTCCCGGATGCGGAGCTGGGCCAGGCGATCGAGGCGGTGGTCGACATCGCGGACGCCGCAGTGACGGCGGAGGAGCTGCTCGCCTTCGCGCGCGAGCACCTCGGCTCACGCGCGCCGCGGGCGCTGCGGCTCCAGCGCTCGCCGCTGCGCGACGACGCGGGCAAGGTGCGGCGCGCGGCGCTCGCGGACGACTGAGCAGCCGCGCAGGCGGGGCCCGCGAGTGGCCGCCGCCCGCAGGTCGCCGCACAACATCAGCTGAGAGGTGGGTCCCTCCCCCCACAGCGGAGGCCCTCCCTTCTCAGCTGATGTTGTGCGGGGCTCGACGGCCGTCTCCGGTTTCGGAACGCCCCGGACGGGGAAGTGGAGGAGTGCCCCTTCCCCGGAGTCGTCCCGCGCGGCTCCGCAGCACCGAGAGGAACCCCCGTGGTCGCCATCGCCCCGCTCCGAGACCGCTTCGACGGAGTCGAGAGGATCGCCGTGCTCCGCGGTGGCGGACTCGGCGATCTGCTCTTCGCGCTGCCCGCCGTGGACGCGCTCGCCGCCGCGTACCCGGGCGCCGAGATCACCCTGCTCGGCACTCCGGCGCACCGCGTGCTGATCGAGGGCAGCGACGCGCCCGTGGCGGGCGTCGAGGTGCTGCCGGTGGCGCAGGGTGTGCGCGACGGCGACGGGGAGGACGAGCGGATCGTCGAGGACTTCACGGCCCGGATGCGCGCCCGGCGCTTCGACCTCGCGGTGCAGCTGCACGGCGGCGGGCGCTTCTCCAACCCGTTCCTGCTACGGCTCGGCGCGCGGCACACGATCGGCACGCGCACCGACGACGCGGCGGACCTGGAGCGCACCATCCCCTACGTCTATTACCAGCACGAGATGCTGCGCGCGCTCGAGGTCGTCGGGCTCGCGGGCGCGCCGGCGGTGCGGCTGGAGCCGTCGCTGCAGGTCGACCCGGAGCGCCGCGACCGGCTCGCCGCGGTGCTGCCCGACGGCGGACCGCTGGTGCTGATCCACCCGGGGGCGACGGACGTGCGGCGGCGCTGGGCGAGCGCGTCCTTCGCCGAGGTGGCGCGGGCGCTGCTGGCGGACGGGGCGCGCGTGCTCGTGGTCGGCGACGCCTCCGACGTGCCCGCCGCCGACGCGATCGTCGCGGGCGCGCCGGGCGCCGTGTCGTGGGCCGGCGCGGTCGAGCTGCCGGACCTCGCTCCGCTGCTCTCGCTCGCCGACCTCGTGCTCGGCAACGACAGCGGACCGCGGCACCTCGCAGCGGCGGTCGGGGCGCCCACGGTCGGCGTCTTCTGGGTGGGCAACGCGATCAACGCCCAGCCCCTCGGCCGCCAGCGCCACCGCGTCCAGCTGAGCTGGACCACCCGCTGCCCGGTCTGCGGCATCGACGTCACGCAGGTCGGCTGGACCGCCCCGCGCTGCGAGCACGAGCTGTCCTTCGTCGACGACGTCCCCGTCTCCCGCGTCCTGGAGGACGCCCGAGCCGTCCTCGCCTCGACCAGCTGACGACGCCCGGGCCTTGCCCCAACCGCGAGATGCCACTTATGAGCGGCGACACCGGCGTGTCGCGCTCATAAGTGGCATCTCGCGGGAGGGGTCGGACGCGGGTGAGCGTCAGACGTCCTGGGCGTCAGCGGGTCACGGCCAGGAGGGCTCCTCCTCGTGGGTGATGACGAGCTCGCGGACCTCGCAACCGCGGGGCTGGCCGAGGACGAACATCACGGCGTTCGCGACGTTCTCCGGGTCGTTGAGGAGCGCGTCGGGGCCCGGCTTGTACTGGGCGTCGCGGTCGTCGAAGAAGCGGGTCTTCATGCCGGAGGGGATCAGGGTGGTGACGCCGATCTCGCCCTTGGTCTCGGCCGCGAGGGCGCGGGTGAAGCCGAGCACGCCGAATTTCGACGCGCAGTAGGCGGTCGCGTCCGAGACGGCCTTGATCGCGAGCGAGGACGCGACGGTGACGACGCGGCCGTGGGTCTCCGTCAGGAACGGCAGCGCGGCGCGGACGACAGCGGCGGTGCCGAGCAGGTTGACCGAGATCACGCGCTCCCACTCCTCCGGGTCGACGTCGACGAGGCGGCCGCAGCGGTCGATGCCGGCCGCGGTGACGACGGCGTCGAGTCCGCCGTGCTCGTGGGCGATCTCGACGACCGCCTTCTCGGCCTCGCGGGTCTTCGCGACGTCCACCTGGTAGGCGGCGACGCCCTCCTGCACGTTCGACACGTCGCGGTCGAGGACGATCGGCGTGCCGCCCGCGGCCGCGACGGCAGCGGCGACGGCGGCTCCGAGTCCGGAGGCGCCTCCGGTGATCAGGACGCGGCCGATGGGGGTGGGGGTGGTGGTCATGGGTGTCCCTTCCAGGATCCTCGGCGCCGGCGAGCGGGCGCGGTGGGTGGTGGTCGGCCGGAGCCGACGCGGTCAGCCGACGCGCGCGAGCGCGGCGGCGAGATGGGTGGTCGAGCGGCCCGCGTGGTACGGCACCGTCAGGACGCGGCCGCCCCACTCGGCGACCGTCGCGGTCTCGGGCAGCGATTCGGCGGAGTAGTCGCCGCCCTTGACCCAGACGTCCGGGCGGATGCGGCGCAGTGCCTCGTCCGGGGTGTCCTCGCCGAAGACGAGCACGGCGTCGACGCACTCGAGCGCGAGCAGCAGGTCGACCCGGTCGTCCTCGGGGATGATCGGCCGCGCCGGTCCCTTCAGGCGACGGACGGAGTCGTCCGAGTTGAGGCAGACGATCAGGCAGTCGCCGAGCGCCCGGGCGGCCGAGAGGGTGCGGGCGTGCCCGGCGTGCAGCAGGTCGAAGCAGCCGCCGGTCGCGACCACGGTGCCGCCGGCGCCGCGGACGGCCTCGGCGACGCGCAGCGCGTCCACCCCCGAGGCCCCGTGCAGGGCGGCGGTGTCGGCGGGCACGGCGAGGGAGGCGCGACCGCCCGCGAGCAGATAGGCACCGGCCGCGGCGACGGCCGCGCCGACCGCCTCGGACGCAGTGGCCCCGCCCGCGAGTGCGACGGCGGCGGAGGCGGCGAAGGTCGCCCGCCCCGCACGGGTCCGTCGGCGGCACGGGGGCGGCAGGATGCACGACCGGAACGCCGGCGCCGCGCGAGCGGACCAGCGCACCGCCGGAGCCCATCGTCACGGCGACCGCGCCGCAGCCCCAGCGCTCGAGCAGCGTCGTCGCGGCGGTCTCGGCGAGGGTGACGCCGCGGCCACTCGCGCCGGAGAAGCCGGTGGCCTCGCCGAGGTTCGGCGTCGCGAGGGTCGTCCCGGCGACGGGCGCCGAGCCGCGCGGGTGCGGATCCCAGACCAGCGGCACCGAGAGCGCGTCGAGGGCGGCCCGCAGCGAGGCGTCCTCGGTCAGCCGGCGGCCGTAGTCCGCCACGACGACCGCGTCCACCTCGTCGAGCGCGGCGAGCATCTCCAGGGTCACGCTCGGCACCGGCGGTCGCTCGCAGCCGCGGTCGAAGCGGACGACGGCCTGGCCGGAGGCCGCGACCCGCGTCTTCACCGGCGTCGGAGCGCCGGACGGACCGGCGACCACCCGCACGCCGTCGAGCGCGACCAGCAGCTCGGCGGCATCCGGGTCCGCGGCGTCGGCGAGCGCCGTCACCAGCACGACGTCGTGGCCGTCGCGCGCGAGCATCCGCGCCACGAGCCCGGCGCCGCCGGCCCGGACCCCGCGGGTCGACACGTCGACCACGGGCACGGGCGCGTCGGGGCTCAGCCGCTCGGCCGGGCCGGAGAGGTCGACGTCGAGCATCACGTCGCCGACCACGGCGATCCGCAGGCGGCTCACGCGGCCGCCCCCGTCCGCACGCGGATCCGGTGCTCGAACGCCCGGCAGAGCGCGTGCACCAGCACGAGCTGCGCCTCCTGCACGTTCGAGCCGTGGCCCTCGAGAGCGATCGACTCGTCGCAGGCCTCGGTCAGCGGGTTCGGCCCGTCGCCGGTCAGCGCCCAGGAGCGGGCTCCGGCTGCGCGCGCCGCCTCGGCCGCGTGCAGCAGGTTGGCGCTGCGGCCGCTGGTCGAGAGCAGCACGACGACGTCGCCGGCGCGGGCGTGCGCGGTGACCTGGCGGGAGAACACGTGGTCGAAGCCGTAGTCGTTGCCGATGGCGGTGAGGCTGGAGGTCTCGGAGTGCAGCGAGATCGCCGAGAACGGCACGCGGTCGCCGTCGAAGCGGCCGACCAGCTCGGCAGTGAGGTGCTGCGCCTCCGCCGCCGAGCCGCCGTTGCCGGCCGCGAGCAGCCGCGCGCCGGAGTGCAGCCGGTCGGCCAGCTCGACGCCCCAGGCGACGATCCGGTCGGAGTGCCGCTCCAGCTGCGCGACGACGTCGAGCGCGCGGGCGATGTGGTCGTCGACGAGGCGCCGGGCGGCGTCCGTCGGGGTGTCGGTCGGGGTGTCCAGAACGGTGTCGATGCTCATCTGCGCGGGGCCGCCTTCCGGGGGGTGGAGGAGAGGGGAGTGCGGGCGGTGCCGCTCATGGCGGCCTCGCCGTCGCCGAGTCCGGCGAGGGTGGTCAGGTAGGCGCGCTCCGTGTCCGCGGCGACGCGGTCCCAGGAGTAGCGCGCCTCGACGCGGGCGCGGCCGGCGGCCCCGTAGGCACGGGCGCGCTCGGGGTCGGCGATCAGCGCGGCGAGCGCCTCGGCGAGGGCCTCGGGGTCGCGCGGCGGCACGTGCACGCCGGTGACGTCCTCGACGACCGTGTCGATCAGCCCGCCGACCGAGGAGGCGACCACCGGCACGCCGCAGGCCATCGCCTCCAGCGGGGTGATGCCGAACGGCTCGTACCAGGGCGCGCAGATCACGATGTCCGCCGATCGGAGCATCGCCGGCATCTCGGTCTGCGAGAGCTGGCCGGCGAAGTCGACGCGATCGGCGACGCCGAGGCCCTCGGCGACGCTGTGCAGGCGCTGATACTCCGGGTCGGCGGCGAGCGCGTCGCCCGAGCCGGAGCCGCCGACGATCACCAGCTCGGCGTCGCAGCCGTCGGCGACCAGGCGGGCGAGCGCCTCGATGGCGTGGCCCATGCCCTTGCGCGGCACGAGGCGGCCGATGCTCATCAGGCGCACCCGCCCGGAGCGCTCGGCGACGGGTCCGTCGGGCGTGAACCGCTCGAGGTCGACCCCGCAGGGCACCACCGAGATGCTCGCGGTCGGCACGCCCAGGCCCTTGAGCTCGAAGGCCTCGTCGGAGCAGGTGGCGACGACGCCGTCCGCCCGCTGGCCGACGCCGGGCTCGAGCCAGGCGCGCTCCTCGGGGCTGGTGTCGAGCGCGCCCTGCTGGCGGCGCTTCACCACGCCGAGCGCGTGGAAGGTGTGGAAGACGGGCACGCGGCGCCCGGTGGCGCGCTCGACCCGCTCGGAGGCGTCGAGGGCGGCGACCCCGGACATCCAGAAGTGGCTGTGCACCAGGTCGGGGCGGGAGTCGAGCCAGTCGTTCGCGAGATCGACGGCGAAGTCGCCCATGAACGGCAGCAGCTCGTCCTTCGAGACCTTGGCGGCCGGCCCGGCGTCGATGTGCACGACCTCGACGCCGGAGGTGAAGGGCACGCGCCGGGGGAGGGACGCGTCGTCGCGCCGGGTGTAGACGGTGACGCGGTGGCCGCGGCGCGCGAGCGCGTCGGCGAGCGCGGCGACGTGCACGTTCTGGCCGCCGGCGTCGACGCCGCCGAGCGTCGCCAGCGGGCTGGCGTGCTCGGAGACCATCGCGATCGAGAGGGGTCGGGTCGAGGTCACAGGGTGCTCCCTTCGCGGGTTCCGGCGGTGGACAGGGTGCGCGGGGCGGCGGCGAGGTCGCCGAGCACCCCGTCCCAGTCGCGGTGGAACCGGCCGAGGCTGTAGCGCGCGAGCGCGGCCTCACGGGCGACCGCGCCGGCGATCGCGGCCCGCTCCGGATCCTCGATCAGCGCGCGGGCCGCGGCGGCGAGTGCGTCCAGGTCGTTCGAGATCGCGCCGGCCTCGGGCGGCACGGCGCGGCCGGCCTCGGTCGTCTCGAGCGCGACGACCGGCATCCCCAGGTGCATCGCCTCGAGCAGCGCGAGCCCGAGCGAGGTCCAGCGGAACGGGTGCAGGTAGACGCGGCGGCGGGCGAGCTCGGCGTGCATCGCGCCGGTCTTCACATCGCCGAGCACCTCGAGCCGGTCGGCGGGCAGCCCGGGCGTGCCGACGAGCCCCTCGGTCTTCATCCCGAAGACGTCGAGCGGCGCGACCGCGGCGAAGCGCGGCAGCAGATCGGTGCCGGTCACCCGCTGACGGCGCACCGGCTCGTTGATGACGACGCCGAAGCGCGCCAGCTCGCCGGTGTAGAGCGGTCCGGGGTCGTTGATCCCGTGCTCGATCACCGTGGTGCGCGTCGATCCGGTATCCCACATCAGCGCGTTGAAGTGCGTCACGTGCACGAGCAGGAGGTCGTCGCGGTCGGCGAGCGGGTGGCGGTTGTCGGGCACGTCGCCGCGGGGCGTGTTGTGCTCGACGTAGACCGCGGGGATCTCGCGGCCGAGCCGCCGGCCGAGCAGCCGCTCCGCCTCGGCGAGCTCGTCCGGACGCTGGAGGAGGACGACGTCGACGTCGGCGTCGCGCAGCTCCTCCGGGGCGATCTCGATCGTGTTCGGCCAGTCGCGGCCGCCGGTGCCGAGGCCCCAGCCGTCGCGGGCCGGAGTGGTGGGGAGCAGGTACTCGTGGTCGCCGCGGACGAACGCGTCCGCCCAGCCGCCGTGCACGTGCCAGAGCAGGATCCTCATGCGAGTGCCTCCGAGGGTGTGGTGGTGGGGGTCGTCGTGGCTGTCGTCGTGGCGCGGCGCGGGAGCGCGCGGAGCCGGTGCGCGGCGGCCACCGCCTCCTCGGCGCTCACCCCCGCGAGGCAGGGGTGACCGGGCACCGGGCAGACCCGCGCGCGCGAGCCGGCGCAGGCCGCGCCCTGATCGCCGAGCAGCTCGACCGGCACGCCGTAGGGCGCCCAGCGGATCGCCGGGACGACCGGTGCGAA
Source organism: Rathayibacter sp. VKM Ac-2760 (assembly GCF_009834185.1). Taxonomy (GTDB): domain Bacteria; phylum Actinomycetota; class Actinomycetes; order Actinomycetales; family Microbacteriaceae; genus Rathayibacter. The sequence continues at coordinate 1,415,311 of NZ_CP047173.1, forward strand.
CAGGCTGACGACCGGGGTGCCGACGGCCGCCGCGAGGTGGGCCGGGCCGGTGTTGCCGCTGATCACGACCTCGGCGCGCGCGAGCACCTCGGCCGCGCCGGCGAAGTCGGTGGCGCCGCCGAGGTCGATGCCGCGGCTGCCCGCGACCTGCGCGGTGAGCACTCGCTCGCCGGGCCCGCCGGTGACGGCGACCGCGACTCCGGAGTCGGCGAGCAGCTCCACGGCACGCGCCGCGTTCTCGGCCGGCCAGGCCCGCGCGGGAACGGCGGCACCGGGGTGCACGACCACGTACGGGCCGACCCCCTCGAGCGCGGCGGGCAGCACGCCCTCGCGGCGCACCCGCAGCAGCCCGTCGTCGCCCTTCGGCAGCGCGAAGCCCGCGGCCGCCGCGATCGCGAGGGCGCGCTCCGGCTCGGGCTGGTCCTCGTCGAGGGTCTCGCCGGGCACCAGCCGCACGTCGAGCAGGGCACCGGCGAAGTCGACCGAGGCGCCCGAGATCCGGGCGACACCGGCCAGGCGCAGCAGCAGCGCGAGCGGCAGCGGCGACTGGTGGAAGGAGGTGAGGATCACGGCCTCGTCCGGAGCGAACTCCTCGACGATCGCGCGCAGCTCCGCCACCAGGGCGGCGTCCACCGGCCGCGAGGCGTCGCCGATCCACGGGCAGGACCAGGTGCGCACCGACGTCGGCCCCGGCAGCAGCGCCGCGGCGGGCGCCCCCTGCGGCCCGGCGAGCAGCAGCACCTCGGCATCCGCGGCGATCGCCCGCACGGCCGGCCCGCAGAGCAGCACGTCGCCCGCGCTGTCCAGCCGGGCGACCAGCACCCGCCGGGTCACGCCTCGTCCTCGTCGGGCTGCATCGCGAGCAGCAGCTCCACGGCCTCGAGGAGCGTCGCCGCGCGCAGCGGTGCGGCGGTCACCTCCTCCGTGCGGGTGATCGGGGTCGGCACGAGGACGCCTCGCGCGCCGGCGGCGGCCGCGGCCCCCACATCGGCGCCGATGTCGCCGATCACAGCGAGCGACTCGGCGGGCAGATCCAGAGCCCGGGCCGCCTGGAGCACCATGCCCGGAGCGGGCTTGCGGCAGGCGCAGCCGTCCTCCTGCCCGTGCGGGCACAGCTGCCAGGTGTCGAAGCCGCCGAAGAGCTCGTCCACGCGGCGGTTCACCGCGTCGGCCTGCTCGCGGTCGATGATGCCGCGGGCGATGCCGGACTGGTTGGTGACGACGCCGACGGCGAGCCCCGACTGGCGGGCCCGGTCCACCGCGTCGAGGGCGGTCGGCATCGGCTCGACCCGCGCCGGGTCGCCGTTGTAGGGCACGTCGACGACGAGCGTGGCGTCGCGGTCGAAGAGGATGCCGCGCAGCCGCGGCGCGCCCGCGACGGACGCGACGGGCGCGTCCTCGGCGGTGCGGTGCGCGGAGCCCTGCTGGATCGAGTCGTTCACCTTCTCCTCGTACCCCCCTCGTCCGGGTTCCAAACGCGGGGGAGGAGAAGTCGTCCGCTCGGGCGCGTCGGTCGCCGTCCGCGTCTGCGCGGGTCCGGGGTCTCCGCGGGTCCGGGGATCCGCGCGCCTGAGGATCCCGCGTCCGAGGATCCCGCGTCTGAGGATCCCGCGTCTGAGCCGCTCGGAGCGGGGTACGGGACCTCCGACAGGAAGGAGGCGCCGTGCGCGCTCTCACCGCCCCCGACGGCACCCCGGAGATCCTCGCCCTGCGAGCCCTCAAGCTCGGCGACCTCCTCGTGGCCGTCCCCGCGCTCAAGGCCCTGCGCCGCGGGTTCCCCGAGCACCGGCTGATCCTCGCGACCACGCCCTGGCTCGAGCCGATCGTCGACCTCGTCGACGGCCTCGACGCGCTCGTCCCGACCCTCCGCGGTCTCGACGACCCGCTGCCGGTCGATCCGGGCCGGATCGAGCTGGCCGTCAACCTGCACGGCAACGGCCCGGAGTCGCGCGACGCCCTGATCGCGCTGGAGCCGCAGCGCCGGCTCGATTTCCGCGTCCCCGCCCTCGACCCGGATGCGAGCCACGACGACCCGCGCCCGCTCTGGATCGACGGGGAGCTCGAGCGCGCCCGCTGGGCCCGCCTGGTCAACTCCATCGGCCTCGACGCCGACCCGGAGGACGTGGCCATCGCCGTCCCGGACGCGCCGGCTCCGGTCGCCGGCGCCGCGATCGTGCACATCGGCGCCTTCTACGGCTCGCGCGAGTGGCCGGAGGAGCGCTTCGCCGCCGTCGCCCGCTCGCTCGCCGCCGAGGGCCACCGCGTCGTCTACACCGGGGGTGCGAACGAGGCCGACCGCGCCCGCCGCGTCGCCGAGCTGGCCGGCACCGGCGAGGTGCTCGCCGGCACGATCGACCTGACCGGGTTCGCGGCGGTCGTCGCAGCCTCCGAGGTCCTCGTCACCGTCGACACCGGAGCCGCGCACCTCGCCTCGGCCTACGGCATCCCGTCGGTGGTGATCTTCGGACCGGCGCCGCCCGAGGCCTGGGGCCCGCCGGTGAGCGGACCGCACGTCGTGCTGACCGACGCGTCGCTCCGCCGCGGCGACGTCTTCTCCTCCGAGCCGGACCCCGCGCTGCTCGCGGTGCAGACCGAGCACGTGCTCGACGCGCTCGCCGCTCTGCCCTCGCGCGCCGAGGCGCACCTCAGGCGGTCCGCAGCCGCGCTGCCGGGCGGACGGGCGTGACGGTCGCGACCCGCGCGCGGGCCGCCCTGGGCTGATGGCTGCGCGAGGGGGCGCCGAGGCGGTCGGCGAGCTGCGCGAGGATCCGGCGCTGCAGCCGCGAGACCTGCATCTGCGTGGTCCCGAGCGCGTCGGCGATCTGCTGCTGCGTCATCTCCTCGACGAAGCGCATCCGGAGCAGCTCGCGCTGGCCGGCCTCCAGCTCCGCGAGCGCCTCGGCCAGACCGTGCCGGCGGTCGATCGCGGCGAGGTCCGCGTCGTCTCCGCCGAGCGTCTCGCCCAGGCGGACGCCGGTCTCGCCGACCGACTCGTCGAGCGAGAGCGGGTGCCCCGCCGAGCGCGCGTCCGCGACCTCGGCCGGGTCGACGCCGAGCCGCCGCGCGATCTCGCGATCGGACGGATGACGGCCGAGCTCCTGCGCCAGCTCGTCGGCGACGACCGCCGAGCGCCGGTGCAGCTCCTGCACCCCGCGGGGCGGCCGGATCATCCAGCCCAGATCGCGGAGATGGCGCTTCAGCTCACCCGTGATCGTGGGCACCGCGAACGCGGCGAAGCTGTCGCCGCGCTCCGGGCTGAACCGCCGGGCCGCCTTCACGAGACCGACGTAGGCGACCTGCCGGAGATCCGCGCGATCGCCGCCGCCGCGGGAGACCCGGTTCGCCATCGCCTCGGCCAGGCCGAGGTGGTCGAGCACGATGCGCTCGCGGATCCGCGCGCCCTCGGCGTCGTCGGCGCCGGCCGCCGCCTGGAACAGCGAGAGCGTGCGCGCGTCCTTCTCCTCGCGCGGCGATCCGGCCGCCGGGGGGAGCGCGGGCGGCACGGAGGCGGGCGGCACAGGGGCGGGCGGCACGGGGGCGGGGAGTGCAGTGGCGGTGGCGAGAACGACCGTGCTCATCGGTACCCCTTCCGGGCATGCTGGCGCCCAGGTCCGGAGCGGCGGGTTGCGACGCGCTCGTCGTCGAGCGGCCCCGGGAGAAGCGGTGCCCACAGGCCACCACTGCTCCTCTCGTTCTAGAAGTCCGTTGACTCGGAGCACTGCTTCGCGCTAGGCACCCCGAGCGCACCCGCCTCCGGCACGTCGAACCACCTCCGGCTCGCAGATCCGCGTCCGGCTCGCTGAATCTCCCGTTTCCCGCGAGCCGAGCCTGTTTCCGCGAGCCGAGCCTCGACCCGTGGCACCTCCGGCTCGCAGAATGACGTCCGGCTCGCCGAATCGCCTGATTCCCGCGAGCCGAACCGGTTTCCGCGAGCCGAACCTCGGCCCGCGTCACCTCCGGCTCGCAGATTCGCGTCCGGCTCGCTGAATCGTCTGAATCCGGCGAGCCGAACGGGTTTCCGCGAGCCGAACCTCGGTCCTCGTCACCTCCGGCTCGCAGATTCGCGTCCGGCTCGCTGAATCGCCCGTTTCCCGCGAGCCGAACGGATTTCCGCGAGCCGAGCCTCGACCCGTGGCACCTCCGGCTCGCAGAATGACGTCCGGCTCGCCGAATCGCCCGATTCCCGCGAGCCGGACCGGTTTCCGCGAGCCGAATCTCGGTCCGAGTCACCTCCGGCTCGCAGATTCGCGTCCGGCTCGCTGAATCGCCCATTTCCCGCGAGCCGGACCGGTTTCCGCGAGCCGAACCGCGACCCGCGTCACCTCGGGCTCGCAGAATGACGTCCGGCTCGCTGAATCACCTGATTCCCGCGAGCCGAACGGGTTTCCGCGAGCCGAACCTCGGTCCGCGTCACCTCCGGCTCGCAGATTGACGTCCGGCTCGCCGAATCGCCTGATTCCCGCGAGCCGGACCGGTTTCCACGAGCCGAGCCTCGGCCCGCGTCACCTCCGGCTCGCAGATTGACGTCCGGCTCGCCGAATCGCCCGTTTCCCGCGAGCCGAACCGGTTTCCGCGAGCCCGACCTCGGCCCGCGCCACCTCCGCCCCGCAGACCCCCCCCGCCCCGCCCACCACTCCGACCCCGCCCCATCCCCCTCCCGCCCCCTCGCTGTCCAGTCCGCCCCCGATCCCCGCCCCGCCGCTAGAATCGCCGCGTATGTCTGAGCTCACCCCGCCCTCCGATCGCGCCCACGACGCGCACCCGTTCACCACCGCGACCGGGAGCGACGTCCGCGTCCGCTTCTGCCCGTCCCCGACCGGGACGCCGCACGTCGGCCTCATCCGCACCGCCCTGTTCAACTGGGCCTACGCGCGGCACACCGGAGGCACCTTCGTCTTCCGGATCGAGGACACCGACGCGGCCCGCGACAGCGAGGAGAGCTACGAGCAGCTCATCGACGCGCTGCAGTGGCTGAAGCTCGACTGGGACGAGGGCGTCGGAGTCGGCGGCCCGCACGGCCCGTACCGCCAGTCCGAGCGCAGCGACGTCTACACCGACGTCATCCAGCGCCTGCTCGCCTCCGGCCACCTCTACGAGAGCTACTCGAACGCGGAGGAGATCGACGCCCGCAACGAGGCGGCCGGCCGCGCCAAGCAGCACGGCTACGACAACCACGACCGCGACCTCACCGAGGAGCAGCGCGCCGCCTTCCGCGCCGAGGGCCGCAGCCCCGCGCTGCGCCTGCGCGTCCCGGACGCCGACCTCTCCTTCGACGACCTCGTCCGCGGCGAGATCACCTTCCCGGCCGGCTCGTTCAGCGACTTCGTCGTCGTCCGCCCCAACGGCCAGCCGCTCTACACGCTGGTGAACCCGGTCGACGACGCGCTCATGCAGATCACCCACGTCCTCCGCGGCGAGGACATCCTGCCCTCCACCGCGCGCCAGATCGCGCTGTACCACGCGCTGATCGACATCGGAGTGACGACGTTCGTCCCGCGCTTCGGTCACCTCCCCTACGTGATGGGGGAGGGCAACAAGAAGCTCTCCAAGCGCGACCCCTCGGCCAACCTCTTCCACCACCGCGACCGCGGCTTCATCCCCGAGGGCCTGGTCAACTACCTCGCCCTGCTCGGCTGGTCGCTCACCCACGACCGCGACGTCTTCTCGATCGACGAGATGATCGCCGCCTTCGACGTCGCCGACGTGAACCCCAACCCGGCCCGCTTCGACCTCAAGAAGGCCGAGTCGATCAACGGCGACCACATCCGCCTGCTCGCGGTCGACGACTTCACCGAGCGCACCATCCCCTACCTGATCGCCGCCGGCGTTCTCGAGGGCCGGCCGACCGCCGACCAGCGCGCCGTCCTCGACGCCGCCGCCCCGCTCGTCCAGGAGCGGATCGGCCTGCTCGGCGAGGCGCCCGGCATGCTCGGCTTCCTCTTCACCACCGCCGACGCCCTCTCCTACGACGAGGACGCGCTGAAGGGCCTGCCCGCGAACGCCGGCGAGGTCCTCGCCGCATCGATCGGCGCCCTCGAGCTCGTGCCCGAGGGGGAGTGGCTGACCGCTTCGATCCAGGAGGCGCTCGCCGGCGCCCTGATCGAGGGCCTGGGCCTCAAGCCCCGCATCGCCTACGGGCCGTTGCGCACCGCGATCTCGGGCCGCCGCGTCTCGCCGCCGCTGTTCGAGTCGATGGAGATCCTCGGCAAGTCCGAGTCGATCGCCCGCCTCGCCCGCCTCGCCGACACCCGGAGCTGATCGTGGCGGAGGTGCAGGGCGGCCACTACGACGTCGTCATCATCGGAGCCGGTCCCGCGGGCCTGTCCGCCGGGCTGAATCTCGTTCGTGCGCGCCGCAGCGTGCTGCTGCTCGACAGCAACCGGCCGCGCAACGCGGCGACCCTGCACTCGCACGGCTTCCTCACCCGCGACGGCGTCTCGCCGCTCGAGCTGCGCCGCCTCGGCCGCGCCGAGCTGGAGCAGTACGACGAGGCCGAGGTGCACAACGCGATGGTCACCTCCGTCGAGCGCTCCGGCGGCGAGTTCGTCGTCACCGCGAAGGGCGTCCGCGGCTCGGCCGACCGCTCGGTGCTCGCGACCGCCGTCGTCGTCGCCGGCGGCCTCTCCGAGCGCCTGCCGACGCTGCCGAGCCTCCGCGCCTACTACGGCACCGCCGTGCACAGCTGCATGGAGTGCGACGGCTACGAGAAGGCCGGCGAGCCGCTCGCGCTGATCGGCGAGACCGCCGACCTCGCCGAGCGCGCCATGCTGCTCTCGCAGTGGTCGACCGACCTCATCGTCTTCACCAACGGCGTCGGAGTCGTCAGCGACGCCGACGAGTCGCTGCTCGGCTCGATCGGCATCCGCGTCGAGCGCCGCCCCGTCGCCGACCTCGCGGGGGAGCGCGCCGTGATGACCGGAGTCGCCCTCGCCGACGGCGACGTCATCCCGCGCACCGGCGCCTTCGTCCGCCCGGTCTGGGTGCCCGTCCTCGACTACCTCGACCCGGCCGGCCCCGACGTGGACGCCGACGGCTTCCTCCGCGTCGACGCGGGCGGCCGCACCTCCGTCCCCGGCCTCTACGGCGCCGGCGAGGTCACCGCCCCCGGACCGCAGCAGCTGATCGTCGCCGCCGGCTCCGGCGCGCAGGTCGCCTCGGCGATCAACCGCGACCTCGTCCGCGCCCGCCTCGGCGAGGCCGCGCCCGAGTCGGAGGCCCCCGCCATCGACACCCGGGCCGCCGATCTGAGCGACGTCCGTCCGTAGCCCGGGCCGGTCGATTTGAGCGACGTCCGTCCGTAGGGTACTGTCGTCTCTCGGCGCCGGGTTCACCCCCGATCGCCATCTGGTCCCGGCCTCACCGCCGGATGACCATTGGGGTATGGTGTAATTGGCAACACGACTGATTCTGGTTCAGTTGTTCTTGGTTCGAGTCCAGGTACCCCAGCACTTCTCCTCCTCGCCCTGAGGATCCTCGCCCGGCTGTCGCCCGCCGCTGTTCCGGCTGTGTCGTTCCGGCAGCGCCGCGCGTCTCGCGCAGGGCCGCTGCATCCCCCGCCCGGCCGACGCCCGACTCCTCCCGGCATGCCACGATGAACCTGTACATCGCTCAGAAACCCGCCTCCCGCGGGTTCCGAGAAGGGGGTCTCTCGTCCATGAATTCTGATCTGCTCTGGGTCGTCGGCGCCGGCATCGTCGTCGGCGTCGTGCTGCTGCTCGCCATCATCGGCTTCTTCATCTTCCGGGCCTGGTACCAGGTCCCGCAGGCCGACGAGGCCATCGTGATCGTCGGAAAGAAGCAGAAGGGCGACGACGGCCTGACCTCGAACATGACCGTCATCACCGGCGGCGGCGCCTTCGTCAACAAGCTGACCCAGCGCTCCGACCGCATCTCGCTGCGGTCGCGGCAGATCAAGATGGAGCCGGTCGCGCAGACCAAGAACGGCGTCACGATCCACCTCGCGGGCGTCGCCCTCGTCAAGATCGGCTCCACGCCCGACCAGGTGCGCGCCGCCGCCGAGCGGTTCGCCTCTCAGGACCAGTCGATCGACGTCTTCACGACCGAGCAGCTCGAGGGCGCGCTGCGCGGCGTCGTCGCGAAGCTCAGCGTCGAGGAGGTCATGCAGGACCGCCAGAAGCTCGGTGACGAGATCGCCGAGGGCATCAAGGGCGACCTGCTCGCCCAGGGGCTCGTCCTCGACTCCTTCGCCATCCAGGGCGTCACCGACCGCAACGGCTACATCGAGGCGCTCGGCGCGCAGGAGATCGAGCGCGTCCGCCGCGAGGCCGACGTCGCCCGGATCAACGCGGCCCGCGAGGTCAAGGCCCGTCAGCTCGCCACCGACGAGGCGAACCTGATCGAGCAGACCGCCTTCGACAAGAACACCGCCGCCTCGAAGTCCGAGGTCGGCCGCGCCAACGCCGAGGCCGAGCAGGCCGAGAACCTCGCCCGCGCCGAGCGCGAGCAGGCCGTCCTCGTCCAGCGCGCCGAGAACCGGCAGGCCGAGCTCGACGCCGACGTCAAGCGCGTCGCCGACGCCGAGAAGTACCGCCGCCAGACCGAGGCCGACGCCGACGCCTACGGGCGCGAGAAGAAGGCCTCGACGGATCGCCAGGTCGCGCAGCAGGTGTCCGACGCCGAGGCCTACGCCGTCCAGCGCCAGGCCGAGGCCCGTCAGGCGTCCGCCGCGGCCGAGGCGGCGGCTCTGAGCGCCCGCGCCGAGGCGGAGGCCCACGCCCTGCGGGCCAAGGCCGGCGCCGAGGCCGAGGCCCTGCGCGCGAACGCCGCGGCCGAGGCGGAGGCCATCCGCGCTAAGGGTGAGGCGAGCGCGGCCGCGATCCAGGCCGAGGCGGAGGCCCTCCGCGAGAACCAGGAGGCGATCCTGGGCCGCGAGCTCATCGGACAGCTCCCCTCCCTCATGGCGGAGTTCGCGAAGGGCTACCAGAACGTCGGCACCGTCACCCTGATCGGCGGCGACACCGCCGGCACCCACATCGCCCGGGAGCAGGCGGCGAGCCTCGCGGCCACCTTCGACAGCGTGAAGTCCGCGACCGGCGTCGACCTCGGCGCGATCCTGCAGGGCCAGGCGTTCGGCCGGGGAGTGGCGTCGGCCGCCGAGCCCGCCGCTCCCACCGGCCTCACCGGCGATCCCACCGCCGTCCCCTCGACGAGCTGACCGCCGATCCGTCGCGGACGGCCGCCTCGACGGCCGGCGGACGACCGTTCGCGACGGATCGAGCACGCCTCAGGCTTGTCGAGCACGGGAAGGGCGATCCGTCCACTCCCCGCGGGCCCCGCGGTCCGGACGTACGCTGACCGGATGAGGCAGGGTCGGACGCGCGCGCTCGGCGGCGCCGCGCTGGCGCTGACCGCGGTGCTCCTGCTGGCCGGCTGCAGCGGCGACTCCTTCCGCGCGGACTTCGCGCGGACCTTCGGCAGCGACGAGTCGGTCGCCGATGTGGAGCTCGCGAGCGTCGACGACAGGCCGTTCAGCGGCGGAGTGAGCGCCGAGGTCGTGGCCCGCGAGGACCTGTCCGATGCCGACCTGACGTCCCTCGCCGCCCGGTTGGCCACCTTCGCCGCGAAGCGTCCGACGGGCGACGTGCGGATCCTCCTCGACGCCGAGGACCTCACCCTGCCCGTCTCCGGCGACGACGCCCTTACGTCCGGCCGGATCGCGGCCGCGCTCGCGCTCCGGGACGACTCGCGGGTCTCGTCCCTCGCCCTCGCCGCCGACGACAGCGAGGACCGCGTCAGCGGACTGAGCCTCTTCCTGGCGGAGGGGACGTCCGCCGCGGACGCCTTCGCACTCGCCCGCGACGCGCCCGCGCTGCTCCCCGACGCCCCACCCCTGCACATCAGCGTCCAGAGCGCCGACCGCGCGCAGCTCGTCACCGGCTCCCCGGGCCCGTGGCTCGACGACGCGGAGCGCCTCTGGACCGCGATCTCGGCCGCCGTCCCCGCCGCGGGCTTCCGCGCCGACTCCGACCACCTCGACGTGACCCTGACGAGCGACGCCGACCGCGCCGCGGCGACGCTCGCCGCCGACACTGTCCCCAGCGACGGCATCTCCGTCACGTTCTCCGCCCCCTGACCGCCGAGGACGCACCCCGTTCGCTGCCCATCGCACAGCGAGGTGCAGGTCGTCACGGTCGGAGGGCGACCGATCAGCCGGAGGAGGCTCCATGAAGCGCAAAGACGTGACCGCCGAGGCTCTCCGCCGTGCCGCAGAGCGATCGACGCGTGCCTCGGCCGCCTTGGAGAACCGCTCGGTGCCGACCGATACCGTCCGCTCCGACAGGGTGGCTCGATTCCTCGCTGCCCGGGGGTCCCGCGCCTGACCGGCGTCGGTCCCGCGTGCACGGGTGATGCTCTGCACGCTGATCGTGTGGCAGATGCTTCCCGACGCGGTCGCGGTGAAGGGCGGCATAGGTGTGAAGCTCCGTCTCGGTGAGCCAGGCGACAAGTCCGCGGACGGGAAGGGCGCGAGCGACGCGGTCACGCCGCCCGCTCGCACAGCCCGCCGCGCAACATCAGCCCGGAGCCGACCTCAGCCACGATGGCGGACGGCGACCGCTCTCAGCCGACGTTCTGCGCGGCCCGCGCGCGCCGTCGGTCTCGTCCAACACTCCGATCGCTCGGAATCGAGTTCCGTATTACGATAATCGTCATGAGCGACGGGGAGACGATCGACGGCCGGCCGGTGACGGAGGAGCAGATCGCAGAGTGGGCGGCGGAGGCGGAGCGCGGCTACGACATCGATGCCCTCAAGGCGAGAGGCCGAGGACGCCCCGGTAGAGGCGCTCTCCCCTCGCAGGTCGTCGCCGTTCGGCTCACCCTGGACGAGCTCGCCGCACTCGACGAGCGCGCCGCCCGGGAGCACAAGACGCGCTCCGAGGTCGTCCGCGAGGCGCTCGCCGCGTCGGCGGCGTGAAGGTCCACCCTTCGGCGCTCAAGCACGGGATCTCGGCGGACGACGCCGTCCACGCCGCAGACCTGGCGCTCTGGGTCGAGGAACTCGACGACGACTCTCCGGCGCGTCAGCTCCGCCTGGGCTTCGATACCCGCGGTCGGCTCCTCGAGACGGTCGTCCTGATCTTCGACAGCGGCCACGAACTCGTCATTCACGCGATGAAGGCCCGCCCGGGCATGATCGAGCTCCTGCCCTGACGGGCCGCTGACGGGTCGTTCAGGCCGACGCGCGCGTCGGTGCCGGTCAGGGGCGATACGTCTGTGCGGCTCCCCGCTGCGTCCTCCCTCTTCCGAACGTCGGCGACTTCTCGCGCCCCCTCAGAAGTAGCGCGCCAGGTGCTCGCGGAGCGCCTCGTCGCAGACGTGCACGTACGTCCCCCTGATGCCGCGCGTGAGCAGCACCGTGTAGATGTTGCGGACGTACGCGAGCAGGTCCTCGTCGCTGTAGGTGATGCCGAGCTTCGGGTTGTTCTCGCGCCCCTTCTTGTCGAAGTAGTGCGAGCGGTCGAAGACGACGCGTCCCGAGGCGGTGTCGAAGCGCAGATCGCGGCCGATGATGACGCCCGCGTAGTTGAGGTCGTAGCCCTGCACCGTGTGGATCGAGCCGACCTCGTCGATCGCGCCGGGGGAGTTGATCCAGTCGCGCTGCGTCTGATTCCAGCGGAGCGACTCGTCGCCGATCACGATGTCGAAGGCGCTCCTGTCCGTCTTCGTGACCCACTTCCACGCGTAGCCCGCGACCAGTCGTGAGAGGCCGTGCTCCCGGTCGCGCTCGACGATCGAGCGGCGCAGCTCGCCCGGATCGTCGAAGAAGCGCAGGTCGTACTCGCCGAAGTCCTCGCGCGCCGACGGCGGATCATCGGACAGCGCGGCGCGGACGTAGCCGACGTAGTCCTTCTCCGCGGCGATGCGCATCTGCGAGCGGAGCGGGTAGACCCGGCCCTCGGCCGACGCCTCCGCGAGGACGGCGCGGGTGACCGTCGCGGGCAGGTCCGCTGGGCGGACGGTCTGCGCGGTGTCCAGCATCAGGATCGTGTGCCTGCTCCGCGCGCGGATCCAGTCCAGCTGCGTGTACTCGAGCGAGTCCTCGCCGAACAGCCGCTCGTTGATGTCGATGAACTTGCGGTTGAGCGGCCCCGAGGGCTGGTTCGCCCGCTGGCTGAGCCGGTGCGCTTCGTCGACGAGGAGCAGATCGAACGGCTCGTCGCTCTCGCCGACCTGGAAGGGCGTCAGCACCAGGTCCTTCGACAGTCCCGGGGTGAGGCTGAAGACCCGGGAGATCGACCCGCGCAGCGACTGCTGCGGCACGACGAGGCCGACCCGCAGCGTCGACAGCAGCTCCGCGTGGCCCGGGGTGAAGAACTCGCTGAAGATCGAGTCGCCGTCCAGCGGCTCCTCCGGGTCGTGCTCGCGGATGTCCTGCAGCAGCTTCAGCAGGTAGATGGCGACGACGGTCTTCCCGGTCCCCGGATCGCCCTGCACGACGACGGTGCTGGGACCGCCGGACTCGAGGTCGGTGAACAGCCCTTCGAGGATGTCCTCGACCGCGATCGCCTGATCGTGGTTCAGCGCCTTGAACGGAGACAGCTTGAAGAGATCGCTGTTGACGATCTCGGGGAGCGTCCGCTGGAAGAGCTTCTCCTCGGTGCGGAGGACCTCGAACACCTCGTCGAACGTCCGGCGGTAGGACGCGCGGTCGAAGTAGTCGGCGTCGGTGATGCCGGCGTTGTGATTGAGGACAGCCAGGCGGCCCTCCCCCGAGAGCATCCGCAGGAGGAACGATTCGAGGTCGAGGCAGGCCGACTTGTTGAAGGTGTCGTCGAGGACGACCCGCACCCGGTCCAGCCGGCTCTTCTCCGGCGAGTCGAGGTGCTGGCGCAGTCGCCCCTCGGCGTTCAGCGACTCGCCGACGTAGACCTCCGAGGCGCTGTCGAGCACGTAGACGACGGGCCAGTTCCGGTGCCGCGGGTCGGCGGCGCCCCACACGCGCACCCGATCGGAGTCGAACGGGAGTCGCTCGACGCTAAAGCCGGTCATGCCTGGTGCTTCTCCCGCGAGCCTTCTCCACCGGGTACTTGGCCCTGGTCCTCTCGAGCTTCGCGAGGACGATCTCGCCCGCGTCCACCCCGAGTCGGTCGGCGAGCAGGAGAGAGTAGGTCAGCACGTCCGCGAGCTCGTCGACGGCCGAGGGGAGGTCGCCCTCGCCCCACTGGAAGCACTCGAGCAGCTCGCCCGACTCGATGCTGATGCTCTTCGCGAGGTTCTCCGGCGTGTGGAACTGCGCCCAGTCGCGCTCGCGCACGAAGGCGCGGAGGGCGTCGAGGACCTCGTCATCGGGCATGGCTGCCAACCTACAGCGGCGGTGCGGCGGTCACCCTGCCCCCGCTCGCTTCGACGCCCGAGATCCGCCGAGCGTGCGATCGCGGCGAGGCCCCCCCTTCGCGTCCACTGCCTCGCCACCCGCCACCGACCGGACCCGAGCGGGGCTTCGCCGCGCCGCCAGGCCCTGTCACATGTCCGGCCGGCCGAGTTCCTTCCGCAACTGCAGAGCCGTCGGCTCGTAGCCGAGCGACTCGTACAGCCCGCGGGCCGCGGTGTTGAAGCCGAAGACGTTCAGCGCGAGCGCCCGGTAGCCGCGCGAGCGGGCGTGCTCCTCCGCCAGCAGCATCGCCGCGCGGCCGAACCCGCGGCCCCGCTCGGCCGGGTCGACCTCGACGTCCCAGACGTAGGCGACGCCCTCGAGGTCCTGCGGGTGCGGGCCGACCCAGAGCACCCCGACCGGGCGTCCGTCGTCGAGGATCCGCAGCAGGTCGTGGCCCGGCGCGAGGTCGCCGCCCGGGAAGAGCCGCTCGTCGTTCGCGTCCGCGTTCCGCACCGCGGCGGCCTCGTCGTCGCCCGCTCGGATCCGATCAGCGACGTACGTCCTGCGTTGGACGGACCTCCACGCCGTCAGTTCGTCGGGTGGGAGCGGCGCGAGGGAGACGGACATGCCCCACGGTCCCACACCGCCGGCACGACGTCAGCTGAGGCACCGGCTCAACGCCGATGGTGGATGACGAGCGGTCTCAGCTGACGTCGTGCGCCGCCGAGGCGCCGGAGTCCGCTCAGGAGCGGTCCGCGTCCGAGCTCTCGGCCGCCGCGGTCTGCTCCGCGTGCTTCTTCTTGCCGAGGCGGGTCGCCAGGAAGAGCAGCGTGCCGACCACGACGTAGCCGGCGGTGCCCAGCCAGACCACGCCGGTCTGCTGGGTCAGCAGCACGGCGCTCGTGATGATCGCCAGCACCGGCACGACGCGCGGCACCGAGAAGTGCGGGTGGTCGACGCGGTCCTTCTTCAGCACCAGCACCGAGACGTTCGCCGAGATGAAGACCAGGAGCAGCAGCAGCACGGTCGTCTCGGCGAGGGTTCCGACGTCGCCGACCAGGCTCAGCGCGGCGGTCGCGCCGCCGACCACGACGATCGACACCCACGGCGTGCGGCGGTTCGGCAGCACCCGGCCGAATGCGCTCGGCATCAGCCCCGACTTCGCCAGCCCGAAGCCGACCCGGCTCGCCATCACCATGAACAGCAGCGCGCCGTTCGCGATCGCGATCAGCGCGATCAGGCCGAACAGCCACGGCGGCACCGCCACTCCGCTCGCCGCGACCACGTCGAGCAGCGGGCCCGTCGACTCCGCGAGCTCCTCGTTCGGCAGCACGATCACCGCGCCGAGGGCGATCAGCAGGTAGACGACGGCGGCGGTGATCAGTGCGCCGAAGAGCGCCCGCGGGTAGACCTTCGACGGGTTCCGCACCTCCTCCGCCATGTTGGCCGCCGCCTCGAAGCCGAGGAAGGAGAAGAAGGCGACGATGGACGCGGCGAACGCGCCCTGCAGCGGAGCGACGTCGGGCGCGAACTCGAAGATCCGGCCCGGGTCGCCGTTGCCGCCACCGAAGAAGATCGCTGCGCAGACGATCACGATCACCAGTCCGCTCACCTCGATCACCGACGCGACCAGGTTCGCGGTGAGCGACTCCTTCACTCCGCGCAGGTTGATCAGCGTGAGGACCGCGATGAAGACGACGGCCGTCGGTGCGGCCGGCACGTCGAGCAGCGCGCCGAGGTAGTCGCCGGCGAAGGCGTTGGCGAGCGAGGCCGCGGTCGTGATCCCGGACGCCATCATCAGGAAGCCGACGAGGAACGACAGGTACGGCTTGCCGAACGCCCGGTCGGCGTAGCGGGCGGCGCCGCCGGCGTGCGGGTACTTGGTGATCAGCTCGGCGTAGGTGCCGGCCGTCAGCAGGGCGATGACGAGCGCGATGAGCAGCGGCAGCCAGATCACGCCGCCGACGTCGGTGGCCATCGTCCCGACCAGCGTGTAGATGCCGGCGCCAAGCGTGTCGCCGACGATGAAGGCGAAGAGGAGCGGGCCGGTGATGACCTTCTTCAGCGATCCTCCGCCCTTCGCGGGGGCGGCGGACTCGGCGTTCGTGGTGTCGGTCATCCGGCGATTCCAACGAGAACCGGCCCGGGGCGCAACCCCCGCCGCGAGATCGCTTCGGAATTTCTCACGATCGAAACACGCGAGGCGAGCGGCCGGGCCCAGGGCCGGGCGGAGGAGGCGGAGCGCCACCGACCCGCCCGTCCGCCCCGCCCCCGCCCCGGTGCGCCACCATGGGCGCACGCCCCGCGACGGATCGAGGACCCCGTGCACGACATCACCCCGCGCCCCGGCCTGCCCGAGCGCCTCGCGCGGCTGATCCGCCTGCGCACGGTGTCCGCCGAACTCGAGACCGTCGACGAGCCGCTCGCGCTGCTGCGCGAGCTCTACCCGCTGACGCACGAGCGCCTCGAGCTCGAGCGCATCACCGACCGCGGACTCCTCTACCGCTGGCCGGGCCGCGACTCCGGGGCGGATCCGCTGGTCCTGATGGCGCACCTCGACGTGGTGCCGGTCGAGGACCCCGCCGCCTGGACGCACCCGCCGTTCGGCGGCGAGATCGTCGGCGGCGCGGTCTGGGGCCGCGGCGCGCTCGACGACAAGGGACCGCTCGTCGTCGTGCTCGAGGCCGTGGAGAACCTGCTGGCCGCCGGCGTCGTCCCCGCCCGCGACGTCCTGCTCGCCTTCGGCGGCGACGAGGAGGTGCGCGGATCCGCAGCGTGCGCCGTCGCCGCCACCCTGCGCGAGCGCGGGGTCGTGCCGTGGCTGGTGCTCGACGAGGGCAGCGCCGTCGTCGAGGCGCCGCTGCCCGGCGTCGTCGGCCCGGTCGCGATGATCGGCGTCGGCGAGAAGGGCCTGCTCACGCTGCGCCTGACCGCGCGCTC